>NZ_WEIJ01000003.1:0-701243 GCF_009183795.1 Bacillus sp. B1-WWTP-T-0.5-Post-4
ACATCCTAATATCATTATTAACAAATATTCAGTATGAAGATATTAGTCTATAAACTTATCATCGTTATAAACATAGGTTTTAAATTACAAAAAAGCTGCAAAGCTTACTTGAAACACTTTGCAGCCTTCTGTCTTTTTGTTTTCTTTAGCAAAATAATGGTTAGTGTATTTTCATTTTTTGGGATACTTATACCCATGTTTAAGTCTTTACATTGAAGACAGCAGATAACAAGCTTATATTACTGTATATTTTTCACGGTACTGCCTAGGAGTCATACTAGTGATTTTTTTGAAAACTCTTATAAAATAACTTTGGTCATTAAAGTTAAGCCACGCACAGATATCTGATAACGAATAAGTAGTGAGTGTTAATAATTTTTTTGCTTCTTCCACTCTTTCCCTTTGAATATATTCGCTTAAAGTAATTCCCATTTCTTTTTTAAATAGTTTAGACAGATAAGTAGGCGTAATTTCTAAATGATTAGCAAGTTCATTCAGAGATATTCCATCGTAAACATTTTTATTAATATGTTTTATACATGTAGTAACCGCGTAAGAATACTTTTTTGCATTGTATTCTTTCACACGATCTGCAAAGGTACGTAAAGCGTCCCCTGACAATCGCTTTACAGATTCTACATTATCTAATTGTTCTAGGGTTTGTATATATAAAATACTATGGGCAAAAGCAATATCTGGTGGCAGGTTTCCTTCTATTGCATATCGAGTGGCTAAGGTAATCGCAATAATTCCAAGGTTTTTTTGATTCCTGAGCGGATCCTCTATTAGCATAAGTTCAACATCTTCTTGCGAAACCGCATACATATACTGTATTAACTTTTTTTTATTCCCTTCTTTAATAGTCGAAAAGAAATCATTTACTAATGCCATATTGTGCGTTTTAGGTTTGTTTTGTCGGCGTTTTAAAATATATAAATCAGGTTTCACATTTTTATTAGGAATTTCCTCTAGTACTTTATTTTTTTCCAAGACAATATCTACATCTAACTTTTCATTGAAAATCATGTAATGTAATAAAATTCCCATATCAATTAATGTAGTTTTTTTAATCTCAGATAAACACTGATAATAGGCAAGTCTTTCTTGAATGTTATCATTTGATTTAAATTCTTTCTGAAATTTTATGATCATATCATCTGAATCTTTTGGATGTATAGTAGGACCGATTATGATAGTCCCTTTAATATCATCATGATTTTCTATATGAATTAGAACAAAATTTTCAAGATAGTTGTTACTTCGGAAAAGTGGCAAGTTAAAGGGATCGTTTTCTTGATAAATATCAGTAAGATGTTCTTCTTTTGAAGAATAAAAAGGACTACAAACATTATCAGATGTAGAATGATATAAAATTTTTTTGTCTGCAGATAAAATATGTACAGGGGCATTAAATGCTTTATGTGCAAGATCACACAAGTGTTGTATATCGATAGAAGTATTCATTACATTCTCCTTTATAGATCCATAAAATATATTCTGTTATATATAATTCACGACAAATAATACTATAAAATATCAAATTAGTACAATTCACAACAAAATATTACTATATCTTTTTTATAAAAATCATATATTATTTAATTGTAGTTAGCATCTAAATATCAGAGTAGATAAGTAAAGTAAAGGAAATAAGCTAAGTTCTTTTCTTAATTCTACAAAATATAATTATTGAACTTGAGAAAATAGTGAAGTACTACAAAATACAGTGGTAGTCAATGCGAGGACCAAGCTGGAAAAAGATTTAAAATAAAGCGAAGTAACAGGAGATACTGTACCACCGCAAGAAATAACAGTCAAAGTTCCAATTCAATCCTTTCTACAAATTGAATTCAAAAAATAAATACTGCTAATTTACATGTGAAACTGAAAAACTATTTTCCTCCAAATTTTAGAAAAAGATAATAAAGAAGTTGTGAATTTGGAAACAGATGAAAGCGATACGGCTATTTTTGAAGCACTATGCTTTGAAAAGTACAAGATGGAGGAAATTCAAGTACTCAACTAAACACGAAGAAACAATGGAATATTCAAAAAAATGACACTATATTACTGGTCGCAACATTAGTTTTACTTTCCACAAAAGAGGAAAATATATAGACTTTACAAATACTAAAAATAGCAAACTAGATAGTTTTATTACCGCATCACATAAAGTGAAACTTTAATCAGTGGGGGTTTTGTTCATCCCCACTGATTATTAGCCCACACCAATCGGGCTTTTACGGGCAGCCCGCCCCCCACCTAACTTCTTTGCTTCCGCTGAATTTTGAGGTGGGGGTCTTACTGCCTGGCAAATAGCGAGATAAACTTATTATTAATTTCCAAATACAATAGTTGTTAATCAACAAAAAACTTCAATAACCAAGATGCACAGTAAATTGACCTCAAAACAATTCTTACTACAATATCAGGTTTTGCTTATTCTATAAAAAAAGAAATATCACTAAAAAACTATTCCTTTATATCGATTTAGACATAAAACATTTTATTATATCGGCTTAAGTATTATGAAATTAAAATTGCAAATAACACCAAAACTCTTTTAAAGGCTCATACATCGTTCGTATCGGGTTGATTATCTTTTGATACCTATGTCATTAACGCAAATAAAAAAGTTTATTACAAAGGAATCTGAGAGGTTTTTTCAATTTCGAAATTTATTTTTTTGTAAATTAAAGGAAAAATAATCCATATATATATATACGGATTATTTTCTTAGTGTAGTCTGTATTGACCTGTTAACTGTTTTTCAGCCATTCAAACTAAGCGTTTTGTAATCTCTCCACCGATCCGAACCATTTGCAGATGATGTGATGTATCAGGTCCCCGTGTGACTCCTAGTTCAAAAGCACTTTCATACTTCATTTGCTCAATAGTACTTGTAGTAGCAGAAATAAGAATTTCATTTGTATTACTTTCGTATCTTTGAATATTTATAAATAACATGTACCTAATTATGCTATTTACGCATGAATAACCTAATTTATTCCAGTATTTTTATAGGAACCCTTTCCCTCCCCTTATTTCACCAATTAAATTTGAAACACAAATGTACATTGCATTTCAATATAACAATAAAAGCTACAAAAGCAACGAATTTACTATTTTAAAGTTAAGTGTTTAACCTTTAAGTACTTAAATTCTTTTTTCCAGATAAAGCATACATTATATCTTGATGTTTTATTGTCCTCTTATAATTATGTGGTATCGGGAATTTATTTCGGTGTTCTTTTATTATAATTAAAGTTTGAAGTTCTATGCTCAATACTTTTGCGAGGACATGATAGTTATATCCATTATTTAACAGAGAAATTATGTCATAAAACATAGTTTTTCCACCCACTAATTTTACTAATTTATTCTTTAACTCATCCCTTTTTTCTTTAGCTTCATCAATTTCTAACAACATAGATTTTTTATTTGTCTGCTTAATGTATTGAGTATACAACTCTGGAAATTCTTTTTGTACTTCTTTGTTTAATACGGGTTTATATTTAATCATGTAAGTAACTTGTAACAATGAGCGTTTTAACAAACTATCTTCAATGAGATACGCTACTTTATTAAATAAATGTACATATTCCTCAATATTGGAATAACTATTAAAATGAGCTAATACTCTACTTTTTATACTAAAAGCCTTGCCTACATAAATAATATTGTCATTATAGTCTTTAATGAAATAAATACCACTGTCAGATTTTTTCAATTTATTATCCAATTCTTCTATACTCATAAAATGCAATTCACTCATACTTCTCTCTCCTTAGCAGTTTTAAATCGTAAAAAACAAGCAAGGTTTCTAAAAAAGTACTTAGCTGCCCTAGCATCTCTTATTTTATCTCTTGCTAAATGTCAAAAAACTGCTTCTATGTTACTCAACTATCAATATGATTATTAATAAAATTTTCGATCGTTATTATCTCGCAATTTTATCATGTAATTTCGAGATCGTTTCCTCATTTAAATTACTGTGTTTTATCGAATAAAGGAAATATACTACTACCCCAATAGTAATCCAAATACTAAAGTACACCCATGTCCTTAACGGTAAATTTAGCATTAAAAACACACAGCATACAATTGCAACGCATGGTAATACAGGTACAAAAGGTACCATAAATCCACGTTTTAAATTTGGGTGTGATTTACGAAGGATAATAACTGATAGACAAACTAACGCAAATGTCACCAAACTACCGATATTAACTAAATTAACTAATTCTTTCAAATCAATAAACCCAGCTATTATAGAGCTCCCTATTCCTGCTAATCCAGTTATAAAAGTGGGTGCTCCAGTTTTCTTATTAACTTTCGCAAATGATTTCGGTAACAATCCATCACGACTCATTGCAAAGAATACTCGTGTTGCCGCATACATATTGGAAAAAATAACAGCCATAAGGCCAATTACAGCACCTGCAGCAATTGCACCAGCGACTTTTCCTTGTCCTACAACTTCCATTACATACGCCATTGCCTCAGGAACATTTAATTCTTTATAGGAAACCATTCCTGTCATAACAAGGCATACCATAACATAAATAATTGTACATATGATTAATGATGCAATAATACCGATTGGAAGATTACGTTTCGGATCTTTTACTTCTTCTGCTGAAGTTGCTAATATATCAAAACCCGTAAAAGCGAATAAAATAGCTGCTCCACCCGTAAAAACTCCACTTAAACCGTATGGTGCAATTGGTATCCAGTTCATTGGTTTTACATAGAATATACCAACCGTAATAAACAACAAAATCATTCCAATTTTAATCAATACCATTGTATTATTGATTCGTTTGCTTTCCCTCGTACCACGGGATAACATCCATGCTAATATCAATGTAATAATTACTGCTGGTAGATTCACAATACCACCATGCGAAGGAATCGTTACTAGAGCTTTAGGTATCTCTAATCCAAATCCCTTTATTAAATTGTGGAAATAGCCTGTCCATCCAGCAGCGACAGCTGCTGTTGCCACGATATATATTAACAGCAATGACCAACCTACTAGATGAGCAACAAACTCACCAATTGTTGCATATGAGTACGTATATACACTACCAGACGCCGGGAGTGTAGAAGCAATTTCCGCGTAACATAATGCTATAAATCCACATATAATTGCTGCAAGTATAAATGAAAAAATAACTGCTGGACCAGCATCTCTTGCTGCTACTAATCCAGTTAACACAAGAACCCCCGTTCCAACTATCGAGCCTATCCCTAACATAATTAAATCAAATGCTCCTAATGTTTTCGTTAAAGTCTTGCTTTGATTATGCTCTAACAATTGTGTAACGGATTTCTTTTTTAGTAAATTACTCATATTTTCTGTATCCCCTTTAAAATAAGGTTGGTTCTTCTCGTTAGTGTTGTATATAAATTTACTTAGTTATTAACTAGCCTCATAATATTTCTTTTACATTAAATAGATTTGAAATATTATATAAATTCGCTTCTCACTTACTAGTTAAACTAGACATTTCCATAGATTTTTGCGTACAACGTTTCATAGCTGAAATGATAACTGTTCTTAAACCTTTTTCTTCTAGCGTTACTACAGCTTCTATCGTCGTTCCACCTGGAGAACAAACCATATCCTTCAATTCACCTGGATGTATTCCTGTTTCCAATACCATTTTTGCAGAACCTAATACAGCCTGAGCCGCAAATTTATAAGCTTGTTTTCTCGGCATACCACCAAGTACAGCAGCATCTGCCATGGCTTCTATAAACATATACACATATGCTGGAGAAGAACCACTAATAGATGTAACAACATCCATTAGTTTTTCATTTATGACCTCCGTCTGGCCGAAAATATTAAATATGTTCAGTACCTCTTTTATATCTTTTTCTGTAACCATTTCATTAAAACATAACGCAGACATTCCTTCTCCAACAAGTGCCGGTGTATTAGGCATTACTCTAACAACCTTTAACTTTCTACCAAATTCATTCTCAGTGCTCTTAATACTTTTTCCTGCAGCAATAGTTACAACGATTACATCATTTTTTATTTGATCTTTTATTTGGTTAATTACCGATGAGTATAAATCTGGTTTGATTGATAAAATTAAAATGTCAGCACTGTTAGCGACTTCATTGTTGTTAGTAGTTATAGTTATGCCATATTCATTACTAGCATTTTTTAAATTAATGACGTTTAAATCTGAACAAATTATTTGATCTGGAGAAACTATATTTTTTTTTATCATCCCACCTATCATAGCAATACCCATGTTTCCACATCCGATGAATCCTATTTGTTTATTCATAATAATTTGCTCTTGCTCCTTCTACTCTAAATTTTATTGATTTTGAAATTATTATTCTAAATAAGGGCTATTACAATTACTGGGTTTATCAATAGAATTTCAAAATTCTCCTTCCTATAATGAGTTATGTTTTCGTATTTCGTTTACAAGCATGCATAAAAAAAATGAAGAGACTTTCTATTCATAGAACTATTAAAAACGAGAGTAAAATGGTGATAATTTTTATGAATTAATAATCTTTAACTATTCAACATTTTAAATAGAGCTTACACATCCCTCTAATAATTACTTATTTTAACAATTTATAGTTAAGCTTAAGAAAATGTATTTAAATTCCAAATAATTATCCCCATAGATAGTATGAAACAAAGTAATGCAGGAATTGCCATTAAAATAGATTGTTTTGCTCGAAACATATGAGCATGAATAGCTCCGACCATGAGAACTGCTATTAATGTATTTGCTCCTAGCGCTAAGTATTGATTCCAAATACCACCGATTATACCTATTGCTCCAACAATTTCAACCAAACCAATTATAGACATAAACCATAATGAATATTGATATTGTTGCCAATGTTCTACCTGAAAAGATATATGGAAAATTTTTATGAATCCCCCTACTACAATAAAAATTGCTAAAACTACCTGAAGAACAATCATCTTTTAAACTCGCTCCTTTTAAGACTTTGTTAATTTTCATACTTCACAAGGAATAAATATATGCTTTTTACCAATATCAGAAAGGGAGGTATACATAATTTAATTTTTTATACGCTAAGAACTAAGTAGATAACCTTTACTACATAATATTTTCTTAAGAAAAATATTTATTTTAATATATTTGTCTCTTTTGTTAACCTGAATAGATTGTTTTTAATTTCAGACATGCTGATATTTTTTCTTGAAACACCGGTTTCTACTGCAGCACGTGCGACAGCATATGCTACATGTGGCACCACCCTAGGATCAAACGGATTTGGAATGACATAGTTGACATGAAGCTCTTCTTCTGAAATTAAATCAGCTATTGCATAAACAGCTGCTAGCTTCATTTCTTCATTAATTTCTTTTGCTTGTACATCTAAGGCTCCACGAAAAACTCCAGGGAAAGCTAATACATTATTTACTTGATTAGGAAAGTCAGAACGTCCTGTACCAACTACTAGTGCTCCTGCTATTTTTGCTTTATTAGGCATAATTTCAGGTGTAGGGTTAGCCAAGGCAAAAATAATAGGATTATGATTCATAGAACGAACCATATCCTCATCAACTACACCTGCAGCTGATACGCCAATAAATACATCAGCATCAATCAGGGCCTCTGCTAATCTTCCCCGCTTCTGTTCTATATTTGTAATACGAGCTATTTCTTCTTTAAGCGCATTCATTCCAATAGGTCGCTGTTCATATACTATCCCTTTTGTGTCACACAAAATAACATTTTTCACATGCATATGGAGTAACAACTTAACAATGGCTATCCCAGCAGCACCAGCGCCATTTACAACGATTTGAACATCTTCAATTTTTTTATTTGTTAACTTAAGTGCATTAATTAGGCCAGCAATCGTTACAATAGCTGTACCGTGTTGATCATCATGGAAAACAGGAATATCACAAGATTTTCTTAGGCGCTCCTCAATTTCAAAGCATTGAGGTGCTGCAATATCTTCTAAGTTTATCCCACCAAAATTTAGTTCTAATAATTTAACAACCTCAACAATCTTATCCGGATTATTAGTGTTTAAACAAATAGGAAAAGCATCGATCTCAGCAAATGATTTGAAAAGTAAAGCTTTTCCCTCCATCACTGGCATAGCTGCTTTAGGTCCAATATTCCCAAGACCTAATACTGCAGTTCCATCAGATATAACTCCAACTAGGTTCCCTTTCATTGTATAATCATATACTTTGCTTTCATCTTTATAAATCTCTAAGCATGGCTCAGCAACACCTGGTGAGTAAGCGAGACTTAAATCTGTTGAATTTTGTACTTTAACTTTAGAATAAACACCAATCTTCCCCTGTTTTTCTTTATGCATTTTTAATGCTTCATCTCGTAAAGGTGACATATAATTTCGCTCCTATAATTAAGTTAAGAGTTCATTAACTCTATCTTAAACTTGATATTGTATGATATAAGTAAGACTTCTAATATAATCATTATTTATTTTTATAACCTTTTAACATATCTTTTGCATAACGATTAGGGTATAAAGTATTTAACATATTGTATGGACTTCCCTTCCAATATCTTCTTAATGGTGTCCATAACTTATGTTTAATTAACCATCTTTGTGTGTAAATAGATAGTAATTGCCCCTCTGTTAGTTTTTCCTTTTCTTCAATAGTCCACTTCAGCGCCTCTAATGCTTTTTTTTCAGTCCAAAATCCGGTAGGTGTGAATTTATATTCCCATTCTTTATTTTGACCAGGATATAAGTCATTGATCATGGCGTACGGACTGTTATTCCAGAATATTTGACAAGGAGAAATTAAATTATGAATAGTAAGCCATTTTACACTGTAAACTTGTAATAATTGAAAAGAAGTTAATTTTTCTTTTTCTTCAATAGTCCACCTTAATGCTACCAATGCTTTTTCTTTAGTCCAAAAATTGTTAGGAGTCATACTAAATTCCCACTCTTTAAATTTATTAGGATATAAAGAATTTATCATTGCATAAGGACTACCATTCCAATACATAACTAATGGTGCACTGAGTTTATTTTTCTCTAACCATTTTTTACTATAGAATTTGAATAGTTCTACTTTACTTAGCTTTTCTTTTTCTTCAACAGTCCATTTTAATGCTTCAAGAGCTTTTTCTTTAGTCCAAAAATTTAATGGTGCCATACCAAACTCCCACTCTTTAAATCTATTGGGATATAAGTCTTCAATCATCTTATAGGGACTATTATCATAACTATGTTTGAGCGCGCCGAGTAATCGATATTTTATAATTAAAGGCGTATTCCATTTTTGTTTAATATCCTCTTCATTCCATTTTAAAATTGTTTCAATTAAATATTTTGTGACCCTTTTAGATAGCTCTCTATTGCTATCTTCTTTCCATGTATTCGGTGGAAACCTACTTCTTTTACCGTCTAATATTTCTTGATAGATTTCTTCTATTTGCACTGCTTTCGCTTGCACTTCAAACTCCCTCCTATTCAAGACATATAGCGATTCCTCTTTCCTAACGTTAAATAACACACCAATAGTAACTATTGTGATTTACTTTTATAACGCAAAAGAAATGTATAGGGTAAAATCATTTCTTTAATCTATAATAAGAAGGACATAAAAAAACAAAAAGTTACAAAAATTTTTAAATTAAAATTTTTGTAACTTTTTGTTTTGATGCAAATATAATTTCAATTAAGGTATCTCACCGTTTTAAACTTGACGCTCCATAATCTTGTATAGTTACATTTATATGATATTTAATCGGTACCTTACTAAATGTTCGATCCCAATCTTTTTTGACTTTCTCCCATGTTCTCGGGTGCTTAATTCTTAATTGGTTGCCAAAACCCGCAATATCGACTTGGTATTCTTTTTGTATTTTTTTTGTAACATGATGTACTAAGTGCTTTACTTCTTTTTCAATAGCTTTTTCTTCCCTTTTCAAAAATTCATTTTCAAAATCTTTTCCTGATTGCATCCAATTTTCAGACAAACGCCCTTCTGATTCAATGTTTACATCAAAGGAAATATTATTTCCGTTAACATGTGGTATGATTTTGCTTTTTATTGACTTTATTTCGTATATAATGAGTTTCTTTGATTCTTTATCAAAAGTTTTTACCACACCACCATTCCTTTTTCCGTTTATCCATACTACTCCTTCCAATTCCTGCTCATTTAAAAAGCCCATCAACTTTTTTGTCTTCCCTTTAATTACAGCAGCTCCTGCAAATTTTGTTTCCCCATTTATCGAGATTACATTTTGCAAAAGAAAACTGGCCCCTGACCGCATCTTTCCTTCCAATTTAGCGAGCGATACAGGAGGTAAAATCCTTGTTGTTCTATTTCTATTATCTGCAATTCCAGACAAACGAAATGCTGGGATTTCTCCTTTTTTGTTTGATTCCAGTACCTCCTTCGCTAGACCCTTGCTAATTAAGAGCATACAGCTAAGCCGAACTTCATTGTCACGGAGATACTGTTCAAGTAATTGTTCTAAACTGTATGTACGTACAAGACTATCGCTAATAACAATATTTTTTAAATGTGGGCTGAACATTGTGCTCTCTCTTTTCAATGAAAACTCACGAACAATTTGATGAATGGAATCACCGGTCTCAGAAACATTTATATAACGTTTTTGTTGTCCATTTCCTTTACTTTGTGCTTGCGAACTAACAATTTGATAAGTAGCTGTTATAAGGTTTCTTTTAGGATAACCTCCTTCCTCATCCTCTTTCTCAATTGTTGAATCCTTCCCTTTATCTAGTGCTATACCTGCAGTTAAACTCAATTCTTCTACTTCTTTACTGCTCCAACACCCTGTTAAAAATAGAAGCAAAAGCGTCCATAACAAAGCCAAATAGAACCGCATATAATTAAATTTATGTTTCACACTACTCCTCCTTTTAATCGCGTAATAATAAGAAGAAGCAGTGGCAGTAAACCAAATAAAAATAAAGCAGCATTACCGAGCATATCCCCCAATTTAAGCAAGTCATTTATATTTTTCGAAGTCATAGCAATGATGTAAATGATTGGAATCAAAGCAAAAATAAATGGATGAATACTCTTTTTAAAGAGTTGTGCTAATCCTAATGCAGCTGCATAATAACTAATCGTATAGGTAGCAAATATTTGCATAATCCATATTACAAGCAGTAAAGATTCAAAACGTTCAAATATCAAACCAGAAATTTCAAAACTGCGCATAAGGTCAATTGTCGGCCATGTTCTTGTTACAACCCCATCAATTGATAATGCACCAATGACCATTACAACAGTTATTACATAAAAGATTAACGGAATAGAAATTCCAACTAAAATAGCTTTTACTGCTTTCTTTCGTTGTTCCATAAATACCAAAAGAATTAACATAATTTCAGGACCTGTATATGCGAGAGACGTTGTTTTTATCCCATCTAACACTGGTTTAATTCCCAAACCTAATACGGGACGGAGATTATCTATCTCGAATATTCCGATACTCATAAAGGAAATGATTAAAAAAATAAAAACAGTAATAGGAAATATTATTTCAAACATCCGTGCAATTGAATTAATACCACCCATAATCAAATAGAGACCTATCCACATAAAAGGCATAACAATAGCCCATGTGGGGGTTCCTTCTAGTAAAAAAAAGCTTATTACTTCTGCCATTGAACGAATTTGAAATGCTGAAGTTGTAAGAAAATACCCTATAATAAGAAAACTAAGCAATCTCCCTATCCATTTCCCTACAATATCTTGACTGTATTGGTAAAATGTTTTTTCTGGAAACTGCTGACTTAATTTGACCATAATTACTCCTGAAACCATTGCCAGTATCCCACCTAATATCACACTTAACCATACATCTGGTGTTTTCACTTTTTCCACAGATGCTCTGGGCAAAGTAAGAATTCCTGTCCCAAGTATGTAATTTACAATAATAACAACTGCTTGTGAAGTTGTTATTCGGTCTTTAGGTATAGTAATCACTGAAGGCCACTTCCTTTCGTCATCAGCTACCTTTTGCGGATAGTTTTTTTGGTATGCATTATTTTCGGTCGACGTCTCATTATTTTTAATGGCATGCGAACCATAAAATCTTTCCAATCACTGAATCGATATGGAACAGCAGGGCTGGTATAAGGAACGCCAAAACTTTTCAGTTTCACTAAATGACTGCAAAGTAAAAGAAAGAAGAGAATAACTCCATACAATCCAAATATCGCAGCACAAAACATAGCTACAAAACGAAGAATGCGTAACGTAATTCCCACACTATATTGCGGAATAGTAAAAGAAGAAATAGCTGTTACCGCAACAACGATAACCATTATTGGACTAACAATTCCTGCTTCTACGGCAGCCTGACCAATTATTAAACCGCCCACAATTCCCATTGCCGGTCCAATCGGTTTAGGCAGACGTAAACCTGCTTCTCGTAAAACTTCGATAGCTACTTCCATAATTAACGCTTCTATTAAAGCGGGAAAAGGAACTCCTTCTCGCGATCCGATAATAGAAATAGCGAGCTTAGTGGGAATTAATCCTGGATGAAATGAAATAAAAGAAATATACAGTGCTGGAGCAAATAATGAAACAAAAGCTGTCATGAAGCGTAATAAGCGGAGAAGCGTACCAGGAAGCCACCTTTCATAATAATCTTCTGGTGATTGCAGCAGCATACTAAATGTAACTGGAGCAATTAAAACAAATGGTGTTCCATCTAACAAAATAGCTACTCGACCTTCCATCAAAGCACTAATAACACGATCAGGTCGTTCTGTATTTTGAATCTGCGGAAAAGGACTGAGATAATTATCTTCAATAAGTTGCTCTATATAACCAGATTCGAGTACACTGTCTATGTCAATTTTCTGAATTCTGTTTTTTATTTCATCCACCAATTCTGTACTAGCAAGATCTTTAATAAATGCGACGACTAACTCTTTCTTTGCACGTTCTCCTACTGGTAGCTTTACTAATGATAAGCTCTCATCCGCACAGTGTCGTCGCAAAAGTGAGGTATTATCACTTAATACTTCAGTAAAACCGACCCGTGGCCCTCTGACTAATGCCTCCGATACTGGTTCTTCAATGTTTCGTTTATTTGCTTTTGTTGTACCAAGAATAAACACATCTGCTAAACCATCAATTAAAAGAGCTGTTGAACCTATCAATACTTTGGGTATTAAATCTTTTATGTAATGGACTTCTGCTACTTCACTAATTGTAAGAACTTTATTTTTAATATATTCTTTTGAAACAGTCCCCTCCACATAAGAAGATTCATTTTTATATTCATCAGAAAAATCATCCATTAGTAATTTCATAATATGTTTGTCAATTATCTCTTTATCTGATAGACCATCAACAAAAACGATCCCAGCCTGAATATCTGTGCGTCCAATATTAAACTTCCGAAATCGAACATCAGAATTATGTCCGATTTGTTGCTTTATAAGTTCTAAGTTAGAGGCAAAATCATTTGTGAAATGAACGTTTGTATTTTGAGATGGTTTATGCTCTTGTTTCGTTTTACTTTGAATATTATTTTTTTTCACTTGTTTGTCTCTTGACTTCCACCAACTCATTCTTCCCACTCTTTCTCTGACATACGAACCCAATGAAAAAATCTTGAGATAGTATACGGAATTAAAAACAAGATAAAAGCTTGTACAAAGACTTTCCAATCTGGAAGATAAGAAGTAATTATGTTCCACATTTTTATCACCCAATTTATATACTCTGCTAGGATTGAGATTTCTAAAAAACGATATGTACTTAATAAAAAATAACGATAAGATTAAAGAGCAGAAAAGCGAGACATTATGCTTATTTAGTACCAATAACCTAATTAGTATAAAAACATTTCTGACCTAAAATACCATTTCCAATTATAATTTGTTAAATATTATCTCCTTTTCCCTTATTTATATGCCCGCATTTGAATTTCAAATAATATAAGGATCAATGATATTTCCTCTTAAAGAAAAAAAGATGCCAGAAGATAGCATCTTTTTTTCAATTCAACTTACTATGTATTTATATTTTATTGTTAAAATACTCGTTTTTTTTAATGAATATTAATGTGTAAAAAATACATATTCTTTTGTTTTAAGTTCATACACTTCTACCGAATCGATACGGAATTTTCTGATTTTAAAGCCAATATGAAATAAAGGAAAATCCTCTCTTAGAAAAACTATATAAAACCAATAACATGAAAATAATTATCAATCTATCAATTGAAAATAATACTTAGCAAGAGTTTATCATCTTAACTCCAAGTGTATTCGTTTTGCTTCAAAATAAAGAACTTGAATAAATTTTTTCGTATCAATACGAGCAGGTAATGTTGGTTCATTATTCAATTCTGTCATCTTTCTCCTTACGGTAGTAAAATCAAAAAATCTAGAAGCATAATTTTCGAACTTCGGGTTTAAAAAATCAGTAAGTCCAAGGGATGCTAAATGGTTTAATGATTGATAAATTGCTCTCCGAATCCGTTGTTTGGAAGCTTCTATGAACCTTTTTAATTCGGCATCTTCAGCTGAATCCCCAAGTTTTTTTTGAGCTAAATTCATAAAAATCTCTTTTAGTGAGGGAAAGCCTTGTTCCAACGTGTTATCTTGTTCATATTTATATAAATAATCTAGCATATCCATTAAATCTTTACTTCCACTTTCACTGGCTATTCCTAATTCAGACAAAAGAAAATGAATGGAATTTTGAAAATGATTGAAAGTATTTAAATGTTTTTCACTACGGTATTTTTCTTGCGTACTTAAATTACTATCCAATTTTAGTACCATATTAAGCGATTCTTGAATGTTTTTTATCGATTTTTCCAAACGAATTCGTTCAATGACTTTCCGAACAACTGTTAATACTTCAATCCGGTTAATTGGCTTAATAATATAGTATTCAACACCAAGCGAATAAGCTTCAGCAATTAATTCTTTTGATTCTACTTGAGAGACCATGATGATTTTCCCTTTAAACGAAGGTTTTATTTGACGAATTGTTTTTATTCCATCTTGATTCGGCATTAACAAATCGATAAATAAAATGTCTATATTTTTAAGGATTACCATTTGTTGCTCTAAAGATAAACCATCCTCAGCTTCTCCTATAACCTCCCCAAGATCTTCATCCTCGATAATTTGAGCCAACATTGAGCGAACCGCTTTTTCATCATCTACTATATAAAAATACATAGAATCACCCTTTCGAAATTATATGATCAATCCCTAATCTAATTATAAAAATTGATCCTTTCCCTTCGGTTCTGTCCTCAAGCGTAACATCACCTTCAAGTTGTTCGACCATTTCTTTAACATACGATAATCCGATACCTGTCGATGGGTTGCCTAAATCATCATATTTAGAAGTAAACCCAGGCTCAAAAATTGAATCTTTATATTTTGAAGAAATACCAGGACCATTATCGCCTATTTGAAATTCAACAAAATGGTGGTCTTTATTAATGTCAATTGTGATGGTTCCCATACCTTGGATAGCTTCTACAGCGTTTGTAACGATATTATTTATAATAGATAAGATTGTGTAAATATGATAATGAGGATGCACACCATCAATTTTATACACAAATTGGATGTCTTTCTCTAGCAACCGTGCATATTTCGTATTTGCCCGTATAATGATATTTACTAGTTCATGCACAGACATATAATCTGTAAAACTTTCATCAGAAATTAATTTTGAAAGTCCCGCAAAAATACGTTGGTTATCCTTTTTAACATCATGGACCTCACCAGCAATTTGTAATGCCTGTTGCCTTAAATCCTCAAACTGAAAATCCATCTGTTTGTGCTCAAAAGAGTCTAAGGTTTTATATAAATCATAGGATTTTTTTGTTATATTCTCAGCATCTTGTAATGTTTTCTTTAAATGAACAGCATCTTCATATAAATTAGAGATAAGCATGAGCATATGTTCATTTTGTTTCTTTATATGTCTCTCCCTTGATTGCGCTTCATACAATTTCATCATATTGAAAAAGCTTAGAACTATAAAACTATGGGAACATGCGATAACAATGATCTCATTTATTGCCTCGGATGTGATCGATGTTTTTAATACGAAATATTGAATCATTAATTCCACACAGTCTGACAGTATTTCAATCATGCAACCAATAAAACCAATCATTAGTGGTTGATGATAAAAACGTTTGATTTTTGCTAAATGAAAGAGATACGAATAAGTAAAATAAAAGAAAAAACTAGGATAGTGAGTATGAAAAGCGGCTAGCCAATCCATATTTCCCTTTATAATGACATCCATTGAGATACGAAATACTACCACGACTATCGCTGTTAAAAAACCCGGTAAAAATGCTGGAATTCGTCGAAACAATAACAAAAAAAAGAAAAATGTTGGTGCGCCAAAGCTCATTCTAAATGTTTCATTTAAAGGAAATGACTTTATTTCACCTACTAAGGGTACTGTAAGTATCATTAAAACGAGAATATAGATGTCTTTTTTTACTAAATTACCAAGATTCAAAATAATCACTTCTCACTTTCGCCTAACAGTCAGTATACAAACCTATTTGCATTAATACAATACTTACTCTATTTTTTTCAAAAACTGATAAATAAGATATAAACGAAAGCATTCTAGATTGTGAGTATTCATTACACCCTTCTACTTTAGAAAGATACTTTATAACTCAAAAATGTTCAGACACAATATAAGGTCTGAACACTTTTGGACTCGCTCTAACACCAAAATATCTGTGCTCCTTTTTAAAATATACTTAAATCCCATTCTTTTGCAATATGTTCTAACAACATAATTCCTGGTAAACTATTCCCATATTCATCAATGGCTGGTCCGTAAATACCAATACCACATCCATCTTGGAACGATAAATCCTTCCTAGATTTTGAGGGAACAAGTGTCATAATTCCGCCCGATACCCCACTCTTAGCTGGTAATCCAATGAAAGCAGCAAATTTTCCAGAAGCATTGTACATTCCACAAGTTAGCATTAAAGCTTTTGTTAACCTAGCTACTTCTTTAGGGAGCACTTGTTCTTTGCGAATAGGATGATATCCATCATGTGCTAGTATAAGCCCTATTAAGGCAATATCTTCTGTATTTATTTCAATCGAACATTGTTTTAGGTAAACCTCTAGTGTCTCCTCCACATCTGATTCTAGAAAACCATTCTCCTTTAAATAGTATGCTAATGCTCTATTACGATGAGCCGTTTCCCATTCTGATTGAAATACTATTTCATTAATAGCGGGACGCTTCTCTATCATTTTTTCAATTAATACGTATAGAGATTCTAATTTTTCTTGCACCGATGTCCCTGGCAAAAGTGAAGCTATCGTAATTGCTCCAGCATTAATCATAGGATTAAAAGGTTTTCCTGGTTTATGTATCTCTAAACGAATAATTGAATTAAAGGCATCTCCAGTTGGCTCTACGTCAACTCGTTCTAATACATAAGAAATACCGCGACTTAAACAAGCGGCTATAAAACCGATTACTTTTGATATACTTTGTAATGTGAAAGGTATCTCCCAATCTCCTGATTTTATCATTGTTCCATCTGGCTTTACTATACAAATACCTAACTGCGATACATTTATTTCCCCCAGAGCAGGAATATAACTGGCGCTTCGTCCCTTAGCTGCATACGTTCGATAATGAGCTACCCATTGATCTAAGCAAACTTTTTCTTGACCCTCAACTTGAACGCTAGAATCCTTTATCATTTAATCATATTCCCCCGTACTATTAACTTTATATAGAATGATTTTTTCTTTACTATAATCAATAATATTTGCACTAGAACCAAGAAAAATATTCAGACATATTGCAGTCTGAATATCCTTCTTATTACACACTTTTCTTTTTTGAAGTTTTCTCATAACTATCCCAACATTCAATATTTTCAAGCCCTTTAATGTTTTCTTTATAAAAAATAGGATCTTTACCAGCTTTTTTCTGGTTTATATAATCTTGTAACGCCGCAAATGCTACTTTTGAAAGTAAGGTAATAGCAATTAAATTAATAATAACCATAAAGCCCATAAATAAGTCCGCTAAATCCCATACAATTTGAATCTTTGCAACAGAACCAAATACAATCATAGCCAACACACTTATTCTGTATATCATTAACCACACTTTACTTGTATGTAAGAAGCGAATATTTGTTTCACCATAATAATAGTTACCAATTAACGCACCAAATCCAAATAAAAAAACAAAGATAGCAAGACAACCCGATGCCCAAGGACCTATGTGTTCACTTAATGCTGCTTGTGTAAGTGCAATACCATTTAACCCCGGTTGTTTATATGCATCAGACAGCAAAATAATAAAGGCAGTGCTAGTACAAATGATCAGTGTATCCGTTAATACACCAAATGCTTGAATCAGTCCTTGTTTCACCGGATGACTTGTTGTTGCTGTTGCGGCAACGTTTGGTGCACTTCCCATACCAGCTTCATTTGAAAATAAACCACGTTTAACTCCATTCATAAGTGCTGCACCAATTGAACCGCCTGCTATTTGTTTAAAACCAAATGCGTTTTGAACAATAAGAGAAAGAACTTCCGGCATTTTTGATATGTTGGTAACTACAACAAATAATGCAACTCCAATGTATAATACCGCTAAAAATACCACCTTGTATTCAGCCATTTTTGCAATACGTTGTACACCACCAAAAATAATCGCAGCGAAAGCAATGGCCATGATTATCCCAACTGTTAGACGATCTGTACCAAATGAGTTTTGAAAAGCAATTGTAACTGTATTTGATTGTACTGAATTGAATACAAGACCAAAAGTAATTGTGATTAAAATAGAGAATAATACTCCCATCCAACGTTTATTCAACCCTTTTTCCATATAATAGGATGGACCACCGCGGAAACCAGTTTTATCTTTTACTTTATATATCTGTGCTAATGTGCTTTCGACAAAACTGGAGGCCGAGCTAATAATAGAAATAATCCACATCCAAAATACAGCTCCAGGACCACCTAATGCAATTGCAATCGCAATTCCTGTGATATTCCCTGTTCCAACGCGGGCTGCCATACCAATACAAAACGCTTGAAAAGGAGAGATTTGATCTTTAGAACTACTTTTCCCCTCCATTAATACACGGACCATCTCTTTTAACATTCGAAACTGTACAAAATTCAATTTAAATGTAAAATAAATTCCGCAAATAACAAGCATAATAATTAACAATTTAGACCATAAAAAATCATTTGTTGATCCGACTAACTCTACAAAAAATCTTTCCATATTATCACTCCATACCAAAAATTTATCTATCATAATCTATATAAAATCACCTATATTCCTTGGCATAAATACCTCATTCATATTCAAATACAACAAGGATAAAAATTTTCTATATGAATAGAATTGGCCTGTTTAAACAAACATCGCAACACGCAACTTCAAAACTGAATTTTCTAAAAACTTGCCGTTTATACACACGATGCTCTATCCCCTTCTGCAAAACTAATATTCTTATCCACTAATGTTGTTGTACTATTATGTTTGTTTCGTTTACCGGTGATTTATATTTAAATCATAATAATCAATAGTGATTAACTGGTTTTTTGTTAATTTTCTTAAGAACATGGAAATATCTCCTTTCTTACTACTAATCTCAAAAATAGGCTAGGTAAAAATTTCACGAAAAACCTATAAAGCGCTTTCAATCTTTAACTAAGAGAAGCTTGTCTTTAATTTATAATTAAAAGTACAGAATGTTACGAAAAAGTACAGATTTTTATAAAAACAAAAAAATATTTTAAGATTTTTCATCTAAAAAAACAGTGAGATTTTGTGAATTTTATACAGTATCCAAACGTCGCAGATTTTGTTCTACCTATCCTTTGACAAGCCTCTATTTTCTTCATAAAAACATGCATACTTTTTCTCTTTTAGAAGTTCATATAAAGTATTTGAAATCAAGAATCAATAGAATATTATAAGAATATTAAAAAAATAAAGCATTTAATTTATTTATGGTATCATACAAAAAACATTTGTTTTCTCAATTAATCCCCCTAGTTGGATTCGTCTATATTGCACATATTTACAACATGAAAGACACTAAGAAAAAAAGGATTTTGTTGAAAGGATGAAACATTACAAAACTCTTATTTAGGACCTTATGACATCCTCTTTTCTAGCAATATCGAGTTATCCCAAAAAACGTATATTTACTAACATAGATTACAGGTGGTGTATTGTGAAAGAAATAGTATTCGTTCAAAATAAAAAAAGACTCCTTATGAAATTCGAATTTTTAAAAAAGGATTTAGTGCTTACCATTTCACTAATACTAGCAATTGTAAGCTGCTTAATACATTCGCCAAAGATCGAATATATTAACTTTGAAGTGTTAATTAGCTTATTTAATCTAATGGTGGCCATTAAGGCCTTGGAACAGCTAAAGATATTAGACAAACTTGCTGTTGCGATTTTAAATAAATGCAATAACAGCAGGTCAATATCTATTATTCTAATTTTGTTATGCTTTATTTGCTCCATGTTTGTAACAAATGATGTCGCTCTTCTCACTTTTGTACCAATAACACTTGTCATTAGTAAAAAAACACAAATGAACATGATGGATACAATCATCCTGCAAACAATTGCGGCAAACATCGGTAGTAGCTTGATGCCTATGGGAAACCCACAAAATTTATACCTATACTCTTACTATGGAATTAAGCTCATCCCATTTTTAGGTTCAATCCTGCTTTTAGCTGTACTTGGAATTAGTTTGTTATTTATATGTACTCAAAAACTTCAAAAAACAGATTTGAAAATAGAACTACCTGTTATTACCGTGAAAAATCGAAAAAAAGCTACCGTCTGGATTTTAATACTTATCACTATCATTGCATCTATTTTTGGTGTCATTAATTATTACATTGCGCTAATAGTTACATTGGTGGCAGCATTTACGTTAGATAGAAACTTACTATTTAAGATCGATTACTTTCTTCTAATAACCTTTGTCTGTTTTTTTATTTTCATCGGAAACATTTCACATTCGGATGCACTGGAGACATTTGCTCGCGCTAATTTAAGAGGAGATACTTCAGTCTTCTTTAGTTCCATATTTTCGAGTCAATTGATTAGCAATTTTCCTACTTCAATTCTTCTATCAAACTTTACTTCTGATTGGAAAGCTTTATTACTAGGAGTAAATATTGGAGGGCTTGGAACAATTATCGCATCTTTAGCCAGTGTAATCTCCTATAAACTATTCATTCAGGCCAATGTTAAAGAGAGTAAGGCGTATTTAATTAAATTTAGCATTTACAACTTTTCATTTTTAATCATACTTACATGTATACAATACTTTATCTTTAAATTTCTAAAAATTTTTTAAAAAATTGATTCCTTTAGAAAAACCCAAATTTCTCAATTTAATGCTGAGATATTTGGGTTTTAATATAGGTATGTTTAAAGAGCTACAACAAAGTTACCATCAATTTAATATTTTGAGATGTTCTCACAGCGAAAATCTTTTAGCTTTTACGTTGTTTATTAGATTTCAGTTCATTTTTGAAGTCTTCTTCACAAAATCCTTAATGTCCCTCAATTTTTTCCTGCTAATATTATCTTTAATGGTTGAATCTATTTCAATTTCTAATTTTGCAAATGCTGCTCCTACACAATTATAGATACTTAATCCCTCTATACTCTTTCAAGCGGTAATCCATTCCGATGGAAATTACAAATGACAAAATTTATCCGTTTTTCCTACTTGCTAAATTCAGCAAGTAAAATGTTTTTAAAAACTTCCGGGTTATTAATGTTTAAACTGTTCGAATTGATAGCGAGTGTATGTTTACCTCCAAGTGTTCCACCAGCAAAAGTGGAAAACCCTGGAACGCCCCCCCTGTGTCCCCATACCGAGACACCGTTCGGAAGCTTAATTTCAAGGATTCCAAGACCATATCCGGTTCCCTCTCTATTTGTAGGAACTGTAGTAAGCATTTGTTTTAACTGCTGTTCCTTCAGTAATTTGCCACCTAGTAAGTAAGAGAAGAATTTGTTTAAGTCGTCAGCAGTAGAAATCATATCTCCATCCGAGCTACCTGGGTTAATATAAGTAACGTCTTTTAGCTCACTCGCTCCGTCTAGTTGCAAATAGCCACGGGCATGCTTGGTGCCTGGAATCACGCTTGAATTACCAGGTAGAAATGTATTTGACAAATCAAGCGGTTCAATAATCCGATTTTCAACCTCTTCCGCATAACTGTTGCCAGTTACTTTTTCAATAAGGATCCCCAGTAATACGTATCCTGTGTTTGAATAAGACCAACCCTTTCCTGGGGCAAAGTCTGGTGGAAGTGAAATCCCCATCTTTACAAATTCTTCAGCCGTATATGATTTTTTTATATCCGTAATATCAAAGTCTTTTGAATTTATATAGTCAGCAATACCACTTGTATGATTCAATATTTGCCGGATCGTAATCTGGTTACCATCATATCCGTTTCCTTGAATAACACCAGGTAACCATTTTTCAATGGAGTCGTCTAGATTCAAACGGTTCTCTCCAGATAATTGAAGTAGAACTGTTGCAATGAACGTTTTCGTCACACTGCCAATGCGAAAGCGAAAATCTGCTTTCATTGGTTTCTTAGTTTTCAGATCCGCTACCCCAGCTGTATAACTCCAAGTTTTACCCCCCTTAGAAATTTTAGCGAGTATTCCCGGGTATCCAAGTTGCAGTTCATCTCGCATTGCTTTCTTAACGGAAGTACGATCGCTTTGCGTACTTGTTTGTAACGAACTAGATACATTTTGCGTAGGTTCTGCTTTTACAATTAATGTTGGTGTTATGTATAACAGGGAACTTCCAGCTATTAAAAGTGCTAGACTTGCACATGTAATTTTACTGCGTGTTTTCATAAAGAATTCCTCTCTTCTATTTAAATTGTATTGATGGCTGATAGCTTTCTCATATACGAATCACACAGCTATCAACTCTCCCAATGATAAAAGTCAACACTGAATTTGCAATCAACGTACTAATCATTATTTTCACAAACACCATTGTGTTCTAACAATCTCTAAATCACTCTTTTTCCACATACATATTAACCATAGAAATTACTTCTTTTCCTTAAAACACTCTTGTTACTGATTATTTGTTTTATATGTAGGCCGTACTTGTTCCCCCCTTCATGCCTCCTTATATTTTTATCCTACACAATGAAAATCTCTTTTTTCTTACCTATTCCTTACAAATTCCTTACATACAAAATCACTTCTACAATAGGATTGAAGTAGCATCTGTGCCCGAAAGCGCAAAAAACACCGATGCTTTTCGCTTCAGTGTTTTTGCGCTTTACATATTGAAGATTCGTTTTACTCTTAACAGGTTAAACTGCTAATTTTTTCTAATGCGATTATTCTTCTTGCTATATAGAACAAATTTCATTGTGTTATATGAAACACTATGAAATTTGTCATTAAGGCACATGATTCTAAATTTATTGATGTACTTGAGATGGACTCACTTTTTGAATTTGAACAAGTATATCAAATGCTTTACCTAATGATATATCAACAGTTTTTGGTATATCAGGCCCTTCGGTAGTTATTCCAGCGAAAATTGGATGTTGTTCGTTTAACCAAGTTTTTGTCACGCCATTCGCCTTACGTAAATCAATAAAAAATTGATCTTTTTTGACCTATCCAAAAAGTTAGACTATTTCAAATCAAAAAAATAGATTACCTGCACACTAAAGAGTATAGCGCACAGATAATCTAGTTGTTTTTGAGATTAATAAAAAACTAATTTATCTTTTGAATTCTTCCATCAATAATAGACTGAATTGGTTCTTTTGATTTTTTTATATAATCTACTAATGCTTCAAAATCAGTTGGTCCTGTTTCAGCATCTTTACCGTTTTTAAAGGATACAAATCCATCTCCACCTGAAGCTAGAAATGCGTTAGCAACGACGCTGTAAGTTTTAGAAGGAATAATTTCTTCTCCATTTGTTAAGCGAATACTTGTTACTTTTTCTCCGTTAGGCTTGTTCGCATCCCAAGTGTATTGGATTCCTGAAATTTGAAGCATTCTTGTTATGTCTTTTTGCCATTGTTGATTTAAAATATCACGAATGTCTTGACCTGTTAAATTTACTTTTATTAATTGATTTCCGAATGGTTGAATACCATATATCTCTCCCCATGTAATATCACCAGCATCTAAGTCATTACGAATACCACCAGGATTCATAAGTGCAATTTGGGATTGCATTGTTGCACGCTGAGCATCAGCAACTAAATTTCCGAGAGTAGATTCACCAGCCGTATTGAGTTTACGATCTAGTGGAGCAATAGACTTACCTACAATTTCATTAACAAGAGGTGCGATTTTTGCTTGATATTTCTCCATCTTCTTCTTGATTTTTTTATCAGGCTCCATGCCTTCATGGTAAGTTGTAACAATTTCTGCTTTTTTCTCAACAATATCTTGTGTTTTACGATCAATCTTTACATCAACATCAGCAAAAGCCATACCATATGAATTTGCTTGTACGACAAGTTTATTATTAACAGTTCCATTTACATAGGTGTGGCTATGGCCACCAAAAATAACATCGACTTCTGGATCAGTCTCATTTGCTAATCGGACGATATCACCATTTGTTACGCCGTTCCCATCTGTTATACCTCCGTTATGTGCAAGAACAACGATAGATTTAACGCCTAGTTTTTTTAATTGCTTTACGGATTTGTTAATAGCTTCAACTTCATCTGTAATTTCTACATTCTTTAGCATAGTAGGCATAACAAGGTTAGGAACATCCGTTGTTACGACTCCGATAAAGCCAACAGGAACTCCTTGTACCTTTTTTATAGTGAATGGTGGTAAAAATAAACGACCGGTGGATTTATTATAGAAATTTGCAGCAACATATGGGAATTTTGCTCCTTTAAAATTTCCTGTTTTCTCATGGTATCCACCATAAATAAGGCGGTTCATTTCTTCAACACCTTCATCAAATTCATGATTTCCTATCGTTCCAACATCGAATTTCAAATCATTTAGAAATTCAATCGTAGGTTCGTCTTGTAATAATGCTGAAACAGGAGTACTTGCTCCAACAACATCGCCAGCATGTACCTTTAATGTATTCGGATTTTGTTTTTCACGATCACGTAAATAAGCCCCTAAGTACTCAATTCCCCCTGCGTCTTTATTGTTAATTTTTTTTACAGTGTCTAGTTGCCCATGAAAATCGTTAATACCGAGCATTTGTACATCTATGTAGCGGTTTTGTTCTGTACTTGCTTGGATTGAAGGCGCAGCAAATACACTAGTAAAAGTAACTGTACTTAATGCTAAAGCAACTGGAATGATTTTTTTCAACATAAAATTTCTCTCCCCTAATTAAAATCTGACATAATACGATGTTATTTTAATATATTAAGAGAATTATTTCCACAAAAATTCTACCAATTATAAAAATTAATAAGATTTTATTGTTTTCTGACAAGATATTTCTTCCTCAGAAAAATGTATATTTCTTTGTTTTGAGGATTATTCAAAATATTATCTTGATAGTAATATAACAATACTTCTAAGAAATCTAAAAAACTCTAATCAATATATTTTAGCTGTTAAGAAGAGTATTCAATCCAAAATTAATGGAGATTTATCAACCTAACATCTCAATATCACCATTTAAAAAGATGCTCCTGGATTTATCCAAGAGCATCTTTTATAAAGCTTTATTTTTTACTTGTTTATAATTTATCAATTAACAATTATATAGTTGTAATCAGTCATTTAAAAATAATAGGAGTGCTTCATTAAATTCTTTAGCATGCGTTGCATGTAGCCCATGTGGACCACCCTTTATTAAGGCCACTTTAGAATTAGGAATTGCTTCATGTGTTAATTTCCCACTATATTCATATGGTACAGTTGCATCAGAATCACCGTGAATAATAAGAGTAGGTATATTAAACTTCTCCAAGTCTTTTCTAAAATCTGTCTTACTAAAGGCGGTAATACAATCAAGTGTTCCTTTAGGTGATGCACTGGCTGCAATATCCCAATTATATAAACGGAATGGCTCACTAACTAAATCTGTTCGATTACCAGCCGCGAAAAATCCCTTAGTAAATTCATCAAGAAATGCAAGGCGGTCATTTATCACACCACTTTTGAATGCTTCAATTGTTGCATCATCTAATGCCCCTTCAGGATGATCCTCTGATTTGTATAAATATGGAGGTACTGCTCCAGCAAAAACAGCCTTTTCAATACGATCTGTTCCATACGTACTAATATACCGGGCTACTTCGCCTCCACCCATAGAAAAACCAACAAGTGTGACATTTTGAAGCTCTAAATGTTCTAATAGTTGATGTAAATCAGAAGTAAAGGTATCATATTCATACCCTTCCCACGGCTGAGATGATTGTCCAAATCCTCGACGATCATATGTTATAACTCTGTATCCAGCCTCAACAAGAGCGGGAACTTGGTATTCCCAAGATCGACCACTTAACGGCCAACCATGAATGAGTACAACTGGTTTTCCTGTGCCATGATCCTCATAATATATCTCAATTGGTTCTTGATTTTCGGTTCCTACAGTAATTTTAGCCATGCTTCTACCTCCAAAAAATATTCTAATATGTATCCTTTTCTTCAATAATCCGGATGAATGTCATAACTTATTCATGCACGTTCATGTTGTGAACTCTAAGTATGAAACTCTATTGTTCCAATGCATTCATTTTCTCCTTTTGGAACAATCCCCCCTCTAATACCTTTTTCATCATAAAATAATTACTGAACATTACTCCTATTCAATTGTAATAACAAAAATAGGTGACTATCAATATTGTTCTATCTATAGGATGTATAGGTAAAACCAATCTATTTTATAGTGAAAACAACTATAGTTACGACCTATACGAATTATAGATAATTTAGAATTGATTAACGAATCAGTTTTCAAATACTATAAATTTGTATAGCACTTCATGTTCTATGAATGCTGCTATAACCAATATTATTGGTCAGCTTAGTTATAAACGAAGAAACTTATGATAGTATTCGACTATTTAAACTTTCTTCGATTACTTAATTTTTAGGAGGAATACATAATGACTGATCTCTATTCTCGTATTAACAAAGACGATGCTGTCGTGCTTTTAGTAGATCATCAAACTGGTCTTATGTCCGGACTAGTACGTGACTATGGTGTTGATGAATTCAAGAACAATGTTTTAGCTCTTGCTCATACTGCTAAGTTTTTTGATTTACCAGTTATTTTAACAACAAGTTTTGAAAACGGGCCTAACGGACCTTTAATGCAAGAATTGGTTGATCTCTTTCCTCATGCACCAAAAATAGCTCGACCTGGACAAATTAACGCATGGGATAATGATGATTTTGTAAAAGCAATCGAAGAAACTGGAAAAAAGCAACTTATCATCGCGGGCGTAGTTACGGACGTTTGTGTTGCTTTCCCTGCACTTTCCGCTATAAAAGCTGGATATGAAGTATTTGCTGTTACTGATGCTTCAGGAACTTTCAGTAAACAAGTTGCAGATGCTGCCAATACTCGTATGGCACATAGTGGCGTGCAACTTATGAACTGGTTTAGCGTAGCTTGCGAATTACAACGCGATTGGCGCAACGATGTCGAAGGTTTTGGCAATTTGCTTGCTAGCAATCTTCCAGGCTATCAAAATATAATTGGAAGCTATAGGGGAGCTCAGCGAGATCTTAGTAAACAAAATGCATAAATGTATCTCAAGGAAATAGCTTTAAATCACCTTTTTTAAAGTAGATAGTATAAATTTAGTGCTGATTAAATCAGCACTAAATTTAAATTAAAAAGTATAGCAGAGCTTCAATTGACAGAAGATACATTACTTTCAATAAACAATTAAAAAAGGAGCGTTTTATTATGAGTAATTTAGAATTGTTAAATCCGGAGAACAGTGCCTTAATTTTAATTGATTTTCAACCTCAAATGACTTTTGGAGTTGCAAGTATTGATAGACAAACATTGATTAATAACGTTATGCTACTTGCTAAATCAGCAAAAACTTTTAACGTACCTACTATTCTTACTACAGTTGAAACACGCAGCTTTTCTGGTTATTTTTGGCCACAAATTCTTGATATATTCCCAAACCATGAAATTATAGAACGTAGTTCAATGAACTCTTGGGAAGATCCGAAATTTGTTGAAGCAGTTAAAGCAACCGGTAGAAAGAAATTAATATTTGCAGCACTTTGGACTGAAGTTTGCCTTGCATTCCCTGTGCTTGAAGCAATTAAAGCTGGCTATGAGGTATATGCAGTTGATGATGCTTCAGGTGGTACTAGTTTGACAGCACATAACGCTGCTATGCGTCGTGTAGAACAAGCTGGTGCAATTCCAGTGACAGCAATTCAAGTTTTACTTGAATACCAACGTGACTGGGCACACAAAGACACTTATGATGCTGTAATGGAGATTGTAAAGGAACACACTGGTGCTTATGGTCAAGGTGTAGAATACGCATATACTATGGTGCATGGCGCGCTTCCAAGCAGGAAAATATGAAACAAGAAGGAGTAGCTGTCGAAGAGACTTATACAGGGAACACGATGGATGCTGGCAATCCAGTAACAACGATTGTTACATGGGAAATTCAAGAAGGTAGAGAAAAACAGTTTGAAACATGGAGACATGAAATTGAGGCTGCGGCTACTAAATTCCCAGGACATTTAGGTGTAAATCTAATAGTCCCAAGTAACGAATCCAGAGAGTATACTGTTATTTTTCGCTTTGATACGTATGAGCATCTACGTGCTTGGCAAGAATCAGATGTTCGCCGGGATTTGTTAAAAACGGCCGAGCAATTTCAAGCCACTAATCCAACTTACAAAACTGAAAGCAGTTTGGCTTATTGGTTTGTTACTCCGAAAACGCCAGTTCCACCTCCAAAATGGAAAATGTCTATCGTTACCCTTCTGGGTGTATGGCCTCTTAGCATGTTAGTTCCTAAAGTGATAGGACCTATTATAAAACATATGAATCCTATTATGTCAGCTTTTTTTGTTTCTGTATGTATCGTGTCCTTGCTATCATGGGTAGTCATGCCGATTTTCGGTAAATTATTTCATCCATGGTTACAAAATAATAGGAAGTAGACGAGGTGTGAATATGAATGTACCGGATATGGTCTTATACAACGGAAAAATTACTACCCTTGACCCTTCTCAGCCTGAGGTATCTGCTATCGCCATAACTGATGGTTTAGTCACTTCAGTAGGTGGAGATGAGCTTCTTAATAGTGCCACGGAAAAAACAAAAAAAATAGACCTTAAAAGAAAGAGAGCTATTCCAGGCCTGAATGACTCTCATATACACGTTATTCGTGGTGGTCTGCATTATAATATGGAATTACGTTGGGAAGGCGTACCATCACTTTTTATTGCTCTAGAAATGCTCAAAGAACAGGCAAGACGTACACCTGCTCCTCAGTGGGTAAGAGTAGTTGGAGGTTGGTCTGAATTTCAATTTAAAGAGAGACGGATGCCAACATTAGAAGAGATTAATGCTGTTTCTGAAGACACGCCTGTCTTTGTGCTACATCTTTACGATAGAGCACTTGTAAATCGTGCAGGGCTACGTGCACTGGGATACACGAAAGATACCCCAGATCCTCCAGGCTGTTTAATTCAGCGGGATAAAAGAGGTAATCCAACGGGCCTTTTAATTGCTAACCCTAACGCTTCTATTCTTTATTCAAGTTTGGGTAAAGCTCCAGTACTTAATTTTGACGACCAGATTAACTCCACACGCCATTTTATGCGCGAATTAAATAGATTAGGTATTACAAGTGCCATTGATGCAGGTGGCGGTTTCCAAAATTATCCTGACGACTACAGAGTTGTTGAACATTTAGCCGAGAAGGAACAATTAACTTTACGTATTGCTTATAATCTATTTACGCAAAATCCTAATCATGAATATGAAGACTTTGCTTCATGGACAAAAATTGTTTCTCCAGGTCAAGGAAATGATAAGTATAAAATGAATGGTGCCGGAGAAATGTTAGTATTCTCTGCAGCTGATTTTGAAAAATTTCAAATGCCACAGCCCGAACTAGCTACGATGATGGAAGCTGACTTAAAGAAAGTAATTTCTCTATTGGTAGAAAACCGTTGGCCATTCCGTTTACATGCAACTTATGACGAATCAATCACACGTTTCTTAAATGTATTTGAGGAAGTCAACAAAGAAATTCCTTTTAATGGTCTACGATGGTGGTTTGACCATGCAGAAACTATCTCAGATCGTAGTATGGAACGTGTTAAGGCTTTAAATGGCGGTATTGCCATCCAAGACCGCATGGCTTTTCAAGGTGAATACTTTGTTGACTTATACGGAAAGGAAGCTGCAAAGCGTACACCTCCGATTTATCGTATGTTAGACCTTGGTATACCTGTTGGCGCCGGTAGTGATGCAACCAGGGTTTCCAGCTATAACCCTTGGGTTGCTCTTTACTGGATGGTTGCTGGAAAAACCATTGGTGGGCTTTCCATATACGATGAAAAAAATAAACTTGATAGAAAAGTAGCCCTGGAATTATATTCAAAAGGAAGTGCGTGGTTCTCTGGTGATGAAGGTAAAAAGGGAACCCTGGCAGTCGGTCAGTTTGCTGATATTGCTGTATTGTCTGCTGACTACTTTACTGTGCCGGAAAAAGAAATCAAAGACCTTGAATCATTGCTCACCATTATGGGTGGGCAGGTTGTTTATGGAAATAATGAATTTAAAAACTTATCACCTGAATTGCCGCCAGCATCACCTGATTGGTCACCGACGGGCGTTTATGGGTATGGTGGTGCTAACCTAGCCAACACTATACTTTCTCACGATTCCCATGATAACAAGTTACATAGTTGTAGTAACCCTCTCCATCAACACACTCATACCGTAATAGGAAAAGATGGAACTAAATGGGGTATTGGTTGTACTTGCTTTGCTTTCTAAATCAAAACCACCGGTATAATGCCGGTGGTTTTCTTTCTACAATAAGGATATATAAATTCAAAATAGCAGTGTATATCCCTTATGGAATCTGTTACTGTACGATAAGACCAAAGAATTGATTGATTAACTTAACTTGTTTTTGATAACCTTCTCTCCTTGCAAAGTCTTTCCTTTTTTCCTTAATTAAAAGTCAATGGTATCCCCTTTTGATCGACTACACCACACATATAAATCCACTGCCCTTTGACTTTAATATAGATCTTAATTTTTCAATTGTTACACTAAAATCATTATTATTTCTATTACACTGATACTTTTTGAGAATCATTTAACTTCTGCATAAAGATACGTGCTGCAAAACTTAAAAATTTATCATCAAAGTGAATAAGATTAATATCTTGACTTGGTGTTGGATCAGTAATACGAACTATGCTCAAAGTATCATTATTAACAAAGTTAACCAGTGAAAGAGGTATTATAGCAACCCCATGTCCATTGTATACAAGGCTCAATAGAGAAATAGAAGATTTTGTTTCTATATTTGCTTCAGATAAAGATAACCCTAAACTCTCACAATATATCTTAATAGATTCACGACAACTACATGAAACCATTACTCTACTGAGCCCTACTAATTCTCGAAAAGAAACAAATGATTTTTCATTCAAAGGATGATTTTTTGGAATTACAAGGACGAGCTCTTCACTATACAAAAGGGTGTTTGTTAATGTATCTGGAATTTGAGCACTACGTGTAATCCCGAAATCAATATTTTTGTCAACGATTTGATTTACAGCAACTTCGGATTCTATAATCTTTACTACAATGTTGGGATAATGTTGTTGAAACTTCATAATATAAGGTGTTAAATAAGTGAGATCCTCTAATAAACCTCCTATAGTAATCACACCTCTTTTTACACCCTTTAATTCAAAAATTTCATTATAAACGTCATCAAATTGTTGCATGATAAATTTTCCTTTATCAAATAGCAGCTTACCCGCTTCTGTCATTTTGATACCTCTTCCAACTCGATGAAACAAGGGTGTATCAAGTTCACCTTCTAAAACTCGTATTTGTTGACTTAAAGTCGGCTGTGAAATACCTAGAACTTCCGCAGCTTTAGTGAAACTATTATTATTACAAACTTGAATAAAATACTCTAAATGACGTAATTCCATTCTTGATACCCACTCTCCGCTTTATGAAAGATTTATAATTTAAAGGACGATATGTATACGTTAACATAACAACTTTATTTCATACTATACCAATTGAAATTACACGTTTTATTCATTTTGTATTATAATAAATTTACTACCATTTATTAATTTTTCCTCCTATTTATTTAATTTATATTTAATTAGGACATTACTAATTCGAGATATATTTCTAAAAATTTATAGTTCGAGTGCATAATACCCTAATTTTTTCAACTTTTCGATTATCATTTTTTTCTCAATATAGTCCAAACCACCAAATATTTGCCGAATCGCCTCTTTATGCTGAGGAAAAATAATATCCATCAATTCAATACCTTCTGAAGTAATTGACGCATACGTGACACGGCGGTCTTTAGGACATGGTTTTCGTATTAAGAACCGCTTCTTTTCCAACTTATCCACTACATACGTGATACTACTACTTGCAAGTAATATTTTGTCTCCAATTTTTTGTATAGGCTGATCGCCTTTACTATACAGTAGCTCAAGCACTGCAAATTCAGTTGGATTAAGTCCATAACTTTTTATATCCTCTTCAATACGCTTAGTAATTGACTGTACTGCCCTTGATAATATAACAAATAACTTTAAAGATAAGCTCTCATCGTTAATCACGCTCATAATTACCAATCCTTTACAAGTTATCTTGAATTCGAGATTCATTATATTATCGTCAAAATATTATGTCAATCATTCATTTTAGCTTTATCAATCCAATCATAATTTATTTCTCAACATATGACATATGGAATTAGAAGAAAACAATTGTTACTATATAAGTATCTCAATTACGTTATTTCTTTTAAAGAGAGCTTGTTTTTAATGGCAAGTTCTCTTTTGCCATATTCTAAATTGAATCCGGACAAATTTCAGAGTATATGATATAATTTTTAAACAAAGATTAGAGCTCTCCTACAAGAAGGAGAGCTCTAATCTTTCATATAAATATTCACCATTTTTATCATTACGGGGACATCAAAACTTTAACTTGATGGGGATATGGTGCTATCTCGATTAATAAATATTACAAATCATATATCTATCATATTTTTTATAAACAGGATTAATTAGATTTAAAAAAAGATTTCTTTTTCTTTACTCGTAATAAGTCACCTGTCCATCCTTTGAATCGCATATACATATACATCCCCCCTGTTGTGAAAATAATAAATAAGAGAGCGATTAAATAGCTATATTTCCATTCTAGTTCAGGCATGTATTTAAAATTCATACCCCATAATGCTCCTAAGGCTGTCAAAGGCGTACTCACAGCAGTTAATACAGTAAGAGCTTTCATAATTTCATTCCCACGATGAGAAGAAACAACTTCTTGCAAATGAATCATCGTGTCTAATTCTTCTTGGTACTCTTTAACGAGTTGTAATCCACGCTCTAATTTTACGCTTGTTTGTTTATAACAAAGGGTGTTTGTTAGTTTTTCTAACCAAGCTTCTTTTAGGCCTTGTAACACTTCTTGTATTAAGCGAAACACGTGTGTGTTCATAAATAATTCATGACGAATATGATAAATCCTTTCTAAAACTGCTATGTTATTATGATGATAAAAATCCCATAATACATTTCTGAAATTGTTTTCAAAGTAGTCAACCTTTCGCAAATAATGAGATATAAACATTGATAAGATAGCACATAATCCTTCAGCGGAACTATTACAATTTTTTGTACCCATAGGGAAATTATGTATTAATTTTTTGAAATCCTCTTCCTCTTTTTCCTGAACTGTTATCAGTATTCCATGAGCTACGAAATAATGAAGAAATTTTTGAATTTTGGCGTCCTTTTTATCTTGATCATATAAAAACGAACCATATACACAAGTTTGACTTGGTGATAACGTATAAACATATAATCCATTTTCACAAGGAGAACTTATTTTCTTTACAAATTGAGAGAAATAAGATGTTACATCACGAGGGATTATAGAAGAAAGTTTTTCAAACTCACTAGTTTTCACATGATACCAACTCCATTTCGTCATTTTTATGCATTCCATATTATTCTTCCTTTCTAAATTGTTTTATGTTTAATCGAATCATAACCGTAATATGACATTTGTATGTAGGTATTCATGTCTTGGAGGAAAAGTTTTTAGATCATCTAAATTACAAAATAAATGACATAGGAGGCCTTATTCTTTTAAAAGAAAGACCCCCTATATATTAGTTATTTTCATTCTCAATTTTAAACATTTCCTCTATACAAGCACTTTTTATCTTTTCTTATAAAGAATTTATTATATATGGAAAAGAAGCTACATAATTTGGCACGTCTATTCAACGAACTCCATTTCAGTCGTTATTATAATTTGGATTCATATGCAGATTGATTGGTGATGTCGTCAAATACTTGACTCCCAATAATATAGTATCCATGGAGTGCAGCCTCTTTCGAAGCGTCTACCATACGGAAAGAAGAAATTTCACTTTGCATTTTTTCAATTCGTTTTTTGTGGAGATCTACTATTCCTCCTGTCCAAATAATAGTGTTATACTGTTCTAACTTAAATTGTTCTTGTAATACACGCATGACGTCTTGGAAGTGTGCATCCAACTCTTTTTGAATCAAAGTATGAACCTGATTTGTCTCATGATTTTCTTCTCGACATTCATATCCTTTTTCTAATATGTTTGGCATGTCGTTAATATGCAATTGATTACTTTCACCCTCATGATTCTGCACGATATTCTTAATATTTTTCAAAGGCTTGCTACATCCTAGTTCCGTCTCATAATGATTTAAAATGAGATTCTGTTTCATATCTGTCATTTCTAATGTGCGAAATCCACCATCAATAATTAAGATGCGATCTCGTTCCTGAATGATTCCCTCTTTTAAGAAATAGGCATGTAAAGCGACCGGTTGCTGAAGAATCAAAGCATTTTCCACCGTAATATGAATAAATTTCCCATCAATTTGCACGGAAGTTTCTTTTTTTAGTGCACGTTGTAATTGCTCATGCTGACTACCAAAACAACTGATGGGAAGCCCGGTAACAACTAAAGGTAACACGACATTTTCTTTATAATCCTTTGCAATGCAACCAAATATTTGTTGTTTAAATCGTTCGCTTTCATAATAATTTTCTATTTCTTCGTCAAATGGAGGAAGAAATGAAGCGTCAGATTGATGTGCTTCATTTCCCATGTAGTATGCAAAGTCTAAGTCTATAAAACTTACCTTTGTTAAATCTTCACTTTCAGCATGATTAGGTACAGGGGCTAGTGTGGAAGCTTCACTCTTAACCGTCATCTCAGAATCTACATCCTGGCGATATGCCCTTTTGGTAAAGCCAATTCCTACATCAATTGCATACAGAGATTTCATACTTTTTTCCTCACTTTCTATTTTTAGAGTTACATCTAGGCACTCTCTTCTTTCCCTTCTTTCACATATTTCTTTTCATTTTTCGTTTTTTCCCCGTCTAAGTTCTTACTATTTTCATTTATTTCGTAATCCTTTTCATCTGTTTTCTTTTTGTTATTTTCGTTTTCTGTTAAGTCTTTAATGGTAGAAATCACAACTGGTGTAGCTGTAAGCAGTTGTGGTAATGTTTGTTTTGCAACATTAGCTGCAGTTACAGAAAATTGTTTACTTGTCTCAGTTACCTTCTCCAATGTTTCCTTTATGTTTCCTTCTTGTAGTTTTTCTTTTACGCTTTTTCCTTTTGTTTGTATAGCTTTCCGATTTTCTTTTTTTAATAGGGAGACGATGACTCCGGTCGTAATTCCAATCACAGCATATTTAAATATTGTATGTTTCATTTTTCTCATCCTTTTCTATTTTTATTTTCTTCCATGCTACAACCTAAAATAATTACCTTACCTATTTATCAGATGTTGCAATCTATTACAGAGAATGATAGTTTTGCGGCTGCCTAGCATTCGCCATTGGTACTTCAGCTGTTACTAGGAGTAAAATCTTCCCTTGATCTAGTTTTTCTTCATATAAGTTAGCTTCCTCCTTCGACAACCCCATTTCTTCCATTTGATTTCGAAGTTCGTTCCCTTTTTTGGAGAAAAAGTTGATAATACTTGTTCCCAATCCTTGTTCTTTTACTCCAATCGTATTTGTGTTTGTATCATCCGCAATCCTTTTTGTTATATGTTTTTCATGTGCTAAAACATAAATGTCATCGTGGCGAACCCCTTGCAATTCTAGCTCTTTTACTTTCATAACTACTTCCTGTTCATTTTGATATTCATAAACTACCGTTTTTCTTTCATTCGTATGCATCGTATCTTTCCTCCTTTAGATTTTTTATTTTTTTATTTAGTTGTTATGTAATATGTAATACACCTATTTTAAAGATGTTAAACCTAAATTTTCAAAAAATTTTACACAATAGGTTATTCATGTTTTTAATATCAAAGAAATGTCACAAGAACTTTGCTTTGATAAAAGCGCTCCAAATAACGATTTGTTTGGAAGGTAAGCCCATTGTTTTATAGAAATCATAGAAAAATAAAAAAGCACTCCTTTTCAAAGAGTGCTTAAAAAAAACATACAACCTAATCAAAATATTTCTATTTTGATTACGGAAAGAAAGTCCTTATTAAAACATATGGTTGCTAATTTAATTGCGATCTGCCTTGCACCCAAGCAGCAATATCATTTATAACATACTCAGGGATATTAGCAGGACTATAATATTCATCTGGCTTACTTATTTCCCCATCACCCTCTGTAAAGAAATGATTTAACTTTGGATATAGTCGATAATCTACGTTATCTCGTTCTTTTAATTGTTCTTTCCAAAGAGGAATTTCAATTTTTGATTGAACTTGATAGTCTCTTTCTCCTTGAATAATAAGAAGCGGTGTCTTTTGTTCTTTTGACATTTCTGCCGCTTTAATTTTCCGTATAGAATCCCAAAATACTGCTGACCCTAAGTAAAAATCTTTTGGGGGATTCTGACCAGAGAAATTGGGATCATTTAATAATTCAAATTGCGATTTGTAGAATTTATATTGATCCAGGTTCATTGCTCCAATAGAGAAAAGGTACTCAAATTGATCTAAAACAACGTCTTGGATCGTACGAGCTGGCCCTCCCATTACAATTGCTCCAGCAATATTTTTATTTTGGTCTTTTTCAATCATTTTCGGAAGCATCATTCCACCTTGACTATGACCAAGAATATATATTTGATTCTTATTTATTAGAGGCTCATTTTTAAGAAATTGAGTTACAAGAAGAGCATCATCTGTTGTCTCTTTATCAACTGTATAAAAGGGACTGAATTGTGTTTTCAACCCATGTTCATACGTTCTTTTATTATAGCGAAGGACAGCAATTCCCTTCGATGCAAGACCTTCAGCTAAATCGCGAAATGGTTTTAAAGCAAACGCTGTTTCATCCTGATCAGTTGCTCCTGATCCTTGAACAAGAATAACCGCTGGAAAAGGCCCCTTTCCTTTTGGAACCGACAATGTTCCTGGTAATGGAAATGCACCACTTCCAACTACTACTTCTTTATCAACAAATGACTCAGGCTTACTATATGATGGACGCTCTGCAACAGGACTAAACGACATGCTTAGTTGAAAATCGTCTATTTTTCCAGATGGATCTAGTTTAATTAGTAAAGGTACAGTCATTTTTTCAAAAACTAATTGAATCTCCACATTTGTATGAACAGGATTTGTCTCTTTTTGTGTAACCTCTCCAATTTCTATAAAAGAACCTGCTTGTAATTGCACTGGGAGTCCCTCCCAATAGCTTTTCAGCCATTCTTCGGATATTATTTTCTGTAATGACCTTGAGGTTAAATCAAATGCAGATTTATAATCTTCACTATTCATATGGCGAATAAATGAAAGAGTAGTAGATATAATAGGATTTTCCTCATCACTATTGTCTACTTTTTTTATAGTTGTGTTTGCTTCCTTTAATTTCGAACTAAATTGGTAGTTAAACGGATAGTTATATGTATCAGGATATAAGCTTGTTTTCAATACTTCCGTATTCCGTCCCTCATACAAACTTGAAGAACTCGTAAAATTTTCAGGTGAAATTACTTCCTCCGCATATGAGACTGAAGGAATTGCTATTGTAAAAATTGCACTGACAAGTAATAACTTATTACTTATTCTTCTTTTCTTACCCATAATTATTGATTCTCCTTCCAAAATTTAAAATTTCTAATAGAACATGCCAACTATAAGGAAAATAAAAATTATTAAAGAGATTAATAATCTATTTTACGATCCCCCCTAACTAGTTAAAAATCTATCATTAACAAACTTCAATAAAAAATGCCTTCCCCCTCTTTTTTTATCATTGGATTTTTCAGTGACATAGAAGCGCAGCGCTGCATTACATGTAACTGACCCATGGGGTTCTCTATTCTAAAAGAAAGCAGCACCCCACAAGATACTTTCTTTAATTGTTCTCACTCTAATTTATTTAGATAATTCTCTTATTACTGTAAGATACATTTATTCTAAATCCTAAAACTCACTTATTTCTTGATAGGTTCTTAAGAAATATCAAAAAATAAAGAAAAAAGTTATTTGGTTATTCATTCCGCAAGCTTAATGCTCAAGTTAGTTTTTTTCACATGGTGAAACTTTATTAAGAAAACTTTAAGGAATTTCCCTCTATATTTATAAGAATTTTTTTCTATACTGAATCCTGTAAATGAACAAGAGGAGAAATGACCATGAAGAAATTTGTAATTTGCATATTAGGAATAGGCCTTCCTATATACTTACTACCTTTCATATTACGCGGGGATTTAGACAGATTTAATCCGATTGCTGAAGAAAAAAATGTATATGCCGTTGCGAAAGGATATGGTGTTCCGGATTATCATCAAAAAGGAAAAGCTATGTACTCACTAAAAGCTGTTGATGAATTAAGCAATGAAAAAGAATATAATGTTGGAACGAACACGCCTAATGATTTTATAAGAAAAACTTACTTAAAAATTCATGTAAAAGGAAAGTATGTGTATTCTTACGATATTATTTCTAAAGAGGATATTCCGAAGAAAATAAGGGGACAATTGGAGATAGCAAATAAATAAAAGAGCCAATTCGTACGATTTGGCTCTTTATTCTCTCTCCCATCTACCGCTGGGAGAATTCTTTCGGTAGATTTATTAAATTTGTTATCATTGTTTCAATAACCATTCTTCAATTACTTTCACTGTTTCATCTCGTTGTGCTTTTGGCGTAATTAAACTCGCATTATCACCTTTTTGCTCGCCATACATGCCAAAATGAGCATGGTTTCCCCCTTTTATCATGTGCATATTTGTATTCTTTGACATGAACTTTTTATTGTTCTCTATTTTTTCTACAGTTGCTAAAGCATCTACTTCCCCGTAAATTGATAACATCGGAATCGATTTTGTAGAAAAGTCATCTGCAGGATACGAACCTAAGAAAATGATCCCGTCTACCTTGTCTTCATGTTGGAAGGCATACTTAGAAATCATAGCTCCTCCCATTGAATGCCCTGCAACATACCATTTTTGAACTTCCGGATACTTTTCAATTACACTGTCTACCTCATTTATTCCAAATATCGCTAAATTTAATGGTAACTTAGGCATTACTACAAAATGCCCATCTTTTGCAAGAGCTTCTCCTAAGTAACTATAAGCCTCGGCTTCTACTTTAGCTCCTTGATAAAAAATAACTCCTATTTTTGCATCTTTCTCTCCAAAAACTATATTCTCTTCATCTTTTTTATCATCTACTAAAGACAAAGCCTCTTTCGTTGGTTTATAAGTAAACTGAGACCAAGTTAAAAAAGTAATACTTCCGACGAGTAAAATACCTAGTAAAGAGTACAGAACAATTTTTATCCATTTCTTCAAAAAGATGACCTCCCTAAGATGTATATATTCTATATTTCAGATTATCATTAATAAACATAAAAACTCGAGCATTTTTATTGTGCTCAAGTTTTTAGTTCCGTCTTTAATTTATACTATAAATTGTCCAAGATAAATATGTAGCAAATGCAGACCATAAAAAATATGGTATTAGCAACCATGCCGATACTTTAGATAAATTGGAAGTAGCTGAACGCTTGATTACATATATAATTTAAAAGGAATAAAAACCAAAATGTTTTTGGCTTGAATCCATAGTTGTTGTAAATAATTGCAACTGATAATGCAATAAGTCCAAATAATACAGCCCATATCATTCCGATTGTCATACCAGATGGTGTCCAAGACGGCTTTTCTAACGCATCATACCAAGTACGATCAATAGGGAATAAAACACTAGAAACATAAAACAAACCATATGTTAGTAAAAATACTATAATACTAGATTTTTTCATAAACATTCTCCTTTTTACTAGAAGATTATAGAAACTTTATATGATTAGTCTGTCCTTGTAATGGATAAAATTCTAATATTAAAATTCCAAATACATATTGTTTAACCTATTTCATACAAATTCTTTCATACTTTTATATGCACAAAGGGCTCTCTCTCGTGCTGCCTTATGATCAACAATTGGATAAGGATATGTATCCCCAAGTTTTATATTGGATTTTTGTAAAATATGCTCAGGTGCTTCCCAAGGCTTATGTATATATTTGTTTGGGATATCTCTTAATTCTGGTACCCATCTTCTTATATACTCTCCATTTTTATCAAATTTTTCTCCTTGTGTGATGGGGTTAAAAATACGAAAGTACGGTGATGCATCTGCTCCACTTCCAGCAACCCATTGCCATCCCATTGTATTATTTGCAATATCAGCATCTAGTAGTGTATCCATAAACCATTTTGCTCCTTCTTGCCACGGAATTAACAAATGCTTTACAAGAAAAGAGGCTACAGCCATTCTTGCCCGGTTATGCATAAAACCTGTTTGCCATAGTTCTCGCATTCCCGCATCAATAAACGGATAACCCGTTTTCCCCTTTTGCCATACTCTTAATAACTCCTCTTCCTTATTCCACGGAAAATGTTCAAAGCTCTTATTAAGAGGTTTATATACTGTAAATGGATAATGGTATAGTAAATAATAAGAAAACTCTCGCCAAATTAATTGACGTATAAAGCTATTAACTTGTTTTTCAAAAAGACTACATTGTCTTTCGGTACTTTTATTTATTAAGTAATGAAACATTAGCTTTGCTGATATTTGACCAAATGAAAGATACGGTGCCAACATCGAATGGACATTTTGATCTGGAAAATCTCTTCCTTCACTATAAGAGACTAATTTGCTAGAGAGAAATTTCTTGAATGTTTTATATGCCCCTTCTTCTGTCGGATCCCATATTGCTTCCATATGAGATGTCCACGGTATAGTCGGCAACAAGTGTAATTCTGAAACAAATAAGCTTGCTGGTAAAGAGCTTCCCCACTTTATACTCTGCACTCTGCTAATAGGTTTAGGTATTACCTGCTTTTGAAATGCATTGTAAAAAGGCGTAAACACCTTATATTCAGTGCTATCTTTCTTTTTAATAATCCACGGTTCTAATAATAAATGCGAATTAAATTCCTTACAGATAATACCTCTATCTTCTAACATCATTTTCATTTTTTGATTAGATTGTAATCTGTCCGGATCATAACAAATATTCCAATATACAGCCGTTATATTTAATTGTTCTATGAGAGAAAGTATTTCTTCCTCTGTACGTCCTTTACGAATTATTAAAGTAGAGCCCAATGCCTCAAGTTGCTTCTTTACATCTATTACAGCATGGTGCAACCACCACTTTGACGCACTTCCTATTGAAAAAGTTTCCTCTTGTATATATACAGGAAGAACCTCACCAGACTGAACAGCCTCAAATAGAGCTGGGTTATCATATAAACGAAAATCTTTTTGAAACATAACAATAATTTTATTTTGCATGGCTATCCCTTCTGATTTTTAAAACATAATAAATTTTATTATACAACAGTAATTTTTACATAAGAATTTATTTGTCTTTAATAAATTAGTTAACTTTTTCAACTATTTTATTAGTAGGAATTTTAACAACCGTTTCTTTTTCCCTTGTTCTATCAATCTTGAAACCATAAACTTTAACATCAGACGGTACTAGTGGATGATGACAAATCATATCTATACTCTTCTCAATATTTTCACTAACATTTTCTTTTCCACTTAACCATGCATTCAGGCTACCACTTGAAAATTCAGGCATGCAATTTTTAAAGAGATAGTCTATTTCTCTGTTATTTTTTATGGAATCACGTTGAATTTGTAGATTAACTACATCAGTTTCTTTATCCTCTATTCCGACAACAAAAATTTCTTCCACATTTTCTTCATAAATAGCAATAATAACAGATCTCATTATATCTCCATAAGGATGTACAATTACAGAATCATAGCTGTGTATAGTCAACATGTTTTCTTGTTGGATGTTAGTTACTTGCTGGATAATAGGCTCTATTCCGTGTTCAATGTCTGTTAATACTAATACTTTTTTATTCTTTGAACTCATATGGAGCACCCCTTCTTCATGATTGTATTTATGGAACTTTTAAACTAGTAACGATAGTTGATTATTTATGACATGATTGTTACCAATTTTTCCATTGTCCTTCTGGATCAACACTTGCCAGTCTCACCCATCCATTTTGAACTTTTTCTCGAAATGTGAAATCATTATTTAGCAAACGCTCTATATATTCAATAGGTGCTTGAATTACAATTAGTAAACGAAGTGGTGAATGATACGTCTCACTATCTGACTGCATAACGGATTGCCAAGGTAAGCCTGGCAACAAGTCACTTGCATTCCCTTGCATAACACCGAGACCTGCCGTTACGGTTTGGGTTGTTTTGTTTCCACTACCATAATAATGAGGAGCTACAGTTGAAGCGTAATATTGTAAATTAATCCACTGGGCTACTGTTCCTGGTCCTGCAATGATACTAGCTAATATATCTCCACTTTCATCCTGTTTCCAATCATAATTATGAAGGAAAGCCCTTCCTTCTAGGTCACAATCCTGAGTTAATTCACGCTGTCCGATAATAAAAGATGCATTACGGGCTAATCCCCATTCCGGACGTATTTCACTCCAATCTTCTGCAAATCGATGTGCCTCTTTACTCGGATTTTTTATTTTCGTTTTAAAATTAGGTAATTGTGTTAAACGCTCTCTATTTGCATCTTGGCTGACATTTGGCATAATCGTCTCAATACAATCAAACGCTTCTTGCGCAGTTTTCGAAAGTTCTGGGACGTAAATCCATTCCAATTCGTCCACTGTTGTTTTATGTTCAGCTGCTGCAAAAATGGTATCCTCAGGAATTTTAATACCTTCAGCAAACAACGCCTCTCTCACTTCTGGAAGATTACATAAAGTCGCAAAAACTCTTGCATTGAATCCTCCTGCTGCTCCGCCACAAGCACCACACTCAAGTGCTGCCGCATAAGGATTGTTCATACTTTGACTACTATGTCCGCACATTACAACTAAAGGCGCGAATTTTTCTGTTAATCCCACCATTTTTAAAGCTTGACGCACATAGTTCACTTTTTCTTCTTTAGTAAAACCGATAGGTATCTCACATTTTGTATCATGAACATGATTAAGTGAGAATGTTGTATCAGGTTTTTGTAACATCGTTTTACGAAGGTTACGAAGGAAACTACCTACTCTTCTTGGCACAAAACTCCTTGTCACCATTTGTAGACCAAGTAAAGGGCCACTTACCTCAGGTAGTAACATACTTGTAAGTACATTTTGTTTCATCGTCTTAAACGTATAACTTACTGAGCTGTCTATCTTCTTACGTTGCTGATAAGATTTATATTCATTTTCATCCGTGAGCTCTTTTATTTGATGTTTCGGTTTTAATATAACTGGCAAAGAAGGATGGCAGTCATTACTACCTAGTTCACTAGTCGCAATTGGTAACCCAAAGAAACCAGCTATTCCAAACGTTTCGAACGGACCTAATTTTTCTAGGTGGCGACGAAATGGTTCTGAACGTACATCAATACAGAATGCTAATTGAGCTAATACACGCTTTTTATCATTGGTTGCACGTTGTGTAGAAGCAATCTTCTCCCTTAATTGCTCTGCATGCGTTTGTTCCCAAGCTTCCAGCCAAAGTTTCTTGCGAATATTTTCATCAAAACGATAAGCGAATACTAATAATTCACTTTGTTCAGCAGCAGGCATTTGTAACCATTCCCGTGTTGAAATATTCCCCCAATAAATCCAAGAAGCTATAAGTGGGACGATCAAAACTTTTTTCTCAACCTTTTGATTTACTACAGATAAATAAGGTTTTACAATAGTCAACTCCATAGAAATTCGAACTGCTAAATATTCCATTAAGAGTTCCTGTTCCTGAATTGATTGTTTTGAGCGCCATAGTATCATTCCTGCCCACCCAGGCAAAGAAAGTAAGTGCCCTTCAAGATAAGCTTGGATGTTAGATTTAGAAATTCCTAGTTCAGATAATGCTCTCGTTAAAGCTAATCGGGCATCTTGTGGCCAATCTTTTAAAACTTTACGCTCATTTTTGCTGAGCGCTGGATCAAATTTAATAAGGTGTTGCCATGCACGATAAAAACCTTTCTCTCGATTTGGCATCGTCCAACTTGACTGGGAGTCATCAAGATATAATTTACACCATTTAATGATATGATAATTAAGAATATCAGATAGGTTTTCACCATTTTGATTCTCTATAAGCGAACTTATTGGTTGCATAACAGAGGCTTTCATACTCCCTGTATTTATATAACTCATTTCGTCTGCCAATTTATTTACTTCTGGCGATGATAATAGACTAGAAGGTAATTTTTCTAACTTTAAAGCCGCTTGGCAAAATCGCTCTGCTTTCTCTCGCGGAATATGAAAAGATTGTGAATCCAGCCAACGAGACAAACTCATTTGTAAAAATGATTCCTCAATCTCACCTTTCGCTTTTGCCGAATGAATCATGGAGGCACTAGGATAAATATCCACATTACGAGCTTCTTTTAACCAATTTGCGACTTGTTCAAATGATTGCTTTTCAAGTCCCATCCAAGGGTGGTGAGCTGCAAACGTAGAGATAGGCCAAAGTGGCGCAATAACTCGGCTAGCAGATGCAACTAAATCATTTATATTATTTTCTTGCATATCAATGTTTGTATCTTTCTTTAATATTGACGATATGCTCATCACGAATTACCTCCCTTTGATACATAATGTTTCAGATAGCTTGGGTGACTTTCTACTGACTTTCGTCTCGCCTCACCTATTCGAACTAACCAAAGATAAAGTACAGCGAATAAAGTAGAAGATTGATGACGAGTAACGAAAGTACTAATAACACTACTAAATAGTAAAATACATATAACAAAGATAACGGCTGGAGCTGAAGGTTGAACACTTTGATAAATATCAGTATGCAACCATTTATAAAGAGAATTATGAACGGTAAAGTAAATGAGAGAAAATCCAATCAAAACAATTACGCCAGCAATTCGTCCCATTCTTCCCTCTCCAAAAACAACAAGCTGTTTCCATGAAAAGTATAGTGACCAGCCTAAGATTAACGCACTAACTAGTTGATACCCCTCTCCAGAAGTCATAAACCAGAAAGTAATTGCTATAAATAATCCTAAAACACGCCCAACTATAATCCATAAATTGGACATCTTTTCATTAGACTGATTCACTACCCCAAAACGTTGCACGGAAGAACCAGCTTGTAAAAATAGTGTAGCTTTAAACAAACCATGTAAAATTAAATGAATAATAGCTGCTAAATAGGCGCCTAATGCACATTGAATAAGCATAAATCCCATTTGTGCAATAGTTGAACCTACTAGCTGACGTTTATAATCAACTTGGACTAAACTAATTCCTGTACCTATTAAGATAGAAATACTAGGGAAAATTAGTAAAATTATTTGTGCAATATCATCATGAAAAAGAGGTGAAAATCTAGTTAACATGATACCGCCAGCATTTACTAAACCCGCATGCATAATAGCAGAAACAGGAGTTGGAGCAACAGCAGACTCAATTAACCATCTTTGAAAAGGCCATTGTGCTGCTGGAATCATCACAGCTACTATAATTAATAAGTTAATTCCTGTTTTCTCCAATGTTCCAAATTGAGCTACATTTTCATTCGTTAAAACTGATGTTAACTGCCACTGTCCTGTTACTTGAAAAAGCCAAATGATAGCTGATAGTAAGGCAATCCAACTTATTGTAAATAGGTAGCCAGAGATTTTAGTTGCTTCACTAACTACTTTCCACCCTTTATTTAGCCCTATAAGTAGAACCAATCCTATAAGCGTTGCTCCCCAACAAATGAGCATTAAGCGAAGATCATCACTTAACCATGCAACCGAAGATACACCTGTAGTAAATGTAAAAAGTGCAAAGTATTTTCGATATGAGCGATCTCCCATTAAATAACGTACAGAGAAACGCTGAATGATTAAACCAATTGTAAGAACAAAGAAAGCCATTAACCAAGCTAAAGTATCTAGATGCCAAGGCCCCACAACTCTATCTCCATTGTTATTAACAAGTGCGAGTAAAGAAACCAATGAAGGTAAAGCAGCGATACCAATATGGATATGAACAAAACGTAAAGGTATCCTTGCATTTAAAAATAATAATCCACTTAGCCAAGAAGCACTAAGCGCCATAAAAAATAAAGTTAACAGTGTTGATGAACTCAGCGAAATTAACATGTTAAATACTCCCTTCTAAGCGAAAATAGCCTATAAAAATTCCTTTTCATTACGATAGTTTTTTTAATTTCAATTTTCATTCACTCTTTTAGTACATCGTTTTTTCCCATAAAAAAAAACCGACAACTTCCATAATTCAATGATTTTATATCATCATTGAATTATGGAGATTGTCGGTTTCACTTCAACTAACTTCAATAAAGTTTTTTGAAGAGCTCCCATTTTATAGAGGATAGTAATGTATGTATTACTCCTATTAAAAATAACAGTATATCTCTGATCTCCTAGATTATGCAATCAATATATCAATTTATGTTATGCGCTATCTTTCAATTAAGAAACTTTTTCATTTAGTCAATATTACATATTAAAAAAATGCTAAAGCCTTAATTATAGCAAACAGTTAAAATAAGCATCTATTAATTTTTTAAAACAATTATAAGATAAACTATATTAAGCAGTTTGTCAATTTATTTATCAGTTTTTTTGAGCGTTATTCCAATTAAAATTCAGTATACGTAAATAATTTCAAGTTATTAATTATTATCATGTTAATAAATTTAAATAAAGCGCAAAACTTTTAGGTTTCTTAATTATCTCCCACTAACCCTACGATGGTTTTAATTTTTAAAATTTTTCCTCAAGATTATGAAACAATTTAAAAATCATTACTCGTTCACCAGTACGGGAGCTTATATCCGTATGAAAACTTTTCACTTTTTCTCCAGTTAATTCTAGTATAATCTCTTTCAAATCTTCAATTCCAGATTCAACTAGCTCCGAACGATTTTTCTTTATCGTTAGCATACCGTCTTTTGTTTCGCAAACCGTATATTCAGCTGGCGTTAAAATACCTTGTAAATTTACGATAATCATATCCCGTAATATATCTGTCTTAACGGATATAGACCCGCGTCCTAGGTAGTCCTTTTCCCAGTGAGTAATTGCTTTGCTTATCTCTGATTCAATAGAGCCTTTTGAGTTTTTCATCTTTGTATCCTCCTTCAATAAAATGTAATTACATTTATAATTACAATAACAATATAATAATCTGGATTGATTTTATTTTCAATTATTGAGAAGAATTTATAGGAATCGTTGTCATGTATCCTTTAGTATTAAGATGAATTTTTTATATTGTAATATACGTTTTTTTGATTATTCCCCGACAAAATACTCTTACTATAAAGACTCTGTTGCATAGATTTCAAAAAAGGACATTCCGGAGAAAATAAGAAAACTCTTGTAACGTAATACATAAACGAAAGAGCCGATTTCTTTATAAAATAAGAAATCGACTTTTGGCTTAGTTATTGATTTAGTAATGGAAAACACCTTTTTAAAATAATTATGTTTATACTATAGACGTTGATCTTTCTGGAAGTTTAGTTGAAAATGATCCGCTTCATTGTATACCCCGAATTCATATCCTTTTTCCTTATAAAATTTAATAATTTCCGGAAGCGCTTGTAATGTCTGTAGTTTTTCATGCATTAGAACTACTTCCACATCTTCTGTTGTTGTACGCTTTACATTTTCTATAATTTGCTGTGGGTTACCTTTTAATTTCCAATCATTTGAATCTATCGTCCAATCCCAAACTTTTATTCCTGCTTCTACAATTTTGTTACGAATGTCCTGCCCCTTTAATCCTGGTGCAGATCCATATGGGGGACGGACTAGTTTAGGAGTTGTACCTGTAATATTATGAATAAGAGCTAACGTTTCTTTCATCTCCGTTACAAATTGTTCTTTTTTGTATAGCTTATCACTATTATGTGTCATACTATGAGCACCAATATAATGTCCTTCTTTTACTGCTCGTTTTACATTTTCCTGAAAAGCGGTATTCTGTAAATTGCTACCTTGCATAAAAAATGTCGAGGCAACATGTTGCTCTTTTAGTACATCTAAAAATTTTCCAGTAAATTCGCTAGGACCGTCATCAAATGTTAAATAAACAACCTTTCCTACTGGTTTTCCATCAGCTCTTTTCTGTTTTGCCAGCGATGTGTCCTCTTTCTTTCCTTGTTGTTGCGTATTAGCTAGCCTAATACTTTCATTAGCTACCCCTTTCGCTGGGATAGAGTTCCATTTCCCTATTAAAAAGAACGTGAAAAAGGTCGTTGCTAAAACAACTCCTAAAGATAGTATTACCTTATTTACTCCACTTGTTTTTTTCTTATTTTGTGATTCTTTCATTATGTTTCGATCCTTTCCCTACTCATTTTCATCTTCATTATTTATGCAGCTAAGCATTAACTCCAGCTGATATTTACAATAAATAGATTAATAGAGGAAGGTGAAGATAAAATGCAGATAATGTCGAAATTAGTTAAAGAATAGCCTATTGCATCCACTCTTTAAAAAATATTTTTTCTCTATTACAGTTAAATTTGAAAACTGGATATACATCTAAAATAAAAGATACTACTCTTTCTAAACAATATTTTTATATCAAGATAACAGCATGTCGGTATAAAGATAAAATACAAAGATAGCCGTACAATTGAAATTCTATTATAATTTTGTAATTGGAATTCATTTGAACCAAATGAAGAACTAGAAGAAATATTATTATGTGGAGGTGCCCCAATGAACCTTGTAATTAGAGAATTAGAAACAAATGATTTAGATAATCTTCCGGAGATTGATGACAGTTTTATAGTGAATGCTCGGTTAATTCTTTCTCTTTCCAAAGTAAATAGACGCATAGAATATACAGTAGAAGACATTCCGAGTTATGAAAAAAGTTATTTACAAAATCAAGATGATAATGAAGAACTGCCTTACAATGAATATATAAATAAACCTAATCAAGTCATTTACATAGCACTGTTACATAACCAAATCATTGGATTAATGGTATTAAAAAAGAATTGGAACGACTATGCTTACATAGAAGATATAACGGTAGATAAAAAATATCGTACAATCGGAGTTGGTAAAAGATTAGTTGATCAAGCAAAGCAGTGGGCAAAAAAAGGCAATATGCCAGGTATCATGCTTGAAACGCAAAATAATAATGTCGCAGCATGTAAGTTCTATGAAAAATGCGGATTTGTAATTGGTGGGTTTGATTTTCTTGTTTATAAAGGTTTGGATATTGAAAATGATGAAGTTGCAATTTATTGGTATTTGCATTTCGACTCTTAACGTTAAACTTAGTCAAAATAAAAACCCCAATCTCTCAATAGTAAAATTGAGAAATTGGGGTTAAGCTACTTAACAATTTTTTTCATTTAAAACAAGTAACTAATTAATAATCCTGCTGACAACAAGAAGCCGAAAATCGTATTTGTCATCGCTGTTGATTTCATTGCGATGCGCATATACCCAGGATCCTTTGCCCCTTTTTTGAAACTTTGAATTGCAGAAATTGGCTTTCTCAAACCTAGGAACATAACTAATGCCCAAGGGCTTATATAACCCATTAATACAATTACGGCAATCCATAAATACGCAATGAAAAAGGCTACCGCTAGTGTGACCACAGCTTTCTCTCTCCCAAGGAGGATTACTAATGTCTTTCTTCCACCTTTAATATCTTCTTCGATATCTCGGATGTTATTCGACATATTGATTGCACCTACTAAAATTCCAATTGGAATGGAAATCAATACACTTTCAATCGTTACAGTATTCGTTTGAATAAAGAAAGCAATGAGTACAAAACATGTTCCCATTAACAATCCAGAAACTAATTCTCCAAACGGGGTGTACGCAATTGGTAATGGACCGCCTGTATATAAATAGCCAACCGCCATTCCAATTAAACCGATGACGACTAACCACCAGCTGCTATTCATACAAATATAAACTCCAATAATTGCTGCTACGACATATAATAAAAGCGCAACTGTTAACACATTTTTTGGCTTCAATCCATGACGGACAATTCCGCCACCGATGCCAACGGATTCAGCAGTGTCTAATCCACGTTTAAAATCATAGTACTCATTAAATAAGTTCGTTGCTATTTGCAATGCTAAACATGCAGCCATCATCGCAATAAATAACAGCCAATCAATTTTGGCAACATAAAGTGATGCCACTGTTCCTAAAATTACAGGAGAAAACGTCGCCGTTAACGTATGCGGGCGCGTCATCTTCCATATTAATTTAGCGGAACTAATTTCTTTTTCTGTCCCCATAACTCTGTTCAATCTCCCAACATTTTAAGTATAAATTACTAGCAGTATCTTTCTATCTATTTTCTGCCACGCATCCATTATAGCAAAAAATGAATTGGTGATAGAACTGTAATGCTTTTGCTTATCCTTCTATCATTTTTGAATTAAGTTTTTCAAGAGAAAATCCGTTGCTCAAATTCGAATAACAGACCTTTTTTATATCAACCAACTTAAAACATCCTCAGCAATCTCTTCTGGTCTATCCCAATGCATTAAATGCCCTGTATCTTTGTAAAACTTAGTCGCAATATCAATATGCTTCTTAAATTCCGCAATCTGCAATTCTCTTATTTTTAAATAATTATGTGGAAGATCACAATACAATAATAAAATATCGCTTTTAATTTTATGAGATTTCAATGTTTTATACACCGTATATTGAAACTTAATGACACCTCTAGCGGTATCGCCATTAGCATGCCATTTCACTTTACTCCCTTCTTCTCGCATTAAGTCATAAACCGCACGTTCTATTAATGGTGACCACCTGCTGTAAGCCAGTTTTTCTGATTGGATGAATGCTTCTTTACTGTCAAAAATATATTCATCAAAATCTTTTTCGTAATGAGTAATTTCTTCTTCTAATGATCGCGGTGGACACTCTCCTTCTTTCGCATCTTTATACAGCTGTGCAAAATAATCTGCATTCATTTTGCCATGATGATAACCACCATCTAATAAAAACATTTTATTCACTTTTTCTGGACGTTTTGCTGCATAGTGAAGCGCAACGCTTGCGCCCCATGAATGTGCTACTATATGAAATGTTTCTTTTCCTATGTGCTCAAGTAATGCTACTACCCAATTTGTTAAATGGACTGCACCATAATCTTCATCCTTCTCAAAATTTGGTGTTTTCCCATGTCCAGGTAGATCAAACGATACAATATGATATTTATCTTTTAAAAACTCCGCTATTTCTATAAAACTTAATTTTGTACTTCCTAAACCATGAAAACAAATGATTTGAGGATTACTTTTATCCCCCCATTCACAAACACTTGCCTTATATTCACCAAATTCTACAAAAAAGTGATTCATTTTTATTCTCCTCTAATGATCAGATATAAATTTGTTTAAATGCCACATTGTTTTTTCAGAATAGATAAATTTAAAAAAATTATCCAAATCCCTTTTTCACAAATGATTTTTGTAGAATGCGAGAGTGAACTCTAGTTGAAAGCACCAAACACTTAACTTCATGTTTATCGATGCTAATATGGTTAGACTACATCTTCACACCCATGAAATGAATATAGTTTAATAATTGTATGATTCGTTTATCATGAATGACATACTATGATTACATTCTTCACGTGAACCGCTTAGTTACCACAATAAATAAAACTTTCTAAGGAGTATTGTCTTTCATGCCATCCCCTCTATTTTTACATAATCAAAGCGTATGAAAATTAGCACTCTTTATTCATTTTCGTGACATCTTACTTTACATGTATTAGCACCGTTTATGTCCATTATGTTGAACTTCCCTCATTTTATATGCTGATGAGATTTTTGAAGGCCATACTTTCTTTATTCATCTCCCTATCATAATGTAGCTATAATTTTTTTATTACTTATGCAATTCCATAAAAGAAAAACAAAATTATTTTTCAGCGTTTATTATCAGTTACACCATTTCGTAATACAAAGTAGCAGCATATGAGCACAAGATTGCGCTTTTTACTCATGCTTCTTTTTATATCAAAAGATACACTTCATATATAAATAGATGAAAAGGAGTAAATAAAATGAATGCATTAGTATCTGCAAGGAATGTGACAAAAATTTATAACAAGAACCAATTACCAGGACTTAATAACGTGTCATTTGATATTCAAGCGGGTGAGTTTGTGGGGATTATGGGAGCCTCTGGATCCGGAAAAACGACTTTATTAAATATTTTATCCACTATCGATACCCCTACAGATGGCGATATTTTTATAAACGGGGTCAATATCCAAACGCTTAACAATAATAAATCTGCTGATTTTAGGAAGGATTACTTAGGTTTTATTTTTCAAGAGTATTTTTTACTTAATAGTTTAACAGTAAAGGAAAATATTGCTGTTCCACTTACGCTGTTAAAAAAATCTCCAAAGGAAATTGAATCCACAATAGAAAATTTAGCAAAGCGTTTTGGTATATTTGAGCAATTAAGTAAGTATCCTAGTCAACTGTCCGGCGGGCAAAAACAAAGGGTTGCAGCTGCAAGAGCCCTTGCGAAGCAGCCTAGTATTTTATTTGCAGATGAGCCAACAGGCGCATTAGATTCAAATTCTGCAACAGAACTACTTCAAAAATTAAAAGAGGTAAATAAGGAACTTCAAACTACAATTTTAATGGTAACTCATGATGCGTACGCAGCCAGTTTTACTAGTAGAATTTTAATATTCAAAGACGGAAACATTATAAAAGAATTAAAGAAAAATAAACAAAATAGAAAAGAATTTTTTGAAGAAATATTAAAAGAAATCTCTAAAATTGATGAAAATCGATATAACTAAGAGCATGAAAGGAAGATTGAACTGTGGGTTTATTTACAATTGCAAAAAAGAATTTAAAAAATAACTTCTCCTTCTATTCATTCTATTTCATTTCAGTAGCTTTTGTACTGACGGTATTTTTCTCCTTTATCTCTTTTTCCATGAACGACATTATCATGGAAAAGATTTCGTCTGACGGTAGAGTAGAAACAATGTCCAAAACAGTGGCAATCTTTGTTATGGCATTTGTACTATTCTATATGTCATACTCTAATACATTTTTTATGAAAAAAAGAATGAACGAGCTCGGTATTTATTCTCTTTTAGGATACAGAAAATCAACGATGCTAAAACTATTAACTTTTGAAAATATTATAGTTTGCTTTGCTGCCCTTCTTGTAGGAATCACTTTTGGTGCTATCGCTCATAAAGGAATTGTGGAAGCAATAATTAAAATACTAAAATTACAAATCGATACTTCTAGAGTACCATTTATTAATCTTGATGCAGTACTATTCACCTTTGTTTTTATCTTTGCTGTTCTTTTTGTTTTATCTTTATCAAATTGGATTATTCTTCAAAAAAGTTCCTTACTAACTTTAGTGCGCATGGAACAAAAGGAAGAAAAAAAGATAAAAATCAATACAGTTTTTTCACTACTAGGATTATTTTTCATTTTAATTGGCTATTTCTTAGCCATCGATATTACACGAGGCACGAACTCTTTGTGGAAAACAATTGGCTTTTCCCCCATCGCCCTCTTAACAATGTTTAGTGTAATATTGGGGACGATTTTCTTTATTCATTCTTTTTTACCATATGCGATTCAAAAATTGAAGAAAAATAAAATATGGTTTTATAAAGAATCCAATATTATTGTCATTCCAAACTTTATATTTAAAATTCGTTCGAAAGCAAAAACTTTCATTTTATTAACCTTATTAACCGCAGGAACTTTAGCTATATTCAGTTCTACTCTACTAACTCTTTACTATCCTGTTGCCGCTACAGAACGGATCGTCCCTTCAGCTATTGAGTTCCCTTTAGACAATAAGGACGTAGCCAATAAAGCACTACAAACTGTACAAAATACTGTCGGTAAAGAAAATACAAGATATACAGAAACAACCATTATTAATGGGAAATCTAATTCTGATAATTTACCTAAAGAATATCGTATAAAAAAAGAACATGGATTTGACCTTATCTCTGAGTCCAATTATAGAGAGTTAATACATGTTCAGGATAAAAATGTAGAATTTAACCATTTAGCTAAAAATGAAAGCATCCTAGTAAAATATCGACCTGAAAAAGAAGACCTAGATAAAGAGAAAATATATACTTTAAATTTAACGCCTACAACTAATATAGATGTTAAAGTAAAAGACACTACATTACTTAATTCAATTGGGTTTGCAAATAGTGTAGGAACGCTTATTATCTCGGATCAACTGTATAAAGAAATAAAAGTTTTAGAGTTACCCCAAAAAACGATAGTAAGTTTTAATGGAAAAGATATGAGGGATAATAAAACAGTTTATGAAAACTTAGCCCCACTATTTAAAAATAATATGTATTTCACAAGTAGTTATCAAAAAAATGATTATATCATTCAGCAAAATAGCTCAACATTCTTACTCATTAGTTTTGTTACTATCATCTTCTTTATTGCAACAGGCAGTATTCTCTATTTCCATAACCTTTCAAGTGTGATGGAAAATAAAAATGAATTTATTATTTTAAATAGAATGGGCTATAACAAAAAGAAGATAAAAAGAATAATAAGTAAAGAAATTTTCACCTTGTTTAGCATTCCTTACATAATAGGATTAGTACATAGCATTTTTGCATTAGTTGCCTATAAAACCGCGTTAATGGATGACCTATTAGGAAAAAGTAGTGCGTTTATATTACCAATTCTTTTCGCAGTAATCATTTTTTCGGTTGTATATATCGTTTATTATTTGTTAACAAAAAGAGCCTGTTATAAAATTATATTTAACAATAAAAAGTAAAAAACTATAAATAAAGCTGATGATAAATAAAAAACATCAGCTTTATCTGTATGTAACCTAACAAAGGTAAGTGAGTTTATGAAAAAATATTATGAACAAAAACAAATTTTAATTTTAATTAACCAACTTTGTATGATTATTTTTTTATGCTACGAATTTTCAATAGACAATATTATAGGAACAGCAAAATTACTCCCTTTATTGCTTATAACGATCATGGCCATTTATGGATCATATATTAGTTTTATCAACTTAAAAAATAATACTCTATTATCACAATTTTCGAGTTTACTACTTTTTACTTCTTGGCAGTTTCTACTTACACTGAATGACGACCGGATTTTTCGTACATTCAGTACACTACTAAGTGTATTCATTCTATATAAAATCGTACAATTTATACTCCTATTCTTTTTCCAAGATTCTATTTATAGTTATAAAAAAGAAAAAGATTGGATTTTACGAATTACATGTTTACTAACATTAGTTGCGTACTTAGTAGATAATAAAATATTTTCCGTTCTATTTTCATTTCAATGGCTTATCAGTGTTAGTTGGATTACTTTTCTATTCCTACAACATCACAAACGAATTAAATTTGTTTTTAAAAGTGAAAAAAAGCATTTACTTACATCTACTGCAATTCTTATCTTTCCCTTTATCGTATATGTTACATTATTTGGGAAGAGTCCCGAATATGTAAATAATTTAGGATGGTACATAATAATTCTGTTCCCCCTATTTAGTATTCATGCAATAGCTTTTAAAAATCATATGTCTATGAAACAATATTTCCCCTTAAAAAAAGGTGCAATTGCTTTTATGTTTGTATGCATTTTTATTTTTATGAGTGCACTTGGGGTACTATTTCAATTTAATATGATTACTTATTTCATTTTTATACATACAATTATTTGGTTCGTTCAGCTTTATTTCACATTATTATTTCAAGACACAAAAAACACTATCTCAAATTTGAATACAAAAGAATTAAAAACTTTGCCAGACAGTTCGTATGTTCATAACTTAGTACAAATCGTAAAAGAAGAACAATTAAAAAGTAGATTTTCCAATTATTTACACGACGAAATACTACAAGACATATTAGCTGTTAAAAATATGATGAACAAATCTAACAAAAAAGAAATTCATGACATGATCGTAGCGACACTGGATAACTTAAGTCATACAATACGCATTGAAATGCAAGAGTATCATCCAACTCTATTAAAAACACTTACATTAAAAGAAAATTATCGTAATTTACTTAAAATGATACAAAAAAAATATGAAACGAAACATGTTAATATATCCTTTACATGTAACGACGACTTGTTTTTAGTAGAACCCTATCACCTTGTCATATATCGAATATTAAAAGAACTAGTAACGAATGCATTCAAACATTCAAATTGTTCAAAGTTACATTTACATTTAGCACAAGAAAATGAGGAAATAAAACTTATTGTGAAAGATAATGGTAAAGGTTTAACAACTACCGAAACAGACATTTTGAATGGTCATAAAGGATTGAATTCGATTAAAGAACAGCTATTTTTATTAAATGGTAAAATGACCATTTCAAATTGTAATCCTTCTGGTTTATGCATTACTATTCTTATTCCGATGAGAGGAGACGATTCCTATAAACATTTTATTAATAGATGATCATGCTTTGTTTGCAAAAAGCTTGGAAATAGCCTTAGAAGATTATCCTGAAATAGATGAATTCCGTTCATTACAAAATATTGAAAATGTCGTTACAATTATTAACCAGTTTAAACCAGATATTATTTTATTAGATATTAATTTAAGCAATATAAGTAGTGAAGATGGTTTAGAAATAGCAAAAATAATATTGGATAGTAAATGTGATACAAAAATTGTTATATTAACCGGGTATGATTTACCTGTTTACCAGTATGAAGCTCAAAAACTAGGTGTAAGTGGTTTTATTAATAAAAATATTTTACCTGAAGTATTGGTACAAATATTAAATGACATTAATAAAGGGGCGTTTCATTTTCCAACCTCTACAGAAACAATTGAAGAATTGACTCATAGTGAAAAACAAATTTTACAATTACTATGCGATGGCTATAAGCGCAAAGAAATCGCTTCTATGTTATACGCTAGCGAACGTACAATTTCTAATCACATTCAACACGTATTTGATAAATTAAATGTTTCATCTTCCTTGGAAGCTGTCACAAAGGGAATAAAGTTAGGTTATATTCAGCCAAATTATTAAACATAGAAAATGAACATATAAAAGAAAGAGCCTACTCGTATGAATTGGCTCTTTCTCTTTTACAATATCTACAAAAATATGATTAAGCGAATAAAAAATCACTTCCAAACAACACCTCGCCTCTCATATTCCATTCGATATTCAACAGCGGCTGCAATTTTAGAACTTGCGAACTTTTCCGTAATCCAAAGTCCTAAATCAATTCCTGAAGCAACTCCTCTTGCAGTTATAATATCGCCTTGATCCACAATTCTGTAAGGAAGAAGTTCTGCTCCATATTTACTCATTTCACTCTGCGCCAAATGATGCATTGTTGCCTTTTTATCATTCAATATACCGGACACGGCTAGTAGCATACCTCCTGTACAAACTCCCGCAACAATCGTTCCTTTATGGTGCATCTCTTTAATCATTTTAGTCAAAGTACCAAGCCCTGCTTGTTTTCGTGCTCCATGCTCTGCTTTATGATTCCAGCCACCACCAGGTACAATTAACAAATCTGGACGATTATTCATTCGTAAAAAATCATGTAATTTAACTGTAACTCCAAACGAAGTAGTAACTTCTTGCTTTCGTTCACTTGAAACGAATTCAACCGTAAATGGAGCTCCTTCTTCTATTGCTCTTTTCAATACTTCAAAAGGTGCAAAAGAGACGAGCTCTCCGAATCCATCAAACAAAACAATTTGTATTTTCATTTTTAGAACACCTCATATGGTTTCTTATTTGAATCCCAAATTAGGAGAATACATGTTATATACAAATTAATAATGAAGATAGACTTTCTCCCCTCACTCTATAAACTTCCAAATGTTCTTCTAATTCCCTCTCATCACTTATTACACTTAGCGTTTTCTTCACAAAATTCCAATTCAAACTACCAGATAGCCAAAGTAATGAAGATAGTCTTTTATAATCATTTGATGTTACAATATTATGAGCCTTATATCCTTCTAAAAATGCACTAGCAACACTTGAACTAACTTCATGCGAATGTATCCCTTCTGTTCGAGAATACCATTTTAGTAAAAAGGCTAGTCCTTCAATACGATCAACATATCCAATCGATTCAAAATCTACAATTCCTTTTATCTGTTCACTTGAGTCCCATAAAACATTCAAAGGATTTAAATCTGTTTGTAGGATAAACTCTAATTCACTCGTATATGCCCACTCTATATGATATGTAGCTAGATTTATATACTCCCGTAATTCTTTGCATGCACTTGCCTTACTTTCTAACATATGAATAAACTGGGCATACCCATCCAAGTGAGATTTCTTTTGAAAAATCGAGCTTTGAAATGTACTAGAAATATCATGGATTTTTCTTGCTTCCGTTCCAAAGGCTTCTGCAATATTTTCTGTACCATGTGTAATATGTTCTCCCTCAATCCAAGTAGACAATACAAATCGGTATTGTTCATCATTCCAAGTGACAAATGTAAATGAATCTCCTGCCTTATTCTTGTTTATCTGCATAAAAGGAATCCCACGCTCGCGTAAATAATACGTAAACCGTACTTGCTCTATCAGTTGTTCGTTTGATAACGCCCCATAAGCTGGATTGATTGTTCGCTTGCTATTTATAAACCTTGCAGAATACCGCTTTCCATTTACCATTATTTTATAATGCAGATCCGTATTCCAACTATCTTTATGTAACTCTTCTTCCACTGCTAGTGAATGAATTTCTTTAAAATAATTTATTAATATGTCTTTTATTATGTGTTTCATTCTATTCCCCTTTTATGTAAAAATTCGTTTTTGTACTTCCGAATAAAAACCTTTTAAAGTGAGGATTTTTTAAGATACACGTAATTTATTCAAATAAAAATCATACTCTACTGCGTAGTAATAATAAAGTTATGTAATTTTGTCGGAAAAATTACAGTAGCCTTCTATCTATGTAGATAAAAGAAGGCTACTGAATGTTTTTTAAAATTTAGTTATTTCATAGTGAATGTATTATTGATTAAATAATACATTTGTTTAATACAAGTACTCAGTAAGAAAAATTAACTGTCATAATGTAATTAACAAAGTGAGGATTTTCATTTAAACTTTATAAAACTCAAATGTATTCTTTTCTAAACATATTGTTTCATCAGAAGTTTTGATAATGATATCAAAATACTGACTATACGAATGCATAAATACTTCATATTGAATCCGGCGTTCTTCATGAGACTGCCTTAAATAATTTATATCAGCTCCCCTTTCATCTATATCCCGGCTTGATCTTCTCATTAGTTCCATTTCGCCATCTGTATAAAAATAAATTTTCAAATCAAATAAATCAGGATTAATAAATGCGGCGCTCATTCCTTCCACAATCGTTACTTTATTTTTCGAAGAAATCAACTTACTTTTCATGTAATGCGTATCTATCGTATAAAAATCTAGCCCCGCTCTAACCATCTGAATATCTCTTTCTAAAGCTGCCAAATTGTGCGCCGCTGGATGACAAGCTGTCATTTTATAACGATGATTTTCATTTTGATACATATAGTGAATCACTGCATGCTTACGAATATCCGAACTGACAATGTAAGGATCTGTATTAATATAATTTACTTCATTTTGATTTAATAGGTTTACGAGTCTATTAGCAAACGTTGTTTTTCCAGCTGCACCATGTCCCGAAATACCAATAACAATTTGTTCATCACTCATCCTTAACCAATTTATGATTTCTTGTAACAATTTATCCATCCTTCTCCCCCTTGCGCTAATATACTACCCTTTATTTAAATATCTAAAAATCTTTTTAATTAATTATACATAAAACGAGAAAGATATTGTGATTATTCATCATACCTTCTCTAATTCTAAACAACTATATTATCTTTTAAATGACTTTATTTTTTGTGAACACCTACACGTTTAAATACATTTCTAACTTTATCACCCTAACAGAATATTCTCTATTTTTCTGATGATTTTTGTAAACCAATGCAGTCATGACTATGTACAATAAAAAAAGAGCCAATCTCCAACACAATAGAAGATTGACTCTTTCCTTTATTTACTCCCCTGTTTCAGAAAATCGCTTTATACGTTCACCAATTTCATCGCGAACACGTTGAAATTCAGACCATTCTTTTCCTGCTGGATCATCAAATCCCCAGTGAACACGATTCACATGCGTCGGAGTAGATGGGCAAACAGAATCCGCATGACTACAAAGCGTAACGACTAAATCAGCACTATTTAAAATGTTTGCATCAATTATATCTGATGTTTGATTTGTTATGTCGATATTTACTTCGTTCATTGCTTTAATTGCGTTTGGATTTACTCCATGTGCTTCGATTCCTGCAGAATACACATTCCACTTATCCCCTAAATATTGTTTACCCCACGCTTCTGCCATTTGGCTTCTGCATGAATTTCCCGTACATAAAAAGTAGATTGTCTTTTTGTTTTCCATGGTATTTTCCGCCTTTATTTTTAAATTTAGACTGGTTGGTCATTAAAATATTTACGTTTAAACCAAAAAGCAACGTTTACAAGTGCAATCATTACAGGCACTTCCACTAACGGTCCGATAACAGCTGCGAATGCTGCGCCCGAATGAATACCAAACACACCAACTGCTACAGCAATTGCTAACTCAAAGTTATTACTACCAGCTGTAAATGCTAACGTTGTTGTTATCGGGTAGTTGGCACCAATTTTTCTTCCCATAAAGAAAGATACAAAAAACATTACAATAAAATAGATTAATAACGGCATCGCTATTCTTACCACATCTAGTGGCATGCTAACAATCATCTCCCCTTTTAAGGAGAACATAATGATGATTGTAAATAGTAATGCAAGTAATGTAAGTGGACTAATTTTAGGTATAAACACCTTTTCGTACCACTGTCTTCCTTTTAACTTAACGAGTACAAAGCGCGTCAACATACCTGCTATAAAAGGAATTCCTAAATAGATACATACTGATTTTGCTACTTCTATCATTGTAATATCGACAATAGCCCCTTCAATTCCTAACCATTCTGGAATTACCGTTACAAACACGTATGCATAAACCGAGAAGAATAACATTTGAAATACCGAATTAAAAGCCACTAAACCTGCCGCATACTCTTTATCACCATCAGCAAGATCGTTCCAAACAATGACCATTGCAATGCAACGTGCTAATCCAATCATAATGAGACCCACCATGTATTCTGGTTTATCAGGAAGAAAAATAATTGCTAACACAAACATAAGTACCGGGCCAATAATCCAGTTTTGTACTAAAGATAGAACTAACACTTTTACATCTTTAAATACTCGTCCCATTTCCTCATAGCGAACTTTCGCTAATGGTGGATACATCATTATAATTAATCCAACAGCAAGTGGAATAGACGTCGTTCCAACCTGTAATGTATTCAATCCGTCTACTACACTAGGGAACACAAACCCTAAACCAATCCCAACAGCCATCGCTAGAAAAATCCATAGTGTTAAATAGCGGTCTAGAAAGGATAAACGTTTCATTTTATTTTCCATCTCCTATTAACAACAAGAATTTTTTTCTACTACGGTAGAAGTCGTACAACAAGATGGGTCTTCTATTTTATGAACATTACTATCTGCTTTTGTATAAAAGAACTCCCACTCATTACCATCGGGATCCGTTACCCAAAACTTATCTTGTACTGCATAGCAACAAGTCGTGTCCATCTCATCACGCGCAAAGAAACCTTCTTTTTCTAATCGTTCTTTATGTAATGTGATTTCTTTAGCTGTATCCACTTGAAAACCAAAATGATTTACCTGATTTCCCTTCACTTCATCTCGTACGTTCAGCGTGAAATTAAGTCCTGGCGTCTCTAATAAAAATTTTGCATAATCTGTTTTCACTTTAACTGGTGATACACCAAATACCTTTTCATAAAATTCAATAGACTTCTCTAAATTCGTAACGTTTATACCAACGTGAACATATCTCATCCTTATTCCTCCTCTTTATATATCATTAATCAATTTTTTTTGATTAATAGTTCAAAATTTTAACAGCAACTACCTTTCCCTGTTTTTCTAAAGATACAGCACAATTCTTCTGATAATAAATTATTCACTTCCGCATCATTTAAATCATAATAACTCCACGTACCTTTTGTTTCTTTTACAATTAAACCCGCATCTAATAAAATCTTTAAATGATAGGACAACTTAGATTGCGTCATTTCAAAAACTTCTGTTAAATCACATACACACGTCTGGCCCCGCTGGCAAAGTTCATACATAATTTCTAAACGCTTTTGATCCGCCAACGCTTTGAATTTTTTCTCATATAACTGAAAATCTTGTGTCACTGTAGTTCACTTCCCTTCATCAACTTTTTTTGATGTTTATAGTATATACGCTGATTCGTTCTTTATGCAACTGATTAATCAAATTTTTTTGATTTATAAAAACCTCCCTCGCATCATATTTTTGCTACAATTAAAAAGACCATAGCTTTTTCAAAAGTGAAAAACTACGGTTCTTTTTACAACTTAATAGTTACAATATTTCCGAGAAATGGAGTCTCTATAACTGTTTTAAATTTTAATTTGACCATTATAGAGTAGTGCCCCATCACCCTCAATCTAAGAAAATCAAATACCCCAAAATGAGAAAAATCGATATAACTCTTGTTTTTGGTGCATATTCATAAAAAGCACGTTACTATTCTCATTAACATAAGAGAATAGTAACGTGCTTTTAATTACAAAAATAGTTTAAATCCTTAAGTTGATGGTTGTGGGACGGGCCCCAATAAGAACGGTATCTAAGATTGTATGTGAGGTGTTAGTTCCATTCCAATGGCCTCAGCCGGCGATTAACTCAAATACCGATTTCGGATGACCCCCATGTGATGAATTTCGTGTCCTGCGATGCCGTACGCGAGGGCGCGCGCCGTAATGCTTAGGTTGTTGGCTGTGCCCTTGCGGGGCCATGCCTCCGCCGGTAGCCCGCGCAGCAATGTGATCGTTGATTGCCGTACGGCCCGGTAGTCTTCGGCCAATTGCGCGGTTGTCCAGCTTCCGAAAGGAGGTATGAACAATTCCTGATCGAAACCGGTCAGAGGCGTCCGGTCCCCTCTTGCAAACCGGAGCAGGCGGTAGGTCATGACGCGTTCCGCGTCTGCAATGTGGCCCACGACTTCTTTCAGCGTCCATTTTCCTTCCGCATACCGATATGCGGCCTGGCTTTCGGTCAACGATGCCAGGAGCTCGGTCATTCGCTTTTCCTGAGCGAGCAGAATGTCGATGATGTTACCGTCCGGCACCAAACGGATATATTCGCCGGAGCTCCCGGCGTATTCTTCTTCTGACGGTCTTTGATTCATGCGCAGTCACCTCTTTATGTATATATAGAAAATTATAGCACTCGTCTATGTCTAATTAATTCGCGAAATGATAGAACTTCCCTTCTAATAATTGAAGATAAGCAACTATTTAGTCGGTCGCCACACTATCCTGATTCGTTAGCACAATAAGCAATGCTAATCAATGATGCATAAAAATTATCTGTTATATAATATTTCGAAGTTATTAATATATATTGAGTTATTCCGAAACATACATAAATACATTTTGTCGAAATTATTAAAAAAGGAGAATTTCTCTAACTGAAGAATTAATAATTGTGTTACCAATATGTAAAAATCTCAATTTAAAACTAAAGGAGAACAAAATGGGACAAATAATTGTATCGATGTACCTCTCACTAGATGGTGTCATGGAGGAACCAGCTTGGACTGCTCCATATTTCAATGAAGAAGTAGCAAAGTTTCAATCCGATTTACTGTTTGAAAGTGAAGCTCTTCTACTAGGGCGAGTAACCTATCAAGGTTTTGCAGCTGCCTGGCCTTCTATGACTGATGAAGAAGGTTTTGCTGATAAGATGAACAGCATGCCTAAATTTGTTGCTTCAACAACTTTGGAAGAAACCGAATGGAATGCAAACCTTATCAAGGGGAATATTGTAGAAGAAATATCGAAACTGAAGGAACAGCCCGGTCAGAACCTTTTAATTTATGGTAGTGGTGAGCTTATACAGACATTGATGCAACACGACCTCATTGATGAATATCATTTTATGGTCAATCCTGTTATCGTGGGAAGCGGAAAGCATCTCTTTAAAACCGGAAACGATACAAAGGCTTTAAAACTGATCGAAACAAGAACGACCAGTTCAGGTGTCGTTATTCTTTCCTATCAGCCGGAGAAAAAAGAATAATTATTGATAAATTATATAAACAAAAAAACTCATCAGAATAAATCCTGCTGAGTTTTTTTATAAGATAATACATATATTAATTTATAAAAATCAGGGTATTATATTAACCAAAATCAAACAATATATCAATCCTTTTAAAGGGTAAAATAGGGAAAAAGGAGATTCTAAATAATGCCTTTAGAAAACTCTATTTATTACATGGGAGTTGCTATTATTTTAGTAATCATCGGTGCAGTGTTCGGGGGAATTATACGTATAATTCGGCATACTAACAATCGCAAAAAGCAAGATTCAGTTGAACAAAAATTAGATACGGTTATTCAACTATTAGAAGAACAAAACAAAGATTGACTCTTTCGGATCAGGAAAAGTTAAAAATAACTTCCAATAACGAGAATAATGTAAATAAGCTGTCCATGTGGACAGCTTATTGTTTTGCTTAGCGTGCAAAATTCGCTTCTCGTTGGCGGTACCCCATGCCCATCAACTTAAGGGATTTATTAAATAAAAACGTAAGCTTTCTGGTTTGGGTTTAAATAGAAACCTGTCAATAAGATTAGGATTGCATTGGAAATGTATCTCTGTTGTTTTTTGTTATATATTTGGACCAGTATACAGTTATGCCAAATCCAATAGCAAGAATTAATCCTGCAAAGATATATGGTAGATTTACATTTACATTAAGTAAAATGCCTCCCGTTGCTGGCCCTATTATATTCCCGAGACTTGTATAAGTAGAATTCATCCCTCCGATAAATCCTTGATTTTCTCCAGCTATTTTAGAAAGTAATGTTGTAATTGCTGGTCGAAGTAAATCAAATGCCAAAAAGATGATAAACGTTAAAATCGCGACCATCCAATAATTACCGACAAATGTAAATACAACTATAATTATAGCGGCTATGAATAAGCTATATTTAATGATTCCCTTTTCACCAAATTTTTTTACTAATTTTTCAAAGAACATGATTTGTGCTATTACTCCTAATATGGCGCTTACTGAAATAATTATTGATATATCTTTAGGTGTAAAACCAAACTTTTTATCAACAACAAAGCTAAACATATGTTCATAAGCTGATAAACCACATCCTAAAACAAAAACCAGTAATAGTGGGATAAAATATAAAGGGTGAAAAGATTGTTTCATTTCTTTTAAAAAACTAACTTGTATTTTGTTATCTTGCATTTTAATTCGTTGTTCTTTAGATACAGGTTCTTTCAAAATGAATACTGAAAAACACGCAGCGATACCAGAAATTACTGCTGCAAAAAAGAACGGTGCACGTATGCCAAAATCAGATATAAAGCCACCAATACCAGGTCCAATAATGAATCCTGTACTAATAGCTGCTGATAAATACCCTAATGCTTTTGCTCTGTTTTCTAATGATGTTGTATCAGCTATAAAAGCAGTGACTGCCGGCATCATACATGCAGCACTAACACCTCCTAGTGCTCTAGAAAGAAATAATACCCATATTTGATTTCCAACTCCAAATAAAAATTCAGAAAAGGAAAATAGAATTAACCCTGCTATGATCATTTTTTTTCGTCCAAATATATCTACCCATATTCCGGCAATAGGAGATGTTAATAGTTGAAAAAATGCAAACATAGCAATTAAATATCCCATAGTGTCAGTGCCTAAATGTAATGCCCTCATATAAGATGGCATTACAGGAACTACAAGACCAATTCCTAAAAATACAATAAATACATTAAATAATGCTAAAACTAAAGCTAAATTTTTCCTATTGTATATACCCATATGACTTTCCTCACCTTATGATTAATTATATATAGACATAAAAAAAGCTTTTTTATGTAATTGTCTTTAGCATAAACCTTAAAGTAACTTTAAGGTCAATACAAAAATTAAAAACGTAAAAATATCTATAAGGCGTACCACCAGATCAGGTTGCCCCAAAACGATAAAATGAACTTCATTGCTATAAAAGACTCAAATTTTTCGTTTTGGAGCATTATAAAATTTTAACTTGATGGTGATGGGGTACCGCCACATGTCCATCAACTTAAGAACTTTCTTTAACCCCAAGTTTAAAAATACGCCATCCTTTTCTATGATTCTACAGAAAGAATAGCGTATTTTTTTATTTTAGGGACTATTTTGTTTTATTAGCTTAATAACATTGGCTTGCCCCCGTAATTCCAAAATCCCCAAAAATTTTTTAGAATAAGTTTTTCGAACCAGAAATATATATTTCTAACTATAAAAACTATGGAAAGATTTATCTGTTTTTCCTTTTTACCTACTTGCTAAATTCAGCAAGTAAAATATTTTTAAAAGGATCAGAAGGACTATAACTAGTTTTATGGCCATTCAAATTGATGGCCAATGTATGCTTGCCTCCAAGTGTGCCTCCAGCAAAAGTAGAAAACCCTGGAGAGGCACCTGCGTGTCCCCATATCGAGACACCGTTTGGAAGTTTAGTTTCATAGATTCCAAGACCATATCTGCCGATTTCAGCAATTCCTGTAGGAACTGTAGTAAGCATTTGTTTTAGTTGCTGTTCCTTCATTAATTTGCCACTGAGTAAGTAAGAGAAGAATTTGTTTAAATCGTCAGCAGTAGAAATCATATCTCCATCCGAGCTACCTGGGTATGAATAAGTAACGTCTTTTAGCTCACTTTCTCCGTCATATCTTTCATATCCACGGGCATGATTGGTACCTGGAATAACAGTTGAATTACCAGGTAGGAATGTATTCGACAATTCGAGCGGCTCAACAATCCGATTTTCAACCTCTTCCGCATAGCTGTTTCCAGTTACTTTTTCAATAAGGATACCCAGTATTACGTATCCTGTGTTTGAATAAGACCAGCCCTTACCTGGAGCAAAGTCTGGTGGAAGAGAAATTCCCATCTTTACTAATTCTTCAGCCGTATACAATTTTTTTGTGTCCATAATATCATAGTCTTTTGACTTTAAGTATTCAGCAATCCCACTTGTATGATTCAATATCTGCCGAATCGTAATCTGGTTAGCATCATATCCGTTTCCTTGAATGACGCCAGGCAACCATTTTTCGATGGAGTCATCTAGATTCAAGCGGTTCTCTCCAGCCAATTGAAGTAGAACTGTTGCAATGAATGTCTTCGTCGTACTGCCAATGCGAAAGCGAAAATCTGTTTTCATCGGCTTCTTGGTTCTCAGATCCGCTATCCCGGCGGCATAGCTCCAATTTTTGCCACCCTTAGAAATTTGAGCGAGTATTCCAGGGTATCCAAGTTGGAGTGAATCCCGTATTGCTTTCTTAACGGAAGTACGATCGCTTTGATTACTTGTTTGTAACAAACTAGATACATTTTGCGTGGGTTCTGCTTTTACAATTGAGGCTGGTGTTATGTATAACAGGGAACTTCCAGCTATTAAAAGTGATAGATTTGCACATGTAATTTTACTGCATGTTTTCATAAAGCATCCTCTCCTTTATTTAAATTGTAAAGTTAGTTGCTTGCTGTTTCGTATTAATCACACAGCTATCATCTCCAACAATGACAAAAAAGTCAGAATTAAATTCGTAATTATATTCATAATTATTATTTTTACAAAGGCTATTCTGTCTTAACAAACGGTAAATCCCTTTTCTTCCACATGTATGTTAACCCCAGAAATTACTTCTTTTCTTTGAAACACTCTTATTACTGGTTTGTTTTTTCATATATAAGTCATATCTGTTCCGCCTTTCACACCGCCTTATATTTTTATCCTACACAATGAAAATCTCTTTTTTCTTACCTATTCCTTACAAATTACTTACGTTCAAAATAGCTTCTATTAATAGGATAGAAGGAGCATCTGTACCCGAAAGTTCAAAGTATTTTCCAATAAATATATTTATCAAAAAGAAAAACAGGTTTTTTTCGCTTCTATGTTTCTTTTTTTCGTTTTGGGGAACAATTGATTCTTAAGTTGATAGCGATGGGGCGGGACCCCAAACAGTACGATTTTATTTCAAAGACACAACGATCTTACTACACACTTTTTATTTATCCCACACTCTCATATGCTAGTATTACTATTTTTTATTACTAATGTTGCCGTTTCACTCGGATGGCTAAGAGGAAAATGATGGCCATATGGAACAAAATCAACCTTACCAAGATGCGATGGAGCAGAATAGGCTCTGTCATAATTCCCCCAAATAATGTGAAGATTATACTTTGTTACTTCATTGAAATCACCTTGATCGTTTTTCAGTAGTAAACTGTTAAGCTTAACCGTAGTATTTAAAATTCTAGGAGAAGTAAAACTGTTACTTGTTTTTTCAATATAATGTTCAGGGATGCTCTCCGTACTTTCAAACAAACCATTACTTAATAAATAACGCCCTATCAAATTAGTAGTTGCTAATTTTAATGTCCATTTGTTCATAAATTGAGGAACATTTAGCGATTTAGCATTTTTTTTAGCAACAGGTGGCTGAAGTAAAGTGATTGAATACTTCTTATCTATGTACTCTTGTACCAATGCTTCCAGAAGAATAAATGCACCGAATGAATGGCCAATTAGATGTGCACCATTAGTAGCTTTCTCCAATAACTTTTTCACTACATTCAAATAGATAGCTAGAAGATTTTTCTCTCGTTTAAAAGGAGAACGTCCCAAACCTGGAAGATCCAAGATCCATACAGGTTGACCAGTTTTTTCATGAAGCTCTTGTGCTAAAGGAAATAAATCTTCTCCATCACTCAATAAACCATGTAATAAAATAAACGGTTTCCCCTCTCCTTGTAATTGGTAAAGGGTATTGTTATCGCATAATGTTCGTTTAAATACATGATTATGCTGGCCATTTTGATACATCATTCGATAATCCAGATCAGCTACTACGGCAGGCAAAAATTTCATTACACTCGTCTTCTTAAACCAATCTCCTCCCATAATTTTTTTCGCTGAAACATTTAGGAAATTTTGTTTTGTAATAAAATTCAATCCATCAGAAGGAATTTTTGTTATTTTACTTACTCCACTATTCATAATTGCTTTCATAAGTGGCATTGGAACAGAGATTTTTGGTGCCCTCATATTCATACTTTCCGACATAATACTTAATAATTCAGCAATGTTCTGATCGTACTGTTTGTCTTCAACAAGTGTATATGTTTGAATAGTCGGTTGCTCCAATCTGAAAACCTGCACAATAAACTTCGCAAGCTCATCGTTTGAAATAAGTGGTAACCTATATCCCTTACCTCCAGGAATCACTGGCATGAGCCCTCTTCGTATACTCATCACAAGCAAACCTAATCCTGCTATCTGCTCTGTACTCCCTGTTTTACTACTACCGACTACAGTTGGCGGATTAATTACAGAAAGCGGATAATCTACTGCTGATGCCTGCTGACGGATATAGAGATCTGCTAAAAATTTTGTTCTCTCATATGGATTTTTTATTTTCAAATAATTGTTTCCTTCTTTAAACACATCAATTGCAATCTTACTATTTTTATCATCAAAGGGACTCATATAACCTACAACATGAATAAATTGTTGCAAGCCCTTCAATTGATGAATACTTTTAGCTAATTCACTAATATGTTTGGCGCCATTTAAAAATACGGAAGCTACCTCTTTACTTGTCGCTTGAATATCCATGGGGCCTCCTGCGTGAATAATCACATCCGTTTTCAATACCCTCTCCTTATCTTCAGCACTTAGACCTAAATCTATTTTCGTCAAATTCCCTTCAATAAAGTGCATAACTTCCTTTTTTAAGATGCCTCTTTCTTGAAAAAGGCGTATTGCTTTATTTTTCGACCTCACTAAAAGAAGAATTTTAACATCCTCTTTGGCTAATTCTTTCACTAATTGCTTTCCAATAAAGCCTGTTCCACCTGTTAAAAATACTGTTCTCATATAAAACCCCCCTTTTTAGTACTACTCAGTACTAATTTGATGTAAAAAAAATGCTTCTTTTATCGAAGCAATTTTAAAAAATGATCTGCTGTTTTCGTGATTACAGTTGCATCCTTCAATGTTTCTGAAATAAATAACGCTCCTTCAAGATTTGTAATAAAAAGTGATGCAACCTCATCAATATGAATCGTATTTCTGAATTCTCCATTCTCTACCCCTTGTTTAAGTAATAGAGAAACTTTCTCTTGTAACCCTGTAAAAAAAAGACCTATTTTTTCTTTTATTTGCGTGGCCTGTGTAGGACTTTGAATATAAAGAGTAATAAATGGACAGCTCCCCTTATACTCTCTCGACTGAACTCCTTGTGATAATTGCTTTAAAAACAGTTGGATACGATCTTCAACTAAAAATTGGTTCTGAGAAAGTACGTCATCAATTGCAGATTGATACATTTCAATCCAATAATCAACGACTCCTTCTAATAATTGTTCCTTATTAGAAAAATGATAATACACATTAGACTTTGAAACTTTGCTTACACGTACTAATTCATCCATACTTGTATAAGCAAACCCTTTTTCTAAAAATAATGTTGCAGCTACTTCAATCACACGTTTTTGATTCATTAATTTTACCTTTGTCATAACTAGAACTATATAGTACTAATTTAAATATTGCAAGTATTTATGTTAATTTTTAAAAAAGTTTGATAAAAAAATTCCACTAACATTGATTTTACTGCAAAAGAATCTTATTTTGAATAAAGTTGAACTGCCCCCCGAAATTGTTCATTCACTATCGACTAATAGAGGTCACCATACATACCCATCAACTTAAGAAAAAGAACTGCCCCCTTATTCAAATTGCCTAGCGAAAAAATCACGTTTGAATAGACTTCTTTATCATCCCTACCTTTCTATAGATTACTAGTTATGAAACGAGGATCGTTTCATAACTAGTAATTTACTTGATTAGCTTGATGGTTATAGAGTAGTGCCCCTATAAGCTAAACCCTCCAGAGACATCTATAATCTGCCCTGTTACCCAGCGGCTATCAGAAGAAGCAAGGAATGCTACTGCATCTGCAATATCTTCAACTTGCCCTATTCGTCCGAACACAGATGAATTCGTAGCAAAATTTCGTATTTCCGGATTATCTAGCAATTTCGCATTGATATCTGTCTTCGTATATCCAGGCATAATTGTATTCACTGTTATACCTCTTTCTCCAAGATGTTTAGCTAGAGGAAGTGTCATCGTATTTAGTGCACCTTTACTTAAACCATATGCAATGGACCCTGTAAAACCAAGTCTTACTTCCGCTGATGAAATGTTAATAACGCGCCCTTCTACTCGTAGTAACGGTAATGTTTGCTGAATTAAAAAGAATGGCGCCTTAATATTTACGGCCATAATTTCATCAAAAACTTCTTCTGTCGTATTTTCAATCGTCCCTTGTGTACCTATCCCTGCATTGTTTACTAAAATATCAATCTCTGCTGTACCAACTCTTATTTGTAATTCATTCTTCAATTGTTCTACTAACTGTTTGACACCATCAATTGAATTGAGTTCAGCTTCAATTAAGAACGCTTTTCCTCCATTAGATTCAATCTCACTAATCGTTTCATCTGCAGCTGCCTTATTTCGACCGTAGTGAATCGCAACTAATGCTCCATCTTTCGCCAATCTCATCGCAATCGCACGGCCAATTCCGCGACTCGCTCCTGTTACTAACGCTACTTTTCCATCAAGATTCTTCATTTTTTCCATCCTCCCTAAATTTCCGTTTGATAAAAACCTATACTTATATTTTCATGTAAACACCAATCATTTTAAATATAGATTTATAGGTAATTTAGTCCATTCGCTTATGATATTATAGTTATAATTCGTAATTTACTTTAGAAAACAAAAATAAGGAGGCTACACAATGCAGAACGCCGTAAAACTGGATGAAATCGATCATAAAATTATGAACTTGTTGTATGAAAATGCGAGAATTTCTGTTTCAGAAATAGGACGAATTATATCCATGACGCAACCTGCTGTAAAAGAACGTATTAACAAGCTTGAAGATCAAGGAGTTATAGCGGCTTATCGAACGAAATTTGAGCCTGCAAAAATTAATAAAAACATTCAAGCATTCATCATGTTTAAAACGAGCCAATGCTCTGATTTTATCCAGTATTGTAATGCAGCTCCTGAAGTAACAGATTTATTTCGAATTAGTGGGGAATTTAATTATATGATGAAGGTCATGAGCGATTCGATGGATTCTCTCGCTACATTTTTAGACTCTTTAATGCAATTTGGCTTGTCATCTCCTTTAATTGTTTTAAAGAGTGAGTTTGAGGAGAAATTGTCATTCTAATAAAGGATACGTATTATCCTCCGCTAACAGTAAAAGCTTTTCCTTTATGAGAAAATCCAACAAAATTAATGATTAGTAACAAAAAAGAACATTGATTTTCAATGTTCTTTTTTATATCTCTACTTATTATTTAGATTGCTATTCGAAAAAAGTACCTTAATCCCCTTACCCTTGATTCCTCTGCGCCTCTCTAAACTCCTCCTTCACCTTCTCTAACAACCCTTCTTCCGTAATTAATCGATACGCCGTATTTGCTAATGCTTTTGCCGATGTAATTAATGCTTTATCTCCAAGTTCTGAACGTGCTGCTTCTCTAAATTCATTCGTATGTGCAATTAAATCATCTGGTCCGATTTTAATGTACGGATGAATTGTCGGCACAACTTGACTTACGTTTCCTGCGTCGGTTGAACCGATCCCTACTCTTTCTTTACGATTTACATCTTCACCTAATAGTTCTAGTTCTTCCGCTACAATATCGTTATATGTTTTTGTTACGAGTAATTCATCGATTTCATTTTGGAATTGATGGATTTTTACTTTTGCACCTGTTGCTAACGCTGCTCCCTGTGCAATGTTTCTTACTTTTTCTGTTACTTCCGCGCATCTTTTTCTCGTTGCTGCGCGGATGAAGAATCTTGCTGCGGCATAGTCAGGAATAATGTTAGGTGCTTTTCCGCCTTCTGTAATGACGCCATGAATTCTCACGTCTGACGGAAGTTGTTGGCGAAGTGCGTTAATACCGTTATAGAGCTGAATCACCGCATCTAATGCGTTAATTCCCTCTTCTGGTGAAGCTGCGGCGTGAGCTGTTTTTCCGTAAAAATGAAAATCAAGTGGATCGACTGCTAGTGAAGGACTCGTTGTCGCTGTCTTTCCGCTCGGATGAATCATAAGCGCCGCATCAATATTTTTAAATAAGCCTGCCTTTACATAACTCGATTTTGCGCTACCGTTCGGTCCTCCTTCTTCAGCTGGTGTTCCGAATACGACAACTTCCCCGCCAATTTCTTCAAGCGTTTCTGATAATGCAATTGCTGCTGCAACACTAATTGTGCCGATTAAATTGTGACCACACGCATGACCTAGTCCTGGTAAAGCGTCGTACTCCGCTAAAAATGCGATTGCTGGTCCTTGTTTTCCAGAGCTTTTTCGCGCGATAAATCCCGTTTCATGTCCAGCTATATTGTGCTGCAACTGAAATCCTGCACTACCTAGTAATAAACTTAATGTTCTAGATGCATAAAACTCTTGGTTACCAATCTCCGGATTCGCATGAATATCATGACTTGTTTCTATGTACTTTTCCTTATTTCTTTCGATACTCTCTTCAATTGTTTTTCTTTGTGACGCTACTCCTGTCGCTCCCATTTTTCTTCCTCCTTTTATTTTCACGTAAAAAAGCCTCTTTCTAAAAGATAGAAAGAGGCTTCTGTATATACAGTCAAAATGAGCTTCTTTCTTATCTTTCAAGTTACCTTGCTGGAATTGGCACAGTATTCATAACGAATCCGCTGCCGAGGTATCATAGGGCCAGTCCCTCCACCTCTCGTGATAAGAATTTTCATAAAATTATATTAAATTACATTCATTCTAAGTTCATTCCAAATAAAAGTCAAGGAATTCCTATCCGAATTTACCGAATATCTAAAAATCCTTTTAATACACCAATTGTCTCAGGTGCTTGCAGTCTTGCACATACGTACGGAAATTCCGTACTACCTTCAAATATCATTTGAGATGTGAGCGGTGCGCCTCCCCAGAAGATTTCATCATCAATTACGATAAACGGGAAAGCTTTATTTTGTCTTTGTAACTTTACATTTTTCAGTGGAACTGGTCCATCACTATACACTGTTATCTGTGCATTTGTACGCATTAACGCTTGCCATACTCGCTTATCCACTTGTTTTGTACTTGGAAGTGAAATAATAATTTTTCGTTTTGCGGCTAAAATATCTTTCAATAACCCTTTCGGCTCTTCAAGATTCATTTCCATAAACCAGCGTAATCGTTTCGATATTTTTCGTTCCCACAATTGTCTTGATGTCGTGCGATCATACACATCTCCGTGACGTTCTATATGAGCCGTTAATTGTGATAACGCTTGTTTTCTCGAAAGGTTTTTACGCATATAATGGCAATCTGATAATTGAATGAACTTCCCTCTCGCCCTTGTCACTGCTACATTGACGAGGCGATGGTTTTTATGGTCAAAGAATAATACGCCAGGTCGTTCTTGCGGATAACTGTCAACTGTATCAAAGATTATCATATCTCTTTCAGAACCTTGGAACTTATGAACTGTCGCCGCTAAAACTGGTATGTTTTGATATTTCGTTCTCTGCAACATTTCTCTCATACACGTCGATAAAAAGCGAGACTGCGCCCTGTAAGGCGTCACAACACCAATGGATTGAACACCGTCTAACAGTCCGATCAACATCATTTGCATCGCTACTAAACCAGACATAATATTAAAACGAGATCCTGAAGCAGCATCTTTTAGCGAAAATGCCCCCATTAGACTCGTATCAAATAAAACACTCGCTTCATTTGCGAACGGCTGTAATCGCGCAAGTTCTTTACGTTCTGAAACAGACGGATGGTCATAAACTCTATTTTTATAAATAAATGAGTTTGTAAACTTAGATATATCCGCATGCATACGTCTTTGTTCCTGCAGTATAAACAGGTTCGGATGTGCTTCTGATTTATTAACAGACTCAACAATCCCAGCATGATAAAACATATCTTCGCCAAGCCATTTTCGAACGAGTTCATGGTTTGCCATCGCAATTGGAGGTAACTGTAAAAAGTCACCACAAACTACGATACGTTTTCCAAGTGAAGCAGCTAATGCAATTTGCGGAACATATGCCATACTCACTTCATCTACAACAACTAAATCAAATGTACGCTCATAAATTAGCGCATCAATGGCACATTTCGATAAAGTTGCGCCGATTACTTTCGCATTTTCAATGTATTCTTTTTCTACTTCTTTAATTTTAGCCTTTTGCTTTCGAAGGTCACTTTCAATCTCTTGTATACGCTTCTTATCAGCAGATGTTGCTTTATACGATAAGATTTTTTCACGAAGCTCTTGGCGTGTTTCTTCTAAATAGAGTCTTTCCTCACCCCATGATTCGTTCGTCGTTTCAACTAATTTCGATGCAAGTAACGTTTCATGATTTCGTATATGTTCATGTTGACTATAACCGTAACGAACAATTTCACCAGGCGTCCATTTCTTTTTCTTCTCAATTTGCTTCGTTACTTCACTCATTAATACGTCCACTGCTGCATTACTATGAGCTAACACAAGTACCGACTTTCCTTTTTGATAATGAGCCGAAATAATACGTGATAAATTGTAAGACTTCCCTGTTCCAGGTGGTCCCCACACGTACGTTGTCGGATTGTAAAACGCGCGATACGCCAATTCATTTTTTGGATTTTTCATCTTCTCCATATGTTTCGGACTGCTCGTCCCATCAACAAGACGTTTTATACGATTACGTTTCAGCTTATCTTTACGCGCTTCCTTTAATCGCTCTTGTAGTTGCTCTAACAATTGCCACGGTTCACTGTATAAAACCGCTTCTCGTATTTCACCTTGTATATAATCATTTAATTTCAGCTCTATTTCTAATCCATGTACAGATAACACTTCCCCTGTCGCTTCCTCACCATCGAACTCAATTCGAATCGGTGAACCTTCAGGTAAGCTTACTTCCGAAATAAGCTGAAATACGTATACTGTACTTTCATAATCTGTATATAAAAAACGACCGTTCATGATAGAAATTTTACTACCACCTATCGTTTTCCAATGTTTAATTTCATACGCTAATGCATAATGCCACTCTTTCATCGTTTCCGATAATGAAGGAGTTTGAGTAGTTGTATTCATCGTATAATCTCCTTCCTTCTCCCCAAACATACTTTCTCACTATACCATATAACACGTTAAAATTTGTAAGGTTTTTATCTTGCTTATTTTCTTAATTTTCAATAATATATTGTATATAATTTTTAGAAAGAAGGAATCTACATGCCAGTTAGAAGAATAGAACACGTTGGACTTATGGTTGCAAACTTAGAAGCATCTATCTCATTTTATGAAGAAGTAGTCGGCCTACAGCTCCTTAAACGTATGGGGCACCCGAACCCAGACTTAAAACTCGCTTTTTTAGGTGTGGAAGAATCGAAGGAAACGATACTCGAACTCATTGAAGGTTATAACTCTTCTCTTCCGGCAGAGGGAAAAGTACATCACATTTGCTTTAAGGTAGATTCATTAGAGGATGAAATCGAAAGACTAAAGAAACACGCAGTAACCTTCTTACTAGGAGATGAAATCGAAACATTACCAGATGGAACACGTTACATATTCTTCGCTGGCCTTGATGGGGAGTGGATTGAGTTTTTTGAAACGGAGAGATAAAGTGAAACTTTATTTTGCGGGATAGAAAAGGAGCCGGAATTCTGGCTCTTGTTTTTAACCAGTAACAATGAAACATACCTCCAACCTAAGAATTTACCAAGATTAAAAACACAATCATTTTGTTAGGAGGAGAGAATGGGAAATACAGTCTTTATTATTGTTTTTTGGATACTGATACTATTCCCAATCCTTTATGTAATCAAGATAAAGGATTGGAATATAAAAACAGCTGCCTTATTTGTTGGAAGGATTCTATTAAGCATTTTCTATTTCATAAATGGAATGGTGTTAGGTCTGCAACGAAATTGGATAGAACCTCCCCATGAAACAGAATGGGATTTCTTTGTAAAGTCTTTACTAAACGGAAAAACTGATGCACTTATACACTTTTTACTTCTAATTATTATCATTACTTTGGATTTATTCTTTACATTTTATTATATCAATAAAAAGAAATAGGATATTCTATCCTATTTCTTTTTTTTATGAGTAGCGCCATATCGCTATCAAACTAATGTTTTACGCTGCCCCTAAACAATAATTTTTTACATTTTTACTCTGAGAATGTCAATTTTACTATTTTTGGGGTATTTATTTTTACTAGCTTGATGGACATGGGTTTGATTTATTTTCTTAGGTTAGTAGACATGTGGTGCTATCCCATTGCTATTAAGCTAAGAATTTAAGTGTAATATCATTTAAGGTAATACTTAAGATACAAATAAAATATCTTTTCCATGTCGCACTGTTTTATTGAAGTCTATCCCGAGTTGTAGCTAGTTCAATGCGACTGTAAATTCGGAGTTCGGTGCGCCAGCAAATACAACTGTTCCGTTCTCTGGTAGTTTCACTTTGTTATTATTACTAACAACGCTAAAATTGACGCATACTCCATTCCCATCATACACCGCGAATGAACTTCCTGATGGCAACTCCACATTCATCGTTTTCCCTGCTACCTCTTGCGGAATCGTAAACCATTTCGCATGCCCATTTTTTTGCAGTGTAACTTTCGATAATTGACCTGCATCAAGGGATTTTACGTTAGATTCACTGACGTATAAAAAGCTGGCCATCTCCATATACTCAGTACCATTCTCTGTATAGAAATGAGCTTCCTTCGTATCCCTCCCATTCATCACAGGAATCTGAATTTGATGCGTCGCCGTATTCGGACCTGTAATTTTTTTGCCGTCCCAATAGCCATCCTTGATCGTAATTTGTGTGTTAAGAGGTATTTGTTGTCCTAGATAATTTATAGAATTAAATTTTTCGTTAACAAGGTAGAACTTGCCGCCCTCGCGCTTCGCCCATGCAGCAGCTGTTTTCTTCGGTAACACATTGTTTTCTAATTTCTGAGCTAAATAGTGAGTCAGCACATTTTGCCCCAATCCCGGTGATAATTCATATGTGCTCTCTCTTAAATAAACTTTTCCATTCTTCTCAGTGACGAAGTTAAGCTTGGAAGTACCCTTTTCATTTATAAAGCTTCCATCCGCCGTATATACATATTTTTCTTCCGGTTTAGTTGGTAAAAACAGTTCTCCCTTCTTCGTAATCTCTATTTTGAAATGGCTTTGGATATTTCCATACAATCCTGCTTTTTTTACCACATCTTGAGGCACTTTAGCCTTGACTGGCTTGCCGAAGGATTTATCTGGTTTTATATCCTTAATTGCCCCTTTCTCTTTAAGCCTAGCTAGCAGTAATTTATTTGCCAATAGTTGATTTGTCATGCTGCTCCCACCGGAGGACAATACAGCTGCTGCCATCTTCTGTTCTGGAAGCACGACCAATGTAGCATGTTGCAGCATCGTATCCCCACCCTTAGTCAACGCCTTTATCCCATATTCACTGAATGGGTATAGTTTCACACTATCCCAGCCAAGACCATAGTTGAACATATTTCCGCTATCTCCTGGCCACATTCCTTTTTTATATTCTTCTTGTTCCATCGCCTTGATTGCTTTATTAGAGAGAATTTCTTTTCCCTGTCCCATAAATATTTGTGAGAATCGCACCACATCTTCTGCAGTAGAGGAGATTCCTCCCGTACCAATCACATTTACCATTTCACTTGGAAGCTGTCCCTGGTATGTCGGAGAATACTGTCCAGCCCGCTTTTCGTCTTCCCATTTGTCTTGCGATGTTATCGTTTGATTCAGTTTTAATGGCTCTGTAAACTTTTGATGTAGAAATTCAGTAAAACTCATACCGCTGACTCTTTCTACCAAGATCTCAGCCAGCGTAAAACCGTCATTACAGTATACTGAAAACGCGCCAGGGTCTGCCTTCAAGTTTTGGTTGGACAATTGTTGCAACAAGATATCATGGGCATAAGCATCATTATCTTTAAATAAAAATGCATTATTGAACGTCGAACCTTGCAAACCTGAGGAGTGATTCAACAGCATACGCGGTGTAATGCGTTTATATCGTTTATCTTTCATTTTGAACTCAGGAATATAGCCAGTAACAGGAGCATCCAAATCAACTTTTCCTTCGTCTACTAGTTTCATAACAGCCGCTGCTGTATATACTTTACTGGTTGAACCAATTCCGTATAGAGTATCTTTAGTTAATGGTTCTTTCCCTTCTATGTCGTTCTTGCCTGTCTGCCCCGACAAAATAAGTTTACCATTATCAATCAGCGCATACTGCACGCTAGTCGTCTCATAGGACTTCGTGAGTAGTTCAGCGTTCTCTGCAGCAATCTTCTCCAAATCTTTACTAGCAACTTCTTGGCTAGATACAACCGGAGCCTTACTGCTAGAAGACGCTATCGCTCCTGTTGGCAAGCTCATCGTTAGGGCCAAAGTAGCGGCTAACACCCCAGATAATTTATTTTCCATAAAAAAATGCCTCCTTAGATAAATGATTAATTTCATCTTTTATTTGTTCAATTACAAACATCACATAAACTACTATTCTGGCTTTATCCCTACTGTTGTAATAAACGGTAAAACCTCTCTTTTTCACATGTATGTTAGTACCATAAATGATTTTTTTATTTAGAATGCGCTTGTTACTAGTTTGGTTTTCGTATAAATAAACCCTATTTATCCTCCCTCTTTTGTGCTTCTCTATATTTGTATCCTACATAATAAAAATTTCTTTTTTCTTATGCATTTCTTACAATTTCCTTACGTTCAAATCACTTCTATAATTAGGTAAATTTTATTTTAAAATCTCCAGGATAATAAATGCTTATATAATCCCACAATTTCATAGAAGATGGATTCATACCCCTGCGCCAAATCATCATACACATCTCTGCTATTTCCTTGGATGCCCCCCTCAACCTTTACAACAGTTCCAACTGGCATCAACACTTCTTCACGTTCTTATAAATAGTAATAACTAATCAACTCCTTACCTGAAAATAAATGAATATAGAAAAAGAGAGATAAGGTTAAAATACCTTTATCTCTCTTTTTCTTTCACAAATTTTGCAAAGATTTTTTTTGTAAGAGTCCCCTCACCATCAATTTAAGAATTAAAAAAAGAAGGGGATTATCCCCCTCCTTTTTACGCTTGCTCCGACTTTCGAAATTATTTAATATACCCACGATTCAGTTCCGTTAACTTTTCATTGATGTTAAAAATTTTCACTCTAATATCTTTTACACCAGCTGCTTCAAGTCTGCTCTTGTGCATTTCCGCGTATTTTTCAGCATCTTGTTTTTCTTCAAATACATAAATGCCTCCAGCTTCTTTTGTTTCTTCATTCTCTGTCCATATTTTCCAATGAAACCCTTCTTCTTCGTTAATACTTTTTGCTAAATCCCAAAATCCTTTTTCCATTTCTTCACCAAAAGGACCTTCAAACGGAAAATCAACTTGTAATAAATATGCCATTTTCACTCACTCCTATTTTTAATATAAAATTCTTCCCATTCTTTTACTGATTATGATTCAAATGATCGTAATGTCTAAATCAGTATTGCTATTATTATTCAAGCACTAATTTGAGAATCCCCCTATTTGTAAAATAATCACATAATGATAGTAACTTGAACGCATAAAGTGAAAGTTTAATAGTTTTCGGTTATTTTTAAAAAATGTGATACAAACTTATCCCTAAACTAAGGACAAACAAAACAAGTGCAGGTATCGCTTTCTTAAAGGGATCTCTCGCTAATACAATTAGCGTTAATGCAGCTGCAAGCATCGTACCGCCTAATAACAAGCCTGCCCATAAAGCTACTGTTGAAATCCAAATTCCTATCAACATTCCAATCGCTCCTACAATCTCAAAAGCTCCAGTTAAGAAATTAAAAAACGAAGGTAAACCAAATCGTTTGAACTCATCTGCCATTTTCCCGGATATAATTTTCGTTCCCGTCATTAAAAAGAACAGAAACAACACTACTTTTACAATATTGATGAAAATTAAAATAGTAATCACACCTCTCTTATTATTTGGTAAAAACTCAGTATTGTTCAGATAATAGTCACTACCTTTATCCTATTTCCTGAGATTACCTGTATGGAAGTCGCTTCAATTTACATTACCCTTTTCAATATTAAAGGGCTAGAAATTACATGCTATAGCATGTATAATACAAAAAATTTGACTGGTACTAAGCAAAAAAGTGACCCTGAATCAGATATCATACAAAATAAAGTTATCTTCCCATTCTTCCAAATGAAAATTATGTGCTATAGCATATATAATACCTAAAACAAAGTTTGTTCCTTATGAATAGCATAGCATCAATAAGGAACAAATATTAATAGTGTGTATCATACAATTTGTTTAATAACGATTGTAATACTTTAATTTCTTCCTCGCTCAAATTACTCGTAACGAAATGGTGAGCGTCTTTCACTACAGGCAAGATTGTTTTCTTTAACTCGTCACCTTTTTCAGTTAAAAAAAGGTTATGTGAACGCCTATCTTGGTCATTCAAAGCCTTCTTTACAATCCCTTTTCTCTCCATTGACTGTATCATTCTAACAACAGTAGTTTGATCTTTATCAATAGCTTCCGCCAATTCTTTTTGAGTAGTGCTCCTTTGGCTACAAAGAACACTAATAATCCCCCACTGCTCTGGCGTAACTCCATACGGCTTTAATTTCTTCGTAAAATAATTGGTCATTTTCACATCAGTACGATGAACAAGATAGCCTATTAAATCATGTAAGTTCATATATCACCTCTATAAATTAAGATATAAAAGGATATAGCATACCAGTCAATCATTCACAATGAATGTATTTGTTTCACCATATATATGCTATAGCACATATAATAAAGTAGATTATTTTAATTGTCAAATGATTTACCTATTATTTTTCGAAAACAAAATCGCCCCCTTAGATTATAGAAGGAATGACTAATTTGACGTATTTCTCTGGCGATTTCTCCCCTGTCGTTTTATGATATGCTAATAACATTTGATAAAATATGGTATCTACAAATAGTCAAATACCTTTAAAGATACCTCGTCCAGTTCTTGCTGTTGCAAGATAAACAGCATATAATCAGTTAACCACCCTCATGAGCAACAAAAACATAAAAAAGACATTCCAAATACGGAATGCCTTCTTTCATTTTATAAACCCATCCACTTAAATCTATTTTACAACTATAACATTCAACACGCTGAAATCTTCTATTTAACGTAATCAATTAACTAAAAAAATTGTTAATTGCACAATGCTCTTCTCACTTTTCTTGCAAAATTTAGTGGATCATCAACGTCTTCGATATTAACGTAAATCAAATTTGGATCATCACATAACCACTCATTGTGTATAGACGAAACGATTATTCCTTGTTTAATAATTGTCGCCACAAATTCAGTGACTTCTTTTTGTAAGAGTGCTACTCGGCCTAGGCATAATGCCCGTCCAGTTTTATTGTCTCGTGATTCGAATGAAAAGGAAGTTGTTACTCTAAAACGTTTTCCCAAGATTGTTGCTCGTATTTCATCCCTGTTTATTGTTGCCACGCATTTCCCACCGGCGAATCCTTCTTGTCCACCGATAATTCTTGCAAACTGTTGACAAATTGATTCCTCATTAATCGCCATACCTTTAATCATCTCCCCTTTTACTGTTAGATTATGAATGAATACATAGGTCTGAAACGGTAATGAATCTAATGTATTAAAAAAATGATGGCAATCTACCGAGAGCTATTAGCTCAATTATTCTTGATTATTTAAATTAACTCGGCTATATATGTTAAGACATTTTTAAAGAGCATAAAAAAGACACCTTAAGGTGCCATTCTCCGATTTGAGAATCATATCTATGTATGGAGAAATTTAGAAAAGAGAAGCTTCTAACTATAATTTATAGAACTCTTATGCCATGAATTACTTACATATTTCCTTATTTACTAGAAGAAGAATCTCAGTTACATTATTTTCTGAACAGTCTCGTTAAAGCCATCCCAAGAAATCCAATGCCCATTCCTATTAGCCATCCAGTTTGGGCATTACCTAACATAGATCCCACTCCTCCACCAAGAAACATACAGCCAACGAATACTAATCCTCCAATTCCCCAATTCGGCCGTTCCATAATTCAATCACATCCTTTCAATAAAACATATGCGATTAGCTCCCTCAACTTTCTTCTATAGGATAGTTCATTATTTTGCTTAGGTTTAGCGCTTCAAGGAATTCAAAAATTTTTCTTTTTTATATAGACCATTCATTTGCCAAATTTCTGTTTACTTATATTTTTTAAAAGAAGGTTTCCATTCTGTTAAATCCTGATAAACAAACGTTATATTGTTACATATTTCCTCTACAACTTCGTACATACGTTTCATATCACTAGTCGTAAATAATATAGATCCTTTGCGTTGAGTGCTATCTACAATAGTTGGTATGATGTCTCCCTCTTTTACTAATAGATCAATTAATACGAACTCGGATATGTTATTTAACTCCTTATACTTGATTTCTTTTAAGCAACCTGGTTTTGGAATCAAGCTTAAAGACATAGCATGACATTTTGAAGATACACATCTAAATTCATCTATAGTCTCAGTAGCTAACGCATCATAATAGTATCCAAATTGGGATATGCCGGTTGTTAATTCCACCATTTTCCAGATGTTACCACCACCTATTCTAACTTGAGATTCTATAATTATTGGATTATTTTGTTTGTCTATCTTTACTTCTGTATGAGTAATGCCGTTTTCCATTTGCATGTCGTCCAAAAATAGCATTACTTTTTCCATAATTAATTGTTTTTGAGATTCATCTATAGGTGCTGGCATAATAGTATAGTTTATTATAAACGTATCTTCTTTAAATACTTCAGCTGATATCGCTAGTATAGAATGTTTTTTGTTATAAGAAACGGCTTCGACCGTATAAACTACATCACCTTCAATGTACTCTTCTGCTAAAACAGGTAGTTGAATACCATTTTCTTTAAAAAATACCTCTACGTCATCTCCCGTGTCTAGCTTAGATACACCTTTACCACCTACGCCAATCGGGGGCTTTATTATAATACTATCTTTTTTGTTCAAAAATTCATTAATATCTTTAATGTTATTGCAAACTGTCGAATCTATCGAAAAGTCTTTACCTGCTAGCATTTCACGCATCATGTCTTTATTGCGGGTTATCATATTAGCATTGTAAGAAGACCCTTTAACATTAAAAATCTTTGCAATTATGCAAGCCGTATCTAATGCTGTTTCGTTGAAAGATACAACCACATCAAATGGTTTCTCTTTGAATAATTCTTCAGCATAGTATATAGACAAGGGTATATTTGTCGTGTCTAATTCTTTTTTATAGAAACATTTTTCTAAGATAGTCCCATCAAAATATATGTGTTTAGCGTACGATCCTATGTACGAAACAATATAGCCACTGTCTAATGCATCTTGTATAGGCTTTGTCCATCCCCCTATAAATAAAATATGGGGTTTATTTTCTATGCCAGTTCCTTTTAATACCTTATGCATCACAATCATCTCCTCTAAAATGAACTCGTATATTCAATATTATTTCCTTTTAATACACCTCGTCTTAACAACGCCACTAAACACAATGTTGTTCCGAATCCCCCTATAAATAACGTAGTTTGAAGCCCAAATATAGAAATTAAAAATGCACTAGCAAAGCTCCCCAATGCCCAAGCTCCCCAATTTAGCGTACGCTGTACAGCATTTACTCGCCCTAGCATGTGATTTGGTGAGGCAAGTTGTCGTATAGTTGCAGCGTAAGGGCCAAATACACCTTCTCCCATACCATGTATGATACTTGCGGCTACTATACCGTAAACTGTTCCCATATATCCCATTATCGGTATAAAAACCAAACCGGTAACTGATACAGTAGCACTATAAATAAGCATTTTTGTATTATTAATTTGTTGACTTTTTTTCATGAGTATCGTATTACCTATTAAAAATCCGACCGCTGCTGAGCCTACAACAAATCCTATTTCAATTTCAGATAGACCCATTACCTTATAAAGGAATATTACTAAAATGCTATTTAATATGTATTTAAAAAAACCGTAAACAGCACCACAAGTTACAATCGGCTCCAATACAGGGTGTTTTTTGAAATATACCAAACCTTCATATATGTTTTGATATATAGATTTTAAATTTACGTCTTTTAAAGAACCTTCTGTATGCGGTTTAAACTTTGAAATAATTAATACAAACATAAAACAAACAAAATACGTTACTGCGTCAACAGTAAACGAGCCTGTTAATCCAACTAGAGTAATGACGATTCCAGCTAGCATAGGACCAATTACTATAGAAAGAGACTCCGAAAGTGCTAGTTGAGCATTTCCTTTTTTTAAATGGTCTTTATCTGTTACTATTTCAGGTAAGAAAGAAGGAATGGCAATGTTGTAAAACGTGGTGAATATTCCATTTAAAAACATGATAAATACCAGTAAAGGGAACGTTATAATATTTGTTACAGTCAGTATGAATACTGATAAAAATAATACTCCTTGACATAAACTACAAATTAGCAAGACATTTTTCCTATGAAAAATGTCTATTAAAGCACCGGCTACTAATCCGAAAATTAGATAAGGGACGAATATAACCCCACGAAGCATAGCAGCATTTGCTTCACTTGTTTGTAACACCTCTAATGCAAAAAGTGGCAAAGCTACTATTGTAAACTGAGTACCTAACAAACTTATAGACTGTCCTAGCCAAAGCTTGTGAAAATTAAAATGTTTGCTACCTTTCATAATATCCCCCCACTAAATTCATATTTATAAATTATCAAGTTAACGATATAAATAAGAACAGGAAAAGCCTATCTTTCAACTAATGTCTGTAGCACATAAAAATTCGAATCCTAATATAAAAGCGATTTTAGTTTCAAAATGAAGACTTGATCTTTAAAGCTCTCTTGGCTATTAAAAAGCTCATTTTCCGAAAAATAATTCTGCATTCGTTTATAAACCAATTGATATACAGATGAGATTTATTTGTAAAAATCTAGTTATTAATTAGCTTGCTTCGAATTCATTTTCCGATTTTATGTCACTTTGAATCACCTCCAGCATCAGTATAACCTTGAAGGCACGCTGTTGTACGCATTTTGGAATGTAACAGCAAGATATCAAAGTTACGATGACAAGTTTTTATGTAATTATACGTAATCAAATCTGCACGATTTGAGGAAAAGAACAATCTGTGAATCTAAGGTATCAAGTTTGAATTCAACTCGTCACAAATACACACTTGGATTGGAACGATACTTTTATAGCGGTGATATATCAAGTTATCCTTTCCTATGATTCTTCAGAAAGAATAGCGTATTTTTTCATATTAGGTGTTATTTTGTTTTGTTAGTTTGATAGCGATGTAGCACTCCCCTTTCAAAATAGTAAAGTATAAACATGAAAAAACTCCTAACAAATTTTGTTCGGAGTTTTTTCAAATACGCGATATTTATTTAATCTTCATTATTGATTTCTATTGTACCTGTTCTAGCACTAACTTTTAAAATATTTAACAGATTATCAGGTGTCTTGATTTCCACTTCATATTCAAATTTTGATTGTGCTAAGTTGTCATCTTCTAATTCGAATTCTTTTTTCACATTAATAATTTCTCCATTTGTATGAGCTAAAGAAATTTCACGAACTTGTTTCTCTGTGTAGTTTTCATTCTTTTTTGCATAATTGTAACCCATGCCATAATATCCACTAATAATAGCAATACCACTTACTAAAATAGCAATTACACTTATCATTATTTTCTTTTTATGTTTTAACATTTCCATCCACTCCTTAATGATTAATCCTCTATTCCAAATCTTGCTTCAAGTGCATTTTCTGCTTGTTCTAATTGATCTTCCAGTATATCGTGTTCTCTTTCTTGCGTTTGATATTGTTCAACAGTTATCGTTCCAGCGTGATAATCTGCTTCTAGCTGATTATCAGATAGATCTATCTTGTCATCCAGTTGGTCAATTTCTTTTTTTACTGCTAAGTACGTATTTAGGTTTTCTTCTTTTGCTCCAACTGGTTTCGTGTTATTTGCCTTTTCTACAATAGATGTGACTTCGTTTTTGAAATCTTGTGTTTGCTTCGTATCATTCGTAGCAGGCCCTATTTTGCTTGGTTCTTGTTGTAGTTGAGCAACTTCTTTTTGTAATTTATCATTTTCCACTTTCAATTGTTGTACTTGTGTATTGTTATCAGCTTGAGTAGAACAAGCTGTTAACAATACACAAGACATTGCTCCAATCAGCATCCATTTTCCCATTCTGTTTTCCTCCCTTTACATGTGCACCTTATCCTTGCCTTTATATTACTCAACAAACATTAAAGGAAGATTAATGTACAAAAAAATAAAGTGAAGGCTTTTACAAGTAGCCCGACTCCCCCCTCGCATTCGCCGAATTTTGAGGGAGGAGTCTTACTGCCCGTTAATGCTGGATAAAATGATATAATTAACTAGTTTCTAATCTTTCTTTAATGTTTTGGAATTATAGTGATACATATTAATAAGAAGAAAAGGAGAATGTTAATGCGAGTTCTTATTGTCGAAGATGAACAAGACTTACAAAATATATTGGTAAAACGATTAAATGCAGAACATTATAGTGTCGATGCATGTGGGAATGGAGAAGATGCCCTGGATTATATAAACATGGCTACCTACGATTTGATTGTACTTGACATTATGATTCCAGGAATAGATGGTTTACAAGTATTACAAAGATTACGCGCGGACAATAATACAACTCCGGTCTTGCTCCTTACAGCTAAAGATACAATTGATGATCGTGTAACAGGACTCGACTTAGGTGCGGATGATTATTTAGTAAAGCCGTTTGCTTTTGACGAACTGTTAGCAAGAATCCGAGTGTTAATGCGAAGAAAAACAGGAAATACATCTAATGTGTTTGAAATCGCTGACCTAGTGGTAGATTGCAATATGCATAAAGTAACAAGAGGAGACCAAGTTATCACTCTTTCCAGTAAAGAATTTGCTATTTTAGAATATATGATTCGCAATAAAGAAGTTGTGTTGACACGAGATAAAATTGAGCAACATGTGTGGAATTACGATTATGAAGGTGGCTCGAATATTATTGATGTTTACGTCCGCTATCTTCGCAAAAAAATTGATAGCCAGTTTGAAACGAAGTTAATTCATACAGTACGAGGAACTGGTTACGTATTGCGAGTAGAATCATGAAAAGACTATCAATAAAAATGAGAGTAACTCTGTGGTATACGGGGCTAATTGTAATTATTATGGCAATCGTGTTAGCTTTTATTTTAACTTCTTCAGATAAAGTTTTGCTTTTTAATATGAAAGATCAATTGAAGAACACAGTAAAAGAAAGCATGGAAGATATCGAATATAAGCATGGACAATTAAAGATGGACGATGATTTTGAAGCCTTAGAAGATGGAGTAAATATTAGTATTTATAGTAAACAAGGTGAGCTGCTAGCAGGAAATAGTCCAACAAGCTTTAATAAACAGATATCGCTTAAATCTGATGAAATACAAACTATTAAAGACGGTAATAAAGAATGGATAGTATATGATTTTCTCCATAATACAGGCGGCGATCAGCAAGTCTGGGTTCGTGGAATAATGACTATGAACCAATTATCCTCAACGATGAATACGCTTATTGTGGTAACAATCATCTCATTCCCATTACTTATTCTCATTGCGGCAGTCGGGGGATATTTTATTACGCAAAGAGCGTTTCGACCTGTGCAACAAATGAGTGATTCAGCTAGTAAAATTGGTGATGGTAAAGACCTTTCGAAGAGAATTAATTTACAAGGTTCACCGAAAGACGAAATGTATCATTTAGCACAAACCTTTGACAAAATGTTTGAGCGATTGGAGACATCATTTGAAAGTGAAAAACAATTTACATCTGACGCATCTCATGAATTAAGAACGCCAACATCTGTTATTATTTCACAATGCGAATACGCTTTATCGCAGAGGAATAACCCGAAAGAAATGGAAGAATCGTTAGAAGTAATTTTAAAGCAATCACGTAAAATGTCCGCTCTAATCTCACAACTCTTATTATTAGCAAGAGCTGACCAAGGAAATCATAATACTTTCCAATTTGAATGTATCAATATGAGTGAATTAACGGAAATCGTTGTAGAAGAACTTTCATTAATGGTTCAAGAAAATTCGATTGAAATAACAACTAATATAGAGGAAGACCTGTTTATTAAAGCAGATCAAACATTGATGATGCGTTTATTAATGAATTTACTAACGAATGCGATTGCTTATAGTAAAACGAGCGGAACTGTGAATATGCAACTATTCCGTGATGAAACCAACATAATAGGTAAAGTCTCCGATAATGGCATCGGCATCAGCGAGCAACATATTACTAAAATATGGGACCGCTTCTATCGAGTTGACGCAGCACGCACTTCTTCAAACAACGGAAACACAGGTTTAGGATTGTCTATGGTAAAATGGATTGTCGAACTACACGGAGGAGAAATTGCAGTTGAAAGTGAATTAGGAGAAGGCAGTACTTTTACATTTAAACTACCAATTGAAAAAAGAGCATAATTTATGCGCGTCTGTCGCTTCAAAATAAAGATTAATATTTAAAAGCTCTCTACAATCCTTATGTAAAAATAACTGACGCATTTTAAACATCATCGATTTTATCATTTTGGACAACCTATTCTGTTAAATTGATATACATGCGAAAAAACTATCGAAATAAAACCCCAGAAATCCAACGGTCTCTGGGGCTCCACTATATATTTAGCTCTTTTTGCTTTTTGTTTTGTTTATGTCTATACAGCAATTTTCGGCTTATTAGAGAAATCACTAATAAGGTCAGAATTAATAAGATAAGTTGCATAAATGATAAATCAAAATATTTAGCACCTGTAACGATTAAAAGTGTAGAAATCGTGCCTTTTACAACGAAAAAAATAATAACCCATAATCCGCCTTTTTTCCAGTTCATTTTATATTACCCTTTCCTACGTTTAAATTCTTAAAAGATTTAATTATAGTTCTTAAATGTGACAACTTAATAGAACTCTATTATATTAACAAAAAATTCATGTCTAATTAAATGCAACGATTCTATATTAAGTGAAAATGATATTCATTGTCAATTTTATTGACTATTTGAATACTTATTCTTAATCTCTTCCTACTTTGTTTCTTATTAACAATACACTTTTGTATTCAAACAAAAACACCTCCATTACATTTGCACACTTAGTATGCGAATGCAAGAGGTGTTTTTTCATATACCATCAGGTAAGATTTCCTGTTTTGTTTATTTCTTGATACGTAGCTATTTTTTAATACACGATAACTGGATCATACGTGTTCAAACTATCATATACAGTTTTTGCAACATTAGGAAGAAGGTTCACACATCCACCTGATCCTCCTGTTAAATAAGCATTATTTCCCCAGTCTTTTCGCCAGCCGGCATCGTGGAATCCTTGACCACTATTTGTGAATGGAACCCAGTAATCTACTTTAACCGCATAATCAGCTTTTCCTACTGCGTTACCTCTTAGCGTATATGGTGTTCGTTTATAGAGGACGTACCACACACCTGGTGATGTATCTTCACCAGTACTATGTTTACCAGTTACTACATTTGTTGTAACAACTAATTTTCCATCTTTGTAAATCCAAATTTGTTGCTCTGCAATTGAAACTTCCGCATACGTGTCTCCGATGCCATTATTCGCTGTTGTTTTATAACCGATACCTTCCTTCTCCCAACCATTTCCGTGAATATTAGAAGCAGAAAGCGACTTTTCGCCTTTCTCAAAGGCTTGTTGAACTTGTTTAGTTTCTTTTTCAACATCTAGTGCCCAGCCGTATCCTTGTCCTTTTACTGATATGACTGAACCGGAATGCGTTTTAAATGAGAAATCTTTATTTAATGTTGATTTGGCATTATTAATTTCAGTAATTTTCTTCTTAATATCACTCGCATCAATTGTAACTTTCATATCCTTTGACATAGAGGCATTTTGAATTAAATCTTTCGCTTTTAAAGGATAAACTTCATCCTGCACTTTATACTCAACAGACTGCCCAAGAAGATTCTGTAGTGCTTTCTCCTCTTTTTTGACAATCGGATCGTCTTCTTTAATAGGTTTTATGTATGCAGACTTCAGATAAATTTCGCTTTTATATTTTTGCTTATCATAATCTTTCAGTAGACTAGTAACATCATACTGTTTCCCTTCCACACTTTTCGAAATAACAATTTTCCCTTGTTCTAGCTTCGCCATAGCATCTTGAGGCGCTTTTAATTTTTCATTCATAGAGATGAGCGTTTCTTCTACAAGTTTTTTCATCGTTTCACTACGATACTGATCTGCCTTCTCTGGTAGCAATGAATAATTTTCTCCCTTTGAGGAAGGGAAAAATGTCCACTGACTTTTTAATAATTTCTTAACTTGAGGCAAATCTTTTTCCGTAAGTTCCGTTTTTGTATCTTTTTCATCTAAAATTTGTTGTTGATCAACATAGACTTTGTTTGCTAGTCCAGATGTCTTTAATTTCTGTATTGCCTGATCAGCGCTCAGACCACCAACTTTTGTGTCATTAATTGTAACATTCGAATTGAAGTGAGTTGCCTGATAATAACTCATTCCCCCAATAAGAAGTGCAATTACACCAATACCCACTGCGATAAACTTCCAATTTGTATAACGTTTTTTTGATCTTACTCGTTTTTGATCAATTTCTTCAACTGATTCATTTGTTGTATTGTTGTTCATCAATCTTTCCCCCGTATGCATTAACGTCAAACGATTTTCAACTAAAATCATAAACTAGTGTACCTTATTTTTCCTAAAATTTCATTATTTCCGACCACATTTTATCACAATTTAATGATTAAATTTAGATTTTTTAATAGTACGATGCATTGAACAGTCACTTACAAGTCATAAAGTGAAATTTCAATCAACCGTTACACCAAGGAAATTAGCTAAACCTTCTTTGGAAAACTTTTTCTCTTTACGTAAAATACGAATTATATTATCCATTTTTATGAACATCCCCCCCTAAGTTTGTCAAAAAAATAAACGATAGTCCTTCTATATTTTTGATAGAAGGACTATCGTTTTTTCAGTTAGAGTATTTGTATAATCGTTTAACTTTTTATTTCCTGAAGGTCAAACGTGATGAAGATGATAAAATTTCATCTCCAAGCCTTTAAATGAAAACATTATGTTTTTTATGGCAACCTAGTTTATCTTCTTAGCTTGATGACGATGGGATATCACCACATGTCCAGCAGCCTAAGATTAAGTAAGAGTCCGTTCAACTAGATTTTTTCTAATATTTTTAGGAGCATCTTATTTCAGCTTCGTTATATTACACTAATTGAATTTAAAACACATCCGTATGCTATTTAGTAAAATTTACGATTCGAGTCATAATTATTGCAGTAGCCAAGATAATAATAGCGGTTATCAAACCAGATTCTCCAATCCAAATCTCAGTTTGATCTCCTGTACTTGCACGTGCGAAAGGTCCTTGAATAATGGCATTCCAAGTAGTATGAATGATAACCGAAGGCCAAACGCTACCTGTGATAAGTCGTAAATAAGCTGTAATATAACTGAATGGCACAATACAAAAATAGATGCCAAGTACTGAAAGAAAGACAGATGTTCCCTCTACATATAGACCAGCAATAACAATTGGAACATGCCACGTTGCCCAAATTAATCCGCTAATAAGAATGGGACGTGAAAACTTTGCATCGATTAGCCTTGTGAGCATATAACCTCGCCATCCTATTTCTTCCCCCATAACTGGGATTAAGTTAAGCAAGCTTCCTAAAACTCCGCTCAATACTACTATAAAAATGAAACTTAATGATATCGGTAGATACTGAAATCCAAGTATATTGTAAATAGGTTCTAGCATACCACCTTGCGGAGGCTGAAACCTCACAAGTCTGCTAAACCAGGCAATAGAATAAGTAATTCCACATATTATCATAGGTATTAACAGCGCAAAACCAATCCCCTTCCATATCTTTAAGTTACCGAGACTAAAAGATACATCTTTAAACCCTTCTTTCAATATTATGCGAGTCAAAATAGAAGAACATGCTGGGGTAAACATATATACCACAATAAGTGGCATACTTTTAGTAATCATTACTAGTACATTTAGGATAATAGAAGTAATAGTTAAGATACTTAGAAAAAGTTGAAGTCCTATTTTAGCACGTTGGATTTTATCTTTATTGTGGAATGCTTCTCCGCGTAATAACATTGTAATCCGCCCTTCCCCTTTTATTCATTTGTTTATCAAAATTACTTCCTGTCATTTCAACAGCTACAACTTAGAATAAAGATATTTTGGCATACAGATTCATTCATCTTTACAATCCCTCCCAAATTCATAATCTAATCTTACTTGCGGCTCAACAATGTAATTATTATTTATAAGTTGTCATAACCGATAGTACAAAAGTGTAATGATTAGTCTATGACCTGTGTCAATTAACCTTATGACAATATGTAACTAGAAAATATGATATGGAATAAATAACAATTGAATTAAGGCAATTGATTCGTGCAAGTACATGAATCAATTTTGCTTTTACAAATAATTCAATTGAGGTGGAAAAAAATGAATAAGAAAAGAATAATTGCAATGGTTAGTACAGCTTTATTAGTCACAGGATGTGTAGAAGTAGGAAACGCTCAAACGGTAGCAATCGAAAATTCAGGTCAATCAATCCAAAAAAATATAGTTAAATCAATACAATCACAGGCTAACCCATTAAAAACGATAGAGCCGTCAAAACCATTTGAAGATTTAAAACCACTTAAGAAAATGATTGGGAACGCACAATATGTAGGATTAGGAGAGAATACCCATGGAAGCTCTGAAATTTTCACTATGAAATTTCGCCTTGTGAAATATTTGGTTACTGAGATGGGTTTTACAAATTTCGCACTGGAAGAAGATTGGGGAAACGGCTTAAAGCTAAATGAATATATCCAAACAGGAAAAGGAAACCCTAGGGAATTTTTAAAATTGTTATATCCTACTGATGAAATCATAGCCATGATTGAGTGGATGAAAGATTATAATGCTGATCCATCCAATAAAAAAAAGATCCAATTTATTGGACTCGACTTAAAAACGTTGGACCAAGGTAGCTTTAATAAAGTAATTGATTATGTAAGGGTGCATCGACCAAATTTGCTGGCAGAAGTAGAAGAAAATTATAAAGAATTATCATCTTTTACCGGCAGTATACAAGAATATATGAAACTTACTCCTAAATTGAAAGAGAAGTTCAAAGCAAACGCTGAGAGAGTAGCCCGATTACTAAATGATGAGAACGAGCAAGCCAACACAGAAATAATTCCATCCGAGTACATCTGGGCGAAAGCAACGGCAATTGCAATAGAGAAATTTACCACAATGCTACTTCCTAACGACTATCCAAGTATAATAAAACTACATGAACAATACTTGGCCGATCATGCAATGTGGGCACAAGAGACATTTGGTGGTAAAACGATGGTATGGGCACACAATATTCATATAGCTAAAGGAATTATCGATGAGAAATTATACCCTTATGTTGCGGGGCAGTTTTTGAAGGAACGTTTAGACAATAATTATGTCACAATTGGTAGTACAACTACGGAGGGAAATTTCACCTTATACAGCGAATATGATCCTTCCACTGGAGGTAAGATTACAACAGACACTATTCCACAAGATGTAAAAAGTTTCAATTATACTCTCGGAAAAGTGCCATATAAAATGTTTTTATTGGATAACCGTCACCTTAAAGGACAAGCAGAGAAATGGGCTAAAGTAAAAAGACCATTACTAAGTATAGGGGGACAAATCATCCCGAACAGTTCGGTATACTTTGAGACTTCATTGCTTGAGCAATTTGATATTATTTTTCATATTCGAAAAACAAGTCCATCTCATATTAAATAAAAGTACAAAACAATCCCGTTCTTGCACATGCAAAAACGGGATTGTTTTGTGGGGATTAATAAAGTGAAACTTTAATCAGCAGGTTTTTGTTCATCCCCCACTGATTATTAGCCTTCACCAATCGTGCGTTTACCGGCAGCCCGCCCCCCACCTAACGCTGAATTTTGAGGTGGGAGTCTTACTGCCCAGTAAATAGCGGGATAAAAGCATCTTTTTTAACCAGAAGTAGGCTGCTCTCCCCTTTTTAACATCATTTAGAACTGTCATATGACACTTTTACACTAGTGAGACTGACAAAAAAAGCAGTATGATTCGGTTATTACATAGATAGGAGTGATGAACTTTATGAAATCAAGATTCATCCAGAATGGTTATTTTTTATTGCTAACTTTCGGTACAGGATTTTTTTATTTTTGTTTTTACCTAATAGCTCTGCTATTTAGTTTAACGCTTTCATTTACTGTTGTTGGGATTCCATTAATTATACGCGTACTACAGACTACCACACCCTTTATCCAATTCGAGCGCATACAAACGAAAATTTATACAGATATTTCAACAGACTCTTACGATAGAAGTATAACAATGGATACATCGAACTGGGCTCAGGTGAAATTAGTGCTAACAGATCGTCGCACTTGGTGTGCTGTCTATTGGTTAATGCAGAAATTTGCGATTGGCATCTTCAGTCTCATTAGTGCAATCATTTTTTATGTAATGCCACTTATGTTCCTGTTGGCACCACTACTGTATCGATACATCGATATGAATATTATATTTATACAAATAGATACTTTTGCCAAGTCACTCTTTGTAATGTTTATGGGTATAGTATTTACCGCCATAAGTATTAGAATAGTCGATGGTTTGACAAAGAAAATTGGGGGCTATACACGTAGTATGATTCGGCAACTAAATCAATAGAAGTTTGCAGTCTGTGAGTAGTATCGTAGTTTTAAATTAAAAAGTATAATAAGGCAGGAAGGATTAAATTATAATATAGGAAGTAAAATGGTAGGCTATTTAGGGGGTAAAGGACTTGTTAGATATGGTTAAGTATTGGTTTTGGTATGATTGGATTATGTTAGGAGTACGCCTACTTGCTAGTGTGTCTATCATTCTAGCTACATTAAATTTTCAGGATGGTTTAACATTACCACTTTGGATTATTATTCTTTGGGAAATTATTGCCTTCTCAATTCCATGGGTAGCCTTACTATTCAATTATAAATATTATTTGTTCACAGAAATACTGCTATATGGTGGACTATGTATATATTTAACCTCATTATTTCCGGAAGCTTACAACACATTTCTTATATCAGTTTTTCTAATTGCTGCGAATAGTAAGCATTTGTCCTATTATTGGACAGCTCCAATAACAGTTTTTATAACAACTGGAATTTTCTATGCGGTTGCGCCAAGTAATAGCTATTGGATTATGGTCACCTATTATGGATTCGCATATGTAATGGGCTTCGCTTTTCATTTATTAATCGTCAATCATAAACAAAATGAATCAATTCGTAAACAAAACGCGGTACTTGAGCAATATATGTCTCAGATTGAACGCATTACACTGGCGGAAGAACGAAACAGACTGTCGAGTGAGCTTCATGATACAGTTGGTCACGCTTATACTTCTATTATTATGGGGATGGAAACGTTGCGCACCGAACTTGCTACTGAAATGGGTATACAGAGGCTAGATTCTCTGCTTGAAATGGGACGTAAAAGCATCGAGGACGTGAGAGGTTACCTACATCAAATGGAGTCTCCGTGTCAATCGCCTTCCTTAATTCAATCTCTCCAAAATCTTGGAGCCGAATTTCAGGAGCACGCTCAGGTTAATGTAAGTTTTCGGACATACGGAGAGGAATATGAATTGTCTCGGCAAACGAAGATAGCGTTCATTCGTTGCTTACAAGAGTCCCTTACGAATGCAGTACGTCATGGTCAGGGAACTGAAATTATAGTTTCATTGCAGTTTGAACAACAATATACGAGATTAGAAGTTCAAGATAATGGAAAAGGAAATGTAGAATGGCAGGAAGGCTTCGGTATGAATACGATGAAAGAACGAGCAATGAATTTGCAAGGTCAATTGTCTGTATATACAAAGCCAGATGAAGGAATGCTTGTTACATGTACCATACCGCGACAAACTGAAATAAAAGATGGACTTATTCGTTTGTTAATTGTAGACGACCAGCCGTTTGTTCGGGAAAGTTTGAGGACACTACTCGATAGATATGAAGATTTAAATGTAGTCGGTTTGGCCGAGGATGGCAATGAAGCCATCGATTTGTGTGGGCGCCTTCAACCTCATGTTATACTTATGGATTTAGATATGCAACACATGGATGGAGTCGAAGCAACCAAAAAGATTAAGCAACAATGGCCACATATCCGCATATTGATTTTTACAACTTTTCAGGATACCGAACAGGCGTTGGAATCGCTTCGCAACGGTGCGGATGGTTTTTTACTCAAATCTATTGAAACATTGGAGCTAGCTGATACGATCCGACTTATTCACAAAGGTGGGACACTGATTGATCAGGGAATGTCTCACAAAATATTTGAGAAGTTTGATGCGCCAAAAGAGACACCACAATCAAAAGCAACCGCTTATGAGCTAACAGCTAGGGAGATAGAAATATTGCAGCTAGTAGCAAAGGGACTTCGATACACTACCATAGCATCAAGGTTATATTTATCGAATGGTACGGTCAGAAATTATGCTTCCACAGCTTATACAAAGCTAGGAGTCCGTAACAAAGAAGAAGCTGTTCAAAAGGCTCTAGAAATTGGAATTATTGAATAAGAAAAATGTTTTTTGTTTCTCTACAGCAAGGCAAAATGTAGTTACAAGATACAGTAAAGGATAAAGTGAAACTTTAATCAGCCCTCATCAGTCGGACTTTTACGGGCAAATAGCGGGATAAAATGAGCGAACTATCATGAACTCCTGTTTTATGCGTATAATTAATAGACAACCTAAGTAACAAGTTTGTTCCATTTTTATCAGTAGTCGTATCTAGAAACCTAAAAAAGTCCATTTAGAAGATCTAAATGGACTTTTTCACTCATATAATCCTATCTATAGTTAAACGAATAAGATTAAATAAATTTAAATTTTCTTGTTTTATCTACTAAACTGTTTAGGCATTTCTTTAACGTGCTCATCATCATCACGCCAATCATAGGTTTCTTTCTGTGAAATATCTAAAGTTTGATCTCCAATTCTAACAATATTCTTATTTACCCATTCAATATATGGATCGGTATCTGGATAATTCCAATATATATTTTTCTCTGAATCTGTATCAAGGTTAACTAATTCACCCCTAACAGCATCCGCACTTAATGATCCTGCATTATGAAAATAAGTCTTGATGAGATATTTTCCATCTGGAGATTCCACTGTTCGAATTAATTCCCCTTTTGGAACACCTTGCAAACTAAAAAGTTTCCAATATCCAAATCCAATTATAATTACTAACATAGTAAGTATAGTTAGTAATACTTTTCTTTTCGTTTTTTTAATTTCACCTTTTGTATTTATAATACTCATTCAACTCCATTCCATAGAACCAATACCATATTATACCATCAAATAAATGGTATAATATATCAAAAATAAAAATCCTCCCGTAATAGTATTATAAAAAGGGCATGTGATGATCTCCCTATTTATAAAGTGAAACTTTAATCCCCCTCACCAATCGGGCTACCCGTCAATGCGGGATAAACATGACAATTCCCCTTTAAGAAAAATATAAAAAATCAGACAGTATACTTGAATTGCTCTTCGCAAGAGAATATACTAATAAAGCAGGCTATGACGTTCCTTCCTTCTAACTTCTTTGGCCAAATAGGGATGTTACTTTCCTGCTAAACACATAGGCTATGACAATTCTTCCTTCTTTTTAGAATTTTCAAATTGTTTTAGAGTTGTCAATTCCCTATGAAAAATAATTAGACTATAAAACCTCTTTCTTCTTTGGGATTGAATAAACTTTAGTTTATCAACCATTGATGTAGAGGTTTTCTTTTCTTAATTAATAAATTACCACTTAACAACTAAATGTTATACCCCTAATTTTTCACTAAAAAATAGCTATGTAACCTCTGTGCATTTTTCTACAATTAGTGTGTTTATACATGTAAAAATAAAAATCTACCACTGAAAGGAGGACAGTCAGACTATTCCCCTCTTTTATAAGGAGTGAATAATCGGCGTTCTCATGAAAAATTCTATTTACATAAGAAGAAGTTTGAAAGTAATTATAAAAAGAGAAGAAAATAAACTACCGAACATGTATTTAGCCACTGTTTTAAAAAACTTGGAAAGTTTAGGATTTACTTTTTCCGAGCCTTTAATAGAAGAGTTGCAAACACTTTCGGTTGATGCATTCACATCGTTTTACAAAGAGTTGGTAAAACATTTAAAAGAAATGGTTGGTGCACATATTCAGTTTACTCCTATGTATCCAAACTTTCCGCAACAAATGATGGATTTAAGTGACGCTGATTTATACATCAATGCCGTTATTCATTATGTGACGTTGCGCCTACCTGTATCAAAAGTAGAAGAACGACTTCCTCTTTTAGATAGCGTTGATTTGAAAGTTATTGACTTAGGAAGTGAAGAAGATTTCAATCAAATGATTTCTCAATTGATTCGTGCAAACAGCTCTATTTCCTCAACTGATAAGACAGATGTAGAATGGGCTATTACACACACTGAAGATGTTTCCTGTTTTCTACCTAATGTAATTCCTCATAAGGAAAATATGTCTTTTATAATTGGGGTTTTATTAATAAACAGAAAAATATCAGCCGATGCTGCTGCAAAGTATTTTAAAACGGCAACTGATGTTCTTCGCCTTGCAGTTGCTTTATCTGAAGGTGATGTGAGTTTAGCATCCTCCGTTCGATTCAAGAAGTTTAACCGAGCCGAAAGACGCTTCCTTTTAGGATTGTTAGAGCAATGCGGAAACATTACCGAAGATATGATTCGATACAAAAAACGTTGGATTCGTTTAGGTGAAATTCTTCATCCAGCAGAATATCATACTCGTTTCCCAAAAACCAACCGAGCATTTGAGATGCTTCGCAACAACATTAAAGTTGAAACATTTAATGGAAAAATAGAAGCAGCTTTGTTGAATCGTGATATCATGACAGCAAAAAATCTTTTAAAAACTCGCCCGGGGGAATTTGCCAGACGTTTGGATCATTTAATCCGTTTATGTAGTAATAAGTCAACAGATGTTTTCAATATTCTCGAAGATTTTCTAAGTATAATAGGAAACGTTTCTACTCCTGTATTACTTCAACTCACGGCTCATTTTAAGCATCGAAATGATAAAAATGAATTTCGTACATTTTTTCCAAAGGGAAATGTAGCAAAAGCTATAGGTATTGAAAATACACTTCCATTTATCTCAGAGGATATTTGTTTAATGATTGTAAAAATGTGTGAAGATACTTTAAAAAATCGCTTCGCAGAACTTCCAAGTCTCGGAAAAGTATTTTTGGATGAACAGTTAAAAAATCACTTAGTTCCCTTCTCTCAACGTTCAGCCAGCAAAGCGCTTCGTACATTATCTCGAGGGAGTAAAGTAGATTTGCCAGAAGGAGATACGATTCGTTTTTTCCTATGGTGGAAAGAAGGCTATGTGAATGGACAACATACAGGACGCGTTGACATTGATTTATCTGCTGCAATGTACGACGAAGATTGGCAATACAAAGAACATGTCTCCTTCACGAACTTACGTTCAAAAAATTTCAAAGCCTACCATAGCGGAGATATTACTTCTGCACCAAAGGGGGCATCTGAATTCATTGATTTCGATATTCCGTCTGTGCTGAAATATGGTGGACGCTATGTAGTCATGACTTTGCTTTCTTACACAGATCAACCATATAAAGATTTACCAGAATGCTTTACTGGTTGGATGGTTCGTCAATATCCTGGTTCAGGTGAAATATTTGAACCTTCTACTGTTCAAGATAAAGTGGATATTACTGCCGACACCCAAATCTCTATTCCAGTTATTTTAGACTTAAAGGAACGAAAATTGATTTGGACAGATTTGTCTCTTACAAGAGATCTAACATATGATAATACCATCGAGGCTAATCAAAAAGGTATGATACTAGTTGGAAAGGCTTTAACTAATTTAGTTAAACCGAATTTATATGACTTGTTCCGATTACATATTGAAGCTAGAGGTGAACTCGTTCAAGACATCGAAGAAGCAGAAACTATTTTCTCTTTGAATAAAGGGATTACTCCTTTCGATATCGAAAAAATAATATCTGATTTTATCGCTGACCCAAAAGGCTAACTACATTACAAACATTGATAATGTGTGGAAAATATCGATGTATAATGTCTATGTGAAACAGGACCTGATAGATGCATATCAGGTCCTGTTTTTTATTTAGTAGATACTAAATAGTCTGGTTAATCACTATTCATCTAAATACACTATACTAATAAAGTGAAATTTATTCGAAAGAAGTTCATTAGTTAATACGTAACTAATTAAGAAACACTCATATACCAGCCCAAACATCTTTTCCGTATCGCCCTTCATCTTGCACACGATCCAACCAATTTCTTGCTTCTTGTTCACTTACTTCATGAATTTCTTGATATGCTTGACAAAGGGTATCTTCTACATCCGGAGCCATTTTACTTCCATCACCACATATATAAAGATGAGCTCCATTATCTAATAACGAAATTAAATTGATTCTATCTTGTTTTATCAAATGCTGTACATATGTTTTTGGATGTCCCTCTAAACGAGAAAAAGCTGTGTGTAAAGAGATTAATCCATCTCTTTCATCATTTTCTAGTTCTGTACGATAAAGATAATCTTTTTCAGGATGACGACAACCAAAATATAGATGCGCTTGTCCTAAGTTCATACCTTTTTGCTTTTGAACACGACGCGCTTGCAAGAATCCACGGAATGGTGCAATTCCAGTACCTGGCCCCACCATAATAATTGGTGTTTCTGGATCTTTAGGTAATTCAAAGTTTGATTGCGGCGTTCGAATGAAACAGATAATCTCATCTTTATTATGACGCTGAGCTAAGTAATTAGAAGCGACTCCTTCATATGTCCCTTCCCCACTCCATGCAGGCGCATTAACAACACCGACCGTAATGCTCAGACGATTGTGTGCAACGAGTGGAGAGCTTGAAATAGAATAGTAACGCGGTTTGAGCGCAGGAAGAAGTTCTAAAAAGCGTTCAAATCGGATTTCACAAGCCTCATACTTTTCAAGAAGGTCCAACATTGAAATCCGTTTCTTTAGTATTTGTTCATGGTAAACTCCTTCTTCTAATAATGCTTCCAATTCTTTTTTATGAGGAGGACATGCTGTGAATGTTACCATTTCTCGTATTTGTGCTCGAGTGGCTGCTTCTTGAACTTCAACACTATAACTAAGAAGGTCCAATAAACTAACAGGACTGTCTAAAGGTATGTGATTTATACTTCGTCCACTTGCACTCAGTATAACTTGATCCTTCCCATTTAATCCAAAACGTTTTAAAATTCGGTTGATATTTTTCCCGCTATTAACTGGCAACACTCCAAGGTGGTCTCCTTCTTTATATGTAGCACCTTCTGGCAAGGATACCTCGATATGTCGTGTACTTCTATCACTGCTGGATGATTGGAGTTCACGATTTTCTAGTATAGATGCATACACTGCTTCATATATTCGTGCAAGAGGAGATCCTCCAAGACGACTGACAAATTGCAAACTCAAAGTACTGCGCTCTTTTTCCACATTTTTGTTGAGCTCCAATCCAAATGCCTTCATCGCATCAGACCACATGCTTTGTTTCCATTGCTCAAGCTGTTCCTCGAAATCACCACTTGCATCTGCTTCTCCGCGTTTAGAAAATCTTGTTGCTCCTTTTTGAGCCATCTGCTCATCAATGTATCTTGGAATCCGTTGGTAGGTACTAGCCCAATTATGATCTCCACAACCAAAAACTGCGTATTGAACCCCTTTTAGCTCATCTGGTTTTAGTTCCTCCAACCATTGAACAAACTGCCCTGCATTACTTGGCGGTTTTCCATTATAAGAAGAAGTTACAATAAGTACCGCTCCTTCTTTTGGCAAATTTCCAATTCGATCGTTAAGAGCTACCACTTCCGTTCGAACTCCTTCTAAACTAGCTGTATCTGCTAATTCTCTTGCAATACCTTCTGCTACACCTGTATCCGAGCCGTACAGAACAAGAAGTGAAAGATTATCGGCCCCAATAATAGAAGGTGTCTTCTGGACGTGCTGCTTAATTTCATCGTTTTTCAGCTTGTCCTCTGTAGGTGCAAGAACAGTAGGATGACTAATAGTTTGTTTTCGAGGTAGAATCCTAATCTTAAAATCACCGGGCTTTAGCGTTAATGTTTGTTTTACGTCCAGCTGATAGTTTTGATAATCGATTAATTCAAAATGTTGAAGAAGCATTCCCATCACAAGAGTGGCTTCATGAAGTGCAAATTGCATACCGATACATGCTCTCTGGCCATTTCCAAATGGCTTATAAGCATGATGAGGAACCTTATCCAGCTCTTCAAATCGTTCAGGTTGGAATTCTTCCACATTGTCTCCCCATGCATCTTTATCCCTATGTAGCTGTGGAATAAGAACAGAAATACGATCTTCTCCTTTCTTAATTGGGTATTTCCCGCCAATCACTGTATCTTCTTTTGCATAGAGACTGAATGCTGGAGCGGTAGGCCATAGACGTAGCGATTCATTTAAAATCATCCGTATATACTTCAGTTTCATAACTTGTTCGTATGTTGGAGTAGGATCTGTCAAAACACGGTCTACTTCTTCATAGGCTTTTTTCAACTTATCCGGATTCTTTAATAAGAAGTAAATTGCAAAAGATAACAATCCACTTGTTGTCTCATGTCCAGCTATTAAAAAGGTAATAATTTGGAAACGAATATTTTCATCATCTAATTTTTCACCAGTTTCCGGATCCTTCACATTTAACATACGGGAAAGTAAATCATTTTCTTTCTGATCTCCACTACTTTTACGTTCAGCAATAATATTATCTACTAAAGAAAACATAGATTGGATATCATGCTGAAATTGACGTTTCGTTCTCCACATGAGTTTGTCTTCTATATCCAGCCTCTGTAATTGGTGCATCGCCTCATCTAGAGCACGGGTCATGCTAGTAATAAAAGGATGAGGTGTCTCACGATAAAAGCTATTGAAGCGGTAATTAAAACCACATAGACCAATTGTATCTAACGTAAGACGAGTCATATCCTCCGGAACATCCACGTTTTCATTCGGATTAAGCCGTGCCCATTTTTGAACGAGTTGTACAGCAATATCGACCATCATGGCATGGTAATCTTTCATTGCCCGTTGGCTAAATGTAGGCATCAAAATATTATGAGCTTTTTTCCAGTTAGGCTCGTGAGTCTCGCTAGTAAATAATCCGTCCCCAGCAAAGGCACGAACTTTTGCTAAAGCACCCTCTATACTTTTATCGAAACGTGTTTCGTCACAAACTTCTGCTACCAATTCATGTCCAGAAACGACAATGATGGTATCACTTAAAGTTTGAATTTGAAAAATGGGACCATACTCTTCCGCTATCTTGATAAAGGATAGGGTCGGTTTATCTTTATCGATTAATGGGAGATTACCCAGCGGTCCATATGTTTTCGGCTGAGGAATAGCAGATACTTTTTTTTCCATTAAAAACACCCTTTCAAAAAAGCATGAAATAAAGATATGTAATTGATTACCTTATTTTATCTTTTCCCTAACTATTCATGATTATGATATTACGTATAAGCTTGGCAATTAGATTTATAACTTGTAGAAAAATACTAAATTAAAATGAAGCGAATAAATATAGTTGGACCCTTTTAATGTTGGTGTTAAAAGATAATCTAAAATTATAATGTTTATGAGAAATTGCAAACGGATCTCATCTCTTGTATTTGTTTATAAAACAATCATTTTAATTCATTTTCTTCTAAAACACTCCAAAATAAAGAAGGTGACGAGCTTAAGATTGTAGTATTCGAAAAATCAGTAGTTTAGTTAAACCAATACGATAAGCAAGTATACCTTGTTATTAATGAAAGAGGACCTGATATGAACATCAGGTCCTCTTTTACTATATAATTATTTCCCTGCTTCTTTTAGTTTTTTCTAGCTTTAAATACCGGCGCCTTAGCAGCAAAAAAACTTATAGGAATCTTTATCTAGCGTTTTATTCTTCTCTACCGATTTAACTTCTCGACAGCTTCCGCACTTGTATCTACACGTTTAACGAAAAAAACTAATAGTAGTGCAACAACATTCATGCCAAGCGCTACATAGAAGGAATACTGAATTCCAGATAATAAAGCCTTTTGAGTTACTATTGCCTTCGTAGTTTCTGTGAAGGTTGTTGGATCTATATCAGACATTAAACTTTCAACTTTTGTTTTTGTTACAGAATTCATAATCGTAACAAGAATAGCAGTACCAATCGAACCGGACACTTGTTGAGCTGTATTATTAACAGCTGTACCGTGCGGATTTAAACGAGTTGGTAATTGATTAAGACCATTTGTCATAAGTGGCATCATCACCATCGCCATCCCAAACATCCGCAGTGTGTAAATAAGAATAATATGTGTGTGACTAGAGTCGAGTTGCAGGTTTGCTAGCATATAAGTTGAAACGGCTGTAATGGAAAGTCCTACTATACCAAGAATACGAGGACCATATTTATCAAATAGTTTACCTGTAATTGGTGACATAATCCCCATTATAACCGCACCTGGAAGCATCATCAGCCCAGAGCTCAGCGGCGAAATACCACGGACGTTTTGTACATAAGCTGGTGTTAAAATCATACCCGAAAACATGGCCACCGCGTTAACAATTGCAATTACAGACGCAAGTGCAAACATTGGGTACTTGTAAACACGTAAATCCAATAACGGCTCATCCATTTTTAATTGGCGGATAATAAAAGCAATTAGGGCAATAGCGCCTATGATTAAGGTTGTTAAGACAACTTTATTTGTCCAACCATCGGAGCTTGCAGAACTGAATCCATATAACAAACCGCCAAAACCGACAGAAGATAATAGTAATGAGAGATAATCAAGTTTTGCATTTTTGTTTTGTTTCATGACATTCTCAGATTTCCAAATCCCTAACAGTAAGCTAATGATTGCTAACGGTAAAATCATTTCAAAAAGCAAACGCCAGTCATAATACTCTACAATATAACCTGATAGTGTCGGTCCAATTGCCGGAGCTGTAATCATAACTAGTCCAAAAATCCCCATTGCTGTTCCCCTTTTTTCTCTTGGAAAGCTTACTAGCATAATATTCATTAACAAAGGCCCCATAACTGAAGAGCCTGCCGCTTGAACCATCCGACCAGTAAGTAATAAACCAAAATTCGGCGCTACAGCCGCTAAGGCAGTACCAAGAATAAAAATCAACATAGATGTAATAAATAGGCTTCTATTCGAGAAACGCGTTATTAAAAATGCTGATGCCGGAATTAATATACCACTTACAAGCATATACCCTGTAGAAAGCCACTGGATCGTTGAATAATCTTGAATGTCTAAATCTTTCATTATTGATGGCAAGGCTACATTTAAAAGCGAGTTATTTAGAAATGAAACAAATGCCCCAATAAAAAGAATTACAAGCATTAAATATGGTGGTTTTCTTTTATGTAATGTTTCACTCATATATTTAATTGCCCCTTCATTATAAATTTCATTGATTCGTTTAAATCGTTTACATATTTGCACAAGAAAACATTACCCTTGCAGTATTTTGCCAAACTCTTCGAATGGATATTCTCTTTTTAGCAATTCCACTTGCTCAACATACCATTTTAAAATCTTTTTGTTGATTAAACCTTTATAAAAACGTTTATTAACGGAATTTAAATTAGGCTGAAATATATAAAAGAAGCAACTGAAAATACCCTTCTAAAATAAAGTGAAACTTTAAATCAACAAGTCCACACACCCATTCCTTTAAATACAGGCTTGTAGATCTAGTTATGTAACCATCCATAAAAAGGAATATTACATAGGCTAAGTCTAACATTACATTTTTAAAGTGAGGAGAATAAGCGTATGCACCAATATTGGTATTTGAATTCAAAGGGAAACGGGGAACAATATACTAACCAAATTTCATTATATTCACAGCCCGAAATAACTAAATCTAAGGTAATGAATGATTTGAAGATTCCTGAGAATTGGAGTTATCGAGTCTATCCAGTTAGTTGGGATTCATCAGCCAATTATACGGGATTCAATCCCCAACCTCCTCCCTTCTCTTGGGGGCAGCAGCCAATCAATTATGCAGGGATAATACCACAAGGTCATCCTGCCAATTGGACTCCATTACCAGGCCATGCAGGTTTTAATTTTCAAAAACCTCCCTTCCCCTGGGCCCAACCATTCAATCATGCAGGGATGTTTGCACAAGGTCATCTTGCCGCTTTATTATCTCCGCCAGCCAAGCCTTTTCATATCAATACCAATAACTCGGGTGTTTTTGGAAACCCTCCAGGATGGGGTAGTCCGTGGGCCCCAATGGGATGGGGAAATAACGGAGGTAACGGTCAGCTAGGAATGCTTGGAAACTTATTTACAGCAGGAAAAAGCACCATGAGTGGAATAGGAATGATTAGTAGTCTAATCGGGATGGGGAAATTCTTCTTTTAGTTAATTAAAGTGATAGAATTGGTCCGCAGCTCAAATAGTCCAGTATATAACAAAAAAGCATTGGATACCCAATGCTTCTTACACTTACGCAAATAAAGAAGTATTCGCATATAAAGCTGGTGAACCACCTGAATGTACGAATAAAATATTGTCTTCCTTATTAAAATTACCTTTTCTAATTAAGTCGATTAATCCCGCTACTGCCTTACCTGTATACACTGGATCAAGTAAAATACCTTCTGTTTTCGCAAGTAACTGAACTGCCTCTACCATTTCTGGCGTTGGTAACGCATAGCCTGGCCCTACATATTCATCAAAGCACGTAACAGCGTCGCGCGAGATAAAGTTTGGAATACCAACGTGTGCTGAAGTTTCATCTACAAGTTTTGCTACTTTCTCTTCTTGCTCAGCTTTTCCTCTACTTACGTTAATTCCAATTACAGGAATATGGCTTTGTGTTCCAGAAAAACCAGTAATTAAACCAGCATGCATACCGCCGCTACCACTTACACAAACAACTGAACTGAAATCAATTCCTTGCTCAAATGATTGCGCCATAATTTCTTGCGCACAAGCAACGTATCCCATAGCGCCCGTAGGGTTTGATCCACCAACTGGAATTACATATGGTGTATTCCCTTTTTCACTTACTTCTTTTGCTACTTTATGCATTTCTTCCATCAGGTCTGCTCCGTTCGGTACAACAATGACATTCTCAGCACCTAATAAGTGATATAAGAAATAGTTTCCGTTAAAGTCTCTCTTCTCTTCTGGCTCAAGCCCTTCCTCTAATACAAGAATACATTTCATTTTTTCTTTTACCGCAGCAGCAAGTGTCAGGCGGCAATGATTTGACTGAATACCACCAGCTGTAATTAATGTATCTGCACCCTTTTCCTGTGCATCTGCAACTAGAAATTCTAACTTTCTCGTCTTATTGCCACCGGCTGTTAAACCAAGTAAATCATCTCGTTTAAAATAAATAGTCGGGCCACCAAGTGCTTCAGAAAAATTGTTTAACTTTTCAATTGGTGTATATGATTCTGTATATTTTTTTCTCGGGAATTTAGCTAAATTCATTGTAACGCTCCTTTTGTACTTCTTTCACAATATATGTAACGTTACTATTATTACACGTAAAAATGGTGAAGTCATCTTTCTCGGTTAAAAATGTATTAGAATTTCATTTTGATAAGTAAAACCGTATTAATGATTTTAACTTAATTACGGTACATGAAATTTATATCAACGATTTTTTAAATATATCGTTCATTACTTACAATATATCAACGATTTTTCAAATATATCGATCGTAACTTGCAGTATATCAACGATTTTCTTAATATATCGATCTATCGACAAAAAACGACAGATAGGCAACCCCTTTCTCATCAACAAAAAAAGAGCCCACACATTCAAATGCAGACTCCCTCCAATCACTTATTTACCGAAAAACGAAGTAACTGCGTTAATCCCGGCTCTAAATTCATTTCACCTTTATGACGTACGTATACGACTTTATCTCCATCAAATTTCGGAGGATTTGCTTTACTATACGTATGCCACTCATTCGTTCCTTCTATAGTGTACTCCATATATTCAGTTGCACCGACAATTATATTTTTACTATCATCTGCTGTTACATTTGGTGCCATCTGCGCAATTTTTGAATCACTAATTAATAACTTCTTTATATCCTTATCACGTTTGTAATCGTAAGCTGTCACAATTACATCGTTACCATATGCTTTCACTTGCAACCCTTGTTTAAATGAATAGCCATCAGGAGCAGTCTTCTCTCCTCCATTTGGTCCAGCCGACATCCAGCCCGTTTCAATCCCGCCCGTATTTACAACAGTAAATCCTTTTTTATCTCCGCCTGCAATTTTCTTTTTACCAGCCCAGTCCGGTAAGTTTAAATCCCAATGCGTATGACTCGTAAAGAAAACGACCTGCGGATAGTCTTTTAATATATCGTACAATTTATCAACGTTTAAATAGTCTTGTAAATATGGTGATTGTCTTGATCCAGACACAGTATCGGGTAAAACGTGATGAGAGAAAATGAAAATTGGTTTATTTTTATCTTTTTGGCTGTACTCTTCTAAATTTTGTTTTAACCAACCTAGTTGCTCATCACTCATATATACTTCATCCCACATTTTTGAATCATGGTATTTCATATATTTTTCAGTTCCTAAAAATAGAAGCGGATAACCATCTAATTCTTTTTTATGATATACCTTTTCTTGTCCACTAAATTTCAGATAGCGGTTAAATAAAGTTTCCTCAGTTACACCATTTGGCCATGTACTTTGAGAGAGTTTCCCATCCGCTGTCCATTTACCAGCATAAAACTCATGATTCCCAACAGTAGACCATACATTTTCTGGATGCTTATTTTTATTTAACACACGCTTTACATCATCATATTGTGACTGTTGTCCAGTCGGCGTTATATCCCCATTCATAATAAGCGCTCTAGAAAGTGGCGTCACTTTGTTCATATCTTTTAGCACATGATCAAAATCCCCTAAATCCCCTTGAATATCACTAATAACATTAAAAGTTGTAGCTGATTTTCGGGCTTGCTCTTTCCCTTCCGCATGCACTGAAAACGTCGGTAATAATGCCGCCATAACTGCTAACGAAGCAACTGTCTTTTTCATACAAATTCTCCCCCTAATAATAGAATGTACAAACTGACATGTTCTGCTTTCTCTTAGGTGCTTGTCCAATTCACATTATAAGGAGGGATTGTAAAGATAGATGGAGTTAAAAGTTAAGTGTTTTTTAAGAGATTTTGTCGTTTTTTGCACTCCACAATTAGCGATTCACGCCAATCTAGCTTTCTAGTCTTTTACATTACATAAATGTAAATGAATATGATGAATCTCTTAGTTTAATATGTTGTCTTTTTAATCTCTGTTATATAACCGCCACAAAATATGCTATCTTTTCAAGTTCTCTTTCTTTAATAAACATTACTCCTCTTTTAATTCGCCTTAAAATTGTAAAGTGGCTTAATAATATGTTTAATATCAATTGTTTCTTTTGTATTCTCAATAATTTCATCCATTGGTTTATATACCATTGGTGCTTCATCTAAAGTACTTTCTGCAACAGATGTCGTCCAAACCTCTGTCATTGTATTTTGAAAATCCTCTAAGTTAAGTACTTCTTTCGCCTTCTTACGGCTCATAATACGTCCTGCCCCATGCGGTCCAGAAAAGTTCCAATCTGGATTCCCTTTACCAAATGCAATGATTGAACCGTCTCTCATATTAATTGGAATGATTACTCGTTCATCTTTCTGGGCTGAAATAGCACCTTTTCGTAGAATCATATTTTCCATATCGATGTAGTTATGAATTGTAGTGAATTGATCTGTTACTTTCCAATCCATTTTAGTGACGATTTCATCAATCATTGCTTTACGATTTAACTCCGCATATTTTTGAGCAATTTTCATATCATTCATGTAATCTTTAAATCCTTGTCCTTCTAAATAAGCTAATTCTTTGCGAATCACCGGTTTCTTAATTCCACGTAAAGCTTCATGTAGTTCTTGTTGTCTACCTTCTTTCGTTAAACGCTCAATCATTTCTTCTTTAATAGATTTAACGTTTATAAGTTGCTCGTAAGCAAAGTTTTGATAATACTCTGCTACTTGTTTCCCTAAATTACGCGAACCACTATGAATGACAATGTATACATTTCCTTTATCATCCTCATTCAGTTCGACAAAATGATTGCCCCCGCCAAGTGTACCAATGCTTTTTTGAGCACGTTGCACTGTAAACGGGGCTCTTACACTATCAAAATCAATCATTTTTGAAAATCGATGTTCCTTATCTCGAATACGAAAACCACTTGGGACAAATTTACGTATCGTTTCGTCTAAGTGATCGAAATTGATTTCCTCTTTTTTCTTATTAATCATCACAACTTCCATGCCACAACCAATATCGTACTTACCTCTCAGTTTCCTGAAAGAGTGGACTATACCTTCTCTACAGTCATCGAGATATGCAGTCTCTACTGTAGGCTCACCGTATTAATTATTCCTCTTCAATTCAAAATGGATGAGGAATAATTCTGTACCTTAGTCTGCTAACATGGTACAAGTCTCTGAACCATTCGATTATGTCACCATAACCACTGGCTGCTGATTGCCCTCGCCTTTTATCGTTAGGGTTCCCAGTCAATTGAGTGAGTAGTTTAAAGTCTGAGCCGATTAGTTAACCCCGACTAAATTAGGAACAATTTTATCTTGAATCGTCATTGTTGTCCCAATCGTACAACCTGCGCCCGCATGTGTATCTGGCATAATACGAATCTTGCTATCCTTTACAAATTCTTGGTTACAAAGATCAATAATTTGACCTGCTGCCGTTTCTTCTACATTCGAAGTATACACTTTCGCTTCATTGTATTTTCCTCGTAATTTCAACATCTTCTATTTCCCCTTTCCTTTAGTTTCTACAAGACATTAATTTATATATATTATATATTTATAATTATATTTTCCACCACTACAGCTCATTTCCTTTTTTATAAAAAAAGACACAGAGATTCCTCTCCATGCCTACTAATTTCCTACCTTTTCACCGCATGTACATAATGCACTGTCTCAAAAGCTTCTAAATAATCGTTTCGTCCTTCAAAATATAATACATCAATATCCTCTGGTGATAAATGCTCATAAATGAGTAAGCCCGCCTTCTCTAACAGTGCCTCCATTTCAGCATAAGAAAAACATGATTTCATCGGTTCTCCGCCTACCGCAGCCATTTTCACCATATTTTCAACTCGATTGGACAGTCCTTTTTTCGTAAATAAGTTTTCATCAGGATAATCGAAAACGATAGAACTCCCTACTGGAACTATCTCAAACAAGCACTCTATTAAACTAGCAAGTTCCTCTTTCGTTAAATAGTACGTAACACCTAAAAGGCTAAAGAAAGTCTTTTTATGTTCAAATCCTTCATTGCTTAACTGTTCATAGGAAAATCCTTTCGTAAAATCCATTGAAACAAAATGAAGGTTTTTTGGAACTTCAAGTTCTGTTTCTTTTATTCTTTCCTTCTTAAACACCTGCATAGAAGGATGATCCACTTCAAATATTTCTATTTTATTTTCCAATTCTCGGTGTCTAAAACTGAACGTATCTAAGCCTGCACCGAGTATGACGTATTGTTTCGCTCCTAATGTAATTTCATGTAGTAATACTCTTTCACAATATGCCGCACGTGCTAAAGGTGTTGGTGATAACTGAACTTGCGTAATCCATTTTAATATTTCTTTTGGATTATCTTGAAACTGCTGTGCAATGTCTGTATTGAAGAAATGTATTCCTTGAACCATATTCGTTTCAATATTAATTCGTCCTTTTGGCGAAATGAACTCTTTAGCTACATAATCATCAAAGATTTTCGGATTATCAAATTCACTATGATACGCCCTGCTGAAAGCTGATACTAACGACGTTACACTTGCTTCACCTTGTTTCACGCACATACACTCTCCTTCATTTTCACAACAAAAATAGGGTTCCCCTGGCCAGGAGAACCCTATTATACACCTTATTTTTATATTGGTAAATTATAGCATAAATAAGTTTTTTTGTCAAGTTTTCAGCCTACTAACGCTCCAACAATTTGTGTAATCTCTAGCAGGAAGATTTCGATCTACACTGAATATTCCAGTTCATAACAATACAAATGGAGGGCGTCATGAAAAGATTAGTCATCATTACAGTTTGAAAAACACACAGTGGAAAAACTACATTTGCAAGAGCATTAGAAAAAGAGTTACCCCACTCTTTCGTTATGGATCAAGATAATCAAGCTGAATTTATTAACACGCATTATGAAAAATTACAGCCGGCTGAAGGTGCTAATACATTTAAGCACGGTCTTTCAAAATTCATTGTTGATTATGCGAAAGAACATACAAATTTACACCTTATTATTTGTAATTCCAATCGCAGTAAAAACGGAAGATTCTATTTACTAAACGAATTATTTCCACAGAATGAATATGTACGCATATTAGTTCATTTTGACATTCCAGATGATGTACTTTACGAAAGAGTGGCTCGAAGCACGCGAAGTACGAATATTTTTAGAGGTGGATATTCTAGTTTCAAAGAAGTACTTGATCGACAACAAACTGAATCACTTCACGATAATGTGGTAGATCCTGTAGAAAACGAGGCTGATTATTTGTTTGTTATTCGCAATAATAAAGATGTAAGCTTTACTATAGAAGAAATTGTTCATCTAGCTAAAGGTTTATCCCCTACCCCAAATAAGAGATTATAAAAATTACATAATCATAGATTATTATGCAAATCCTTCCTCTAAGCGCCTAACATAGTATATAATAATAAGATAATCTACTTCTATATGCTCATTTTTACACAAAACAGTTCATGCATATGAAAGAAAAGAGGTACAAAAATATGAAAACAAAACAAACAATCGCTGCGTCTACACTAGCTTTAGCAATGATTGCTGGCGCGAACCCTGCTCATGCGGAAGTAAATGATGCTACTCCTCAGCAAAGTACGGGAGATCGATTAGCTGAAATTAAGCAACATAAACAAGAGTTAGATGCGAAATTGCAGCAACACAAAGAAAACGTGGATCAAACATTGAATGAACTTAACAAGGTTAAGGAAAATGTTGATACGAAGGTGAATGAACTACATGAACGTAAACAAGTTGCTGATGAAAAAATTAACGAGATTAAACAACATAAACAAGAGTTAGATGCAAAACTTCAGCAAGACAAACAAATCGCCGAAGATAAAATCGCTGAAATTAAAGAGCATAAAAAACAAGTAGAAGATAAAGTTGCTGAAGTAAAAGAGCATAAGCAAAATATCGATAACAAAGTGAATGAGATTAAAGAACATAAACAAACTGTCGATGAAAAAGTGAATGAAATGAAGCAACATAAAGAGAACATTGATCAAAAGGTTAATGAACTTAAGGAAGTTAAAAAACAAGTAGATGAAAAATTAGCTGAGTTAAAAAAAGCGAAACAAACTGCTGAGGACAAACTCGCTGAACTAAAAGAAAACAAGCCGAATACTGGTAATACGTTAGAGGAACTTAAGAAAATTAAAGGCAATTTAGACAGTCTTTCCGCTAACTTAGAACTAGCTAAACAAGATGTAAAAAACAAACTAGCTGAATTACAAAAGGCTAGAGAAGATTTACTAAATAAAATTAACGAAATTAAACAATCGAAACAAACTGTTTCAGACGATTTAACAAAGAAAAAACAAGACTTAGATATTAAAATCAACGACTTTAAGCATACTGAGAAAAAAATTGACGACAAATTAGCTGAGTTACATACAACGAAGCAAAATGTTGATAACAAGATTAATGAAGTGTCACAGTCTAAACAAACGCAAGCAGATAATAGTACTAAAAACAATAACGCTAAAGAACTTCCTAACGCTGGTAGCGAGCAATCAAACAATATGGCTCTAGGAATGCTATCTGTATTAGGCGGGATTTTATTAATAACACGCAATAAAATTAAAACGTTATTCTCAAAATAAAGCCATTATACTTATTAAAAACAATGATACAAAGGCCAACCGCATATACGGTTGGCCTTTTTCTTTATATTAACTGTCCATCTCGAAGCGTCAATATACGATCACATACATCAAGCATTCTTTCATCATGTGTAATCATAATTGCTGCTTTTTGGCTCTCTTTCACTTCACGTTTCATCATTTCAACAACTTCACGTGCGCGTTTTGAGTCTAAGCTTGCCGTTGGCTCATCCGCTAATATTAAATCTGGGTTGTTCATGAACGCACGAGCAATTGCTACCCTTTGTTTTTCCCCACCAGATAGTTGATTTGGATAATGATTTTTTCTTTCTCCTAATCCAAATGCCGCTAATAAATGATCCGCACGCTTTTCTGATTCTTGTTTACTTTCTTTTTTTAACTTAGCAATGTAAAGTAATTGTTCTTTCACATTTAAATATGGAACAAGATTTGCGAACTGGAAAATGAAGCCGATTTTTTTCAAACGAATGTCTGTCATTTCCTTTTCTGATAGCTTCGTAATATTTTGCTCACGAATGTAAATATCCCCTTTTGACGGTGATAATAGTGCACCCGCGATTGATAATAATGTACTTTTCCCTGATCCAGAAGGACCGACGATTCCGATAAACTCTCCAGCTTTCACATCAAGCGACATCGGATGAAGGGCTGTTACTTCCGTATTCCCTTCTCCGTACACTTTACTTACTTTGTCTAATTTCAATAATGAAGTCATTACATCCCGCCTCCAATTGCTTCTAATGCATCAACTTTTAATACTTGGTATAACGAAATAAGTGTTCCTAAAATACTAATTACGATAAAGATTGCTGCGTATTGTGCAATCATCGGTGTTGTTAGTAAGAATGGCATACCTGCTGGTAAAATTTGTTCTAACCCTTGTACAAGAACAATACTAATTACCATCGCAACGACTGATAAGAATAACGCCTGTACGACTAAACTATTTGCTAAATACGAGTTCTTCGTACCAATTGCTTTTAATACGCCTAATTGCTGTGTTTTTTGCAGTGTAATAACGTAGAAGAATACACCGATTAATAACGCTGCGATAACAAGTAAGAATGCAATGATCATCGTTAATGTTCCTTGCTCTTCTTTAAATCCTGGAATACTTTGCAGTACTTCTTTTTTGTCGATAACATGTGCATTTTTAATTTCTTTATCTGTATTCAGCGCAATTGCACTATAATCTTTTTGGTTTGGTTGTGAAATAGATCCCCATACATCTTCATTTACATATACAACTGGTGTATGGCTAAACATTTGATCTTTCGTAAATCCAACGATTGTAAATTCTTTCTTTGAAACAGGATCAATAATTGTATCTCCAATATCGATTCCTTTTTCTTTAATGGATTCATCAGCAACCATTTCATTATTTGCTGTACCTAATTTCTCACCTTTTACAATGTTCGGTTCTAAAAATGAATCTCGTTCGCTTGAGAAAATAGCGATATCAACCTTTTTCGAACTATCTTTCTTTTCATATGTTGAAACTTTCACACGAAACGGAACTGCCTCTTTGTCACCTACTTGATTTACTACGTTATCTACATCGTCTTTCTTAATTTGTGAACGAAGTAATTTATTTTCCGCATCATCTGCTAAAACGAACTTATTTGCCTCCATATTTTGAATCGATGAAGCATTATCATATGATAATCCATTTGCTAATCCTGAAATAACAAGGACTAAAAATGATAATAACACCATAATCAATCCGATTAATCCGTATCGTAATTTTGATTGTTTTAATTCACGCAGAGCTAAAAACATTTCGCTCGCTCCTTCCTCTTTCTTTCTATGCACTTATCATAAAAAAGAAATATGAACGGAATATGAACAGAAGATTACAGAGGGGAAATTAAATTACAGCGGATACTTTTTGAGCGCGGGAAAGGTGCGGCTTTATAGCGGAAATGGGAGTACGTGAAATTTATATCAGCGATTTTCCGATTATATCGACTTACCGACATAAAACGACAAAAAAGAGGCCGTTCCGAAACAGCCTCTTTCTTTCCATCTATTTAGGAAGCTCCACCCGTACAGTCGTCCCTTCCCCTTTCGTGCTATAAACTGAAACAGTTCCCTTATGCAGTTCAACAATCTTCTGTACAATCGATAATCCTAAACCGCTACCTTCTACGTTTCTTGCCCTTGCTGTATCTACTTTGTAAAAACGATCAAAAATACGTTCCATCTCTTCTTTTTCCATTCCGATTCCGTTATCGGATATAGAGATAATGACACTAGACTCTAACTCTTCCACGAAAAACTCAATCGTCCCAGCATCGTTTGAAAACTTAATACTATTCGTAAAAATATTACTCCACACTTGATGAAGCAAGTTTTCATCACCTTTAATTGTAATGTCCGGCACATCAAACTCAACAGCGATATCTTTCTCACGCCATTTCCATTCGAGCATAAAAATGACGTCTTTAATTTGCTTCTGCAAATTGAATTCTTTTATTTGTAAAACTTTCTCTTCTTTATCTAATGAAGCGAGCGTCAGTAACTGTTTACATAAACTAGACATTCGCTTACTTTCCCCCTCAATAATTTGTAAGTAATGGTTTCTTTCTTCCTCACTCATCTTTTCTGTTTGCAATGTTTTCGAAAAACCTTGTATAGAAGAAAGCGGCGACTGGAATTCATGTGAAACGTTCGAAACAAATTCTTGTCTCATTTCATCTAGTTCTTTTATACTTTTCGTCATCTTTTGGAAGCTTGTAGATAATGTGCCTATTTCATCTTTTCGTTTTACGTCTAATTCAATTTCATATTCCCCACTCGCAATTTTTTGCGTAGCCTTCGTAAATTTACGAATTGGGCGAACGATGTAACCTGCTGCAATCACTATAAAGATAATGCTTAATAGTACGATAAACCCAAGTAATACCGCTAAGAAAATTCGCATCTCGCCAAATTGGTTCTGAATGTCGGGACGAATAAATAAAGCGTACTGCTTATCACCGTGTTGCACTGGTACACCGACACTATTTATTAATTCATTATCGAAAAAACCGGTAATAAAGAGACGCGTTGGATACGTAGAAACACCATTAAACGTTTCCCCTTGCAATACTTTATGAACAGTAGCATCGCTAATAGACGTCTTACGAAACGCATTGCCGATACGCTTTCCATTCTTTTGATCATCTACAATATAAATTTCATACCCTAACTTCGCAATAGATTGTAAGTACGCCTCTTGATTTTCTTCACTTTGCTTTTCATATAATGACTTAACTTCTTCCGCATACTTTAAAATCTTTTCACTATTATACGGTTTTAACTTCACTTGATAATATACGTTCGTTAATAAAAAGCCGATAATACTACTAAGTAGCATAATGCCGACCGTCATAAATACAAATCTAGAATATAGTGATTTCATCTTATTTCAACTCCAACTTATACCCGAGGCCGCGCACTGTCGTAATTTGAAAATCATCCGTTCGTTTTGAGAAACGATCTCGGAGCCTTTTCACATGAACATCAACTGTTCGTTCATCTCCTTCAAAATCCATTCCCCATACTAATTCAATTAATTCTTCTCTTGAAAATGTTCTTCCAGGATAACTAGCAAGTTGTGATAATAACTCAAATTCCTTTAAAGGAAGCAAAATTGTTTGACCGTTACACTTTACTTCTACACCTTTTCGATCAATTGTCGTTCCGTGCAACGTAATAATATCTGCACTCAGCATTTGATAACGACGTAATAAAGCTTTCATACGGAAAATCACTTCAGCTGGTTCAAATGGTTTTACGATATAATCATCTGTACCAGAAATGAATCCTTTTTCTTTATCCACTAACTGGTCTTTCGCAGTTAATAAAATAACAGGAATATCATGATACTTCCGAATTTCTTCACATAACGTATAACCATCAACAAACGGCATCATAATGTCTACAATCGCAAGATGAATATTTTCCTTCTCTAATACGTCTTGCGCTACCTTTCCATCTTCTGCTTCAAAAACTTTAAACCCCTCTTTTTGTAAATGATAATGCAATAACTCTCTAATATGTTTATCGTCATCAGCTAATAAAATATGTATCATCTTCATTAAACCCTCTCTCGTTCATCCTTCTACATCACTACATTAAGAAACAATTAGATTTTTTGCAAGAAAAAGAAAAAGAATCTATTTTGAAAAAAGATTATTCAAAATAGATTCTCACGTTTTAGTATTAAGATTATTTTAATCAAAAACAATTTCTAAGCCTTCGAAATATCAACAAATCCTTCTCCGAACACGTCACGAACATCGTGTATAGCGATGAACGCCGCCGGATCCGTAGTTTGAACAATCCGCTTTAGCTTCACTACTTCTTGCTTATTAATAACAACATAAAGAATTTCCTTCGGCGTTTTCGTGTAATAGCCATGACCTGAATACACAGTAACCCCTCTGCCCATTAAAGTCGTCACCTTCCCAGCAATTTCATCTGGTTTATCAGAAATAATCGTAATGGCCTTTTTCGGATTTAAACCTTCAATTACAAATTCCATTACTTTCGTTCCTACATATAACATAATAATTGTCAGCATCAGTTTTTCTGCACCAATGATGAAATAAGATGAAAACGCAACGATTAAATCGAAGAACAGTAGACCGTAGCTAATACTCCAGCCTAAATACTTATGCGTCATTCTTGCTAAAATCGTAGTACCTGCAGTTGTTCCGCCAACACGAATGATTAGACCAATACCACACCCAATAAATATTCCACCGAAAATGGCATTTACGAGCATTTCATCAGAAGCAATCGTCCAGCCTTCTGTTAAATGAAGAAATAGCGAGTTGGTCACTACAGCGATAATCGTATAAATCGTTGTAATCTTATTTAAAAATTTATAACCGACTATTAACAAAATCGCATTTAAAATTAAGTTAACTAAACCTGGTGACCACTCAAATAAATAGTACGTAATAATCGTGATACCTGTTACCCCGCCCTCACCAAACTCGTTCGGAATAACAAATAAATTGACACCTAACGCAAAAAGAAATGCACCGATAATAATAAAAATAATGTCTGTCGTTCTTTTTTTCATACAGTACCTCACTTCTTATGTAAATATTTATTCTGCCATAAACTCTCACTATTATATCGTGGAATATTCAAATCGAACAGTGGTTTGTTTTTATTTTAATATAAGATAAAAAATCAACATTATTTATTATGTACTGCAAATAAAGTTTTGATTTCAACCGTAATTTACTCTTAAAAAGAAATGCTAAACATTGACTTGCACAAATTTCAAATAAAAAAGTACCCATCTAATTGTCATACGCAATGATAATTAGATGGGTACTGCATGATACATTTAGTTTTCACATGTATTGTTTGGAGAAAATTGCAAATAACGACCTATACTCGCCTTATTAAGACCAAATCCATACATCATCATTATTTTCAGTGTTCGTCTTTGCTTCATGAACTCTTTCGATATGATCAACTGTGTTCCAGTTAATAGAACTTCCGCCCCAGCCTACATACTTCATATCAATTTTTACTTTCTCACCCGTATTAAATACTTGTCCCTTTGTTAAGAAAACATCAATAATAACTTTCTTCCCATTTAGTGATGGATATTCAACTACGACATATTTAGTAGCACCGTCTCCCTCATCTTCCATCGTTCCTACTTTTGCTACTTCTCCAATTACATAATCAGGTGAGCCATCTTCTTTCATATGCATACCTAACTTGTTTGTTGTATTTTCAATTGCAGTTGCAACCATATATTCTGTAAAATTACGCATCATAGATCCAGTAGCTTTTACTTCATCTCCTACTTTCACGTTTGAAAGTGAATCAATATACACACTAACAGGTTCCTCATATTGCTTAGATTTAACAACAATTACACCGTTATCTACTTCTACTACTCGTCCTTCTAACGTCGAGAAATTCGATTCAATAGAAGCTGCACTCGCTTTTGTTACTTCTAGTCCTGGTAAATTTGTTCCTGATAATGCTGCGATCCCTAAAGCACCTGCTAAAATTATTTTTTTCATCCCCATATGTAACATCTCCATTCATGATGATTTTATTTTTGATTGGTATCGACCAACCTGTAATCATTATAGTTACAGGTTATAAAAATAACAACCGTTTTCCTCATGCAATGTTGCATACTGTGATTTTCAAATATAAATTTTAACCAAAAATGTTTGTAGATTATTCCTATATTCAGCACTAATACTAAATTCTCAAATTACAGCAGGTGAACTTATTGGAGGCGGAGAAACTAATGTCATGTACAATGTTCTTCAACTCTACGGTTTGTATAGCCGTAGTTCATTAAATTATGTAGGAGCGGGATTCATATGTTAATAAAACCAAAGAGGTTACAAGCAGGAGATATCGTGGCGACAGTAAGTTCTTCATGGAGAGGCGCAGGTGATTCTGAGATAAGATAACGATATGACAGGGCTTAAATAAATAAAAACACTCCTATAAGATATGACTGTGAATTAGTAATTTTTAAATGATATGGAGATTACTTATCTAATGATAAAGGGGGATTTACGTGTATGGAAGTAACATTTACAGTAAGTAAATGGGATGAAAAACCAATTGATGATACTAGAAAAGATTTTCCTATTAATATTGCTCATGTTGAATATGATATCGATGGGGAATTACAAGGAAAAGCTTTTGTTGAATACTTATTATATTATTTGGACTCAAATATAAATGATGGTCACTTGGCTACTGCTAAAATTTCTGGTTTTTTACACTTCGAAGGAATTTATAAGGGGCAACAAGGGACATTTACAGCTATAGAGCAAGGAATATTTGATAAAGGAAATTTAGATTCCCCAGGAACAATTATTAAAGCTACCGGTAACTTAGAAAACCTGAGAGGATCCTATAATTATCAGTTTACAGGTCAAACTAGTAAACTGATTTTAGATTTTGAAATTTAGCAAAATATCCTATAATTTAGTGAAAAGGACATTTCTTGTAATACTAGGAATGTCCTTTTTGTTGACGAGCTTATTCACCTATTTTCTAATAGTTAAGAAAAGAACAGAGTATATTACATAACGTCTTATTATCAGTATTCAACGATACATCAAATTTTCGTTATGAGGGGAATTAAAACTCTAAGCCTGAGAGGTAGCGGGGGCCCCACTTATTCATTACTTTTCCTACCAATCAAAGAATAATGCCTGAAAAGCTCCCCTGCATTACTTCTTTTCCAAGTTGATTCATACATATAAACATCGTAATTATCTTTGGACGTTTTTTCATCAGGTTCTAATTGTTCAACGTCACAACGAATGGTTACTATTAATTGGTGACTTTCTATTAAATGAAAATCGCCTCTTATAGAGCGCAGTTTTACTTATGTTCATTCTTATGCAAATTCTGAAGCATATTCTTCGTATGTCTTTAATGTATTAAGCAATCGAGCTGATTCAATCATGATTTCGTTCGATGAATCAGTTACACAAATGACAATAAATCGATTATCATCTCTATCTCCAAACAACCCTTCTGATTCAAGTTCCATTAACACATTTAACGTTTCTTTCAACAGTGTATGTACTCGTATGTTAAAGTCATCTTCGACGATATTATGATATTTCTTAATAATTTTGTTCACTTCATCAAACATTCCAAAATCGTCCCATTCGCTCCACTCAACAGCTCCGTATCTATAATAATTGTATAAAGGGTCCGATTTATTAACTTTGATTAGTCTTTCTTTATTTGCCACTGGTCCAATGCTATTGACACAATCGTCTGTTAATATGGAGTACCCGTATATTGTGTCAACACCGCATCTTGTTAAAAGTTCGTTATAATGACAACGAATTGCATTTTTCAATTCAACATAAAAACTTTTTTGCAGCTGCATTTTCATCGTATTTCCTCCATTTTTTTGTAGCGACCTGTTGTTACATATTTCAATCTTAACATTAAAATCAACATTAAACGTTTACTGAGCCAAAATAAGAAAAACCGAAACTAAAAATCATTTCGGTTTTTCTAACTAAAGAAGTCTATTTATTTTAAAGAATGGACAAACAACCCACTACGCAGTTTCGGTTCAAACCACGTTGATTTCGGTGGCATGACTTCTCCGGCATCTGCGATTGCTAATAAATCTTCCATAGATGTCGGATATAATGCGAATGCTGCTTTGTATTCGCCGCTGTTCACAAGGCGTTCTAGTTCTTCTAATCCGCGGATTCCTCCGACAAAATCGATACGTGAATCAGAACGCGGATCATGTATTTCAAGTACTTGGCTTAATAAATGATCTTGCAGGATAGATACATCTAAACCTCTAACAAGATCATTCGCATCAAATGTTTCTTCTTTCACAGTAAGCTTATACCACTTCTCATTTACATACATACCAAATGTTTTTGGCTCATTTGGTTTATACGGAGAAACAGGTGCTTCTTCTACATAAAAGTACTGCGTAATTTGATTTAAAAACTGTTCCTCTGATAAGCCATTTAAATCTTTCACAACTCGGTTATAGTCCCAAATCGATAATTCATCATGAGGGAATAGAACCGATAAGAAGAAATTAAATTCCTCTTCTCCTGTGTAATTTGGATATTGTTCTCTTCGCATAAGTCCTACTTTTGCAGCTGATGCAGAACGGTGATGCCCATCTGCAATATAAAGATTAGGAATATCTTCAAATGCGTTTACTAAAGTCGTAATTACATCTTCATCTGCAATCTTCCACGCAACATGCTTAACACCGTCTTCTGCTGTAAATGTATAAATTGGCGCATGTTCTTCTTTCCAGCTTCTAATTAAATGCTTTACTTCATCTTTTGTACGGTACGTTAAAAAGATTGGGCCTGTATTGGCGTCACACACATCTACGTGGCGAATACGATCTAGCTCTTTTTCATGACGTGTTCTTTCATGTTTTTTAATTGTATCATCTTCATACTCATCAATAGATGTACAAACAACAAGACCTGACTGCGTTCTTCCTTGCATCGTCAGTTCATAAATATATAGCGCTGGCTCTTCATCTTGTATGAACACTTCTTCTCGTATAAATTGCTTTAAATTGTCGCCCGCTTTTTCATACACGCGATCATCATACGGTGACAGTTCAGGATCTAAATCAATTTCTGCTTTATCAACATGCAAGAAAGAATATGGATTCCCTTTTACAACTTCCCTTGCCTCTTCACTATTTAATACGTCATACGGTAAAGCTGCCACTTGTGCCGCTTTTTCCTCTACTGGACGAATGGCCCGAAACGGTCGTATTTTTGCCACATTCCTCTCTCCTTTACACAATCATTCGAACGGCTACAACACCTGTAATTTTGCTTATATTTTCTACAATATTCTCTTTTATTATATCATCAATTCCGTTATCGATATCAATCATTGTGTATGCCCAAGAATGTTTACTACGATTAATCATATCGGCAATATTAATATGGTGTTCCGCTAAGCATCCTGTAATTTGCCCTACCATATTCGGGACGTTTTGATGCATAATTGTAATTCGTTTCTTTCCGATATACGGCAATTCTACGTTTGGATAATTTACTGAGTTACGAATATTTCCTGTCTCTAAATATTCACGTAATTGACGTGCTGCCATTACTGCACAATTTTCTTCTGATTCAGACGTAGATGCACCAAGGTGAGGTGTCGCTGTTACATTTTTCATCTTTATTACATTTTCATTTGGAAAGTCCGTTACGTAATGTGTAATAATATCTTCTTCTAATGCCTTTTGAAGAACCTTTTCATCTACAAGTTCTCCTCTAGAGAAATTAAATAGACGCATCCCTCTTTTCATCTTCTCTACAGCGTGTTCCCCAATAATCCCCTTCGTTTGATTCGTAAGAGGAATATGCAGTGTAATATAATCACACGTTGCAAAAATTTCATCAAGGCTAAATGCTCTTTGCACATGTGTAGAAAGACGCCAAGCTGTTTCAACTGAAATATAAGGATCATATCCGATAACATCCATCCCTAACGCTAACGCATCGTTCGCAACTAAAGCACCGATTGCGCCAAGTCCGATAACACCTAGACGTTTCCCTGCAATTTCTGATCCAACGAATTGTTTTTTTCCTGATTCAACAAGCTGTGGTACTTCTTCACCCTCTAAGTTTTTCGTCCAACTTACACCATTAATAATGTTACGTGAAGACATAATAAGACTGGCAATAATGAGTTCCTTTACAGCGTTTGCATTTGCCCCCGGCGTGTTAAATACTACAATTCCTTTTTCTGTACATCGCTCGACAGGAATATTATTTACACCAGCGCCAGCTCTTGCAATCGCCTTTAAGTCTTTTGAAAACTCTTCTTGATGTAAAGAGTAGCTACGAAGCAAAATTCCATCTGGATGATTGATTCTATCTCCTACTTCATAACGTTCTTCAGTAAAAACTTGCAAACCTTTTTCTGCAATTTGATTTAACGTTTGAACACGAAACATATCCCCATCTCCCTATCTATTCTCAAGCTCAAATTCCTTCATATAATTTACTAATTGCTGTACGCCTTGTACTGGCATCGCATTGTAAATACTAGCGCGCATACCACCGACTGATCGATGTCCTTTTAACGTAACAAGTCCTCGTTCTTTCGCTTTTTGTAAAAACTCACTGTTCAGCTCTTCTGACGGTGTTGTAAACGGAATGTTCATAAGTGATCGATACGTAGGATCAACTGGTGAAGTAAACAATTTTGATTCATCTAAGAAATTATAAAGAAGTGAAGATTTCATTCTATTTTGTTCTTCAATCGCAGATACCCCGCCTTGCTCTTTCAGCCACTCTAGTACAAGTTTCGTTACGTAAATACTAAAGGATGGCGGTGTATTATATAAGGAGTTATTTTTGCTGTAAGTTTCATAGTTTAACATCGTAGGACAAGAGCGATCTGCTCCCCCAATTAAATCTCTTTTTATAATAGCAATCGTTAAGCCCGCAGGTCCTAAATTCTTTTGCGCCCCCGCATATATAAGACCAAACTTCGAAACATCATATCGCTCTGATAAAATATTTGAGGACATATCCGCAACGAGCGGCACTTTTTCTACATGTGGAATGTCCACATATTTTGTCCCCTCAATTGTATTATTCGTTGTAATATGTACATAATCTAGTTTTTCATCGCTTAGTAAACCATCCAGTTTAGGAATCGTAGTAAACTTCTCTTGCTCGGAAGAAGCAATCACTTGTACTTCCCCAACTTTTTCGGCTTCTTGCAGTGCCTTTTTAGACCATGAGCCAGTTAATACGTATCCAGCTTTTTTATACGTATTCATTAAGTTCAACGGTATCATAGAGAATTGTAATGACGCACCGCCTTGTAAAAATAAAACTTCATACTCATCAGGGATGCTCATTAATTCACGAAGTAAGTTACTCGCTTCCTCTATAATACTTTGAAAATAAGAAGATCGATGACTCATTTCCATAATAGACATGCCTGTCCCGTTATAATTTAATAGCTCCATTTGCACTTTCTCTAAAACTGGCAAAGGGAGTATTGATGGTCCTGCTGAAAAATTATAGACTCTCTCCATTACCCTCATAACCTCCCTATTTCTCATTTTTATTAATTTTTAAACTTTCTGAATTATAACCTAAAATATAATACGTGGTCAATTTGTTTTCTACTATTACGGCGCAAGACGCAATGGAATCGCTTGCATGTGCAAACTATTTTTTATAAACATACAAAAAAGTGTTAAGTACATAATCGTACTTAACACTCTAGTAATAAAGTATAATTGCTAATTGTCCGTGAAGAACCGATCAAAAATTTGATAAATAGCAGAAAGACCAATGAGCCAATAAATAGTGTCCACAAGCGCCGGCATAGAACCAAACCATTTCTCAACTACATTGTAATCTAACGCTACAAACAACCAATTCAAACCGCCGAGAATCACCAAAATTACTGTAAGGTAAGACAAAAATTTCATTATGATTGCCCCCTAGGTGATAAGATGGTGAAAGGCCTTTCACTAGAAATATATGTAGTAAACTTCAAAACTTACCTATTTTATAAAAATTATTTTCGGTACCAGCCGCTAATAACTGCCTCCGCTTCTTTACTATGTATTTGATACGGATGTGTACTATCATTAGAGCCAATAAACCAAATTGAAAAACCTTTAAAATATGGTTTCGGTTCTAATACATCGCGGTAAGCACGCCATCCATTTAATTGGATCCCTTTCGAAAACACATTTGAAACATCTGGATTCCATGGATTTTGTAATCCAAGTTCACGTGCTGGAACGTTAAATCCACCGAAGTAAACTGGCTTTCCTGTTGCATTATGTAATTGTTCCAATTGCTGAACAACATTTTGTCCACGGTTATATACTGTCGTCGCAAATAAACTTTGCTTCACTTCTTCATATGTTGGATTTCTTTTTCCTGAAACTTCAAACCAACTATCGATACTAACAATATCTACCTTCTTTAAATACGGACGGTTTATTTTCTCTATAAACTTCTCTTCATAAGAAGAGTCCCAGCTTGCTGTTAACCACCAGTTCATTTGATACAAAATATTTCCTTTATACTGATTACGAATAAAATCAATTGTATCGCTCCAGTATCCTTCTGCATACTCCATATTCACAAAATTAGAAGCAATCTTTAGTCCATACACATTGTATTTACTTGTAATGGAATTAAAAATATCTTGCAGAATAACCGTCTTCCAATTCCAGAAGAAATCATTAATGTTACTTGGGTTCCATTCTGTCTCTCCAACATTCCCCTGCTGAATATACGGGAACGGTTCCACTATAACTTGAATATTACGCTTTAATAATTCTCGAATTAAAATAATAGCTTGTTGCTTTTGCGCTTGATTAATTACCATGTTAGTAGAAGTCACATTCGGGATATCCACTTGAATTGGTACATTTACTGTATTTAAATTTAAGCGCTCCACATCCGCTAATACTTTCGCTACATTTCCAACTTCCCATACTGTTACGTTTCCTGATTTGATTTTTCCAGATTGAACAGTATTTACATCTGCCTGTACATTTCCTTGAAAACAAAAAGAAAACAACATAATAAACACTCCTAAAAAACTTATTAAACTCTTATTTTTCTTCACAACTTTCCCCCTATAATTTTTGGCTTTCTTGATTATTTTATACAACGTTTCACATTTATTCCAGAAAAAAATGAAGTGCCGTTCAACTATATTCATATAAATCTTCTAAAAATAGTAGGAAAAATAAAAAAGGAGCAGATTTCCGCTCCTTTTTATCCTTTTACGATTGAAATTATTGAATTCCTTCTGGTAACTTAATTGAATCAAACTTTTCATATGAATCAATCTTTATACTCACAACTGCATCCAATTTTTCCTTATCTGTACTAGCTTTTTTATCCGAGTTACTTTCACTCACTTTTATAGTTGTTCGCATCTCTTCAAATTTATAATCTTTTGTTATTATATATTCAATGTTAAACGCATCCATATTAAATCCTTCCGTTAATTTTTTCATATCCCCATTAATTTTTTGTAACGTATCTACCGCTTCTTTTCCCTTTAATTCAAGTGTAAGTTTATATGTGTCTCCATCTTTCTTTGCTTTCATTTTCTTAGCCAAAGCTTCCGGTAAATCTAACTCATTAAGTAAATTTTTACTGACCATTACATCATTTACATTAAATTGATCATTAGGTATCGTAACTAACTCTCCTGTATCAGGATTTTTCACTTGAGCAGCGACCTTTCCATTTACTTCATACGTTACAATATCTGTACCACTTATTTTCATTTCAGCTCTAGAATTCTTCAGTTTCGGCTCCATCTGTATTTTCATTTTAATTTCTTCTGATTGGCCGCTCCCCTTCATTGACATAAGAGATGTCAATGTAAGATATTCCTCTTGTTTTAATCCGTCAGCTGCTTTTTTAAAAATATCTTTCGCTACTAACTCTTTTTCTTTTTTTACAGATACTGTTTTAGGTCCACTTGTTTTTTCACTGCTACAACCAGTTGTTAAACCTACTATTAGCGCCAAACTAGATATTACAACCATTTTCTTCATACTGATCCTCTCCATTTCCCACTTAAAAATATTTTCATTCCATGTATAGTAAATCAACTGAAATAAACATATATACAATAATTATTTAACCTCTAAACGAAACCAGTTATTCAATCCGTATACTAACGTAACTAAAGCTCCTATTACACCAAAAACAACAATATTTATACCAATTGACGAACCAAATAAAACAGCCATCATTGACACCATCAGTAATAGCATGGCAATACTATTTATCTTAATTTCTACTACATCGCCATCTTTTACTTTCTTTTCTTTACTTCCAAAAAAGAATTGTTTTACTTTAATATTCGCTTCATCTAATTCAAAAGGAAGCGTATATTCTTCGTTATTCTCAAGTTTCATTACTACTTCGTTATCTACCTTTACAGCAACTCTTGCTGCTCCGCCCATCATCCCTGTTGCCCTTATTACTTTAACGCTCATATTAAATCCCCCTATTCGATTTCACTGCAACTATTAAGAAATTTTCCTTGTTGCACACTACTTCATCCTCCGTTTAATAAACATAATATTCCAAAAAATATTATAACAAGTCTCTGTATAATATTTTGTCAAAACTTGTCGCTTTTTTATAAAAAGGATATTTTATCCATTCTCATAATAAAAGAGACTCTTACAATCGTAAGAGTCTCTTTATTAAAGCAAAACTTTCATTAGCCGAAGGAGTATTACTTCATAAAACTGGGCCATCTGCAAATAAGAACTTACTATCACTTCGGCTGCAAAGTTAATACCTTCCCCTCTATCCCCTCCGTATTCAATGTAGTCGTATGATACGTTCCACTTACCCAATCATCTATTTGATCATGATACCAATCGCTTCTAAAATGTCCCGACTGTCCTGGTCCTACGATATGATAACCGTTTGACATATCTTTCGTATCAATAACGAATCGCCAAGAAGCTCCGTGATTTACAATGCCGTTCTCGCCGTAACTTGCTGCTTGGACGGTAACTTGACTTCCGCCAATTGGAACTGGTTTCTCACGATTAAAAGCTAGTAATGCTAACATACTCGATGATTTCGAAATTGGATGTGTAAAAGCGAGTTGATGATAATCGCCCCACTTCCACTCCGCAACATCCGGTCCATATTCTTTCTGCAATTTCTTCATTACATTCTCGTACGATGTATGCACAACTTTTGTGAAACCTCCATACTTCGTAAACCAAGCGCTATTTTCTCCCGCTACTTCTTTTCGAATTAATTCATCAACAACTTGTGACTTCCCTTTAAATAACTCCATCACATCTTTCGGTATTTCTTTTGAAAATAACGTATTCGAAATCTCTTTCATTAATAAATGAAAAATTAGTGGTGCCGCTTCATCTTTACTATCGTAAAAATTCCACTTTTTTAATTGGTTTACGCCTTCTTTCTCTACCTCATTTAAAGATGCTTTATTTAACTCTTTTAAAAATATAGGAGTAAACTCTTTCCCATATAAATTCTTTTGATCCATCTGTAACTCTTCTAAATCTTTCACCGTATACTTTTCTTTCTCTTGCAAAAATTCTTGAATACGCATTTGCCTATATGGCTGCGCCCACGTATTACTAATATGATACGGATAATCATCATCAACAATTTTATTATTCGCAGTTGAAATAAACCCTTCTTTTGGATTTACAACTTTCGGTAATTGATCAAATGGAATATACCCTTCCCATTCATATTCATCTGTCCATCCTGGAACAGGCAAGCTACCATCACCTTTTTTACGCGCTGGTATATTTCCATTCGCTTTATAAGCAATTGTGCCGTCGTTTGATGCAAACACAAAGTTTTGGGTTGGTGTATGAAAATCTTGAAGAGCGGTTTCAAACTCATTCCAGTCTTTTGCTTTGTTCATATTTAATACAGCTTTTAACTCAGCTGACGGTTCTAAAGCTGTCCACTTTAAAGAGAATACTGTTTTCGTTTTCTCCTTCCCCTTATCCGCAAACTCTGAAATTACTGGTCCATGCCTCGTAATCGTAGCGTTATAAGGAATTGTCTTCCCGCCTTTCACTTTAATAGACTCGTCTACAACGGTAGCTTTTTCCCATTTATCGTTATACAGAAATTCATTTTCATTATTAGGATTTCTCTTCTCAATATATAAATCTTGCACATCAGGCCCTGTATTCGTAACACCCCACGCTATTTTGTCATTGTGTCCTAATATAACACCTGGTACTCCAGCGAAAATAACGCCACTCACATTTAAACCTTTCATTTCAAGTCTCGTTTGATACCAAATAGAAGGCGTCGCAAGAGATAAATGAGGATCATCTGCTAAAATTGGCTTACCTGACGCACTCTTCTCACCGCTCACAACCCAGTTATTACTACCGTTAAACTCCGGCGGAATTATCGTTTTTGAAAAACTTTGTGCTACGTCCACATTTGTATTTTTCAGTTCAGCTAGCAATCTAGGGGCATCTTTCGGATATGCAGGAAATAGCTCATTCGCTTGCTCTTTCGGAAGATTTTTCAGCGCCCAATATCGAAATGCCTGTCCGTGCCAATGTCCTCCTAAGTCAAACGCCATATACTTCCCGATCGTTAAAGTATCAACAATTGACCACTCAGCAGGTTCATAACCTAATATAGTAAACTCAACTGGTAATTTCTTTTCCTCTTTCGCCTCACGTATAAAAGCGTTCACCCCATCAGCAAATGACTGCAGGGCATATTTCGCTTCTCCATCATATTGACTAACTGAAGCTTCGGCAGCTCGCCGTAAACCGAGTGTTCGAAACAATTTATCTCGATCAACAGCTGCTTCCCCAACAACTTCACTTAACATACCAGACGCTTGTCTTCTACTTAAATCCATTTGAAACAAACGATCTTGCGCTTGCACATATCCTTGTGAAAAATATAAATCATGTGCATTTTCCGATTTAATATGCGGTATACCTTTACTATCACGCTTCACCGTAACAGCTTGTTGTAAATCCTCTAGCTTTATCGTTCCATCTATCTTTGGCATAGATTTCAGCGTATATATGTTCAAAAAAATCGCAGCGGAAATAACTAACAAAAGAACGATACTACTAGCCCAAATAAAAATTCTTTTTCCCCTTTTTCGTTTCTTCTTTATAACGACTTCCATATAACCACCCCTTTCTCACACTATTCGCTTCTATAGTAAAAGAACCTTTTAGACTAGAAAAAATCCTTATCCAAACTATGGATCATACGAACCAAATACTTCTCTCCTATGCATTTCTTCACTAAAATCTACTCGTCCTTTCTTACACCAATTCCTCAAAATCCCCTTCACATAAGCTAACGTTTTCTTATTATTTTCAAACGCAATTTTAAGTGCCTCTAACACTTTCTCTCCAGAAAGTCTTTGTATCCAATTCTTCAATTCCTTCACAATATATGGGGATAAACTACTAATATTTTGTTCATAAAACTTATAAACTTCACTATTTGGAACGTCCTCTTCTATGGTTTCCACCTCTATCTCTTCCGCTTCTTCTTTCTCTTCAATAACTACTTGTGAACTACTATTATCCTCTTCTTTTGGCATACCAAAATGCTGCAATAATAATGGAATCTTGTATTCTTCTTCAAGGCATTTACGTAAAAATATATGTATGAACTCATTACTTTTTATAGTCTTTAACTCACGTAATACGCACTTCTCCACATTCGTATTTGAAATAGGGTTATAGTGTAACCAGTTTATTATGAATACCTCTTTCGTTTCCGTATCATATAGAATCTTTCCATACTCAACAAACCTGTTTAGCAACTTCTCAACAGTCTCCATACTATAACCTGTTTCAAGCTCTGCCACACGCTTCGGTAATATGTAAATACCACATTGCTTCGTTTTCGTACCAGTTAACAAATATATATAAAAATAACGCTCCTCTGGCGTTAAATCTAATATGAATTCATCTTGCCAAAAGTTCACCTGCACACTACGGTATACTGCCATATGTTTCCCTCCACTCTTTGCTAGTAAATAGGAAAATTTTAATCCTTCATTATAAAGATAGGCATGCGGGAATGGTTTTGGCATTCGAATTACAATTTTTTTACTACTACAACGCCGGTTTCATTTTTTCGCGCTTGTTTTGTTCTTGTAGTTGTTTTTGTTTTTGTTTTTTCTTAGTGATTTATTACTTGGTAGGGGCTTATAAGGGGCTTGGAAGGGCATTCTACATTACAATCTATCAAATACAATTTGTTCTTCCTACTAAATAGGAGCTATTCCAAATTATTATTTTGGATAGCTCCTTTCAAATTCTTCTTATTTTTTTACTTCTACCAATGTCAGCTTCTACATACAATTTCTTCTGCTATTTGTGGGCAGTAAAACTCTCATTTCAAAATTTGGTGAATAAACTGCTTGATTGCAATGCGAGTGGCCCTCACTGATTAAAGTTTCCTTTTATTTTTGCATTGAATCTAACATCTTCACAATAAAGGCAGCCGCCTGACCACGAGTTGCTGTGCCTCGAGGATCAAACTCATTATTTCCAATACCATTAACTACCTTTAGACTGTATAATCGTTGAACCGATTCTTTGTATGTTATTAAATGCTTATCTGTAAATGGTAATGCTACTAACTCACCTGTAATTCCTTTATATCGTAATGCTTTGTCAATCATAATAGATACTTCTTCACGAGTAATTGGTGAGTTAGGATCAAAAATCCCTTCACCACGACCATTAATAATTCCTGCACTTGCACAACGTTTAATACCGTCATGAAGTGATGGATGTGCCTCATTAATATCTACAAATGACTTATTTCCCTCTGGTAGTTTAAGAGCATTCGAGATTAATTTCGCAAACTCCGCTCTCGTTACATTTCGATATGGAGCAAATACACCATTGCCTTCGCCTTGCATAATACCTAGACTGTTTAATTTACGAATATGCCCTTCAAACCAGCCACCTGTAATATCATCTTTTGGTTTTTGTACTTCTTCCTTTGGTACATTGTAGTTAATTTTAATCCAACTTGGGTCATAGAAAATCCATTCTCCATTACCTACTTTATACCAACCATTTTTAACGGCTAATACTTTGTAACGATCTCCGTTTGAAGCTTTACGTACAACACGATGTTCAATACCCGCATCACTACGTACATTGATGCCACTACCATTTACCACTAGTTCCATGCTAGGTTCAGCTGGATTATTTTCATTTGGATTAAATGAGTCATTTTTATCTTGTAAAGGCGTATCAATCTGCGCATTTATATTTGCATACCACTGAATTCCTTGTACGAAACCAGCCCAATTACCACGTGAAATTAAAATGTCAGGACATTTTTTCCCGCTCCATTGTTGATGCTTGTAAATATGATCTGCACCAATTCCTTCTTTGTTCATTAAATAACCTGCAAGTCGTTTTGCATTTTCTAACGCTTTATTGTAATCACCGTCTTGGTTAACCGCAATCTCGATACCGATAGACTCCCTGTTTCCTGAACCATCTCCATCTCCTGCATGCCAACCATTTTCGTTTGTTGGTAAGTGTTGATAAATTTGTTTATCATCTACAGTAAAATGCCATGAAGCTGTTCGGAAAGTGCCTTCAGTTGCTTGCTTGTATAAATATTTTGCATGATTTTCAGCATTCGCACCAGCGGCTGTATTTGCGGTCTCATGGATTGTAATGTAACGTGCTTTCATCGGATTCGCAGGACGAATATCAGGATTTCCTGCTGGAACAATCCACTCCACAAATGGAACTCCTGCAAGTGTTCCATATTTCTTCGTACTCTGTGCACTATATTGAATACCTCTTGGCTTTGCAACAGGTTTCATTTGACGATCAGATCCATCATTTCGACCATCTACAGATTCAAATGCCTTTTCAATGTTTGAAATAGCTTCCTTTTCTGCTACTTGTCCCTTCTTAGCATCTTGCATTTTGTTTAATTCTTCTGTTTCATCATGTTTATGCTTATATTCTTCTAAAAGCATTTTTTCATTTTCAGATACTTCTGCTTCGTTAATTTGTACATGATTAGGAACTTCCAACTTGAAATTAGAATAATTTAATCCGCTCGTTCCGTGTTCTCCTTGGGCAATATTAAGTTGATCAGTTTGAGATTTATTGATCTCTTCTGCTGATGCTGATAAAGGTACGCTCCCTAAAATCACTAGACTTGTTGATAGTGCGATTACTTGTTGTTTGATTGTCTTATTCATTATTATAATAAATACATACACACTCCCACCGTGTATGTATCTCAACCTCCCTTTATTGTCACATTAATTTTTAAAAATATGAATCTACTATGTACTCCTAATATATTTTCTTTTTATTTATATATTTAAATTACCATATTTTATACCCATTAAGAAAATATTTATATGTCATCCCTACAGATGAATTTCATCTAACATACTTTTTATAAAATTCATCAACAAACATTATTTTACAACTAATTACAAATACCGTCAAAATAATCAATTTAAACTTAGACAAATAACTGGCATACAATTTCATAATAAGAGATCCTATACTATCGACATACATCTATTACAAATTCCCTTTAACGTTTTCAACAATCTCATTTATCGTATTCCGATCAAACTTATCACTAATTTCATATGACTCACGATCTCCTACGAATTGCACGCCTACGATATCATTGCGATCCTTACCGTATTGCACTTCAATAATAGATCCTCGCTCTATTTGTTTCCAAATGAGACCTGCTTCATCTTTATTATCTAAAATAATGCAGTCTTCAATATTTTCATCAATCCCAATTAATTTATTATCATCCATATATCCAATCTCGTATTGTTGCCGTTCTTTCGCTTTGCCACTTACTAATATACCTTTGCTACCATATGAGTAATCCATATAGTCCTTTTTCTCCGTTTGTACCGCTTTCGGCTTTTGTGCTTCAGTTTTTTCAGCAGTCCCACAACCTGTAATAAGACTGATTGGGATAACCACTATTAATACGAATCTAGTAAATTTCTTTATCATTTGTAACCAACCTCATATATTTAATGCAAAACTCCATTTATTACTCTATTAAAGAATAACATGATATTAAGTAAACAGAACGAAAGATAACATATTCTTTACATACTCGCACTTTAATGAAGGACTAGGCCATTTAAACCTAGTCCTTCATAACTTTAACTTTGCTTCACATACTTAATTGTATGAAATGACGTCTCATTAAATAATTGCAAGTTTTCCCCATCATAATCTTGAACTTTATATGCTATTTTCTTTTTTTGAATTGTATCTTCTACACCGTCTACTAAACGTTTATTGAGATGTAAATAGATTGTAAAAGCTTCCTTATCATATTCCCAAGTGCCTTCAATATAATTCTTTTTATTTGGATACTCACCTTTACCATACGTTTCAAATGTCTTATCACCTTTTAGAATAAGTGACATAATGAAACCGTCTGTTCCTTTGAATCCCCAATTACCGATTAATTCCGTACCATCTTTCACATTCTTCATAACGTTATCCGTATTAATTCCAGCTTTCTTATCTAACTCTTTCAAATCTTTCACAGATACTGTACCGTCACCGATTTTAATATCCCCTTCAAGATCTTTGAATGCCTTAAGCCAGTAAATATCTCCTTCTTTCACTAACTTTTCGGATTTCTCCATTAACTCTTTATCAGTCTTATCGCCTTTTTCTCTTTTTTCTTTTCGGGTGAATACTTCATTTATTAAAGAAAAAGACTCTCTAAAATAACCAATTGCTTTTTCAAAATCCTTTTGTTGATTTACATACTCTGTAGGGGGATCTATTGACTCAAATTTATCTAACACTTTATTTAATTCTTTCACACTATCTACTATATCTGATTTCTTTTTCTTACCGTCAAAAACCTCTCTTGTAATATTGTTATGCTCCGCAAACAACTTATCAAACTCTACTCCTAATTTATACACTTTATTAGGATAGTCTTCCTTTGAAACTTTTTCTTTCTTACTATTAGACTTCGATTTTTTTACTTTAGACTCTTCCGTTTTCTCCTGTTTAGAAGTGTTCGTTTTCTCAGAAACTCCACAACCAAATAACAACATGACCGGAACTGCTACCCCTAGTAGTTTCTTTGCATTCATGACTGATTTCTCCTTCTACTTGAATAGATTACTCTTGCTATACCCATCCTCTTTTTTTATCTTGTAATTAAAGTTACAATCGCAATAACTCCTAGAATCGGTCCCCAATATTCCATTTTTATAAAAAATAATGAGTGCTTTTTGTTAAACATAACTTTTTCACCAGTTTCGGCATCTATATAAACTTTCCCATCTGGCTTATTAATATATTTACCTAAATACCAAGACATAACCCCTGATATAATAAACATTACCGCCATTGGCCAACTATGGTCTTGAAAATATGTAGCGTCCCCCGTTATAGATCCAAAGATAGCCTTACCCAAAAGAGTATTAATAATTACAATAATTGCGACCAAAAAACCCCAACCAGACCAAATAATCATCTATTTCTCCCCCTAAAGCGTACAACTTTGTACTTTATGTTAATTTGAACTGCAAACGAAAATGTTTAAAAAACCGAATATTCAGACGTTGATAATTATATTTAGCTTACATTCGATTCTAACTTTAATGTCCTAAATGCAAATGAACCAGATATAATTTGTAAAATTGTCGGAATAAGTAAAAAGAATAATGACATAAACAACATAACTATAGGAATCACAATCATACAAACTCCATAAACTTTATTATTAACCTTGTTTACTAAACACGATAAAATGAACAATCCTATTTGAACCGTTAAAATAATAGAGTAATAAGCTAAAAGTTCGTAATCAACACCTTCCATAATATTAAACGCTACAACTATTAATATTATGGAAATAATAATTCCCAAAATGCCACCAATTAAACCTAATACAAATTCAGGTGTTCTTTTCAATTCAATCCCCCTTTTTTGAAAAACTAACAACTTGTATATTTTTCCCATTCACCATCATACCAAATATTCATTGGAAAAACTATACAAATGTATTTTTTATTCTACTGCAATTTTCTTGTATCTATAGATAACTTGTAGCAGTTACAAAATTAAAACCTTCACAATTACTTACTGAATTGTCATATTGAAAATTATAAATTAAAACGATAGAATTATAGGATTTATTTAATTTAACTACTTCCTTAATTCGAGAAAGTATTTTATCATCATATGAACATCCCGTTAATAACATAGAAATGTCATCACTCGCTTCTTCTAACACTTCCTTTTCAATAAAATCTTCATCTACATCAATCATATCAATATTAAAATCAACAAAAAATCTTGCTGGTATAGAGTCTCCTTCTTCATCATACGTAACATCTATATATGTATCCAACTGATCTTGCGTTTGCATATTACCGAACCATATTGAAACCATTCCGTGTACTTCCATTAATAGCGTCCTCCATTATGAATATATATTCTCATTCAACTTACGCTTTAAAATTCATGATTTTTATAAAAACCATTTCTTCTTTCCTTTCAGTCAAATAGGATTATTCGGAAATTCATTGTCATACTTATGAATTAGCGCTTTATCATTTTCATCAATTGGTACTTCACCTAAGTATTTATGTTTCCAAATAATCATCTGATCACTAAAACTATATTCTGTATCGAACCAATTGGTATAATCGAAATGCATGTTAAATTCCCCACTATGTTCCAGAGACATTGTAAAAGAGTACCAAAGCTCTTGCTGATTATCTTTGAAAACATTTCTTAATTCCTTACTCAATTTATATAAAAAATCTTCTTTCCTTTCAAACTCCTCTTCATCAACTTCGTATTTAAAAGGAATTTCTACACTATACTTATAATTTTCTTTATTTCTGAAGTTGTTATAGAAAAAGTAAGTTCCCCCTCCAGCTTCTGATATTTGTGCATAAAAATAAAATTTCTCCCATTCTTCTGGAATCATGGCATGAACCGTTTCCGCTATCTCTCTATATAATCGATTCAATTTTATTTCCAATTGAATACCCCCTATTTGATGTTCATCATTCACTTTTTCTATATTATACCACCCTTTTAATTAGCTCTTTATTTCATCTAAAATTCAAACCAAGTTTCGATACCTTTAGAAAGTAGACATACCTCTTAAATACAATTAGTATTAAAATAAGAAATATGAAAGACTTAAAAAGGCTCTTACATGAAGGAAGGAAGTGCACAGCTATGGATTTTAAAACAGTTATGCAAGAACTTGAAGCTCTAGGTAAGGAACGAACGAAAAAAATATACATATCTAACGGTGCGCACGAACCGGTTTTCGGAGTAGCTACAGGTGCTATGAAACCAATCGCTAAAAAAATAAAATTAAATCAAGAGTTAGCTGAAGAACTTTATGCCACAGGTAACTACGATGTTATGTACTTTGCAGGTATTATTGCCGATCCAAAAGCTATGAGTGAGTCTGATTTTGATCGCTGGATAGACGGGGCATATTTTTATATGCTATCTGATTATGTAGTGGCAGTAACTTTATCGGAGTCAAATATTGCGCAAGACGTTGCTGATAAATGGATTGCAAGTGGGGACGAGCTTAAAATGTCTGCCGGCTGGAGTTGCTACTGTTGGCTATTAGGAAATCGCAAAGACAATGAATTTTCCGAAAATAAAATTTCCGATATGCTTGAAATGATGAAAGATACAATTCATCATTCTCCAGAACGAACAAAATCCGCTATGAATAATTTCCTAAACACCGTGGCAATTTCATATGTACCACTACACGAAAAAGCAGTCGAGATTGCAAAAGAAGTTGGTATAGTTGAAGTCAAACGTGATAATAAAAAAAGCAGTTTGTTAAATGCTTCTGAAAGTATTCAGAAAGAACTTGATAGAGGAAGACTTGGTTTCAAGCGTAAGTATGTAAGGTGTTAAAAATATGAAGGTGTCAATCTAGGAGAGATTGACACCTTTTTTGTGGACATTACTAGACTAACGGAGCTGCAAGTTAAAGGGAACCAATCATTCATCTCCCGCTATACATCTCAACCTTCTTCTTTCAACTTATATACCCTATCTCTTTTCTCATCATCTTTGATAAAAATAAGTTTTCCTTCTGTAACAAAACCTTCTAATAGTAAACATACTTGTCCATATGCTTTAGGCTTATTCGTAGTGAATCTTTCATCGGGTATTTTACCAGATCGTATTAATCGTTCACATAGCTCAAGCGCACTTATTTCTTCAGAATCAATTAATTCTAAAATATCTTTTTGTAATGGTGATAAAGGGGCTGGTACCTTACATACCTCAGCTACCTCCACCTTTTCTTTTTCTTCTTCAAATAAATCTTCAAATGAAATTTGATTCATTACATCTTTTCCTTTCTAACGATTAATTTGTATAACATGAACTGAATCCTATAGCGTATTTATTATTATGTATTACTTACCTTTTTTCATAAATCTCAAACTCATGTACATCGTTTCATATAGTATGTTTTGATTATACCAAATATACGTTCTGTCTTCTATTGTAGAATTTTCATAACAGAAATGAAAGTAATAGTAAACATTTCTCTTCTCGTTAGTTATATAGAAAACTATGCAAAAAGTTTACATAATAAAATTATAGTGATCTGTTAAATTTCTATGCAAAAAAGAAGCACTTGTTGCCTCAAGTAGACAATCAAGTGCTTTAAGTTCATATGTTTTTAAGTAACATTAAATTTTTAAATTTTATTGTAACAGTTTGACACCTTTTATATGTCGTGACAACTACTACGTTAAAACTTACGAGTTTGTACGAGTTCGTTAGTTTTATGTCTCTTCCATGCGTTTAAATGTCATCTCGCCTAAGCTCGCACCTCTTTTTCTGTTCTATCATTGTACGTAACACTCCATGATGGTACAACCATCATGGAGTATCTATTTTCAAACACCCTATTATTTTTTCTATCCACTTCACATAAACTTTATTTTTTTAATCATGTAATTTATTTAAAAAATCAGTAAATGTATCTGCAATGTAAAATACATTCTCTCTTGCACGTTCTTCCACTTGTTCTTCTGTTAATCCTTCTTCTCGCAGCAACATTTCTTTTTCACCAGCATTTTCACGTTCCCAAAATACCACAACAGGGTTATTTTTGTCATTTTTATAGTCAAAACATATTAAATTTCCCGCTGGGTCAAAAGCAAAAGGAACTAATTCTGCTGGTAGTGTATCCTTGTAATCATCAAATACTTCCATAATATTTTCATCATCTTCCATATCGTAACTTAATAACGTTCCAAAAACCTTTCTTTTCCCTTCAACTTCAAACACCTCTGGACTAACATGCGCTCCATTATTATTCATCACACATTCTATATAATCTAAAGGAAAATTAATGTTCAATTCCTGTTCAACATTCTTTACATCTTCTCGTATAATAGGTTCATCTGGTGATCTCCATTGTACCTTACTCATCTGATTCCATCCCCCCATAATGCATTTCCACCTAAATGGTTAACTTTATGCGTTTTAGACACTACTAACTGCATTTTACCAGGTACTTGATGATCCATGTCTATCTAATAAAAAAGCACTCGTTGCCTTTAGTCGGCAATCAAGCACTCTAAATTCAAATAATATTTTCTAAGAGTTTAATTTATTGATTATATAAGACACACACGGAACCAATAGCAATTTTTCAACAATATTATTTTGAATTAATAATTGTATTAAACGGTTCTTAATTCAAATACCCTCTATTTTAAGCCCTAAAATCAGTTAATCAGTACTAGATATTTTCAATATATCCCCTAATTCGCCTAACAGTTCTATGTTTTTTAAAGCCAACTCAACAGGTATGTCTTTCATTAGCACGAATGGTAATTGTTTTGATCCTTTTAATAAGTCAAACAATCCCTTTTTGATGATAAATACCTCTTGTATTTTCCTTAAATCCATAGCCCCTCCTACTGGTGGACTTACCAATATAAGATTACACAGTTTTTCCTTAAACACTTCCTGTTCTTCGTCCACACAGTCAATATCTATCGCTCCGTCATTTATCCACTGTATTAAATTCTCACTTACTGTGGTTGCATAATTCGGATCCATAATCCCCGAATCAACTTGTACTAACTCTGTTGCGTTTTCATTTGCAGTCATTAACAGTATTTTGCCTCCACCATTACTTCCTACAGCAACATAACCCTTTGCATATTCATGGACTTCATATGTTTTATTCATTTCATCTATTATATCCACTCCAAATATAACGACTCCATTATCGGACACAAAACCATTTGTATGCTTTAGTAATTGTTTATAAGCATTAGGGAGTATTAATCCCATTTCCTCTTCAATTTTTTTAATTTCATTTTCATCAACTGGAGAATATAATTCATAAGTCGACAATTTTTGAACATTTATCATTTAAATCCTCCTAATCCATCAAAATATCTATATGCTTCTCGCATTACTTTTTTTGCTACTTTTAAATCTACACCCACTTCAATCATTTCTTTATAGCTAATATTAAATTCGTATATTATATCCGTACTAAAACCTTCATTCCTTCTTCTAGCTCTTTGAAGAGCGGATATTATAGCATGTGGTTCACCAGAGGTAGATTTGAGTAATATTGATGGTGCTTGTCGACTGCTATAATTATTACCGCTTGTTTTATCCCATATCTTAGCCCATTCATCTTGTATTGCATGATGCGCTTGTACCAATCCATCATTTTTGGTATTCCGAAAACCTAGAGCACGATTCTTATTTGGACTCATTTTTTTATACAAGTCAACATCTTCAACAATATAACCTCCATTTTTAAGTTGACTCCTAGTGGACCTTTGCGGAAATGCAATACCAGCCCTTTCATTAATATTAGCATGGAGCTGTTCAGAAGTTAATTCGCCATATTTCCCTCTCAAATATTCTAATCTGGATTCTCCCGTACCCTTAACCCCACCACTCTCCAAATTCGAGATCCTACTCTGAATACTCGCCTTTGAGGCATCATGGGCTTCTTGGAATTTCCCGCCATAGTTCGTTCCAGTTCTAGCGACACTTCCATCTAGTAGCATTTCTACACCTTTAACGAATGGGGTTACGGAGTCCATACCTTTTGCTAATGTATTTTCAATTATATAATACTAGTAATTTCTGTTAGCTTTAATTCATAAAAATAACTTTTATAAATTTATGGTATACATTTCAATTAAAAAAGCACTTGTTGCCCCAAATAGACAATCAAGTGCTTTAAGTTTCATATGTTTTTAAGTAGCATAAATTTGTAAGATTTATAAGATCTGTAAGTTTTGTATTAACATTACGACACCTTTTACATGCCATGACAACTACTAAGTTAAAATTGACGAGTTTGTACGGGTTCTTAGTTTAATATACTTTCCATGTGATTATATTCATCACCCAGTAAAATGTCATCTCACCTAAGCTCGTACTTCGTTTTTTCGACGTACAATGAATTAGAGAATCTATTCAAAGTTGTATAAACTCTACCTACTAAATTAGGATTTTTTTGTTTATATAAAAACTTTGCAACAGAACCTTTAAACTAAACTTCAAATCCAATTACTATCCATTCATCAACAATGTCCCAAAAATTCATATTATATCTAGGCTCTTTATTCGTCCACCATAAAGTCGCATTATCATTATTAGAATTCTTATAATCTACTGCAACATAACCACCCATACCACTTTTAAAGAAACCAAAAGTAGTTTGTAAATCAATTTGTAAAGGTTCTTCTAACTCCTCAATAATACCCCATTCATCATCATCAAAAAAAGTTACATTTTCTAAAGGAACTAAACCCATAGATTGACTCGCATAAAAATAGAAACCATTATGAACAGTTCGATAAAAATTTCGTATTGTTGAAGGAATCTTATCCCAAGATTTTTCTAATTCTTCATTATTAAACTCATCTTTGGGATTTCCCCCTTCATAATATAGAATTTCCCCATTATCTGTTTTAATAGTGTATAAAATTGAATATCTACCATTTGTGTTCATAAGCTCTACTTCTTCAAGGTGCCTAGACAAATAAGTAATAGTGTTTCTTAATTCCACTCCTACTTGCTCTTTCCATAACGATAAAATACTCTCAACTCTCTTGTCTACATTTTCTTCTTGAAACAATTCATACCATGAATTTGGTATTTTCCCACTATCAAGTTTATTAATCTCATGGCATGATATAAGTTGTGCATTTCTTTTATATTTTCTTAAAAAACCAAGTTTTTGTTCCATAATTCTATCTCCTTTATTTATCTATATCCTTTTTATTTTCTTCAACAAAATCATCAATTTGTTTTTGTAATTTCATTTCTAATTCTTTTTCCTTCTTTATCATTTCTTCTCTAAACTTAGGATCAACTTCAATTTTTTCTTTCTTATAAATTGTCCAATCAGAATAAGATTTAGACCCCTTGGATTTATTGGCTTCTTCACTTAATCCTAGAAAATTCTCTTCATTATTTAAAACCTTAAGTTGTTGTTCTTTCGTTAATTTATCGAAATTTTTCATCTTTGCTATATTTTTCATTGATACGATATGATCAGCTTGAAGTCTATCTGTAATATACTTACCAGGTAAAGCAGGGTCAGGCGTTCCATCTCTTAATTCATCATATAATTCCTTTGAGATTCTTCTTTCCCCGTATCGAGGCGGTGTTCCAATATCACCCGTACCCTTAACCCCACCACTCTCCAAATTCGAGATCCTACTCTGAATACTCGCCTTTGAGGCATCATGGGCTTCTTGGAATTTCCCGCTATAGTTCGTTCCAGTTCTAGCGACACTTCCATCGAGCATTATTTCTACACCTTTAAAGATTGGGGATACGGAGTCCACACCTTTTGCTAGTTTAATTTCAATTATATAATATTTGTAATTTTTGTTAGCCTGAATTCATAAAAAATAATTTCTAAAAATTTACAGAATGTTTATCTATTAAAAAAGCACTCGTTGCCTTTCGTAGACAATCAAGTGCTTTAAGTTCATATGTTTTTAAGTAGCATAAATTTGTAAGATTTATAAGATCTGTAAGTTTGGTATTAACAGTACGACACCTTTTATATGTCATGACAACTACTACGTTAAAACTTACGAGTTTCTATCAGTTCGTTAGTTTAATATGCATTCCATGTGTTTTGAAGTATGCACTTTTTAATAGCCTACTCTTTTTTTCCACTGCAAATACACTTTATTTTCTATTCATCTACATATATGATTGTTATCTTTAACCAAGCACCACATTTTTTAGCATTCTCATATATAAAGTATAGTTTTAGCATTTATAAAGTTACTGTAATCCATTTCGTATATTTTCTTAATATCTTAAATTATTAATTACAACATATAAAAGTTGGTAATTAAGGATTCTTCAATCCATTAATAAAATCCTTAAAGCTATCAGTTATTTTATACGTATTTTCTTCTTCACTAGACTGTGGAAAATAAAAAGAGTGATCCCAATAATATACACCATGGTTTTCAGTATCTGTAATAAGTACAATTAACCCTGAACTCGGATCATCTCCTATGATTAAACTGGTCGGTAACATATCTTCTTCAAACTCTTCATAGCATTCACTTAAATCAAAAGTTTTTTTTACACCTATACCATACAAAACATCTAAAGGGATTTCCTGATTTAATTCTTTAACAAAAAATTTACTATACCTAACTTTCGAAGTACCTCCGTTATATTTACTTAAAAATTTTTTATAATCTTCCGGAAGTAAAAATCCTAAAAACTCTTCTAATTCTTCAATTGATTCTTCAGTTGCTTTACCAAAAGCATTTAAATTCATTTATTTCACTCCTATTTAATCTTTTAACTTCTTAGCTAATGACATTCCACCCATATGTCGAAATCTTCTGTGCATCTCTTTACTAACTTCTTGCATTGTTGTTAAATCTTGATGATGGTGCCATGTGTTTTCATCTAATTTTGGTCCATTTGGAGCTAATTCATCAGCCTTAGCAAAATCAATTTCATATCTATTAAATTCACCTATCGGAACTTCTTGTCTTACCAACCCAGCAGATTTAAAGTCGGGAAAACCTCCAGGATAAGAAACTCGATTTGGAAGAATATACCAATCAATATAAGTCCATATTCCTTCCTCACTAATTTCGATTTTCCCACCTTTTTTCTGCCATTTTTCAGGATCCCTAGAATATAAGGGTTTAGTAGATAATTGTTCCTCTGTAAACTTTACTATTTCTGGATTTTTACCCGTACCCTTAACCCCACCACTCTCCAAATTCGAGATCCTACTCTGAATACTCGCCTTCGAGGCATCATGGGCTTCTTGGAATTTCCCGCTATAGTTTGTTCCAGTTCTAGCGACACTTCCATCTGGCAGTATTTCTACACCTTTAGCGAATGGGGTTACGGAGTCCACACCTTTTGCTAATGTATTTTCAATTATATAATTTTCACGACTTAATCTATCTAACAATCCTTAAAAATAATCTATATTGATTTTCACTTATTTATCAATCTCTAATATCTCTAAGAAAAAAGCACCCGCTACCAATCATAGGTTTTCGAGTGCTCAAATGTATATAATCCCCATCATATTTAAATCATTTTTAAGATTTGTTCCTTCACATTTTCATCAAATTTGGCTCCTTCTACCTTTGCTCCTGTCCAAACTACATTGTCAAGTTTAGCACCGGTAAAATTCGCGCCCGTAAAATCACCATTTAAAAGGGTCGCTCCCGTTAAATCTGCGTCAGTAAAATCTGCATTTCTAGCGTTTACTTCTGATAAATTAGCATCTTCTAAATATGCTTTTTCAAAGTTACCTTCTGTAAGATTCGCGTTGCTGAAATTTGTTCCTGTACAATCAGCCTGTTCCGCATTGATTCCTGCCAAATTTGCATGGCGAAAAGTAGCATGATTTAATATCGTTCCAACTAATTCTCCATATGAAAAATCAACTTCATCAAAACATGTTTCAAAACAACTACTTATATTTACCTTTGCATATTTCATATTGGCTTTAGAGAAATTAGCTTCACCAAATCTACAATCTGCAATATGTATTTCCTCTAAATTACAGCTCCTGAAATCAGCAAACTCAAAATCACAATCAAAAAAAGATGCTCTCATTAGTGAAGAAGCTCTTAAATGGACTTGTTTTGCCATGATACCCTCTGCCATCACCTCTGACAAATCTGAAAAAGTAAGATCTAAATCACTCATATCTAGTCCATCTATAACCTCATCATTGTATTGAGATCTATTTAATATTTCCATGACTCTTATTCTATCATTACCATTCTCATTCATTATTACGATCTCCTTTCATTTAGCTTTTCAGATAGTCCTTCCAAGCAATATTTGGAGAATAAGTTACACCCATTTGATCTTCATCAAAACTTGGTATAGCCATTACTTGTGCTGGTTCCAAATACTTCATTACTTGTAGCCAATTATCAAGTAATGTATCACTATCACTCCCTAATGGATTATTTAAAATATCAATACAAAGCCCACCCCAATCTAGCTCAGATACCACAGCTGGACTATTTTGTAATAATTCCTTATCAAACATTTCTAAAATATGACCACTAAAGTATGTTCTAGCGCCTATCCCTAAGGGACCGTTAGGAAGAAACCTAACCGGTATTGGCTGGGAAGATATTTCCATCCACATCTGTAAACGTTCACGGTCGGTATTCCACGGATATGATAAAGGCCAAAAAATTTGAGTTACTCCGTAACTTGGTTTCGCAGCTTCTGCGATTTGATCAGATAACTCAAAAAAAGCAGACCATAATTTTTTAGGTATTGAGTTATGAAACTCAAACTCTAAAAATGAACGATGGCTCCAGTTAACTTGAAAACGTCCTGTGTAGTTCACAGATTTATCACGATACAGGTAAACTTCTGATACTATACGCTCTGAAACTACTTTTTCCAGAATTTCCTGACGGTTATATTCTACCCGTACCGTTTCACAGTTGCCCCAATGAGTAGGAGCAAATTTTTCATTTGACTCAAACACATCCAAAAGACGACCTAATAATTCTTCTTCGTTAAAAGATACTGTAGGATACATTGTAATTGTGAAAAAATCTGGTTTCATGTATATCCCCCTTAATATTAAAAAATATAGTCACATAATAATTTTTATTCACAGCTTTTTCCACCTACCTCCACCAGGTAAACGTGTATTGTTCTCCCATTTATGAGTCACTTTACCGCTATTTGGATCAGTGTAGTAAACATCACTATCCTTACCCAAAGGCCCACTTGGTCTTGGATGAGGAGGAATTCCATTCAAATCGGGTTTATCACTTGATATTGTCACAATATGACTTCCACTTTTATCTTCGAGCATTTCCCTTTCAGCTCGCATTTGACTGTCATTATGAATAACGTGTTCTTTGTCACTTATTTTGTGTTTGTGATCATGAACTAAATCGATTTCATCCTTAGCGTAAAATGCCCTTCACTGGATGTATACGTAACAACCTTGCCAGAGTTATTGTCCTCTAATGTACGATTTAGGTGTTCTCCCAAAGCTTTTCTCCCTTTTATTTCTTCTTCTCTTCCTCGCTCTTGACTCTTTCTTAAATTTTCAGTCCTAGCATCCCAATCTTTACGCTCTAAAGGTTGTTTCGTTTCTTCACAATGACGATCATATCTAATATCCGCTGCTGCTTTATAATCTCCTCGCGCTTTAGCTTCATCTATTTTCTTTCGATAGTATTTTTCTCTTTCCTGAGTTAGCTTAATTTTGTTTGGGTTTACGTTACTACCAGTACCCTTAACCCCACCACTCTCCAAATTCGAGATTCTACTCTGAATACTCGCCTTTGAGGTATCATGGGCTCCTTGGAATTTCCCGCTATAGTTCGTTCCAGTTCTAGCGACACTTCCATCTGGCAGTATTTCTGCACCTTTAACGAATGGAGTTACAGAGTCCACACCTTTTGCTAATGTATTTTCAATTATATAATACTAATAGTTTCTGTTAGCTTTAATTCATAAAAATAACTTTTATAAATTTATAGTATACCTTTCAATTAAAAAAGCACTTGTTGCCTTTAGTCGGCAATCAAGTACTTTAAGTTAATATGTTTTTAATTATGGATAATTTTATAATTTTTGTAGTGCAGTTTGACACCTTTTATATATTGTGACAACTACTACGTTAAAACTTACGAGTTTGTACGAGTTCGTTAGTTTAATATACATTCCATGTGTTTATATTCATCGCCATGTAAAATGTCATATCGCCTAAGCTCGTACTTCGTTTTCTATTCTATCATTGCACATATTACTCTATGATGGTACAACCATCATGGAGTATATATTTTCAAACACCCTATTATTTTTTCTATCCATTTCACATAAACTTTATTTTTCATTCATCATTATATTTTTTAATCGTGTAATTTACTTAAAAAATCAGTAAATGTATCTGCAATATAAAATACATTTTCTCTTGCCAGTTCTTCTACTTGTGCTTCTGTTAAACCTTCTTGACGCATTAACATTTCTTTTTCGCCAGCATTCTCATGCTCCCAAAATACCACAACAGGGTTATTTTTGTCATTTTTATAGTCAAAACATATTAAATTTCCTGCTGGGTCAAAAGCAAAAGGAACTAACTCTTTAGGTATAGTAGGGGCATAAGTACGATATACTTTAACAATATATTCGCTACTATCCGTATCATAAGAGAGCAATGTCCCAAACACTCTTGTTACTCCATCCACCTCAAACTTATATGGTAATACCGCTGAACCATTATTAGTAGTAGCACACTCTACATAATCACTTGGAAATATAAAATCCATCTGCTTACCCACTTCATATATATATTCTGCTGAAACCGGCTCATCTGGTACTGGCCATGTTAAATCTTTTCTCATCTAATTCCGCCTCCCCATAATTTATTACCACCTAAATGATTTACACTGTGCTTTGCTGAAACAACTAATTGCATTTTTCCAGGCACCTGATGATGATGCCATGTTAAATCTACAATTCGTGGCAATTCCAACTCTATCATTTTTAATTGCTTAGGTGTAAAAATATCTCTCGGTATCTCTCCTTTGTTTATGGCTGCCTTCAATTGCCTTGTACACTCTTCAAATTGTGCATCATCCTTAGCTATAAATAAACTTTCATCTAACTTATGAGTAAACTTAACATCCTCACCTTTAAAAATCGGAAAACCTAAAACATCGTAATCTATACCTTTCATATGTGTGCCACCTGCTAGCCCTTTATTAATTATATTATGTTTTGGTGAAGCATTTAAATGAGCATCAACATACCCTACTACCGCTTTAAATTCCTCAACACTATCATATCCAAACTCTTTAATAGTAGTATCATCTACTTTTGTTAAAAAGTCTTCAACACTATCATAACCTTTAGGCACAATTGACCTATTAACCAAATTCCCGTCTATATCGTAGTCGTTTTTAATTACTTCGTCAATTTCTGATCTATGAACAGTGTTACCCGTACCCTTAACCCCTCCACTACCCTTAGCAAGTTGATAAGCGTCATCCTTAGCTGCCGTACTTGCCTTTGAAAACTTTCCAGCTACTTCTCCAACAGTTGAAGATTCCATATAAGGAAGCTTCATTCCTATTCCAGTATCCACCGTCCTAACTGCTACTGGAATAGGAGTATTTTTCATAGCATCTAGTGCATTTTTTAAAGTCTTATTTTCCTTAAGCGATTGTACCACATTTTTACCCAAATTTGGATTAAAACCAGGCATTCCTTCTTTGAATTTTAATAATTTGGCTAAATCAGCTAATTCACTCGTCCCTTTGAATGCTTTTACTCCTTTTCCTACTGCTCCAACAACTGGGATTGCATCTAATCCGCCAAAAATGATGTTTCCTACCCGCTCTTCTTGGCTCAATTTCCTATGTGTTCCCCAGTCTTCTCCGTCGATACCGCTTTTTATTTGTACACCTCCGTATACTACTGCGGCAGCGGCCCCAAGTGGTGGACAAAGGATTGTTGTGATGATGATTCCTACGCCTATTCCTATGTCTCGCACCATTTCTAGTTTTTTCTGTTCATCTTCTATCGATTTGTATTCAAATCCTCGTGTGGATGGGACTACTTTCTTGTATTCTTCATAATTTAATTTTGCATCTGGATTTTGTTTTTTTAGTTCTTTGTATTCTGCCCTAAGTACGTTATCAAATGCAGGAGAATCTCTAAAAATATCTTCTACTGTTATTTTATCTTTCTTCTTCTGTATTGTTTGTGGTACACTTCCGTAGCCTGCATGCGCACCTGGTAATACTGTCGTTGTTGTAGAGCCAATTCGGTTATTTGTTTCAAAACTGAGAATAGATGTATCTCTCATTTTTTGAGCGAATTTATCCATTTCTACTAAAAAAGGTTTATCTATATGTTCAGAGACTAATCGACCTGCTTCTCCGCAATATTTTTGTAATGTCGAATAGCTATCAAGTAATTCCCCGATTTTTTGCGATTGATCTTTAGGATTAAAATGTATACTACCATCCGAGTCTAAATCTCGTATTCTTCCATCAATTCTTTTTAATGATTCATTTGCTTCCCGTAATTTCATGAGTGCATCTTTTGTAATTCGATTCATACCATCCCCCATGTTTTGCCATGGTTCAGGTCTATATTTCACATCCATCTCGTTTTCATCCCCCCAGCCGTATGGTGATTTCTACAACTTACTTAATATTTCACGTAATTGTTCGTCCTTTTCAAGCATTTCTACACATACATTTCCTACAACTGTCGCTGACCTAGAATAGTGTTCAGCCAATTCTAGTGTTTTGTGTAATATATCAGGATATTTTTCAATTACTCTCATCGCTTCACCTTTTTGATAAAAATCACAGCTTAATAAACTCTCAATATTCGTTCCAATGACGTCTACATGGATTTTATATATATTTTCTAACTTCATTACTATATCAAGTAGTTCTTGAAAATTAACTAATACTTCTTCTCCACCACCAGAACCACTATCTCCCATTGATACTTGCATTATTGAATACCTCCTAACGAGAATTGTCTCGGGTCAATTAACTTTTTATATGGCATTTTTAACACGTCATACAATTTCTTATTAACCGCATAGAGGCTCACCCAGTCATATCGATTACGATCTACATCTATTTGAACGAAATCTTCTCCTTCAGTGAAATATAAGAAACATTCCCATTTTCCTCCTCTATTACTTCGAGGCCTCGTATACGTTTCTATCGCTATAACGTCTTTATTTGATAAATCTTTTTCCTCAAATGTTTGTTGTTCTGCCTCTGTCATTCTCTTTGAGAAAAATGTATCTTCTATTTCCCTCGGTTCTCTCAATAAGAAAGGAATGCGTGTTAATAATGAAAAATATACGTCCGGTTTTGGTATGTAGTCGATCTCGTATTTTTTATTTGGCTCTATTTCCGTTAATACAGCCACTCGGTCTTTATCCTCTTTTAAAAAGCCAATTAATACATTATTCATTCTCGTGTATTCATGACAATTTTCATATTCCTTTAATAGTTCAATTATTTGAAAAGCTGCAGGGGTAATTCCATTTTCACTTGTAAGTAGGCCTTTTTCTTTTAAACTCGTAGTTGCTTTCGTGACACATTCTGCATCAAGTAAAATAATTGCGTCACGGTTTGGCAATCCAAATATATCGGTAACCCCAGCTGCACCTGCGAGAACATATAATTCAGCAGGTGCAAAACTCATTTCTTTCCCCATTCTTTTATCCCTCGTTTCTCCATCACAGTTGTTTTATCGCCCTTACTTCCGATTTATCTCCGTACGTTTGAATGCTTTTATCTAACTCTTTCAAAGCTTTCGTATGTCCTTCAAATGCCTCTACCATTTCTGAATTATATTGAATGATCAAATCAAGATAACTTAAAAATGCATCTCTCGTTTTTCCATTCCATTTCGCACCTGTGACATATGCTTTTAAGTCTTTCGCTTGGTTTAAAGAATCCTTCATACCATTTTCAATGTTTTGTGCGTAAGAAATGGCACTTGCAGTGTTACTTCCTATAATTTCAACCTCTTTACCACTCATGTTGGTTCCCTCCATTCTTTGTATGCTTAATGGATAAGTTTTTCAAATTCCTTTTTCTTTTCTTCAAAAGCCTTGGTCGCTGCAGCGTATGCTGACGCTTTCTCTGATTCTGCTTTCGCTTTATATTCCAAATACTTTGCATAAGCTGTACTTTTTGCAGATCCAACATCGCTTAATGCACTTTTAAAATAGGATACTAATGTATGTAATTCTTCATCCTTTTCATGACGTTTTTGTTCAAATTCAACTGCCGGAATTTTATTAGCTTCTAAACCATTACTTTTACTCTCATACTCTCTCTTCGCTGATTCAGCATCTTGAATGAATTGCTTTAACTCTCTTTCTTTATCTTTTAAATAATCATGTAAATCATCATACCGATCTCGTTTCCTCGCACTTTCTGTAAAACCAGACGCATTTAAAAAAGCATTGTACAATTCATCTAACATCTTTCTCCCCCTTTAGCGCAATAACTATGTAGTTAAATTCGTATATTTAAACATGAATATTCATTACATTAAGAATTAACAAATAATTATTTTTACATATTGCTATTTTATCAAAGGGATTTTAACATTTCCATATTTTATGAATGGCTTTCGCATTTTTCTTCAATAAAGTGAAACTTTAATCAATATGACTATGTATTTATGTGCAGAAGTAATAAAAAACACTGCCAGGCGCAGTGTTTTTTATTACTACCTTTTATCCAATTCATTCGTATTAAATCCTTGCTTGAGAGTAAGACCAGTTCTTTCTTATTTCATCAACAACTATTTCTGGATAATCCCAATGAAGCGTACGAGTAGGCTCCCGGACTCGTTTTACTATTCCTTGGGCTGTTTTGTTTCTATATTCATTCCAATATTTTGGCTCAGTCGCTCTTAAAAGAACGATAGAAAAAGGATCTGATATGAATATCAGATCCTTAACTTTAATTTCTTAATACATACATCTTTTTACACGATAACTGGTTCGTACGTGCTCAAATTATCATACTCAGTTTTTACAATACTAGGTGGAAGGTTAACACATCCTCAGATTCACCTTTTCTTGTAGCAGTGCATAATGTTTAATAAAATTAAAGCATATTTTTACTTACCAGACTTAATTTTTTCGTTATATTCTTCTAAAGTTAACCCTTTTTCTTTTAGATAAACAGCAACTTCTTTCCCTACATAACGATAGTGCCATGGCTCATACTTAATGCCAGTAATATTCTCTTTCTCTTTTGGATAGCGGAGAGTAAATCCATATTCTGCAGCATTCTTATCTAACCATTTGAATGCATCGGTAGTTTCAAATTTTGCATTTAAATCTTCTACAGTATTCTGCCATTCAACTGAAATAATGTCTAACGCTAATCCAGTATGATGTTCACTTGCACCAGGATACTGAAGATATTCCAATGCCTTAGCACTAGCCTCTTTATCCGACAAACCTTGAGATTTATAGCTTTTAACTGAAGCATCATAATAAGTTTGTTGTAATTTTATAGCTCGATAACCTGATCTTAAATAAAGATTGATTCCCTCTTTTTTTGCAGCTGCTACCATATCCTGATAGGAAGTTGCAATTCTACTATCTATTTTCATATTTGGCTTCGCATTTTGGGTGATACTTGTTAATTCAATTCCTAGTTCCTTTGATAACATATGCTCTCTATTTACAAGGATAATTCTCCAATCATTAACATCAGAGATAGGTAAAACATCTTTTTTCTTCGCATGTATTTCATTTTTATTTTTATCGTTATTATTAGTAGTTGCCTGAGATGTTTGCTTTCCACTACAAGCAGCAAGACTCCATCCCATTGCTAATACCAATGCTAAAATTATAAATTTTTTAATTGTATCTCATTCCCTTTTTGTTTATTAGTCTTTATACCAATTTCCCAACACGTCTCTAGGAATCTCCTTGAAATCCTTCAAAGAAACGGGGCCGACAAATTTTTTAATTCCATGTTTTTTAGAATTTTCATCCGAATAATCTTTTAAAAATTGAATTTTAAATTGTTTCTTACCATCGGCATAGTCGGTTACTGTCGGTACGATTGCCGCTTGTCGTATACCAAAAGTTTTATCTTCATACTTAACAAATTGTACATAAGATAATCCTCCAACTAATGTTTCTAATTTTTCTTGCGCAGAAATAAGATTTCCAAGAGAATAATAGATTAGCGTTTCATGTCCATCTTTATTTTGTTTCCACTCAATTGGTTGAATTACATGTGGATGATTTCCAATTACTACATCTACACCTAAATCTGTTAAATATTGAGCAACTTCTTTTTGTTGCTTTGAAGGTGTTGAGGTATATTCTACTCCCCAATGCACCATAACAATCACCATATCAGAGCTACTCTTTGCCTTTTCCACATCATTTTGTATCGCTTTTTTATCAATTAAATTTAAAGCCCAAGACTTATCAGCTGGAATTTTAATTCCATTCGTACCATATGTATAATTTAGTAACGCAAAACGAATACCATTTTTTGTAATCGTTTTTATTTCATTACGCTCGTTTTTACTCTCATTAATACCTACCGGGATAACATCCGGATATTTTTTCCAGTATTCTCTTGTATTCGCAACACCTTTAATACCCATATCCATAGCGTGATTTGTCGCTTGCGTCACTATATTGAATCCAGTGTCCACTAAAGATTGGCCTACTTCTTCAGGTGTATTGAAAGTCGGATATCCTTGTACTTTTAAATTATTTCCGGCAATCGGAGTCTCCTGGTTCACTATAGCAAGATCACTTGATTTAACAGCCTTTTTGATATTTTCATAAATATAATTATAATCATATGAACCGTCTTTTTGTTTGCCATCTTTAATTACTGCGTCATGATATAAATTATCACCCGTAGCTATTAAATTCACAACCGATTGTACTTTTTTATCTTCCGTAAAATTAGGAGACTGTTGGATAGGACTTTTATCTACCCAATTCGGTGCTTTTAATGATGTATCTATATTGGATTCAGCCGGTGGTAACGAAGCTTTAGATGTCTTAACATCAGTATTACCACAAGCGGTTAAAAGCACTAAAAAAATAAGACATACTAAAAAAAACTTTTTACTTCTCTGTAAAGTATCTAACATGTGATCCTCTTTTCTGTTTTATTCCTTATAACCTGTTCTAACAAATCATTCTTTAAAAAAACGTATTTTGGTTTTACCCTTAATTATGGAAGGACACTCTGTTACACCTGCTTCGGAATATACTAATAATTGTTTTCCGCTTTCTAGCAATCTATCGATTCCATCAGAAGTAATAGATTACTAGAAAAACATAATCCATCAGGATGTCGACTAGTTTGATATACCTATTCCAATTGCAATAACTCGTTTAATATTTAAACAAGATAGGAGAATCGTTCATATAGCCTCTTCTCTCGCTTTATGTTTAAGGTGCCTCCAAAAAAGGGATCGTTGCTGTACCCCTTTACATAGTGCGAAATTTTTGCAACTAATTTCTTTCATTCAAGCGACAAACATTATACCGATAACAATAAGTAAGACCCAAGAACTTATTTTACCAATATACGAAAAAAGTAGCAATCTTTTGCCCCATATAAAGAAGCCAATTAGGAGAAATGAACGAGAGATTCATTCTATTCAATTCCTTCATTGATTAATAAAAAAACAAGCCACCCAACTATTGGATGGCTCTATACTATAAAGAGAATTTGTTATTGGATTACTTCAATTTCCCTTCAAAAACAATCTTCCTACCGCACGGCTCAACTACTGTTTTGCCGTCTTTCTTTACTTCATGAAAGATTGGCTCTTCCATACGACGAGACGGAGCGTAGCCTTCTTGTTCCATACGTGCTAAGCAGTCTGTAATTGTTTCATTTTCAAGTACTTCAAATTTCTTTTTATTAGGTTGTTTTGTCATGCCCTAACCTACTTTCTATTTTTCTTGATGCGAATTGATTTTTCATGTAGACCATATATAACATTGCGAGAATTCCCATTATAATCATAACCGCAATAAAAAAGCTTGTATACTGTATTTTTTCTATAAATACGCCGCCTAATACAGGTCCCATAATACTTCCTAAACTAAAAGCGATTCCGGATAATATATTACCTGCTGGTAGTAAGTGTCTCGGTAATAAATCAGTCATAAATCCAAGCCCTAAAGAGAAGCACGATCCAATAACCATACCCGCTAAAAGCATGCAGGCAAAGACGATCCAGTAATATTGATCAAATACGGCGGCAAGTAGAAAAATGCCCGTACTTATGCTAAACGTCCACGTTAAAATACGGTCCCTTCCGTATTTATCACTCAATATACCGAGCGGAATTTGTGTAATAATACCCCCAACTGCAAATGCTGGTAATAAGAAGGATACATCTGAAACAGACCACCCTTTACGAAGTGCGTATACTGGTAAGTTACTGTTTAGCATTGCTTCAAGTACGCCATATGCAAGTGGTCCTAGCAGTGCAATCCATCCTAATCCAACAACTTGTTTATAACGAGAAAATGATGATTCACTCTTCACTTCTCTTTCATCTTGCGCTGGGAATGCATTTTTTGTTGGAAGTAGTAAAAGCCAACCTATTAAACAAAGTATAGTAGATATAATAAATGGCGTTGCAAGACCGTACTGCACAGTGCTTGCTAAATACGGACCAACGGCAAAACCAATTCCGAAGAATACACCGTATATCGATACTTGTCTCCCTATTTTACTTGGGTCTGATGTTGTCGTGATCCATGTTTGTGTTCCGACATGAAGCATATGATCTCCAACTCCAACTAGAAATCTAAGGATAAACCATACCCAAAATGAAAATGTTTGTGTAAAAAAGAATAATGAAATAATAACGAGAAACCCACCTATAACAATAATCGGCTTCATTCCAAACCTTTGCATCGGTTTTTCAAGAAACGGCGAAATAACTAATATCCCAATGTACAATGCCGTCGCATGAATACCATTAATACTTGAACTAACCCCTTCTTGTTCAAAAATCATTGCAATGGCCGGTAAGAGCATTCCTTGTGACAAACCCGAGATTGCTACAATCCCAACCATAATCCAAAAAGTAAAACGCATTGACATCCTCTGTCCCTCTCCTTCTCATGCTTCCACTTTTCATTATAAACTGTTTCTTCAAATGCGTGTACGAATATTCGCAATAAAAAACAAGCTAAAAGAATGAACCTTTTAGCTTGTTATCTTATCCTTCCCAAACTTGCGCTTTCACATTGTAATGAAAGTGTTTAAAATATGGATTTTCATAAAATGAAGGTCCATATAAGTAATGTTGCATATGAGCTGTTAGTGGCTGCTGCATTTGTAAAGGAACTACAGCTGGTGAAACTTGCATATACATCGGATCTATCATTATTTTTGTATAGATATGATGATTATATGGCGAATAAGCGATTAAGGATGGTTTATGCATTGATAATCTCCCCTTATACATACAAATGTTATAGTATATGCAACACTTCTCATTTCGGGGATTATTTCTGTTCTAACCAATCCTCTACATGTTTTATAAATACATCTAAACAATCAATAAACGGCGAGTGTCCGCAATCTTCTAATACCTTCAACTCTGCATTTGGCAAATATTTCGCTAATTCCTCACCGACTACTTGCGGAACGACATAATCTCTATCGCCTTGTATGACGAGTGTTGGCGCTTTAATACGATGAATTTGCTTACTTCCCTCTACAACCCCATTATATTCATCTGAAATATTAAATGTAATGAGCGCATAATTCACATCTACGAAATTACGTTGCGTTAACATATCATCTAAATACTTTTCATAACGGTCCGGTTCAGGTTGATTATGTGTATATATTAATAGATTCCATACTGTACGGTAATATAGTTTGTTCATATTTTTTATCGCGTCTAATACTGGAGCGATTTGTACTGGCTCTTGCGCAATTTCTTCTTTCGTCTTTACTAAACTTGATACAATCGGCTGCCCATTCGTATCTTTTTTAAAGATTGGGTATCCTTTCATTCCTACTGATTCTACTAAAATTAACTTTTCTACAAAATTTGGGTGATTCGCTGTAAATTGCATCGCAACGCCACCACCCATTGACCAGCCCATTAATGAGAATTTCTCTAGCTTTAACTCGTCGATAAATAATTTTACATCTTCTGCAAAGTCTTGTAATGAATCTATCGACTGATTATACGTTGATTGTCCAAACCCTCTTAAATCAAGAGCGTAAATATGGTATTGATCTTGCAACTTTTCAATAACTAAATCCCAATGTTGTGACGATGTCATGTTCCCGTGAATGAGTACAAGAATATCTGTATTTCGCCTTCCAACTTCCTGATATGCAATCGTTTCTCCGTTCGATAGTGAAACAAACTCCATTGTTGCAGGCTTAATCATCACAAGTTCCCCCATTCTATTTAATAGAAAGAAAATTCTTTACTTAATTAAAGAATAGCACGTAGAATATACGTTCGCAACATAAAACCTATAAGAATTTTTTACATAAATCAACATGTCTATTACTAGACAATTATTATAAAAAAGTATATAGTTAGCTAGGTAACTAATTTGAAAGGATCAAAATACATGGACGAAAAACAACATTTTTTTCACATCGTCAGCCAGACTTCTCGAAAGTTTACGAAGAAATTTAATGAACGTGTATCTCCAACAGGGTTATTTAGTGCGCAATGGGCTGTTATTTTCCGCATTAATCAAACTGGTTCTTGTACCCAAACAGAATTATGCCAGTATTTAAATGTTGAATCACCAACGATGACTCGTACGTTAACACGTATGGAAACGATGGGATGGATTATTCGTACAGAAGGTAAAGATCGCCGCGAGAAGCTCATTTCTTTATCCGAAACAGCGATAAAGATGATTCCAGTATGGCAAGAAGAAGTTGATACTTTCGAAGAAAAAACGCTAGAAGGTATTAATGAAGATGATTTACATCAAGCATTTCAAGTGTTACAACAAATTATTAAAAATTTAGATTAAATTGGAGGGATGACGATGCAAAGTGAGAAACTTTGGACGAAGGATTTCCTCGGAACTTGTTTTAGTAGTCTATTTCTCTTCTTAACATTTTACATGCTTATGACTACTCTGCCTGTCTATGTCATAGACGGCCTAAAAGGAAAACCTGAGGAAATTGGTTTAGTTGCAACTGTGTTTCTTATTTCTTCTGTTTTATGTAGACCATTCACAGGAAAATGGCTCGATGATTTAGGAAGAAAGAAAATATTATTTATTTCACTTTCATTATTTTTAGCCGCTACTGTTATGTATTTCGGTGCGCAAAGTTTATTCTTATTACTTGCCCTTCGCTTCTTGCACGGTATTGGGTTCGGGATGGCAACGACAGCTACTGGTACGATTGTAACTGATGTTGCGCCAGCTCATCGACGAGGCGAAGCGCTTGCATATTTCGGCGTATTTATGAGTCTGCCGATGGTAATTGGTCCTTTTTTAGGTTTAACAATTATTTCTCATTTTTCGTTTACTGTATTATTTATCGTTTGTTCCGTATTTTCATTACTTGCATTTTTATTAGGACTACTTGTAGATATTCCGCACGAAGCACCTGTTAGCAAACAAAAACGTGAAAAAATGAAATGGAAAGACTTAATCGAACCATCTTCTATTCCGATTGCACTTACAGGATTTGTTTTAGCCTTTTCTTATAGTGGTATTTTATCCTTTATTCCTATTTATGCGAAAGAACTCGGTTTAAGTGAAATTGCAAGTTACTTCTTTATTTTATACGCACTTGTTGTTGTCATTTCTCGTCCATTTACAGGAAAGATTTTTGATCGCTTCGGTGAAAATGTACTCGTTTACCCTGCTATCATTATTTTCACAATCGGAATGTTCATATTAAGCCAAGCACAAACTTCATTTTGGTTCCTTGGCGCAGGTATGCTAATCGGTTTAGGTTACGGGACATTAATTCCGAGTTTCCAAACGATTGCGATTTCTGCCGCTCCAAACCATAGACGTGGTTCTGCGACAGCTACGTATTTCTCATTCTTTGATAGTGGTATTGGTTTTGGTTCTTTCATTTTAGGTATTGTCGCAGCGAAATCCAGTTATCATAATATGTATTTTATCGCAGCTATTATCGTTGCGTTCACTTTACTTTTATATTATGGATTACACGGACGAAAACAAAAATTCAAGAAACAACCTACAGACGGAAAAATTTCCGCTTAACGTTAATAAGGAAAGTAAACTTCCCCGTTTACTTTCCTTATTTTGTATTTCTTTCAAGACGAGCGTATACTTATAGTAGAAATAAAAAGGAGGGCCATATATGAAACTAAAAAAATCTCCCCTACTCTTACTTATACTAACATTCATATTTGTAATTACAGGGCTTGGGTTTACTTACTTCAAACAAAATAAAACGACCCCATCAAAACATAATGTGACAAAAGAAAACTGGTTAAATGACCCTTACTTACGTTGGTCGTACACACACATGAAAGAATTCACTTTAGTTAATGACGTAAAAAACAATCCTGACCAAATTGCTCACTTCCCTTCCGCATTGCAAAACTTAGACGATTTTGCTGTGGAGCGTAGATTCGGAAATACAACTCCTCTAAAAAAACTTTTAGATGATAACAAAACAGATGCTTTTGTCGTTCTACATAATGGACAACTTGTTTACGAACGATATTTCAATGGGTATAAACAGAATGAACCTCATGGTATGGCATCATTAGCAAAAGTCTTTACCGGGGCAATTATACAATCTCTCGCTGAAGAGAATCGTATCGATTTAGAGAAAACAGCTGACACTTACATAAAAGAATTAAAAAACACACCGTTCGGTAATGCCACACTTCAGCAATTAATGGACATGCAAGTTTCAGCTGAATATCCTACTCATGGATATGAGCAACCTGGGCTAGAAAATCAAGATGCACAATTATATTTAGCTAGCAATATTTTACCCCGCGGCAAAAATTACGACGGTCCGATGAAAATTTATGATATGTTACGGGAAGCCGAAGAAACGGCACCGCCTGGTTCTTCCTTTTCTTACAATAACGGATCAACAGAAACGCTCGCTTGGATTATTAGAACTATTACTGGTAAATCACTAGCTGAAAATGTAAGCGAACGAATTTGGTCTCAAATTGGTATGGAAGAAAACGCGTATTACGTTACAGATGAAACAAAAGTAGAACAAGCTAGTGCTGGATTAAATGCAACTGCTAGAGATATGGCGAGATTCGGGCAATTACTATTAAACAACGGGGAATATAACGGAAAACACATTCTCCCTTCTTCTATTACAGAAAGTGTAAAAAATGTCCAAGAAGGTGAACTTGCAATTGGCCCTGGAGCTTCCATTTCTTATCATAATCAATGGTGGATTCCCCACAATGAACAAGGTGCTTTCGAAGTGTTAGGTAGTTACGGACAAACACTTTACATCGATCCGAAAGCAAATATGGTAATCGCTCACTTCTCTTCTAACGCAACGCCAAGTAATGAAATACATTCGGTTTACTCAAATATGTATATTGATATTGCACATCATTTGGAGAAGCTTCCACGGTAGTGAAAGCTTCTTCTTATTGCGTTGTTTTATTTGAAACCACTACCCTCATCACGGTTATTCATAATGAAACTTTTTATTAGCAATCCAATAATACGTTACGAAGAGTGTCAATAAAATCCACACTATAGTTAGTAATCCAGTAATTATTGCGTTTGAATTTACTACCCCCGTGACTAACGTTTCCATTGCATACTTACTCATACCGGCTGGATTAAGCTGATCCATTATTGGATTCAAACCGACGATTACTCTGCAGGCTAAAAGGAAAACAATTGAAATTAATGCAATCATACCTTGACTGTGAAAAATAGCACTTATCATTGTTGTGAAAGATACGATAAAAAGAACCCAAATTAGATAAAATAGTAATCCAGTAATTAGGTGTGCAAATGGAACGGCAGTAAAAAGAAAATTTACATATAGATAAGAAGCTACGTATCCAATTGTTACACTAAACGCTACCATTAAATAGTTTGACACTATTTTCCCACCTACATATGAAGTAACAGTAACGGGCCTTGTTAAAATAAAGGCCAACATACCATTAGCTTTATCTGTTTGAATTGCACCCATCATAGAAATCACTAGAATCATAAGTCCAAGCTGATCAAACTGGGATCCTAAAGTACTCGCTAATACTTCGCCCCCTTTTTGCGCTGCCATACTCAGATCAATTGTAATTCCCTGGCCTCCACCTAATGCTTCTAGAATTGATGGCAAATAATGAGTTACTATCGGCTGTGTTGCACCTAAAAATATAAAAACAATTGGTAGCCAAATAATCTTAAAATCACGTAACATTTGAACATATTCTTTTTTTATCAATACCATTGAGTTATTCATTTTTACACCACCAATTTCAAGAAAATTTCTTCTAAAGTATCGTTGCTCATTTTAAATTTAACAATGTCCACTTTATGTTCGAGTGCATTTTGCAGTAACATATTTTTGTTTATTTCGATACTTTCAACCTTCACTTTGATTTTAAGCCCAACCACTTCTACATTCTTCACATACGGTAATTTCTTTACAACTTCAATCCAATTTTGATCTTTAGTTGTTATTTCAATCATTAATTTATTTTCACGATTACGTTGTAAAAGCTCCGTAATCGTTGTGTCTTCTATTTTTGTTCCATCTTTTATAATGACAAATCGTTCACAGATTTCTTCTGCATCGCTTAAGATGTGGGTTGATAATAAAATGGTTGTATCTTTTTTTATTTCTTTAATCAGATTCAATACTTCCCGCCGGCCGATCGGATCTAATGCGGATACTGGTTCATCCATGACAATAAGCGAAGGTTTATGCAATAATGCTTGTGCAATACCAAGTCGTTGTTTCATTCCACCAGAAAATGTACTAACCTTTGCATTTTCTTCTTCCTTTAGTCCAACTTTCTCCAACATTTTTGGAATCGACTTTGACAATTCTTCTTTTTTCAACCCCGAAAGTTGGCCCATAAACGTAAGCGTTTCTCTCGCTGTCATCCAATGAAAAAAATTAGGATATTGAGGTAAATAACCAATTTCACTTTTCATTTTTGATATTTTTATCCCATTCAATAAAACTTCACCAGCAGTTGGATTAGTAATATCCGAAATTACTTTTATTAATGTGGATTTCCCTGCTCCGTTTGGTCCAATTAATCCGACGCATTCCCCTGCTTGCAGTTCCATCGAGAAATTATTCACAGCAATTTTTCCTTTAAATGATTTTGTTACATTTTTAATCTCTAATTTCATAATTTCTCACTGTCCTTTCTCCCTATAACAAAGTACAAGATAGGTCCCAATATATTAACGAAAAGAATAATTAACGTCCATACAAGTACATTTTTTCTTGTTTTCCTATGTCGATATAAATCAATGAATGCAATTAAAACTAAAAGTGCTCCCACTGCAATAACTGGTAATATAATGGGTAGAAAAGCCATAATATCAATGTCTTTAAGATCATTCAATCCATAATGTATTTTCATTGTCATCACTCCTTTTAAATCTCATTATCATTATTGATAATGATAAAACAAAAGCGGATGGATTGCAATCATTATTCTCATTATTTATAATGAGAATAAAAAACAATACATAAGGTGATATAATGAGTAATAAAGTTGAAATTTTAATGCATCCGGTAAGAATGAAAATTTGCCAAGTGTTAATGAGAAATAAAGAAGATGGGTTAACACCATTAGAAATGGTAAAAATCATTAAAAATGTACCACAAGCAACACTATATAGACAGCTACAAACTATGGTTGATTCAGGTATCGTTCATGTAATTAAAGAAAAAAAGGTAAAATCTGTTTCTGAAAAATATTACGCAATCAATGAAGAAGATGCAAAAATTGAAGGAAGTGAATGGAAAGGATTATCTGATGATGAAAAGTTAAACTACATTTCCTATTATCAGTTATCACTTATGACACAATATCAAAGTTACCTTAAGAAATTAGAGGAACAAAACAGTCAAGAAGATACTGCTACTTTTTCTGTAGTAGAATTAAAGCTAGATGAAGAACACTTTGGAAAATTTCAAAACGAACTTAACGAATTAATGATTAAATACTACAATAGCCAAAGTAAAGGCGACGAAATAGAGACTCCGGTTCGGACTGTCGCTATTACAATTATTCCAGAAACTTAAATTTACTCGATATAAAAATGCAAATCAATAATTTGAACTAAATCCTGAAAACAGGATACCTCTCAAAACACCTAAACCATCTGCTTCCTATATTCTCTTTAGGGGCTAGGTGGTTTAATTTTTCTTGAATTCACACACAAATGTAGTAATGAATGTATTACTTTTGTTATCTTTTATAAGTAAAAAGCTTCATCTTTTTAATGAAGCTTTCTATCACTTTATTAAAAAGATAATAAATTAATCGTTTCCTTTAAAACACTTCCCTTACAAAGATTGTCTGTTCATATTGGTCGAAAATTTCTTCTATAGATGAAAATAAAGTTTCTTCCGGGATGATGAACTTTATTTTTTGACCATTTTTTAACATGAAGGAAATCGTTCCATTATCATTAAAACCTGTATGAAACGTTCCTCGTTTATTTAATAGTACCTCTTCAATTATATTTATTTCAATTGAAAAGTTATTCTTTAATTGCAAGAGTTCATGTACATCGCCAGTATGTATTTTTACATCTATTTCAGTTTCTAAGTTTAATTGTTTTTTCTCAATTTTTTTGAACCAAAACAAAAACAATAGCTCTGAAATACCAGGTAATTGTTTTTTATAAGCATGTCGGCTATGAAACTGTCCGCCAATCTTTATAAAATATATACAGTCACCTGTAATAAAAACTTTATAATATATATCTGCCGTAAACATTTTAGGCTTTAAAAGATAAAAACTTTTGATCATAATTCCCCCATCAATTTTAAATGTATTTGTATAAACATTTTTAGCTAGATTTGTGCTAAAACATATTTCTCATGTAATGCAACACTATTGTATTGAATCTCCTCTCCCTTTGCAACAGTAGCTTTGAAGCCAGCTAGTAACCTTTCTCTATACTATCCCTATAAGTGCTACCCCATTTCCAACCGTTTTTCTTCTAGTATATTAAAAGCAGGATTTGATACGAGGCTCTATATCAATCTATCAATAAATTACCACTCTGCAAATATCTGAATTTTCTTTACATTGAAGGTTATCTCCTAAACAACCTCGAATAATTGTAATACATATACATAAGGAGGTTGATCTATTTTGTTTCGTTCCTTTACAAATGGTTGCGTCGCCTTAGTGCAACGCTTCTTGCCAGAACCGTTTATTTTATCATGTTTACTAACTGTTTTCGTTATCTTCTTTGGTATGTTTGCGACTCACCAAACACCTGTAGAAATGATTAATCACTGGGGTAATGGAATTTGGGGACTCCTCGCCTTTTCTATGCAAATGGCACTTGTACTCGTGACTGGATCTGCTTTAGCAAATGCTCCTCTTATTAAAAAAGGATTAACGAAAGCTGCCAGACTACCAAAAACAACTGGACAAGGCATTATTGCCATTTCAATTGTAAGTTTACTCGGTGCATACATAAACTGGGGCTTTGGAATTGTTGTATCTGTTTTATACGCAAAAGAAGTGGCAAGGCAGCTGGACGGATTAGATTATAGACTAGCAATCGCCTCTTCTTACTCTGGATTTCTCATTTGGCATGCCGGTCTTTCTGCCTCTATCCCTCTTACGTTAGCAACAGGCGGTGAAACGTTAATTAAAACGACTGCTGGAAGTATTAAAGAGGCGATTCCAATAACAGAAACGTTATTCTCACCATACGCTCTCGTTCCAGTTATTATTTTTCTCATTACGATGCCTCTCATTAATAAAGCGATGCATCCAGATGAAAAACATACGATTACAGTAGATCCTAGCGTGTTCCATGAAGAAGCTGCTGCTCAAGAAGTAGAAAAAAATACGTTCGCTGAAAAGATGGAAAATAGCATTATTATTACACTTTGCGTTGGATTGTTAGGTCTCATTTATATTTTCAATTACTTTTATACGAAAGGTTTTAACCTTACTCTCGATATCGTGATTTTTATGTTATTAATTGCAGGTCTTATTTTCCACCGTACTCCGATTCAGTATATTCGTGCTTTTTCAGACTCTACGAAAAGTGCTTCTGGCATTTTACTTCAATTTCCGTTTTACGCAGGAATTATGGGCATGATGATTGGAGCAAATAGTGAAGGACTTTCACTTGGAGGAGCTATTTCTAATTTCTTTATTAGCATTTCAAATGAAACGACTTTTCCGCTCTTTACATTTTTAAGTGCTGGCATTGTTAACATTTTCGTTCCATCTGGCGGCGGTCAATGGGCTGTGCAAGCACCAATTATGATTCCAGCTGGCGCTGAACTTGGTGTACCTGCTGCAAAAACAGCAATGGCAATTGCATGGGGCGATGCTTGGACGAATTTAATTCAACCTTTCTGGGCATTACCAGCATTAGCGATAGCTGGTTTAGGTGCTCGTGACATTATGGGATTTTGTGTTGTGAACTTACTATATGCGGGTTTTATCATTAGTCTATGTTTCTTATTTATTTAAACGAAAAGCTAGTTTTATACTAGCTTTTTTACATAATAAATCACTTATTTCCCACGCAATTTATAATCTTCTCCCACTCTAACTCCGTAAGATGTAATGACTCAAATGCAAAAAAATCTTCGCACACTTTTTCAATTAGATGTGGATTTCCCCTCAAAAAATTCCACTGTAATACTTTAGGAAGAAAATGCATTTCATATTCTTTACTTCCCCGTACTACCTCATCAACTTCTCTTTCACAAATTCCTCTTATTAAATAATCATTTCTTAACTCTATTTGAATTTGCTGAAATGTTTCGCTACATTTTTTCAATTGAAGTAAACACGTAACATACTTCCGAAAAAGTTCGCCATCATACTGAACACAGTTTATAATACGATCGACTTCATTCATAATGCACGAGCCTTTTCTTCTATTTGTAATAACCATTTCTCACGCTTTGATACTTTACTCGTTTTCACAGATTGAAACACTGACCGTTTTATATCGCGAATGCCACAAAAACGTAAAACACCTCTCTTCATTATAATCCAATCTGCTGATCGATATAACAATGCGACGTACCATAGAGGCGAGTCTAACGTATTAATAACCCACGCTTTTTTCCCTTGCAATAATCCTTTCGGCAGAGCCCCTTCATATTTATAAGCAAATCCAGCTACGAAAATACGATCAATAAAACCTTTTAAAATTGCTGGCATCCCCCACCACCATATTGGATAGATGAATAGAAGTGTATCTGCTTCTTCTACTAACATTCTGTACCGAGCTGTTTCTTCTTCATTTACTAAATCACGTCTTTTCTTCTCTTCATTGAATACGAGGACTGGATCAAATTGTTCTTTGTATAAATCAAGTACGGTAACTGAATGATTTGTTTCCTGTAGTCCTTTTTGCACATGATTGAAAATCGCCGCGTTAAAACTGGAAGGACTAGGATGAGCATATATAATTAGTACGTTCACTACAAAACAACTCCCTCTATACGTTAAAGTTTCCCCTTCTTTAACATCTTCTCTACAATTTGTACGTTTTTCGAACTTTGCAACAATCGATTTAATAATATAAGTAACTCTTCTTTTTCTAAATCTTTCAGTTTCTCTTTAACTGCACTCTCACCAGCACCTTGCATATCATAAACAACTGCCGCCATATGTTTACAATAATTTTCATAGGGACACTCACAGTTACTTTCTGAAAAATCTTCGAGATCGATAACTACTTCATAATTCCCTGCATTTCCAGTAACGAAAGCAAACACTTTTTTATCTTGTATTTCAACATCTTCTACATGCCCATCTTCATAATATTCATATCCCTTATCTACAATGTACTTTGGGATCCATTTCGTTATATCTTTTAATAAGTAAGCGTACATAATTGTACCCCTTCCTTTAATTCCCTTTTGACTTCAAAAATCCTGCATGTTATTCTAATTACTGTTAAGTAGCAAGTCTACGTGACAAAACGACTGACACCTATTCGGCGAAGGTGTCTCTTTTCATTTGCAGCCGATATGAATTGCCTCTTTCAGGCACATTCAATTTTTGACACTACACACTCAACACCATTCCCTGTATCAGGCTGCTTTAGCAGTCTTTTACTCTACATACTCCGTTATTTTAAGAAAAAAAGAGAGCTTAGCTCCCTTTTCTCGCCTTATACAATACCCCTTTTTCAGCATAGAGATATTCATCAGCTAATGTAATTTTCCCATCCAGTTTTAGTTCGTCTAATAATCTTGATAAATAAAATTGATGCAACATCTTTTTCGTGAATTTTCCTTCATGATGCGAAACGATATGTTCTTGAATATCTAACAATGATATCGGCTTATCTTGCTCTATCATATATTCATAAACTGTACTACGCAGTTTTACGTATTTTTCGAGTGTCACAGTAATGCGCAACCCCTTTCTTCTTAATATAAATTTTCGTAATCGGTTTTTTTGCAATAAAAAAACCTCTCCGATAAGAAGAAGTTACGTATATATCTTCGTCTTATCTCCCAGAACAAATATGTTCTGCTGGAATTAGCACCTGCATCGCGGTTGCTGGGTTTCATCGGGCCAGTCCCTCCACCTCTCTGGATAAGAAAATATTCACTTAATTCTTACTATACGTAATTCCACTTTAATTGTCAAACAAATATAATAAATTATATTTTCTTCCTTACTGTTCATACTACCCATATACGAACACGCAAGGAGGATTATGAAATGCATCAAAATGCTCGCGGATATGTACAAGATTCTTTTCAATCATTACAAGAAGCTAAAAATTGTTTAGAAGAAGCGCTCGAAACAGTTGAAAAAGATTTTAATCGCGCTCGTATTGAACAATCACTTTATGCTGTTGAACAAGCTATTCAACGTTGTGAGTACACCGTTCACATTTTAGAAAAAGATTAAAAACTCCCCATCAATTGATGGGAAGTTTTTTCAAATGGCATACTTCATAATTATTGCCGTTATGATTAAAAAATATACAGAATTAGCAATTTCTAAAATTCCTACTTTTATAATAGAAATTTTTTTACCATACAACACAATTGCTCGAATGACACTTGGTATAAAAATGAGAGAACACCACGGATTAATCGCAAATACAATTATCGTTAATACGATATGATATCCCCAAGATATAAGACGATACTTCGGATTATTTTTTTCACGAATCATCGTTTTCACATAGAACGTACTACCTAAAAAGTATAAAAATGAAATAAGTGCAATGAATATAGCTGTATGATCGATTTGCTTCATTGAAAAGTAATAACTAATTAACCCACCGATACAAAACACAATAATCGCACAAATATCATTTAATAGTGCTCTTTCATTTTTTTGACGAGCGTAATACATATTCACTATAAATAATGGAATCATTACTATTACGAATAAAAGAATTCGCCACTCATATAATAAAGAAATCGTCCCAAATAGGAACGCAATAATAAAATAAACAATGGTAGCTTGTAAAAACTCTTTTTTTCGTCTTTGCTTTATGTACGTAAGAAATGGATACGTGGCTAAATAGATAAAGAACCACGCTAAAAACAATGGAATATGATAAATAGTAGGTTTCCCAAGTATGACACTTAATAAAAAAGGAATAACAAGCATGGCCCATGCACCATGTTGCTTCGGAATAACTAACTTCATTAACTATACACCTCCCTTTTGAAAAAAGTTCTCACCTACAATTATACAAATAATTTTATATAATAGCGGATGCATATTAAATCGATTTTTTGACAAAAAAATGCTCCTTACAATATGTAAGAAGCATGAAAGAGGCAAACGAATATGTAAGTCGCGACCCTACCTTATATGAGTATGCTTTTCTATGTCACGTTATGCTCATCTAATATACCATATTTCTTTTTAAATCTTGTAAGAATCGTAATCCATGAAGTACTAAATAGTAATAAGAAAATAACATTCGAAATCGCATGGCTCAAATCAAAGTAAAAACTTGCGATATAATACGAAATGACAGTTTCCCATGTTGCTTCTCGTATAAAACCGAGAAGGCCCCAGAAATTCATAATCCAGCCAAATAAAAAGCCAACAATTACTCCGTAAAGAAGTCTTCCCCATAGCTTTTTCATAAAAAATGTATTACGAAGTAAACCTGCTATAAAACCAATCATGCCCCACGAAAACATTTGCCACGGTGTCCATGGACCTTGTCCTAAAAAAATATTGGATACGATTGCCGCTGTAGCACCAATCATAAAACCAGTTTCACTTCCAAATACAATTGCAGAAACGATAATGACAAAAGAAGTTGGTTGTACACTTGGTAAAATAGAAAATGGCACCCGGCTTACTGCTGCAATTGCCGCTAATACAGCAACGAGAACAATTTCACGTGAAACAAACGCTTTTCTTTCAAAACGGATATAGAAAGGTAACATAATAACCGCTAATAGAAACAAACTACTTAACATGTAATAACCGTCCATAACAAGTGTCGTAAAAAGCAATGTGCCGATTATTACTGCAAAGATACATATTATGAATGCAACATATCGTTTGGACAAGCTTCGTACACATCCTCCCACGTTAATGCATATGGCAATTCTTTTCGAATGAATCGATTAATAGATGTTGTATAAAAGAAGTTGCCGCTAAAAAATTCTTTCGGTGCATCATTCATAATGACTGTTCCATCAAACAACATCATACATTGATCCACGTATTTCGCTGCAAACTCAATATCATGCGTTGCCATTACAATTGTTGTACCTTCTTTTTGTAGCTTCCTAAATAGCTCTCCTACTCTTTCTTTCTTCCATGGATCCAATCCCTTTGTCGGTTCATCAAGTAATAATAAAGTCGGCTTTGATAATAACGTCGTACATAACGCAAGTAATTGTTGCTCTCCTCCGCTACAATCGTGCGGATGGCGTTCTTTAAGCGAATACAACCAAAACTGTTTTAGCGTATCTTCTGCTATTTCTTTTCCTTGTTCTCCGTATAATTCACGTGCACGTTCATAAACCTCGTCCCATACTGTATCAAATGTAAAATGATAATACGGATGCTGCGATACATACCCAATACTTTTAAACCGTTCTTTCGAATCGATTTTATGTATCACTTTTCCGTTCCACTTTACTTTCCCTCTTCTCGCTTTTTGTAATCCTGCTAAAATCGTTAACAGTGTAGACTTACCTGTACCGTTCTTCCCAACGAGCGCTACCCATTTTCCTTTTTCAATCGAAACTGATAAATCACGTAAAATAAGCGGACTATTTTTTTCATATTGGAACGAAATATGCTCTGCGCTTAAAATTACCTCTTGCTTTTCACTTTGTGCTATTGGGTCATTTACATATGATATCGCTGCAAAATCATTCATTTTCATTTGCGCCTCTCGCACTGTAAACGGAATATCTCTCACATTCCACTCTAAAAACAGCCTTGGAATTTGCGGAATAAATGGACGGAATGTTTCTACTCCCCACATATCCGTAATAACAATTTTAGGACTACCATCATACATAATACGGCCATTATCCATACAAACAACGCGTGTTGCAAGCGGGATAACTTCATCTAAACGATGTTCACTTAAAATAATCGTAATTCCAAGTTCTTCATTAATCCGTTTTAATAATCCTAAAAATTCTTTTGCAGCGATTGGATCTAACTGCGCTGTCGGTTCATCTAATAATAGCAATTTCGGCTGCATAACTAATACCGCAGCTAAATTGACAAGCTGCTTCTGCCCACCAGATAACGTATGAACAGATTGATGCAATAAATCTTGAAATCCTAAAAAGCTAATAAGCTCTGCTATTCTTTTTTGAATAATATGTGATGGTAATCCGATATTTTCTAAAGAAAATGCTAATTCTTGAATCACTGTATCCATAACAATCTGGTTTTCTGGGTTTTGAAATACCATCCCAATTTCTTGGGCAGATAACAAATCAGCTACTTCCTCTATTAAAACACCCTCATAAAATATCTCTCCAGAACGCGTACCAATTGGAAGTAACTCCTTTTTAAAATGTTTTAATAACGTCGTCTTCCCAGATCCCGATCCTCCAGCAAGTGCAATAAACTCACCTTTTTGAACAGAAAGAGAAATATGCTGTAACGCTTTTTTATTTTCATCAGCATATACAAATGATAAATTGTTTATTTCTGCATGCGCCACCATATCCATTCTCTCCCTTCCATTATGATTGGTAAACTAATAAACATCGTAAATACGACAAACATCATCCCATCGTATTGCTGAAATAGAATCGATTCGACTTTCGGATAAATAATCAATTTCCCCCCGCCATAATTACTACATACAATAGCAGCTATAAATAAAATGATTAAATAATTGAGCGTATACCAATCGCGCCTTTCCATTCTATAGCGAATATACGTCGTACGCTTCGTTACACCAAATCCACGAGCCTGCATAGAATCTGCCGTTTGCAGTGCATCTTCTAATGAACAAATTAATAATACTTGCAGCAATTGCATACCATTTTTGACGCGTTCAATTATCGAACCTGAATCTACCTGCACACCTTTCGTTTTTTGGACGAGTGTGATTTTCTTTAATCGTCTTATAAACAAAGGAACAAATCTCACTGTAATCATCGTTAACAATGCAACTTTCGGTGAAATTCTTGAAAACAAATATAAAAATTTATGACTGGAAATAATATCATTGTATGACGCAAACGTAAACATAACTGCAACTAGTAATAACCCCATTACTATTCCAAACATAATCGCCTCAAGCTTAATACGGCTATCACCTAACCAAAATAACGTAGTTCGACCTCTATGCGTTAATAACGAATTAAATAAAATTACCATAAAAAAGAAAACAATTGTGCTCGGTAGCATCTTTCTTATCTTTTCGCTATTTCCTTGCATCACATTTAACATAATAATTAATACTATTGCTCCAATTAAAAAAAGAGGATGAAGACACATCGTACATAGTATCATCACCCCGATATAATAGAAAAAATTCACAAAAGGATGTAAAGAAGAAAAACTTATTTTCATAGCCCTTTACCGAATGCCTTTCTTATTGTAATACGTATACCCACTCAATTGTATCTCCTGGTTTTACCGTAGCTACACCAGCACTATGGTTTGGAAAAGCACCGTTCACACGATATTTCCAACCACTAGTATCCGCAATATCTTTTTCATATAAATCATTAATACCTTTTACATAAATACTATCTCTAGATCCGCTTGCATCAACATCTAATCCTGTACGTTGTAATACTTTATACACAGTGTCGCCATCTTGTACATCCATCTTTTTCGCACCCATTATATATCCGTTATTTCCTTTTACCGAGATTGTTACTTGTTTTGCTTGCGGTTTCGGTACTGGTACTGGATCTGGTTTTGGTGGTTCAGGTTTTGGTACTGCCGGAGTCGGTATCGTTTTCTCCGCTTTATTCGGATCTTCTTTTTGCTCCTGCTTCGGTGTTTCTTTCGGCTGATTCACAACCTTTGCTTCTTCTTTTACTTCTGGTGCTTTCGGTTGTTGTTTCTCTTCTTGTGCTTGTTGCTGCTCTGGTTGCTTATTTACAGCCGGCTGTTCTTTCGGTTGTTCCTGTTGTTTCTCTTCTTTCTTTACCTCTGGTTGTGCCTGTGGCTTTTCCTCTTTCGGCTTCTCTTCTACTTTTTGTTCTTGTTTCTCTTTCTGCTCTTCTTGCTGCTTTTGCTCTGATTCAGCTTGCTTTTCTTCTGTTTTTTCTTCCGGCTTCGCTTCATCTTTTTGTTCTTCTTGTTTCGCTACCTCTTCTTGCTTCGGTTCTACCTTCTTCTCAGGCTTTACAGCTGCCTCTTCACATCCGGCAAGTAGCCCGAGCGAAAGCAGTAAAGAAATGAACCATTTCACCTTACTCATCCTATCTCTCACCTTTCATACGAAAATTAGGAGCAAATAATTGCTCCTAATTTTTTGTTAAGCTGCTTTACGTCTCCATAATACATATGCAGAAGCAATACATAATACACCCATACCTACTTCTGTTGCTGCACCATGAGAAGATGCTCCTGTTTTTGGTAGACTGTTACCGTTTCCGATTTTTTTATTCTTAACCGGTTCGTTATCTACAACTACTTTTAGATTTTCATCTTTTGTTTCTTGTTGTACTTGTTTTTGTTCTTTCGGTTCTTCAGTAACTTCTTTTTCTACTACATTATTTTCTGGTTCAACGACCTTTTCTGGATCTTCAATCGGTTTTGGCTTAATTACATTACCAGCGTCTACATTAGACCAATCATAAATAGATTTTCCCATTTCCTTAAATTGAAGTAATGCTAAAAGAGCCTGTTCTGTAGCCATTCCGTTACCATTTTGATCACTTGGTAACCATTTAAATTCACCATTTGAAAGTTGATATGATAATAGGTTTTGCATTGCCTCATGAAGACGATTTTGATCTACATCTTTAACAAGCGATAATCCAATAATTGCTTGCGCAGTACTATTTGAATTTTCTTGTCCATCAGCTGAAAAACCACCATTTTGCAGCTGTTCGTTATATAAATACGCAACAGCTTTTTGTATAGCTGGTTTCACATCTGATCGCTCTTGATAAGGAGCTAATGCTGATAAAACCATACCTGTTACATCAACGCTACTAGCACTATCTTTACTACCTGAACTATTATAAGTCCATCCACCGTCTGTATGCTGATTATTTAACAGTGCTTCCACTAGAGCAACTCTGTTCCATTTTGATTCAACTGGAATCTCATACTTCTTCGTATCAAATGCAAGTAAAGCAAATGCATAACCTGTAACAGAATTCACTTTATCTGACTCATACAATTTTTGAACTAAATTATGTCCACCTACATTTTTAGGGTCTGCACTCATTGCATTCATCATAATAATTGTTCTAGCTAAATCTGTCGCTGAAAAACGATTAATGCGCTTTTCTACTTTTTCAGTTACTGACTTAACATAATTTAATTTTGCCTCAATTGGCACATTCTTTCCAGAACGAGAAAGCGCTACAGCTACCCAGTCACTTTCAATTCCATCTTGTAACATTTTTTCAGATGTTTTTGAGATTGCTTCCTCTAATTGCTTCGCTGGAATTTGAACATTCTCTTGCTTTGGTTGTTCTGGTTTTTTACTATCTTGGTCACCTTGGTTTTCCCCATCTAGCGTTTTACCGTCTTGGTCACCTTGGTTTTTCCCATCTGGCGTTTTACCATCTTGATCACCTTGGTTTTTCCCATCTGGCGTTTTACCGTCTTGGTCACCTTGGTTTTTCCCATCTGGCGTTTTACCGTCTTGGTCACCTTGGTTTTTCCCATCTGGCGTTTTATCATCTTGACCTTCTGATTTTGGTTCTTCTGGTTTGCCGCCGTCAGGTTCTTCTGTTTTACACGTTCCGAACTTATCTAACGTTTCTTTCAATGTTTCCTGGCTTATATTGCTCCAGTCTGAAACAAAACGAAAGACAACAACGTCTCCAGATTTTAATTTATAACTATCTGCTCCGACTTCTGCAGACTGATCATTTACATCATACAGCCAAGCACTTGTAGCCCCGGCCATTAAACCATCGATGCCTTTTACATATGTTCCAAACGACATCGTTTCAGATTCTACTTTGTCCCCCATGACCTTTTGCAGCAAACTTAAAGCTGTTTCCCCATCTTTAATTTGCTCTTCTTTCGGACATAACATAATGCCTTTTTGTGATTCCCCAATAATTGCAAGTTTTGCTGTATTTCCTTCAGCAAACGTAATATGTACTGTATTCGCAAAAGAAACAAATACAAGTGTCACTGCCATTAACGACGTAAGCAGCCATTTTTTCAACATTGCCATCCCAAAATTTCCTCCCTTACTACCATTTACACAAAAAAAGGCCCTTCAAGGGCGTGCGATTGACACTCTCTTTTTGTAAGTGTCGAACAAAAATGTACAACACCTCCTACCCGCATCATTCGCGGCTATATTTGTATAGGAAAAATAATTTTGTTTATGAACGTATCATTGTGATAACATTCACTTTTCTTGGCACAACTTACTCCCATTTAAGTTATCGTAAAACGATAAACCTATACATTCTGTAAATTTTAAATTTCTGTATTATTTTACTATTGACAAAGAATTTTGTCCATGCTTTATCGGATTTATTTTCTAAGAATAATAACTTATTAACTCTTAACGATGTAAACTCTTTTCACTAATAATGACGCCATCTTCATCCGCATAGACATATTCATTTGGATTCCATTCTACTTGTCCAAAGTGCAATGAAATATTTCGTTCTCCTTTTCCTTCTTTCACACTTCTATTTGGCATCGTTCCTAACGCTAAAATACCAATATTAATATTCTTTAGTTCACTAGAATCACGAACATACCCATTCACAATAATTCCTGCTAGCTTTCTTTCTTCCGCAATAGCTGCCAAATTATCACCGAGTAACGCACAATTCGTAGACGCTCCGCCATCAACAACTAATACTGTTCCTTCTGGTAATGTTTGCAATCCTTCCTTCACTAGTACATTATCATCTTTCACTTTTACAGTTGCAATTTTCCCGTGGAATTGTTCTTTCTTCCCAAAAGACCGAAAAGACTGGCGACATATTTGTAATTCCTTTTCAAATTCATCACATAGATCAGTAGTTTTCCACATCTTGTTCCCTCTTTTCCTTTTTCTTTCTACATAACATATTCTTGGCTTATTATCGTTTCCCTGTCTAATATTGCAATAATTTGTATGTACGGGAAAGGATACAAAAACTATTGCCTTAAGAAGCTACCTTTATTATAATCTATTTCACAGATTAAATTCAGAATATTAAAAATTAACCAAGTGAAGAAGGAGGGATTTTATGCAAATACAAACTGAGGCAAAAAAACAACCTAGTAAACCAAAGTTTAAAATGCCTGATGCGTACGTACTACTATTTTTTATTGCCTTACTTTGCGCCATTGCTACGTACTTCGTTCCTGCTGGAGAATTTAAAAGGGTTACAAACGGGACCGTTACAACGACAATACCAGGTAGCTACCATTCTGTTCCGCAATCACCCGTAGGATTTGTTTCTTTTTTTACCGCTATTGAAAAAGGAATGACACTTGCTGCTCCTATTATCTTTCTAATTTTATTTACAGGTGGAGCCATTGCAATTCTTGAAAAAACAGGTGCTCTTGACGGTTTAATCTATCATGTTATTAACAAATTTCGTAATCAGCAATTACTTTTCATTTGTATAGTTGCTGCGCTTTTTTCTATTCTTGGAACGACTGGTATTATCGTTAACTCAGTTATCGGTTTTATCCCCATCGGCATCATCGTTGCACGCACGTTAAAATGGGACGCTATCGTCGGTGTAGCAATTATTTATTTAGGTACTTATGCTGGTTTTAATGCTACTATTTTATCTCCCTCACCTTTAGGCATTTCACAAAAGATCGCAGAACTTCCGATGTTTTCGGGAATTGGTTTACGCACAGCAATTTATATATCTTTTTTACTTGCTACCATTCTATATATAAATTGGTATGTAAAGCGCTTGAAAAAATCGAATAAAGGAAGCATCCTTGGCGACAACTGGTTTCCAAGTAACGCTCTTTCAAGCGAAAAAGAAGCAGAGAAAAAGGAAGTTCCTTGGACGATACGTCATAAATTAATTTTACTCGTTTCAGCTTTATCATTAATTGCATTTTTAATAGGCGCTTTTCGTCTACATTGGACGGACGCAGAAATGACCGCTACTTTTATTTTCATAGCAATTACAGCCGGAATAATAGGTGGCATGAAAGCAAACGATATCGCTTCTACTTTTCTAACTGGCTGCCAAAACCTTATCTACGGTGCTTTAATTGTCGGAATGGCTCGCTGTATTTCAGTCATTTTAGAACAAGGAAAATTGCTTGATACAATTGTTAACCAACTCGCACAAGCTCTCGAAGGACAAAACCCTGTATTTGGTGTTATCGGCATGTATGTGAGTAGTGCCGCATTACATTTCCTCATTTCATCCGGGACAGGAGAATCGGTTATTTTTATTCCGATATTAGCTCCATTAGCTGATTTTATGCACATTACACGCCAAGTTACAGTACAAGCTGTTATGCTTGGGGAAGGTGTAGTAAACTGCTTAAATCCAACTTCTGGTGTTTTAATGGGCGTTCTCGCAGCAAGCGGGATTTCTTATGGAAAATGGATTCGTTTCATGGCTCCACTTGCACTCATTTGGTTTATCATTGGACTTGTTTTTCTTATTGTTGGGGTGAATATTGAGTGGGGACCTTACTAAATACTTAACTAGATAAATAAGTACTATCGTTCCATATAAATATCTATTCTATTTCCCTCACTAGTCCTATAAAAATCATTTATTCTAGTAAAAATATAAGAAGGGATTGATCATAATGATCAATCCCTTTTATCAAAATATAATACCTTTAAAAATCTTAGTTCCAGATTTTATTTACCCATTCTGGATGATCAATAAAAGGATTGCGGTTATGTTGATATTTTGTAAAAATCACTTCATTACGCTTTCGCTCTAAATCATCGACCGGGTCTTGTTCATTCCATTTTAATAAGACAGATAGTTTCCCCATGTATGGATCTTTATTGTTATTCACTTTTTCATTTAGTTCTAAATCTATTTCGCCGTTGTCTCCCTCGTAACGAACAGCCATATAAAACAGCATTCTAGCAATATCTCCCTTTACACTATCACGAGGTTCCCAAGAATCACTATCATATTTACATTCTGTCGCTTCAGAATGATTCACACCACCATTATCAAAATCTAGATTTCCACGTGAACTATTTACAGATACATCCGTCGCTCTTAAATGATGTAGATCTGTTCCAGGTCCTGCAGTCGTTCCAAAGTCACCGTGAGATTTTGCCCAAACATGCTCTCGGTTCCAGTTATTTACTCCTGATCCATTCGTAAGTTTCCCTTGCGAACGACCAGTATATAAGAGTATCACATTATTTTTATTATTTGGATCTTCATCAGTATCTCTTATTGCTTCCCAAACCGCACTGTATGATAGTTTTGTATGATTATCAATAATATTATGCAGTTCCTTCTTTAATTCTAACCCCGTTTTTCCTATTGCGTTATTATAATATGTATCATCATAATTTTTTACAATAATCTCCTGTGCTGATGCAGGAACCACTTCACCGTGTATAGTATCTGTGAATGATAGAGATGCAGAACCTAAAATAAAAAATGAAGATAGTGTAACCATAGCAATCTTTGTATTTCGAAACTTCATATACCCATTCCCCTTTAAAATATAATTTAAAGCTATTAACTAAAAAGTGCTTTCTAACCCCCGAAACCTTTTAGAAACCCATACCCCTTTTCTGTTTATTTAATACAAGACTCTATCCAGTCTGTATCACTTCTAAACTTTTTGTTTATTCACATTCCAAACAATTTCACTTTTTACAAGGAATATCCTTTTCTTATAAAGATTATTAACATATTCTTTACAACTAAAAAGTAGTTTAATATTAACTTATAAATTTAAATTTATTTATGCAATAATGCATATTTGATAAATACTTTAAAAAACAGTTTGAATAAAATGCATTCAAAGAAAACCGTGCCACAAAACAGATACGGTCTAAGACAGAAATAATAAAAATTAAGATGATAGCTCGACTTTTCCCTTTTCCATAACTATCTTTATTTTTGTGTAAAACCATTCTTTCTCTGAATAATACGTACAAAAATAGATTGGATACCATGTAGGCACCAATCTATTTTAATTAAAGAAACTGTGTCAATTCTGAGTTCACAACACGTTGTGCAGTAATAATAACATTTTCAGCTGTTAGTCCATAAACACTATATAGTCCACCAGGTTGATTAGGAACAATTTGAACTTCATATTCAAATGCTTGTCCAAGAGCAGGATGAACTAAACTTAGAGTTGCAAAAGTAGAAGCATTAGAATTCACATTGAAGTTTACCTGTTCAATTAATACTAATGAACCGTCAAGTCTAAAAACTCTAGCTACTCCAGTAAGTGGGCCCGCAGTACGGTTAAGGATCTTCACCCTAACTTTATTTGCATTAGCAGGTTGATTTCCTACGTTTTCAATTGGTCCTGTAGTAAGAGCCATATAACACCACCTCCATTATATTATTATTATATTCAATGATAAACATTAATGTTATAGTCTAATTACCCAATTTATTTAAAATAAAAAGAAGCTCCAAATTCTATTATATTTAGGTCATAGATATTAAACTTAATAAAATTAAATGCAGGAACATATTTGATATGTTCCTGCATTTTTAATGTGGGTACCGCTACATAGCCATCTAGCTAAGATTTTGAAGTACTTCAAAATCAAAAATCTCATCTCACCACAGTTTTCTATGGGAATCCAGTGAACAGCTTATTTACATAATTTTCATCATTGGAAGTAAATACCAATAACTAAGCGTATTACTATTCTTTAAATGAGTAACAGTTCTAAAATTGATTTTTAATAGAAAAAAAGGGTTACAGATTCGATTGTAACCCTTTTTCCAAATATTTTTTGTTTTATACGATTTCTATAATAATTACAGGACTGAAGTATGATTCAAAATAGCGTTGATTATATGATTCCAATCGTCACAGTGAATCTCGTGACCCGATCCTTCTAAGGGTAGTAACACAGCATGCGGTATTTCATTAACAAGAGCAAGACCATGCTCGTATGAAAGCACTGTATCTTCTGTACCATGGATAACCAAAGTAGGTATATTGATTTCTTTTAATCTCCCCTCATAAGAATCCTCACCTTTAAGAAGGGAATGATTAAACATACTGAGTAGATTATTTGCCCGTTTTATTTCGTTTTCTACCTGCTTATAAGCCCTCTTCTTATCGAATTTATGCTTTGAACCACAAAGTAATGCTGATCCTGCAACCAAGTAATTTGCAACAGATTCTTCATCCGACCAATTTAGTTTGGCCGCATTAGTATGGTAAGCGAGTATCTTTTCATCGATCGGAGGCAAATTTCGGTCGTTATCTTCAGAACCAAAAATACCTGATGCAATCAAAGTTATACTTATAACTCTCTCAGGGTTCCTTAAGGCTACAATTTGAGCAATCATTCCACCCAATGACATTCCAACAATATGTGCTTCGTCAATATGATATGCATCGAGTACCCCAATCGCATCATCAGCCATATCTACCACAGTATAGTGGGAACTCCCCGGTTCATAAGTAGTTGACCGTCCGACATCTCTATTATCATAACGAATAACATATCGGCCCGTATCAGCTAATTGTTGACAAAATTCCTCATCCCAATAAACCATTGAACACATGGCTCCCATAATTAGTAAGACTGCTGGATCTGCTGAATTGCCAAAGCTCTCTGTACATATATCAATTTTATTAATTTTAATAATCTTTTCAGTCATGATTAACTCCTCATTTCATTCGTATTTAGTTAATAAAAAAAGACACAACCAAATAAACCCACACATTTCGAAAAAAATAGTCGGGCATAACGAATTGTGTTTAAAATTAACGTAAACGAATGAACTTGATAATCATGTTCAACACTCTCCTATATAATGAAAATAAGGATAAAACCCTTATTTTCATTATAACATAGCTCTATCAGTAGTAATATAGGTTCATTTCTTCTTATTTTATAGTTAAAAAAGTAATTTTTACTGTATGAATCTGCACTCTTAGTTGAAGAAAAGACGATGTATACAATATCCAAACCTAATTAATATAACGTCTCATTATCAGTAGTTAATACATCTAGAAGTCTAAAAAATATCCTCCAGTTAAGTACTCTGGAGGATATTCATATTTACATAATCATTCTTACAAGAAGCCACACAAAATGAAACTTCTTTAGTACCCAAAAGGCTTACTCTTATCTATTAATAACTGTACATCGTCTTGCTCCTCTACAGATTAAACGCTCGGCTTCTCTTAATGAAATTGGAACAAGTACAGCTTCATCAACATCGTCTTCTACATCAAAAACCGCAAATGCTTCCCCACCTACGATTAAAACACAAATGAATTCTACTTCTAAATCATCATGAGACCTAGGAATACAATTGGAAATAGTACAACGTTGAATACCCCCTGCTAACAATGTTCTAGCTTCTTGCTCAGATATTCGAATAAAAACAAATTCCTCTATGGCTACATTTCCAAATTCCACTTCAATTTCTACTAGAAGAAAGAATCTGTTTCTAATTCTCACTATACAATTTGCTCCAATTGAAATAATATCTTCATTCATTCTTTTCACCTCCTTTAATACTATAAAATTCACAAAGAGGTGAAATGGTGTGGACAAGCAAACAAAAAAGTAGTTTTTTTGAAATGTGAGAAATCAGTTAACAACTATCATCAAAAAAACAGAAAAAATACCCTACACAACAGGAAGTTTTCTCTGTTTTTAGTCTGTATACGATATTCAAAATTAGTTAACATAACGTCTCATTATCAGTAGCAATGAAAAAGGAGAACCCTGCTCTCACAAGTGAAACTTCTTTTTTAGTTCTATGAATCTAGACATTTTTTATACATTCCTATCCTAACGCGGTTTTAGTGTTCTTGTTTGTTACTGGATTAGCAAAAAAACTGTATAAAATCTTTCATACTTTTAGCCGATGGGGGCCAAAACACTGCCCCCCAATACGTGCTTTCTTAGGGTATTTCTTGAACCTTCATTAAACACTCTCCCGTCACTTGTCTATCTTTAAGAGGAACTTATTTAAAGTCCTCGCACCGAGCCTTTGTCCTCCTCCCAAAGCCAAACAAACAATTCAGATTACATGCCTATATCAAACTAAACATTCAATCTTTATCCAGTTTGTAAATAAAAAAGGACAATCAGCCCCATAATGGACTAACTATCCTATAAATTATTATCTAAATTCAATAAAGTGAAACTTTAATCAGTGGGGATTTTGTTCATCCCCACTGATTATCAGCCCTCACCAATCGTGCTTTTACGGGCAATTAATCCCCACCTAATTTCTTTGCTTCCGCTGAATTTTGAGGTGAGGGTCTTACTTACTGCCCGGCGAATAGCGGGATAAAACCAGAACTTCTTTTCCTATGTATATTTACTTCGTTACCTCTCCAAACTGCGCTCTCGTCACTTTCGCCAAGTCATCAACTTTCAGCTCAATTTGTATACCAATTTTCCCGCCGCTCACTATCATCTTATCAAGTAATTGGGCGCTTTCATCGATACATGTAGAAAATAACTTTTTCATTCCAACTGGTGAACAACCGCCGCGAATGTATCCTGACACTTTCGTAATATCTTTAACAGGAATCATTTCAATTTTCTTTTCACTTACTGCTTTTGCGGCAGCTTTTAAATTTAGTTCCTCATCTACCGGAATAATAAACACATGATAATTTTTACTATTCCCTTGAGCGATTAACGTTTTATATACTTCTCTCACTTCTCGTCCAATTTTCTCGGCTACTGATACGCCATCAATTTTCCCATCGTCTGGATCATATGACATCATCGAATATTCAATTTTTTCTTTATCTAATATTCGCATCGCATTTGTTTTATCTTTTTTCATAACGTTCTCCTTAAAACTTTATTTCATATCATTAAGTTTCCCTTTATTATACACCCTTTTCCATTTCTCCTACATAACTTCACGTATTTTTCAAAACTAAAAATATTGATAATTCAAAAATCATCTGATATAATTTGGAAAAACTTACGTTAAGGAGAGATTTGTCATGCGAAATTTTAATACTTCTTTCCAACTTCATCATCATACGTAACGCCGTGTATCCGAAGAAAAATTTTTCTTCGTGGGTACAGGGCTTTTCCTGTTGACCCACGAAGCGTTCATAAAGCTATGTGGGTATTTTTATACCTGCATAGCTTTTTTTAATTTAAAAAAGGAGTGATTATGATGGAAATGAGAAATGTAAAAGGAACGAAAGACTATTTACCAGAAGAACAAGTGCTGCGAAATAAAATTAAAAGAGCTTGTGAAGATACGTTTGAACGATACGGATGCAAACCTTTAGAAACGCCGACGTTAAATATGTATGAGCTTATGTCTTACAAGTACGGCGGTGGCGATGAAATATTAAAAGAAATATATACACTTCAGGATCAAGGGAAACGTGAGCTCGCCTTACGATACGATTTAACTATTCCATTCGCAAAAGTTGTGGCAATGAATCCGAACCTCCGCCTCCCTTTTAAACGTTATGAGATTGGGAAAGTATTTCGAGATGGGCCAATTAAACAAGGAAGATTTCGTGAATTTATACAATGCGACGTTGATATCGTCGGTGTTGAGTCTGTCATGGCAGAAGCTGAACTTATGGGTATGGCGTTTGAACTGTTCCGAACGTTAAACTTAGAGATAACGATCCAATATAATAACCGAAAATTGTTAAATGGTATTCTTCAGGCCATTAACATCCCTACTGAGTTAACAAGTGACGTCATTTTATCATTAGATAAAATCGAAAAGATTGGGATTGATGGTGTACGAAAAGATGTATTAGAGCGCGGAATTTCTGAAGAAATGGCTGATACGATATGTAATACCGTATTATCTTGTCTAAAGCTTACTATCGCTGACTTTAAAGAAACTTTCAATAATCCACTCGTTGCCGATGGAGTAAACGAACTACAACAATTACAGCAATATTTAATCGCCCTTGGAATAAATGAAAATACGATATTCAACCCGTTTTTAGCGCGAGGACTCACAATGTATACAGGTACTGTATATGAAATCTTTTTAAAAGATGGATCGATTACATCTAGCATCGGTAGCGGTGGTCGATACGATAACATTATCGGAGCTTTCCGTGGTGATAATATAAACTATCCAACAGTCGGTATTTCATTCGGTTTAGACGTTATTTATACAGCACTATCGCAGAAAGAAACAATCTCATCTACAGCGGATCTATTTATCATCCCGCTTGGGACAGAGTTACAATGCTTACAAATTGCCCAGCAATTACGTTCCACCACTTCCTTAAAAGTCGAACTTGAACTAGCAGGACGCAAATTAAAACGCGCCCTTAATTATGCCAATAAAGAGAATATACCTTATGTGCTTATTATTGGGGAAGACGAACTTAGTACAGAAACCGTTATGCTGCGGAATATGAAGGAAGGTAGTGAAGTGAAGGTTCCGATTTCTTCTTTAAGTAGTTATTTATAATACGAACCACCCTCGTTTGGGTGGTTTTTCTATTTTATAGATACCTAACAATTAGTTTACATAAAATTATTATAATCTATTAAAAATACAAATAAACAATATCCAATTACCTATTATTTTTGGTAATATATAGATATGAATTGTTTTAGGAGGATTAACTTTGAAAACCTACATTCAAGCACTAAAGTGGACTACAGGGATCTATCATCTTTTATTACTTCCTTGTTATTATGTATTTCCAAGTCTTGTTAACCTATATGGGTTACCTTTACTACTATTGATTGTTTTTCATATCACTACTATTTTATTAGCTAAAAAAGAAGGCATGAATACGTACCCTCAGTATATCGGTATTATCGTTACTCTAGTTGCCTTCTTTCCTTATATAGACATCTTTCTACATATGATAGCAGCCATTTTCCTTTTATTAGATGCTGCTTCTACGAATGCAAAAGAAGTGTATGATTCATAGATGGATAAAATGAAACTTTCATCCATTGAGTTTTGAAATAGGTCAGCAAAAAGGGTTTACTTTTTAAGTAAACCTTTTTTCATTTTTAATTACTTTCCTTACTTCAGAATAATAAAAGAATATTCTGTTTAATTTTTATAAATTTCTAAATATTTATAAAACATTCAAATTAACATACATTTTAGTTATGTAAAAAATCTAAGTTTTAAGGAGATGAATCCATGCTGAAAAAGTTGGTAGCAGGTGCATTATTAACTGTCTCGTCGTTAACTGGAGGACTGGGATCAGTATCAGCTAGTACCGAAAAAGATTATACGATTTCCTCTTTCGAATATGTAACTGTAGATGAAAAGACTGTTGATTCGTTTAACAAATTGAGTGCTCCATCAAAGGAAGACGTAAAAATAACGTTAGTTCTACCGAAACAAAATCAAAATGGAGACTGGTTATCTTATGGATTTTCGAGCAAAGAAAGTTTAGAGTCTTTTATTGAAAAAGATAAACAAAGGTTGAATCATTCAATCACTCCCCTTGGTGTTGGAGGAAGCGGACCTGGTAGTACAGACTTCTATAAACTTACAAATCAAGGTAGCGAGTATTTTTCTCTAAGTAGCGGTTATAAAAACTTGTCTGCTAGTTGGCAAAATCAAATTGTTTCTGTACGTACAGCAGCTCCTACTGCTAGCTACTCAACAACACTATGGGAACGTACTTCAACTGACGGATATGGAAAAGGTGTTGTTTTTAAACATGCTGATTGGTATGGTCAAACTGCAAACTTAAATAACTTTCCAACTTCAGCAGTTGAAGTTAAAAAGTAAAAAATATAGAAATAAAAGGTGTTTTCACGTATGGAAACACCTTTTATTTCTACAACTATTTCACATAACTCGTCTATATCAATTTCAACTCTTAACTATTATTTTTCGTATTCCTATTCTCCAAAACCTTCTCCATATTATGAGTTGCCCATTCCATCATTAATAGAATCACTGGACGTAGTGATTCACCAAGCTCAGTTAACGAATATTCAACTTTAGGTGGTACTTCACGGTATACTTCACGATGTATAATCCCATCAGCTTCAAGTTCTCTCAGCTGCAGTGTTAACATCCTTTGTGTGATATTTGGTTTTAATCTTTTTAATTCATTAAACCGCTTTGTACCATCTAATAAATGATACAAAATTACCCCTTTCCATTTCCCTCCAATCACCTCAACCATAGCTTCAACTGGACAAGAATATTTATTTAAAAATGGGTAATTTATATTATTTTCATTTGAACAATCCATAATAAATCCCTTCCCTTATCAATAGTATCTTTTTTGATACTATACCACATAAATGTGCGTACTTGTATCTGTGTTACTTTAAAAATATAATTTACTTACAAAAATAAATTCATGAAAAGAGGAACTTTTATGACAAATACAAATGAAATTACAAAAGAAAAGATTATGGAGGCTTTTCATTTCAGACATGCATGTAAAGAATTCGATCCTATGCACAAAATTTCAGAAGAGGATTTCAAATTCATTTTAGAAACAGGCAGATTATCTCCTTCTTCTTTTGGATATGAGCCTTGGAAATTTATTGTCGTACAAAATAAAGAATTAAGAGAAAAACTACAACCGTATTCATGGGGCGCTGGTGGGCAACTTGCAACAGCTAGTCATTTTGTTATTGTTCTTTCAAGAAACATTAAAGATATGCATTATGATGCAGAGTATATTAAATATATGATGAACGATATTATTGGATTGCCTGAAGACACTCAAAAAATTAGATATGAATTCTTCAAAAAGTTCCAGGAATCAGATTTTAACTTATTACAATCCGATCGTGCTGTATTTGATTGGGCATCTAAACAAACTTATATTGCTTTAGGTAATATGATGACGAGCGCAGCTCAAATCGGTATTGATTCTTGTCCAATAGAAGGATTTGATAAAGAGGAAGTAGATTCTTTACTTCGTCAAGAAGGCATTATACAAGGCGATAACTTTGAAGTATCAGTTATGGTTGCCTTTGGTTACCGTAAAGAAGAGCCAAAGCGTGATAAAACAAGACAGACTATGGATACAATTGTTGAATGGATTAAGTAATATAGCACAGACAAATAATGCTCCTAATAGCTGTATACTCATACTAAAGAAGAATGAATTGTTTTCTTACGTATGAATTTGGTTTTTCATGGAAAGATATGTTAGTATGTATACAGTTTGAGTGCTCTATTTTTAGAGTCGAACAGGAGGAGAATGAATATGTCTGATATTGAAGTTGGCGAAGTGTTTACTCTTAGTGATGAGAATAACGAAGAGCAAGAAGTAGAAGTACTTGGAGCGATGGATGTCGAAGGTGCAGAATATATTGCAGTTGCCTTTGTTGAAGATATCCAAACAGAAACTGAGGAAGACATTGATATTTTCTTTTTAAAAGTAGAAGAAGATAATGAGTTTTCATACATTGAAAATGATGAAGAGTTTGATAAAGTATCTGCTGCGTTTGAAAAGATTTTGGATGAGCAAGAGCAAGAATAGTATGAATGAAAAACACGAGGGCGGATGCATATCCGCCCTCGTGTTTTTATTCATCACTCATTCAGTGATTTATGCAGTAACTCCAGTACATCTTTCATCGCAAAAGGTCCATCTTTTTTAACATGCTCTGCAAATTCTGAAACGAGACGTAATGTTCTCACACTTTCGATTGGATGTTCTCCTGATGCACTTTCAGCTGAAAGCATAACTGCATTCGTCCCGTCCAGTACAGCTTGAAACACATCAGTCACCTCTGCCCTTGTTGGAATAGAATGATCTACCATAGATTGAAGCATTTGTGTTGCTGTAATGACATATGTATTCGTTCGATTACATTCCTGAATCATCATTTTCTGTAAAAGCGGAATGCATTGATACGGTAACTCTACTCCTAAATCGCCCCTTGCAATCATAATTCCATCTGCTTCTTTACATATATCTTGAAAATTCTCGATTGCTTCCATCGTTTCTATTTTTGCAATTATATTAGGTGACGTTTCTTTATACTGTTGTATAAAATCTCGTATTTCTTTTATATGACTAGGTTTTCTTACGAAAGAACACGCGATAAAATCAACATTCTCCTCTAAAAGAAACTGAATATCTTTTTTATCTTTCTCTGTAATAGCTGGTAAACGAACAGCCGTATCTGGTAAATTAACTCCTTTATGAGATGAGATATTGCCACCTGTTTTTACCTTCGTTTCTATTTTGTCCGTACTTATCTTTTCAACAATTAATTCAACTTCTCCATCATTAATTAAAATTCTACTGCCTACTTTTACATCATTCGCAATTCCTTCATAATCAACACTTGCTTCTGTATTACTCCCTGTAACTGATTGTGTATGTAAAATAAAAGAATCTCCTGCCTGAAGTGTAATTTGCTCTCCCTTCACTTCACCTAATCTTATTTTAGGTCCTTGTACATCACCCAAAAATTTAATAGAGTCATCTAATGATTTCACTAAACGAATGATGTCTTTATGACTTTCATGCGTGCCATGCGATAAATTCAGTCGAACAATTTTCATACCATTCTTTATTAACTGTGCTAACGTTTCTTTATTATTACTTGCGGGTCCAATTGTACAAATTCGATCGATTGTCATTTTTGTCACCATCCTTTTTTTAATAAGTTTCCCATATGAACTTAAAAATAACAGAGATTCTGACATGAATAGATTTAAATTTACACGAATTTCATAAAGTTAAACCTGTATCCCTTGCTGGCTAAGCATTAGAAGATATATTCGCTTTTTTGCAAATGAAGACATGTTGAATCGAAAGTAAAAGAAAAGTTAAGTATGGAATAAACCATTGAGAGTTTCGAAATTTTCATATATTGTATGAATTGAGTTCGAACTCAAAAATTTAAAAAGGTGGGAAAATTAGTGAATATGAAAAAATCTTTATCGGTGACAACTTTAGGGTTAGCGGTTTTAGGTTTTGGTTTTACTAATAACGCAAGTGCTTCAGAGGTCGATACTGTAGACAAGCAGCCCGTTTTAGTTGACTTTGATACAATTCAATCAACAAAAACATCTAGTGTTCCTAGTTTGACTATTGCAGCTGCACCTAAGAATGACTCTAACATTAGCGTATATACTCCCTTTTTTGGTAACCCCTATGCAGTTGCTAAATCGAAATCAACTACGACCGAAGACTATGTTTATGCAAAAGCAAGAACTTTCAATGGCGATGGCTCATTAGTAAATACGAAAAGTAATAGTGCAAAAAAATCATCCTTTGTAAGTGCTACAGCGACCAACACAAGCATTTATTATGGAGATGATTACGCTATCGGTAATCATACCTATAAATTAAGTGGTTATAATGATGTGAATCACGAAACAAAAGCTTTCTGGTAAGAAAGAGAAAAAAGATATGCATCTTGCATATCTTTTTTCTATAATATTTTACATATATTGAGGTGCTATTTATGAAACAAATATATATTATTAGCGGTGTTTTACTTATTTCATTACTTACAATTTATATTTTGTTCAATACTTCATTCATACAACCTCATCCACCTTCCATAGAAAATAAACGAGAGCAACAAACCAATACTGTTTCTTACGGATTGAAAGATAATCAAGGCCAACATATTAACAATGGTAGTACAATTACTAGTGAGGATAATAAAATTAATGTAACATTATCATTCGTACATACTATTAATGAAAACCGAAAATATGGATTAATTGTTCTAGAAGATTACGAACAAAAACCTTTTAAAATAGAAGATACTACTAATGAAATATCACACTATTTTTTTGATATGAAACCAAACAGTCCAATGACTAGGAAAATCTCTTTACACACTTCTCCTAATGCAAGTGAATTAACCTTTTTAATAATTAAAAAACCTGAATACAAATTAAAAGATAATAACTTAAATAAAGCAGCTATTTTAGAAGATATTCTAAGTATGCGATATTCAATGCATCCTCTTCAAAAAGAAAACGAAAAAATAAAACTCTCCCTTATAGATCCAGATGCTATTTTAAAAGATGGTCTTTACGAACCATTATTTGTTACGAACCGTGAAGAGAACTTACAAACTGTCTTCTTTGAAAAGGAAGGCAAGCAATTAATTTTATCAAACGGTAATGAAACAAATGATGAAATGACTTACGCAATCGTGGCTTTTAAAGATTGGAAACAAGTTGAAATATTTAACAATAGAAAAGTCGTTTATACTAAGGTTGCACCTGAAACGAGGCAAATCTTTAATTTCACATTGCCTTCAGTGGATCAGGAAAGTAATTTGCAACTCGTCGCTTTTCCATTTCCTTATAAAGTTAGCGAAGAAGATTATATCAGTCAACAAGCATTCAGTTCCTTTCGCATCGTAATTGAAAATGAAAATAAATAAGTTATACTGTGCACATTACAACAAACTAAAAAAGGCCTACTCACACGAGTAGGCTTTTGAAACTACGAAAGTTTCGTCAATAACTGATTTAAATCTTTTTTCGTTTTCGTCGTTAAAGATTTCATTTTATTAATATCAATTTTTTCTTTCTCCGCTCCTACAATTAACGGATACATACTTTGACCGATTGTTTTAGAATCCGTCGGATGTGATGCTTCTAGCTCTTTCTCAATTACATCCCACTTTTCATTAATTTGTTTACCAAGCTTATTCACTGTTTCCAATTTTGGATTAGCAGCTAACTGCTTGTCCAAGCTATCAATTAATGCTACAACTTCTTTAACATTCGTTTTCACAGCAACACTTTTCTTCGGATCTTTCGTTGTCTTTCCGTTATTGTTTGTGCTTGTACTTGTGCTTTGATCTGTTGTTTTCCCGCTAGTCGTTTGATCATTCGTTTTTCCTGTCGTCTCTTTTTCTTTTGTTTTTACATTTTCGTTTTGAGTTGACGTTTTGCCGTTACTTTCTGTCCCTGATGATTCTTTCGTATTTTTTGCATCCTTATCTGTTTTTTCATTTGAAGAAGTATTTGTTTCTTTTTCAGTATCTTTCGTTGTTTTTGACGCTTCATCTGCACTTGTCGTTTTTGCTTCTCCATCATTTTGCGCAGTTACTTGCTCTTTCTTTTCCGTTTCTTTATCTGCTGAAGGACTACAAGCTGCCATAGTAAGCATTGTACCAATTGTTATCGATGCGATAGCGACCTTTTTCATTTTCATATAAATCCCCCTATGTTTTACATAATTTATCCTCCCCTTTACGATTCGATTCCCCCTTAAAAAATCCCTTTTCATAGGAATTATCATCTTTCCGACAGTAATCTTCATAATAATACGTACAAAAACTGATAAACTCATTTTAATATTCGAGTTTCTTCTACTTCATTTTTCTACTCGCAAGTAAAAGAAAAAGAGTATATTGTCACATTAAGAATTACGATCTTCATATGACGATATACTCTTCTATCAAATTTTTATCTTTCTTGACATTTTATTTATACAAAAAAATAAAATTTTCTTTCGTTTTTTGTTTCTCAACATTTGTTAACATAATATTTTTATGAGTAACCACCATTCGAGTGAATGACTTGCCCAGTAACCCATTTCGCTTCTTCACTTACTAAAAAAGAAATTAAGCGCGCAGCATCCACCGGTTCTCCTACTTTACCTTGCGGGAACTTCCATACTAAATGATGCTTCAGCTCCTCTGTAATCCATCCTGTATTCGTCGGTCCTGGATCTACAGCATTCACTGTAATCCCCTTCTCCATCGCAACTGGTGCTACTGACTTTGTAAATGCTTCAATTGCCCCTTTCGTTGCTGCATATGCTAGTTCATCTGGCATTGGACCTACTGACTGTCCTGAAGTAAGATTAATAATACTCCCGCCCGTTTTAAGTGAATAATGTTTTATAAACAATGAACTTAATAGCATAGTAGCTCGAACATTAACTGTATAATGTTTATCCAACTGCTCTACATCTAATTCCTCAATCCTCGTATGAGTAGAATATACTGCATTATTAACTAGAATAGATGGATCACCTAACCGTTCTGATACCATATAAAACAAACGATTTGGCGAATAAGACTGCGATAAATTAATTTCTGCCATTTCACATCGAACATCGTAACTTTCAATTTCCTTTTTCAGCAAAAAGGGTTCTTGATCACTCATTCCCCATGGCATCGCTTTATCATACTTTGGCCAGTACGTGAAAAAAATGTCTATCCCCTTTTGAGCAAGCACCTTGCATACAGCTGCACCAATTCCATTCAGACGAGTTGCCCCTGTTACAATTGCTATTTTCTTCACCTTTTTCTCCTCCATCTATACACAGATCCCCTGCATGAATACAGAGGATCTATCTTCTTATTGAATATTTGACAGTATACGTTCAGCACCTAATTTTAACATTTTAATAAAGATATAATTTACAATCGTAAACATTACAAATAAAACGATAAACATAACCCAAAGTCCTACTTGAAGGAAGAAGTATAATACACTTACTCCACCCACAATAATTAAAGCTATTAAAATATTAGCTAAAAAATTCCACAAAGTTGTATAGCGGCTCTTAAATAATTTCTGCTCTGTATCCCAATGAATATCTGCAGTTTGCGCGTCCCAGCGTGTTCCGATTAAATTAATTAATAACAACCCGTTCGCACTTAGTAAAAACCACAGTATCATAAAGACTGGAGAAATCCCAGCTACAACTGCCATCGTAATACCGAATACTGCTAAAATGATCACATTAATTAACCAAGCAGTGATTGCTTTCGCAAAAAAGATATCCGAAGCCTTTACTGGTAAATAACGATTCACAAACCAAGAGCTTCCATCTCGCGAAAATGACGTTGTTGCAATGACGTTACTACCCATTAAAAATAACGATGCACAAAGGCCAACACCAATTGCAAATCCCGTTGTCTCTGAATTGTTAATATACTCTGTAATAAACTTTAAATTTCCATCTTGCACAAATAAAATAAAGAACAACATAATTGGCATAACGAAAGTTTGTACAATGCAATTTAAGAAAAATTGTGGTGTACGGAATAACGTTTTAAATTCTTTTTTCACATACGCTTTTAAATGCGAACTTTGTACTGTTGATTTCTGTAAACCTTCCGCCGAAATAACTTGTTTCTTTGCTGTACTCGTTGAAAGTCCAATAACCCCTTTTAAATATGTACGCTCTGCTATGTAATAAAACAACACAAAGAAGACAAATGAAATAACTGCAAAGATTATTACATATAAAGGTCCCTTCCAATTTGCATTTTCTACTAATGCTACTGCTCCAAAATATGTAGTTGGAAAATAGTTTGTCATTTGTACTAAAAGAGAAGACTGGTTGTTTGCAAGGTAATCCGCAATTGCATCTTCAGAAAACGAACTTTTATTTTTCCACTGCAAAAATACGTTAATTCCTACAATAAATAGTATACTTACGATTCCAATAAATATATTTCCTCGGTCTTTATTTTTCGCTATATTTGTATACCTCATAATAACTGTCATCAGTAACGAAGCTAGTACTAACGGCACAATTGGGAAGAGTAAGTAAATGAAAATCATATATATGTAATATGTAATAAATGCGCCACTTTTTAAACCGTACGTAATAAAGATCGGTAATAAAATAAATGAACTCATTACGTATTGTGTAATTAATACTGTTAAAAATTTGGCTGAAATAATTTGCGCTGGTTTTAATGGTAATGGTAATAACATTTCAATGTCATTGCTGTAGTAAAATACAGTTAAAATGTTCGTAATACTCATTAAAAATACCCATATACTCGCAATCGCAAGTCCCATTGCGATAATCATTCCTGGATCTTGCCCTAAATGTATCATTCCCTCATACATTGCATGCGTGATAGAACCAAACAGTAAAAAGCCGACAAATAAAATAGCTGCAAATGAAAATACATACGCCCATCGCTTCTTCTTATCTGTTATAAAATCTGCATAATTTAATTTCAATAATACTTTCGTTAACGTCCAAATTTTACTCATTGCCCGTCATCTCCAAGAACATTTTTTCAAGTGATTCATTGGATTTAAAATGATCTCTCATTTCATCTAAATTCCCTTTAAACTGAAGGTTTCCCTTATTAATAATCGCGACGCGGTCACATAATTTTTCTGCCACTTCTAATACGTGTGTAGAGAAAAATACAATCTTTCCTTTATCCGCATGCTCTCTCATCATTTCTTTTAAAATATATGCAGATTTCGGATCAAGCCCAGTTAATGGTTCATCTAAAATCCATACATCTGGCTCATGTACGAGCACACCAATAATAACGATTTTTTGTCTCATACCGTGCGAATAACTTTGAATTTGATCAGATAAAGCATTATAAAGATCAAACTTCTTCGCTAAAGACTCTATTCGTTCTTGTCGTACTTCTTTCGGCACTTCATACATATCGGCCATAAAGTTTAAATATTCAATTCCTTTTAATCGTAAAAACATATCTGGACTATCTGGTACATAACCAAACGTCTTCTTCGCTTCCATCGGCTCTTCCATAATATTTTTTCCGTTAATCGTAATAGTCCCTTTGTCCACCCCGTGAATACCAGTAATCATCTTAATTGTCGTTGATTTACCCGCACCATTCGGTCCTAAAAATCCAAAGATTTCGCCGCTAGGTACAGATAAACTTAAGTCTTTTACTGCATAGGTAGACCCATTATAACTTTTTGACACATTCGTAATTTCAATCATTTCATCCAATCCTTTCCTTAATTACCAAATAACTATATTGATATTATAGCATAGTTCTATTTTAAGATTTTTACATTTTTCAGTATATTTAACCTTTAAAATAAATATACACCCCTAATCCAACAACTAAAACGACAGCTAGTATAATATAAATCATTGTTAAGCGTTTAATATTCCCCTTTGTCGCTTTGCTATAATTTGCATCACCATTCCGCCCAATTAACACCGTCGCAATGACAGTAATCACTACAAGTAATACAACGATCATGATCCAAGTTAGCATTTCTTCCTCCCCCTCCTTACAACCATTTTACAATATTATCCTCTTTATTTCGCAGCATATTTCCTCTTTTTACTATTATTATGAACCAAACTGGAAAACTATTATTACCATTCCTATCCATATGTGATATATTTATAACATAACGTGATTTATTTCTAACACTATAAGGAGGAACTATCATGAAAACAACTTGGATAAAATATTTAGGATTTCTCGGTTTCTTCGGTTTCCTCGGATTTTTTTATGAAAAAGGATTGTTTACTATGTTCTGTTTCTTCTCCTTTTTCACATCGTATAGAACAGTTCAACACGATGAACTGTTTGAACAAATTGTCAATAAATCGTGTCGCAATGCATTTATCGTTACGTTACTAACTACCACAATCATTATGTTTATTGAAATGTTATTTCCAAACCCTACGCTACAAGAGATTGATATCGCTCTTATTTTCGGCACACTCATTCTTACATTCGGCTTTTCTATGTTCTTTTTCGATAAACCAATGGATGAAATGGAAGATGCACCATGGCATTCGTAACGAGAATAAAAGAATACCGTGCCAAATTGAACATGACACAAGAAGATTTAGCGAAGAGCGTTGGTGTGCGACGTGAAACAATTAGTCATCTCGAAAAAGGTAAATACAATCCTTCCTTACAACTTGCTCACGATATAGCGAAGGCATTACATAGTACGATTGATGAGATTTTTATTTTTGAGGATTGATTAAAGACGTCCAGTCACAAGAATCACAAAAAAAATACCGTCATTCTTTCCAAGAAGAATGACGGTATTTCTCATTGATTATCCATATAAAACCGCATGAAATACGCCTAATAGCAAGTATTGATCCTGCATGTAATCTTCATCATATACATTTATCTCAATGTAATACATATCTTCCTCAAGACGAATATTCCAATCTGCAATTACATAGCCCTTTCGTAATAACTTTCCCATTCCAAATAAAGTTTTATGAACAACATATTCTTCTGCCTTATATGTAAAGGTAAATAAGAAATTTGCATCCAATAACTTTCCGTCACATACAAGTATTTCATGCTCTGCATCATGATTATCTTTGTACATTACTAAAATCCTTCTTTGGCGCTGCCTACTTACATCCTTTGCAATGACGCGAATATTGTCCTTACTATCCTTTATTTCATAAATAATATTACTACCAATTTTCGGAATAAAATCCAGCACTCTCATCAGCGTATTTTTATAATAGCCCCTTACTACACCTACTTGCTCACTTCCATTATAAACCTCTATCGGTGTCGTATCTGCTTTACTATCACACGGTCGTTTGTAAGAGAGCTGCATCATTCGCTCTCCTCTTAAGTACTGATCAAACGTCACAGGATATTCTATCATGCGCAGTTCTTTATTTAACTCATACAAATAGCGTTGAACACTCTCTATTAATGTTGTAGTAGCTATACGCTCTTGAAGTTCAAATTCTTGCCAGCTGGAAAAAACATTCCATTGATTATGATCCTCTTCATAGAAGAAACCAAGAATTACCTCTTCACGGTCAGCCGTTTCATATTTCATAGGCACGTTCTGCCCATGTTGAACTTGTTCCATCCACTGACCTAAATAAATCCCCAGCTCTGCAACCTTCATACATGATTTTTGAAAAAATACGCTGTCACTCGCGCAAATCGTTACATCTCCTTCGATAAAGCCCTTTGAATAAGCATCATACCGTGGCTCATCCTTCTGCGGGAGATTCTTGTCTAACTCAAATAAAAACTTTAACATCCTTTATTCACCTCTAGTTGTTACACTAATCATACATGACATCGCATCACGCTAGGAAACTATTTATATACGCATATTTAATTCACGCATTATAACACGTGAATGACCTTGTATAGTAGCTCTATTTTTTTGTTCTATATCTTAGTATATGAATTTACATGAGCAATTTTTCAAATATATCTATCGCAACTTACAATATATCAACGATTTTTCAAATATATCTATCGCAACTTACAATATATCAACGATTTTTCAAATATATCTATCACAACTTACAATATATCAACGATTTTTTCAATATATCGATTTTTCGACAAATATCAGCATGATTAAAATGAAGCTACCTTTTCTTCCGCCACTTCTACAATTTCTAAAATTTGTAGCAGACTCTCCACTTCATAAGTCGGGTTAACATCTGTCCCGTTTTCTTTCAAACTCGGATTATACCAACACGTATCAATGCCGTAATCTTCTCCGCCTTTCATATCAGAAGTTAACGAATCTCCAACCATTAGTACGCTTGATTTATCAGTAATCCCAAACTTCTCAAACGCATAATCAAAAATCTCACGTGCTGGTTTTTGATGACCAACTTCTTCAGAAATAATAATGTGATCAAAGAAATTACATAAAGGTGAATTTCCGATTCTTGATTGTTGCACCTTCGTATATCCATTCGTAATAATACCTAACTTGCAATCTTGTAGATTTTCACATAATTGTACTGCGCCTTCTATAAGATGTACTTCCTTCCCTAAATTTTCAAGGTATACATCACTAAATTGCTGTGCATCTACGTCTATATTATGAAGTGCAAATAATTGTCTAAATCGATCTACTGCTAATTCACTTAGCGTAATCATTTTATTTTCTAAATCTCTCCATAATCCATTACTAATCTCTTTATAGCTTGCAAGATAATCATTATACCCTGTAGGCATATCAAACTGTACAAACGCATTATGTAATGCGTGTCTTTCCGTTTCAGGGAAATCTAATAATGTATCATCTACGTCGAATAATATAACTTTGTATTTCATGATGTTCTCCTCAATTCCTATTTTAAAAGCTTCGTTCTCATTGCTTATAAATTTTTATATATTTCGTGATGAAGCGCTTTAACCCGCTCTTTATAGAATACACCTTTATCTTTTATTTTCAAATGTGCTATAAATAAGTTTGCTAGCATGACTGCTGTATCTAGTCTATAAAATAAACTAACAATATGAGGAGTAACATTAAAGATACTATCATTCTTATATCCATCTTTAAATTCATCCCAACTAACCTCATTTGTTTCAGCTATTCTCATAAGCTCCAGCAATGGATGACCAATTAAAGCGTTATCCCAATCAACTATTGCTTTAACTTCTCCATTATACCCGATTAAATTGGCTGGTCGAATGTCCATATGTAATAAACATTTTACATGATCTGCTGTACTAAGAATATATTCAATTGTTTTTGTATCCGGAAGATTAATTTTACAGTTCGTGATTGTATTAAACCCTTCTATCCGTTTTACAATTCGTTCTGCTATATACTTACTAATGGGCTCTCTAATATTTTGTTTGTAATACAAACCATCAATTGGCATACTATGAAGATTGCTCACTAACTCCCCTATTTTGCATGCGGAAATTGGCATATGATCAGCATATACACAATCCGAAATTAAAAAATCAAGTTCGGTTGAAAGATGCAATCCGTGTATCCTTGGTACTGGAATACCTTTTGAATGACAATACTTAGACAGCTCCGCTTCCTTTTGCAACGAAATCCGACTGTTAAATAAGTCTTCATTTATATTTTCCACTTCTCTTTCCCACGGTACTCGAAATGCCAAAGACCCCTTTTCTGAATCTCCTTGAAAAACAATATTTTGCACTCCCGTTCCAATCACCTTTAAATCTTGAATAGCTAGTTCCTTATACTCTTGACTTAGTATTGTTGCCAGCTTTTCTCTTAACCCCTCTGCTTTTACACGTGTATAAATCATTTTATCCCCCGATTCTTAAGTTCTTTTCATCCATTTTCTCCTCGGTGCACAACATCCTCATTAACAAAATTATAGCAACAATAGTAAAAGGAGGCTAATCCGCTCAGCCTCCTTTTACTTATTAGTCTTCTAGTAATAACTCTTTCATTTTCTCTAACGACTCTTTCGTAAAGCCAAGAGCCCTTTCAGCGTATGCTTCAACTGATCCGTATTGCTTTTGAATTTCACCAATCGCAGCTTGCAAGTATTCAGCACGTGCTTCAAACATTGCACCTAATATCGCTCTGCTCTCATCGTTTTGTAATTTCGCACCTAAAAAGGCCATCATTTTTTCATTTAGCTTTTCACGGAATCCGTTACTTAGTAAGTAGTCTTCCATTACTGTTTTTTCTGGTACACCTAGTAAAAGTAGTAATAATGCTGAACCAAATCCAGTACGATCTTTTCCAGCTGTACAGTGGTTTACTAACGGTAAGTTTTCCGGGTTTTGCGCTAAGTTTAAGAAGCTCACGAATGCCTCGTTACCACTTACGAAATCTTGATTTATTTTCACAAGATACTCACCTGGTTTTCCTAACATAGAAAGGTCACCAACTTGGAAAAACTCATTTATATTTAAGTCTTTCGCTAAGTCTTGCATAACTGGTAAGCACACTTGACGAGCACCTGTAATCTCAGGATTGGGCTTATGCTTTACCTCAAAGTCTGTACGATAGTCACAAATTAACTTTAAACCAGACTTTTGTAAATAGTCGATATCCCACTCTGTTAGTCCTGCTAATTCTTCAGAACGGTATAATTTGCCCCATTTCACTTTACGTCCATCTGTCGTTTCATATCCACCCATATCACGGAAGTTAAACGCACCTTGTAATGGCAATCTACGCTCAGCTACTGTCACTGCTTGTCCATTACTACCTACTAGTCTAAAATATGGACGCTCATTGTCGCTCGGGTTTTCAATTGTATATGATAATTCTCCATTTACAGTTGAAAGTAATTCTCCATTTTCTTCAATATGATCTGGCGAAGTACTCCAATAAATACGAACTTCTTCTATATTATTTTCCCACTTTATTTGTAACGTATTATCTTCAATTCTTTCTACAGTTGCTTGTAGCCAATTTCTTTGCTGCTCCATTCTTTCACCAACGCTTTCTCTTATAATTGAATCTTACCCTATTGTATTATGGGAATATCCATTTTGTCGTTCTCATTTTTCTTTTTATCTTACAAACAAGCGAAAAGTTCTTTTACTTGTTCAAAATTTGTACATGGATTACCGCGAAATACGTATGCGATTTGTTCATTACCTAAATCTTCGTATACAACTGTTCCGCGATTAGGGTGCGAATAAAACTCTAACCCGTTTATAATTTGTTTTGGGCCATAGTTCATTGTCCATGAAGAAATAGGATAATACGCTTTGTTTTTATGTCTACAAACCCAAAGTGCATATAGTTTATTAACTTCGTCCCAGTATACATACTGCGTTTCGTCATTTCCGAAACCGACCGATTCAAGTTTCCAATTTAGTTTTTCATGAATTAACAAATTTACATAGGATACGTCATCTGGAGCATTCCACTCTCTACATCTTCCTATCTCACCCATTTCACTTCTCTTCGCTTGAAAGCTTAATAAGTGAAATGATGTATGTAATATCGTTTTCCCAAGCTCCATATTTACTGGTTGTAATTCAAATAGAAATCGTTCCATTTCGTCTTGGTTTACATATCCATGATCAACAGAAATTTCAACTTGTGTTTTCCATATAGATGTAACGTAACTTTCTTTTCCTTTATAATTTATACCTTTCCAATACACAAGCCCTTTATATTGAAAACAATCTCCTTTTGCTTGAGAAATACAGCTATCCGGAAATACTGGTTCCATTATATCGAGAAAAAATTCCTTTACTCGAAACATCCCAGTTGGAGTAACAACCTGAAACCAAAAAGTTCCCCACTTTTCACCTTCATAACGTTCTGAAACTTTTTCAACATTCCAGCCTTCTAACAATACATTTGGATACAATAACACGAATGAATGCATGGATTGCTTTAACATATATAGTCCCCTCCCGCTATACGAGTTCGAGAGTATACATCATTCATACTCCTAAAACTTTCTCACATATCTCTCAGTTGAACTAAACAACTGACATCCGTTCTTTTCAAAAACATCCTTCATCCACTCATTTTGCATATTTGTCTCACCAATATAATAAGATGCACCTATTTCCTTTAAGACAAACATCGCACCTGCAAATAACGCAGCTTCATATCCCTTATTACGCATATTTGGAGTAACTGCGAAGTACATAAGTTTCCCTTCTTCTAACGTACCTCTTTCAATATGCGGGATTACAATTCCTATCGGCTTTTTATCGACACTCGCTGTTAAGCAATGTTCTTTCCATTGCTCACCAATTTCTTGTAGCATCATATGCACAAATTGATCATGAGCGACTGGTTCTCCCGTTGCTTCATTCCACAGTGAATAAAAAGCCTCTTCTCCAACTTCTTCAATAAGCTTAAAATCAATTTCACTTTCTACATCTTCTACTTCGTATATATCTTTAAATACAATCATGTTTTCCGTAACATATTCAAATGAATACGTTTCAAAACATCTTTTATACACATCATAATTTGGACTTTTTGAAGAGATTTCAAAATGTAGTTTTTCTAATCCATCTTTTTTAGCTTCAGCAACGCAATATTGCATCATTTCCTCTAATTGCTCTTCTGTAAAAATCTCTGCATTATTTTCTTTTATCATAATAGAAGAAGCATTTCTTCTTATTTTAAAATGTTTTTCTAACTGTTCTATCGTCGTCATATTCTTCCCTCATCTATATCATACTCGAATTTCTAATCGTTCTCCTTGCATGAGCAGGATTGTCCTTGAATATATAGAATACTAGAAAAGATCGCATCTTTAAAGTGCGGAGGAGGTTCTCCAGTGGATATTACAGCATTGCAACAACAGTTAGAGCTTATACAACAAAATGACTATACGCAACTGCAACATATAGACGTAAATGAGTTAACTTTGAACATGCTTCAGTATATCGGAACGACTGATAGCTACGTTCGTTACCAACTTATATATAAATGTTTTGCACATTTCATTCATCATGAATTCCTTATGGATGATCAACTGAAATTACTTCTGCAAACTTGTTTAAGTGATGAGTATTTATATTGTGACATTTACTCCCCACATACAGATGGGGTTTTCACACGTTCTTACACTGTTTCGTTAATTGCGTTAATACTCCAATTCGCTAATTCGCACTACTTTTGTACAGAGGAGGATATCGAAGAAATAAAAAATAAACTCATTACATACACAAACTTAGAAACGGATTTTCGGGGCTATATCGAAAATAAAGGATGGGCTCATTGTCTTGCTCATGTATCTGATGCCTTTACTGAAATTGTTCATAATACGTATACAACTTTTGAATGGTACGAAGAATTAATTCATTGTTTATTAAATAAAATCTTTATTCCATCTGACCTTTTTCATAATAACGAAGATGAACGCATTGTTACTCCATTACTAGCAATGCTGTATCATGATTTTCCTCAGAACGATTTAATTTCTATTATTCATAAAAAAATAAAAAGGCTTCCTCAAATTAGAAAACGCCTTTCGCTTAATGAGTATTGTATTTTATGTGCCAATATTAAAACCTTTTTACGCACATTATTTTTCAGAACGAAAGATGACCATAACTTAGCCTTTACAGCACGTAAAACAGAAAGAATGTTAAAAGAACTTCCTAACTATTATTAAATACAAGGAGCAATGACATGGGTTATATTGAAGATATGAGAAATCTAGTAGGAAATCATCCACTTATTCTAATAGGATCACACGCCATTATATTAAATGAAAAAGATGAAGTATTGCTGCAACTCCGTACAGATTTTAACCGCTGGGGCATTATTGGCGGTGCCTTAGAATATAACGAAACATTAGAAGACGCTTTAAAGCGAGAAGTATATGAAGAAACTGGACTTATTATTAAAAATCCAGAACTATTCCGTACATACTCAGGGCCAGACTTCTTTCAAATCTATCCAAACGGCGATCAAGTACACGGTGTACTCGTTGTTTATATTTGCCGAGAATTTCATGGTGAACTTGTATGCGATCAAAGTGAATCAAAAGAACTACGCTTCTTTTCACTTGATGAATTACCTAATAATCTTCCCCCTGTTATTGAGAGGATTATTACAGATTATCAAAAAAATAAGGGAACGCTTAACGTTCCCTCTTAAATCCAATCCGTTTTTTAATTTCCGCTAAATTTACCTTTGCAATAGCGCGTGCCTTCTCAGCACCGTTTTCTAATGCTTCATATAATAAATCCGGCTCATTCATATACATTGCGTACTTTTCACGAGGTCCAGCTAACTCTCGATCTACAACGCGAAACAACTCTTTTTTCACATCGCCCCATCCGATTCCAGTCTCATATTTTTCACGTAATGACTGTATTTCGTCTTCTGTCGCAAATTCTTTATAAATTGTAAATAAGGTTTCTAGTTCTTTCGGTTCATTTGGAAGTGAAGAATCTGTTTTGATTTTAAATATTAACTTTCGTAGTTTTTCTTGCTCTGCAAATAATGGGATCACATTTCCGTAACTTTTACTCATCTTCCTTCCGTCAAGACCAGGTAAAATAGCTCCTTCTTCTTGTATGACATACTCTGGAAGTGTAAATGTCGTGCCAAATGTATGATTAAAATACGTCGCAATATCACGCGCGATTTCAATATGTTGAATTTGGTCTTTTCCGACAGGTACATGTGTAGCTTGAAATAATAATATGTCAGCTGCCATTAAGATCGGGTACGTATATAACCCCATGTTCACTCCCGCATCGACCTCTAACCCTGCTTCTTTATTTTGCTCCACCTTCGCTTTATACGCATGAGCACGGTTCATAAGACCTTTCGGAGTGAGGCAAGCTAAAATCCAAGCTAATTCTAGAATTTCCGGTACTTCTGTTTGCCGATAAAAAACAACATCTTCTCCAAGTCCAAGCGATAACCAAGTAGCTGCTACCTCTTTCGTATAACTGCTGAACTTTTCTGAATCATGCACAGCATTTAATGCATGATAATCAGCTATAAAGTACAATGCTTTTCCTTCATTATTCTTTGACATTTGTAATGCAGGTTTAATCGCACCAATATAATTCCCTAAATGCGGATAACCTGTCGGCTTAATTCCTGTTAACATTATTTTTTCACTCACACTAACTCCTCCTTTCTCAAAATAAAAAGAGCCCCTCATCCTAAAAAAGGACGAGAGACTCCCGCGGTACCACCTTAATTAGCTACCATTAGCTCACTTCATACTTCAATAACGTGAAGTAACCGTCTTTACCTACTCATTTCAGTTAGAAGCTCCAGAGTCCATTCCATATTCATCCCTTACTGATTCTCACCACATATCAGCTCTCTGAAAAGTTTCGAATATGTACTCTTCTCTTTCATTGCTTTTTCGTTATTTTTTACAGTTTATCACATTTCACTTCCAAACAAACCAAAATTTTCTATTTTATATAGAAGGAATTTCCACTTCAATTGTCTAATATTATATAGGTTTGCAGAAATATTCGAAACAACTTTGGAGGTTTTTTCATGGTAAAATATATATCCATTTTAGGTTCCACAGGATCCATCGGCACATCTGCATTAGATGTCGTTTCAGCTCATCCTGAACATTTTAAAATCGTCGGTTTAACCGCAAATTATAATATCGATCTTCTTGAGCAACAAATCAAAACGTTTCAACCTCGTATTGTAAGCGTTGCGACAAAAGACTTAGCAGACAAGCTTCGTACGCGTATTTCAGCAAATACAAAAATCACACACGGGACTGATGGCTTCATTGCAGTAGCTACTCACCCTGATTCAAATCTTGTATTAAGCTCTGTTGTAGGTGTTTCAGGATTACTTCCAACAATTGAAGCATTAAAAGCGAAGAAAGATATCGCTATTGCTAATAAAGAAACTTTGGTTGCAGCTGGACATATCGTAACTGAACTAGCGAAACAAAACGGATGTCGCTTAATTCCAGTAGATAGTGAGCATTCAGCTATTTTCCAATGTTTAAACGGAGAAAATAATAAAGAGATTGAGAAGTTAATTGTAACAGCTTCCGGTGGTGCATTCCGTGATAAAACACGTGATGAAATGCAAACATTACAAGCAAAAGATGCTTTAAAGCACCCAAACTGGTTAATGGGCGCAAAACTAACGATTGATTCTGCCACATTAATGAATAAAGGGTTCGAAGTAATGGAAGCGAGATGGCTATTTGATATTCCATATGAAAAAATTAATGTAATGATTCATAAAGAAAGTATCATTCATTCTTTAGTAGAATTTATTGATGGATCAGTTATGGCACAGCTCGGTGCTCCTGATATGAGAATGCCGATTCAATATGCGTTTCACTATCCTACTCGGCTACCTTCTTCCTATGAAAAATTAAATTTATTAGAAATCGGTAGTTTACATTTTGAAAAACCAGATTTAGAGAAGTTCCCTTGTCTACAATACGCATATGAATGTGGCAAAATCGGTGGTACTACTCCCGCTGTATTAAATGCAGCAAATGAAATTGCGAATGCGCTATTCTTAAAAAATGAAATTGCCTTTTTCGATATTGAAAAAACAATTTACAAAACAATTGAAGCTCATCATAACGTAAAAGATCCTTCACTAGATGCTATATTAGAAGCGGATCAATGGGCGCGCCAATATGCAAATGAATTGTTAATAAAAAAGCGCTAAAACAGTTCCCACTGTTTTAGCTCTTTTTTTCATGTATTCAACTTAACAAATCTATAACCGTGTGTAACTAACACTTTTAATATCGCATATCCTGGAATGGCTAAAATAATGCCCATAATCCCGAATAAGTTTCCGGCAGTTAAAATGATAAAAATGATAGTAATCGGATGAATATCTAACTTTTTACCCATAACTTGCGGAGAAATAAATTTACCTTCTGCTAATTGTACAACCATCATAACGATAATTACTTTTAACACCATTGCTGGCGAGTCGATAAATGCGATAATTAACGCTGGTGTAATCGCGATAATTGGTCCTACGTACGGAACGATATTTACAATCATCGCTAAAATCGCAAGTAATACCGCATATTTAATACCAATAATAAGATAACCAATTAATAGCATAATACCGATAAATAAGCTGACGATAATTTGACCTCTAATATACGAGCTAATCGCATAATGCATATCATCTAGTATTCTCATTGCTGCTGGTTGTCTTTGCTCTGAAATAAACTTTAAAAAGTGATTCGGCAATTGCTCACCATCTTTTAAAAGATAGAACAATATAAATGGAACCATTACAAATGTCAAAACAACCTCTGTAACAGTACTCAAAAATCCAGTTACATTCCCCGTTACTGATGATAATGACTTTGTAAAATCAACTGTGTATTCTTTTACCATATTCGCAACATTAATATTTAAATTCTCCTGAATTTTACCGAGTAAATTACTTTCCCCGAATCTACGTGCTGCTTGTTCAATCTCATGGCCAAAATACGGTAAGTTATCAATTAATGCATCAATTTGATCTTTAATAATAGGGATAACCGTTACAACTAAAAATACAAATAATCCTAGTACGATTAAATATATGGAAGCTATCGATACGATTCTTGAAACACCTTTCTTTTCTAAAAGCGAAACGAATGGATGTAAAATATAAAATAGCACGCCTGCTAATAGTACTGGGAAGAAAATTGTTTTTAAAAATACGATAAACGGTGTAAAAACAAATGATATTTTTGTTAGCAATAAAATATTAATGAACAATAACGCAAATCCAAGTAATACCGCCAAATAATTTTGTTCTCTAAAAAACTTTCTTAACTTATCTCTTTTTCTTATATTTATTTTCTCCAACGAAACCACCTCTTCGAATGATGAAAAGCCCTTATTCAGGGCTCTTCATCATAATCTATATATCTATTTCTTTGTAGCTTTCACTACAAATGATACAATAAAAATTAACACGATTGCACCTAATAATGCTGGCACGACATGAATCCCACCAAATGATGGACCAAAGGATCCAAATAATCTACCGCCTAACGAAGCACCTAATAAACCTGCGATAATATTTCCGAACATACCACCTGGGAAATTTTTACCTGTTATAGAACTAGCAATTGCACCTATAATAGCACCAACTATTAATGTGATAATCCATCCCATTTTTAGTCCTCCATTTCTATTATAGTTTGTATGATTTAATACAAACATATGTATTTATCATTGCTAATCATATTTCACTATAGAAATATATTTACTACTATTTTACATATGGAGATACATATATTATATGCAAAAAAGAAAAATATTGTCAAACTCACCCATAAAGCAATTATATTCATATACCATATTTAAAGGAGGCTTCATTATCTATGATTCTTAAGTTAAATTCCACTTCTTTTGAAGTAGCAACATCCATTTTACAGGTTCAAATTCCAGCTTATAAAGTTGAAGCAGACTACTTAAATAGTACTGCCATACCTCGTTTATATGATACTGTAAACGATATTCAAAATTGCGTTGAAACATTCTATGGATATTTTTCTGAAAATAAACTTGTCGGTTTTATTTCTTTTGTACAAGAAGAAAAACTAATCGATATCCATAGGCTAGTTGTATCGCCCGATTTTTTTCAAAAAGGAATCGCAACGAAACTCCTAATTTATATATTTAACATGTTTCCCTCTTCAATGACATACATTGTACAAACAGGTAAAGCGAATACCCCTGCTATTACTTTATATAAAAAACACGGATTCATTACAGTATCAGATACAATACTTCCTGACGGTATGATTCTTACGCAATTAAAAAAGACAGAATACACAAAATAATTTGACTTGTTCGCTCCTTTATGTTATTTTTTACTTTATAAAACCTTTTGCTGAGTCCAAATTTTGGAGCGGGGGAACCATTTTTGTAGCTATGCTACTTGGGGCGAATCTTTTTTAAGTAGGGAAACTCTCACTTCCCGAGTCCGACAGCTAACCTCGTAAGCGTAATGGGAGAGGAAGGTGCTTTTTGCCTATGTTACACATTTTGCCTCCTTAATTATAAATATGGGATCGATATCAAATAGTCACCTATATTTATAGAAAAGGAGAATGTATTATGTTACGTTTATCTGATCACGCAATAAAAATGATGGAGCAAAGACTTCGAATTGAAAAACAACGCACATATCAAGCAAATAAGGTTGTAGATAACTTACATCACAAATACTTCTTTCAGCATATTTTTCAACCGAAAAGATGAAGAAAATGTTTATTTAATATTAAAAAACACAAGGTGTGTCTTACAAAGACATTCCTTGTGTTTTTTATATTCTTTATAAAATTCTCACTACATTTAAGCTTGCTGTAATCGCACCTGCTATAGTAGTCACATGCCCTACACCTAACGGGCCATTTTGTAATATTAATGTTGAATTGGCACTCGTCACATTCACAAGAAGTGTATTTGAAATGGCTGGTTCGATTACTACAGTTGATGTCGTTACGTTTTGTATAAAACTCCCTGTTAGTTGCGTTCCATTTAATAGCAATCTAACAGATACTGTCTCATTCCCACCAGTCGCATCCCCTTGAAAATAGTAGCTTACTAAATATATTCCTGGCGTCGCTACTGTGACTGTCGTAGCACTAGTTAAAGATACACCAGTTCCATATACAGTGGATCCAGAATTAATTGGGATGTTGGCATTTGCTGCAATTGTGCTTGTTGATGTAGAAAAGAAATATCCGCCACCTGTCGATATAGCAGATGATCCTGTTGCTCCAGTTAAGCCTGTTGGACCCGTGGCACCTGTTGGGCCCGTTATCCCCGTTACCCCTGTTGCTCCAGTTATTCCTTGTATTCCTTGTATTCCGGTCGGTCCTGTTGCACCAGTCACTCCAGTCGCTCCGGTTGCTCCGGTTGCTCCCGTCACACCTTGTGGCCCTTGGATTCCTTGGATTCCTTGTGGACCTGTTGCTCCCGTAGGGCCGGTCGCTCCCGCCTGCCCCGTTACCCCTTGTGGACCTTGGATTCCTTGTGGACCTTGAGGACCCGTTGCTCCAGTAGGTCCGGTTGCTCCTGTTGGACCAGTTTCTCCTTGTGGACCTTGAATTCCTTGAGGACCTTGGGGACCCGTTGCTCCAGTAGGTCCGGTTGCTCCTGTTGGACCAGTTGGGCCCGCCTGGCCAGTTATTCCTTGTAGACCTTGAGGGCCTGCCTGACCAGTTGGGCCTTGTGGACCTTGCACGCCTTGTATCCCCTGAATTCCTTGGGGGCCGGTTGGACCAATTGGACCTTGTATTCCCTGAATTCCTTGAGGACCCGTTGCTCCCGTCTGGCCGGTTGGGCCTTGTGGACCTTGCACTCCTTGTATTCCTTGAGGACCGGTTGGGCCTATACTTCCTTGTGGTCCCTGAATACCTTGTATTCCTTGAGGACCAGTTGGACCGGTTATGCCACTCGGACCTTGTACGCCTTGCACTCCTTGAGGACCGGTTGGACCACTCGGACCTTGGATTCCTTGTAGCCCCTGTAAACCAGTTGGACCGGTCGCTCCCCTTACTCCTTGCTCACCTTGTATGCCTTGTAGACCTTGAGGGCCGGTTGGACCGATTGGCCCCTGTGCCCCTTGCACTCCTTGTGGACCAGTCGGACCGGTTGCTCCTACCGGTCCCTGGATTCCTTGTAGACCTTGCGGACCAGTCGGACCGGTTACTCCTTGTATCCCTTGTGGACCTTGAATGCCTTGATCACCCGTTGGACCCGTTGCCCCCATTGGTCCCTGTACTCCTTGCAAACCTGTTACACCAGTTGCTCCGGTCGGTCCCTGGATTCCTTGTACCCCTTGAATTCCAGTCGCTCCTGTTGCTCCGGTCGCTCCTGTTGCCCCTGTTGCTCCAGTCGGACCAGTTGGACCCCCTGGTGATCCTGCTGGACCGGTTGGACCAGTTGGACCTCCTGGTGGACCAGTTGGACCGGTTGCTCCAGTCGGGCCAGTTGCAGAACCTGTCGGACCAGTTATCCCAGTGGCTCCTGTTGGGCCGGTTGGACCTGGATCACCTTGTAAACCGGTTGGACCAGTCGGACCGATTACACCTTGCACTCCTTGTATTCCTTGTATTCCTGTTGGACCTACCTGCCCCATTTCTCCCTGGGGACCTTGTAAACCTTGAACACCAGTTTCCCCTTGTGGACCCATTGGTCCTTGCTCCCCTTGAATTCCTTGAGAACCAGTTGGCCCTGTTGGACCAATCGGACCCTGTATTCCTTGTATTCCGGTTACACCTTGTAAACCACTACCTCCTAAATTACCTTGCACACCTTGTATACCAGTATTTCCAGTTGGTCCAGTCGGACCAATTTCCCCTTGCACTCCTTGTATTCCTTGTATTCCTGTTGGGCCGGTTGGACCGATTTCTCCTTGCATTCCTTGTATGCCTTGTATTCCTGTTGGACCGGTCGGACCGATTGGGCCAGGAATTCCTTGTATCCCTTGAATACCAGTTGGACCAGTCGGACCTCTTTCTCCTTGTATTCCTTGAACACCTTGTATTCCCTGTGGGCCTCGTTCTCCCATAGGTCCTTGATTACCTTGAGAACCTTGTGGTCCAGTTAAACCAGTTGGGCCGGTTGGACCATTTTCTCCTTGCACCCCTTGCACTCCTTGTATTCCTTGTGGGCCGGTTGGACCGATTGGACCTTGTACGCCTTGTATTCCTTGCGGTCCAGTTGGTCCACCTAAAGCACCAGTTGGACCGGTTGGACCAGTGGGCCCCGTAATACCTGGCGGTGGAAAAGGAATAGGTGCTTGAAACTTACTACACTTATCTTGATTCTTCACAAGCATCTCCCCCGTTATAACTAACGTATCAAACTATTTTTAATACATTTAAACTAGCTGTTATCACACCAGATAATGTCGTTACATGCCCGATAGCTAACGGACCATTTTGTAAAGACAAAGTTGCATTTGAAGAAGTAACTTCAATGACCATCGTATTCGAAACTGCTGGTTCTAATATAAAAGTACCTCCTGTAACATAAAAAATAAAACTCCCTGCGACTTGTGTTCCATTTAAAGTAAGCCTCACTGAAATTGTTTCATTTCCGGCAGTTGGATCGCCTTGAAAATAATAGCTTACTAAATAAATTCCCGGCGTACTTAACGTTACAGTTGTTGCATTTGTTAAACTGACATCAGAACCAAAAACTGTAGATCCAGAATTAATTGGTATTAACGCATTCGCTGCAATTGTACTCGTTGAAGTAGAAAAGAAATAACCACCCCCGCTAGGTAAGCCAGTCGCTCCTGTCGCTCCCGCTATTCCCAAGAAACCTATTGAACCTGCACTACCAGTTGCTCCTGTCGGTCCCACCACACCACTTGGGCCCTGACTACCTTGTGCTCCAACTGGGCCTATACTACCACTAGCACCTGTCACCCCACTTGCTCCAATTGGGCCTTGCAACCCTTGAATCCCTTGTATACCTTGTATTCCTTGTGGACCCGTTGCACCTGTATTACCTGTCGTTCCCGTTATTCCTTGTATTCCCGTAATCCCTTGCACTCCTTGCACACCTTGTGGTCCAGTTGCCCCGGTTGCTCCAGTAGCCCCAGTTTCACCCGTTGCACCTGTAATTCCAACATTTCCTTGTGGGCCTTGTGGGCCTTGACTACCTTGCGCTCCTTGGACTCCTTGTGGGCCTGTTATACCGACTTCCCCTGCACTTCCTTGGGGACCTCTAATTCCTTGTGCACCTGTTGGACCGATAATTCCTTGCACTCCTTGTATTCCTTGCACTCCTTGCGCTCCTGTTGGACCCGTTATTCCTTGTAATCCTTGAGAACCTTGCAAGCCAATAGCTCCAGTCGGTCCTATTATTCCTCGCACTCCTTGAGGACCTTGTGCACCTTGTGTGCCTGTCAATCCGGTAGTCCCTTGTATCCCTTGAACACCTTGAGGACCTTGTATTCCAGCTGCTCCTGTTTCTCCTTGTATCCCTTGAACTCCTTGTATACCTTGTGATCCAGCAGGACCGGTTATTCCTCGGATTCCTTGTGCACCTTGAGCTCCTTCCGCTCCTGTAACACCAGCTGGACCAGCTACACCTTGTATTCCCACCATTCCTTGTGCACCTGTTGGACCGATTACACCTTGAATACCTTGAATACCTTTAGGGCCTTCTGCACCTGTTGGACCGATTACTCCCAGCGGACCTTGTATTCCTTGAGAACCTTCTGCACCTGTTGGACCGGTTATACCTTGGTTACCTTGAGGACCTTGTGCCCCTTGTACTCCAACTGCTCCAACTACACCTTGGGAACCTTGCGCTCCTCTTACACCTTGAGGACCTGTTGGACCGGTTATACCTTGCACTCCTTGCGCTCCAATTGGTCCTATCCCACCGCTTACACCTGTTGAACCAGTCGCACCCGTTGGACCTGTTGGACCTCCTGGTGGACCGGGTGGTCCAGCTGGTCCAGTCACCCCACTAGATGGACCAATTGGACCAGTTGTTCCCGTCGGACCGCCCGGTGGTCCTTCTGAGCCTTGAATACCAATGCTACCTGTCGCTCCCGTTATACCTCTTATTCCTTTTATCCCTTGAAAACCTGTTGCTCCCGTTATACCTTGTATTCCTTGCACACCTTGTGGTCCTTGTAAACCTATTGCACCTGTTATCCCCTTTATTCCACTTATACCTTGGGCACCTTGCATTCCAGTAGAACCAGTTGGACCCACTTCCCCTTGTATTCCTTGAGCTCCTTGCGGGCCTTCCTCTCCAGTAATTCCTTGTATACCTTGGAAGCCGTCTTCTCCTTGTATACCAATAGCCCCTTGCTCTCCTTGTATTCCTTGAACACCTTGAGGGCCTTGTGGACCAGTTACACCCGAGACTCCAGTTATGCCTCTCTCTCCTTGCATTCCTTGTGCCCCTGTTTGTCCTCGCTCGCCTATTTCCCCTTGTATTCCTTGTGTGCCTTGTATACCTTGACTACCAGCAGGACCCGTAGCTCCTTGTATTCCTTCTAATCCTTGTACTCCAATATCACCAATTAGACCTTGGTTACCGATTAATCCTTGAGCACCTTGGAGACCAGTCGGGCCAGTTATACCTTGCTCTCCTGTATCACCAATAACCCCTTGTATTCCTTGTGCTCCTGTTGTCCCTCGGGGACCTTGTATTCCCCTGATACCTTGAGGACCTTGGGGCCCAGTTGCTCCCGTCGGTCCAGTCACCCCTGTAGGACCAACAGGACCTTCATGCCCTCCAGTTGGACCGATTGGACCACTATTACCTGTCGGACCCGTTGCTCCTATAAGCGGAAGAGGCAGTGCCACTCCAAATTTTTTGCACTTTCTATGATGACGCACAACAATCCCCCTTCCCCAAAATAATTACACCTTTTATATGAAATGCATTTTTATAACAAAAGTACACATTTAACCTGAATTTTATTAAAATAAAGAAGCCTATCATTTGTTTGAAATGATAGGCTTCTTTTATAAAAACAGTTTATTTTCTATCTTTAATAATAAAAGTAGTCGGCACCATTCTAGCTTTATATAAAGAATAATACTTCGTAGACGGCTCAGTTAGTTCTCCATCAAACGAGCTTGATGGTTCAGGCTCTTCTATTCTCTCAATTTTAAATCCCGCTCTATTTAACTCATTTATGTATGTACTTATTTTTCTCTTATATAATGTCGCTTGTACATTTTCTCCTTTAAATGTTTCAAACGTAATGGGCGTTTCCTCATGATAAGAAGACTTTATAACAACTTCTTCTGTACCATACTGTAAACTTGAACATACTGGGTGCTCCCAACTAAAAATAAAACTTCCTCCTGGCTTTACATATGAATAAATCAGTTCCAACGTTTTTCTTAAATCTGAAGTCCAACCTAATGCATAAATGGAATATACAATATCAAAATACCCTTTCGGAATATCTCCTTCCTCTTCCATTGCTCCACATATTAACTTTGGATTCCACGACTGTAACGTTTCATGTGCCGTTTCAATTTGTGTTCTCGAAAGATCAAGTCCCCACAATTTTTCTGCGCCATGTTCCGCCATATACTGCAACGAATGTCCACTTCCACACCCAATATCAAGTACCTTTTTATCTTTAATTGAATCGAACAAATGAATCTCATCTTCAGATGCCGTATACGGTCCGTATTTCGGTAAACAATCCACTTGAAAAAATAAGGTGCAACTGTATCCCAACACTTTTTATTTAAAGCTAACATTTGCGTACCTTTCATATTTTACATTCCCCCCATCCATTTTTCTTTCTCTAATATTAATTACATATCATAACCAGATCGCCCTTTTCTCTTCGCCCGGTAGTTTTTCACTTTCGCAATCGTACCGCATGCTCTTCCTCCTTCTTCTCCAGCATACATACCGCACCATCTTTTACTTCCATTTCGCGAATGATCATAAAATACCCAGCGACAATCTGGACATGCTTTTAACCTTCCCCACACATTTTCTTGAATTGACATTAATACAATGCTTAACACTTTTGTATACACATTCTCTTCATATACTGGTTCATATGTAATACCTTTCATATCATCCTTTATATGTACATGAAATGGGTATTTCTCTAACCATTTTTGCAATGATCCTTTGCCTTCAATTGTCATCCGAATATCTTCTCGAAAACCTCTTAATTCCTCTATCGTATGAAATGGAAACTCTTCATCAAAATATTCTTTCATAAAGAGCTTTATATCTTCTTTTGTTTGCAGCAAATCAATTGGCTCTCTCGTATCGTTTGGTATTCTCCATGTATTTAAAAATTCCCGAATATATTCTAGTTCATTTGGAGCGTTTTGATTCAATTCGATCCACCTTCTTCTTAAAATTTACTTTTTTCTGACTTTATGTATAATTATAGTATAAAATAGTTAACCATCAAATAATTTTACTGGTTACATAATTAGGAGGATTTCTATGAAAAGTTTCTCAACACCGATACGTTTCATGCTTATTTCTTCATTTTTTATGTCTTTTGGGTATTTTGCAGTATACGCATTTTTAGCTATTTATCTATTAACCTTTCTTCATTTTTCTGCTGTCCAAGTAGGAACAGTGTTGACGGTTATGACAATTACATCACGAGTTATCCCATTATTCTCAGGGTTAATTGCTGACAAAATAGGCTATATCATTATGATGATAGCCGGTTTATTTTTGAGAGGAATCGGATTTATCGCTTTAGGAATATGCTCTGATTTCTATACAATTTCTATTTCTTCTGCACTTATTGGCTTCGGAACTGCATTTTACGAACCTGCCGCTCGCGCTATATTTGGCTCACAACCAGCTCATTTGAGAAAAAATTTATTTACATATTTAAACCTTAGCTTTAATTGCGGTGCAATAATCGGACCAATTGCAGGAGGGTTCTTACTCTTACTTGATCCAATCTATGCCTTCTCTCTAACAGGATCTCTTATGCTGTTATTTGCTTTTATCTTTTACTTACTTAAAAATCACTTCCAAGTCACTACTGAAAACACGTCTATTACATTAGGAATACAGGCCATCTTACAAAACAAGTTTTTCCTTCTGTTTTCCTTTATCATGATTTTCTTCTATATTATGTTTACTCAGCTTACTGTCGCCCTTCCACTTCATATGAAAAACATTAGTAATAGCAATCAGCTTGCTACATTAGTTATTACGATAAATGCAATAACTGGCGTCATATTTATGGTGTTATTCCAAAAACTCTTTCATAAATACAACACACTTTCATTTATTAAATACGGTGTTTTATTCATGGGTATTTCCTTTTTACTCATACCATTATTCGAACATCCATATTGGCTCTTTATTTGTATAATTTTATTTACAATCGGTGAAACACTCGTATTACCTAACGCTGATATCGCTATTGCAAATTACAGTAATGAATCATATACAGCCACTTTCTTCGGATTTTATCAACTATCACTCGCATTTGGTTTTATCATTGGTAATTATACCGGTACATCTTTTACATCCAACTTAAGCGGAATGTATACACCATGGCTTATTTTTGGCGGAATAGGACTTATTGGTTTTATATCACTACATATTTTAAATATAAAAAAAGTGGCCTCTAAAGAGGATATACACCTATGTAATACAAGCGACCTATAACGAAAAAGATTCGACCATCATATGTGACAGTCGAATCTTTTTATTTTTCATATTCAAGGTGATTATGTCTTTTACAACCAAATAAATAGCAAGCCCCTATATAATCAGTTTCAAACTCTAATCCTGGAACGTATCCAGATTTGATACGTTCTACCATTGTTTTATAACAATTATTCTCTTCTGTATATTCCTCAATTAACTCTTTCTTATCATTTTCTGTCCAGTTTTCTTCTACTTCTTCATTCTGAACATCTTCTATTTCTGCTGTTTTCGCTTCGATAGATTCCCGTATAACTTCATTTATACGGGAGAAATTATTCGTTTTATATAGAGCATACACAAATCTACCAATCCAATTAGGACTTTTCCAGCATTCTTTATATCCCTTTTCGAACCATTCAATTGCTTCTTTATAGCAATTCAACTCAACATATAAATCTGCTACATTAATTTCCCCTAAAAAATTATCAGATTCCCTGTTAAAAGTATCTAACTTCTCTTTTGCTTCTGTCATTCGTTCTAAATCAATTAAACATTTTACATAGCTATACATGATATAGTCCGAATCCCCTGCAACTCGCAAGAAAAATTCTGAAGCTTTTTCCAGCTCTCCAAGGTTATAATGCGCTACAGCTACATTATGATATGCTTCATCTGATGGTTGAATCGAAATAGACTTTTGTAATGCTTCTTTCGCTTCTGTCCATTTTTCTTGTTTCATGTAAATGTCCCCTAAGATGTTATAAGGAAAGTATGAAGAAGGATTCAACTTAACAACTTCTCTTATTAATTCAAGAGCTTTATCATCATTCTCTTCCTCATAAAAGTACATCCAAGCAAGATTATTGAGAGATTGTACACCTCTAGATTTATGTACTGCTTGTTGAAACAGTTCCATTGCTTCCTCATATTTATTTTGTTCAAACATTTCAATTGCCCTCTCGTTAATGTTCAAATAACTACCTCCGAAGTGAATGAATTCATCTATTCCCTATCATTATTGTAAAATGTAAAAATTGTAATTCCCACAAAAAATTTCTTTCTCCTGTCTACATTTCGATTGAACTAGAAGCTAAAACACACGAATTTACAACAATAAGTAAATTTTTCAGTCTCTCTTACATTGGATATACAGCCTTTTTTATTTTACATATTATGGTACAATAAAAAGAGTACTAGCTAAACATTTACGCTCCACACTAGCAGTCTAACAATGCCAAAATCAAAAATCACATAGAATCGGAGGGGATGTTATGAAACAGAAATTAGCTGTTCTTCTATTCACTGGAATCATATTATCAGGATGTTCAACTATAGCAGAGAATTCTTTAGAAAGCGGGAAAGGCAGTATGGAATTATTAACACCAACGATCACAGCAAAAGATAATGAGTTAGAAATTAAGACCGAGGGAATTGATGAAAATAAAGTAACTTTTATTTATGTTGCTAATAAAAAAGTGTTAGAACAAAAGCTAAAGAATGGTGAATCCTACAAGCTTAACATTAAAGATATCGAACACGCTCATCGGACAGACTACAAACCAAAAGTTCAACTTTTGCAAACGAAAGATGATAATGATGATGGAGAAATAGTAACCTTCAAACAAGTTAGATATACAGTTAAAAACTAATTTTAAAGTTGTTTCATTATAAATGTAACGAACGAAAATATACTTTTAACAGTAGATAAATGTAAGGGGTGCTAACATGAAACAACGATGGATTTCTTGGTGGATTGGTAACCTATTTTGGATTATCGTTTTTGGAATATGGGCCGCTATTATTTGGTTACGAGAGGTTGATGGTGCTGGTGTTATTCAAACACCTGAAATTAAATCCATATCACTTATCGTTATATTAATCGCGTTTATCATACCGGTATTTTTTCAAGTTATATGGCTAATCATTAATTTGAGGATGAGTAGAAAAAATAATTATACGATTTAGTTTTTCAATTAACAATAAAAAGAGAGGAATCTACATCAAAATAGATTCCTCCCTTTTACATTTGGACTTATACTGCACTTTTAATGCAGCACTACTCCTCTTTTTTACGATGCATGTTCATCTTTCTTTTTCATTAACGCTCTTTTCTTCATCGCCTTCGTTAAATATCCACCCTTAAACGAGCGAATTTCATACGAAGACATAAACGCTTTCGGTGCAATTTCATTAATGATTTCTAAAAGCTCTTTCTCCCTAGAACGCTTTGCGACGATATCTAAGCGATAACGTATAGAATTAATACCTTCGCCCTCAAATACTGTAACGCCAAATCCAGAGTGACGTAATTCATCTACTAATTCATTACAACGGTCTAGTAAACTAACTTGATACGTAATATAACCAATTGCTAATTTATTCTCTATATAACCGCCTAATAACAGTCCCGCACTAAAGCCAATGACATAGGCAACGATGTTCATCCAATTTGATAAATCTTGAAACACAATACCTAAACTGACAATGTAAATAGCTCCTTCTAACAATCCAACACCAGCAGCGGATCTTGTTTGATTCTTTACAAGCAAAATCGTACGGATTGTTAATATTGGAACGTAAATAATTTGAAGCACAAAAATAAGTAGCGCTTGTAACATTGGTATCCACCTCTTTCAAAAAGTCTTTTGTCATAATAACATACATAACCTTTAGAAATCGATGGGTTTTTTAAAATTTTTTTATTATTTTTCATACTATTGAAAAACACAAAAAAGAAGCGTATTATATTTGTCGTTAATTTGATTACTTGTATCATATCGCTAAACTAAAAAAGGAACCTGATTAGGTCCCTTTCATCATAGCTCTATGTTTTTCGAAGCATGTTCTCTTTGCTTCTCTTCTTCTTTCACTAACTGCATATTTGCATACGCTAAATTTGCAATCATTAAAAAGTGACCACCTAAAATACCTGTACCGAATGCCCACATTTCCATTTCATGCTCAATTTCATACATGATGATAGCTCCTAAAATAGCAGCTGCAAATCGGTTTAAAACTCCTAATCCAGGAGCCTTTTCCTTCATTACGATACTTTTTCCGAGTTTCTCCACTCTGCGAGCTAATAACCAAAGACAATAGGCGCTTACTGCTAATCCAATACCGAACCCTGTCACTTGTTTTCCAAACGGAGTAATCGTCCACATAAGTAGTAAACCACTAAAGATCACATACAATTGTAATCGATATACACGTAAGGCTTCTTGAATCAAAATATCCGCTCCTAAGTTCTCATTTTTTGTACTTTAGAAGAAAAGCAGCAACTTACACAGTTGCTGCTTTCTCTTCTTCTTGTTCTTGTTCCATCTTACGAATTTCAACACGTTTAATTTGGTAAGCGTCTTTTTCTAACACTTTAAATTCATAACCTTCCGCCTCAACGTGTTGTCCTTCTTCGATTTCATGATTTTGCATCATAATCCATCCACCGATTGTATCCACATCATCTTCTTCGATGTGTAATCCAAATAAATCTTTCACTTCTGAGATAAGCACTTTTCCATCAACAATGATATGTTGCTCGTTCACATGTTGAATTGGCGGTGCTTCATCTTCATCATATTCGTCACGAATTTCGCCGACGATTTCCTCCAAGATATCTTCAAGCGTTACAATTCCGGCTGTTCCTCCGTACTCATCATATAAAACAGCCATCGGAATTCGCTTCTTCTGCATTTGAAGTAATAAATCGTGAATTGGAGTCGTTTCCATCACTTCAATAATCGGACGCATATACGAGCGAATAGATGATAAATCTTTTTGATCCTCGGTCATATATCGAATAAAGAAATCTTTTACGTTGACCATACCGATAATATCATCTTTATCTTCTCCAAAAATCGGATAACGTGTGTATCGCTCATTTTGGATCACTTTCATGTGTTCTTCTACTGAATCTTCCAGGTAGAAACCAACGATTTCTGTTCGCGGTACCATAATCTCTTTTGCAATACGATTATCAAATTCAAAAATGTTATTTACATACTTGTATTCAGCTTGATTAATTTCGCCACTTTCATAGCTATCTGAAAGGATAAGACGTAATTCTTCTTCTGTATGAGCTACTTCATGTTCTGAAGCTGGCTTTAAACCGAATAAACCAGTTATCACACGAGCTGAACCGTTCAATACCCAAATAAATGGATACATTACTTTATAGAACATCATTAATGGACCTGCCAATAATAACGTTACCCTTTCAGCCTTTTGAATTGCCATCGTTTTCGGAGCTAATTCCCCTACTACAACGTGTAAATACGTCATAATCATAAAAGCAAGACCAAATGTTAATACTGATGAAATAGAAGGATTTAAGTTCCATTTCTCAAATAACGGGTGTAATAACTTTTCAATTGTCGGTTCACCTAACCAACCTAATCCCATAGCTGTAACTGTAATACCTAATTGACAAGCAGATAAATATTCATCTAAATTTGTTGTTACCTTTTTCGCTGCTAAAGCACCGCGTTTTCCTTCCGCAACAAGCTGATCGATACGGCTTGAACGTATCTTTACAATCGCAAACTCTGCTGCTACGAAAAATCCAGTAAATGCGATTAAAATCGCAACCATGACTAAATTAAATATTTCCAATGAATCCCCTTAGTTAAAAAACTAAGGTGTCCACCTCCTGTATACTATAATGTTTTCTTATTTGTTTGTTAGAAAACATAGCCCGATACAAAAATTAAAGAGGTCGGATTTCACTTATTCTATAATAATAGAGCAAGTGTCTGTATTAAAGCTGTCGTTTGACCAGATAAAGATTTCGATATTTTTTCACGTTGTGAATCAGTCAATCCATCTAAAAGCGGCTTTAACTCAGTAAGCTCCACTTCTAATTGATGAATATGGTCTGTCACTTCATTCACTTGTTTCGAAACGTGTTCATTGATACCGAGCAGCTTCTTCTTCTCCTCGATTTTCTCTTTAATCTCACAAAGCGGCATATGCATTTCTTTGCACTTCTCAATAAATTGTAATGTCTCAAATGCTGTTTCGTCGTAATAGCGATAATTAGATTGAGATCGCTCCGCTTTTAAGATACCTAGATTCGTATAATAATCAATCGTTCGTTTCGACACGTGAGCCATGAGAGCCAACTGTCCGATTCGATACACCTTCCCAACGATCTTCCCCCCTTGTTTATATTACTTACATCATACAACACATAAACTGTACAGTCAAACGTGACGGTTTATTATTCACAATTTATACAAAATTCCAATCTCCTCCTATGATGATTCAATACGATTAATCTACACTTATACAATAAAATTACTAAACTACTACCTAATCACTACATTGTCTGCCACTTTTAACCTTTCTTATTTAAAAGCATATCCTACTAATAATGATTGCTTGTATAGGAGGGAATTAATATGAAAAAGACAATCATTTCTCATTTTTATAATGAAGAATACCTACTTCCATGGTGGCTTATGCATCACACGAAAATATTCGATCACGGCATTTTAATTAATAGAGGGTCTACAGATCGTTCCGTAGAGATTTGTAAACTATTAGCACCCCACTGGGAAGTACGAAATTCAAGATTTCTTGAGTTTGATCCAACTAATACTGATATTGAAGTGATGGAAATTGAAAGAGAAGTTTCAGGTTGGAAAATCGTTTTAAATACTACTGAATTCTTTTGTTGTAATAATACTGAAGAATTTTTTTCATCTCTTCATACACTAGGCCAAAACATGTATGCGATTAGAATGATTTTAATGATAGATAATCATAATTATAATTATTCAAAGCCTAGATATTCTATCCCCTTAGTAGAACAGCGATACCACGGTGTCTTCCCTTATAACCCAAATCTCGGATGTGCTTGGAGATTTATTCACAATCATCTAGACGGTGCATATTTACCTGGTAGACATCATTCGCGGCACGGATATATAATTTATGACTATCCTTCATTTATTTTAAAATTTTATTTTAGCCCTTGGAATGAACAATCAAAGGCAAGAAAATTACAAATTACACCTACCCTTTCAAAAAGGGGTGTTCAAATGGGACTTCAAACACATTACGGTCAATCTCCTGAAGTACTGGACATACGTTTTTTAGAGCTTAGTAACCTAACACAAGACCTCCGTCATAACCCTGAATATCAAGAATTATTTCCCAAATTCAAACCGTAATATTTTCTGCATCGTCATCACCTCAAACATTTTCATTCACTTAATCAAAAACAATCTCATTTGCATAAAACATGAATACTGTATAAATAATAAATTTTTATTTTAGGAGGAAAAAATGAAAGCTGTTATTCTTGCTGGTGGGTACGGTACAAGAATTGGGGAAGAAACACATTTAAAACCGAAACCTATGATTGAAATTGGAACAAAGCCCATTCTATGGCACATTATGAGTTTGTATAGTCATTACGGGATTACTGAGTTTATTATTTGCTTAGGCTATAAAGGATATGCAATTAAAGAGTTCTTTCTAAATTACAACTTACACATGTCTGATTTCACAATACAGTTAAACGATAATACAATTACTAGCCATTCTCATCGTGTAGAACCATGGAAAGTTACACTAATCGATACTGGTGTAAATACCGAAACGGGTGGCCGAGTGAAAAAGATTCAAAATTATGTCGGAGACGAACCTTTCTGCCTCACTTATGGTGATGGATTAAGTAATGTAAATATAAAAGAACTTATTACATTCCATAAAAAACATGGAAAAATGGCTACTGTTACTGCCATACAACCTCCTGGTAGATTTGGTTCTCTCATATTAGATAAACAGTCTGTAACATCTTTTCAAGAAAAACCATTAGGTGATGGCGGATGGGTTAACGGTGGATTTTTCGTTTTAAATCCTGAAGTTTTCAATTACATTAGTGGAGATAAGTCTGTTTTTGAAACAGACACTTTAATTCAGTTAGTAAACAAAAATGAATTGGCCGCATATCAACATTCTGGTTTTTGGCATCCGATGGATACATTGCGCGATAAAAATAAATTAGTCGAGCTATGGGAAAGTAATAACGCTCCATGGAAGGTTTGGTAATATGGCTTCATCATCTTTTTGGAATAAGAAAAAAGTATTTATTACGGGACATACTGGATTTAAAGGCTCATGGCTCACCCTTTTCTTAACTTCTTTAGGTGCAGAAGTAGTAGGCTTTTCTTCTCATCCCCCATCCATTCCTAACATTTTTGAACAAAGTAACGTAGCAAAAGAGTGCACGACAATGAAAGGCGATATTACAGATTACCATTCTTTATTTCATGCCATGAAGCAGCATAAACCTGACATAATATTCCATTTAGCAGCTCAGCCAATCGTAACCGCTTCATACAAAAATCCTATCGATACATTCAAAACGAATGTTTTAGGTACTGTCCACGTGCTAGAAGCAGCAAAGTCCGTCGAAAGCGTACGTGCCATTATTAATGTGACAAGCGATAAATGTTATGAGAATGACGGTAGTGGCGACCGAGCGTTCGTGGAAAATGACCGACTAGGAGGTTTCGACCCTTATAGCGCTAGTAAAGCTTGCGCTGAATTAGTCGCAACATCTTATCACAAATCTTTTTTTCACACGAATACTACTTCGCTTGCCTCTGTAAGAGCAGGTAACGTTATTGGTGGTGGTGATTGGGCAGAAGATCGATTATTCCCTGATATCATTCGGGCATATTTGCACAATCATACTTTGTGTATTCGAAACAAATATGCCGTCCGTCCGTGGCAACATGTTTTAGATCCTCTACATGGCTATATCCTTTTAGCTGAGAAACTTTGGAATGATGATAAATATGCAGAAGCGTGGAATTTCGGCCCAATGAATGAACCTAACAGAACCGTTCATGATGTCATTGAATCTGTAATAAAATTATGGAATAACCCACTAACAATCATTTCCTCCTCTACAAATACTCCTTATGAATCACCTGTTTTAACACTCGACAGTACAAAAGCAGTAAATAAACTCGGCTGGACTCCTAAGTTATCAACAGATGATGCTATCGCTTGGACTGTTGATTGGTACAAAAAATATGCATCTGGTGAAAATATAGAATCTTTCACACGACAACAAATCGATGCATTCAAAAATTTATAAGGGGGCTATAAAATGGAACAGAAAAAATGCCGTTTTTGCCACTCATTACTAACCAACACTTTTTTAGATTTGGGCGTTTCCCCTCTTGCTAATTCATTTGTAGCTCCTGAAAGCTCATATAAAATGGAACCTTTTTATCCGCTGCACACATTTGTTTGTAACTCTTGTTTACTCGTACAGCTAGATGAATTTGAATCCCCACAAAATATTTTTCATAACTATTTATACTTCAGCTCTTACTCCTCAAGTTGGCTACTACACGCTAAACAATACGTAGAAATGGCGATTAAGCGTTTCAACTTAACGAAACATTCAAAAGTGATTGAAATCGCAAGTAACGATGGGTACTTATTACAATACTTTAAAAAAGAAAATATCGAGACATTGGGAATTGAACCCGCGAAAAACGTAGCAGAAATTGCTATCAAAAAAGGAATTCCTACTCATGTAAATTTTTTCAGTAATGACTTAGCAAAAAAATTGCCACAAGCTGATTTAATCGTCGCAAATAACGTATTAGCACACGTTCCGAACTTGCATGATTTTGTCGCTGGTTTAAAAACACTATTAAAACGTGATGGCACGATAACAATTGAATTCCCACACTTATTAAACCTTATATCCTTTAACCAATTTGATACCATCTACCATGAACACTTCTCCTACTTCTCACTTATAAGCCTTCAAAAAGTTTTAAGTTATCATCATTTAAAAATTATTGATGTAGAAGAACTTTCAACGCATGGTGGTTCCTTACGGATTTTTGTAAACCATCTAAGTGCCCAATCAACTATCCATTCCAATGTTACAAAATTAATTCAAAAAGAAGTCGATCATGGGTTAGATACTTTAGATTACTATCTCCTTTTTTCTAAACGCATCGAACAATTGAAAATAAATATTTTAAAGTTTTTTATTGAAGCGAAAGTTTTAAACAAACAAATTATCGGTTACGGTGCTCCAGCTAAAGGAAACACCCTTTTGAATTATTGCGGGATAGGTAAAGAATTTCTAGCTTATACAGTAGATAAAAATCCTCACAAACAAAATCTCCTTTTACCAGGAACTCGTATTCCAGTAAAATCTCCAGCAGAAATTAAACGTACAAAACCGGATTACATTCTTATACTTCCTTGGAATTTGAAAGACGAAATTATGAAAGAATGCTCTTTCATTCGTGAATGGGGCGGTAAATTTTTAGTGACGGTTCCAGAAATTGAGGTGATCGAGCCATGAAGAAAGTTGTTGTAACAGGTGGTAGTGGCTGGATAGGTAAATATGTTGTACATTCACTTATACAAAAGGGATATGAAGTGCACGCCACGTATAATAAAAATAACCCCTCTCACCTCCCTTGCCATTGGCATAAAGTAAACTTGCTTCGCGATGACGAAGTAAAACAATTCATTTCGGATGTTCAGCCTAGCCATCTCATTCACCTTGCTTGGGAAGCGGTGCCACCAGCATGCTATGTATCTATTAATAATTACTATTGGCTAAAGTCTAGTATTTCATTGATTCAACACTTCACAACATGCGGCGGAAAGCGTGTTGTCGTTGCAGGTACTGGCGCAGAGTACGAATGGTTTAACGGCGTATTATTTGAAGATTCACCGCTCCTTTCCTATAAAACCCCGTATTCTTTATGTAAAAATGCACTGCACTCCTGGCTAGAAACGTATGCACAACAAACAGGCCTCAGCATGTGTTGGGGCCGCATTTTTCATATGTATGGACCTCACGAACAAGGTAATCGGCTCGTTTCTAACATTATCACTTCCTTATTAAAAAACGAGGAAGCACTATGTACACATGGAAAACAATCGAGAGATTTCCTCCATGTGAGTGACGTCGCTGACGCTCTCGTAACAATATTAGAACACAGCGTTACAGGCACCATCAATATCGCTTCTGGTCAATCTGTACAAATTAAAAAGTTAGCTTCTATCATTGCTAAAAAGATAGGAAAAGAACATTTAATTAAACTAGGTGCAATCCCTTTCTCTAAAGATGAACCTTTATTTGTCGGGGTTAATGTAGAACGTTTAAAAACTGAAGTAAACTGGAAACCAACATACGATCTAAATACAGGAATTGAAGAAACAATTTTATGGTGGAAATCATTTATACAAAAACATAACGATATGCATCATTAAAACGTAAATCCTTCGTTCCTCTCGCTAATTCCTTATACCATTCTCCTAATCTTTCCGACGTAATAATATGATGCGTCCCCATTCCCCCATGCTTACTAGCTTCAGAAAGAGTCGGACCAATTTGTAACTTTCTCTTTCTCATCGCATCGTTCCACGGACTAAACCCAAACCATAATATACAGGCAAGAGGTGGATAAATCATCGATTCATGCGCAGATAAATGTCTTCCAACCGTATAACTTCCATGCTCATGATTATGAATAAATCTACCTCTTCTCCATAACGGCCAATCTTCTGGTAAATAACCATGAAATCGCTGTTTCATTAAAGGTATTCCAAAGTTAAGGTCCGGATAGTTGTAGTTAGGATCATCAACCATAATAAGCCCGTCCAGCCAATACATCCTCCCCCCCAATTCATTTAGCGATTTCCAAAACTGATTTTTATCTTGCACGCAAAGAAACTCAGTCGTATTTAAAATCATTTTCCATCCTTGTACTTCTTGTTCTATCCTCATCACTTCATGATCTGTCGCATATGCATCAAACTCTGGATTTACAGAATCTCGCACCTCCCAATGCGGTGCGAATTTTTTACAAATCTCAACGGAACGATCTGTTGAACCTTTATTAATTAAAATACCATGATCAAAAAGTTTCGTATGATGCATAAGCCACCATGGCAATAAATACTCTTCATTGTAAAAATGTGAAATAACGGTTGTAGTTATAATAATCTCCTCCTCTTTCTCTATTAATCTACTTTTTATCCTACAACCAATATACTCATAAGCAAAAATATGTTTCCTAATTATTGATCAAATATTATTATTAATATTTTTGTAAGTTTTCCTTTGGTACCCAGCCCTTCTCACCATCTCTTCCTTCGCACCAAACCCATCCATTCAATTCTTCTAATCCGATCAATCTTTCTCCAATACTCACATTTAATTCTTTCGCAGTATATTGTTTTATAATAATTCCTGTTCCATTCATATCTTTTCTTATAATTTGCTCCGGAACCCATCCTTTCCGGTTATACTTCTCTTCGTGACAAAACATCCAGTTTTCCCAGTTTTCCGGACCAGCGTAACTCTCTATCATTTTCACTACATCCCCCTCTTCTAAGCGAATTGGATTAGGATAATTGCTAACATGTGATTTTATAACGATATATTTCATAACAACCTCCAATAATCAGAAAATTAAATTATAATATCATTATAACTTAAAGAGGAGGAATGCACGCATGTACTACAACACTTCATTCGAAAACGATCAACCTGTAGGCCGTCTATAAACTAAGACGGGCAATCATATAACACATACACTACGCCTCGTCTTAGGGAACTCATAATACCCTAAAAATAGACGGAGGTACTTTACATGAAACAAACAATTTTAGGAGCTATATATTTATCACTAGCAGCAAGTATATGGGGCGGTATGTATGTTGTTAGCAAATACGTACTCGATTTTATCCCACCACTAACACTCGTTTGGCTACGCTTTATTATCGCTTTTGTTGTTTTGTATGGCATTTTAAAACTAGCTGAGAAAAAGCAAAAGAAAAAAGTAACCATTCGCAAAAAAGATTGGCTCCTCTTCGCTTGGATTGGATTTATCGGCTATTTCATTTCGATCACATGCCAATTTATCGGAACAAAATTATCCGACGCTCATACAGGCTCGTTAGTTACATCAGCTACACCTGCATTTATCGTTATATTTGCAGCGCTCATTTTGAAAGAGAAACTAACTGCTCGTAGACTTTTATCTACTATAATAGCGACAATCGGTGTCATTATCGTAATCGGATGGGACATTGAAATTGGCTATTATTTTATCGGAACAATCATTTTAGTTGGAGCCGCTATTACGTGGGCTTTACTATCTATTTATGTAAAAACCGCTTCAGCTCGATTTTCATCTTTAGTTATTACAACGTATGCCATATTCTTTTCACTCTTTTTTATTACACCTTTTATGATATGGGAACTACAAACATCCTCTATCGGAACAGTAAATACGTACGTCATATTAGGCGTATTATACTTAGGAATCGTCTCAACAGCAGGTGCCTTTTTCCTTTGGAATAAAGGATTAGACTTAATGGATGCAAGCATCGGTTCCTTATTTTTCTTCTTCCAACCTATCGTTGGATCATTACTTGGCTGGCTCTTATTAAATGAGACATTAAATAGTAACTTTTTCATTGGTGGTATTCTCATTATATGTAGCGTTTTCATTACTACTTTTGAAAAGAAATAAAAAGCAGGCAGAGATTCTTAGTCTCTGCCCGTTCGCATTATTGGATCTTGGTCGTGAAAACCAATACAAATCGGTATATTACTTTGCACTTCACTACGTACACTTATAAAACTACACAGCGTTTTAGCAATTAAATATAAAGTTATACCGACTGCTTTTTCACTTGTGTCAAAGCCATTTTCAGTATACATATCTGCTAATTCTACAGACCCCGGCCCCTCAATATTATATGTCCATTCAGATGCCCAATCGTCATCCTCTTCTTCCATTGGAAAATACTCCTCACAAATATAGAACTGACTATCCCATTCGTTATCAAGGTCATACTCAAAATAAATCGCTTTTGCTTCTTCATTAGTAGCCCTTTCTACAGTTGCATCCAAACCTACTCGAATACTTTCCTTATATGACTCTACATCAATTACTTTAATTCGCTCTGCACATTCTGTAGACGCCAACATGCAACAAATATCATAATACTTCGCTTCTATTTGCTCTACTGCTAACGAAAAGACATCCTCTTGCATCTCTTCTAAATACTGAAATATATCCACACTAAACACTCCTCACTCTTTACGCACTCCAATGCGATGGACGGGACAATAATTTCGGTAATTTCGTATGCTTATCCCCTCTCGCAGCATTAACTTGAACTTGCGTCAGAAAAATACTATTAGTAAAATCAGCCCCGCGAATATCTGCATCTCGCAAATCTGCTCCGATGAGATCTGCTCCTCTTAAATCTGCACCATTTAAGTTAGCCGCAATTAAATAAGCTCCTCTTAAATTTGCACCTTGTAAATTTTTCTTTTTCAGATTCGCTCCCATAAGGTCTGCTCCGCGGTGAATGATTCGTTTCTTACGCGCAGTATTCATTTCCTTCCATACTAGTTCGCTCGTTTCTAAAAGGAGAATGTTCACCTCTGCCCTATGCATTGGAACATTTATTTTCATTAACTCATCTGGATTTAAATTCGAAAGTCGCTCTGTCTCCTCAATTGCGTTCTCCAGCTCTTTATGAATTGGCTGTGTTGCCTTTAAAAGAATCGCCTCATTCAAATACCAAAGCATTTCATGAAGTTGATGCATAACCGGAAAAGCATCGTACATTTTTCTTGCATGCTTTGCATCTTTCCGCCAATCAATCCCTTTAAACGTACCCTGAGAAATCTTCTGTCCAGCACCGAAACACTCAAATACTGTACAACCTTTATACCCTTTTCCTCTAAGATTTTTATGTATACTACATTTAAAATCTGATTGTAAGTTGGAACATGGTTTACCACCATCTTTATTCACTGCAAAATCTACCGATGCTGCAAACGGTAATGCAACGCAACATAGACCGAAGCATTTTTCGCAGTTTGCTTTTAAATGATCGTTATGATTAGTCAAAATCTATACCCCCTGTTGTCTTTTGACTATTTCATAATATTCCAACTGTAATAAATAATCAATTTTAAAATAAACCAGCATCTTTCGTTTCAATTCATAACTTTATCATTCGATTTCCTTTCAATTGAAAAGGACTATTTCTATTTAATGAATTATAATTAAATTATAAATTTTCTAACTAAAAAGGAGACTTATTATGGCACTAGAAATGAAAACAAACTGTCAACTTTGCGATCAATCGCTCGAACAAGATTCTGAAGCATACATTTGTGTATATGAATGTACATTTTGCGCACCATGTACAGAAGAAAGACATAACGTTTGTCCAAACTGCGGCGGCGAATTAGTACGTAGGCCGAAAAAGAAACAATAAAAAGCAAAGCGATATCGCTTTGCTTTTGTTTAGGCATCTGAAATTATATATTTAAAAACTTCACACAAACAGGCTCTGGCACAACAACATCAGATTGTAAAAGTGTTAACTTACCTGTAGATTCATCTCTTGAAAATAACACAAGATTATGTGACTTTTCATTTGTAGCAACAAGGAACTTTTCAGTAGGATCTAATACAAAGTCTCTTGGCCAATTTCCTTCTGTAGATGTATGTTCAACAAATGTAAGCTGACCTGAATTTTGATCTACGCTATAAACAGCGATACTATTATGACCACGATTACCTGCATATACAAAACAGCCGTCAGAAGAAATATGAATCGCACTTCCTTGATTATTTTCATCAAACTCTTCTGGAACAGTAGAAATATACTGTAGTTCTGTAAAGGATCCTTCTGTAGGATTATATGTTAACACAATAACCTCTGAACTAAGCTCCGTCATCACATACGCATACTTTCCATTCGGATGAAAAGTAATATGTCTTGGACCACTTCCTGGATTTACAGATAAACGATTCACTTCTGTTAATATACTATCTTTTACTTCATACGTAATTATTTTATCTATCCCTAAATCAACGCCCACTACATATTTTTCATCAGGAGTATATCCCGCGTAATGTGCATGTGGTTTTTCTTGTCTTTCTTTATTCGGACCTGAGCCTTCATGTGTCATAATAGATGCAGCAGGATTTACAGTTCCATTTTCTTCATTTACTTCAAAAGACTCAATCGTTCCTTTATGGTAATTTGCTGTAACTACTGTATGATTTCCACTATCAACACTAATATGACAAGGAGAAGCCCCTTCTACTACTTGTCTATTTTTCGCTTTTAGTTCTCCAGTATGACTATCCATGGAATATGCAGCTACACCGCCAGATTCGCCTTCCTTAACAACGGAATAGAGATATTCATTATTTCGATTAATCGTTACATATGTAGGGTTATCCAACTTAGCGGCAAGTGTTACATTACTAATTTTTTTTGCTTCCGTGTCTAAAGTAAACTTATATATTCCTTCACTATTTTCTTTCGTGTATGTTCCAACATATCCGATAAACTCTTTGTTATTCTTCATTTTCATAACCCTCTCTCCCTATATTTTTCATTCATCATACTTCTTAAAATATTTTATGTTGAAAGAGTATCCTAAAAAATCGGAGTACCTCTTTATACGTTACCATACTTTCTTGGTAACTAGCTTTTAAACCCACTTTTTTTGGTACGCTGCTATACTTTCATATTCTTCTTCCAATTGACGAGACAGACGAATATAGATTGGTGTTAAATCTTTATATTTTTCCACACTTTCCATGTTTGGTTCATGATGGAAATTCGCACCTACCATTTCAGAAACTACATGCAACGTATCTACTTCACCTAAACTATATAAACCGAGGATTGCAGCTCCTAAGCAAGAGCTTTCAAAACTTTCCGGAACATATACGTCTTGATGGAAAATATCTGCCATCATCTGTCTCCAAAGTTCCGATCTTGCAAAACCACCTGTCGCTTGAATTTTTTTCGGTTCACCAATTAGCTCTTTTAAAGCAAGAAGAACGGTGTATAAATTATAAATTACTCCTTCTAAAACAGCACGGATCAGATGTTCTTTCTTATGATGCAATCCAAGTCCAAAGAAAGATCCTCGCGCATTTGCATTCCATAAAGGAGCTCTTTCTCCTGCTAAATACGGGTGAAATAATAAACCGTCGGACCCCGGACTCACTTTTGCTGCTATTTCAGTAAGCACTTCATATGGATCTTTTCCTAAACGCTTCGCAAGCTCAATCTCTGAAGTGCCTAATTGATCACGAGCCCATCTGAAAATCATACCACCGTTATTAACTGGTCCACCAATTACCCAATGGTCTTCAGTTAAGGCGTAACAAAAAATTCTACCTTTTGGATCTGTTACAGGACGATTTGTTACAGCACGTATCGCACCGCTTGTACCAATTGTCACAGCAACAACACCAGGATCAATTGCATTTACACCTAAATTGGATAGGACTCCATCACTCGCTCCTACTACAAAAGGCGTAGAAACAAGTACATTCATCTCTTTGGCAAGCTCTTCATCTAATCCGGTTAAACTGTGCGTTGTTGGAACGAGTTTAGAAAGCTTGTCATCTGTAATTCCCGCAACATGTAAAGCCTCTTCATCCCATTTTAAAGATTTCAAATTAAACATCCCTGTTGCTGATGCTATAGAATAATCAATTACATAATCCTTATATAACTTATAAAAAACATACTCTTTAATAGAAATAAATTTATAACTTTTTGCGAACAATTCTGCCTGTTCATTCTGTAACCAAACTAATTTCGAAAGTGGCGACATCGGATGAATTGGTGTCCCAGTACGCAAATAAATTTCATGACCATTCATATCATTCTTTATTTTCTCTGCCCAGCTTGCACTTCTATTATCTGCCCAAGTGATACATCTCGTTAACGGTTTTCCCTTCTCATCTACAGCAATGATACTATGCATTGCCGAACTAAAAGAGACACAAAGAATATCATTCGGCTGTACACTACTTGACTGTACAGTTTCTTTAATCGTATTTATTACTGCACGAAAAATTTCTTCTGGGTCTTGTTCTGCTATTTCAGGTGTAGGAGAATATAAAGGATATTCAATTCCATGACTTGCAATAACAGACCCATCAGTAGAAAATAGAACCGATTTTGTACTAGTTGTCCCAATGTCTACACCAATCATATATTTTGTGCTCACCATTTCTTCCTCCTAACAAAAATCCCTACAGTATCCTAATCATATAAGAACCATAAAAATATATTTATTTTATCTGTTCATAACGTTATGTGCTAAAGTTGTCTCTCTTAATTGATATAAAAATATCCTTATTTTAAACAAACATATCGAGTAGTAAAACTCCTCCAAAAGCGATAAATGAAAGTAACGTTTCTAATACCGTCCATGTTTTAAATGTTTCTTTCACTGTTAAACCTAAGTATTCTTTTACCATCCAGAACCCAGCATCGTTTACGTGTGAAAACATTAATGCTCCTGCACCTGTTGCAATGACGAGCAACTCTAAATTCACACCTGTCGTATTTTCAATGATTGGTGAAACGATGCCTGCTGCTGTTGTTAAAGCGACTGTCGCTGACCCTGTCGCAATTCGAATTAGTCCTGCTACTATAAATGCTAATACAATTGGAGATAGAGCTAAATGCTCAGACATTTGAGCAATAGCATTGCCTACACCACTATCGATAAGAATTTGCTTAAATCCCCCGCCGGCACCAATAATCGCAACAATTGAACCGATTGGTAATAAGCTATCTTCTGTTACCTTCTTAATAGCCTTTTTATCGATACCTTGACGAAATCCAAGAAAATAAAACGCTGCAAAACATGCAATCAATAACGCAATGATAGGACTACCGATTAATGTGATAATCTTTATCAAAGTAGTAGAAAGTGGAACATAAGGAGCCGCTGCAGCTAAAACCATTAACATAACTGGTAACAATATGACTAAAAATGAAACTCCTATTCCTGGTAATTTCGTTGATTTTGTATTTACACGAATCAATTCTGGCTCATTTTCAGGAATTACACGTTTGTGAATCCATTTAGCGAATATAGGACCTGCAATAATCGCTGCAAAAAATGTAATAATGAGTGAATACAATAGTACCTTCCCAAGGTTCGCTTTATAAATACCAATTGCAACGATTGCCCCTGGATGCGGAGGAACTAGGCCATGTACGACAGATAGCCCAGCAATTGCTGGTAACGCTATCAATAAAATATTTTGTTTCGTAGTTTTATGAATTGAAATTACTAACGGCAACAATATTAAAATACCTACTTCAAAAAACACCGGAATTCCAATAATAAAACCTGCAATTAACATAGCCCACGGTAAGTTTTTTATCCCAAAGGATTTAATAAAGAACTCTGCCACTTGCATTCCAGCACCTGACTCTGCCATCATTTTCCCTAAAATTGTACCTAAAACTAAAATACCTACTAAATGCCCGAGAACACTCCCAACTCCCGTTTCATAAGCACTCACTATTTTATCCATTGGCATTCCAGACATAATTGCTAAAAACAAACTTGCAACCGTTAAACTAATAAACGCATGCCATCTCCACCACGAAACCCCTAAAATAACAATTACAATTGATAATAATGTAATCATTAAAAGGTACATATTCATACTTAATCCCCCTTTATGTAAACCCTTTCAAAAATGCTATATAATGAAAAGAACCTATATAGTTCTTACTTGAGTAAAAGATAGCTTTACATATTGATATGCACTTAAAAGCATCCTCACATCATAATGATTTATACAAAAAGAATCTCCCTTATCAGAGATATACTTTAACTCATCTCTCTGATAAGGGGATTTCTCTTTCATAATTATAATGTCATTGTGATAAACGCTTCGCGTAAGCAAATTTTCCTTTTTTAAAAGTGAATGACGCTTTCTTCTCTTGCTGTTTTCACATAGTAAGACTACAAACTCGGGATCCAGTTTAAACGATGAAGTTACTTAGAATTTGTCCTCTCATGAAAAGCAATTTTCAGCAAGCCCCTTCACTTTTATACATTATAATTTAGGAGCTTTCGCCCAATCCGCAGCAAACTTCTCAATACCTTGATCTGTTAATGGGTGCATAGCAAGTTGCTCGATTACTTTATAAGGGATTGTTGCAATGTGAGCACCTGCCATCGCTACACGAGTTACATGATCTGGATGTCTAACAGAAGCCGCAATAATTTGTGTATCTAATTGGTGAACATCGAATAATTCAGCAATTTTAGCAACTAATAATACGCCATCTTCAGAAATATCATCTAAACGTCCTAAAAATGGAGAAACATACGTTGCACCTGCTCGAGCTGCTAAAAGTGCTTGGTTCACAGTGAAAATAAGGGTAACGTTCGTTTTCACACCTTTTTCAGTAAGATAGCGACAAGCTTCTAATCCTGCTAGCGTCATTGGAAGTTTTATCGTGACGTTTTTATCGCCACCGTTAATTTTAATTAATTCTTCTGCTTGAGCAATCATTTCTTCAGCCGTCACAGCATCTGGCGTTACTTCTGCCGAAACAGATTCAACTTTCGGCACTGCCTGACAAATTTCTGCAATACGGTCTTCAAATTTAATGCCCTCTTTTGCTACTAAAGAAGGATTCGTTGTAACACCAGCTAAAACTCCAAGTTTATATGCTTTTTTTATGTCCTCAAGATTTGCAGTATCAATAAAAAATTTCATGATTCATTCCCTCCAATTTTTAAATGTTAATGAGTTATAATTTTAAAATATTTATTTCTTTTCTACTGCATGTCCGCCAAATTCATTGCGCAGAGCTGCTACTACTTTTCCTGTAAATGTATCATTGTCTAATGAGCGGTAGCGCATTAATAGAGACATTGCGATAACAGGAGTTGCTGTTTGAAGGTCTAATGCTGTTTCTACTGTCCATTTTCCTTCACCAGAAGAATGCATAACACCCTTAATTTCATCCAGTTTTGCATCTTTAGAAAATGCATTTTCTGTTAATTCCATTAACCAAGAACGAATGACTGAACCGTTGTTCCATACTCTTGATACTTTTTCATAATCGTAGTCAAATTCACTTTTCTCTAGAATCTCAAATCCTTCACCAATAGCAGCCATCATACCGTATTCAATTCCGTTATGAACCATTTTTAAGAAGTGACCACTACCAGCTTTTCCAGCATATAAAAATCCATTTTCTACAGCAGTATCGCGGAAGATAGGTTCAACGATGTCCCAAGCTTCTTGATCTCCTCCGATCATGTAACAAGCACCATTACGAGCGCCTTCCATTCCGCCAGAAGTTCCTGCATCCATAAAGTGAATGCCATCTTTCTTTAATTGCTCATATCGGCGAATTGACTCTTTATAATGTGAATTACCCGCTTCAATTAAAATATCTCCTTTTGATAAAAGTGGTGTAACCTCATCAATAACAGAATCAACAACAGCGTGTGGTACCATTACCCAAAGAATTCTTGGTGATTGTAATGACTGAACAAGTTCACTTAAACTAGATGTACCTGTTGCCCCGTACTCTTTCATTTCTTCCACTGCACTTGCATTTAAATCAAATGCTGCTACTTCATGTTTATGATCCATTAAATTTTTCCCTAAATTTAATCCCATTTTACCTAACCCAATTAATCCTACTTGCATAATATAATTCCTCCTCAAATTATCTTTTATTAAAAATTCATATCGCTACAATCTGGAATACCTTTCAGCACTGAAATGTTAGTATGTACAGAAAGGTATTCACAGTCATAGCTTAAGAATTCAACACATTTTTTGTAATTTGAACAACATTTTCTGTCGTAAATCCAAATAGATTCATGACTTCAGCTCCAGTTCCTGAAGCTCCAAATGTTTCAATTGATAGTACTTTTCCTTCTTGTCCTACATAACGCTCCCACCCGAGAGATACACCCATTTCAAGAGATACTCGTTTCGTTATAGAAGACGGAAGAACGGATTCTTTATATTCGTTCGATTGGCGATCGAATAACTCCCAGCTCGGCATTGCAACGATGCGAACAGAAACTTGATCTTCTTCTAATTTTGCTTTCGCACTAGCAGCTAAAGATACTTCAGAACCTGTCGCAATTAAAATTACATCCGGATTTTCATTTGTTTGTGTTAATACGTAAGCTCCTTTAGAGAGATTCTCTATGTTCGCTTTCGTTTCATTAAACACCGGTAAATTTTGACGACTCAGTACTAAAACGACTGGACCATCCGTTTGCTGTAAAGCATACGCCCAAGCACTTGCTGTTTCATTTGCATCTGACGGACGGATAACTGTTAGACCAGGAATTGCTCGAAGCGCTGCCAATTGTTCAATTGGTTCATGCGTTGGACCATCTTCTCCTACAGCAATCGAATCATGTGTAAATACGTAAGTAACAGGTAACTTTTGCAGTGCAGCCAGTCGAATCGATGGACGAAGATAATCATTAAATACAAAGAATGTACTTACGAAAGGTTTTACTCCTCCATGAAGCGCCAATCCATTCGCTGCCGCGCCCATTGCATGTTCACGTACACCGAAGTATATATTGCGGCCAGCATACGATTCTACTGCATATACTGCTTCACCTTTTATATCTGTCATCGTAGAATGAGAAAGATCTGCACTTCCACCGAAAATAGAAGGAATCGATTCCACATAATGATTAATAGCTTCCCCACTTGCAACACGAGTAGAAATCGTTTTTTCAGTATCAAAGGATAGAATGTCTTTCGCTTCAATTAAAACCTCACCTGTAATCGCTTTTTCTAATTCATCTGCCAGTGTAGGATTCGCTTCTCTGTATGAGTTGAACTGCTCATTCCAGTCATTTTCTTTTTCAATACCTTTTTGTTTCAGTTCATTAAAATGAGCTTTTACTTCTTGAGGTACAAAGAAGTCTTCCTCATAATGCCAACCATACACTTGTTTTGTCGCTGTCGCTTCTTCTACCCCAAGCGGATTACCATGTGCTTTGTTCGTTCCAGCAACTTTTGGACTTCCATAACCTATAATGGTTCTAATTTCTATAAGAGTAGGTTGATCCGTATTGTCTTTCGCTAATTGAATCGCTTTTGTAATCGTATCAACATCGTTTCCATCCTCAACTCTTACATATTGCCAATGTGCAGATTCTACTCTTTTCTGAATATCTTCAGAAAAAGCAATGTTTAATTCACCATCAAGTGAAATTTCATTTGAATCATACAGTACAATTAACTTGCCAAGTTTCATATGTCCTGCCATTGACATCGCTTCATAAGCGACACCCTCCATTAAGTCACCGTCTCCAACTAAAGCGTACGTATTATGATCTATAATAGAGTGACCATCCTTATTGAACTTCGCTGCCAAATGAGCTTCTGCCATTGCCATTCCGACAGCATTCGCAATCCCTTGTCCTAACGGTCCTGTCGTCGCTTCAACTCCAGAAGTGTGACCAAACTCCGGATGTCCTGGTGTTTTACTGTTTAACTTTCTAAAGCTTTTCAAGTCATCAATTGAAACGTCATATCCAGCTAAATGAAGTAAGCTATACAGTAGGCTCGATCCGTGTCCCGCTGATAAAACGAATCGATCACGGTTAAACCATTTCGGATGATTAGGATTGTGACTTAAATGATTCGCCCATAATGCATAAGCCATCGGTGCTGCTCCCATCGGAAGACCTGGATGACCTGAATTTGCCGCATTAATAGCATCAATTGATAATGTACGAATTGTATTCACTGCTAATTGATTTATGTTTTGTGTCATAGTAATCGTCCCCCTACATGCTTTCATGAAAGAAAGTACTTATTTTTCCGTCTCTTGATCTAACCACCATTTAAATCCACTTTCTTGCAATAATTCATTAGACGCATCCGGACCATATGAACCAGACTCATATTCATGAAGTGGTAATAAGTTCTCCTCGAATGCTTCAAGAATTGGTTGTACCCATTCCCATGACAATTCAACTTCTCTCCAATGTGCAAAGAATGTAGCGTCTCCACTCACCGCATCATGAATGAGTCTTTCATACGCTTCAGGTACTCCCACATCCGCTTGCTCACAAGTAAAGTTAATACGCATCGGTTCAATTTCTCCATTTTTCAATGGATTTTTACTATTTAACTGTAATGAAACGTTCTCACCTGGACTAATTTCAATTATTAATAAGTTAGGTGCTGCATTTGGATTACTATCTTGATATTGCTGTTTTAACGTATTTTTAAATTCGATTACAATACGAGTAGACTTTTCTTTCATTCGTTTTCCTGTTCGTATATAAAATGGAACGCCAGTCCAAAATGGATTATCGATCCACAGGCGAGCAGCAACAAATGTGTCTATGTTAGAAGAAGGATTTACTCCTGGCTCCTCTTTATACGCTACAACTTGTCCGCCTTTTATTTCTCCTGAAACGTATTGACCGCGAACGATATGGTTTTGAACGTCTTCTTTTTTCACTTTACGAAGCGTCTCCATTACCTTTCGCTTTTCCTCTCGAATTTCACATGCATTAACCTTTTCCGGCAGATTCATAGCAGTCATCATTAATATTTGTAACATATGATTTTGAACCATATCTCGAATGGCTCCTGCCTGATCATAATACCCTGCTCTTTCTTCAACCCCAACTGTTTCACTAGCTGTAATTTGCACATTCGCTATATGTTCTTTATTCCAAATCGACTGGAGAACAGGATTTGCAAATTCTAGTGCTTCAAGGTTTTGAATCATCGGTTTACCTAAATAATGATCAATACGGTATATCTCGTCTTCTTCAAACGTATGACTAAGTTTATCATTCAGCTCACGAGCAGATGTAAGGTCGTGCCCAAACGGTTTCTCAATCATTAGACGTTTCCATCCATCCGTTTTATCAAGTCCGCTTTCCTTAATATTTAAAGCAATTGTCTCGAAAAATTCAGGAGCAACGGAAAGATAAAACATTCTATTACCTTTTATATGTAGTTCTTCTTCCCTTTCGCGAACGACTTGTAATAATCTCTCATAGTCTTCCGGCTTACTCACATCTAATGGACAATAGCGAAAATTATCTAAAAAACCTTCGAGTTCTGGAGTACCTTCTTCTCTATGACGGGAAAACGTCTCTATTGATTCTTTTATTCTTTCTTGAAAATCTACATGAGATACTTCACGTCTCCCAAGTCCGATAACGGATATTTGCTTTGGAAGCTTTTGATCTCTATATAAGTTATATAGTGCAGGGTAAATTTTGCGTTTCGCTAAGTCCCCTGTCGCTCCAAATAAAACAAAGGTCATTGATTCCAATTTCAGTCCCCCTCTTGTTGTATAATCCTTGTCAATATTTTAAAAATGAATTGTACAGAAGCCCCTGTTTTATAAAAAAACAAAGAGTTATCAAATGCCAATTCCTTTTATACCTTTCGCTTTCTAATTGTCCCCAATATTAATAGTGGCAATTCAAAGCATTTCTACCACAGATTACTTATTTATCGAACTTAACAAACAAATGTATATCCGATTACTTTTAGTAATTAAATAATCTTATGTCTAGTATATTAACCATATAAATTATTATCGTCAATAAAAATGTCTTGCATTACATACTATTTATTTCGTAATACTTTTCTAAGTTTATCCTGAGTTACCATTCATTTTCAAAGATAATGATCGATATAATAAATATCAGTTTCATCAAAATCTTCAATCATTTTTTCATTAAACTCACGAGCAGACGTTACATGATAACCAAAAGGCTTCTCTATAATAAGGCGGTTCAATCCTTTTGTAGCCCACAATCCACTTTCCTTAATATTTAAAGCAATGACATCAAATACTTCTGGTATAACAGATAGGTAAAACATGCGGTTTTCAGAAATGTTTAATTCTGTTTCACGCATCTTTACAAGACGCAACAAATCTTGATATTCCTCTATATTCGCTGTATTTAATTGACAATAACGAAATGTACTAATAAATTCTTCTACTCCTGATTCGTCATCAGTAGATATTCTAGAAAATGTAGCAAGGGATTGTTCTACCTTTGTTTGAAATTCCATATCTGACATTAGCCTTCTGCCAATACCGATAATCGAAAGAGATTGTGCTATATTTTGATTACTAAATAGGTCATATAAAGCAGGATAAATTTTGCGTTTCGCTAAATGCCCTGTCGCTCCGGATAAAGTGAAACTTTAATCAGTGGGGATTTTGTTCATCCCCACTGATTATTAGTTAAACCAATCGGGCTTTTACAGGCAGTTGCCCCCACCTAACTTCTATGATATCGCTGAATTTTTGGGTGGGGGTCTTACTGCCTGTTAATGCGGGGTAAAAGAAATGTCATTGAATCCATTTGTTCTCTCCCTTTTAAAACAATTGCTAGAATAGAATATATAAGTTCATTCGCTACTTAGCACAATACTGTCTCTAAAACCTCATACTTTACCAATGTTTCTTCAATACAATTTTCCCAAGAGCACGCTCTGACTCACTTATGTGGTGTGCTTTTTTTACACCTTCTACATGTAAAGGCAACACATGCGTGACAACAGGTTTAATCTTCCCGCTCTCAATTAATTCTGTAATAAGAGAAAGTTCATATCCGTTAGGTTCAGTAAATATATGGTCACTCTCAATATTTTTCTCTCTTGATATCTCGGTTTGCGGAATTTCCATACCTTTCGGACCATAAATAGACGCTAACTTTCCATTTGGTGCAAGTACTTTATAACTATTCTTTAGTACATCCCCACCTAACACATCAAATACAATATTGTAATTATGCAAAAGCAAAGAAAAGTCTTCCGTTTTGTAATCGACGACAGTATCAGCGCCTAGATCCTTTACAAATTGCATGTTTTTCGTACTAGTCGTAGTTGCAACATGTGCACCGAAACTTTTCGCTAGCTGAATAGCAAACGTACCAATCCCGCCAGATCCAGCATGAATTAAAACCTTATTACCTTTTTGAACATTTGCGAACTTCACTAAGCTTTGCCAACTTGTCAAACCTACTAGAGGGATTGATGCCGCTTCTTCAAAAGATAGATTTCTCGGTTTTTTCGCCACATATTTTTCATCTACAGCCACGTACTCTGCGTACGTGCCGTTTCGTTCAATATCTGGACGACTATATACTTCATCCCCCACTTTACATACTGTTACGTTTTTTCCTATAGCAGCAACTACACCTGCAACATCCCATCCTAAAACGAGCGGGAAGTCATAAGAAATTACGTCTTGAAGTAAACCCTCACGTATTTTCCAATCCACAGGATTTACACCAGCTGCATATACTTCAATCAGTACATCGTTGTCTCCCAATAGCGGTGTCTGCATTTCAATCTCTTGTAGTACGCTTTTATCTCCATATTGCATAAGTCCTATTGCTTTCATTCTTTTCACTCCTTTACAAGGCTGGGAAATGCGGCAGCACTTCTTCTCCTAGCTCATCCAATACTTCGTCAGCTGGACGTTGACCATCAAATAGAGCAAGGAATAAATGATTCACACCAATACTTTTATATATATCAAGTAATTCAATTAGTGCCTTACGCCCTGTACGGTAACCTAAACGTATCGGTGTAGGACGTTCATTTGGATCTTCAGATAAATCTAAATGCATCGGTTGTATAAATGGTTTGAATACATCTGGATGATAATCCTCTACTAGTTCTCTCCATTGTCCAATTGCTCCCGCCTGATGCACCGGACTACGTGGATAATACATCCATCCATCTCCATGTTCAGCAAACCATTCCATATTTTGCTGACTAAAACCTGTAATAAAGGTTGGAACACGTTTAGACGGTTTTGGAACTAAATTCGCACCATGCACTTCTCCTAGTGTCGACTGGATAGACGGGAAGTTTTTATACAAAATTTCTTCCAAGTAAGCAAATGCTTCTCTAAACTTTTCACCTCGTGTTTCATGACTAACACCTAACGCTTTAAAATCGGCACGTCTGTCACCGGATGAAACGCCAAGCATAATTCTTTCTGGAAATAGTTGGTCTAATGTAGCAATTTCTTTTGCTACACGCAATGGATGACGAAGTGACAACACTGTTGCCGACGTTCCAAATGCGATTTTCTCTGTCTTGCTTGCTAAATACGTCAAATAAATCATCATATCGTAAATTTGACCTGTTGCAGGATCACCAAAATCAGGGTCTTGCAGCAATACATCGCGAAGCCATACACCTGTAAAACCGTATTGTTCCGCTTTTTGTACTAACTCTACTTGTTTTTCCATCGTTGGAGCATGAAACTGATAATTTTCAATCGGAATGTGAACTCCTAACGTAAGTTGATCTTTCGCAAACATACGATTATATCCAAAATGGTTCGCAAACTTTTCCATGTGTTTCACTCACTTTCCCTCATTCATATAAATCTATACTTTTCATATTTCTTCTCAAAATTTATAAGCAACACTGCAACACCACATTGTTGCCGATTGTAATCGTTATAACTTTCTTTGTGCTACGAGTGTTATTATAAATCGGCCATAACATGAATAACAGTACGTACTTTAAAGTGATGTAGGCACTTTAAAGTACCTATACTAAGTGAGTAGTAATAAACATAATGAATAAATCGTGCTGCAAAAATAACATCTATCCTTTCTTCAAAAAGCTGTACTGTTGCTTTTGCAAATACGTTTCATTATTTCACGTACTTTCCCTTTCTTTATATAAAATTGTTACTAACCAAATTCAAAATATTATACTTATTTTTCGTACTTTGCTATGCTATAACCACAAACAGGAGGTATAAACTATGAAAGCACAAATTATCCATTCTTTTGGGGGTTCATCTGTATTTCAATTAGAAGAAGTTTCAAAACCAAAACTTTTACCAGGTCATGTTCTAATCGATGTAAAAGCAACAAGTGTAAATCCAATCGATACAAAAATGCGTAGTGGTGCCGTTTCAGCAGTCGCTCCTGAGTTTCCAGCTATACTACACGGCGATGTAGCTGGTATTGTTATTGAAGTAGGAGAAGGTGTTTCGAAATTTAAATGTGGGGATGAAGTATACGGATGTGCCGGAGGTTTTAAAGAAACTGGAGGTGCACTTGCAGAATTTATGCTTGCTGATGCACGATTAATTGCTCACAAACCTAAAAATTTAACAATGGAAGCAGCAGCTGCTCTACCATTAGTTGCAATTACAGCTTGGGAATCTTTATTTGATCGTGCAAATATTAAACCTGGTCAAAATATTCTCATTCATGGAGCTACTGGTGGCGTAGGACACGTAGCCATTCAACTAGCTAAATGGGCAGGCGCTAAAGTTTTTACAACCGCTTCTCAGCAAAGCAAAATAGACATCGCCCATCGTCTAGGAGCCGACATAGCTATTAATTATAAAGAAGAATCTGTTCAAGAATATGTACAAAAACATACGAACGGAAACGGATTTGAAGTTATATTTGATACAGTAGGTGGCAAGAATCTCGATAATTCTTTTGAAGCTGCTGCAGTCAATGGAACCGTCGTAACAATTGCAGCTCGTTCAACCCATGACCTCTCTCCTTTACACGCAAAAGGACTCTCGCTACACGTTACTTTTATGGCGTTAAAAATATTACATACAGATAAGCGTAATGATTGCGGAGAAATCTTAACGAAAATAACGCAAATTGTAGAAGAAGGAAAACTTCGTCCATTGCTAGATTCTAAATCTTTTACGTTTGATGAAGTCGCACAAGCACATGATTATTTGGAATCCAATAAAGCAATAGGAAAAATAGTGTTGAAAAACGTTTGGTAATTATAGTCCGATAAAAATAATGATTGCTCGTTGCTAGAAAGTAACAGAATAAATAAGATTCCTTTATTGCTAACATCATTTATCAAATTTCATGATGCCAGTGATTGTAGGAAGAACAATAAAGTTGCATAAAGGTCAATTTATGCAACTTTATTTATTATAGTTTTTAATTCCCTCTACATATATGCTAGATACATATCTAACGGAAAGATTATTGATATATCTGAATTATAAAAACTCCAAATTGCTGTCCCTCTTCCATAAGTACCTACATATCTAAAATTTACTGTTGAACTATGTAATCCTTGAAAACCCCAGCTGAATCCAACTATATAATTTCTTACAGTTAAAATACGAAAATAACCCTATTCTAAGGACCTCAATCGTACCCCATTTTCTGAATAAAAAATAATATTAAATTCATTAATTTAATGTGATAGTATATATTGAACTCTTCATGAGACTATCATTCATATTACTATTTAGGAGGATTTATGAGCAATCAAAATAATAATGAAGCACCAAATAAAATGGAAATCGTAGTCATGATTTTAGGACTATTTTTACCACTCTTCCTTCCTGCTCTTCTAATGCTAGCATTAGGGAAATGGATGCCAGATGAAATTGTATATTCTGGAGTCATGTCATTATTTATTCTGTCCATTGAGTTATTCATAGTAGCTGCTATTTTTACTAAGATTTTAAGTGTTTGTGGATTACCTGAAAAGAAATTAGATGAATTAGGATTTTTAGGATTTACGATTTCAGTGGTTACATCATTCTTAGCTATTTATGTAGGATATTTTGGCATAGCTAAAGTTGGATTAACTTCGGTTCAACTATCACCTCATGGCATTTTAATTATAGCAATCGTATCCACAATTATCTTAACTATTTTATTAAAGGTTTTAGAGAAATTTGATAATCAAGACGAGCGAGATACAAATAAATAAAATTGCAAACGAAAAAGGTATGCTTCAAATGGAGCATACCTTTTTCTTGATTACCAATTTAACATGAGAGATGCCACAACGCTAAAAGCTTTCCAACCTTTACAACAAGTAAAAAAAGAACAGCCGAATTTTTCTTATAGTAGAAAATTCGGCTGTTTGCATGTCGCAATTTGCTTTTTATATATTTCCATTAATAGATAAAATACAACTCATTTGCCTTACCATCTTTACCTTCAACAGAATATTATGTTGTTTTTAATTTTTTAAAACACACTACGTACTAATCCCCCGTCTATTCGCAACGCGGAACCATTAATTGCTGAAGAAAGTGGGCTGCTTAAGAAAGTGACAAGATTGGCAATTTCTTCTGGTCGAATAAGTCTTTGAATAATAGAGGTTGGTCGATTCTCTTTCATAAATCGCTTCTCAGCTTCTTCTATTGTCAATTGCTCATTAGGATAAAGACTATTTAACATAGTCTCCACTCCTTCCGTTAAAGTCGAACCAGGCATTATAGTATTAACAGTCACATTCGTTCCTGTCGTCAGCTCAGCTAAACTGCGAGAAAGTGAAAGTTGCATCGTTTTAGTCGCACTATAGTGAGCCATTTCTTGAGATGGCATAATAGCTGCTTCGCTAGCAATAAAGATGACTCTTCCTTCTTTTCTTTCAATCATTTTTTTCAAATATGAGCGAGTAAGTCGAACACCACTCATAATATTGACTTCAAACAATTTAAACCAATCTTCATCAGGGATATCAAAATATTCTACAGGTTCAAAAATTCCTAAGTTATTAATAAGAATGTCTACTTCAGGGTACTTTTCAATCACATTTTGGCACCCTTGTTCTGTTCCTAAATCAGCTACTACAGGTTGAAGGATAGCATCAGGATACTGCGCTCGAATTTCTTTTATCGTTTGATTAACATTTTCTTCACGGCGTCCATTAATAAGTACAGTAGCTCCTTCCTCTACTAATGAAGTGGCAATTGCTTTTCCAATCCCTGCCGTAGATCCAGTAACCAGTGCTGTTTTTCCTTTTAATTGCATATGCATGTAAATCCCTCCAAATTCATGTGCTACATGATTGACTTACGTTGGAATAAATAATTACGTTTATATTGTGGTTCACTTCTCTTATCTTTAACAGAAAATAAGCAGATCCACCCTTTTTTCGAAAGAGTATAAACGAAAATTATGTAGCTATTGCACTCTGTACTGAATTAAAAATCGAAATTATCATCATTTAGATCTACTCGATAATTCTGATTCTAATCATTGTCATGTTAAAAAATCACATCAACAGCAGAGTAAAGCTAAAACCAACTAATAAATACCATTATGATATATATTAACGATAAAGAAAATTACGCACTTTAAAGTTCCATAGGAACAAAAAAGTGCCCTATAAACTATAATTTCTAACTCTTTATATTTGCTAAAGTAGTATCTTTTTTTATCATAGAAAAGGTTGTAAAATCACACATTCTTACATACAGTTATAGGATTATTTTTATCCTAATTAACTAAAAACCATATAACACATTTGTAAAATAAAATTCTAAAAAAACCTTGCAGAAAAATTCTACAAGGTTTTTGCCTATACACACAAATTAATCACTATATTAAAATAAAAGGGTTTATAATTCATCACAATAATATTAAATATAAGCTGCTTTAAAGGCTTGTTGGACAGCTTGTACTTCTAATGAGTCTTTACCATATAAGTTCGTTGCTACATGAATACAAGCTTCTTTTAATTCTTTAAAGTTAGAAGTCATATTTAATTCATCCGTATTTGCATAATAGAAAATATCAAACATTTTATCTTCTCCAATGCCATGTACGTTTACTCCATTATGGTTTCCACCACTAGCAATCAAGTAAGCTACTTTATTAATAATGCTAGAGTTCGTGTGTACACCACCATGATCGTGGTCAGCATCAATAGGTAAGTTATTATAATACCTATAATCCTCTGGATATCTAGAAGAGATGGATGATGGGTTTTTCATATCTCTAAAAATACGACCTGATTGTTCTCCCATTGTCCAATTGAACTTTCCGTTATTGGCATACTTTTCAACTGCTACTCCTAAAATATCAGATAACGCTTCATTAATTGCCCCCGCTTCTCCTGCGTACTCAAGTCCAGACTCATTTCTTGTAACCGCGTGTGTAAATTCATGTCCTGCCACATCAAATGCTCTAACAATTGGATCTCCGTATACTAACATAGCTCCATTACTAAATGCATTAAACCACTGCTTAGGATTTCCTTTATTCGTACCATTTGTGTTCCAACCATGAACGACAGAAATTACTTTTTGCCCATTATTATCAAAGCTGTTACGGCCATATTTTTCTTGATAAAAATCATATACTTTCGTTGCTAAATAATGGGCACTAACTGCTTTAGGATCAGTAAAATTTGTAGAATTACTTGTTACTAAATCATCGAGATACCCCCATACATTTCTTCTATAATTATTATAATCTTTATAATTAGCAGTATATGTTTCAATTCCCTTACCACGAGAATAATCTGCAAGCATGTACGTTCCATCACTTCGCTGCGTAATTCCAAACGTACGATTAATACCTAAGTCATCTTTTCCTGTACCTGTTAATTTTGAAGGATCTTGTGATTTATTTGCTGTCGCAGATTGGACAATACTACTATCTACTTGTATACCCAATTTTTGAACGAGTTCTTTTAATAGATTACCACCAAAAGCATCAATTAATACTGTACCAGATACATATTCAGGTGTAGATGCACTAAAAGTAATTTGATATGCGTTTGTAGCTTTATTTGTATTTTCATCTACATATACCACTTGTTTAATTTCTGGTTCTTCAATAAATGTAAGATCATTTCCATAGATGTTAAAAAGCTGTTTCTTTGCATCCTCTTCTGATAAAGTAATAGGTTGTTTCAAATCTTCCTGTTGTTGTAGATCTTGGGCACTATCCCCCGAAACGCTCGTAAGTACACCATCATCATTAATATGTGCTGTTAGTTGATATCCGTATACATCACGTCCTTCATACGTTTGTTGAAGACGTACCAATGTAGTACCATCATAAGATTTACGACTTTGCGTAACATTATAATTAACTTTGGATTCCGTATTAACTTGCTTTGATGATAATGCTTGTTCTGTTTTTCCTTTTAGTGCATCCTTTGCTACATTTTCTGCTGATTTTTGAGAAGGTGCTGTTAAATTACCTGTTCGGAACGTATCCTCCTTTGTTTCCACTTTTAAATCTTCTGTTGCCGCATGTACTCCTCCATAGGGCATAATCGCCGATAACACCACTCCTGTAGTTAAACCTACCTTTACGAAATTCTTCATATTCTTACTCCTTTACAATCTTATTATTAAGTTAAATAAATGTTTTTCAGAATTGGAAACATAGATATTTCAAACTATCTATGTTTATCTACTGTTTATGAATTGTGATTCCTCATAATATAGATAGATTGCGTCTTTACTTTTAGATTCATTTCATTTCTCAAAAATTACTCATTATATAAGCTATCTTTATATTTATTTATATACGTTATTTTTTGTGGTTCTGATAACATATTTATAGCCATCCACACATTCTTTTTCATTTCTAATTTTTGCATTGGTATCTCTTTTAAAACTGGATTACCTATAATTTCTTCCATTTCTTCATCAATTCTTTGCATAAGATTTTCTTCTGGATTATTTTTCAAATAAGTATTTTTCAATCCCCATTTTGTCATTATAAATTCATTCGTTTTATTCATGGGATTAATAATAGTAGCTTTACTAGTTAATCGTTTTTTTATTTCATCATGATAGATTTTAATTCTATATCCTTCTTTTAGTGAAATGCTATCGTTTACTATCGTTACATTTGTTCCTTCCATTTCCTTCGTATAAATTTTTTCTCCCTTATCATTAAACACCTCTATTGATGCGTATTTTTCATCTGTATAATAGCTATGAGGAGTTTTAGTAGTAACTGTAAAAACAGCTTGCTTTTGCTCTAAGTCTGTATTTAATTCGGCAAACTGTTCATCTCCTAATCCTAGGAATTGAATCGTTTGATTTACCAACTTACTCACTTTCATCTCGTTAACATCAATCGTTAGACTATTATCTTTTTCTTTTACATAGGCATAATACGAACTAAAATGGTACATACTATCCGTTTTCCCACCTGAAATCTCAACTGTATAAACTCCATTTGGTACGTCTTGTAAATTGATATCTGTTGTTTCAATTGTTTTCTCTTGAACAACTGTATTCCCTTCTTTTAATTTAATTTTTCCTCCTTTCAATGTATCTATTTCATTTGTTTTTAAATGGATATGCAAATTCCCTTTTAGTCCAAGTGGAGCAATTTGCTGATTCGTAACTATTTCGAAATTGGAGTTTATCGGAATATCCGGATCAACTATAGCTCTTGCTTTCGCTAATTGTGATTCAGGCACTATAAAAGCTAAAGAAGTAACAGCCGGAAAACCTTTCGCCCTATTCATCTCTATTTGTTTATGATTAAGCTTAAAGCCCCATCTTTCAAAAACAGGTGTAAAATCAACTTGTCCATTCTCACTATAATACTGATTCATTAAATCTGGTAAAGAATGGTCACCTTTTTTGAAAGCAGCATTGCTAGCTAGTTTTCGATAACCTTGATACATTTTTGCAAAAGCTTCATCGCCAGCTTTTTGTTTCGCCATCGTTAAAAGAATAAGTTTTTGTCGTAAATCTAAATCATCATAAGTTTTATTTTCTTTCATTAAAGCATTATATAAATTCCGTTCTACCTGTTCCTTTTTCCCGAAATTAAACAACCAACCAACTTGATCTGCTTTTTTTCCATATTTGCTATATTGATATTGAACACCGAATAGATTATTAGAAACTTCTCCTGTAAATATTCCTTGATTATCAAAACCAGCTTGGTATCCGTGAGCGATTTCATGTAAAGTTCCCCAACTCAGTTTATCTAACCACATTTTTGTACTATCTGAACTATTCGCTGTCCAATTTGTGCCATAATAGGCACCGCCAGCACCGGATATATCTGCTTTTAAGAAATAACGATTTTGACTTTTTCTATTTTCAACAGTTGAGCCATCTAAACCAATAATTGAATCATACATCGCAAAAATATCTTCATAATACGCAATTAACTCATCTAACGATTGAAAATCTTTTAAAGATCTTACTAACTCTTTATCTTTTTTAGGTACAAATAATTGAAAACTCTTCCCTTGAATTAATGCATACTCTCCATCAAATTGATCCCATGTGCTAAAAAATTGAGATACACTTCCTTGTTGTTTATAAATGGGAAGAGGTTTAGTAGCACTTTCATTCCCTACTTGGTACTCAAGTACAGCGTGCTCTTCACCATACGGAGTATCTATAAAAGGAACTAAAGGCGTATCACCTTGAATGGTAATCCATTCATTTCCTACTTGTATGGATTTTTCATTTTTAGAGTCATTAGACAATAAACGTAATGTTAATTTGTCTTTAAAATTAGGATTCGTTTGTCTTACCTTTAATGGTGTATTTCTCTGCAAAATAAATCCTAAATCTTGTCGATCGTGATATTTACCCTTACTTATGCCCGCCTGAAATATCCAAGTAGGCTCTTCTAAACTAGTAATTTCTTTTACATTTGTTCGTTCATCAGCATGTAAATGTATATTTCCTATGAGGAAAAACATTGTATACATGATGCCTATAACAAGTAATCTTTTCATTTGCATATCTCCTTTTCTATTTTTTTATATACAAAATACAATAAAACAAATTCCTCCTTCCTCACTTATAATTATGGCCAGTAAGTTATTTATCAGTGTAATTATTATAGTTACATTAATTCATGATTATCAATCATTTAATGTATGTAATTTTGCATATATGAATATTTTGTGGTAACTTCCAAAATATCGTATAATGATCAATATTTTTTTCATACATTATTCAATAAAAAAACACGAAGACCCTTAAGTCTTCATGTTTTTATACTTGTGATTGAATTAATTACTAAAATCTTTTTAATCGCGAAAAATCAATTATTTTTAGGCTGATAGCCATACGTAAACTTTTATGATTTACTCATCCTTTTTGTTCTGTAATATTAAATTTTGAAACCAGTTCCGTTAATTCTTCCACCTTTTCTTTCATTTTGTTGGATTGGATTGATATTTGTTCAATTGATACGGCCTGTGATTGAATTGAATTTACTGTTTGAAGCGTCTCCTTTTTCACATCCGTTGCAGTTTCAGAAACTAGCGAAAGAGAAGCATTTACTTCTTCTGTACCAGCAGACATCTCTTCTGTCGCTGCGGATACTTCTTGAATTTGACTTGTAATCTTATCAATATCTCTCATAATAGACAAGAAGGTTTGATTCGCTTTGTAAGCAGCTTCTTTTCCTTCTACTGCCTTTTGTTGTCCTTTTTGCATGACATTAACTGTATCTTGGGTATCTTTTTGAATGGATTTTATTAAATGATTAACTTCTTTTGCAGATTCTTTAGATTGCTCAGCCAAGTCTCGAACTTCTGCGGCAACCACTGCAAATCCTTTCCCATTCTCTCCAGCACGTGCCGCTTCAATAGCGGCATTTAAGGCAAGAAGATTCGTTTGTTCGGCAATATTAGTAATTGCAGCGAGAGCTGTATCAATCTGTTGTGTACGTGTAACAAGTTTATTTATTACTTTTGATGTTTCCTCGACAACATCATGCACACTATTCATTTGAAGAATAGAGTGATTTATCACTTCACTACCGATATTTATTCGTTCTGTAGTTGTTACTGCTACCTCAGCGACTACTGCTGAAGATTCAGCTACAGTTTGCACCCCTGTTGTAATTTCTTCCATTGAGGATGAGCTCTCCTGAATACTAGTTACCTGTCCTTCTATTTTTGTTTTTACTTCTAAAACAGTCTGTACAACCTCATTTGAAATACTAGACGCTCGATTTGTATCTTGTAATACGCCCTCCGTAGTAGAAATAACCTCTTGTGTTGTCATCTTAACATTCGCAATTAATTGTTGAAGGTTATCTAACATACTATTAAAAGACTGAACAATATGCCCTAATTCATTATTTGCTTTATAAGGAGTACGTGTTGTTAAATCTCCAGCTGCTACTTTTTCCATATCATTTTGTAGTAACACAAGTGGTTTTCGGATAGTTAATTTAATAATATATCCAATTAATATAATTATCAAAATTGCTAAAAGCGAAATACTAACAAACATTATCATTGTATTTTGAGCACTATTATTATTTTCCTTCTGTAAAAGCTCTGCATTATTACTATTATATAAAATCAATTCACGAATTGATTTTATTGATTTTTGCATATTAGGTTCAATCTCTTTTAGGTAATATGCATATGCTTCCTCATTATTAGATTTCCCTAATTCTTGCGCTTTCTTCATTTGAGTTCTTAATTCATTAAATGTTTCATAAAACGTGTTATATAATTCTTTTTCTTTAGTAGAAATAACTTTAGCCTCAAACTGCTTTAAAAGATGATCATTTTCCTGACGAATTCCGTCCATTTCTCTTATTAATTCATTCATTCTTTTTTCATCTTTTGATACCATAATTTCCATAAAGTTCATATTAACATGATAAAAATTAGATTCTACAATACCAATCCACTCAATTGGTAGTAAATTATCCTCATACATATTAGAGGAAGTACTTTTCCCTCTTTCTAATCCCCAAAACCCTATTAGGGATAATACTATACATGCAATACTTGATATAGTTATTAATATGTTTAGTTTTGTACCAACCTTACTGTTTCTTAATAATTCCAATTCACTTTCTCCATTCTAATATATAGTTTAAGTAATGTATTTTATACCAAGAATCCAAAAATTACGATGTTTATTTTGTGATATGCAATTTTGCATATCATCCACTACTGATTCAAAATAACCTAACATTGTAATTTTGGTTTTCCAAAAATTCATGATTATGAACACACCCTATTAATTCTTAAACTTCTCATCCAAAATATCCAAAAATATTGTGGCACCAGGGGAACCCATCATTGATATATAAATTACACTGCTATACAAGACTAGCTTAAAAATATTTTTCTTATTGCTCATTTTTCTATTTCCTCTCTATTAGAAGTACTCCTAGCACATCGCACTAATAAAAACGATAGTATTAAAAAATAAGGAAAGACATAACACCTATGTCTTTCCTCTAAAATTGTAACACTCAATATACTCTTAGCTCTATTTGATTTGCCAGTTAAATCCTCACATTTCTTTCTTTATAATATCTCCTAACTCTGTCCAACTTGTAATACGCGGGATATTGAGATTTTGATTGTAAGAAGTAGTTTTTGCATACACTTTTATTGGCTTTCCTATTAACGTTTCTAAGACAGCTGGCTTATCATCAAAGAAATAGTTTAATTTCATTTCTTGTATGAATTGTATTTTTTCTTCATCTTTCATTCCATAGAAAAAGCGATCTTCATGTACCGGAAAACCTTTTTCTATTAACCATTTTTTTGTTTGCTCTCCATGCTCTTTAGGCCGAGCTGTTATATAGTATATTTCATGTCCCTGTCTTTCTAATTCTTGTAATGTCTCTACTGCATATGGAAACGGTGAACAAGAAGTATAATAAATCTCATCCAGCAAACTATTCCACATATGACTGCCTTCCTCCGAATTCATGCCAAATGCTTCATGAATTTCAATTGTTTTTAAAGAATGAAATATATCCAATCCTACTTTTTTGTTTAATTTTTTATTATATAAATGAAAAGCATGCTGCCTTAAATCAATTAACGTATCATCGATATCAAATCCAAACTTCACTCTTCATCGCTCCTTTCTGCAATCCATTTATCGGAAAATATAAGTAGCTTTTATTCTCTTTATATTTTCCGATATTCTGGATAGCCAATAAATCTATAATCTTTTCCAACCTGGGTAAATGATATATCCTTAAATTCAATTGCATCTTGCATTTTAGTAATACCAGTCCCCCCTACAAAGCTAGGCGCCAATCTGCCCCCAATAATTTTTGGTGCGACATATAATATAAGTTTATCCATCAATTTATTTTCAATAAACGAAGCATTTACCTCTCCACCACCTTCAATAAGCAGGGAGGAAACTCCTTTTTGCCCTAAAACATCAAGCATTTCATGTAAGTTTATATGCTTTTCTCCGCTAGTAACAAATACTTTAACTCCTGCATTTTCTAATGCTTTCTTTTTTTTCGCTGCATGATTACTTGTTGTAAATATCCAGGTAGGAGCTTCTCCATCTGTAACAACGTTAGCTTCCATCGGTATGCGTAATGTCGAGTCCAATATTATTCGAATTGGATTTCGTCCATTTGGAATACGCGTTGTCAATGATGGATTATCCTTTTGAACAGTATTCGCTCCTACTAAAATAGCCGCATTTTCGTTTCGTATTTGGTGTACTTCTTGTCTTGCTTCTGTAGATGTAATCCACTTACTATCCGATGAAGACGTAGCGATTTTCCCATCTAATGTAACTCCTGATTTAATCGTTACAAATGGACGCTTTATCAAAATATATTTATTAAAGACTTCATTCATTTTTTTAGATTCTTCTTCACACACTCCTACAAGTACTTCAATACCTGCATCTTGTAGAATTTTAATTCCACGTCCAGAAACAAGCGGGTTTGGATCAAGTGTAGCAACTACTACCTTCTTAATTCCTGCTTGTACAATTGCTTCAGCACAAGGCCCTGTTCTACCATGATGAGAACAAGGTTCAAGAGTTACATAGATTGTACCACCACGTGCCTGTTCTCCAGCCATACGTATCGCATGTATTTCGGCATGTGGTTCTCCGGCCTTCATATGTGCTCCGACCCCTACAATTCGATTATCATTTACAATTACAGATCCAACCAATGGATTTGGAGTCGTTTGTCCCTTCATAGCCTTGGCATTTTCTAGTGCTAGCTTCATATACAATTCATGCTCAAGCATGTAAGTGTCCCCCTTCAAAATGTCCAGAACGCTGAATCTTCGTTTGCAAATATTTCTCATTAAACTCTGAGACATCACCCCATAACGGTTCACGACTCGTAACATTTAATCCAGCTTTTTGTAACGCTTCTAATTTTTTTGGATTATTTGTAATAAGTTTTACAGGTTTTGAGCGTAGCGCTTTTAATACTTCAATTGTATCATCATAGTTTCGAACATCATCTTCAAAACCTAGGTTCAGATTAGCTTCTACTGTATCTAACCCATTTTCTTGCAAGAGGTACGTCATAGCTTTACTAAACAAACCAATTCCTCTTCCTTCATGATTCGCTAAGTAAAATAAAGCACCTGAACCATGTTCTGTAATCATTTGTAAAGACTGCTTTAATTGAAATCCACAGTCACAACGTTTACTACCAAAGATATCACCGGTGTGACAAATACTATGCATACGAATTAGGGCATCTTCAGAATTCTCAAAATCACCATATACAAGCACACTAGATTGCTGCATATCAGCTAAATTAATAGATGAGAGTTTTTCGATAATTCCTTCTACACTATTTGTAACCTCACTACATTGTAACCAAGAATACCATTGGAAAACTTTAGTCTCCCCATATAAATTAATTGGTAATTTGATAGGGCCTACTAAAGAAATATCCTTTCCATCTTGATGTATAAATTGAATTTTATCTTCTAATATATGAATTGTATCTGTTGTAACCATTAGGTACCTCCTAGTATTGAGAATCTCTAAAAATTCTCTTCCATTGTTATATTTTTTATTGTTTAACTTACACAACGTAAGTGTTTTTACAGATGCTATTCTTTTTTCTCTCAGCTTATATGCAATATGTATCATTACAACTTTGGCCATTTAAAGAAAAGCGTTTCAGTTACATAAAACAACTTAGTTACTTTATGTAAGTGAGTATACATTCGTAATTACTTTACGTCAAGTAATTAATTATAAAAATATTTGTTACTAATAGTAAGATGTTATATAATTTGTTTTAGGAGGTGAAGGAAAATGAATGATTCTACATTATGCCCTCGCTTTGAAAAAGGAATGAAATTTTTTAGTCAACGATGGACAGCACTCATTATTTACCAACTTTTCTCTGGACCTCAGCGCTTTTGTACGCTTGAATCTTCTCTTCCTGTTAGCGGAAGATTACTTTCAGAAAGATTGAAAGAATTAGAACTAGAAGGAATTGTCGAACGTAAAGTCTTTCCTGAGACACCAGTTCGTATAGAATATTCTTTAACTCAAAAAGGATTTGCTTTAGAAGCTATTATTCGCGGAATAGAAGAATGGTCACAGGAATGGATAGAACTTGAGGAATAACATAAAAGCTTTTTCGTATATAGTTTTAAGTAATCAAATTACAGATACCTATTATTAAAACGCTAGTTTTTCAAGCATTTATGAAAACCTAGCGTTTTTTAATAAATAAAATAAAATTTAAGAAATGAAACAAGATGATCAAACCGATCACCTTGTTCCTTTAAAGATTAAAATAGTGATTTTAACAACTTTTATTAATACATACTCGATTAACAGAAATAATAAATAGAATTTTTGTAACTAAACAGTTTTATTTTCGCAATACAGTTAGCTTATCCCGCTATTTGCGGACAGTAAGACCACCACTGATTAAATTTCCATTTTATTGCATTTGAATATTACTTATGAAATTTCACACGCTCTTCAAGTGGTTGGAATTCTTTTTCACCTGGTGCAGCTGTTGGATTACCAAATGGCATTTGTGCAATTAGTTTCCAATTAGCAGGAACATTCCATTCTTGTTTTACCTCATCGTCGATTAATGGATTATAATGTTGTAAAGATGCCCCTAATCCCTCTGCTTCTAAACCTGTCCACACGACTAATTGGTGCATACCTGATGCTTGGTGTGACCAAATCGGGAAGTTTTCAGCATATGCAGCAAATTTTTCTTGAAGCGATTTAACGATAGACTCATCTTCAAAGAATAGTACTGTTCCATAACCAGCTTTAAAAGAATCCATTTTTTGTTGCGTTCCTGAGAAATCTCCATCTCCAACTACTTTTCTTAATGTTTCAGTTGTAATATCCCATAATTTATCATGAGCTTCACCAAATAATACAACTAATCGCGCAGTTTGAGAATTGAAAGCGGATGGAGTATATTTCACAGCAAACTCTACGATTTCTTTAATTTTTTCATCCGATACTTGTACCTCTTTGTTAATTCCGTAGTAAGTACGTCTTTCTTTCAGTGCAGTATAGAAATCTTTTGTCATAATTCATTTCCTCCTAAGTTTTAATATTCTTCAAAATGATACATTGCGAAGATAATATGAGTTGAAATGAGTTCATTTTTGAACCATTGAACACCATAACACCAATTGCTAGTCATTCTGAATCTAAACCACTGCTTCTTGCTTCAGTTTCCCTAAAAAAACACTTATAGCATCATTGATACAATCTAGTGATCATTCGGTATTATTTTACCCATTCTCTATTCATGTATCCTGCTTGTTTCATATTTACACAAATATGAAAATAACCTTAAATTGCTGGTCAAAAAAGCCAGGTAGCATGAATAACACATTACCTGGCTTTTTACATTTTTAATTTAAATTCAACTAAACATTACCAATGAATAGTAGTAAAAACTATACCTGTCACTTATTTAATAATTAACATCTCATAAGGATGTTGTTCCATAAATCTACTCTCCCAAGGAATCTCTAATGATGTCCAATTTGAACCACCGTCTACTGACTGATACACTCCTTTATTGCTAAACAGATAAAACGTTCCATCACTTGTTGCCTTTAATACTGGTATGATTGTGCCTTTAGGAGTTGGTAAACCTACATTCATTTCTGCCCAAGACTGATTTTTTTCTTTCTTATAAATAAATGATTCACAATTTCCATTATTGTAATCATGCGCTACGTGTGGATTTGAAGATGTCGCGATAATAATATTTTCTGGATCATTTGGGTTAACTGCCATTTGATATGCGTAATGATGCTTTAGCCCGCTACACATATAGTTCCAAGTCTTACCTCCATCATTACTCTCCGCATACTCTTGACCTGGTTCTTTCAAGAATGAATCACCTAACACCCCGTATAAACGATTTGGGGCATTGCGATGTGATGTAAGAATGTGAATATCTTGAGGATAGTTCCCCTCTTTTTCCTCAGTCCATGTCTTACCTCCATCTACACTTTTAATTAATCCGCCTACCTCAATAGTCGTATAAATAGTTTCTGGATTATTAGCATCAATTTCAATATGTTTTACATGGTGTGTATATGTTCTTTGAGGAAAGAACCATGATGCATAAGATGGCATTTGGCGATAATCCGTTAGCAATTCAAAGCTGTCTCCTCCATTTTTTGATACGAACATTGCGCTCGGTTCAGTTCCTACATATACAATCCCGTTACCGTCATCCCCCTTCGCTAGAGATACAGAAACTGCTGTAATAGCTCTCATATGAATAGCATTAGCTGGGAACACTTCACCAAATGAAGGCAACGTACCAATTGCTTCCCATGAACTTCCTCCATCTTTACTTCTCCATAATCCTCTATCAAAAGTACCACAATACATTCTTTCTTGGTCGTATGGATCAGAAGCTAAAGCAACTGGATTCGCACCTACAAACTGCGATTGGACGCTCCATGTTGTGTCTTTTTTTTCTGCGATTACAAGTTCTCTATCAAACGCTAATATGAATTTTTCCATTACTAAAATCTCCTCGCTTCATGAATTTTCTACTATGTTATTTAAATTTTGAACATTACAAGTTAAGAGGTTCATTTTATATGCTATAGCATATAAAAGATAAATCTTATAAGCAATATGTGATTAAAAACTTACATTATATAATTTGTTAACTTCACATCAGTATAATGAACAAGATGTCCTGTTAACTCATATAAGTCCATATGCCACCTCTAAATAAATCGCAATTTACATGCTATAGCATATATAATATAGAATCCATTATTTTATGTCAAACTTTAATACTGTTAATCAGTTCTTTAGCTCGCCTAAAGTAATTTAAAAGTCATAATATAAACAGAAACATTTTATTGTCTATTCAATAAAAAAGAGTGCGATTTTTGCACTCTTTTTACTCATTTCTATTAGAAATCAAAGTTATCAGGATCTGGACCAACGCGGTGATTTTGATTTAATGCATCGATTTTTTCCATATCTTCTTTCGTTAATTCAAAGTTAAATACATCTGCATTTGCAATAATGCGGTGCTCTTTCGTTGATTTTGGAATTGTGATCACTTCATTTTGAAGGTCCCAACGTAAAATCACTTGTGCTGTTGTTTTACCATGTTTCTCAGCAATTGCCTGTAATGTTTCATTATCTAATAATTGACCTTGCATAAGTGGTGACCATGCTTCCATTTGAATGCCTTGTTCTTTACAGAAAGCTTGTAATTCTTTTTGTGTTAAACGAGGATGGTATTCTACTTGGTTGATCATCGGCTTAATTTCTGCATCTTTTATTACATCTTGCAGATGGTGAATTTGGAAATTACTTACGCCAATTGCACGTACACGCTTTTCTTTATAAAGTGTTTCTAACGCTCTCCATGTATCTTTATATTTCCCTTCTACAGGCCAGTGAACAAGATATAAATCTAAATAATCTAGCTTTAATTTTTTTAAGCTCTCTTCGTATGCAGCAATCGTTTCTTCATATCCTTGATCTGCGTTCCATACTTTTGAAGTAATAAATAATTCTTCTCTTGAAATACCAGTTGCTTCAATACCGGCACGAATCCCCTCACCTACAGCTGCTTCATTTCCGTAAATTGCAGCTGTATCGATGCTGCGGTATCCTGCTTTAATTGCTGATTTAATCGCTTCTACAAGTTCTGGTCCTTCTTCTACTTTAAATACACCTAAACCAAACCAAGGCATTTCCACACCATTACTTAATACTGTTTTACTTTGTAAATTTTTCATTTTATTTTCTCTCCTTTTATTTTACTTGATCTCTTTTTTCTAATGTCATGCTCCATGCTGTTAAAATAACAGCACCTACTACCATAATGCCGCCTACCCAAGCTGTATGAATTAACCCTAACGAGTTCGTTACAATACCGCCTAAATAAGCACCAAGAGCAATCCCAGCATTAAACGCCGCAATATTAATTGCCGATGCAACATCGACAGCACTCGGTACAAATCGTTCAGCTAACATTACGACATATACTTGTAACCCTGGAACATTCATAAATGCGAATAGCCCCATTAAAATAATTGTGATTAACCCAGCTACCTTAAATGGTGCCGTAAATGTTAAAACAAATAGTATAATCGCTTGAATAAAGAACATGTAGAATAGCGCTCGAATTGGATTATGATTCGATAATTTTCCGCCAATCACATTCCCTATCGCAATGGCGATTCCATACACTAATAAAATGATAGTAACCGTATTTGCTTTAAATCCTGTTACCTCTTGTAATAACGGAGATAAATACGTAAAAGTTACGAATGTTCCCCCATATCCTAATGCAGTAATAATGAAAACTAGTAACAGTCTTCCGTTTGTAATCAGTTTAAATTGATCGCGGAATGATACAGACGCACCTTTTTTCATATTAGATGGAATGAGAATACTATTTGCAATTAAGGCGATAATTCCAATTACTACAATTGCTAAAAATGATGTTCTCCAGCCAAATTGTTGACCAATAAATGTTCCAATTGGTGCACCTGTAATAGTTGCAACTGTTACACCAGTAAACATAATCGCAATCGCGCTAGCCCGTTTATTTTCTGGGACAAGTGCCGCAGCAATTGTTGAACCAATTGACATAAACACACCATGCGAAAGTGCAGAAACAATTCGCGCAATAAGTAATACAGTGAAGCTTGTTGCTACCGCTGCGATTCCGTTACCAATAATGAAAATAATCATAATCCACATTAATAACGTTTTTCGTGACATATTAGCTGTTAATGACGTTAATACTGGAGCCCCAAACGCTACGCCTAACGCATATAAAGAAACTGTTAAACCAGCCGTTGTAACCGACACATGTAAATCTTCCGAAATAGATGGTAATAAACCGACACTAACAAATTCAGTTGTCCCAATCCCGAACGCACTAATTGCTAACGCTAATAACGCAAATATACTTCTTCGATTCGTCTGAACTTCTGAAGACGATGCTGTATATGAATTCAATTGAGTTTCCCCTCTTCCCTATAATTCCTATCATAATAGTGCGATAAAAAGGCCCTTTTATCTTCTAAAAAACATATTTAATCTCTACAAACGCTATTATGAATGGTTTCATTCTTTTTTTAAAGAACGCACTTTAAAGTACTATAGGTACTTTTTAGTACCGTAAAGCTTGTCTCTCTCTTACATGTACTATTATGAAATATATTCAATACAATGAATAGTACGTACTTTAAAGTGCTGTAGGTACTAAAAAGTAACATAGTTAGTTACCAGTACCATAAAGCTTATTTCTCTCTTACATGTGCTATTATGAATGATAATCACCCTAATAAAAAGTAACATTTATATAACCTAGCTTATTTTGCTCAAAAATTGAAATCTACATTCCATGAAAAAGACTTTCAAATGAAGAAATACACTTTCCCGTAGAGGCAACTTTAGAGAATATTACTTAAACATATAAAGGATCATGTTCATTACCACAGACAAATAATAAAAAGGCAAAAACGAACAGAAATGTGTTCATTTTTGCCTTTTTTATTTAATGATTAAAATGTACGACTTTTGGAAAGGAAATCTGCATTAGCTCCTGTTACACCACTTTGTCCCCAGTTCCCTGGAATCATTTCACGAATAAGAATTAGCACTTTATCCAAAGGGGCATGAGTATATTTAGATGTTACTTGTGTAAGTTCGTTTACCCACTTATCCTTTGTCTCTTGATCAAATGTATTCCATATATCAATCTTAATAATAGCCATTCCATTAACGTTACGACCTGGTGTATCGTAAGACTCTTTTGTCTCCCAATCGGACACCCTACTTTTCACAGCAAAGGTAGCATCACTTGCTACAGCCCCAGCTTTCCCAAAATTTTCTTTCTCAAGTTCCGTTATCAACACTTGAATTTTGTCAGGGACAATTTTTAATAGTTTTATTGTAAGTTCCGTTACATGATAAATAAATTCCTTCTTTTCTTCTGTTGACATGGTTGGCCAAGTATTTAGCTCAATTAATGGCATAGTATTGCCCCCTAAAATTAATTATCTATTGACTCGTTACAACTATTGGTTCAAATGATTTTTAACTGCTCTTACTACCAATTCATGATCTTCTTCTGGTGGTAATCCTGAAACTGTTATCATTCCAATAACCCCTACGTTTTTTATTCTGATAGGAAAGCATCCACCAAACGCAGCATATTCTGAAGTATCTAAAAGATATTTTTCATTATATGAAATTCCAGTTATTTCACTTTGTATCTGCATATAATACGAGCTACGATCATGCAGGGAAACGACTCGTTTTTTACGCTCAATCCATTTCGTATTTTCCTCATTTGTCCCTGTCATCTTGAAATGAAATAATTGCACACCATTTTTCGTTATATCAACAGCAATCAATTTCCCCTCTCGCTTTGCTGTTTCAACGATAAATAAACCTAGTTGCAAGGCATCTTCATTTGTAAAAGAGGAAAATTGAAGTGTTTCCTCCTCTGTTAAAATTTGTTTACTTATTTCATTCAAATTTGAAGTGCTCATATCTTTAACCTCCATAATTGTTTTATGCCACACCGGCATTTTTTTCGAAATTATTAGGCCATATAGTACAACCCTTCAATCAATCTGATTCTAAATAAACTGCTGTAACATCGTTGGTAACTAGTAGTACCGTAAAGCTTGTTTTCTTCTTACTGGTGCTATTATGAATGATATTCAAAGTTATAAAAAGTACGCACTTTAAAGTGCTATAGGTACTTTAAAGTACTATTCTATTTATCCCTATCTTACAGAGACTATTATGAAATATATTTAACATCTTAAAAATGTATGTACTAAAGAATAATATTTTTAATCACTAACTTTTTGATCAGTCGTTATAATTCAATTTCATCAAAATTTTTATCAATTATTACACTATCCAACAATAGGAGGAAACAAAGATGGATGAAAATATATCCAAAAGCTGAAAAGCAGTTGAGTCCCTTGAGGAAATAGTTATAATTCACTACTTATAGAAATAGACATACAAAAACGCCATCCTTTCCTATAATTCTAAAGAAAGAATAGCGTATTCTTTTCAAAAATGAGTTCTTTTATTGAGAAACTTTGATTCTATATCATACATAAAAGGGCAACCAGTGCTAAAACAGCTGGAAGACCTTGTTTCACAATAATTGATTTATTAGATGTGAAACCTCCAAAAATAGCTGCTATCACCACACAAATCACGAAAAATAATTGCACCATATAACCAATTGGATTGAGCCCAAGTACAAGTCCCCAAATGAGACCAGCCGCTAAAAATCCATTATATAAACCTTGATTTGCAAACATAATGGCTACGTTTCGATCTCCTTCTAAATGCTTCGGTAATTTGAAAGCACGTTTCGCTACTTTTGAATCAATAAAAAACATTTCAAGGATCATGATAAACAAATGTTCTAATGCTACGATCCCGACTAAAATAGCTGCGATTATTTCCACACTATTCTGCCCCCTACACTCTCTATTCTTTCATATTCTCTACATTTTTTTGCATCTGTAATAGAACATGAATAAGTATTTTGCGTTCTTCTCCACTGATATTTACGAACATTTCCTTCATAAAATGTTCCTTTTCTTTCTTGTCAAAATATTAATTGATATATCAATTATTGATACATCAATTAATATACATCTCTCTTTTTATTTTTGCAAGTTTTTTTGCTCAATTGGTTTTATTTTGTTCCAGCAACTTTAAACCAATTCAAAACATCAGTTCGCATTTCTAGAAATCATAATTACTTTAAGTTCATTCTGACAATCCTATTTAACTAAATATATAAAAGAATTGAGTTATATCTCCATCAATTTATAAAAATTATTTTTTTCTAAAAACAGATACTTTACGTTTTTTATAGTAATAAAAATTTTTTTGTTTCAGAGGCAATCCATTTTGTTAGCTTGATGGGCATAGGATAGCACCCATATGACGAACCAATTATCTTTCAAGAAGACGGCTAGAAATCTGGATTTGGTACAGGAGTTGCCTACTTCCCCGATCCAGATGGTACTAATTTAGAGCTAATTGCTCCAAAAGGTCCATTTAGACGTGAATAGTTAAAATAAATTAATACCGAAACAAGCCACCTTCTGCCTGGAAGGTGGCTGTTTGTCGGCAAGTTGATAGAATGACTAAAAAAGGACAAACTCTCCAATGTGAGAAGTTTGTCCAAAAAGTTTTTTATGTTAACTATTTTTACACTAATACGAATAATAGTGAATTAGAATAATGACTTAATACTTGCTAAGACAGTAAGTACACCTACAATAATAACAAATACGTTGCTCATTTTCCCTTTGTATTTAGCTAATACTGGCACTTTTTGAATCGCATACATCGGTAATAGACATAAGATAGCAGCAACTAAAGGACCGCTTAGAGAATCAATAAGTCCAAGAATACTTGGATTTGTATAAGCAACAAACCAGCATGATAATACAACAAAAGTAAGAATTATTGTCTTAATTGTTTTTTCTTCAATATCTTTTCCACGTGATTTACCAAACTTAATAATCATGTCACGCATTACTTCAAATGCTCCTATATAATGGCCAAGGAAAGACTTTGTAATAGCCACAAAAGCAATAATTGGAGCTGCAATAGTGATTACAGGCGAATTAAGCTCATTAGCAAGATATGAAAGAATTGATAAGTTTTGTTCTTTTGCCATTTTTATATCATCTGGAGTCAAGCTCAATGCGCTACTCCAAACGAAGAACATAACAACAGCGAATGTCATGATATAACAAACCTTTTGTATTTGCGCACATTTAGCATCAGTGGCTTCGATTCCATACGTAGCTCTCTGTTTCACAACAAATGATGAAATCATAGGTGAATGATTAAATGAGAATACGATGATTGGTAGAATCATCAATATCGTCCCAAAATAGCCTGTTCCTGTTGAAGCAGTTGAAACAGCTGAAAAACTAAGCATTGACGTATTCCACTGTGGAATTAAAGATATTGCGATAAACAGTAGAGAAACTATGAAAGGATACACTAACATACTCATTACCTTTACAGTAATATCTTGACCAAAATTCAGTATAGCGATAAGACCAAGAACTAATACAAGTGATAAAATAGCTCTTGGAGGTTCTGGCATGTGCAATTGATGCACGATAAAACTACTTGCAGTGTTTGTAAGCGCAACCGAATACATTAGTACGATTGTATAAATTGAACCGAAATATACGATGTTAAAAATGATACTCGCTTTATTTCCGAAATACTCTCTAATTGTACCTGTGATCCCCTCATCAGCAGAATTAGAAGCGTATATCATTTTAGCAAGTGCCCTATGTGAGTAGTACATAACTGGATATGCAAGCAATGTAATTAGTAGTAAAGATAATAAACCACCTGAACCTGCATTAATCGGTAAAAAGAGCACCCCTGCTCCAATTGCAGTTCCAAATAGACTGAGTGCCCATGTAGTATCCTGCTTATGCCACTTTTTCGGATCTGCATATTGCTCATTTTTTAGTGCGGTATTTTCAGCTTGAACTTCTATTTTCTTTGCAGTATTCCCGTTCATATAATAACTCCCCCTTGTATCTATTCCTGCATCTCTCTTTGCACCTAACAAATATTCCCTTTTCGGAAAATGAATTCCTTACAAGTTGCCCCACATTGTATGTCCTTCATCATAATGAATCCAAATTGAAACATTCGCTAATTAGCGTCCTAATATAATTGTTAGCGTTCACAAAAAAGTTTACTCGTAATATCCGCTCTTTATATAAAGACCCCTTAAGAGAACAATATAGAATAGACTTCATAAATACGTTGCAACATTTCTAATAACAGTGTATTACTTTAATGGTTTCTCTTTTTTACTTTTAAAAGTAATTTTAGCTAAACCGGCCTCTCTTCATTTGCGAGGCGTTTCTTTCTCAATTCTATACATTACTTTCATAACTTCGGTAGCACTGATGATATTGCTTACACAAGCCACTGAAGCACATTACATACATTTCGCCTCTAATCACACACCTTTCTTACTAATAATCGCATTTTTTATATTTACTCCAGAGATAATAAAATTTCTCTCGACGCCCTCATTATAACGTGTATATTTATAAAATTAATATTTTTATATTTTCAGAAATATTAAAGGGGAATAATTTTATATGGATAATATTTTACAGTTAGCATGTAGCCATTGTTTTTATCGCTTAAAGCTGAATTAGTTAGTAAAAAAATGCAATAATACATTGTTTTTCTAGGTGACTTATTATAAAGATACTTATATCCCCTTTTATCAAAAAATTTTATTTTAAACATAAAAGATATTCTAATAAATAATTAATGTAGGTAAAAAGAAAAAAATCCCAAAATACAAAAAACCAAATTTTAGGATATATATTATTAATATTGAATTCATATACAATTTAAAAAGCTACACTGAGCAAAAAACAAAAAAGCTGCCCCATATGGACAGCTCATTTACATAATTATCGTTATCAGGACTACACAAACAAATCACTTCAATATCATCTTAATTGTAGTTTGTTCGGCTCTTCTTCAGGGATATCTCTATGTTTGTAATGAATCGTTTTTACATCATTTCCTTTTATGCGAAAAGTAATTGTGTCCTCTCCATAAGGCGGATTGTGTGCACCCTCAAAAGTTTAAATTTTAAAATCCCTCATTAACTAGCTCTTTTATCGAGTTTAATTTTGAAGAAAGCTCGATAAACCATTCTTCATCCCCCGTTAATAATGCAAGATCTATAAGATAAAGGATTTGTTCCTTATTTATTACCTTTGATTCAGGGAGTTTGTTAACGTGTTTACTAAAGAGTAAAATCGCTTCGTTTATTGTGTACTGGCCGTCACGTTTCACAATACTAACTGTAACTATATCCTCTACATCATCAAGTGATACAATATAACCAACTATTAATTCACCTTCATTTGATATTCCACGAACCCAATCTCCTACTTTTAAAACATGATTATTATTTGACATCATACCGTTTCACCTTCCTATAAATATTTTTTGTGACGATAAAAAAGATATAAAAACAAATTATACTGTAATATTTTTCATTACATTTAAGTGTTAAGAACTCACGGCTATATAATAATTAAGCCGCTTAACGCTCTTGATTGATAAGGTCAACAACTTCTTTCATTGTATAATTCTTTAAGTATTCACCTAGATGCTCTTCAGCACCTAAGAAAATAGCGAAAAGAACTTTTCGCATGTTCGAACCTACAACACACTGATTGTTTGATTCTGGACACTTCGGCTGCAAAGCACCTTCAGAGGTTATCTGATAAATATGCCAAAGATTAATTTCATCTAAATCGCGAGCGAAAATAAAACCTCCACCAGTTCCCTCTTTCGATTGTATAAACTTATGTTTTTTTAACAAACTTAGTACTTTGCGAATGCGTACTGGGTGAACACCTGCACTTTCTGAAATAGCATTACTTGTTGACATCCGGTCTGGCTGTAAAGCTAAATAAGTTAAACTGTGTATGGCCAAGGTAAAGTCGCTGTTCATTGTTTTCCTCCTACAATCAAAAATATTGTTTCTCCTATATTAACATACTGTAGCCATAAACATTACAGATAGGTTAGTTGAACGTTAAAATATATAAGAACCACTCTTAGCATAAAGAAATAGATTCCATAACTTCATTTAGCTTTTTAAGTTAAAAATACATTTAAACACTCCACTGTTTCTTCACTTGTTCTTCTGCCAACTGTTTAATTTTTTTCCATATCGTATCTTTATTCACAATAACATTTGTTTGATAATTTCTATCGTTATAATTAACTGTAACGCATACTTCTATCATTTCCTTCTTCCTCCTTTCATACAAATTTCTTATCTATATTTAAGTCCTGAAAAGTCTTAGATTTAGTTAAAGCCTCTAAAGTGTAACTTCACTTTTTAAATCATCCAATTTAAAAGCCCCACTGTTTTTTGACTTGTTCTTCTGCCAATTGTTTAATTTTTGTCCATATCGTATCTTTACTTACAATAACATTTGTTTGATAATTTCTATCGTTATAATTGACTGTAACACATACTTCTATCATTTTCTGCTTCCTCCTTTCATACCACTTTCCCTAAAAAATATTACTTATTAATTAGCCAACTTTTGCAGTTCAATGTTTAAAAATGTTCGGACGCTACGTGGTAAAAATTTGCGAATTTCTTCTTCGTTAAAACCAATTTGCAATCTTTTTTCATCCAGCATAATCGGGCGACGCAACATTAGTGGATGCTCAATTATTAATGTATAAAATTCATTTAGCGAGAGCTCATCAATATTTATATTTAAGTCCTGAAAAGTTTTGGATCTAGTTGAAATAATTTCAGTAGCCCCCTCTTCAGTTAAACGAAGAATCGATTTAAGCTCATCAACTGTCATAGAATTTGATACGATGTTTTTTTCAATATAATCAATTTGATGCTCTTCAAGCCATGCTTTCGCTTTTCGGCATGAAGCACAGCTTGCTGTTGTATATAGAATTACCATATTTAACTCACTCCTTTAATGTTATTAAACGTACATTTTAAAGATCGCTTATTGAAATGTATTAAAAAAAATTACAGTTTAGAATCAAATTCACATAATGTTAGTTATTCAGCAATGTTTCATTTATCTCTATTATTCATGCTACATTTTACAGACGTTAACATCTCACTTTTAAAAATCTTACTGTAATTTTAAACTTTACAGTTCAATTAATCAACTGTTAAGTCTTGGATTAATTTTAATAACACAACAAATTATTCTCATGTAAAATTCTCCATAGCATGATGGCTCCTTCAAAGCACATTTCACGCATTTCTTGCTTACAAGTGCTATTATGGATTATATTCATCCTAATAAAAAGTACGTACTTTAAAGTGTTATAGGTACTAAAAAGTAACATATGCATTTTCAAGTGCCATTCTGCTTATTTCTCTCTTACATCGGTTATTATGACCGATATTTAGCACAATAAATAGTACGCACTTTAAAGTGGTATAGGTACTAAAAAGAAATAATTTTAGTATTACAACGGATATAGGCTCACAACTATATTCTAAATTCATCAAAGGAGTTTTTTTATGAAGACATATAATATTCCTGTAGAAGCGACTTTAGAAGTTATTGGTGGGAAGTGGAAGGTTGTTATCCTTTGTCATTTAAAAAAAGGAACAAAAAGAACGAGTGAATTAAAACGTTTAATGCCTGGTATTACGCAAAAAATGTTAACGCAACAATTACGGGAACTAGAAGAAGATGGTGTAATCCAAAGGAAAGTATATGACCAAGTACCACCGAAAGTAGAGTACTCTTTAACGGATTACGGTTCGTCTTTAGGAGCTATACTTGATTCCCTCTGTTCCTGGGGAGAAGTTCACCTTGAAAAAACCGGGAACACATCCATGCTGATTACTGCTGATGAATCATAACTGTAGAAGACATAAAATAGGTTGAGACAATACTTGCCTCAACCGTTTTTTATGTCTCTTTATAATTTTTTGCCGTAATGACTGTTTCAAACTCAAAGGTTTCCGGTAAATGATCTGCGTAAGAATATTCAAAAGTTCGTCCATCCGTTAAGTAAGCTACTTGCTCAACTCGCATTAGGAAATCCTGATTTGTTAAGTTCATAAACTGCTTTTCCCTATCATCTGGGCGAATTCCTTTAACCCTGACAACAGATGTCCCTACTTCAAGACCAAGTTTATTTTGAATATGTGAGTATATCGACTCCTCTAAAACAGAAGCCTCAACACCTGGGATAACCGAAATTGGCATCCATGTATGCTCCATAATCGTCGGAATGCTGTGAATGATGCGAAGGCGAATGATTTTATAGACGAAATCACCAATTGAAACTCCCAATTTCTCAGCAACTACTTCATCAGCACCTACAATCGCAAACTCGATAATTTTACTTTCTACCTCACTACCGTAAACAGCTTTCGTACCTGTTAAAGTTTGAATCATTCGTGCCTTTTCCTGCTGATGCCAATCTTGTACCACGGTTCCACTTCCGCGCCGGCGGATAATGTAGCCGTCTCTTACTAATAGATCCAGCGCTTTTTTAATCGTAAGTGCTGAAACATCGAATTCTTCAGCAAGGACGGAGCTACTCGGAATTTTTTCGTTGATTTTATATTCACCGTCTAAAATTTGCTGTTTAATCTTTTGATAAATGCCGAGGTATTTTACTTGTGTTGATCCGCTTGCCATTTCCATACCTCCTTTATACTGCAAACCCTCTTCTATTCATTCAAATGTAAAGCCTCAAGTTTGTAAACTGAAGGTGATGGGGCAGCAAATCCGTTTTCCAAGATTTCAATATTCGTTACTGCTTCTTCATCTTTCACAAGTTTTGGTGCACCATTTACAATTGTGTTATACGCTGCATCATAGAAACGACCGTAATCACCAAGCGGCGTTTTAATTTGTTTTTCAATCCAGTCACCATTTGCATTACGATATTTAGCAATTCCATAATACATCGGTGAATCTTCACCAAATCCTGCACTCTCAGGCATAATACCCGCTTTCAAATCATTTTCCTGCTGATCTTCACCATATTTAATAAATGATCCATTTGTTCCATGAACGATAAAGCGTGGATAATCTTTCGCTACGACATGGTTCGTTTTCAACTTAATCTTCAACTGATTTCCGTAATGTAAACCAACATCGAAATAGTTATCAACCGCACCGTCCATTTCATTATTACGAATATCGTATGTCACCGTATCTGGACGGCCGAATAGTGAAATCATGCGGTCCATCGTATGAATACCTAAACTATAAAATGAACCTTCTTCTTTTGGAGCTTCATGAGTGATTGAACCAGGACGGAAATAATCAATATGTGATTCAATCTCAATAATATCGCCAAGGAATCCTTGTTCAACTACTTGCTTTACAGCTAAAAAATCACCATCAAAACGACGGTTTTGATAAGGCATAACGACTACACCTTTCTCTCGTCCTAAAGCTAATAATTCTTTCGCATGTTCTACTGTATCGCAAAATGGTTTCTCAACGATAACTGATTTTCCGGCTAATATAACTTTTTTTGCTAATTCATAATGCGTATGTGCTGGCGTACAAATCGTCACAACTTGAATTTCTTTGTCATTCAACAATTCGTCTAAATCAGTAGTGAAGTAAACACCTTTTTCCTCATATGGAGCCGCTAATTTTTCATTTATTTGACGTACAAAAATTGTTTTTACTTTTATATTATTACGTGTCTTTAGATAAGGTAGGTGATAGCGGTTAGCTGATTTTCCAAATCCAATAAAGCCCATTGTTAATGTCATGTTCTTCAACTTCCTTGCTCATAAATTTTCGTTTCTACATTTATTATATATTTTTATCTTTAAAAGTATATAGTTTTAATTTTAAAATTATATATCAAAAAGTCGAGATAGAAATCATTTTCTGATTCCCATCTCGACTTTACGTTATAGACTTATATCCTATCATCATTTTATTTATACTCAATGACTTGAGAGCTACTTGGTTACATGCTCTTATTCATACATATAAGAACGTGTCATCGGAATTGTATCATTAATCCCTTTTGTAAATACAAATTGATGTAAATCAATATTGCCTGTAAAGAACGAAGCTGCACATGCATTTAAATATAAACGCCACATGCGGATAAATCGCTCATCCTTCGTTTTACGAACTTCCTCTAGTACGTTTTCAAAATTTCGAGCCCAATGTTGTAATGTTTTTCCGTAATGTCTACGTAAGCTTTCTACATCCACAATGAAAAATTGTTCGTTTGTCATGTTCGTGATTAATTCGTTCACAGCAGGAACATACCCACCAGGGAATATATATTTTTCAATCCAACCATTCGTAGCACCACCATTAGCCGGAGAAGTAATGCAATGCAGCAGAGAAATCCCGCCATCATTTAGTAGTTTGTTAACTGTTTCAAAGTATTGCGTAATGTTGTCTTTTCCAACATGTTCGATCATACCTACACTAACAATTTTATCAAATTTATGATTCTTAATATCGCGGTAATCAAGTAAAGATACTTCAACTAAATCCGTAAGTCCCTCTTGTTTAATTCGCTCAGAAGTCTTAGCATATTGTTCCTCACTTAACGTTACTCCCATCGCTTTCACACCGTACTGTTTAGCGGCAGCTGTAATGAGTTCACCCCACCCGCAACCGATATCTAATAGCGTATCACCTTTTTGAAGGTTCAACTTTTTCAAAATATGATTCACTTTATTATGCTGCGCTGTCGTTAAAGAATCTTGCTCATTTTGGAAATATGCACAAGAATATGTCATTGTTTCATCAAGCCATAATTTATAGAAATCGTTCCCAATATCATAATGATGAGCAATATCATCTTTATTTTTTTGTTTTGAGAAATTCCATTTACTTTTGAAATATTGCAACTTACTATCACCTAAAAAGCTATCCTGCCTTTTATAAATAGATTGAATTGCTTTTTCAAGGTTACCCTCTATTTCAAGATCCCCATTCATATATGCTTCACCGAATGCAATAGAAGGATCCTTAGCGATTTCTTTTTTTGAAAGTGGCTTATGGAATGTTAGATGAAATTGAGGTTCCCCTTCGCCATATTGTATTGTTTCTCCATTCCAAAGTGTAATTTGAACTGGATCTGAAAAAAGATTTTTGAGTATTTTTTTATAAAAAAGTTCTTCAACCATAAAAACATCTCCTACTAAAAAATTGAACAAAAAACTATACTAGTTAATAAGTCTTTTTGAACATAGCTTAAAATCTTTATGACTTCTTGCTACGAGTGTCATTATAAAACGGTTATATTATGAAGCATAGTACGTACTTTAAAGTGATGTAGGCACTTTTAAGTACCTATGACTGAAACAGGTCCTCGAAAATTTTACTTTTCATCATAACAACTTTCTAAAGTTTTAAAACGAAAAACACCACCTCGTCATTAGGTGGTGTTTTCAATATTACATATAGAGATTTCACTTAACTTCTGTGTTTTTTCTATCTATGCATCGTTCTCCCCACGCGGTTAATTGATTTAATACATTTTGTAAAGACCACCCATAATCGGTTAGGGAGTATTCTACTCGAGGGGGAATTTCTTTGTAAATTTCACGTGTAATCACACCATCTTCTTCCAGCTCACGTAGTTGCTGCGTTAACATTCTAACAGAAATTTCAGGCATCAAACGTTGTAACTCACTCGTTCGCTTCTTCCCTTTTGTTAAGTGACATAAAATAACGACCTTCCACTTTCCCCCGATAATTTCTAAAGTTGCTTCTATAGGTATATTATATTGTTTCACGCGATCTCCTCTCCTTTTTTATAAATTCCTTCTCTATTGTTACGTAAAAATAAATAATTTTCTATACGGCACATTTTAGTTCCTACAGCACAAAAAAGTACCTATATTACAAAAAAGTAATTATGCTGCTTAAAAATCTCCCTCTATACAAAAAGAAAAAACGAACATATTCTCGTTCGTTTTTTCTTTCTTTATTTAGCTGCTGTTATAAGCATAGACGTGTTACCATTCTTTTCAAGATGATTTTCTCCCCAGTTACAAAGAGAATCGAGTATAGCATCTAAAGAATGACCGTATTCGGTTAACGAATACTCTACTTTTGGCGGCACTTGGTTATACACTTTTCTCTCGATTACACCATCTTCTTCTAATTCACGTAATTGTTGCGTTAACATCTTTTGTGTAATACCAGACATTAATTGTTTTAATTCGCACGTTCTCTTTTTGTCTTTCTTTAAATGACAAAGGATAACTACTTTCCACTTTCCACCGATAACCTCTAAAGTTGCCTCTACAGGAATATTGTATGTTTTCATATAAAAATCTCCTTTAATAATTTTATAAGACAAATAAGCTAAAATATTTAAATATTACTTTTAAGTATCTATAGCACCTTAAAGTACGTACTTTTTATTGTATTAAACATGTTTCATAATAGCATACGTAAACAGCAGATGAGTAGTACGGCACCAAAAAGTACCTGTATTACTTTTTAGTATCTATATCACTTTAAAGTACGTACTTTTCATTATGTAAAATACATTTCATAATAGCATTTGTAAGAGTTGAGTGAGTCATGCAGTATTAGAAATAACCTTTTGGTACCCGTACTTTAAAGTGAGTATTTTTATCATACATTTTGTCAGACGATGAAATGACATGTTTTCATTTTCACATCCATTTACAATGATGAATTCATTTTTAAATACATTTTAGGAGGATATCTATAATGAGTAAATTACTAAAAGAAAAAATCGGTTTTGGTACAGCACCACTAGGAAACATGTACCGTAATATTCCTGAAGAAGAAGCAATCGCTACAGTGGATGCTGCTTGGGAGAATGGCGTTCGTTACTTTGATACAGCTCCACTTTATGGATCTGGCTTAGCGGAGATTCGTCTTGGTGAAGCACTATCAAAAAGAAATCGTGATGATTACTTTTTAAGTACGAAAGTAGGTCGAACTATTTCGGATGAATTAGAAGATCCATCTGCACGTGATTTAGGTGAAAAAGGCGGACTTTTCGAATTTGGTCGCAAAAATAAAATGATCAATGACTATAGCGCAGATGCAACACTTCGTTCTATCGAGCAAAGTTTGAAACGTTTAAAAACAGATCGTCTAGACTTTGTTTTCATTCATGATTTAGCACAAGACTTTTATGGTGATGCGTGGATTTCACAATTTGAAATTGCTCGAACAGGAGCATTCCGTGCGCTAACACGTTTACGTGAAGAAGGAGTCATTAAAGGCTGGGGGCTTGGAGTAAACAAAGTAGAATCAATTGAACTTATGCTTGATTTAGAAGAAGCGAAACCAAATATATCCTTATTAGCTGGTCGCTATTCATTATTAGACCACGAACGTGCATTGCAACGAGTAATGCCTGCATCTGTAAAGCATAATATGGATATTGTTGTTGGTGGCCCATATAGCTCAGGTATTCTTGCTGGAGGCGCTCACTTCGAATATCAAAAAGCATCGCCAGAAATTATTGCAAAAGTTGAGAAAATCAAAGCTCTTGCAGATCGTCACGAAATCAGCATCAAAGCTGCTGCATTACAATTTTCACTAGCCAATCCAGCAGTTGCTGCTGTTGTTCCTGGTGCAAGTAAACCGGAACGCATTGTAGAAGACCAAAATGCCTTAAATACAGTAATTCCAGCAGCATTCTGGGAAGAAATGCGCGAACAAAAACTAGTAGCACCTAATGCACCACTACCAATCAACGTAAAATAATTTGAAACCTTAATGAGTGGGGTCATCCCCACTGATTATTTGCTCGCAAATATCGAGATAAAAAGGAGCGTAATGAACATGGCACATACTACTACATCTATGGAAATTTTTTCTTCACCTGAACAAGTATGGCAATTAATCGGAGGTTTCAACTCCCTTCCAGACTGGTTACCTTATATACCTAGCAGTAAATTAACTGAAGGCGGTCGTGTACGTCATCTAGCTAATCCAGATGGCGATACAATTATAGAACGATTAGAAGTATTCAATGATAAAGAGCGCTACTACACGTATTCAATCATGAATGCACCGTTCCCAGTCACTAATTATTTATCTACAATCCAGGTTAAAGAAGGTACTGAAAGTAACACATCGTTAGTAGAGTGGTCTGGTACGTTCACTCCTGTTGAGGTTAGTGATGAAGAGGCAATAAATCTGTTTCATGGTATTTACAGCGATGGACTGAAAGCATTACAGCAAGCATTTCTAGATTGATTCATGTAATTGATTGAGACAAAAAAGTAAATTAACAGTCAAATATTCGATTTTTTTAGTTAAATCCATTATAAAAGATAAACAAATACAAATTTCATGCCTGCTTGTTAATGAAAAGAAATAAAAAATACTACCTCCAAATGGAAGGTAGTATTTTTTTATTAATCAGGAAAAACAATTAATCCCTCTTCTTTTTCCTCCTGTTTTAAATCTTCTTCTGGGAAGGTTACAGTTGAATTTTTATCACCTGTTCTTTTTGTTTCTTCACCTGGAAATACGAAAGTTGAATTTTCTTTTCCTTCATTTTTTTCTACGTTATCTGGAAATACCATAGGATCATTGGTAGTCAAATCACTATGAAATCCAAGGTTAGACAAAATTGCTTTTAAATCTGGTAAAACCCCTATTTTATCAGATGATGGGTTATTAGACTTTGTGCCTGTATTAGGATTACTTAAAATTGCTCTCAATTCTTTTGGTGTATATGCCTTACCTAAATGTTCTTTAGCAATCCCTTGAATCGATACAGCAGCCCCAGCAATTATAGGCGAAGCGCTAGAAGTACCACGGAAATTAGAAGTATAACGATTAGTTATGTTCTGATCTGTAACTTTTTGTCCTTTACTATTTTGATTTTGATATGTATCTAATGTATCAACATACTCTCCCCAACCATATACATCAATTCTACTACCATAGTTAGAGAAAGCTAAACGTTTATGAGGAACTCTTGCAGTAGATGCTCCCACTATAATAGCTCCTGAATCTTTAAAGTCTTGACTGTTTCGATTTAAAATCTGTTTACCATTACGGTCTTTAAATTCATCTAAATCAATCCCACCATTACCAGCTGCTTCTACAATAATAATGCCTTTATCTGTACCTTTGCGAATTGCGTTAAATATACTCGGGTATACTTCTACTGGTAAAGGGTCATCTCCATATCCATCATATTTAAAGGATTCTTCTATTAATAAAACATCTCCAGCCTGTAAAGAATCTACGGCACTTAAAATAGCATCTCTTACATCAATTCTCCCATTGTCTCGGATCACTGAAATTACTTTTGCCTTTGCTTTTGGTGCAATTCCAATGTTCCCAATCCCATTGTCAGCTGCAGAAACAACACCTAGAACTGAAGTACCATGAGAAAGATCATTACTCATTTTTCCAGACATAAATTCAATATTTTGACCGACTAAATCTTCATGATTTAATAACCAGCCTTCTTCCAAATCTACAAAAGTTGCCCCCTGACCATTCCCTCCTTTAATTCCCCAAGCATAAGGAGCATTAATTCCTAAAGGTGCCTCTTCAAGATATCCCTGTCTCGAAAATCTAGGTTCATCATAAGGATTGACTGATGATAATACAGGGAATCTCGAGCCAGTTGTTGTATTTATACTCTTATTAGAACGAACTTGTATTTTACTAGAATCGTCATTAGCAGCATGTACTGTATTTGTTACAAATGTCGTACCTACCCCAGCAAAAGTTGTAATTGCAAGTGATGATATCAACATACCTTTAAAATTTTTCATTTTTCCACCTCTAGTTTTCTATTAGAAATAACATATTTCATAATGTGTATGAACCGAAAAGCATTTTATCTTATTATAAAAATTAATAGATTTTTATAACTTTTTGATTTACATAAAAACTCCCTTCATTCTTGTAATTCAATGTGTACATTTCAAAATAACAAACTCGCTGTAACTATTATAGTTACATCTTTATTGATTTTCAACTACGAAATATAAATTTTTAAAAATAAATTTATATTACTTTAAAACAGAACTCGCCTTTTAAGCACATAAAGTGAAACTTTAATCAGTGGGGTTTTTGTTCATCCCCCACTGATTATTAGCCCTCACTAATGGGGCGTTTACGGACAGTTAATGCGGGATAAAAACGCAAAATATCTGTCCAAATTACAGCGATCAATAAGTTTATGGACTGCGAAAGAAATACGAAAAAGCAAAGCACTAAGTGCTTTGCTCCTTATAAAATCCCTTTTAACTTTTCACCAATTAACTTCGCTACATACTCATAACCTTCTGGCCCAAAGTGTAACCCATCTTTTTCATCATTTTCTACAAACCTTTTATAATCCCGTTCTTGAATCATTTCAGCATATACATTTAGAAAATAACTTCCTGTTTCCCTCGCCACTTCCTCTACTACGTCTGTATACTGACCGAGCACTTTATTGGTTCTATTGTACTGTCTTTCTTCATCAACTGGTGCAGGACTAATAAGTAGTATTTTATCTGAGGAAACCTGGTTCACAATCTTCTCTAAGTTTTCTTTATATGCTTGTAATGACACTTGAGAAAAAGAAACTGCATCATTCGTACCAAGAAAAACTGTTACGAAATCTGGTTTATATGATATTACATCTTCTTCAATCCTATTTAACGCATCAAATGTATTATCCCCTGGAACACCTGCATTCACTACTTTCCAATTTGGTAACCTTGGCGTTAATCTCGGTGTTCCATCAAAAAACGTCTCATCAGCTGTAATGCTATCGCCAAAACATACTAACGTTTTCATTAGGCTTGCTCCCCTTTTTACGTATGAAATAATTTACCTTCTAATGCTCCAATATATCTTTCAGCAGAACGTTCAACTGCTTCATTTGCATTTTCTTTTACTACTCGATGAAAAGCGTTGTATAAACGATTAAACTGTAACGGCTTCACTCGATTCACCATTTCTTCCACTTTTCTCGCTGGTAGTGGAATTAAGTTTGGATAGCTGTACATGAAGCTTACCCACCGCTCATCTGCTACAACTTGAATAATATCACCTGTTAACAAAATTCCTTTTCCGTCATTACCTTCTTCCCAATGTAAGACAGATCCACCTTTAAAATGTCCCCCTAAACGATGAATGACTAATCCATCAGCTAATTGTAAAGACTCACCAGACCAATAAATAATACGACTACTCGGACGCATCACCCACTCTTTATCATCTTCATGTATATAAATTGGTACATCAAATGTCTCTGCCCATTCTACTTGCGTTGAATAATAATGAGGATGAGACAATGCAATCGCATCTAATTCGCCAAGCTCTTTTATTTTCATAATTGTCGTTTCATCTAAATACGTAATACAGTCCCACAGTAAACGATATGACTCTGTTTTCACTACAAATGCCGTTTGACCGATCGCAAATCCTGGTTTTGTCGTAATACTATAAAGTCCATTTTCCTCTTCGATTATTTCATTTTTATATGTATCACCAATTTGTAAGCTTTCTAGTGTCGTCCAAGATTGTCCTTTTGGATTCACATATTGCCTCTCTTCATCACAAATATGACAACTCACCGGTTCTTCTACACTCGCTGCATACTGCACGCCACACGTTGTACAAACGAAATTTTTCATCATAATTTCCCCTATCCCTATATTTTTATTAAGCTGACTTTTGTTGATAATGATCTGCTTTTTTATTTTCAATCATTAAACTTATAAAAGTAAGTAAATAGACAACTGTAACCGATAATGGAATTACAGTAAATCCTTTTTCTGCAAAAAGAATCCCGCAAACTGACGTTACAAATACAGTCCCTACCGACAATAAACCATAACTTTTACTTTCATAAATCCATACGTACGGGATAAAATGAACACCTATTAACATTGCTACTACAAAAGGTAACCATTCTGGAAATTGAAAATAGGCAAGTAATACAAGTGGAATATTCAATACATTTATCCCACCAATTAATCCAGCCAAAATCCCTAACGGATTTCCTTTCGCAAACATATCAATTTTCAATATAGCAGCTATCATTAAGCCAAAAGGAAACACACAGCCCATACCGATTAAATATACCCACACTACTTGTTTTTCAGAAAGAACAAATCCCGTTATACTCATAACTACCCAAAATAAAACGCCGGCTAATATAATCGGTAGGCCTCTCTTCGTTTTTATTGCTAAATCCTTTTTCGCTTCTGCAACATTCATCTCACCATCTCCCCTAAAAATATTAGTGCTATATAGTCGTCTTAACTTCGCCCATCCAATAACGCCAAGCTGCTAAGTAACCTTCTAAATCTTTCGGGTGGTGCCGTAAACATGTATCTATACGCAAATATAAGCCTATGACTATTTCTTCATATAAATCACGGGCTTTCTTATGAAATACACATTGTTTCATCGCATAATGAATTGTTTCTTTTGTTAAATCTTCTGGAGTCGAACAAAACGCGTAAATTAAATCGTATATAGGATCTCCTAACACTGGTAAAGGATCAATTACACCGTGCAGTTTATTCTCTTGAAATATAAAATTATGAAATCCGAAATCACCATGCAATAAAAATGGCTGATTTATTCCAGCGTCCCTATTCGCTAACTTAAGAACCGTTCTATACTCTTCTTCACTTATGTAACGCCTTACATTTTCATGAGCTTCTATCACATTTGTTGTTAAAAATTCACTCCAAGATTGAACGAGATTTTCTTTCCATCCCCAGCCATCAACCTCTGTAGCTACTTCATACTCATTGATAACTTCTTTTACAAGTTTACCAAGAACACTCCGTTTATAGCCTAGTTTGCAAGAAGTTGTGCCCTCAAGGAATGAGTAAACAATATAGCGATTTAAAGGTTCCTTATATAAAAGCTTTGGAAATAATTCGTCCTTTTTATAAAACTGAAGAAAATAAGCTTCTTCACGTATGACATCCGATTCATTCAACTTTACAACGTATTGTTCATCTAACAAATATATAGTACTTGCCGTTCCCCCGTTTAATGCTTTTACGCTATTTGGATAATGTGAAATAACTTTTTCCTTAACTAGTTGTGCAGTGATTATTGAAATGTCCATTCTCTCACCCTTTAATTCGGAAGATTCCCTTAATTCAAAAGATAACTTTACTATTATTTGACAAACGCAAGGGAAATCCTCCCAACCATCCTAATATAACAAACAACAATTTTATTTTATTACAATGGCTTTCTTCCATATCTCATTTATGATAACGTGATTTTATCACTCTAAATGCTCTTCATATACTCTAATAATTTCTATTGCAGGGTCTATGTCTTGTAATTTATGAGCCAAACTTTCTACACCAAACACTTCTGTAAACGTATGACTGCCTACAATTAAATTAATCCCTTTAAATTTCGCATGTTGCACTGTATATAATGTTTTTTCACCTGTTATGTACGTGTCACACCCTTTTTCTAATGCACGTTCAATCAAATTTGTATTGTTTCCTGCACCGGTTAAAATCGCAATCCGTTTTACTGGTTTATCGTGATTTCTCCAGCTCTTCACTTTCTCTTCCATTTTTTCTTCAAGTTTTCCAACTAAGTTTGAAAAAGGAATCGCTTCTTTATATTCTCCTATTCCCGGTAGTTCTTCTTCCTCATACGTGGAATATTCCAGTATTTTATCTATCCCAATTCCGTTAAATAACGATGTACACGTGCCAAACTTTACAAAATCTAACGGCAAGTGAATCCAAAAATGATTCATTTCATATTGCTTCAATTTCTCAATACAAGCCTCTTCCATACCAAATAAAAAACTCCATGGTGCATGATGTGTAACTATCATATCGACTCCATTTTTATACGCTTCTTCAATCGTCTCTAATGTCAAATTTGTTGTGTAACCGATTTTGTGAAATTCATCTTTACTTATATGAGTAAAACCATATTCATCATCACCGTATTTATGAAGGTCCTCTCCAAATAGTGATGTTATATGTTCGTTAAACTGCTTTATATTCATTTTATTTCTCCCTTCATTTACTTTTATATTTCATAAATAAGGAAATACTAAATTACAACGTTACATACATATAGGAGGACACATATGAAACCTGAATTTTTAAAAGCTGTACATGATGCCATTGGAAATATTGAACACATTCATATAGAAGAAAGCGGTGCTGACAGCTTACTTATTCATCATGATGATGCACAGCAATTACAACAAGTTGCTGTGGCGTTAGAAAATAACAATTTCCGCTCCGCTTTAAGAACAACTGGAAATGCTTCGTACATTGAAGTATTGAACAGATAATGAAAGTCCGGATGTATGCCGGGCTTTCTTTTTTATATTAAAACTTCAAACTCTTTCACATACACCGCTGTGCCAGCAATATCTATTTGTAACTTTTCGTTTTCTATCCCTTTCGTTACATAAACAGTTACACGGCCATCTTTATTTATTTCCTGTCCTTGCTCAACGATTAAACCCAATTCATGTTCAAAATCTTTCTCTAAATACTCCGCATAATACGCTCCCATTACACCTGAAGCTGTTCCTGTCACTGGATCTTCAATCGTTCCAGCATAAGCTGATGAAAAATGACGGCCGTGCATTTGTGCTAGTTCATCATAAGTTTCTAGACAAATTGGGTGAATAGAAGCATTAGGTATTTCTTTTAATACTGATGGAAATGCAGCATTATTAGGTTTCATTCTCTCACATGCATTAAGATTTTTAATCGGTACAATTACAGTCCAATTACCAGTACTTCCATATACAATCGGTAAACTTACATCTAAATCATTTACTTCTAAACCGATACTATGAGCTAATTCTTCTTTTGAACCTGTAAATTCTTTAAACTGAGGTGCTGCCTGTCTCATTTTAATAAAGGGTTCTCCATTTTTATTTACACCTATTTGTATCGGTAAAATCCCAGCCTTCGTTTCAATCGTAAGGTTACTTTTCTCTTCTAATAAACCTTTTTCGCGCAAGGCATATATCGTCCCTACTGTCCCATGACCACATAAATCCATTTCAAAACCAGGTGTAAAATAGCGCATTCTTATATCTCCTACTTCTGAGGAAAGAACAAAAGTTGTTTCGTTATATCCAACTTTTTCAGCAATAATTTGCATTTCCTCTTCCGTTAATCCATCTGCTTCTAATACAATACCTGCTGGATTTCCCTTATTTGGTTTATTCGTAAATGCGTCGTAATGAAATACGTTTATAGTCTTCATTTTCTTTTCCCCTTATTTGTCCATTTCTTTATTTTTATAATCAATAAGAAAATTGATCTAACCAACTTTCATAATCATCATTTTGGAACGGACGGATCATCAGTCTCTCTGTCTCTACCTGTAATAGCGGTAGCTTCATTTATATCTCTTCCCTCAATTGTTTTTTTAATATTCTTTATTATCTTACACAAAATACAAAATCTAGTAAATCATTATGTTTTTGATACATAAAAACCCAGTCATGCCTTATACATAACTGGGTTCTCCATCGTTTTATAATTTTCTATTTCACAAGAACTACATCTCGTAATTCCCTCTTCAACACTTTCCCTAAAGCGTTTTTCGGTAACTCATCTATGAATACCACTTCTGGAATTTTGTAACTTGCTAACTTCTCCTTACAATACTGAATAATACTTTCTTCTGTTAATGTTGTTTCGCCATCCTTCACAGTGTAAGCTCTTGGAACCTCTCCCCAAAAGTCATCTGGAACTCCAACTACTGCAACTTCTAAAACACCATGTATTTCATGAATAACATCTTCTACTTGATCTGGATATACGTTGTCACCACCGCGTATAATAACGTCTTTATATCTTCCCATAATATGCAGGAATCCATCGTCATCTATCATGCCAGCATCACCCATGTTAAACCAGCTATCTTTTACTACCTTCTTTGTCGCCTTTTCATTATTCCAATACCCTTTAAACATGTATGGACTTTTCACATGAATCTCTCCAACTTCATTTGTTGTTAATTCATGTCCTGTTTCCGGATGAACAATTTTCACCTCTACATTTTTCAAGGTTTTTCCTACAGAAGACATCTTTTCTTTTCCCATCATTGGATGCCATGAGGTTACAACCCAACCTTCTGTACTACCATAACCTTGCACCATATATATTCCTTTTTCCATATATTTTTGAATGAGTGTTTCTGGCACTTTTGTACCACCGCTTTGTGCTACTTTAAAGGTTGAAATATTACGTTCTTTTTTATTTAATTCATCAAGCATGTAACTATAAACAGCAGGGAACGCAAGCATCGTAGTAATTTTCTCTTCTTCAATCTTATCCCAAATAAGAGTAGGATTCGAATCAGCTAAGAAAATCATCGTAACGCCATGATAAATACAATTTAAAATAGAAAGCACGCCACTCATATGGAACAATGGATGCACAGATAAAAAGCGTTCACCTGCTGGGATTTCTCTTTGTCCCGCAATTTCAGCAAAATAGTGATGTAAGTTTTTATGTCCAATTACACATGCTTTCGCCTGTCCAGTCGTTCCTGAAGTAAATAAGTAAATGGCGTCGTCTTCTTCATGAACTTCTACGTTCGGTTCTGTCGTTGGCTGTTTTTGCAGCTCTAATTCAAATGAACCAAAACCTTCTTTTGTCGTTTGAATTACATAAGGAATTTCTTTAACAGCATCAACCTTTAATAACACTTCACTAAATTCTTCATCAATAACTAACACTTTTAATTTCGCTTCTTTTACAATCGTTTCTAATTCATATACAGTAAGCTGATGATTTAGCGGAATAAATACCGCTCCAATTTTTAAACTTGCCATCATAACGCTTGGAAATGGGTGATTATTTTTGCATAGTATTCCTATACGATCTCCTCTTTGCACACCATTATGTAACAAATAATGTGCAAGCTGATTTACTCGTTCATTATATTGCTGAAACGAATATCTTTTCTTCCCCCCTACAAGCGCTTCCAAATTTGGTGACTGCATTGCTCTCTTTTGTAATAATTGTCGCATCGTTCTCAAGTAAAACTCCCCTTTATATATGTTAGGTTTTTTATTTTACCAGATTAACTATTAATTTACTAAAGATTACACTTAGTGAATATAAGAAGAATATAAAATAGCCATTTACTTCACAAGTAAATGGCTATTTTTCATTATATATTAGAATACTTCTTGTTCATTACATATTGCACATACTCAGGTGCACTTTTATCAATCTCTTCATCACTTAGTTTATATTCTGCACCATATAAATAAAAGGAAGGTATAAATTCCATACCTGTATATAGGCATGTAGCTTGGAATGGTTTCGTCAACTCATCCATTGTAATCCCACTATTTTCATAGTCTTTTTCTAATCCACCTATAGAAATAGCTACACCAAATTCTTTCCCCTTCACTTTATCTCCTTGTGATCCGTACGCAAATCCATATGTTAATACATCATCATACCATTTTTTTAATAATGGTGGTGTGCTGTACCAGTAAAGCGGAAATTGAAATATATATCTGTCATGTTCTACTAATAACTTTTGCTCTTCTTCAATATTAAACTCCCAATTTGGTGCCACCTTATATAATTCATGCACCGTAATTTCATCTGAATGTTTCTCAAGTTCTTCTATCCATCTTTTATTAATTTTTGATTTTTCAATATGAGGGTGTGCTACAATTACAAGTGTTCTCATCATTTTCCAGCCCCTTTATAAATTAATCAATCCTTTACGTATTAGTATGAATGAGTTACATATAATTGAAAAGTACGTACTTTCAGGTACTATAGGAACCTTGAAGTACCTTTGGAGGTGTTATATGAATCAAAATGATAATTGCCCAATTGCAACAACACTCGATGTAATCGGTGGAAAATGGAAAGTTCATATTTTATGTATTTTGTCGGATGGAAAAATGCGAACAAATGAAATTAAACGAGAAATCCCAAACATTACACAAAAGGTTCTTACACAACAACTTCGGCAACTTGAAGCTGATGGGATTATCTATCGTACCGTATATCAAGAAGTACCACCAAAGGTTGAGTACACACTAAGTGAATACGGAAAATCTTTAATGCAAATAATGGATAATCTGTTTGAATGGGGAAAAGATCATCAAATTAAAAGATTACATGACTAAAAAAGCACTATATACTTTGTTTCATCCTCTACGTTCATATTTTTTATTTTTATAAAGTTTATTTTCATCATTTTTTAGCTAACTTGTTTTCTTAGATTGATGGACGTGACCCCACATCCATCAATCTAAAAAGATACAATTAGAAAAATGAGATTTCTATAAATTTTCGCATATAAACACTACTTCCGCCTCATTAAACGCTCGCTCTACTTTTTCTAATCTCAATTGTACGTAAGCTATAAAGAAGCACCCCTAAACCGAGAATTTTTTCATTATTAGACGCATTAGAACCTAAGGTAATAGTAGGTACATTTAAACCCATAAACCTTTCACTCCATTCTATAGGCATATATCCCTGCTTACCAATTGCTAATGTACGTCCATCTATTGTACGGAGAGTACTTTGAATAAAATCAAACTCAACTTCTACATCTGACAATTTTGTGGCTTTATCTGTCATCAAAGTACCTCGTATCATAGTAAATCCTTGTATCATTTTTTCTTTAAACATACCAATTTGGTTATAATTCGAGTCATAAATTACCCAATCATATCCGTCCACTTCAGTATGAAAATAAGCTAGAATTTCCCCGCTACTCGTTTCTAATCCGTAAACATCTTTATTATGTAAAAAAGGTATTACTGAAAAAAGAATATTTGATGAAACCACCTTTGTTCCTGCTATATACTTACCATCAGGATGATATAAACCAAATTGCTTGTTTCGTTTAGGTAATTCTAATACAACTAAAGTATCAACATCCCAAAATGTTGCATTACTTTTTATCATATTCTTTTGTATCAACTTTCCTTTTCTTAACTGCCAAAATCCAATTCCAAAAAAGATAGAAGCAGCGATAACAAAAAAGATAAACTGCCCCCAATTAATATGTCCCCAATCTTCATATACAGCGCATAAAGCAAGAATAAAAATACCCGTCCCAATTAACAGTTTCATCTTTCCTTTTCGCTTATAGTAATCAAATAATTCCATTTCTATATCCCCCCTTATTTTTGTTCCCCAACTATTAATATATCAAAAACATAGAATGCCCTCTATTCAAAAATATAAGTTCTTCCACTGTCCAGTTCATTGGAAACAAAGTGATAGTCGGCCTTTTGAGCTCAAACTCCTGAGAAAGAATAAAAGCGAAATCAATATTTTTGTATTTTAGAGATAATACCATATCACCATCAAGCTAATAAAAAGATACTCCTTCAAAATAAAAAACGCTATTCTCTCTGTAAAATCATAGAAAAGAATAGCGTTTTTTATTTTGAAATAGAAGTCATTATTTAAACTAAACATGCTAATATTGATTTTGTGCGATTGTCAGTTACCTCATAATAAATTTCTAATCCTTTCCGAGTACCTGTAACCATTTTAGCAGCTTTTAGTTTAGATAAATGTTGACTAATTGTACTTTGAGGCATTTGTAAATCCCCATACATTGTTGTTACATTAGTAGGACCTTTTGCAAGCATTATTTTTACTAAAGATAGACGAACTGGATGCGCCAATACCTTTAACACCTCAGCGATTTCTTGAAACATTTCTTTTTTTTCTTTCATCTTATTTCTCCCCTTTTATATACATATTTATGTTATCCATATATATAATTCGAAGGTATATGCGTTTTTGTGTCCGTCATTTTAAAAAAATATAAAAAAAATTTAATCCGAAACTAAAGGATTAGCTTAACATAATGTCTCACCATTAATGAGGAATAGGAATCTCATTATAGAAGCAGCAGTTTTTATGCTACAACTCTACATTCAACTAACTAAAATCAATGAAAAAAGAGCAAATAGTCTGCTCTTTTATGATGCCTCCTTATGTTCCGTGGAATGTTTAACACTCCCCAGTCTCTTTAGTTTATTCCACCCTACCGCTACTCCTCGAAGCGATGAGAATATAGATTTAATGACAACATAAGTCATAAATTGACGATAAATAAAACGTTGTAAAATTAACCATGCCAATGGTTTTGGGTTCTCTTCCTCTAATTTAAATGCGAACAGAGAAGCGAGAAGATCCATTAAAAAGAATACAAGATAAAACCCTAAAACTTTTAGCGGATTACTACTAAATAGTCCTATAATCATTAATATATCTGCAAAAGGAGCAATGAATTGCAGAACATATTGGAATAACCACATATTAGGCAGTGCAATAAACCCTAATGTTTTATGTTTTGAATTACACAACGCTTTTCGATGTTTCCAAAGACATTGAAGTGTACCATATGACCAACGATATCGCTGTTTAATGAGACTTTTCACATCCTCAGGTGATTCCGTAAAAGCATGCGCTTTTTCTTCATATACAATTCTATGCCCTTGACGTAAAAATGTAATAGTAAGATCCGTATCTTCTGCTAATGTATCTTCGCTTAAATATCCAGATTCAACTACATTCTTCTTGCGCCACGCCCCAATAGCTCCTGGAACGACTGTAATACAATTTAACTCATCAAAAGCTCTACGTTCTAAATTAAACCCTGTAATATACTCAACATGTTGCCAAGTAGTTAACAAATTCCGTCTATTCCCCACTTTGACATTACCTGAAACTGCAGCTACATTCTGATCTTCAAAGTGTCTAACCATTAAAGAAATAGCATCTTGCGCAATAATAGTATCCGCATCTAAAGTGACAATGATTTCTCCTCGCGATTGTTGAAACCCTAGGTTCATTGCCGATGATTTCCCGCCGTTTTCTTTCTGAATGAAACGAACTTTAGGGTGTTTATAAAATGTTTCTTTCATTACTTTTGACGTACCATCTGTCGATCCGTCATCCACAACAATAACTTCAAATTCTCTATAATTACTATTCAAAATTGAGTGAATCGTCTTGGCTATCACCTTTTCTTCATTATATGCCGCTATGACAACACTAACAAAAGGTTGATAAGACGAATTAATATAGCGAGATAACGTTTTTCTTTTCTGCTTCCATGCAAAATAAATTAAGAATAAAAATCGAAAAATCCCTAATCCAATAGCAATATAAAAAATAGTTGTTAATATATGCTTAAAATATCCAGCTCCTGAAAAGACAGCTTTATTGTAAAGTAAATATTGCTTCCCCTCAGAAGAAACAGGAGGCATAATTTCATCTCGTTCTTTATTCATTAAATCTGAAATTGTTACAAAACTATATCCATGCTTTTTTAAGTCTTTAATAATGATTGGGAGCGCCTCTACTGTATGGGTACGATCCCCTCCCGCATCATGGAGAAGAATAATATTTCCCTCTCCCTTATAAATAGGATTAAGAGCACGTCTTACTAATTCATTTGTTGATGGTGTTGCCCAGTCTTCGGGATCAACTTTTTCCGCTACCATTGTATAGTTCATATTTTGTGCACGTAAAATAGGCAATATTTCATTTGATGAATCCGGGTTAGCATCCGCTTCATATGGCGGTCTAAATAAAACCGTAGAATGTCCAGTTACTTCCTGAATTAAACGTTGCGTCGTATTAAGTTCTACTTTCGTTCGTAGTAAAGACGTATCAGCTATGTTAGGATGCTTGAAAGTATGATTCCCAATTTCATGCCCTTCATCGTATATTCTTTTTACAATACTAGTATTTAGTTGTGCGTTTTCACCAAGTACAAAAAAAGCAGCTTTTATTTGATTCTCTTTTAATATATCTAAAATTTCTGGCGTATATTTCGGGTCTGGTCCATCATCAAATGTTAATACTACTTGTTTCCCATTTGGTTTTCCATATCGTTGCACTTCATATGCAGATGGTAAGGATTGATATACTTCATCTGTAATATAACCATCTTTGCCTACTTTAAAATCTCTCAATCCATTTTTTCTTTCATTCTCAATCTGTAAAATTTCACCTTGTCCAGAATAATTTACTTCATCTAAACTATTGATTTTATGTAATACATTAGGATTTTTTTGTGCCTCAATAGGATTTTTTAAAACTTTCCATATTGTAGGGTCTTCTGCTCCTAGTCTCCATAATGCAAAGCCCTTTGCATTGTTCTCCATTGCAATTTTCACTTGATTATAGAGAGTAACACTGTCTAAGAACCAAGCAGTATGTTCTTTCTCTCCTGTTTTATATCTAAAATAAGGATTTCCACTACTCTTATCCCATTGAATTTTCATATTTGAACCTTGAGCCATTGCCATAACTTCTGAAAAAGTTAATGATTTCGCAGCTTCTTTACTATTTACTTCCCAATCATATCCATAGTTACCGAAAGCAACTATAAGCTTATTAGACGGAATATTCAGTTCTTTCAATGTATGTTGGAACCATTTATTTGAAGCAATTGGTCCTGGTTCCCCGGCTCCATAGTGCTCATCGTACATCATTACAATCATTCGATCTATTATTTTTGCTAACGCACTATAATCAAAAGCCTTATCATTAGCTGGAACATCTTGTGTAACGAGCAAATCATGTTCATGAAATTCCGTAGTAAGTTCTTTCATAAAATTTGTTAAGTTTTCTCTATCACTTTCAGGTACGGCCTCAAAGTCAATATTAATTCCTGAAAAATGATTCTTTTTAACTTGGCTTACTAAATCATTAATAAACTTTGTCTTTACATCATTTGAGGAATTCAGTAACTTATGAATTAGCCCACTATCAGGACCAGAAGCTTCCTCAGTATAGTTAGTAAGCAAAGGCATAATCTTCACTTGATTTTTTTCTGCCAACTTTACTATCTCAGGTTTGATCTCACTTCTAATCGTTAAATCTGCTTTTAAATGATACCACTCTGGTACTAACGTAGTTAAGGAATCGATATTTTCTTTTAAAGAAGCGGTACTATTTTCATCCCAGTTTACGTAAAAACCATACACTTCTTTAGGTTGTTTACTATCCTTCGGCGGATTCACCAAATTTTTATTATCCTTCGTTTCGGTATTTGGGTTAAATTCTTCCTTCTTTAACTGCTGATCACTAAGTTTTTGATTAATTGGTACAAGTTTAGTATCTTGTTGTACAGCGGTATTCATATTTGGAATTTCTGGTGTTGAAAAAATACTTTGAAAGAAAAAATAGAATACAACACCTACACTAACTATTGAGATACATAGAAACGAAATAAAGGCTATGTTTCTCCTTCCTTTCGGATCATAAAAAACAGGTTTTTCTTTATCTTTGTCTTGTTGAATGTTTTTCTCCATTATATTTTTCACATACTCCTTCTTAATAGAACTATAAAATAATAAAGTGTAACTTTAATCAGCCCTCACCAATTGGGCATTTACAAGCAGCCCAACTCCCACCTAACTTCTTTGCCCAGCCAAATTTTGAGATGGGAGTTTTACTGCCCACAATAGCGAGAGAAATCCTTTTAGCTTTGAAATGAATCTCTCACTTCCATATTCTATTGATTCTTCTTTTCATTCCCTTGCTGGTGGCCTCTATTTTCTTGTTGAGACCCCCTACCATTGTTCCCTTTCTCGTTTCCACCATTTTCTTTCTGGGATCCTCTTCCATTGTTCCCTTGCCCATTTCCATTATTCCCTTGTTGTGACCCTCTTCCGTTGTTTCCTTGCTCGTTCCCATTATTTCCTTGTTGTGATTCTCTTCCGTTGTTCCCTTGTCCATTTCCATTATTTCCTTGTTGTGATTCTCTTCCGTTGTTCCCTTGCCCATTTCCATTATTCCCTTGTTGTGATCCTCTTCCGTTGTTCCCTTGCCCATTTCCATTATTCCCTTGTTGTGATCCTCTTCCATTGTTCCCTTGCTGATTCCCATTATTTCCTTGTTGTGATTCTCTACTTTTATTCTCCTGTTGATTCCCTCTATTTTCTTGCTGAGATCCTCTTCCATTGTTTTCTTTTATTTGCTTCGATGGCTGTTCCTCTGTTTTCTTTTGTTCTTTCTGCTCTTGCTTTTCATATTTTTTTTCGTCTACAGGAGATAAATCCATTGATGCATCAGGAGATGACTCCGGCTGTGATTGCACCTCTTCTTCATTTCCCACCGGATTAGGCGGCGTGGCAGGAGGAGTAAGCGATTTGTTTTTCTCATTCTCTTGCTTTATATAGACACCTGTGCCAATTCCAGCTTTTCTAGCATTCTCTCGTACTTGCATCGTGCTACTTTGATATTCAACTGTAATATGTTTTAACTCATATTCTTTCTTCAATTCTTTCATTGCCTTTTCTAACTGTGGTTCTAGCGCCTTGTCCTTTGCAACTGCTGTTAGCATAACTTGCTTATCATTCGTTAAATACTTATCCTCTTGACTTTGCTTTATAATAGTACGTATTACTTCTTGTAATTGTTTATTTTCCCATTGCTTCAATTCTTTTAAAATACGCCTTCCATCATCATTACAAGCCTGTAAATCTATAACACGAAAATCCTTCGTTACGCTCACCTCTAAACTTGGATTTATATCAACTGAGACGTAAGCAAATACTTTTTCTTCTGGTTGGTTGTAGAAAAACAGCACTGCAAATAGAAAACAAGCAACAAGTATTGATGCAGGTTTTAAAAAGGAAGGGATCGAAAAATGCGATGCTTTTTGTTCTTGCTCATCAAATGAGATTTCCTCCCCGATCATGCAAGAATCCCCTTTTCTTTTACACGTAATAAACTCTCCATTTGGTGTTAAAACAACTACGCTATGCTTTTTTATATCCATCACAATTCCTTTATTCATCATGCTTTTCCCCTCTTATGTAATCCAGAATATATGTATAGTTGTTTGCAAAAATAATACACATTGCAATAATGTATTTTCTATGTCGTTCCAACGTTTTACGACTTACCCTAACACGCGGTTCAATATGTTTAAGCGGTAACTTTTTCTTTCGGAACAGCTCTTCCATCATTTCCTCTTCTTTTATAATAATTTTTACAATTTCTATTAAGTGCTCACGCGTATCACGATGCTTAGGAGATTCTTTAGCAAGCTCTGAGAATGTGATTTTAAACTCAGCTAGCACACTTTGAAAATGAAGAATTTCCTCCTTACGGTTACTATTTTCCATCTCTTTCATATACTCCGTAAGCGACACTTGCATTTCTAACATTTCCTCTTGCTCATCTTCTTTTAAAAAGACAAAGTTATGTTTAGACTCCTTACGTATATAGTCAATTACATCTCTTTTTATAAGAAGATCAGCAAACGCTAAAAAGGATTTTCCTTTTGTATAGGAATACTGTTCAATTGCTTCGTTAAATGCAAACAATCCAATGCTATATTCATCATCCTGTTCTGTAATATATCGGCGGCAGACAGATGAGATTGATTTTCTAATAAAAGGCTGATACTGTACGATAAACGCTTCTTTATCTTCTTCGTTGTTTTGTATGTTACATACGATATCTTCTATTTTCGGTTTTCTTAAGATCTTCATTACTAAACTCAACACTTGTAATCTCCCAGCCTCCTTCAAATAGCAAAATGGCCACTACACAAGTGACCATTTAACCAGATTTTCTTGGTACTTTTCTTCGGTCTTGTTTTCTTGCTGTTAGTTATATTTTTAGAGTCTAACGTTTTCTTAATGATTTTTCCTTTTCTCTCGGCACTAAAGTTAAGTTTGTATTTTTATCTACTTTCTTATTTTCTACCGTTCGTTTTGCTTATTCATTTTCTATTTTATCTGCAATCCTTGAATAACTCTTCTCTATATAATTGGTAATTTCATCCTTCCGTTTTGGATGCCACTTAATCTAGTAATTTTATTAATACTTCTATATTCTTTCATAGTCATTTTTCTTCTATTTATTTTTTTCACTATACATATTCGGAGGAGTACAAAGTTTTATGGGGGTCAAAAAATATTTTTATAAAAAAATACATATTTATTTCAAAAATAAAAACCATCAATTTGAAAAAGGGTAATCAAATTGATGGTTTTCTTATAATATCTATTAAATTAAGTTGGATTCTCATTATATCTAAAAAAGTACTAGCTCTCCCCTGCAGATTTTCTCCATTTTCATCTTTCTTGGTTATCATAATATGTCTTATCTGCGTATTTTCTATCATTTCCTTTTAGATAAGCTAAAATTACTTTTGGATTTTTAAGTAAAGTCCAGTCTCCATATGTATCAAATCTTCTGCATGAAGTTATCATTCCATTTTTAATAGTACCGAATTTCTTATTATTTTTCTTTCCCCACTCTTTTAAACGTTTAGCGAAATCTGCATCTTCTGCCATAAGCATGTTTTCATTAAATCCGTTGATTGCCATAAAATCTTTTCTATAGCACCAAAAAATCCCTACAGATATAGCTCCGTACTTAAAAAGTAAGGGGATTATGATTAACATTGCGGAGAGAAATATTCCTAAAGATATTCTTTCAAACTTCCCATTTACCCCACCACCAATGTATTTACCTGAAGCTAAATATTTATCTACATTAGACAACATAGACTCTGTCATTATGGTATCAGCGTCTATAGTGACGATTATTTCTCCATTAGCTATTTTAGCCCCTGCATTTCGAATTTTAGATAAGTTTTTATCGTTATTTTTCAATGTAACACAATTATAAGATTTTGCTATTTCCTCTGTTTGATCTGTGCAACGATTTAAAACAACTATAACTTCCGTTTGCTCTTTATATGCCTCTGATGCCTTTGCAATTGAATCTAAACATTTTCTAATGTACTTTTCTTCATTATGCGCAGGAATTATAATAGAAAACTTCACATCTTTTTTCAAATTAACTTCTAAAGATTCGTTTGTCTCAGTCATAATATTCCCCCCTTATTTTATAAGGTAAATATCTGTTATACATAACGTATATTAAAATTCAATAAATTATATGATAGGAACTGCAGGTAAACTATTACTTGAGTATTAAAAAACAAAAACGTTATTCTTTCTAAATAAGCAAAATTACTAGAAAGAATAACGTTTTTTATTAGTTACATTAATATTTTATTCGTTGCTTTATTTCTTCAAAACGAGCATGTATAATTTTTCTGATATCTGGATGATTCTTATATAAAGTAACAGTATACATGATGGAAGATGCAAGAATAGTAGACCATATTAACCAATCTCCAGCATGAGAAAGAACTTTAATTATTTCACTCGTAAATTCTTCCTGTCCGTCATGAAATGTATAGCTGAGTAGTTACCTTATTTTTCAAAAAAAAATTCTGATTATTTCTTTTTCACTTCTTCTACAAATTCCCATGTCTCTCCGTTATCTTTTGATTGATAAAGTGCACTACTATCGCCATTGTAGTCTCCATCTGCCCCTTGTCCAACTAACATATTAAAAACCCCATCTTTCTCATATGGCATACTAGGTGAATCAAAAGGACTTATTGTGGACTGTGTATGATCTAATTTCACTTCATGCGGCGGATATTCTACCTTTTTGAAAGATACTCCCCCATCATCTGTGCGATATAACTCTCCTTCATTACCAGAAGGCCTAATTGCTCCTAAAAACCCAAGTTTATCATTTATAAAAGTGATTCCTGATACACTACCAATCCCCCCATTAAATGGGTCTGGATTGATAACCTCCCATGTTTTCCCTTCATCACTAGTCTTGCTTAATGAATAAAAGGCGCTCCCTAATGCTTTATCTGTCATATTTAGTTTATAACCAACTTCTTTCGATAGGAAAAACTGTTCTTTTTCATTCTTTAAATCTTGTTGTTTCTTCTCTTTAAGCATATCTTCTTTTGGAGGCGTCTTTGATTTACTCCAACTTGCGTCACTTATTAAATTATATCTAGCAGGGACTAGCTCTTGCTCTTTTCCAGGGACAAATATAGATACAGTATATCCAATGATATCAGAAGCTGCTTTTTTAAGACTCTGCCCCTTACTATCCTCAGTAATATTAATAATTCCCTCTGTATTGGATCCCCAATTTCTTTTTCCATAATAAATCAACCCATACTTACTTTCATTCCATTTTCTAACCGTTTGCTTAACTGGAATCGCCTTAACCGTTTCAATTAAAGGTTCTACTAATTTATCATCATTATAATCAGGCTTTGCGTATCCGTCTCGTATTATAGTAATATCTTCTGACTTCTTCTTATTATAAGAGATTAAATAAGTTTCTTCTTTCCCATCATCATTTTTCCCATAAACAAATGTATCAAACGCTGTGATTGTTCCATCTGAATGAAATGTAAGATCAAAATCAGTTGCCATATACAATTTCTTTGGCAAAGGATATTTTTTATTTATATCTTCAAAAATACCTTCTACTCCAGACTTATATATATTATTATGTTTAAGTTTAACTGACCTTTCATGTTTTAACTTTTCTATAAACCATGCCAATTTACCATTGTAATTTATTGCACTTTTATAAATCTGCATCCCATAAAATGATGTAATTGCAACAATAATGATAATAGAAATGGATCTCCATGCTATTGAATTTGTTAATTTTTTAGATTCATATTCTCTATTTTTTATCACCCGCATTGTAGTAAATGTAGTTATGGATATAAAAAGTACTATACATAATAACAAAATGTAAATATTATAATTCATTCTTCCGTACTTACAGTATAAGGCCAACTCATAACAAAAAATCCCATATACAATTATTAGTATTGGATTTGTTACTAATGACAGAAGTATCCTTTTTGTATTTTCTCTAAATATAGAAACCACCCCTAATTACATGAATTACTGATATTAAGTATACTTTATTGTAAAGTAACAAAAAAGCTATTTAATCTTGCCGCAAAAAATACAATAGACATATGAATATTATATTCATGTTAAAAAGGCCAACAATCCAAGATTGTTAGCCTCTACTTCCCATATTCGTACCTTTTATCACTTTACTTCCTAACAACTGGAATCCACATTTCACCAAACACTAAGCCGTTTCTTTTCCCCATCTCAACCGTCGTATTTGGTCCACCAACATAAGCAAACTCATTTGCATCTGGTAAAGCTTGACCGAAGGCGATACCAGTCAACTTATTACTTAGCTCTTCAGCCGTTTTGCCCTCCCCTTTCACTACTAAGTATTCTCCCCTCGGAAACTGGATTACTCTAGATTCTTCTTCTATTTGTGCTTCTGTCATGACACCCGCATAATACATCATTTTGTTATTCACCGCTTCGCTCACGGAAAAAATGTATTCATTTGTAGCTAAAGCTTTTAAAGTGTCCAGCCTTCCATCTTCTTTAACAGCCGACCAAAATTCTTCCTTTTCTTTATTTATTCCAGCAAAGTCTGTGTATGCACTCTTAATTTCAGTTCCAATACCTAACACAATAAAGCTATCTTTTTCTTCTATCGTATAATTTTTCATATTCAAAACCTGCCTCTTTTTTTATTAATCAAACGATTTATCTTTTCATCTGATACGTTTATAATACCTTTAAACCATATCAAAAAATGATACTGTTTAGGAGACTAAAATGAAAAAAGTTGAACGGATTAATACAATTATGCGGTATATCAACAACCGCTCTCACTTTACAATTTCTGAAATTATACAAGAATTTAACATATCACGGTCGACAGCTATTAGAGACATTAGAGACATTGAAGCTATGGGAATGCCTCTTGTCGCTGAAGTTGGGAGGACCGGGGGATATTTTGTTATGCACAACTCTATCCTGCCCGTTGTTCGCTTTACTGATAATGAAGTAAAAGCTCTTTTTATTGCCTTTATGGCTACGAGGAATCAACAACTTCCCTACCTAAAGAGTCGTCAATCTTTAGCCGAAAAACTACTAGGACTCATCTCAGAAACCCAGCAAGATGATCTCGTTCTTTTAAATCAACTCTTGCTTTTCCAAGGGACTAACCCTCATAATCCCGATCTACTTGAGCTTTCTGATCTCCCCCATCCTATGTTAGAAAAACTCATTCAAATCCTTCTTTTGGATAACCATTTATTGATTACCATTAAAGAAGATGAAGAAATCAAGACTTATCCAATTTATCTATTGCACCTTTATCAAGAAAAAAGCCATTGGATCATTGAAGGGTTTGACTTAAAAAAAGAAAAGAAGATGATGTTTCCTGTCGATGATCTCATTAATATCGAACCATACACGACGAACAAAAGGCTAAATAAGAAAAAGATTTTAGAAAAACTAAGTAAGAAGGACGAAATAATCAACTTGGTACTTGAACTTGGACCAAAAGCAATTGCCCAGTTCAAAAAATACCATCCTTTAAAAATTTCAATATCTTATACTAATCCTTACCAATCCACAGCCATTTTAAAAACTTTTATCAATGTTAACAATCCCGATGAAGTGACGGAAATAATAAATTGGCTGCTTTTTCTAGGGAAGGATATTAAAATCAAAGAAATACCCGATGAAGTATTAGCAGATTTACAAAAACGAGTGTGCTTATACATTCCATAAGCAGTGCGCCTCAAATATTAAGCTTTATCACTGGATAATTATCCTATTTTTAAATACCATTTCATTTACTACAATGAGAGCATGATAAATAATAAAAGCACGGAAAATCTCCCGTGCTTTTCTAAATATATATTATTCCTGAAGGTTTCGTTTATCACGTTTCTTACCCTAACTGACGTTTAAATGCTTTACTGGCGAAAAAGTAAGAGATGACCATTATACCTACGCACCAAGCGAGCGCAATCCAAATATCGTTTCCAACAGTTCCTTCATATAAAAGAGCACGAATCGCATTCACGATTGAAGTTACAGGCTGATTCTCTGCAAACGCACGAACAATTTTTGGCATCGTTTCGGTAGGCACAAAGGCCGAACTAATAAATGGAAGAAAAACTAGCGGGTACGAGTAAGCAGTCGCCCCTTCCATAGACCTCGCTTTCAATCCTGGAATGATAGCTAGCCATGTTAGCGCCAGCGTAAACATCCCAAGTATCCCAGCTACCGCGAGCCAATCTAGAATATTAGCACTGGAACGGAAACCCATTAAGAGTGCAACAAGAATAACCACCACGATAGTAAGTACATTAGCAACCAGAGAGGTTAGAACGTGAGCCCACAATATCGATGAGCGCTTAATAGGCATCGTAATGAAACGTGCCATCAGCCCACTCTTTACATCCGTAAATAGTCGAACGGAAGTGTAAGCTACACCGGATGCGATAGCCATTAGCAAAATTCCCGGCAATAAATAATTAACGTAGTTTTCCGTTCCAGTTTTTATTGCGCCGCCAAACACGTAGACAAATAATAGCATCATCATAATCGGTGTAATCGCCACTGTAATAATTGTATCCGGACTGCGCATAATGTTACGCATTAAACGACCTAGTAATACACCTGTTTTACTTTTCATTTACATCTCCTCCTTTTTTCCAATGATCGCAAGGAATATTTCTTCCAATGTCGGTTGCTTCTCGATATACTCCACTTTTGCTGGCGGGAACATCTCTTTTAGTTCAGCAAGAGTACCTGTCGTAATAATTTTTCCGCCATGCAAAATAGCGATACGGTCTGCCAGTTGTTCTGCTTCCTCCAAATACTGAGTCGTAAGCAAAATAGTTGTACCGCTTCCAGCAAGTTCCTTGACTGTATCCCACACTTCGATTCGCGCTTCAGGATCAAGTCCAGTCGTTGGTTCGTCAAGAAAAATAACTGCTGGCGCCCCAATCAAACTCATCGCGATATCAAGCCGGCGCTTCATCCCGCCTGAATACTGATCTGCCCTTTGGTTTGCCGCATCAGTCAGGCTAAATCTTGCAAGTAGATTGTCAGCAACTTGAGCAGGATTGGAAACACCACGTAATTTGGCGATCATTATCAAGTTTTCCCTCCCAGTCAGCATACCGTCTAAAGCTGCGAACTGCCCTGTCAAACTGATACTTTGACGAACATGATCTGATTGACTCTGTACATCAAATCCACAAATACTTACTTCACCGCTATCTTGCTTCATTAGTGTCGAAAGGATGTTGACCGTTGTCGTCTTTCCCGCTCCATTTGAGCCTAGCAGCGCGAAAATTTCTCCACGCTGCACCTCAAAATCTACCCCTTTTAAAACTTCCTTATCTTTAAAGGATTTTTTCAAGCCTTTTACAGAAATCGCTGCATGACTCATACTTTTTTCCTCCCTATAAAAATGTTTTGCGAAGACTATTTATTTACCTCTATCTATTTAGTATCACTGATATTCTGTATTACTTAGTACCGAGTTAAAAATATAACTGAATAGCTATGATGGCAATTCATATGTGTAACCAGCTAATCAGTCGGTACTACTTATTCCATTTATTTTTTTCTCAATTTCTTCATAATACTTTCATTCAAATCTTCACGATACTTGGAGACGTAAGTTTTAGCATTTGCCACTAGTTCGTCAGCAAAGGAAGCCACGTCATCCCCAGTAATGTCAAGCACTTGTCTTCCTTCCGCTGCACCCGCTTCGAACAAATCGATTAATTCATACTGTATGTGTAACATATCCATCCCGTTACCCGCTGAAAAATTCCACATGTAGTTTTGAATTTTCTTAAATACAAATTGGTAGTCCTCTGGCAGATCCTCAACTCGTGCCATCATCATTTTGTACTCTTTTTTATCACCAATTAACTTTTTGAACATTTCTAACATCTTATTTTCCTCCTTTTTTATAAAACCGAACAAGAAATTCCCAAAGTATCGGCCGGAACATTTTATCTTATGAACCTATTTTGACTTCAAGACGTTAATTTTTGACGATACAAAATCCCATTTTTCCCAAAACAATTCAAGCTCCTGGCGGCCTTCTTCATTTAATGAATAAAACTTACGAGGCGGTCCCATATCTGATGGTTTCTTTTCAATATTCACAAGCTTTTTCTTCTCTAATCGTACGAGGATGGTATACACCGTACCTTCCACAACTTCGGTAAACCCAAGATCATTCAGGTGGCGGGTAATCTCATAGCCATACGTTTCACGGCGACTAATGATTTCCAGTACACACCCTTCCAGTGAACCTTTCAGCATTTCAGTTAAATTTTCCATGTCCTGATCCTCCTTTACCCCCTATTCTGTCTGACTTATATTCAGTATCACAGAGTACTAAGGCGAATTTTTTACTGAACAGTTTTTGTGAATCCGAACTATTCAGTATCACTTATTACATCTACATTGTATGACTAAGTAGTTATGGATGTCAACTTTATTTTCAAAAAAATTAAAAATCCGCTTTACCCTAATCGGATACAGCCTACTTTTTTGTTGTAAGGACCATCACACTAGCAAAACAGAACTGATTCAAAGTGTAATTTAAATCAGCTCTGTTTTATTGTTTTTATACCGATATATCTTGTTTTTTCACGATACAAATTGTTTCTCACTACCATTCCCATTGCATATAAAGCATAAAGGCAAGTGCGGTCAGAGAAAATTTCCAGAGATTATCCGTACATGATACGAGCCCCTAAAATACAATTCTGTTAGAAATCTGTTCTCTATATTCTCTTTTATTTTATTTCTGATAGTTGATTAGCAACACTATCTAAAAATTTTTCTACCTTTTCTTTTGATGTATCCGGCGCATGATAACCGATCGTAAATGTAAGCCTTCCATTATAAGAGCTTGCTCCCATTGAAAAGAATGGTGCATACATAATAGGTGATGCCATATACCCGTCCTCAGCTTGAATTTGACCAAACTGAATAGGTTCCTCAGCAATCACTCCCAAATTTGTCAGTAATGGCAACGCCATCCCCATCTGTACAGCCTGTTCATATTGCTGATTATACATTTCCTTCACTGTAGATAGCTTCATTTCTGCCAGTAACTCCATTCCTGCTGCTGAAGAAAGACCTGGATTTTGAGACTTTATTTTATCCATTGATTGTTTAACTCGAACAAGAGTCTGCTTAAATGTTTCATCGTCTTCCATTTTAATCACTGGCATTTCCATACCGGATAAGTTGCAAATAGCACCAGTTGTATTATTAGGCAGATATCGACGTAAATCAATTGTCAAACCAATCATTTTTTCTGCAGTGCGAGGTTCTGCATACACAGTGAAATGTGATAAAACTCGGAAGTAAGCAGTCATGATTACATCATTCAAGGTAACCTGTTGTGCTTTTGTCCATTGGGTTAAACGTAGAGTTTGCTTATGGCTCAATCGCCGTACGGACATTTGGGGAAATTTATTTTTGTTAGGTTGAGATGGAAAAGACCATAACGATGCCTGTTGTTCTTGGTTAGGACGATACGCACTTTTTATGTCCGATATTCCAGCGTATTTGAATACATGTGATTGATCTCGACAACTCTCATTTCCCTCATCAAATTCCTTTATAATTTGCTTCTTAGACCGTCCCAATGAAAGGTGAGTATATATTGTTCCAAGCAATTTTATATATTCCTTGACTCCTGCACCATCTGAACATAGATGAGACAATTTCACAACTAACATATCTATTGTAGTGCCCCGTAATAATTTCGTTTGAACCATAGGCCCCTGAATACGATCACCAGGTTCCTTAATAAAATCTATTGCCATTATTTCAAGTTCTTGATTATTTCCTTCTGCAAAAAAGCAAATAGATGAGTTAGTGTCAGATGAATGTTCCTCCCAGTAAGGAATATCATTTTCTACAAACCGGCTGTTCAAAACTGGTTGCAATTGCAACGTTATCCTTACTGATTCTTCAAGTATTTCCTTAGATATACCTACAGGAAAATAAAGAACTGCATTAATTTGTTGATCTGCAGAATAAAGACCTAATACATAATTCATTCGATCTTGTGGTGTTACTGAATACTTTCTTTTCTCCATAATTCCGTCCCCCTTTAGGACTTTTTGTATAACCCTATTTTCCATATGCTTGTAATTTTTCTAGTCATTTTTCTTCAAGAGCTAATAACGCTTATTTTTCGAATTTTTAACAAAATCATCTTCTCCGTATTGGTTTCATTCTTTTTACAGGTGATATATTCATTATTTTATTGTTATTAACACTGCCTAACCTCATAATAAAACCAAACAAAAATAAATTAAGTTTACATATACATAAACATTTTATTATAACGTCTACAAATTATCAATACAGCAAATAAATCATTTTTATGTCTGTCAATAAAAAAACAATATATTCAAGGGCCACTTCATAATAAAAGATTGATGTGCATGTAAATGTACCCATATCACTTTCAAAATAAGAATGAGAATTTTTTCAACAAAAATAAGATGCAGTTATTGATTTTACAGTAAAAAAAGCCCCTCCATTTTGAAAATGCGCAATCAAAATGAGTAGGGCTATTTCCAATTTAAATTTTATAAAAGAATGATTATCATAAATAATATTTTACTTTTTAGTCTACCTTATTATTTTCAATCCATTTTCCTAATAAATGAATGGATTTTATTCCTATAATTTGAGGTGGTATCGTTGGTTTTTAAAAATAGAAAGCTTATTTTCAAATCAAATGAAAAAGAGGTAAAATTATAGATATTCATGTAGAAATTTCGTTTTGGGGATACTTAAAATCTTAAGGTGATGGGCATGTGGTGTTACACTTTAAAAGCTCTATAAAATTTATAGATATAGCGATTTTCTTTATTAATAATCATTTGTATGTGCGTTTACTCACACACATACAAATGATTTATAAAACCACAATTAAGTGAAAACATCTTTTCCGTTACGATAACATCATAGCCATGTCTTCTGCTGCATTTGTAACTAGTTTTAAACCAAATGTTTCTTGTAATACATCAAGCACGCCAGGTGAAATAAATTCAGGAGCCTTTGGACCAATGCGAATATCTTGAATCCCAAGACTAAATAGCCCGAGTAAAATGGCAACCGCTTTTTGTTCAAACCATGATAGTACAATACTTACTGGCAATTCATTCACTTCACATTGAAAAGCATCAGCTAAAGCAGCCGCTATTTTCACTGTAGAAATTGAATTATTGCACTGTCCTAAATCAATGTAACGCGGAATTTCCGTACCAGGTACAACACCGTAATCCACATCATTAAAGCGGAATTTCCCGCAAGAAGTTGTTAAAATAACCGTTTCTGGCGGAAGTGACGTTGCTAATTCACGATAATATTCTCCGCCTTTTCCCGGTGCATCACAACCGGCGATAACAAAGAAACGCTTTATCTTCCCCTCTTTTACTGCATCAATAATTTCTGGAGCTAATGATAATACTGTATTATGATGAAACCCTGTCACTAACTGTTCATCCGACTCCATATGTACTTCTGGAAGTTCTAGCGCTTTTTGAATCAATGGTGTAAAATCATCATTTTCAATTTTTTGTACACCTTCTAAACCTGCAATTTCATATGAAAAGAATCGATCAGAGTACGAGCCTTTAATTGGCATAACACAGTTCGTTGTAGCTAATATGGCACCAGTAAATTTTTCAAAAAGGCGTCTTTGATCATACCATGCCTTACCGATGTTTCCTTTTAAATGTTTATATTTTTTCAGCTGCGGGTATCCGTGTGCTGGTAGCATTTCAGAATGCGTATAAATATTAATGTCTTTTCCTTCTGTTTGCTTTAATAGTTCTTCTAATGCAAATACATTATGGCCCGTAACTACAATTGCTTTACCTTCTACACGATTTTGTGTAATTTGTACAGGCTCTGGCACACCAAAATGATTCGTATGTGCCTCATCCAATAACTCCATCACCCGTAAAGCTGATTTCCCAACTTTCATAGCCATATCAATATGCTCTTGTTCGTTAAAGTTAGAATTTGTTAATGTCATATATAAAGCTTCTTGTGTTGTAGCATCTACAAATGCATCCGTATACCCTAGCTGAGCAGCATGTGTGCGATAAGCTGCAATTCCTTTTAGCCCAAACACAATCGTATCTTGTAAACTCGCAATCGTTTCATTCTTGCCACAAACACCCATTACTTTACATCCGCCTGTTGGCGTTTGTTCACATTGATAACAAAACATATCATCCCACCCTCTCCCAATCATTCATTACACCTTAAGCATAATACCCATTGAAAAAAAGTGATGTGATATCAATCACAATAATATATAAAGATTTGTGACAGTTCATATTGTTGACATAATACTTTTATTGACATCCAAAAAATATACATTAGTGTGCACACATCTTTCGATACTTTTAAATAGCTAAATAATTAATTTGGAGAAATATATACAACGAAAAAATTTTTTTGAATCCCTTATACAAATAATTGCAATTCATCTCATATGAAAATAGCGTATTTTTTATTTTAAGGAACTATCATTTTTTTATTAAAGCCTTCATTGTAAACCTCTTTATTTACAATACATTTACATTATCTTAACATTACTTACATTATTTATATGATATATTTATATAGAAGCTACTTAAGAAATTTCATATACATTTTATCTTTATGATCTCTTATCCAATCAATAAAAAGATCATGTTATATTTTTATAACAGGGGTGAATTACGATGACTGAAACTTTAAAAACACTTATAATGCTTGATGCTACTTACGTTGTTATTGCAATTATGACAGTACTAGTATTTGTATACTTGGAATTAAAATCTCAGTAATATATGCTGACGTAATCGACAGATTCAGCATTTAAATATAGTTAGAAGAAAGAGAGGAGAAAATTATTTCTCCTCTCTTTTGTATTTCTACAATTTCTTATTTTAATAAATCCAATGTATGTAAAAGTAATCCCTTGCCTCCTACTTCTCCATGACCAGGTACTACCGAATTTATATTTCCATATCGCTTCAGCACATTCTCAATCGATGTAGACCATTCATTTACATACGCATCCGCAACATTTCCTAAATCTTTAGCTTCCGCAGATTTTACTAAACAGCCTCCAGCTAAAATTTGATATTGTGGCAACCAAACAACAATATTATCTTCTGTATGTCCTTTCCCTGGATAGAACGTTTCTACTTTTGTATTGCCAAACTTCAAATTCGTAACTGTTTGTAAATCTCCAAGTGGCTCTTCATATCCACTTTTCTTTGCTAGTTCTGCGGTTAATGCTGTACTATGCGCTTTAATTCCTCTTTCTTTCAACGTTTTTATTCCGCCAATTCGATCGGCGTGCGCATGTGTAATAATGACATCCGTTACGCGCTTCTGAAATTTCTTTTCTACCATTTCTATTAGTTCCTTCGTTAATTTGTCATCCCAAGAAGAATCAACAAGCACTAGTCCTTTAGCAGTATTAAGAACTAGACCGTTCGAAGGAACTGCTTCTCCATTAAAATAACCTAACTCCGTATGAACCCATACATTCTTGTTTAACTGAGATATTGAAATGGCTCCCGTCTCATTTTTTATTACTGTTTTCTCTACCTTTTGTGATGCTTGTACAGAAGAAATTGTGCTAACAAATTGAATTGTTCCTAGTAAACCTACACATAATCCTACTTTTAACAACGTATTCTTTTTCATGTCATCAACCCTTTCTTTCAAGCTAAATAGTTATTACCTATATTAGACAATTTATCTCAAATGTTTGTTCCATATAATTGGACACTTTATAATCGCGGCTTATGTAAATGCACGCATGGTGCAGTGAAAAAGATCACCCAAATGGATGATCTTTTTTATAATTTATCAACATATTGCTTCGCTTCTAGTAAGGAAAAACCAAAAGCTTCTCTTACTCTCTTAACTGCTGTAACTTTTTTTCCTTCTTCTACAAGCTGGCGTAGTTCTTTATTAATTTCAGGTTCTCTTTCTACAATTCCCATTTCTTTCGTAATTAATTGTAATCTATCTTCAATTCTCTTTAAACGCGCATCATTTTTCTTTTCAATTGTAGCTAATTTTTCAGCGATATAAATGAAACCAAAGGCTAATATCAGTATAACCATCCAGAATTCCATAAATGTTCCCCTTTACTAACTTTCATTTGTTTTATTTCACTAACTTATGTAAATTTTACCACATGAAACATTTACTGTATAATGCCACTATATCAAACTGTTAATAAAACCTATTATTTTAGGGGGACACTTTATGAAAAGATTTTTAAATACGTTACTTCAATTTGTAGTTCTTTCAATCTTGCTACATTTATTATTTGATATAGTTGGTTGGCTTGTTTTCAATGCACCAATTAAAAACAAACAAATCATTATTTCTTTAATAACAATCTCATCGGTTATGTACATGTACCGAGACAAATCTTTTCAAAAGTTCACTTCAAACTAACAAAAAAAGAAAACGCTTCATTGGTGAATGAAGAAGTGTTTTCTTTTTTTTACTACTGTATAATAAAAATAATATTCTGTCTTTAAAGAAAGGAGTCACCATGAACTTAAAAAGTAGCAATATATACGAGAAAATGAATCAATATTCCGTTGCAAGTTTAAGCCTCGCTATTATACATAATGGCAAACTAGATGAAGCGACTGCCTTTGGAACACTTGAAGCTGGAACAACTAGAGCTGTTACTACAAATTCTCTCTTTAATTCTTGTTCTATCAGCAAATTCATCACTACAATGCTCGTACTAACATTATCAGAGCATGGTATCGTGCATTTAGATGAAGACGTAAATGATAAACTCACATCTTGGAACATTCCTACTAATCTATTTACTTCACAAAAAAGCATCACTTTGAGAAACTTATTAAGCCATCAATCTGGACTCATTGATCCACCTAATAGTTTTGAACATTATACACCTGCAAAAGGATTACCTAATATGTCTGAGCTCCTTTCTGGTAAAACACTATATTGTCCCGTACCTATAGAGGTAACTTATAAACCAGAAAGTGGATTTCACTACTCAGACGCAAGCTTTTGTATAACCGAACTACTACTTGAAGATATTACAGGAAGATTATTTAGTCAGTTATTAGAAGAACACATCTTCCAGCCACTACAAATGAAAAACAGTACACTTTTCTCTCCACAAGACATAGATAAAACCGACGTTTTTGCTTGCGGACATAATAAAGATAGAACTGTAACAAATGAGAAGTATCCATTTTATCCATTTGCAGCTGCTTCAGGTATTTGGACAACACCAACTGACTTATCAGCTTTAGTTATTGAAATCATTCATTCCTTACAAGGAAAGGGCAAACTAAAACTTTCTCAAAAATTAGTAATAGACATGATTTCTTCTCAAGGTTGCTCAAAATGGACTGGATTAGGTGTTTTTCTAGATGATTCAAATGAAGACTTACAAATATATTCACTTGGATGGGGCGTTGGATTTCAATGTATGATGGTTTGTTATCCATACTGCGGGAATGGTGCTGTTATTATGACTAATTCCGATTTAGGTGTTCATCAAATGGAAGGGATCATTGGTGAGGTTGTAAAAACGTTATCCTTATAATGAAAATAAAGAAGCTGTTCCTTCCAGCTTCTTTATTTATATAACATTTTTCGCAACAATTTTTATATGTTCTGGTGCGATAATCTCCGTTATACTTTCTTGGAAATCTTCCCGCAACATTTCTTCCAAATGTTCTAACTGCACTTCAACATGTGTGCATTCTAAATTATGTATATTTAATAGTGCATAATGATCTTTTTTCTTAATTACTAAATATTGATTTTCCTCTGTCACAAGCACAGAACCTAATCGTACTCCTAGTAAGCGTTGATCATCAAACTTCATAATTACTTCTCCTTCCCTCATATAAACAAAACTAAAATGAAAATAATTACATTTATGGAAAAACACGATTATTTAGACTATATCATAATTTACTAAAATAGAAATATCTTTTTCTGTTTTAATAAAAATCCCTATTTTTTCATATATTTCGATACAAAAAACTTTCTCAACATGAAATTTGAATTTTCAGTTTTTAATTCTATGAAAATCTATTATAATAAAGTTAATAAATGTTTGACCTCTCCTAATTCATGTACATATGGATGATCAGTAGTTATCGCTACTGATCTATTTTTTTGATTTCAGAAAGTACATACGCTGCATCCTTTCCTACACCACAAATAAGTGCGGAACCCCTTTGAGATTGCCACGGTAATCCGATATAATACAATCCTTTTACTGGACTGATTCCCTTTATATGATTAGGAAATCCTTTCTCATTCACTGCCTGTTTAATTTCAATCCAATTATAATTTTGAACAAAACCAGTTGACCATATAATGCTTTCTGCACTATAAGTATCACCATTCTGAAACATAATGTTATTTCCTGATGCACTTACTACTTTTTCTTGCAGTTTGATTGCTCCATTACGAATAAGTTTCTTACCTTCAAAACCGAAAATAGGGTCCTTTCTCTTCTGAAACCATCTTCCCCTCTTTGTATTTATTTCAGCGTACAATAAACCCACTTTTTCTAGCAGATTAAAAATACTTTTTCCAAAAAGTTGTAACGGTAAAAACGTTAAAGGATGACTAATAGACAACATAACTTCATGCGTTTTTGCAAGTTCTACTGCTATTTGCATTCCTGAATTTCCGCCACCTACTACAAGTACCTTTCCCTGTGGAATTTGCGATGATGATCTATATTGTGATGAATGTATTTGAAAAATATGTGATGATAGATTTGCTGAAACTGAGGGAATAAATGGTTGCTGAAAACCACCTGATGCGATAATAACTTTTTTCGTTTGTAAAATTTCTGTAGGAGTATATAATTCAAATATTTCTTTTTCTTTCTTTATTTTTAGAACTTCCGTTTGTAATTGTACCGGTAATTGAAAATGTCTTGCATATTTTTCTAAATAAGTTGCAATTTCATCTTTATATGGAAATTCATTTTTTTCACCTATTAACGCCATACCCGGCAAGCTACTGTAAGACCTTGGGGTAAAAAGCTGCAAAGAATCATATCGATTTCTCCATGAATCACCAACTCGTTTTCCTGCCTCAAGTAATAAAAAATTATACCCTTCTTGCTTCAAGTAATATCCCATTGTTAATCCAGCTTGACCCGCCCCAATAATAATTAGATCTTTCATTCTAATCCCTCCTCTTCTTAAACGTATGAATACTTGTTCATATATTCATACGTTTCCATAATCATAACATTTTATTTTTATATAATTCAATATCTACTCAAAATAAAAAAGAGCAGTTCACTGCTCTATGAACTACTCTTCATTCCATTTCTACAATTTTTCCTCGTACAGTGTAATTCTATTTGAAAACGGATCAATTACAGTTAATTCAATTGTACCCAAAGGTGTTTTTCTATATTCGGCTTCGAATAAGCATATTCTTTACTTAATAATACAGAATGATAATCCTTTACATCATCTATTTTGATCCGAATCGCACCACCTGGTGAGGCATCACCATGATGTTCTGATAAATGTATCACAGCATCCTGTAACGAAATTTGCAAATATAATGGCATATTTTCCTCATACCGATGTTCCCAATCCAGTTTAAATCCTAAAAAACCTAAGTAAAATAGTTTTGCTTTTTCAATATCAAAAATTCTAAATATAGGTGTTATCATTTATACTCTCCTCCTATTTATAAACATCTGCTGCCAATTCTCTCAAAACATCCACGTTTACTACTTCATAGCATCCATCGTTCTTCTTTATTATCTCTTTATCACAAAAAATATTTAATGTTCGCAACAAATGCCGATAGCTCGTTCCTAACAATTCCGCTATTTCCGTTAAATTCCCACTAAACACAATTCTATTTTCATGCTGAACTGCTCGTTCCCCTGCTGCTAACATGTAACTCGCAAGTCTATTTTCAAGCGGATACAATAAATTAATTGTACTATTTTTTGAAAGTCGATTTAACTTATGTGCTAACGATCCACAAATACATCTTAAAAATTTCGCATCATGAAATAGCTGATTTCTCACTTTTCCTAATGGTAAACCAACACAATATGAATCTGCCATTACTTGTACATTTGAAGTAATCCTTTGGGAATGAATTAACTCCACATCTCCAAGTAACTGCAAACTATCATAAAAACACAGTAATACGGATTTCCCGTTACTTAATGTGTTAAACGCTTTCGCTTTTCCTTCAACAAAGAAATATAAATAATCTATCTCTTCATTTTCTCTACAAATAAACTCATTCTTTTTAAAAAATATAAGTTCCATATATGGCTTCATATCATGACTAAAAAATGAATCAATATTATTTTTCTTCATATACTCTGCTAATTTAATAGAATTACATACTTTCTTCATAGTTCCCCACCTTTACAACTCATCCCCATTGTAATCAAAATTTTCTTCTTCCACTATGACATATGTCATAACAATACACAATTTCAGCATGATACAGTCATTACAAATATGAAATACAAAGGGGATATTACATTGTATAACTTTCTTTCTGTCTTTATTGGTGTGCTCATCGCCGTTATGCTTCCACTGAATGGGATTTTATCTGAGTTAATTGGCAAGTACACAGCAAGCGTGGTCATTCACCTTGTCGGTTTAATTGCAGTTATTTTCGTTTTAATCTTAAACAAACATAAAATTCATTTCGATAAAGGTATTCCGCTTTTTTTATATAGCGCTGGAGCGATTGGAGTATTCACTGTTCTTTTTAATAATATAAGTTTCTCCGTCCTTGGTGCCTCTATTACGATCGCATTAAGTTTACTCGGCCAATCCATTGCTTCCATCATTATCGATCATTTCGGCTTATTAGGAATGAAAGTTGCAAAGTTTGAAAAGAAAAAACTAGTTGGATTAGTATTCATCTCTTCTGGGATTATTATCATGACAATATATTAATGGGGGCAAAAATATGTTATATATTACGATCGCTATTTTAGCTGGTGTTTCTATCGTCGTTGCTAGAATTATTAACGCGAATTTAGCAAAGGAAATTGGAAACTGGGAAGGCACGTTTTTCAATTATATTACTGGATTATTTTTCTCTATGTTATTTTTAATTTTCAGTTCAGATTCATTGTATATCCCTATTCATAAGTTGCAATCTATTCCTATCGCCGTATACTTAGGCGGATTAGTAGGCGTTATCGTTATTTCATTATCCAACTATATTACTCCTAAAATATCAGCCTTTTATTTAACATTACTCATCTTTATCGGACAATTATTTGCGGGGACTATTATTGATTTCTTCCTGACAAATGAACTCTCAATTGGTAAAGTTATCGGTGGCATTTTCGTATTAATTGGGCTCACTTACAATTTACTCATAGATCGCCCGATAAAAACTGTGAAGCATAACCAAGTTCAACTATAATACTTTACGCTTACCTATCATATATTAATAGAAAAGCTCTTCACACGAAGTAATAGAGAGGAGAAAATCCTATTAAAAAAATTATTTTATTGCTAGGTAGTGTATTGATTATTTGTGGAATTGTATGGTTTATAAACTCGGGAAAATCTATTCAAGATCTCTATACTGCAAATAAACCGAAAAAGAAAGCTACTATTATTTCAAGCTCGCGAGATCCAAATGAGCCTCCTGTTTTTTTAGGTAAACAGGAAATAAAAGATATACATGTCGAATCAATTAAAACAAAACAGGATATCTTTCTCACAAAAACAGATGAATTAAAAACATTTATTAACAGTATGAATACCGCAAAAAAAGGCAAATTAACATTGGATGAAGAAGGATCAGATTTAATAGATTGTGATATGTGGATTACTTTCGAGGATGGAACTTATAAAAAATATTTCATATGGATAGTTGATCATCACAGCAGCGAAGTGATGATTGCTCAGCAAGATACTCCTGATGATGTAAACCTTACGTACTATCAGTTAAACGAAGATAGTTCAAAAAAAGTTTATAATTTATTTAAAAAAATTATTTAAACGAAAAAGTCATGAGCACGCGAACTCATGACTTTTTGCACTATATATACTCAGGGAACACTCTACAACCCTTTTCCTGCTCTATATCATGACCAAAGAAAACAATTGGTTTCTCTTTCGCCACAACTCCTTTTAAACGTTTAATTGAAGATAAAGCTAATTCTGGATCAAATCCTGCGAACGGCACTTCATCTTCAAAATTCTCTTTCGTGTACGATGCATCAATCGTTAATAAAACTGAACCGGATTGCTCCGTCTCAATGAATAGCGACTGATGGCCTGGAGAATGGCCTGGCGTATACAATAATTGAACACCTGGTACCACTTCATAATCCCCTTCAATAATTTTATAGTTCAAATGCGGTAATATACATTCTTTCATATATTCTTCTCTATGAAGTGCTGCCTCATATTCCGTTCGTTGCACAATAATCGGTGTATTTGTAAAAGCACCGTTTCCTCCTGCATGATCAAAATGTAAGTGAGAACTAATAATATATAAAAGGTCGTCCGGCTCATACCCTACACGCTTTAATATATTCACGATTCTATCTTCTTCAGTCATTTCCGGTAAAATCTGTCCTTCAACAAATGTACCGTTAAAAAGCCCTTCATTATTAACTGCACTTTCTGGCATACCTGTATCTACTAAAATAGGACCTTCTTCTGTCTCCAAAAGATAACACCATACCGGCAAGTTTAATAATTTTCCCGGTGTTAACGTACTGTTAACAGACGAATGATCCAACATACAACGACCTGCTGGGATGAAATAAAGTTTCTTTACTGTCATTATGTATCCACCTTTACATTTAGTTTAGGATAAAGTAATACAGTAAAAAATTCTTCTTTTTAGAAATAAACTCCTTCTAAACTATCAGTACAGTTTACATAAAAATGAAACATTAACACCGATTAACGCTGAAAACTTAAAGAAAGTACATGCACTACTTGAAAGCGGGCACACCATTGGGAAAATCGTATTAGAGAAATTTTAATCATGATAGTGACAGATAGTATGTGAAGTTATATTAACGATTTTTCGAATATATCTATCATAACGTACAATATATCAACGATTTTTCAAATATATCTATCATAACGTACAATATATCAACGATTTTTCAAATATATCTATCATAACGTACAATATATCAACGATTTTTCAAATATATCTATCATAAATCAAATTATATCGATTTATCGACAAATAACAACAATAAGAAAAGGCTGTTCCAGATGAACAGCCTTTTCTTTATTTACTTGAAATCTCTTTATTATTTTGAACGTCTAACGGAGCTCGCTTTCCTATTCCGAAAGCATAGAAACTAATTGTAACGATAGCTAAGAAAATAATACCTACAACTAATGAAATACGAGTATCATCGTTAAACCACATTCCGATTAATACCATAATTAAAAAGGCAATTGTTAAATAGTTTGTAACAGGAGCAAATGGCATTTTGAACGGATGATCTTTCATCTCTGCTCCCTTTTCTTTTCTAAAATTAATTTGACTAATTAAAATGACAAACCATGGTACCATTCCAGGAAGTACACTCGCACTATATACATATACGAATAAGTTTTTCGGTGCGATGTAACTTAAAACAACACCAACCGCCAGACCGATAATTACGCCAACTGTACCAAATAAAGGTACACCATTTCCAGAAAGTTTCGTGAAATATTTCGGTGCTTGTCCATTTACACCTAACGTATAAAGCATACGACCAGCACTATAAATACCACTATTACAACCAGACATTGCTGCTGTAATTACAACGAAGTTAATAAGTCCAGCAGCTGCCGTAATACCAACTTTCGCAAAAGTTGCTACGAACGGACTACCAATTGTACTTAATTGATCCCACGGATACACAGTTACAATAACGAAAATAGCACCAATATAGAAAATTAAGATACGCCAAATTGTACTTTGAATCGCTCTTGTAAGTGTCTTCTTTGGATCCTTCGCTTCACCAGCAGTAATACCGATTAATTCCACACCTTGGTATGCACCAACTACAAGTGATAAAGCAAAGAAGAATCCTGAGAAACCACCTGTAAAGAAACCGCCATTTGACCAAAGATTAGATATGCCAACCGCTTCTCCGCCGTTACCAATTCCAAAGAAAATAAGTCCAAATCCCGCAATAATCATTAATAGAATCGTAACGATTTTTATCATCGCAAACCAAAATTCAAATTCACCAAATGACTTAACAGAAATTAAGTTAGCTGCGCCAAGAATAACCATTGCAATTACACCTGGTATCCAAGCTGGTAAGTCCGGGAACCAATATTGCATATATGCTCCAACCGCAATAATTTCTGACATCCCAACGATTACCCACTGGAACCAGTTACTCCACGCTGTCATATAACCAGCTAACGGGTGAATATACTTATGACCGAACGTCGCAAATGAGCCTGTACTTGGCTCCATATACAACATTTCTCCCATGGCACGCATGATGAAGAAGATGAAAATACCTGCAATTGCATAAGCAAGCATTACTGACGGACCTGTCCATTTAATTGTACTGGCTGACCCCATAAACAAACCAACACCAATCGTTCCGCCTAAAGCAATCATTTGAATATGACGTGCTTCTAAACCTCTTTTCAATTCTTTGTTTGCCACTTCACTTCCCCCTCTTAGATGATTCATAGCCGCATTTTAACACAAGATGCTTTCCCCTAATTCCTTTCGGCCCTGAAAATGATGAAGCAAACGTCATTTTACACTAGCTTTAAAGCTATCCTAAAATCGTTTTGCGCTCCTAATAAAATTCTCAAAACCTTTCATCTTCCAATATTCTATAAATCTTAAAATTACTTACCTTATATTAATTCATTAATCTGAAAAATTCAATTATTTTTTCAATAAATTATTATACATAAGTCTGATTAATTTTTAACTAAATTAACAATAAAATACATCTATTCAATATGATTCCGGCATGTATATTATTACAATATAAATAACCGAGGAGAGTATTTCTTCCTCGGTTTCATATCTCAAATACTTCAACCTTTATAGTTAATAACGTAATTCCCCACACATTCGATTTATATACCAATGAGAAATTTAATATATTAATAAACTACTAACTTCTTTACCCCAGCCAAAATATAAAAGAGTCTCATTAAAAAATGAGACTCTTTTACAATTTCATATTTAAATCGATTTCGAAGTTTGCTTACCAAAGATAAATACCCTAGTAAACACTACCATTATAACTACAATAACCAGAAAATAAAGTGGCATCACTAGTAACGAGCCTGTATGCAGCTGACTCATTCCCAAAATTGTCATCGTTACAATTACATAGTACCCTAAACTAAACAATGCACCTGCTGTACCAATGACATCTTGAAAATCTACTAACGCTAAACTTAAACAGTTAGGTAACGCTACTCCAATCCCTAATAACAATATAAACATTGCTATTAAAAATACAACCATATATATTACATTCGGATTTAATCCAATAAACGTAATAACAGATAAAAGGATAGCTCCCCCTGTCATTACGAGACAACCGATATATATAATTTTCTCTGGTTTATAAGTAGCAAGTAAACGTTTTGAAATTTTCGCTCCAACAATAGAAGCAGATGCAACAACAATTCCTAGAAATCCATACATACTAGGCGATAATTGAAAATATTCAATAAAGATAAACGGCGCTTCTGCATAATAGCTAAATAAAACACCATTTGCTCCTCCAATTAACAGCCCATATGTTACCACTTTCGGATTTGTAATTAACCTCTTCGAGACTGAAAATACATTTATTTTATTCGTTACTGAGACCGTTTTTGTTTCAGGGAGAGAAACAAACGTATACAGAAAAATACCGATACTCATAACTACTAAACTTAAAAATACTATTTTAAATCCAAACATTTGATCAAGAAAGCCACCAATTAACGGTCCTATCGCTGGTGTAAAAGCAATGACTGCCGAGATTTGAGCAAACATAACATGCCGCTTATGCCCTTCTACACTTTCCCGAAGAATCGTTTGTGTAACCACGGATCCTGCACTTGCTCCAAACGCTTGAATAAAACGACTTATCAATAAAACTTCAATGGAACTTGCAATATAGCATAAGAAACTCCCAGCGCCATATACGACAATTCCAAGTAACATCGCCCGGCGACGACCAATTATATCTGATAACCACCCAATAAAAAATACACCTAACGCAAAACCAGCAAAATACACACTAAGTGTTAACTGCACCTCATTATTACTTACATGTAACGCCTTTGAAATGTCTGGTAAAGACGGTGTGTAAATCGTTTCACTAATTTGCGGAAATGCGACAAGAACAATCATTAACAAAAGTGATGGTACTGAGACTTTTTTCATTTTTCATACCCTCCTATAACTTTGAAAATCTCAGAAATAAAAAGACTTTCCTTAGCTACGGAACAGGAGGGGCCATGATAGAAATCCGTTCATAAAACAACAAAGAAAACACCTCAATTACGTATGTTAATACTTATAGGAGGGTAATATTAACATCGATTTTTAAATATACTTTTTCAATTATATTACATTCTGCGTTTCTTTTACTAGTGCTCGGCCTTGGAGAATTGTTAAAAAGATAACTTGATGCATTCACCTTTTTATGGAATAATTAGAAATAGTTTGAATTAGTAAGTTTAATTATTAAACGATAGACTAGCATATTTTAATGTCACAAGCTTACAAACTGGAGGCCTTTCGTAATGATTGAAATTTTAAGGACAGTAGTAAACTTTCTACTTTCTCTATTCTCAGGAGAATTACCATTTGTATATTATGTATGGATTATTACCCTATTCCTAATTCAAATAACCCAATCTACTCTAAACTATAAACTCTTTAACAAGAAAGGCAATTTCAGCACTTATATATCGGAAGGATTACTTGCTTTTATTATTTTATTGTTTGGAGGAATATTAGTATCTAAGTTACTTGCTTACATAATAGACGATCCTACTATTAGTATGACGAATTTAACACATTATTTTGTTTCTCTTATCATATTAACTATATTTGTCGTAATAACCTGTGTTAAAGACTTTATAGAGACATCTATAAAGAATAAAAATATATCTCTTTTGAGCTTTTTAGTAATTTCCTTAATAACAAGCATACTTTCATTCAAGTTTTTATCACCCTTAATTGAAGGTTCTTTTTCTCTTTCTAAATCTTTTATAACTACTTTAATCATTCTTGTAACTATATCAATCCCTCTATTAATTTCCTTAGAGGATAAGTATGCAGATGAAAAGGAAACGGAAAATTTATAGCTTCTCATTTACATAAAAGAAAGAGGGAGCTCCCCTCTTTCTTTTAAATCATCCCTTTTAATATCAATCCTAAAACTGACATTATTATCGCACTAATAATAATTCGCAAAATCCAAGTAGTGTTTGTACTTATTTTTTCTAATTGCTTATTGATTGTTGCTATGTCTTTCTCATTAATAGTAGTACGCGTTTCTAAATTTCGAATGTCTCTCATAATTTCTTTTTGCTCCGCCTTGAGACTGTCAATTTTAGCGTAAACATCTTCCATATATTCACACCCTCTGTTCATCTTAATAGAAAAATCTATATATATTATGAGACAACCCTCTTACCTGTGAATACATTGCGTATATCCGCGTACCAAATTATTTGTACAATCTAATTGAATTATTCACATGTTTCCTATCTTCTATATAAATCAGCGTTAAGATAAATTAAAAAAAGAATCCCTTGTTTATTTAACAACAAACAAGGTGCAATCCAACATTCTGAAGCACCTACGATAATTTCTATTGTTTTCATATTTACAACTCAATATAATCAGTATGATTTTCTGAAGAAGTCACTTTTTGAAGTGCTTAAAGTATACTAATATGAATACGAAATAGCTGTATTGATAAACTCTCTAGAACAATAAATATACTGGCTGAAACGGATCTATATCCAATATTTTTTCCAGTAACATGAATGGTTATTTCTGATAAATACGTTTGTATATCATTGTTTTCAAAAATTTCATCCTCAACCTTTACAATATCTGCTTCACAATCTACTTCTTTAAAAGTTTTCAATAATTTTGTTTCCAATAAACTACAATCAAAATTCTCATCTTTTATTACGGCAAATTTAACCTTCATATCGATTTCCCCATTTTTAACAAACTAAAATCATTAAATCAATATAAATATATATTATTCTATTAAATAATTCAAAATATACGCTTCTCATATACATTATTTCCTTTCACTCATACTTTTATCATTGAGTTTTTATTCACAAATTCGTAACACATATATATGAGTTATTATGCTAAAATTAGTTTATTCACAAGAAGAAGTTATTCTTAATAAATCAATCATTTTTAATACCCTGTTTAAAGCCTTGCCCCCCTGCAAGGCTTTTTCCTATTTAACTAGAGTAGTAGTTTTCGTTATGCATCTCTCCCCTTTGTTCCTTACCCTACAAATAATACTGAATGTTTATTTTACTTTTTCAACATCCTTACTCGCTCTGTTCGAGAGCTCTTTACCAAATATTCAATCTAATGATAAAATTGACCAAATTAATATTTTCGTCCATAACTGTATCAAAAAGTACACTAAAGAAAAAATAGCACTCTCACGATTAAGTAAACGCGAGCTTTTTCTTCTATCTACTTACTATTTAAGGTTAATAGTTTAGTAACAAGATTTAAAAATTCGACTTAAATTCATTGATGAATGGAGAGGTTTATATGAAATTAAAAGACAAAGTGGCAATCATAACTGGTGGTGCAAGTGGAATTGGCGAATCTACTGTTCGTCTTTTTATCGAAGAAGGTGCAAAAGTAGTTATTGCTGACTTTTCTGAACGTGGAAAAGAACTATCAGATGAATTGAATGCACATGGATATAATACGTTATTTATTAAAACCGATGTAACAAAAGAGACAGATATTAAACAGCTAATTCATGAGACAGTAAGTACATACGGTAAATTAGATATTATGTATGCCAATGCCGGCGTTGCTGATGATGCACCGGCAAACGAATTATCCTATGAAAAATGGAAAAGAACTATTGATATTAATTTGTCTGGGGTATTCCTTTCTGATAAATATTCGATTGAACAATTTCTTAAACAAGGTACAGGTGGTGTCATCGTTAACGCTGGTTCGATTCATAGTTTTGTTTCATTACCTACCCCAACAGCATACTCCTCTGCAAAAGGTGGTGTGAAACTATTAACTCAAAATTTATGTACTGCCTACGCTAAATATGGAATACGTATTAATGCGGTGTGCCCTGGTTATATTGACACCCCTTTACTGGGTAGTGTTAATCCTCAACAGAAAGAATATTTAGCTTCACTTCATCCGCAAGGCAGACTTGGAACACCAGAAGAAGTCGCTAAAGCTGTCTTATTTTTAGCAAGTGATGATGCTAGTTTTGTTAACGGTACAACACTTCTTGTTGATGGAGGCTATACTGCACGTTAATTTAAAAATTTTGAAGCACCCTAAAAAATGTATAGTCTTCAAAAAGAAAAAGCGCCATCACAAGTGACGGCGCTTTTTCTATGTAAGAGCAACTAGAAGGTATCCTTCTAGCCTACTCCCATTTATAAGTCCAAAACTGTTCAAGTTGCAGCCATTTTAATGTTGCTGCATCTTTGTTTTTTATTTTTGCATGCGTGTCTTCAAGCATTGCTTCTGTTTGTGAACGGTGCGCACCTAATGCAGTTAATTTATGATCAAATACTTCACTAATGTTATTTACAACATCCGGTTCTCCTAATACTGCTTCACGATTTTTCGTAATCGCAACAGCATGAATAACTGGGCGCTCTTCTTTTGGCATACGTGATACAGCGCGAACGACAGCGCGGCCAAATGCATTATGATCTGGATGTACACCGTGCTCTGGATAAAATGTAATAATTCGAGATGGATTTACTTCTTGAATGATTGCTTCAATTTTGTCAGCAACGAAATCAACATCTTCAAATTCTAACGTTTTATCATGGAAGCCAAGCATTCTTAAATCTTTAATACCCATCGCTTCACAAGCATCTTTCAATTCTTTCTTACGGATATGTGGAATCGTTTCACGGTTAGCGAATACGTTCTTACCCATGTTACGTCCCATTTGTCCTAGAGTACCACATGCATACGTTACAGGTACTCCTTGATCTGTTAATAAGCGAATTGTTCCTCCCGCAGCATATGCTTCATCATCTGGATGCGGAAATACAACAAGTACATGTCTCTCCATAAGTTTCCCTCCTTCTTACTTAAATGGTGTTAAGCTTAACTCAAGTGCAACTGCTAGACGACCTAAATTATCATGTCCAGCTAATAATAAACGCTCTTGATCGTCTACTTCCCAGTGCGTAATACCTTCAGCATATACCCAACCGTGATCCATTTTCAGACCAACTCGGTATGGATTTGTTCCAGTTATCTTCCCGCGTTCAAAACGGATAATCGCATTTCGAATGAAAGCACCAACTGTCATCATCTTTTCATTTATGTGTGATGCATACGCTCCGTTTGTCGTTTCTAAATGAATATATACATCTTTATTTACAAAACGTTCAATTTCATTTTGAATAAGAGAACTATCTTTTACTATTTCCATCGGAATTCACCTCTTTAAACCATTTTACGCAAAAATAATGTAAATTGCTATCTCTATATTAGAGGACAACGCTCACTTTTCCTAATAATTTGCACTGTGTTTTTTATATTTTTTATATGATATGTAAAAAATACATTTTTTCCTTCACTTTGTTAAATAGTTTTCTTTCTTTTTTGAATTTGCTACAATATATTTTATCCCGTATTATTGCAGCGAGATACATTTCGACAATTGAATACATAATTTAAAGAAGGTGACATGATTGGAACAGTCAGCACATGAAGTAGCAAATTGGCAATATTATTTTGCAATTGCCGTATTTTTAATCACGTACGGATTTATTATTTCTGAGAAATTGAATCGTGCTGTAATCGCACTATTCGGTGCTGCTATTATGATTATTTTTGGAGTTGTAGATTTACATACTGCTTTCACATCACATATTCAATGGGAAACGATTACCCTTTTAATTGGGATGATGATTCTCGTACATATTACGAGTCAATCAGGCGTCTTTGAATTTGTGGCCATTAAAGCGGCAAAAGCAGCTGGCGGAAAACCGATTCGCATTTTATTATTACTATCCCTATTAACTGCCGTCGGATCAGCATTTTTGGACAATGTAACGACTGTTTTATTAATCGTTCCTGTTACATTATCCATTACACGTATTTTAAAAGTAAATCCTGTGCCTTATTTGATTTCAGAAGTGCTGTTTTCAAATATAGGCGGAACAGCAACATTAATCGGTGATCCACCTAATATTATGATTGGATCAGCAAACAAGCATTTAGACTTTAACGCCTTTTTAATTAACTTAGCTCCAATCGTAATTATTATTTCTATCGTGACACTTGGCATTATTTACTTCATGTATCGTAACAAACTAAAAACAACACCTGAACAAATCGAAAAACTAATGGCATTAAACGAAAAAGATTATATTAAAGATCAAAGCCTCCTTTTAAAATCTATTTCGATTTTAGGACTCACTATTTTAGGCTTCGTACTTCATTCGATTATTCATGTAGACGCTGCTGTTATCGCGATGACAGGCGCTACACTTCTTATGTTAATCGGCGTGAAAGAACATGATATTGAAGATGTATTTGCCCACGTTGAATGGGTTACCATTTTCTTCTTCGCCGGATTATTTGTTCTCGTTGGCGGGTTAATTGATATCGGACTTATCTCTTCACTTGCAAGAGAAGTAATCGACGTAACAAACGGTAACATCGGATTCGCAGCTATACTTATTTTATGGGTATCTGGCATCGCATCTGCGACAATCGACAACATCCCATTTGTCGCAACGATGATTCCTCTTATTCAAGACTTAGCTACAGGACTCGGACTATCTGTCGATTCTCCGCAAATCGAAGTACTCTGGTGGGCGTTATCCCTTGGAGCTTGCTTAGGAGGAAATGGAACACTAATCGGAGCATCTGCAAACGTAGTCGTTGCTGGTATTGCAAAACGTGAAGGACATGGATTCTCTTATATGGACTTCTTAAAAATTGGTTTACCATTAACTATTGTTGCACTTTTGTTATCACATGCCTATATATATTTACGTTATTTAATGTAAAAGTTGTATTGCATGAAATTATATCGTCAAATACAAAAAGGTTTGCAGCATCATGCTGCAAACCTTTTTTCATCACCAAAATATACCGATAATTGCTAAACCACCTAAAATCATACCACCAATTTGTCCGACAATTGTTGGTGATAATTGAACACCTTTTCTCACTTCAACAACTGGTCTTTCGTGCCTTAGTTGCTGCACTTCACTTTGAAGTTGGTGCACACTTCCGTGTAACTCTTTAATAAGTTCTTTTAATTCGGCGACCTCTTCATTTACTGGTTTTTCCTTTTCTAAATTCATTTTGCATGACTCCTTATAAATTCAATCAACACACTGTAAATTTTCGCCAATTACCATTATATCTCCTGCATACTACATATATAATTTCGAATGTACTTTCTAACCTTGCCGCTCTATCCATTCATCCCGCAATATCCCCATAATCATACGGTCAAAACACTTCCCATCTCTTTGAACCGCTTCTCTCATACAGCCTTCCATTTCAAAACCCATCTTTTTATACAATGCAATGGCAGGTTTATTATACGAAATAACATCGAGACCGATGCGGTGTAAATTCAATTCATAAAAAGCATACTTTAGAATAAGATGTATTGCTTCTTTCCCATATCCTTTTCCTCTATCATTCGCATCTCCTATACCAATGGCTAATAAACCTGTTCTGTTATTCCACTCTATACTATGAATCGCCACAAAACCAATTAAGCGAGCTTCTTGAACTGTCCTTACCATGAAAGAAACACTATTCGATCTCCGTCCTTTTAATAACCCATCACTTGCTATTTCATTTAAAGATTGCGGGAATGCTACATCTGTATCAACATTTCTTAAATACTCACTATCTTCTTGCCACATAGCCATTACTTCAGCATCTGTTTCTCTCATAGCTGATAATTTAATCGTTTTATTTCGAAAAAGATTCATTGTCATTTCAAACTCCCCCTTTTAAATAACAGGGATACTTATTTTAGCCTATTTATCCCCTTGTTCCATAAACTGTTTCATAAACGGGATACTTACAATAAGCACTGACATTGGCACATCTCCTCCATATTGAATTAACTTCATTGTATAATTTTTTATTTATTCTAACAATAATAGAAAGGCCCTCCAAATTTAGAGGGCCTTTCCTAATAGCAAAACTATATTATTTCGTAAACATTTTCTCCGCTTCATCCATTGCCATTTTGTTTCCTAAAGCAGAATAGTCAAGCCATGGTTGATCATTGATAATGTATACATGCTTGCCTTTAACTGCTTTTAAGTCTTTCCAAATTGGCGTTTCTTGAAGTTGTTTAAATGCTGCTTTTGCTTTATCATCTCTATTTACAACAACGAAAATCGCATCTGCATCAAAGTCAGGTAATACTTCTTGTGAAATGACTTCGAAAGGACGGTTTCCATCAATTTTCTCTACACCATTTGCAGGCTGTAACTCTAAGTCTTGGAATAAAATTGGTCCCATCGGTCTTTTCGTACTAAATACACGCAATTCTTTTGCAGTAACGCGAATTGCCATTACTTTTTCGTTATTACCTAGCTCTTTATCTATTAAACCTTTTACTCGTTTTGATTGCTCTTCGTAATCTTTAATATATTTATCTGCTTCTTTCTCACGGTTTACAAGTTTACCAACTTGTTTTAAATGCTCTCTCCACGTACCTTCATCTAAATTGAAAGAATGTGTTTTTGCAATTTTTTCGTATTTCGCTACATCTTTACCAGCATATTTTTCATCAACATAAATGTCAGTTGGCTTTAATTGAAGTAACGCTTCCATATTCGGATCTGTTACAACACCAAGCTTCTTCGTATCTTTCAACTTCTCTTTAGCGTGCGGTAAGAAATCTTTTAAATCTCCACCAATAACAGAACCTACTGGTGTAATTCCTAATGCAAGTAAATCATTCGTTAAATGAATAGACATGGAAGCAATTTTTGGGTCATTACTTTTTTCCGTTTTTTTCGTTGCTTCTTCATTAGCTTTCGTTTGACCACATGCTGCTAATACTAAAATACACATCATGCTAAATAAAATAGTAAGTTTCTTTTTCATATGTTCTCCTCTTTGAAGTATTTATTTTGTTTTTGTAAGTAAATAAAGAAAATACGGTGCTCCTAAAGCTGCCACTACTACACCAGCTGGAATAGAGTTTGGCTCAAATATAGAACGACCTATCGTATCTGCTAGCACTAAAATAATCATTCCGATAATGCCAGCTAAAGGAAGAAAGTGTTGATATGTAGTACCTACTAACTTCCTTGCGATATGCGGAGCAACTAAACCGATAAAACCAATCCCTCCTGCCATCGATACACTTGCGCAAGATAATCCAACTGCTGTAGCTAATAGTAATAACCGTTCTTTTTGAACAGAAACACCAAGTCCTGCCGCTACACTATCACCTAGTGACAATGCATTTAACGTTTTAGATTTTAGCCACGCATAAGGGGTTAGTATGAAAATCCAAGGTAATAATGCAAAGACATGAATCCAATCCCTTCCCCACACGTTACCAACTAGCCATCTAGAAGCGAATGTATACGTCTCATCATTTAACTTGAGAGAGAAAAATAACGAAATTGCACTAAAGCCAGCTGAAACTGCAATACCAACGAGAATAAGTCTAATGGGAAGTAAACCTTTCGACCGATCACTCGCAAGTAAAATAATAAGAAATGCAGCTAATACTCCTCCGCCAAATGTAAATAACGGTATTAAAATGGATGCACTCTCATTAATAGAATGAAAGAGAGTAACAAATACGATAAGACCGAAAGATGCACCTGAATGCAACCCTAAAATACCAGGATCTGCAAGTGTATTACGTGATAACCCTTGCAAAATCGCACCGGAAATACCAAGACCAATACCGGCTAACATCGTGACTATTATTCTTGGCATACGATAATCATATAGCACGGTTGCACTCTCAAAATTACCATAACCCAAAAGTGTTTCAATTACTCTAAGTGGCGCTATACTCAGTGTCCCTGTATTTAAACTAATTAAAATTACAGCGATACTTATACATCCGAAGATTGTAGTTACAGTAATAGCTCTCTTTTTATCCGTGTTAAAAAGATCCTTCACTTATAACTCCCTCCCAACTTTACGTGCTATATAGAGGAAGAACGGAACTCCAACAAGAGCTACCATAATCCCTATCGCAAGTTCCTTAGGAGGATTTACTGTTCTTGCCCCTAAATCAGCTACAACTAATAACATAGCTCCTAATAATGCTGACATAGGAATAATGAGTCTATAATTAACACCAACTAATTTTCTAGCAATGTGCGGGATAACTAGTCCTACAAATCCAATAGAACCAACAGCTGAAACAGAAACACCTGCCAGAATAACTACTATAATCATCCCTAGTATTCTCGTTCGGTTCGTTTTCACTCCTAAATTTGTAGCAACATCATCTCCCATTGATATGAGTGAAATAGATCTCCCTAGCATTGTCGCGAAAATAATCGTTATAAGAATAATAGGGACTAAAAATTTCAAGTGTTCCCACTTAACCCCTGCAACACCACCAGCATACCAAAACGCTAAATCTTGGCTTAAATCATAATAAATCGCAACACCTGAACTTAATGAATGTAAAAGCGCTGCCATAACCGCTCCAGCAATCGTTAACCTCATTGGTGTTAACCCGCCTGATGTTGCTGATCCAATAACAAAAATAAGTACTGTACTTAAGACAGCTCCAATAAAGGAAACAATCATTAAATAGGCATACGGCATATGTGGGAAAAAAGCAAAACTAAGTGCTACTACAAACATCGCACCTGCATTTATTCCAAGTACACCTGCATCAGCTAAAGGATTTCGTGTTACACCTTGCATAACAGCACCAGCAACCGCAAAAGCTGCCCCTACAACTGCTGCACCAATTACTCTCGGGAGCCTTAATTCATAAATAATTTGGTGCTGCGTTAATTTCGGATTATAGTCAAAAACCGCTGTCCATACGGTTTGCAAATGGATATCCTTTGCACCAAATGCAACAGCTAAAAATATAGAGCCGATTAAACATAAAATTGTTAAGCTCATGAAACATATGAACTTAATATGTAGCCAGCGATTATTGCCAGCATATACAGCAGGCTTATGTAACATGTTTCATTTCATCCTTTATATTCAGTTGTTTTTTATAATTATTTTTTATTTGTAATTATTATTGATAATAATTATCATTTTCATTTAGATATTATATCGCCACTTTTTTTAAATAGCAAACTATTTTTTCACTTCGCTAAATATTAAAATACTTATTACAATTCCCTTCCAAAACTTACAAATACACGCAAAATAGACTACTAGCTTATTTTTAAAAGTGTAGTATACTTAATCATTATTTTGAGTTTTCAAATAAAAATATCCAAGGTGATGCAATGTTATATATAAAACAACTACTCTATTTTACTTATGAACAAGCATTATCCTGCTTATTCCCAGTCGTTATTTTCTTAACACTAGCCCTTTCAAAAATCGTTTCGATCCCAGGGTTATACCGCTATGATTTCATACTCATCGTATGCCTTCTTATGCAGTGGATTATGTACAAGACTGGTCTTGAAACAAAAGACGAACTAAAAGTAATTACCATCTTCCACCTCATCGGCCTTTTACTAGAAATATATAAAGTACATTTCGGTTCATGGAGTTATCCCGAAGAGGCATATTCGAAGGTTTTTGGAGTTCCGCTTTACAGCGGTTTTATGTATGCGAGTGTCGCGAGTTACATATGTCAAGCCTGGAGAAGGTTGCATTTAAAAATGCATCATTGGCCGAAAACTATTTTTACCGTGCCATTAGGAGCAATGATTTACTTCAATTTTTTTACGCATCATTTTCTATACGATTTTAGATGGTTCTTAACTTTACTTCTATTCATCGTTTTCTTTCAGACATTTGTGGAATTTTCATTACGAGGCGTTACATATAAAATACCACTCGTTCTCTCCTTTTTCCTTATCGGATTTTTCATTTGGATTGCAGAGAACATCGCAACATTTTTCGGTGCATGGCAATATCCAAATCAACGGGAAGCATGGAACCTCGTTCACTTAAGCAAAATTAGCTCATGGTTTTTATTAGTTGTTATTAGCATTATGATTGTCACGCAGCTCAAACATTTGAAGGAATCAAAAAGATAATGCTGATTATGTAAAATCAATTAGCCCATCACTCATTAGAGAGTGATGGGCTTTTTTTAGTAATATTTTTTAAACCGACCTTATCAAAGGAGTTATAATTTACAAGAGCATAAGCAGTTGCACATTATGAACCACTACTAGCAGAAGATGTTGCTGCAGATGAAGCAGCAATCGTTGCCATCATGGCTGCCTGTTGTGCTTGTATGAGGACTTCTATCATTGTTTGTAAACCTGTGTTGGTAGCTTTACTTTCCTCACCTTTCTGACTTACGAACAGTTGAATAGCAATAAGAATATTTGTATCTGTATGCCAACGGAACAATTTATCCCCCTGCAATTTTTCAATAAATGCTCGAATAGAATGAATCTCTTTTTCTCCGTCCTCGAGTAACGCTAGTAGCCCAATAGCTGGGTAATGCATCTGTTTTACTTTTACCTTTTCTTGCTTTAACAAATTCCATATATTTGTGCATTTTGCAACTAATAGTTCTTCCCTGACCTCCTTCTTTAATGAAAGAATATGACTCAAGAATTGAAGATCATTCCCTTTACGCAAACCAGCTGTCGCTAGTTTCTGATAAAGACGTTCCACTCGGTCCATAAGTGTTTCTACATGCTCTGATTGTCCTGCTAATAAAACTGCGAGCGGATAATCATTTGTACTTGTAAGAAAGAGATGATCCTTTTTCATGCGTTTATATACTTGCATCGAACGCTGAATGTGCGCGCCATGCTGTTCATCTTCTTCTGTCAAAAGCACAGCTGCTGCGAGATAAGTAAATATACTCCGGCTAAAGCCACCAATGACCAATTGTTCATATAAATCTAAAAACGTCCGAAAAGCTTTCTTGTAATCTGTAAAGTGAATATCTAATGTTGCGGCCACTACAAAACGATGATAAGACTTTAAGTATGAAAACATCCCTACCTGATTCTTAATATAACTACTAATTTCTAAAAAACGTCCGAGATCAAACAATTTATCACTACCTGCATACATAGCAGCAATCATCATTCCTGTTCGAGAATCACTCGTTTTCCATTTTAGTTCTCCCTTTAACTGTACATATGTATGTTTATATTGCTCCAACTTTTTCTCTAATGTAATCATAGTATTCACCCCTATTTCTAGTTCTTCTCTATCATTATACGTATATTCCATATTTAGGAATACTATAATTAATAATCACCACATAAAAAATTATAAAATTCTCTAATCCTTCAAGAAGTTATACAAAAAAGGTAGATAATAATTTATCTACCTTTTTTGTATATATTATTTAACATTACAACTGTATTGCTTGTTATATGCAATTAAGACTAAAGAGCTTTAATAATACGTTCCATCGCCTTCATTTGCCCAATATGATCAGCTTCATGATAAAGCATCATACCGTAAAGCTCCCCTACTGTTTCCAATCCTAGGAATGGCTCTGGCAGTTTATTTTCAAATGCTTCTGCTGGAATTTCGTTAATACGTTTTGCTTGTTCTTTTAATTGAGCCGTTAACACTTCTAACGATGGTCCTTCTGTCGTCCATTTAGATGGTCTTGATCCATATCCAAACATACCTGGATATTCAGTTGGCAATTGTTTAAATTCTCTTCCGAACATGAAAGTCTCTGCTGCTGTTAACACGTGTCCAATATGCCAACGAATTGTATTGTTAAAACCCTCTGGCTGCGTATCCACAGTTTTATCATCTAACGTTTCCATAAATTTAAGTAACGCCCCGCGCGTTATTTCAAATTGTTTTAAACCCACTAGTCTATTCATTTTATCGTTCCCCTTCTTGATGTACAATTTATTATGAACTAAGAATGTTCAACTTATTAAGGTTTCACCTTGTTTAATCTATCAGAAACAAATAAGAAATACATCTAATATGCTTATTAAAAATAATAAAAAGGTTCACTCCTCGTAAATATAGAATTACTTACTATGTTAATAAAAGAGGAGTGTACTTGCATGTTACATATTTTAAAACAACAATATAATCTTATTAGTGCTACAAGAGAAACTCTATTTTCGTTTTTGGAAGAAATCCCAGTAGAAAAATTACATAGCACAGTTTCTAATTTCGGAAGCGGTAGCATTATAAAGACTCATATTCATGTAGCCGATTGCTATCGATACTGGCTTGGATCATTCGCATTCAAGCAAAAAAGAGCAGATTTTTCATTTGCTAGCGATTACGAAATTGAGCATGCAGATGTGGAAAAAGTTCGCGCTAGATTTAAGTTAGTAGATGAGACTGTACAACGTTTTTTAGATGAATACAATGACCGTTGGCTCGAAAATATAGCAAATGAAGTGAAATGGCAAAAAGAACCTTGGAGCACAACTCCGCTATGGCTTTTAACTCATACGGAGACGCATGAATTTCACCATAAAGGACAAATTGTATCTATGGCTCGTCACCTTGGATATACTCCTCCTGATACAGACCTTAGTTAATACATTCGTGTTCATTTAAAAGCGGAATGAGCAGCAAGAATAATAGTATGATCAAAAAACTCGTTGATACATTTTGTTGTGTATAAAACTTTTATTATTTGTTTTAGGTATACCATACCATTATAAAATTCATGTAACATCGAATTAAGATTCATATTTTTTATGTAACTCATTGAAGAAAGTTTAAGTATTTATACATTCAATTACTAACTAAAGGAGAAAATTATAATGAGATTAGAGAGCGAAAGAATTTATTTAAGGCCTCTTTGTCAGCTAGATGCTCCTATTATATTAGAAAGTACAATGGATGATGAAATAAGATATATGACTGGAACTAAGTCCACTTTTTCATTGGAGCAAATTACGAAACATATAGATCATATAAATAATGATTCAAGTCGCTATGATTTCGCTATTTGTTTACAAAGTACTGACGAGATGATTGGAGAGTTGTCGATTTTAGATATCGATGAGGAGAACAAAAGAGCAGGATTCAGAATATCAATGATTTCAATAGCATTAACAGGACAAGGCTATGGAACTGAAGCTATTAAAATAGTTTTAAGTTTTGCTTTTGAACAACTATCATTAAATCGTTTACAGTTAGAAGTATTTAGCCATAATTTACGCGGAATTAAAGCTTATGAAAAAGTTGGTTTTGTAAAAGAAGGAACCTTACGTCAATCTTTATTTTATAACGATACATACTCAGATGAAATTATTATGGCCATACTTAAAAGCGATTATATAGACAGATCTTTGTAAATGGATGTACTTAATCTATTAAACAATTTTAAAGAACCTTACCACAATAAAATGCAGTAAGGCTCTTTCTTTTTTTATATCAAATAACAGCTCTTAAAACATGTATAATCGTATCAATACCAAATAGTCTCCGCATAATTATATGCATCACTATTCGGAATGGCATGTTTCCCTTGTGCTTGTGCCTTTCTTGGATCTAAATCATATACCATTGGCGTATAGCATGATGTTTGCCCTTTATTTACAACACCATTTCCTCCAGCACTTCCGCAAGTGTATGCCTTTCCATCTGTTTTTCTAACAATCCTTGCATCAGCTTCATTATTATAAATTGCCAGGCGAGTTACAGTAACTTTCGCCCATGCTGTCTTACATGTCGTGCTAAATTTTAATTCTACATAAGAATTTGAATCAATCCACTTCTTTTCTTTCGTTACTGCGGATTGATCACAGCTATTATAATAAGGACTTTTCCCATCATATGAATGGTCTTCTGCGTATGCTTTATCATTGTTGGTCGTACTAAACACACTAGTTACGATGAGCAATGCCAGACAAAGACATGCGCTTACCTTTTTAAAAAGCTTCATAGAATTCCACTCCTTTATTAATAACGTCCAGTTTTCCCGTAGCCGTTATTAATCGTCACCGCTTCGGCATCAGCTGTATAACCAAAATCAGCAGTTAAATCAAACACCATTCCTGTATACGTACTCGTTTGTCCTGTTTTTATTGCTCCATTGCCACTATTAGAGTCTACTGATTTTTGGAATACACCATTTTTATATTTATTAATAACAGCGTAAGCATATACCCCTCCAGAAACAGAAGGAGCTGGTTGATCTAAAACAAGCTTAGACCATGCTGCATGACATTTATTACTGTAACGTAAATACACTGTTCCTACTTTTTTACTACCTTCATAAACTGCTGTAGACTTTGCATTAAATCCATCTGCATCACACGTCGTACTTCCCCCGTATACTTTCGTTGTTGCTGGATTTTTCCCGTCATAATAACTGCTTAAATCAGTAGCTGCAAATGTACTTCCTTGGAAACTAAATAATACACCTATACTTGCCGCACTTAACACGCATACTTTCATTAACTTTTTAAACATTTTAAATTCCCCCTCAAAATGATTATATATACTAAAGACAACCTATACTGTTATGTAAGCCCTCCTTTCACGCTTCCTAGATGCATCTTACAGAAACGAATAAATGTTGTAAATTCCCTTATGATTATTGGAATATACGAAGAATTTTACTTATCCTTGTAAGAAAAAAGTTGAGAAATACAAATTTTATAGCATCCTTTATTTAAAACATAAAAGAACCGATACTTGTTATATTCAAGCATCGGTTCTTTATACAAAATTGCCATTGTTTCTTTTATATAAAATAAATATTTCTCCACTTAATCCGTTGTAAAAAACTCCCTCGTTACATCAATAAATTGTCGCAGTGGCACTGTCATCCATTTGTCTTTATGCCAAGCGATTTGCGTATAAATCGGAGAGATTGTTTCGTTTAACATCAACTCCTTTAACTTCCCTTCCCGTATATCTTTTTCTACTACTATCGCTGGTAAAACGGCTATACCTAAATCTGCAATAACACATTGTTTAATTGCTTCAACACTAACAAATTCAATTTTATTTGTTGGATATACATCTTCCCAGCGAAATAGCTCTTCAAATAAAGTCCGATACGAGCAGCCTAATTCTGTTAGTAAAAGTGTTTCACTCTCTAAATCTTTTATAGAAACTGAAGGTTGTTCAAGTAAACGATGCGTAGGAGCAGCTACTACTTTTAATTCTTCGTTCATAAGTGGTTCCACATGTAAAACATCTTCTGTTTTACATTCGTCCAAAATAAATGCAAGATCTACTTTCCCCTCCATCAATTGTTCCTTCGCATCTTTATTGGAGTGTGCTGGTTTAAATATAAGTTTTATTTTTGGGAATTGTATTTTAAACCTCTTTAATATAGAAGGCAGTCTGTATGTACATTGACTTTCTTGTGCACCAATTATTAACGTACCTGCTATTTCTTCATCATCTTTCACAGCCATTTTCGCTTCGTTACTGAGTGCAATCATCTTGTCGGCATATAGTTGAAACTTCCTACCTGCTTCAGTTAAGAAAAGACGTTTCCCTAATCTCTCAAATAGTGGTGTACCGAGCTCAGCCTCTAATGTTTTAATTTGTGCTGTAACGCTCGATTGGGCAAAGTTTAATTTCTTCGCAGTTTGTGTAAAGTTCAAAGTATGTGCCGCTACTTTAAATGTAATTAACTGTTTTATTTCCATTTATCATCCCTCTTTTCAATCGATATTTCCGATTGATTCCATCGAAATAATCCTCTTTGTCTATTGATATTTGTATTGTATGATAAAGAACATCTATAAACAATATAAATGGAGGTATTCCATATGAAAGCACTTTGTTTCGAAACATTCGGAGACGCTAATGTTCTACACTATAAAGAAATACACGATCCAATCATAAGTCCAAATGAAATTCTTGTCCGCACGAAAGCAATCGGATTAAACTTCGCTGATATTTATAGACGCCGCGGCGATTATCATCTTGCTGGCAATCCGCCTTATGTATTAGGTTATGAAGGAGCTGGAATTGTTGAAAAAGTAGGAGCTGACGTTACTACTATCAACCTAGGAGACCGTATTGCATTTGCGGACGTCCCATTTGCAAATGCAGAACTAGTTGCCGTTCCATCTGAAAAAGTAATCCCACTACCAGATTCTATTTCTTTTGAAACAGCCGCTTCTGTCTTATTACAAGGATTAACTGCACATTATTTAACGCACGATAGCTATCAACTAAAACAAGGTGATATAGCTTTAGTACACGCTGCAGCTGGTGGCGTCGGTCAACTTCTTATTCAAATGATTAAACTACAGGGCGGAACAGTAATTGGTCTTACATCATCAAAAGAAAAAGCAAAGATAGCTACATTAGCTGGTGCCGATCACGTATTTTTATATAACGAAGAATGGCATACGAAAGTACTTGAAATGACTAATGGAACTGGAGTAAATCTTGTATATGAATCAGTAGGTTCTACATTAGAGGAAAGTTTTAACGCTACTAAAATTGGCGGTACTGTCGTATTTTACGGAATGGCTGGTGGTAATCCTGCTCCAGTTGATCCACGTATGCTTATGGATACTTCAAAAACTTTAACTGGCGGAGACCTTTGGAACGTTCTTACCACTTATGAAGAACGTAAAAAACGATCTACTCAATTATTCGATTGGATCGCAACTGGAAAATTAAACATTTCAAATCCTACTACATTCTCTTTACAAGACGGTGCTCTTGCTCATGAATTATTAGAGAGCCGTAAAAGCACAGGGAAGATTTTATTAATCCCATAGTTCACAAAATGAAAAGGAAGCTAGATTTCTCTACCTTCCTTTTCTTATTTCTATTTGAGATTTAATTATATTTCCACACTTTCTTTCCCTTTTGCAACATAACTCATGTCTCCAACCGACTCGACTGTATATGTTCCATCTTGATATACAATCTTCGTCACACTAGCATTTTCCACCCCAAGTTTTGTTTTGCTACTGTCTAACATTTCTATTAAGGTAGTAATCAAAAGCCCATGAACGACAACTAAAACGTTACCGCCACCATTTCCAGCAGCTTCTTCACTAATTTTATCTATCTCAGCTTTTATACGAGTAGAAAATAATTCCCAATCTTCCGCCTGTTTTGTAGGATCTGCTACTCTAATAAGATTAATCACTTCTTGAATAGAAAACTTCATAAGTTCTTCTGGTGATGCAACGCCTGCAGCTTTTCCAACCACATCCCACATATTCTCAAGTTTTTCACCTTCAAAAATACCGAAATTTAATTCTCGCAAATCTTTTCTTTGCTCAAGTTTTAATTTTGATTGCTTACTATATTTTAATACTAAATTAGCAGTTTCAATCGCTCGGCCGCTATCACTACTATACGCATTCATAAAATGAATATCTTTTAATCCTGTTCCTAAATTTGTGGCAACTTCAACACCTTTTTCTACTAATGGAGAATCAGCCCAACCTTGCGCGCGATGATTCGTATTTAATATTGTTTTACCGTGTCTTGTAACATATAACGTAACTGCATTCTCATTGCTATCTGTTTCTCGCTTATTCATTTCATTCTCTCCCTTTACGTTTCTATATCAATTTTACCACCTCAATTATTCATTGAGCAAAATATACGTCAGTAGATCCGCTTAATAAAAAAAGCTATCTTTCTGTATATCCATACAAAAAGATAGCATCTTTTATGATTACATTTCTTAACCGTTACTCCTACTCAGCAAAAGCACTCGAATATTGTACAATTCCTTCTACACCTAGAAGAGCATTTTCTGTTAATTCCTTTATCATAAATACCTCTTCAGGCACTTCAAACGGTGCTTTTACATTCCACTCACTTGCTTTCTTAAAACCAAATTTCGGGTAGTACTCTGGATGTCCTAATACTACAACTGATCCGTATCCAAGTTCTTTCGCTTTTTCTAAAGCAGCCGTAATCAGTTTTCCACCAATTCCTTTCTTCTGATGGCCCCTAGCAACTGAAACTGGTGCAAGTGCTAACGATTCTACAGAAGTTCCACATTGTTCTATTGTAATTTTCGATAACATAATGTGACCAACTATATCTTCATCTACCGCAACAATTGATAACTCCGGAACAAACGCGTCACATTCTCTAATACGTTTTACAAGTTCATGTTCTGTTTTATCACTAAATTCTTCCTTTAAAAATGCTTCTTTTACGACTTCTTCTGTTTTTCTATAATCATTTTTTTGTTCTTGTCTAATCGTTACCATTTTAACTTATCCTCTATTCTTTCTTATTTCTTTTTGAATTTTACGAAGTGCTTTTTTCGATCCGCGCTCAATATCGTGTTGCATTTTTCTTTCTTTATAATCAACAAATAGTGTATTTAAATCGTATCCTTCTGGATATAACTCCTTCGCTGCTACTTCTAAAGTAATACGTTTTACATTTACTTCAACGAATTCACCGTTATAATATACAACAACGTTATAAAAATTATCTTTTTCCTTATAGATGATACCAAAATCATCATGATCCAATAAATTAACACGATCTCCGATTTTGTACTCATAATGAGATTCTCTTTTTTCTTGTACAAATTTCGGTTTTCTAATTTTACTTTCATTCACTTTTTCTAAAGCGTACTCTTTATTTCCCATATACTCTTTCGCTCTTTTCAGCACATGTTCTTTTACGCTCATTTTATTCGCAATCCAAAGTGCATTACTTTCTCCTGATTTTCCGATAACTAATTTATAAAGCGGATCTAACGTTTCACTATTAAATTGCATCGCTGCATTCATAAAGTCATCGTGCATTTCTGAGAATCGTTTAATTTCTCCGTAATGCGTACTCGCAACGGTAATACATCCTGCAAGGTACAACTCTTCTAAAATAGATATTGCAAGTGCTGCACCTTCATTCGGTTCTGTACCGCTCCCTATTTCATCAAATAAAAGTAACGTATTATTATTTGACATCCTCATAATCTCAGAAAGATTTTTCATATGAGATGAAAATGTACTTAGTGCGTTTTCGATACTTTGATTATCACCAATATCTACAAATACATTTTCAAAAATAGCGATTTCTGTCCCTTTATCTCCTGCAATATGAAGACCTGACATTGTAGCTAATGTTAACAATCCAATTGTTTTTAACACAATTGTCTTTCCGCCCGCATTCGGCCCTGTAATAATTAAACTACGATACTCTTGACCAATTTCAAAATTTAAGGGTACAACTTGCCCTGTTAAAAGCGGATGCTTACAATTCACTAAATGAATGTAGCCATGATCATTTAACTTCGGTTCTATTCCATCAATCGATTTACTAAACTTCGCTTTCGCAAATACCATATCATACTGACTAATTAGCTCCATGTTAATCTTTATACTATAAATATTTTCTAATACCATCCCTGATAAAGTCGCTAAAATTTGATATTCTTCAACCGCTTCTTCTGCTTTCAAACCTGCTAGTTCTGCATTCAATTTCGTAACCGTATGCGGTTCTATAAATACAGTAGAACCTTTTGCCGAGGCTTCAATAATACTTCCGGCAACTTGGTTTTTATAGGAAGATTTAATTGGAATCGTATAACGGTCATCCTTTTTACTAATAAAGAATTCCTGAATGAATTTCTTATTTGCACTACTATTTAAAAACTTCGTTAAACGTTCTTTTATTTTCCCATCTACAGAATCGATATTATTTCGAATTCGTTTTAACTCTTTACTTGCAGCTGCATCAATACTATTTCCTTTAATTGAAAAGTTAATTTCCTCTTCAATACTTTTATATTCAGTCATTGAATTTGCATAAGAAGCTAATACTGGTGCAAAAAATTCTTTATCTAACATAAACTTTTTAATCTTTCTACATCCACGTAAAAAGTCTGAAACACTCACTAATTCTTCTGGATCTAAAATCATACCTTTTTCTAATTTTTGAATTGTACTAGCAATATTAGAAATGCCGAAGAAAGGAACATGCCCTTCTGCATCTAATATAGCTCGTGCTTCTGTCGTTTCATTCAACCGATTTCTCACTACTTTTATACTCGTACTCGGCTCTAATTTGTTTAATAATTCCTTACCTAATCCACTTACACAATAAGATTTCACTATATCCTTTAATTCGTTATATTGTAACTTTTCAAAAGTCATCGTATTCATTTTGTTTCTCCTCACTATGATTGATTTTTATCATAAATGAAGATACCTACTCATTAGATTCCAATGAGTCATATATAAAATTCCATAATTATACAATAAAAACATATACAAAAAAGCTGCGGGGATACCGCAGCTTTTACATTTACAAGGCATGTGTAATAACATATGAGGAAATAAGCCATAAAAAATAGATGGCAGTCCCTTATTACACGCTTTATAAAGTATTGTAGGTATCTTCATAGGTTTTGAAATAAATGCATGACAAAATTAGGGGTATGATGTACATAAAAATCCCCTGGTCTTATCCGATTTATTTCATTAAATTTTTCCTATTTAATACCTACCGCACTCACAAAAAGCACCTCTCATTAAGTTATATTATAGTCATTGAAATCTAATTTATTGAAATCATCATACTATATGTTACGTGAGAAGTAAAGGTGTCATACTTTTATAACTATACAGAATGTAAAAAGGAAGAGGAAAACTTATATTTCAGTCTACCTCTTCTTTTTCATCACCAAATTACTGCTGAACATATATGGAAACTGATCCTCCACTTACTTGGAATTGCCCCCATCCGTCCTTATTAATTGTTACAGTATTTGTTTGATTACCCGTAATATCGTACCATACTTCCCCTGCGTTATTCTTTCCAACATCCATCCACTTCGCCCCTCCTGGTCCATCAGAGATTAATGTTGCTAAACCAGAATTAGCATGTACACTATCACCTTCTCTTGTCCAGCCAATCACATCTGGATGATCAAAATAATCACGTTGCGTACCATATGCAAAGTTTTTTCGTGCCGTCAAAATCGGATCAATTTTGTCCTTTAACGCTGGAATTTCATAGTTACTATTTCCTTTTGTACCATAGTAATCACCATAGAAAACAGAAGGATACCCCTCTGCACGCGTTAAAATAAATGCATATGCCAGCGGTTTGAACCAAGGGCTCACTACAGATTCCAATGACTGACCAGGCTGTGAATCATGATTTTCAACTAGAGTAACCGCAAGTGTAGGATGATTCGCAACTACCGTTCCTTTTAAAATATTTCTCATATCATAATTTCCATTTCCTGTTGAAGCATAATGAAAATTATAATGAAGTGGTGCATCGAACACAGATTGATTATAATTAACCTTTGCTAAATAATTATTTAAAGTCTGGATATCATTTTGCCAATATTCAGCTACTGTAAACATTTCTTTCCCTGTTTGCTGTCTAACGTGATTTACCCAATCGCGCAAATATTCATGATCAATATGTTTAACAGCATCTAAACGAAAACCATCTAAATTTAATTCATTCGCATACCACGTTCCCCATTTTTTCATTTCATTCGCAACATCTGGATGATCAAAATCAAGATCCGCATACATCAAATAATCATAATTCCCATTCTCGCTAGACACTTCCCAGTCCCATGCTTTACCTATGCCCCTAAATTTATAAATTCGGTTTAATTTCCTTCCTTCATCCCAATCCGTTCCGTCAAAATGATACCATTTCCATTTGAAATTAGAATAAGAATCTCCACGCCCTGGAAAGTTAAATCCCGTCCACGCACTAATTTCATAATCACCTGATACTTCATTATTTCGATTGCTCGGGTCTACCTCAACTGCTGTGACAGTTTCTGTATAATCAGCCCCACCTTTATGATTCATAACTACATCACCGTATACATCGATGTTTTTCTTATGTAAAGCGTCAATTGCAGATTTCAATTGTGCTTTCGTCCCATATTTCGTCCGCACTGTGCCCTTTTGATTGAATTCCCCCAGATCATATAAATCATATGCTCCATATCCTACGTCATTTTGCATAGTTCCTTTATATGCAGGTGGTATCCAAACAGATGTAATTCCTTTTTCCGCTAAATTTTCAGCATCAGTACGCAAACGATTCCAATGATTCCCATCATTCGGAGAATACCACTCAAAATACTGCATTAACGTTCCATTGTTAACTGTGTCTGCATATGCCTTACTCCCCTCATATATACTAGGTAAAAACATAACAACTGACAATCCGACTATTGTTATTCTTTTAAACATCTGTACACCATCCCCTTCCAAGAAAGCGTTTGCATAGTTTATCAGAATTATTATAATATTCGTCCCACCGTTAGTAAAGTAGCAATCTCTCACTCTCCCATATTATTTTTAATCTAATTTCAAATATTCAACGTAGTTTTCATTTCACATCCTATTCAAGATTGTTTACAATTTACCTATAAAAGCATAACGGAGGGATTTCGATGACAGACTTTCAAAAACAATTTTTCGCACGATTACATATAGAAGAAAAAGACACAGTTTCATTTGAAGATTTATCTAACATTATGTACGCAATGGCACAAACTGTTCCTTTTGAAAACTTAAATATTCTCGAAAAGAATTTTAAAGAAATATCAAAAGAAAATTTGAAAGAGAAAATTTTAGTAAATAACCGTGGCGGTCTTTGTTATGAACTCAATCCTACTATGTATTACTTCCTGAAAGATTCTGGATTCGATGTTCACCTCGTTTCAGGAACAGTTTATAACGCTGCAAACTCCATATGGGCTGTTGATTCTGGCCATATCGCAACCGTTTTAACACATCATAATGAACTTTATTTAATTGAAGTAGGATTCGGATCATACTTACCTCTTGCCCCTGTCCCTTTCTCAGGTGAAGTCATTCACTCTGCTACAGGAGATTATCGTATTCGTAAAGAAATGACCGAAAAGGGAAACTACATTTTAGAGATGCGGAAAAACAATGAGTTCTTGGATCAATCTTCTGCTGATGATTGGACGTTAGGCTATGCATTTTATATAGAAGAAGTGGATGAAGAAAAAACAAATACAGCACAAAAAATTATCGTTGAACATGAAGGATCACCCTTTAATAAAGTACCTCTTATTGTAAAACTAACTGAAGATGGGCATGCCTCTTTAACGAAAGATAGCCTTACAGTAGCGAAAAATGGTAAAAAAACGAAAGAAACCGTTACAGACATGCAATATACAAACCTTTTACATTCAAAATTCGGAATTACACTATAAGTAAGTAAGCCTTGTTATTTTAGCAAGGCTTTTCAATTTTCAGCAGGGATTTTTTGCAATTTGTTGTATTTCATAGTTATATAGAAATATAACTACATGTTTAGAAAGGAAATGATTATGACAGAACTTAAAGATCGATTACAAGTAGCTGATATAGAAAAATGGGATTTAACAGACATTTACCATACAATTGAAGATTGGGAAAGTGATTTTCATAAAATTGAAGTATTAACGAAGGAATTACACGAATTTAATGGCAATATTCACGATGGCAATAGTTTATTAGCTTATTTAACGAAGAGTGAAGAAATTTCTAGCATAATATCTTTAATGTTCGCTTATGCACGATTACAATCTGACCTTGATACACGCGATACTGACGCGCAATCTCTTGTCGATAAAGTATCACAATTACACGTGAAAGTAAGTGCAGCGAAATCTTTCTTTTCCCCCTTCTTACTTAGCATAGACGAAAACACATTACATTCTTACATAGAAGAAACAGAAGGCTTACAATATTATAAAGAAGACTTATTTGAATTATATCGTTATAAAAAACACGTATTGAATCAGGACCAAGAAGCAATTTTATCACAAATGGGTGAAGCTCTTTCTTCTCCACAGCACACATTTGGTATGTTAAATAATGCAGATATATTATTTGGTGAAGTGACGACTGACGATGGAGAAAAAGTGAACTTAACACGCGGAATGTATGCAAAGTTAATAGAAGATACGAATCGTGAAAAGCGTAAAGAAGCTTATAAAGCATATTACAAACCATATGTTCAGTTAAAGAATTCCATCGCATCTACTTTATCCGCTGCTATTAAAAATAATGTTACTGTTTCGAAATTAAGAACCTATCCATCAGCGCTAGAGAAATCATTATTTGGCGATATGGTTCCGAAAGAAGTATACGAAAACCTAATTGATACAACGAAAAAAAACATTCAAACATTACATACATACAATGAAATTCGAAAAGAAAAATTAAACGTAGATGAACTAAGACAATACGACTTAGGCGTCGATTTAGTAGCAGGTGCAAAACAAGACATCCCATATAGTGAAGCATTTGACATTATGATTGCATCACTAGCTCCTTTAGGAGAAGAATATATTGAGACATTAAAAAGTTTTAAAGATAAAAGATATATAGACGTAAGAGAAACACCAGGAAAACGTTCTGGTGCTTATAACTTTGGTGTATACGGCGTTCATCCTTTCATTCTTTTAAATCATCACGATGATTTAAACAGCCTGTTCACTCTTACTCATGAATGCGGTCACGGTATGCATACGCACTATTCACATGGATACCAACCAAGAATTTCTGCACATTATTCTATCTTTGTCGCAGAAGTCGCTTCTACAGTAAATGAAGTGTTATTAATTCACTATTTATTAAAAGAAGCAAAAGATACGGACGTGCGTAACCATTTAATTAACCATTTTATTGAGAAATTTAAAGGTACTTTCTTTACACAAATTATGTTTGCAGAATTTGAAAAAATCACACATGAAATGGCTGAACAAGGTAAACCATTAAATGCACAAGTCTTCAGTGAAATTTATGAAAAGCTATTTAAAGAATATAACGGTGATTCACTTGTATTTGATGAAGAAGTAAAATACGGATGGGCTAGAATCCCTCATTTCTATCGCCCGTTTTACGTATACAAATATGCAACTGGATTCGCATCTGCCATTCAAATCGCTGATAAACTATTAAGCGGTGATCCGAATGCTCAGAAAAATTATATTGAATTCCTTAAAGGTGGAAGTTCAGACTACCCATTAAACTTATTGAAAAAAGCTGGCGTCGATTTAACAACGCCAGAACCGATTGAAAGTGCATTGAAACAATTCACTCAACTTGTTGAGGAGTTTTCAACCCTATAAAAAAGAGCCTCTCGCTAGAGGCTCTTTTTTATATTCCCTTTCCTTCTATTAAATCATTCGCCATTTTCCTAAATTCTTGATTAAATGCGTCATTCATACCATTTTGGACGTTAGAAAATAATATGACAAACGTTCGTTTATCCCAGTTAAAATTATTAAAAGTGTTCCAGCCAGCTAATACACCGTGGTTATGATAATAATCTGGGTAAATATAGAAACTAAATCCATATTTCCTTGCAGGTGATGCAGAAAACATATCTGATACACTTTGTTTAGAAAGTAGTTTACCATCCATAATAGCTTCATCTAACTTTTTCATATCTTCAACAGTCGTATACATTTCACCACAACCATACAGCCAGTTCATTTTTAAGCGCGGCGTGGCTATTAACTTATTATCTTTTTTCGTATACCCTTCTGCTAAGAAAATATCTTCTGGAAGTGTTGCGCCCATTCCAGATTCATTCATTTCAACGGGAGTCAAAATATTTTCTTTCACATATTCAGCAAGTGGTTTATTCGATATTTTTTCTACAATATATGCAAGCACCATATAATTATAATCTGTATATTTCCATCCTGTCCCTGCTGGAAATTGTAACGTTTGTGCCCCAATCCACGTTACTAATTTTAACCGTGATGCTGCGTCAACACTACCTTGTCCCTGTTCTGGTAATCCAGACGTATGTGTTAACAAGTTTCGTAACGTAATATTTTTATCTGCTGGAAACGATGGGATATATTTATTTACATTGTCTTCAATGTTCAACTTCCCTTTTTCTTTTAGTTGCATAATAGATATTGCAACAACTGTTTTCGTAATAGAACCAATGCGATATTTCGTTCTTGGCGTTGTTAATACTTGATCTTTCACATTCGCATAACCGTAGCCTTTTCGTAAAATCACATGACCTTTACTTGCTACAAGAACACTTCCATTAAATCCTTTATCTTTTAAGTACTGATCTAGTTTTCCAGCTGCAATTTCATAACGCTTTTTCTCATTCGCATCAATTTCCTGCTTAACATCTTTTTGCTTACTATTTACATTAGAAAATGCCTTTGCATCATATTTTTTTCCTTTATTTGCATGTATTAGTGTAACAATACTTCCACAAAAAACTGCAAAAATAAAGAAAACGATTAACCATTTCTTTAACATACTAGGAACCCTCTTTTATCTAGTTTCACTTAACGTACATCCATTCTATTTTATATCTTTTAATTATCAAGTATATTATAATATTATTTAATATTCACTCTGTTAAAACTAGATTCCTTTTTCTCATTTTCAATTTTGACTACTCTCTATTGTATTTCTTTCTTGCAAAATTTCCAACATACAATCGGATGCATTACACTATAATTTCAAATTCTTTTGTAACATTTGTTACATACTAAAAAGAATGGAGATGTAATATGAAAAACACCGATAAACGCAATCGTTTAGATGATAAGATGTTTCATTATCGGATAACAAAAAATAACATGGTATTAATCGAATATTACGAAAAACAGATTATAGTATTAAAAGGAAATGATGCTGAAAAATTTTTAAATAAAATAAATCATGCAAATAACGATAAAGAAAAACAGCTAATTATGGCTAAAATTACAGGTAATTTCAAAAGAGGTAATGAACGAAATTGAAAACGAATCTCATTTATATTTTGATTATACAACAAATAAAAAAAGAAATGTCGCTCATTCAACATTTCTTTAGACTTTCTTCATAAAAAATTTACATTGCTAACATTCCTTCATTTTCTATAATTCCTATATAAGCTAACCGCTGAAATAGTTAGTAATACAACTATGCATAACCACGCATACGTATATCCCTTCTTATCTACAATATAACCAAATAAAGCAGGCGCAGCAATAATGGCAATTTGATTTAATGTAAGTGCAAAACTCACTGTCATCCCTACCGATTCTTCACTTGCTGATTCCGCAACTTCAGTTATAAAAAGACTAAACCATCCAATTGAAAAGAACCCTAACAACGCACTTACACCATACAATACATTCGTTATTGTATGTATGCTCATTACTAATATTAGAATGAAGAAAATAGAAATACAAACAGTTATAAATAGGAGGGTACGCCTATTCCCCTTATAAAATAAATCACTAGTAGCTGCTAATATAACCCTACCAACCATTCCAGAAAAGAACATAACGGAAAATACTTTTCCAGCTAAAATTGGCGTGATTGATTGTTCCAATACTAAAAATTTTATAAAGTGCGCAACTAACACCATTTGCAATGAAATCATACAAATGCCAGTTATATAAATTGCATACAACTCTTTTTTACACATCACTTCTTTTAACTGCATCCAAAAAGAAAGTTTACTACGTTCTTGTTTAACTTTCTCTTGAATATATGGTTCCTTATAAAATATAAAAAATAAAAACCCTCCAATTATACAAATACATGCAATACTATTTACCGCATAGGCCATATTATATTTTATTGTAAGAAACGGGATCAATACTCCCGCTAATGTACCACCAATCGGTATACCGGCTTGTCTAATCCCCATCGCTAACCCGCGATTTTCTTTTGAGAACCACTTCATTATCACCTTACTTCCTCCTGGCTGCGAAACACTATAAAACGTTCCTACTAATAAAAGTACAAAGAGTAACCCATTAAATCCATTGACCATATTAGTCAGTAAAAACGAACCTCCTAGTAAAAATGAACCTATCGAAATTAACAACTTTTCATTGTATTGATCAAGTAGCCGCCCGACAAAAAGCATACAAAATAGCGGTCCTATATTTACAACACTTACTAACAATCCAATCTCCGTATTCGTAAGTGCATATTCTTCTTTCCAAAATAAAGCAAACGCTCCAACACCATACGTTATAAGTGTCGCTGTTGTTTGAGCAACCGTCGCAAAAATTAACATAACCCACTTATAAGTACTATTCACCCTTTCTTCCATTAACACAATAATCCCTCCATCCCCTTCCATTGTATGAAAGTTCTGATATCATATAAAATAAAGATTTATCATGTAATTCATCAAAAAAAATGATACCTTTTCTGGAGGGATGATACTTGGATATAAAAGATTTAACTGTATTTTACGAAGTTGCGAAAGAAAAAAACATATCTCACGCAGCTAAAAATTTAAACTATGTACAGTCTGGCGTAACAATGCGTATGAAACAACTAGAAAACGAATTAGGTGTGCCTTTATTTTACCGAAACGGAAAAGGTGTAACTTTAACTTCTAACGGTGAGATTTTATTAACATACGCCAAACAAATTATCTACTTAATGGATCAATCTGTTAAAGCAGTTCAAAGTAATGGGATCGAACCAAGAGGCACTTTAAAAATTGGATGTACAGAATCTACAACCGCTGTAAGACTTCCATCTATATTAACGGCCTATTATGAGAAATACTCAAAAGTCGAATTGATTTTAGAATCAAATACGACGGAACAATTGATTAGGCTTGTACTAGAACGAAAACTGGACGGAGCGTTTATAGCTGGCTCTACTCAGCATGCTGAACTTCATACAAATATATTTCGTGAAGAAGAATTAGTTCTCATTAGCAAAAAGCCTTTATCTTCCTTTAAAGACATAGGAGACATGAATTTACTTGCATTTAGTCATGGGTGCTATTATAGAAATTTATTAGAAGATTGGCTTCAAGAAGAAGGAATTTCACCTAAGCGAGTATTAGAGTTTGGAACAATTGAAGCGATTCTCGCATGTGTAAAATCAGGTATGGGCATAGCAATTATGATGAAGTCTATTTTAAGTGGTCATAAACATGACATATCATTCAATCCTTTACCAAATAGCTTCAAAAAAGTTCCTACTACTTTTATTACTAGAAAAGATATATATCACTCTGCTGCATTACAAAAATTTATGGAGATGACTCACAATGCGTGAAAAGAAAATACGTGGTATGAACCGAAAAACAAACACTATGATAAAGCGAATTGAGGAACATACAAAAACGTTCCCTTCTACTTTCTATAACGATGAATATTGGAATATGCTATTGCCAGTTTCGCAAGCTTTTATTGACTCTCGTAAAACACCTAGAAAAGTAAAACGGTTATGTATTCAAACCTTATTAAATCAAGCAAATCATTTAATAAATATGAAACCGAGCGATACACATACATATCGAGTTGTTGTTTTGATTTCTATAAATAATTTGTGGGATTCGCAAATCATTATATTTAAAAATAAGGACTACTTTCATAATTTCTTTAATAGAGATAGTGAATTTCAAAAATGGATTCTTCTTTCAAATGAAATTGATTTTTGGGAGACATGGGAAATGTCAGTTTGTCATTCCTTCAAAACGCTTCACTTTCAAGAAATTATTTATGATGCAGATGAATGCTATAAAAAAGAGATTCTGTTTATCGGAGAGTTAGATTAAAAAGGGTATACCTAAAACACTGGTATACCCTGTTCCACTTATTTTTCCTTCAATACACTATGTAATCGATCCGGATAATTTGTAAACATTCCTGTAGCACCCCATTTGATTAACAGTCTCATATCTGGTTTCTCATTAATTGTATAAGGGTGAATTAACAGTCCATTTTTCCTAGCCATTTTCATATAGGACTCATCAATAATTAGTTCCCCGTTATCATTACGTAAGTTTGGTCCAATACCCGCTGCATACTTTTTAATTTCTTGAAAATCATCATTTGTTACACTTTTCGGTTCATGTGTAATGCCAGACCATTCAACAATTTCATTGTTTTCATTTGGATAATACCAAAGCAATTGAACTAACGGAATATTTTCATTCATACTATGAATCTTTTTCAAACTATCTTTACTAAATGATTGAATCATAACACGACTAGAAGACATGTTTTGGCCTACTAAATTATATTTTTGTAACAACGCCAACAATTTCTCTTCCATTCCTGGATACACATCTGGTGATTTTGTTTCAATATAATACTTCATACTTCTTCCATACTTTTGGAAGATTTCTTCAAGAGTTGGAACCTTTTGCCCAACATACTCTTGCTTAGCCTTTTCTGGATACGCTTTATTAAACCATGATCCAGCATCTAAACTCTTTATTTCGCTTAACGTTTTATCGCGTACTTCGCCTGTTCCATTTGTAGTGCGATCAACTGCTGTATCATGCATTGCAATTAATTGGCCATCCTTTGTTAATTGAATATCTAATTCTAAATAATCCGCTTTCATTTTTTTCACTAAATCATAAGAAGCAAAAGTATGCTCAGGTGCATGCCCACTTGCTCCGCGATGTGCAATATTTAAAAACTTATTCGTATTCCATTCATGCTTTCCTTCTGCTTTCGCATGAACAGCTCCCCCAGCAAACATACTTCCAGTCATAAAGAAAATAACTAAAACGCTAATAATCTTTCTCATTCTTCTAACCCTTCCTACGTTGCAAATTTCAACAAGCTAATGAGATTTACACGAAACAGAAGACACACTTTCATTATTTTTATAAACCTATATTAAAATTCCAATCTTACAAATGTTTTCTATATTATTAATATAGAAAACTAGTATTATCCTATTTAATTTCTATAACCCTCCTTTTCACATGTAACTCCCTATTTTGTACGGTTCATTCAATAAAAAAAGCCATAAATTATTTAGGCTACACTCCTGTGTCCCTAAATAAATTTATGGCTTTTCTCAAATATCTCCGGCCTCTATTAACTTGTCGAATTTAATCATATCAAACCTATTGAAATTTGTGAATATTTTTTTCAGTAGAGTGAAGCACATAAAACAATATTTCTGTAGTTACTTAAAAATCACATAATAAATTTCTCATTACCTCTTCCAATACTATATCTGGATTTACTACCGTTTTTTCCGAACGCCATCCGATAAAGCCATCTGGTCTAATTAATACAGCACCTCCATTCTCTATACCATATAATTTGCTAAAAATATCTTCTGGAACAACAAAGTCTCCACTTAAGCCAACACGATACCCTTTTATATTTATTCCTAATTTAGCTGAAACAGCATGTGCTGCCTCAGCCCAAGAACTATTTTCTACTCCTGTAAGTAATACAAAACTGTTACCGAATAAGTCTAATGTAGAAACTTTCTTCCCTTCATACGTTCCCCATAAATGTGGCGCTCGCGTTCCAGGTCTTCCGTTCAACTCTATGCTATCCATTCTATGCGGAGTGACTGAATCATCTATAATTGCCTCTGAACAATACTGATATCCAACTGTAACAGCTAAACCATCCATATTATTCAAACTGCCTTCCTCTCTATTCGCAGCACGAAACAGTAAACTACTTGCATAAGCTGTCGTTAATTTTGCAACAGAGTGTCTCTCCTCATGATATGTTTCTAACAGTTTTGGTTTTGCCTTCCCTTTTATAACAGCCGCTAATTTCCAAGCTAAGTTATGCGCATCTTGTATTCCTGTATTTGAACCAAATCCTCCTGTTGGCGGCATAATATGTGCTGAATCTCCAACTAAAAAGGTTCGATTCCCTTGAAATTTCACCGCTGTACTTTCGGCCGCTTCCCACGGTAAAACACTTAATATTTTTGATTCAACATTTGTACTTCCAATTGCTATTTGAATAATTTGTTTACAACGTTCTATAGTGAAGTCCTCTAGCCCCTCTCCTTTTAATGGATCGTAGGCTACATGATAAATCCATTTTTTTACGTTATCAACCGGGATAAGTGCACCAAGAACCTCCGGATGAAGTACCATCGAAAAACCGAATGCGTCTCCTTGTATAAACTCTCTTAAATCAGCTTCAAAATAAATATTCATATAATAGCCACCAATGGTTCCACGACCCTCAGTTTTAATCCCTAACTGCTCACGTATTTTACTTTTCGCTCCATCCGCTGCAATTACATAGTCACAATGTATGACACTTTCTTTTTCTGTTTCACGATTTCGAATCTTTGCTTTTACCCCGTTTTCACTTTGTTCAAATGAAACTAATTCATGATAAAAAGATAGTTGCCCGCCTAGCGTTTTTGCCTCTTGTAACATCATCTCTTCTAAAATAATTTGATAACATGCAGTTTGTTTTGATGGACTAATCTTTTCTATTTTTTGAAGTAACTCTTCATCGTTTCTGTATTGCGTCGCTCTCATTTGTTCCAAGTCTTCTTTATTCGCTTCAGCTATTGTATGAACCGCTATTCTTCCTCGGCAGTTCTCTAATGCTTTACCTGCCAATTTAATTCTTTGTTCCAAGCCTAATTCTCGAAATAACTCCATTGTACGTAAAGTAAGACCACCTGCTTTCGGATGAATGGCAGTAGACGGATGCCTTTCAATAAGTAAGTACTCAATGTTATGTTTTGCAAGAAATAACGCAGACGCTAACCCAGATAATCCCCCTCCAACAATTAAAACTGGTACATAATTCGATTTCATATATTTACCCTCCACATCATTGTTCTGAGCTCAGTGACATAAATATAATCAAAAAAACATTAAAATATAGACTTATATTTCATTTTGAATTATCATACAGATAGATTACGCCCCAAAATTCCTTTTACCTTTTCATACATCTATAATCCACCTGAATTGTGTCTGTATGAAAGTGTAAAACAAAAGAACTTACTTTACGTTGAACCATGTTCTATCGTAAAAATCAAAAATAATATAAACATTATAAGCGGTCGTAACCTTATGGATTATACAAGGTTACGACCGCTTATTTTATTGTTACATCATTTTTTATTTTTAAAACTTCATCTATTGTGTTATGTAATCCTTCCAATCCCTTTTCTATCTCCCTATAATTTTCAACAATAAAAAATTCATTCGTCTCGATTTTCTTTCTCAATATTGCACCTCATGCAACAATCATGTAGCATTACCGTATCGAAGTAACGGTTTATCATCTTAAACCTTTCGACTAATTACCTGGAGGCAAAGTGATTGAAATGAATAAACAAGAACAATTAAATATTATAAAAAAAGATTTTATTGATTCTCAAAAAGTATTATTGGCAATTGGTGATGAAACACGTCAAGCTATTTTATTAGTGCTAATGGAAACAGAATGTCAAACAGGATTACGTGTAGGAGAAATCACGAAGCAAACACACCTTTCCCGTCCAGCAGTATCACATCACCTTAAGATTTTACGAGAAGCTGGCATTATTTTAATGAGAAAAGAAGGTACAAAGAATTTTTATTATATTGATATACGTACAAAATTAGGTTTATTAAAAAATCTTGTATTAGATATTGAGAAGCTATTGCAAAACTTTTATTAAAACTTGGAGGTATAAGATATGAAAGCAATGATAATTGATAGATATGGAAAAGTCCCAATGCGTATGGCAGAGGTACCTACTCCTGAAATTAATGAGTATGAAGTGCTCGCAGAAATTCATGCAGCTAGTATTAACCCAATTGATTTTAAAATACGTGATGGAAAAGTTAAAATGTTACTGAAATATGAAATGCCTCTAATCCTTGGGAATGACTTTTCCGGTGTCATCACGAAGGTTGGATCAAAAGTGACTCGTTTTAAAGTCGGTGATGAAATATATGCTCGTCCAAGAAAAAATAAGATTGGTACTTTCGCGGAGTATATAGCCATTCATGAAGATGATATTGCTTTAAAACCAAAAAATCTAAGTTTTGAGGAAGCGGCTTCGATTCCACTCGTTGGCTTAACTTCCTATCAAGCTTTACATGACATCATGCAATTACAAAAAGGACAAAAGATTTTAATTCACGCTGGATCCGGTGGTGTTGGTACTTTCGCTATTCAGTTAGCAAAAATAATGGGTACTACTGTTACAACGACTGCTAGTGAAGCTGGTGCAAATTTAGTAACGTCTCTTGGCGCAGATGAAATTATTAATTACAAAACAGAAAAATTTGAAGATATACTAAAAAATTATGATGCGGTATTTGATACAATCGGCGGTGCAACACTTGAAAAATCATTCAATATTATAAAAAGCGGAGGAAACATTGTTTCCGTTTCAGGTATGCCGAATGCTCGCTTCGGTAAAGAATTTGGTTCAGGATTCTTTAAAACTCTCTTGTTTTCATTAGCCAGCAAAAAACTTACTGTACTTGAAAAAAAGCATAATGCTCAATATTCATTTTTATTTATGAAGCCAAGCGGGGATCAATTACGTACTATTGCAAACTATATTGAAGCCGGAAAAATTAAACCGGTAATCGATCGAGTTTTCCCTTTTGAAGATGCGCAAAAAGCAATGGAATATTCAGAGTCTGGAAGAGCAAAAGGAAAAATAATTGTAAAAATTAAATAATAATAAAACCTCCATTTTCTTAAAATGGAGGTTTTAAATTTGCTGTTAAATAGACATAGTGCAATGAAGTCCTTACAATAGATTGCAAGGGGAAATATTATATTATACTTTTAGTTAACTTTACAAAGAATACATACGTACAAATACATAACTTAAAATACAAAAAGGAGGAGATACAATGACTAAAAATAATGAAACAGGTTGGAATTTAGATAATAGTTATACGACTTTACCACAATCATTTTATACAGAAATCCCCCCTACTCCCGTAAGTTCACCGGAGTTAGTTAAACTAAACCATTCATTAGCGATATCTCTTGGCTTGACCCCTGAAGAACTGAAAAAGGAAGCTGAAATTGCTATTTTCGCTGGTAATGCACTCCCAGAAGGAGCTCATCCATTAGCTCAAGCATATGCTGGTCATCAATTCGGACATTTTAATATGTTAGGCGACGGTCGTGCTCTTTTAATTGGCGAACAAATTACTCCTTCAGGTGAGCGTTTCGATATTCAACTGAAAGGTTCTGGCCCTACTCCCTATTCACGCCGAGGAGATGGCCGTGCTGCACTCGGTCCGATGCTACGTGAATATATTATTAGCGAAGCAATGTATGCACTCGATATTCCAACTACCCGCAGTTTAGCAGTTGTCACAACCGGTGAACCAACCTATCGTGAAACAAAGTTACCTGGAGCAATTTTAACTAGAGTAGCTAGTAGCCATATTCGCGTCGGTACATTTCAATATGCTGCAGCTCGTGGTTCAATAGAGGACCTGAAATCACTAGCTGACTATACGATAAAAAGGCATTACCCAGAAATTGAATCTCATGAAAACCGATATACTGCATTACTACAAGAAGTCATTAAAAGACAAGCCAGTCTTATCGCAAAATGGCAACTTGTTGGATTTATTCACGGCGTAATGAACACTGACAATATAACGATCAGTGGCGAAACAATTGATTACGGTCCTTGTGCATTTATGGACAATTACGACCAAGGAACTGTATTTAGCTCTATTGACACACAAGGTCGTTATGCATATGGAAATCAACCATATATGGCCGCATGGGATCTAGCACGACTAGCTGAATCTTTAATACCAATTCTGCACGAAGATGAAGAAGAAGCATTAAAAATCGCTCAAGACGAAATTTCGAAATTTAGCGTACAGTATGAAAAACAGTGGTTCCTTGGAATGAAAAAGAAATTAGGACTATTTAGCAACGAAGAACAAGATCACTCACTTATTGAGCAACTTTTAAAAATGATGGAGAAATATAAAGCGGATTACACAAATACATTCCGTTCATTAACTCTTGATGCTATCGAAAATACAGCTCTATTTGAAAGTCCTGAATTTAAAGAATGGTACAAACTGTGGCAATCTCGATTAGACAGACAAGAACAATCGAAAGAAAACGCCTACGAGATGATGAAAAATAATAACCCATCAATCATCCCGAGGAACCACCGTGTAGAAGAAGCATTAGAAGCAGCTGTTACAAATGACGACTATAGCGTAATGGAGAAACTTCTTGAAGCTTTATCAAACCCTTATGCGTATTCTACAGATCAAGAAGAATACTGCGCTCCGCCTGCACCGACGAATCGCCCTTATCGTACTTTTTGTGGCACTTGATTAAAAATTTGTTTTTATTTTAACCCAAAAATTTATTAAGTTAACTATTAATCACAAACTTAAAAGTTGCTTTCAATATTGAAAGCAACACATTTAGTATCCAACCTTAAACAAGTCACAAATTATAATTTGTGACTTGTTTAATTACCCACGTTCAATAGAAGATTTGTTTTGCAGGCATCGTTGTATCTTCAGAGACAGCATATGGATTTTCATTAGGTTTTATAATTATAAACGTTCCACCATATCCACTTTGAGCTAAATTATTACAAAGACCTTCTACCATAAACCCCCATAACTCCAGCTGCTATTCCTATTATAGATAATCCAAGTTTTTTCTTTATTTCAATGCTTCTTTTTCAAGTATTCTCTTTTTTATTTCATAACTCATAAAAAAATACTTTTCTGCTTTTTCTATATTACCTACTTTATGAAACTCTAATGCCAGACTTTCAGTATATTCGTGAATATACTCCGATAAATTTTTTCTTTCAAAGTAAGAAAAACCTTCGAGAATAATTTTTTCTATTTTTTCTACCTCTAAATGCTGACAAAATCCCTTTAGAATTAAAAAGTGATATCTATATTCATCATTTTTTAATTCCTCACAAACCTTCAATCCACTTTCAATTAATTCCTTCGCTTTTTCTATTTCACCTAATTTATAATATTCTCTTGCCTCTAAAAAGATTGCCTTATAATGAGTAGGCATTTTTTTAGAAACCTCAGATAAGTGTCTAATTGCTAAAACTGAAAGATTTTGACTCGCATACAATAAACCTAAATTATGTCTGATTCTTAATACTAACATTTCAGCATCATTTTTTTGTAAAATGTTTATTGCTGACGCAATATATTCCTCACCTTTATCATGCTGCTTTAATTCCGAAAAAGATAATCCTAATATATTTTCGCACAGCGCTATGTTCACTTCATACCCTGCTTGTTTAACAAAGATATCTCTTGCTTTTGAAGCGTATTCAATAGCTGAATATGCGTAATGCAAGTGGTATTTTAATATAGCAACTCTATAATTAAACTCTGCATATTCAATTTCATCTGAAATATGCTCTAATAACCCTTCAGCTTTTTCAAAATAGTTGCTAGCTTTACTATAATTAGTAAGAATTGTATAATGAATGGCTTTGAATAAATAATAATAATAATTAGAATATTCATCATTTGGTTTAGGCAATGCATCTATTTTATCAAAAGCTTTTTTCAAATTACCTAAACCATCTATTAACACTTTATATCGAAATTCTAACAGATAATAGTGAAATGCAACCTTTACATCTGATTCGATAATATAAAGCTTTTTATCGATCTCCCCTTTTAATTTTTTTGCTTCACTTATACGTTGAGCTCTAATATCTCGATACCAATCATTCAGCATCTTAGTAATTAATTCATTGCCAGTGATTTGTATATTCATCAAATCCACTCTCCTTCTTTTAATTATCATAAAAATAACATAATTCGATTATTTATATCTATCTATATATATATTTCTCAACAATTGAACGAAATTCATTCACTGAATTTCGTTCAATATTTTAATAAATCCGCTGTAAATATGAATACTTTTTCTTATAACCTCTGAATATGAGTATCCTTAAAACCCGTCTCATATTTCAATCCATATCCAAACATTCGATCCATTCCAATATGTGCTGTCCATATTAAGCCAATCATTATAACGGTATCTATCTTAAAATAGACACCTAGTAGAACAATTAATATGGATATGATATATGTGTGACATACATTATATATTTTCACACCAACGTGATTATTAATCCCATATGCTAACATTGATAGATCCGGCGCTAAAAGGAATACAAAAAATATAATCCAACTAAACTCATATATCGAATACATATAAATCGTGGCTAAAAATACAACCATTCCTTCAAAATGTACAATACGTTTTTGCATTATTTATCATTCCTATTTTTCTATATTTATTGATACATTTTCATCGCTGAAAGTGTTCTTTGCATTTTTTGACCAGATGGTTGCTAATATTGGCCCTGCAATGTTATGCCATACTGCTGCTAATACACTTGGGAGTGCAGCAGCCGGTCCAAAATGCAAAATACATTCCAGCTACATTACTTATCGCTTCTAGTACTTTCATCCACTCAGCCCCTATCTTTTAATTGAAACACCTTATTCGGATTCAAAATATTTTGCGGATCAAGAGCTTTCTTTATTTTCTCCATTACAAATAATGCTGCCCTATGCTCTTCTTCTTGATACTTTCGTTTTCCGATTCCAACGCCATGTTCTCCTGTACACGTTCCTCCTCGTTTAAGAGCATACTGAACGATACTTTCATTTATTTCGTCTGCCTTCTTCACTTCCTCTTTATCATTTGTATCAATCATTAAGAGTACATGGAAATTCCCATCCCCAACATGACCGAGAATACCGCCAATAAGCCCTACTTTATCTAATACCTCTTTCGCATGTTGAATCGCTCCAGCTAATTCCGAAATTGGCACACATACGTCTGTACTCATTAGCTTTTTACCAGGATAACTATGCACGTAAGAGTACGCTAAGTTATGTCTTGCATCCCACAGTTTATTTCTCGCTGCTGTTTCCATCTCAAATGCAATTTCTATACATTTATGATCAAGAACGATTTCTTTCGTAAATTCAATATCTTGCTTTAACCCTGCTTCATTGCCGTGAAACTCTAAAAACAGTGTCGGTTCTTCTCTGTAACTTGTTTCATTGTAATGATTTACTTGTTTCATAGATAATTCATCAACGAGTTCAATTCTCGCGATTGGAATACCTGCCTGTAATATGTTAATTACAGCTTCTACTGCATCATTTATAGTTGGAAACGATGCCCTCGCAGCCATAACATGTTCTGGTATACCGTATACTTTTAAAGTTAACTCCGTGAAACATCCAAGTGTTCCTTCTGAGCCTACGAAAATACCATTTAAATGATAACCTGATGATGACTTCGCCGCTAAATTCCCGGTATGTATTACTTCTCCATCAGCAAGAACGACTTCTAAATCTCGGACTTGATCACGCATTACCCCATACTTTACCGCTGTCGTTCCGCTCGCATTTGTAGCAGCCATTCCTCCTAACGTTGCATCAGCTCCTGGGTCTACACTAAAAAATAATCCATACTTTTTCAATTCTTTATTAAGCTGAGAGCGCGTCACCCCTGGCTGTACTCTCACAAGAAAATCCTTTTCTCTTATTTCAAGTATTTTGTTCATAAGAGAAAAGTCCATTGTGATTCCTTTTTCGTAAGGAATTACATGTCCCTCTAAACTGGACCCTACTCCAAATGGAACGACAGCTGTTCCGTGCTGACTCGCTATTTTCATTATCGCGCTAACTTCTTCGGTCGTTTTTGGAAAAACAACTACATCAGGTAAACTACTAACATGGTAAGATTCATCTTTACTATGTAACTCTCGTACTGTCATATTTATTACTACTCGATCTTCAGGAAGTATGCCTTTTAATTCATTTACTACATGTTCAATTGTTATTTCCATAATCAACTCTCCTTTTTAAATTTAAAACAAGTATACCATCTTTATACAAAATAATTAGAAAAATGAGATTTTTAAATCTAAACATACAAAAAAGAACCTGCAGCACACGCTACAAGTTCTTTTCCACTACATTTTAAACGATTTCTTTATTAACAACATAAACCAAATTAAAGTAACTGCCATCAACGAATGAGAAAATCCTACAATATAAGTTAACCCTTTAAAGTCAGCTCCATTTAACTGAAGAAGCCCTCTCGCTGCTAGCGAACCTAACATTAATGTTAATGCAATGTTATGTAAAACAAACCACTTATTAAACCCTTGCACTTCATGAAACGCGAATACTTTTGCTAATCCTAAAGCAATTAAAAAGAAGAAAAAGCCAAGTACAAGTGTATGTGTATGCAAAAGATTTAACAAAGTAGATCCTAAAATCCCTTTATACTTACCATACTCCCTAGCGAAAATCCCTGATAATAAACCGATAATCAAATACGTAAACGATGCATTATATAATTTCTTCATTATGTACCTCCTTGAGTAGAATGTGTAGTGTGTCATATTTAGTAATAATGATAGTTATATAGTAAAAACTCCTAGTCACCTAGGAGTCATTGTATAAGCATCTCACTCTTTACAATCAATCCTAATTATAAAATATCTCTCTATACAAAACAAACGAACTTTATGTGAACAAACAAAGCTCCATTAAAATATGTTGCACTTTTGTTTTACACAATCCATACTAATTGTTATAACTTTTTAAAGGTGGTGTAATAATTGATAGTTCTTGAAACCGAACGTCTTAACCTTCGTTGGTTTGATATAAAAGACGCTCCTTTTATTCTTGAGTTAGTAAACGATCCTGCATGGATTCAGTTTATCGGTGACAAAGGAGTTAGAAACTTAGAAGATGCAAAAAGTTATATTGTAAACGGTCCCATCGATATGTATAACAAACTCGGATTTGGCCTTTACTTAGTAGAACGAAAAGAAGATCTCACTCCACTTGGTATGTGTGGCCTTATTAAAAGAGATTCATTAGAAGACGTTGATATCGGATTTGCCTTTTTAGAGACATTTCGTTCACAAGGATACGGCTACGAGTCAGCTTCTGCGATAATCGAATACGGTGTACAAAAGCTCAGCATGAAACGAATTGTAGCAATTACTTCTATAGATAACATCGCCTCAGGAAAGCTTTTAGAAAAAGTAGGATTACGATTTGAGAAAATCATTTCAGATTCAGGAGAAGATTTAAAATTATTTGGGTATAACGCATAGTAAAGAAGGTCGCCGTGAATGGTGACCTTCTTTACTATTTTACTGATCTCGTCATAATACTTTTAGTTCCATTATAGTTTTGCAGTAATTCTTGTGATTACTACTATGCCTTTCATATCACATTTTTTGGAAATTCATAGAAATAAAACTTTCACATTTAAATAAATTATATTAATATATCAAATAAAGGAAGTGAGAATAAATGGAACAACCGCTATTTTTATTAGTTCTTCAATTCATTGCATTCATATTAATCATTTGTATCGTATATGGAATGTTGTACAATACCGTATTAAATTTAAATATGCCTAAATGGACTGCACATATAGTAGCTACGGTCTTTTCCCTTGGTATTACCTATCAAGCTTTTAGAAATTTTATTTGAAAAACTTTTGTAGCAATTACTTCTATTGTTGATGCAGTAAAGCTTTTAGAAAAAGCAGGATTGCAATTCGAGAGGGTTATTTCAAGATCAGAAAACGTAACCATTTTTTATAAAGTCTTTCCAGCGCAAAATAGTGAAGAAGTTAGTTCCGCTGAAAGTGTGTTTGCATAAAAAGAAATGAATTTAATTGATGCTACAAAAATTTTATTTTAATTCTGGTTCTATTGTTTGGAATCGTTCTAGGGTACCATTTGTGTGGACTTTAAAAATTTTCATTTGCGCACCAAAATGTTGCGTTAAGTAAAATGTATCACCAGTTATTAAATTTCCAATCTTCCAATCAGGTTGATATGTACTTTCCATGGAACTTTCTAAATCCCCAATCATTATTAAATTGATATATAATGAAGATGAACTACTCAACATTTTCGTTAAAGATAGTCTATCAACCTCTAACTACCTAATGAACTCAAGTAAACACATCTTCAGTCATTTTAAGAGGTACAAAAGGCACCCTTTCGGGTGATTTTTGTATAAAAATTCTATTTTTTTATATTCGATACCAACCACGAACCTTTTTAAAATAATAGTATCATTATGTCTCCTTTTTAGAGATTATTTTTAATTACCTTGAATTTTTTGCACCAGAACCGGAAAATCCCTGACTACTCGAAATATCAACTATCAGGTGCTAATATTCAATAACGCGTACTGAAAATGATTAAACATTTTTATAAACCAGTGGAACATTTAAGAAATCAATTTTTCTCTTATCGAAATTTAATTAGCTTACAGTAATACAGTGGTCATATATTTTTAAGAATAACGGAAGAATATATAGAAATTGCTACAGAAATGTGAAGTTTAATTAATTTAGGAGGAACAAACTTGTTTAATCAGCTTGTAAAAGTTATACCGAATTTATTTACGATTGGAAATTTATTGTGCGGTGTTTTCTCAATCACCTTGAATATGAGTGAATATTTAGGAGCAGCCTCCATTCTCATTTTCTTTTCAGCTGTTTTAGATTTTCTTGATGGAAGAATTGCAAGAAAATTAAAAGTGAACAGTGAGTTTGGCGTAGAATTGGATTCCTTAGCTGATATTGTTAGTTTCGGCGTCGCTCCTGCGCTTTTATTTCATACGATAGCAACACCTTCTATTTTAACTTCTTTGGCATTTATCCTATTCCCAACAATGGGTGCTTTAAGATTAGCTAAATTTAGTATTAAACCAACTATTGGATATTTTAAGGGATTACCTATTCCAGCTGCAGGATTATCATTGGCTGGTATGGCATTGTTTTCATATAGTAATGCATGGATTACTTTAATCCTCGCCCTCTTAATGGTAAGTCCCATTAGGTTTAAAAAATTTTAATGAAGGTCACGCCCAACGCCATTAAGGAGCATTTTAAATGGATTTAACGCGTCAATAAGTATAAAAAAGCGGGACAATAATATTAAATTAGGTGCCCTTCGAAAAATTAAAACCTTGTATTTATGGCTATTGGGTTAATCCATCGATATGTTATTCTGAAACGTCAGTCCACTTTTAACAGGAGCTCCCTTTATCAAGAGAGCTCCTGTTCTTATTTCTTCTTCTTTTCTGTCGGTTGGCTTTGTTTAGCAAAATTAGATGAATCATCAAAATTTGGTTGCTTTTTACCAGCATTATTACTTCTACCTTTTCCCATATGTAATGCACCTCCCCTCCCCCTTACTATTCCCAATAAAAAAATTCTCTTGCATCCAAGAGAATTTTAAATTGGGTTCTTATTGATAATACCTAAGTACTTCCAACACTGCCATTCCATAAAAGATGGATCCAATGTTAAATTATTTAATGCTAAAACAAATATTACATTTTCATATTTAACTGGATAATCAATTAATAATCCTAATGTATTTCCTGAATCTGCGACAATTATGATTCCCTTTTCTAACACGTCATCTATAACTTCTTTTAATTATTCTTACCTAGCATATAATATTTTCCTACACATTGAGATTGCATGTTGTATAAGGAAGCCCTTCTTCTTTCCATGCAAGAAATCCTCCCTTTAAATTCACTACTTCCTTTATACCAGCTCTTTGTAAAATACTAGCTGCTATAGCGGAACGTAATCCGGTTCGACATTGCAAAACTATTGGAAAATCTTTCGGTATATAATCTAGTTGTTCAAATAGATTACCTAAAGTGATATGTATTGCATCATGAAGGTGTCCTTCCTCCCACTCTTTTTTACTACGCACATCGATAACCTTAACGCTTCCACCTTTTATATGCGGATATAATTCAATCGATGTTTTTTCTTTGTAACTTTCAAATCTATCAAGTCTTTGTATTACTTTTAAGGGTGCAAAAGCAATAATATTATCTAACCCAATAGATTCAAATTCTCTAATAACTGCCTCTACTTTAACCTTTTCCTCATCTAGAATTATTAAAGTTTCTTTTTTATAATCTAATAACCATCCACACCAAGTTGTGAAAGAATTGTTATAAGGTATGTTAATTGACTTCTCGATATGACCTGCAGCAAAACTCTCTACATCCCTTATATCAACTATTTGATAAACGCTCTTCAAAATTTCTTGAAGTTCTTCTACTGTATTAATAGCAGTACTTTTTCTCTTCTTACGAATTGGCGGACCATACTTATTTAAATTCTTCATTAATGAAAAATACTTTGGAGGCTCTGGCTGTCCCGTCAATAAAGTCGATATAAAATCACTTTCTTCATTACACCGAAATGCCCAATTGAACATCTTTTCATAACCTAATGTAGAAGTTGGAATTGCTCCTAATGCTTTTCCACATGCGCTTCCCGCACCATGTGATGGCCATATTTGCAAATAATCAGGAAGTATTTTTATTTTTTGTATAGAATCAAATAATTGTTTCGCTCCTATTTTTGCAGTATCTTTAATACCGACTGCAGTTTCTAATAAATCCGGTCTTCCTATATCTCCTACAAATATAAAATCACCTGTGAATATTCCTATCGGTTTATCATTCGTATAATTATTTTGACTTGTATCAGTTACTAAAAAAGAAATACTTTCAGGCGTATGCCCTGGGGTGTGAATTACATTAAATTTTATATGACCTACTTTAAACTCTGTGCCCTCTCTAACCAATTTGTATCGACCTTCGTTAAGATATTGATATTTCCAATCACAATCTCCTTCATCAGATACATATAAATTTACATGGTAAAGATTAGAAAGTTCTCTAGACCCAGAAAGAAAATCAGCATGAATATGAGTCTCAGCCGCAGCAATTACTTCCATCCCCTCTTTCTTAGCAAATTCTATATATTGTTCTATATAGCGACTAGGATCAATAACGATTGCTACGCCTTCTTTCTGACAACCGACTAAATAGGAAGCATGTGCTAATTTTTCATCATAAAAATATTTTAAAAGCATAGCTATTCCCTCCAATTAGTTATTTCAAATTAATTTTCAATTTTTGTAACCACTTTTTATCTTCTCCTATAGAATCCCTTTCAACATTAAATTCCAATACATATATGGCAACATATATCTTTTAAGTAAAAACATACTATACCGTTCTTTCGCTTGATTAAATGGAAACGTTTCTTGAGGCTCATGTTCATAGTTAAATTCAGCAAGTATAAGACTTTTATATCCTGTAACAATCGGACATGATGTATATCCATCATATTTAGCCTGTAAATCTCTTCCGCTAAGTACGTCCATAATATTTTGTTTTAAGACGGGTATTTGTTTTCGAATTGCTGCTCCAGTTTTAGAGGTAGGTAAATTGGTACAATCTCCAAGTCCAAAAATATTTTTATATTGCACATGCTGCAAAGTATAAGGGCTTATATCTACCCACCCCTGATGATCACTTATCTCACTCTCTTTAATAAAATTAGGTGGCCCCATTGGCGGAACAACATGTATCATACTATATGGTACGGTTTCTCTTTTTAGTGTTTGCGTATCTTCAAAAATTGCCTCTCTCTTTTCGGCGATAATTTCCACTAGATTTTTATTATAATTCGTTATAATTTGCTTTCTTTCTAGTACTTGTTCTAAAGTATTTGCATATCGTGGAACCTGAAATATGTTATTGTTTGCAGAATAAAATATTACTTTACTTCTGTTTCTTACACCACTATTACAAAAATACTCCTCTGCTAAGTACATAATTTTTTGTGGAGCACCACCGCATTTAATAGGAGTATTAGGGTGGGTAAAAAGCGCATTTCCTCCTTTAAATTTTTCGATTTCTCTCCAAGTAGAATCAACATATGTATAAGAATAATTGCTACATACCCCATTAGTGCCAATAGACTCTTTTAAGCCTTTAATACTGTCCCAATTTATTTGGATACCAGCTGCTACAATAAGAATTTCATACTCAAGTAGCAGTCCGTCATCTAAAAGTATCTTATTTTCAGATGGAAATAACTCAACAACACTTTTAGGGATCCACGTTGCCCCTTTTGGAATAAGCGATTCCTGATTACGCATCGTACTTTCCTTTGAAACAATTCCTCCCCCCACTAAACTCCATAGTGGCTGAAAGTAATGTTTTTTTGATGGATCAATAATTGCTATACTTTCTTTCAATAGGGGTACATTTCGTAATAAATGTGCAGTAGAAGATAGTCCTGCTGTCCCAGCACCAATTACAATAATTTTATAACTATCTCTGGTCTTCATTATCCTCTTCCTATCTAAAATTGATTTTTAAATTAACTAATTAGTAGCCATTTTTTCATCGTAGTAACATGATTATAAGTTAAAAACATCATAGTTTTATCTGATTTAAATGAAAATTTTGTTAATTTTACCATCAACATTACTATATGCGTAAATCCCCTATGTTACTTCCATATTTTAGTTTTAATATTAAAACTAAATATTATTATATAAAATAAAAATAATGCATTAAAATACTTTTCATGAATCCGGATAAGTAATGTTTAAAAAACAACATCTAACATCTTAGATGTTAAAATAAACAAATTCACATACTTCACAAATATGAAAAGTATTAAATATCGCTTAAGTTTCGTTACCTTTTTCTGTATATATTGATAAAAAATTGTGAAATTTTATCGCATTATGCAAGACATTTAATATTAAATATATTACTTTTACTATGAACTAAATGGTTTATAGGGCTTTTCTAAATAAACAAGGTGCTAAATTAATTCTTAAGAAGCCATTATCATTGCATTTATCTAAAAATTTCAAAAAATACACGCAGATGGATATCATCTTAAATACATATATAATTACCTTTAATTTTTTGACACGATTTCACATAATTCTTAAACTGATTTTTTTGCGTGCATTATGAAAAAAAATGCACCGTGTCAGTCTTTAAAAGATTATATATCATAACTTTAAGAGAGGCAGGAAAACTATGAAGATGAAAAGAAAAATCTACTGGTTAAATGCTAGCCAATAGATTTTTCTTTTTTATCTAAGGATTCTTTTAAAAGAACAACAATTTTACTACAGTAATCAAGAACAGGTTTCTAAATTAAGTTACTGGAGAATATATAACTCTGGCGCAATATCCCTACCAGCTTTCATTCCAATAATAACTCCATGATATAACGTCAAAGATGAAATCCCTCAACTTAGGTATTTGACTTTTTAAATTTATACAAATGTCTTAGCTCTATGTACTGTGATATATAGGTCCACATCAATATGTTATTGCATCATATACTGAACAGATAATTTAAATTACTTTTATAAAGGATGATGAGCATGAACCTAGAAGATATACAAAAATCCTATGGCGTAATTGTAAGTTTAGGAGGATTGTGTCAAGTCACCAACCAAATCAAAAGACACAATTTAAGAACATTTTCTGGACCTTTAGATTGGTTTTATTATCCATCACTTTCAGATGTAAACAGATTACTTCAAAATCGATTTAAAAAATTCATGAAGTTGGAAAATATGGTTATAGAAGGTTCAGAAAGTTACGGTCTTATTGAATCAGAATTTGATAATCAAATTAAATGGGCAGAACGAATTACCTACTGTATAAAGGACACTTATTATAATTGTTTTTCAATGCATGATTTTCCTATTAATTCCGAAAAGGATTTGAAATCAACCTATCCTTCTTTTAAAGCTAAATTAGACACTAGAATTAATCGATTCCTTGAAAAAATAAATAGTAGTGAATCCATTTTATTCATTAGAATTTGGGGAAATCGAGATGAAGCGGTTGAATTACAAAACGTATTATCTAAAATTACAAATAAGGATTTTAATATTCTTATTGTTAATTTCAAGGAGGGTATATCTAATATTGTTGAACAAAATTGGGGAATATCGAGGGTTTGTTCAATTGAACTCCCACGTTATCAGGATAGATGGGAAGGTGATGATTCCGATTGGGATGTTATTTTAAACAAAATAACATTAACTTAATAATTTTCTTCTTACTTTTAACATGATTTGGCCCGTAAAATCAAATAGGTGTAGAAAAATAAAATTCCTGTCTAATTGATACACACTTAATTAACAAAACGTTCATATAATAATTCGTAAGTCCTTCTTTATTGAATAAATAGTTCTTTACAAAATTAGTTCCATCACTAGAGCACCTTTATGCGGTGCTCTTTTTTGAATTTATAAAATGTAAAAATAGTTGTTCCATTTTCCTTTAAATGGCTAATTCCCTTTGTTATTCTTCTATTGATTTCTGTATAATCATTTATGCGATCAGCATATTCTGCTTATGTAGTGCATTCACGACTACTTACTTCCATACTTTATCTTATATTTTGTCTTCTTGGATATTTCATTATAAGCTTCTTCAATTCCCTGGATTTCCTTCCCCTTCTTTTATCTTAAGAACAAGCAATTTCTTTCATTAATATTAAATAAACTAAAGCATAGATTTTAAAAGAACCTAATTTACATATAATTAATGATAAACTACAGTGTGTATTCTCCACGTTTAATCAGCATCTGAATTATAAATCTAACATATTTTTTTTAGTTGATTGTCATTATGGTACAACCGTGTATACATTTACCAAACAAACTACATAGTTTAAATTAGTAAAATATATAGAGAGGAAGGAAATAAATCTATGAAAGTCATAATTTTGTGTGGCGGAAAAGGGCTTCGGATGCAAGGAATTTTAGAGGACATTCCCAAACCATTAGTTCGAGTTCAAGGAAAGCCTCTCCTCTTGCATATAATGAATTGGTATAGAAAATATGGACATTCTGATTTCATTTTACCCTTAGGATATAAAGGTGAGAAAATTAAGGAATATTTTATGGACTTTAGCTGGAAAGAGAATGACTTTAGTTTGAATTTTAAAACCAGTCAATATACGCTACTTCAGAAATTAGAAAATTGGAATATACACTTTATAGATACAGGAATTGATACAATGACCGGGGCAAGACTAAAAAAACTTGAATCCTTTGTACAGGGTGAAACCTTTTTATTAACTTATGGTGACGGATTAGCCAATATAGATATTGATCAACTAATAGCATTCCATAAAGAAAAAGGAAAAATTGCTACATTAACTGGAATTAAAAAAAATAGTCAATACGGCCTATTGGCGGTCGAAGATGGAATTGCTATTGATTTTAAAGAAAAACCATTACTTGATGAAGTAATTAATGGCGGTTTTTTTGTATTTAACAAAGAAATATTCAATTATTTAAGTAATAATGATGATTGTGTTCTAGAAGAAGATCCTCTTCGAAATTTAATAAAAGACAATGAGCTCGCCGTCTATGAACACAATGACTTTTGGGCTAGTGTCGATACACCTAAAGATTTAAAAACTGTAAATGAAAGTTGGAATCCAAATAAATTTTAGTGGAGAGGACTGAATAAGCATTGAACTCTAATGATAAAAAAATAAGTTTACCTCGATTGTACATCCCCTCTAATGAGAAAATAGTTAACCCACTTTCAACAGGAATTAAAGCTTCAAATCTCTCCAAAAAAAATACTCAAAAAAGAATTAATCCCCAATTCTATAATCAACAACATGATCTAAATAATCATTTCTGCGTCATTGTAGGTAGTGAGTATGTCTTGAAAATTATTGCTTTACAGCAATCATTAATGCAGTACTCAGAAAAATTCACATTGTGGATTTGTTGTATAGATCCTTTTGCATATTCACTATTAAAAGAAATGAGTTTAATTAATGTAAACCTTTTACAAGTTGAAGAATTAGAAGATCGTGAACTAAAAGCAATTAAGAGAAAAAGAAAAGTAAATGAATATTGTTGGACTTTAAAATCTGTCTTGATAGAATATTTATTGGTCAATTATGATTTACCATCTATTCTATATTGTGATGGTGATTTATGCTTTTTCTCTGACCCTAATATTATTTTTGAGGAATGGGGTGACCATTCTATCTTCCTAACCCCCCAAAGAGATCGTGATTGGGTAGAAAAAATGTACGGAAAATATCAGGCTGGTCTAATTGGATTTAAGAATGATCTCTATGGACTAAAAAGTGTAAGATGGTGGAAAAATAAATGTATAGATTGGTGCAGTGCCGAGGCTGAAGAGGGGAAATTTGGAGACCAAAAGTATTTAGATTATATCCCTATATATTTTCCAAAAGTAAAAATTTCAAATAACTTAGGTATAAATGCTGCGCCTTGGAACTGTATATATAATAACGATTATAAAATTGACAAGACTAAAAATGATATATTTATTGAAAACGACAAACTAGTTGTTTACCATTTTGCATGTATTACTATCTTTACTGAAAATGATTTTGATCTTTGGTCTTTGGGAGAAATTTCAATACCCAATAATATATTAAACCATATTTACACTCCGTATTTAGAGAGAATTCAATTTGTTTTAAAGCAATTAAAGGATAAATTCAATAAAGATACTAAACAATTTTTAAGTAAAAAAGATATAAATAAAGCTCAAACTTTATATAAAGATTCACAATTAAGAAGAAAAATGAATCAATCCAATCATTTTATGAACTTTTCCATGATTATAAGTAAAGAACGATTAATTCAAGGATTGACCTCTTATTATTCCTTAGAAAATTTCAACGCTAAATTTACTGTATGGATCTGTTGTATGGATGATCTAACTTATCAAATATTAGAGAAATTAAAATTAAAGCACGCCATACTAATTCCGGTAAAAGAAATTGAAAATCATGAACTCCTCAGTATAAAAAATGATAGAAGTTTACAAGAGTATTGTTGGACATTAAAAGCGCCCCTATGTCTACATGTCCTTAGTCTTTATCCGGAAGTTGATCACATTATATATTGTGATGCTGATATGTATTTCTTTACAGCACCTAATATCATTCTTGATGAGTGGTGGAAATACTCTGTATTCCTTTGCCCTCAAAGAAGCTCTACTGAAATTGAAAGCATACACGGTATATACCAAGCTGGTTTAGTAGGCTTCAAAAACGATCAAAATAGTAAAGAAATTTTAACATGGTGGAAAGATAAATGCCTAGAATATTGTAATAATCATTATGATGTTGAAATGGATAGATGGGGTGATCAAAAATATTTAAATCACATTCCTAACATCTTTTCTAATATAAAAATCATGACTCATAGAGGTATTGATGCAGCACCTTGGAATGTCATTTTAAATAGCAGTTCTATATCCAAAACAGATAATAAAGTTTTTATTGATCAAGATGAATTAATAGCTTTTCATTTTGGAAGTATGCAAATTATTAATCCAAATGAGTTCGATTTATGGAAACACGAAACTTTAGAATTACCTCCAGCAGTTTTAGATTATATATACATTCCTTATATTGAACAATTGAATAAGACATGTCATACCCTTCATAATACTTTTCAAAAACCTTCCTCCTCTTTATTTGCTGATCAAATTGATACAACAACAATAAAAAATTATTTTAAATACCCCTCCCCTCATCACAATTAAGACTGATACTTTCCTTATTTAAAAATAAATCTATTTATTTCAGCAACTAAAAATACATCTTAATAAAGGATAGATTATCACTATGATTGCTTCATTTAAAAATAAAACTTTCCTTATTACTGGTGGATACGGTTTTATTGGTTCTCACTTGGCACGAAGACTTTTAAATTTACAAGCAAAAATTGTTCTTTTCATAAGAACACCATCAAACTCTTGGAGACTAAAGGATATTCTAAAATATATTGAAACCTATGAAATAGATATACGAGATAAAAAACAAGTACAAGATGCAATAAAGAAAATTAATCCCGATTATATCTTTCACCTGGCAGCCTATGGTGTAAATTCTGCCCATACAGATTACATCCATGCTATAGAAACAAATGTTATAGGGACTTGTAACATTATTCAAGCAGCAAAATTGGTGAATTGTAAAAAAATCATCAATTTTGGGAGTAGTTCTGAATACGGTAACAAGATGGAACCTATTCATGAAAATATGTTACTAACTCCTGTGGATATCTATGGAAGTACCAAAGCTGCTGCTACTATACTCGCCCATCAAATTGCTAGCGAAAACAATATTAATCTTATAACATTAAGACCTTTTGGCATATTCGGAGAAGGCGAAGAGCCGCATAAAATTTTTAGCTATATAATCTTGCGAGTATTACAAAACAAAGATGTAAATTTAACTTTATGTAATCAATTAAGAGATTATTGTTATATAGAAAATGTAATAGATGCCTGTATCCTAGCAGTAGAAAATACTACTGTACAAAATGAAATTTTTAATATTGGGAGCGGCACTATTCACCCCTTGAAACATTATGTAGAATTATTATTCAAACATTTGAAAACCAATTCCAGACCAAATTACGGTGCAATTTCCTCTAGAACAAATGAAAGATGGGTTCCTGAAGCGGATGTGCAAAAAATAAAAAACTCTCTTTCCTGGGAACCTAGAATTAATATTGAAGAAGGAATTATAAAAACTGTTAATTGGTATAAAAATAATAAACATTTATACCTAACCCCCTAAAAATAGGGTACTAAAGGAGGTGGACTAATTGTTAAACCAAAACTTTAATAATGCTTTTTACGGAAAAACAATTTTAATTACTGGACATACTGGTTTTAAAGGTTCTTGGTTATCCCTATGGTTGAATGAATTAGGTGCTACTGTAATCGGATATTCATTAGATCCTAAAAATAAGAATGATAACTTTAACATTACTAACCTTCAAAATAATATAATTGATATTCGTGGAGACATTAGAGATTTTAATAAATTAAATAAGGTTTTTACAGATTATAAACCTGAAATTGTATTCCATTTAGCTGCCCAACCTCTAGTTAATTATTCATATGAATATCCTAGAGAAACATACGAGGTAAACGTTGTAGGGACTATGAATGTACTAGAGGCAATTCGATTACATGAATCAGCTAAAATAGGAATTATGGTGACAAGTGACAAGTGCTATGAAAATAAAGAATGGCCTTGGGGTTATCGTGAAATTGACCCTATGGGCGGCCATGACATATATAGCTCAAGCAAAGGATGCTGTGAACTTTTAATTTCTTCCTATCGAAATTCTTACTTTTCAGAAGAAAACTTTTCTCAACACAAGAAAATAATTGCAAGCGTTCGAGCTGGTAATGTAATTGGTGGTGGTGATTGGTCAATAGATAGAATTATTCCTGATTGTATACGAGCATTAGAATCAAACAAAAACATTATTATTAGAAACCCTACTGCTATTAGACCCTGGCAACATGTACTAGAACCTTTAAGCGGGTATTTACTCCTTACAGAAAAAATTATAAATAACGGTATCCTTTATTCAGGAGCATGGAACTTCGGGCCATCCCTAAGCAATATTGTTCCAGTAGAAAAATTAGTGACCAGTTTACTAGATATTTGGGGCTGCGGGGATTGGACAGCAGAAAATATAGGTCCAATAAATTTTCATGAAGCAAATTTACTAAATCTTGACATTAGCAAAGCAAAATTCAATCTTAATTGGCAGCCAAAATGGTCCCTACAACAGACTTTAGAAAATACAATAGAATGGTATAAACATTATAATTCTTACACCAGTTCTGAGATGATAAATCTATGTATTAGCCAAATCAAACAATATTGCATGTTTTGAACTACTCCCACTTCCCCATACTTGCTGTGAGTTCCTTATGGAGGGAGTCTTCTTGGTTAAAATAATAAAAGATACATTAATTTTTATAGTCTAAATTATAAACCTACTATACCTAAAATTATGTGATTGTCCATTAACAAAGATTTTATTTCTTCGGTTATTTCAAATCAACTATTGACATTATACTTAAGAATAAAGGAATCACATATTTTTCTAGTGATTCCCTTGTTCTGAGAAAATAATGTCTTGCTTTAACGACAATACAGTATATGCGATTATTAATTTATTTGTTCTAGTTATGAAAAAATCTATTCCTGTCAAAAGAGCTTTCTTCAAAGAAAAACTTCCTATTTTCTTCTACTTATCCTACCCGAAAAGTAACTAAGATGAAAATTTTGATAATTATATCTACTATTATAGAATTATCCCCTTCTTGTAGCTATTCCACTAAAGTTCATGCTTATATATTGATTCTCTGATTTATTATCACCAATGTTGATGAATTCATGCATTGCTTATTCTATACACAAATTGCTTTTTGAATTATCTTTTCAGAATAAGTAAAGAAGGCTTTCTCTTTTATGCACTTCTTCCCTACCAGTCTTTAATTTGCCTTTAATCAACAATAAGAACAAATCTTCAATATAGTACATCTTCTATAAAACAAAACCATAAGTAAGATAATTTCACTATTACAAATAATGAGATGTTCTGTTTCACCTTTTTACATTATCTAAAAAAGAACTTATAGGAATTCTTACAAGTTCTTTTTTATTTTCTTTATTGTCTTCTTATTTACATACGCAAGATTTATATATTTTATCGGATACATACTATATGTATCCGATAAAATAATTTAAAAATTAATATGTAATTGATCCGTTTTAAGAAAAGGAAATTTCATAAATCTTCAATCACAGTTTCTAAGTTCACCTGATAGAACGTATAAAGACTCATATCATCTTTTGATAATTTTTGGATGTTTTATTCTAAGTATATTCGACACAAATTGATTGTTTTTTATGAATTTTCTTGAAAAATATTGTAATATCACTCCATTTTTTCTTCTATTTTGTTATGATGTTTATAATTAAATTGGATTAGGATTTTTTTAGAAAATGGGGGCGTATATTATGAGTGTTTCAGTAAAGGGAAATGAGCAATTAACCTCTCTATTGAACGACTGGTATCGAGCTATGCTATCTCAACAAGTTATAAAAGCTACTAATCTAAAAAAGAAAATTGATGAAAAAATTAATAAGTTAAGCATTGAGCCAGATCAAGAACATCAGGATCAAAATTTGTTACTATACTATTCACTACTCGAATTTCGTTACAAGGTCTTAACAGATAGCCTTGGTATTCAACAAAATAGTTTTGATACTATTAGCGATTATGATATGCCTACAGATCAATTTCTACAATTCTATTATCATTTTTTCAAATCCATTCATTCCACTTTTATATCTAATTATACTGAGGCAGAGGAACATTATAAACTAGCAGAAAAAATATTGGTAGCTATACCAGATGAAATTGAACATGCTGAATTTTACTATAGAATTGCTACTTTCTATCACCATACCTATAACAATCTCGCTTCTATCGAGTACGCAAATAAATCGAGAGCAATCTTTTCAAAGTACGAAGGTTATGAAGTAAAAACAGCCTTTTGTAATAGTTTGCTAGGTGGTTGCTGCATCTATTTAAAACAGTACGAACAAGCAGAAGAATATCTACATTGCGCAATTGATTTACTACAAAAAAATAGGGAAGAAGATTCCTTGTTATACGTAAAAAATACTATGGGGTGGCTGTATTCTGATCAAAGTATGTCTACTTTAGCTATTCGTCACCTTTCAGAAGTAACAGAGAAAATCCCGACACACTTCAAGGCCATCTTCCTACAAGCTAAGGAACATTATAAGTTAGGAGAACAATCAACGGCCAGCCAACTCATTGATAAGGGGCTACAGATTTGTAGAGAAATTCATAACGAAGAATACACACACCACTTCTCTATTTTAAAAAAATTAAACGAAAATATTCCATTGGAAGAATTAGAAAAAATCATTCAAGAAGGAATCTTATACTTTGAGGAAGAAGAATTATGGGAATATGTTGTCGAATACGCCGAATTATTTGCCACAAAATGTAGACAATTAGAGAACCACCAAAAAGTAAGTGACTATTTCCATATTTGTTATCAAGCAAGACAAAAATCAATCGCAAAAGGAGTGTTAAAATAATGAAAAAAATTAGCTTATTATTATCAGGCATTGCTTTTATTGGGGTATTAACGGTGGGAATTTTTCAGTTTTCTAAAACAGATCAGCTTGCTACTCATGGGCATTATCCTGCTCCTTCATATAGTGTTGGCGATTATGGTGGTGCACCACCACAAATTTAATGTAAATGTATTTAAAAACCCTCCAAATGGAGGGTTTTTAAATGGCTTATCTGCCTGTTCAATACGCATAGAGAGTACATATTATACTTATTTACTATGTTATAGGATTTTTCATTTCCACTCTGTAACAAGATTCTAGCATTCTCTCCTAGAATCTCAACTTAAATCTTAAATCCACCAATTAACTCTTGAAGTTCTTCCGCCATCTGTGCTAATTGTATTGCTGAAGAATTTATCTCTTCCATAGAAGCATGTTGTTCCTCAGATGAACCAGCTATCGTTTGCATACTTGAAGAATTTTCTTTTACAGCCATAGCTATTTGATCAATCGATGTATCAACTTTCATTGCATCAGTTGTCATTTTATTTGATAGTTCTACCATACCATGCACTTTTGATACAATATCATTTGCAGATTTTGAAATCTCATAAAAACTTTGTTTTGTATCATTCGCAACCTTAATTCCCGACTGTACTTCTACGCCTACTTCATTCATAGCTTTTACAGTCTCATGTACGTCTGCTTGTATTTCCTTAATTAAACTTCCAATTTCCATTGAAGATTCGGATGATTGCTCCGCCAACTTTCTAACTTCATCAGCAACAATTGCAAACCCTCTCCCCTGTTCCCCAGCTCTAGCTGCTTCAATCGCTGCATTTAATGCTAATAAATTTGTTTGTTCCGCAATATTTTGAATCGCTTCTAATATACTGCCAATTTGCTGTGATTTCTTATCTAATAATTTTATGACATTATCGGATTGAGAAACAGAGTGATGGATAGACTGCATTTGTGTTACAGTTTGTTCTACTAATTGTTCACCTTCATTGGCTTTTTGTTTAGTGTATATGGATGAAGCCGATACTTCAGAAGCACTCTCAGCTACGTATTGAATATTTCGTGTTACCTCACCAATTAATTCAGCTCCAGACTCAACTTCATTATTTTGAACCTCTGCACTGTTCGAGATTTCTTCCATCTCTTTTGTAATTTGTTCTGTCGCAACACTTGCTTGCTCTACACTAGCAGTTAGTTCCTCAGAAGACGCAGCTACATGTCCTGCAGATGTGTTAATTTGAGAAATAATATTACGTAACGACTCTGCCATTGTATTGAAACTACCACCTAATTGACCAAGTTCATCCTTTGAACGAATATCTATTTTCTCGGTTAAATCTCCTTGACTAATTCTTTGAGCTGAAATGACTAATTGTCTGAGTGGAGTAATTATAGATTTGAGTATGAATAGAATTACAATTCCACCTAACAATAATGAAGCCCCTATTATAGTGAGCGTTTTATAAAAAATAGGATTGGTAGCTTCTTCAATTTCTTTCGTAGGCATTACGCCAGCTATTTTCCAACCTGTTTTTTTATTTGTCTTAAAGCTTATGTTTCGATCTTCACCATTGAGGCTATAAGTAATTACTCCATCTTCTGTCTTGTACAATTCATCCACTAAAGTTTTATCTAATTTCTCTCCAGGTTTTAGTGATGGATGAACAACTATAGTTTTATCTTGACTAACTATAGATACAAATCCTTGCTTCCCAATTTTTATCATTTTGGATGTTTTTACGATATCTTTAATATTCAAATCTACGCCAATGACACCACTTTTATCTGCATTCTGCTTTGCAATTGCAATTACCATATTTCCTGTAGACTTTGATTTATATGGAGATGAAACAATAATCTCTCCATCTGCTTTTACTGCATCCTTGTACCAACTGCTTTCTAGCGGATTAAACCCTTCTGGTATTTTTCCAACAGGTGCATGAATAAATTGATTGTTACTGGATGCCGTATAAATCGTTTCTATCTCTGGATGTAACTGTATATATTGATCAAATTTATTCTGTACATTTTGCGATTGTTCAGGATTATAATCCCCTTGTGTGAGTACCTTTGCAAAATGAGTGATATCTGTATGCTTATTTTCTAATTCATCATCAACAATCTTATCTAAAATACTTATATTATCTTTTGCAGATTGTAGAATTGTTTCATTAAGATCTGTTTTTGCTTTATTATAAGATGATACTCCTACGATAAGGCTTGGTATAATTAATATTGCTATAAATGCCATAGACAACTTCGTTTTAAGCTTTATTTGCCCCAATCTTTCTTTTATATTAAACACTAGCTACTTCTCCTTTTCATTTTTACTACTTATATAGTTTATTTAAATTTTTCTCCTTTACTTTTCCACATTCATTTATGGTACCATTCGAAATGAAACCACAATTACATCCTATTATCCATACTTTATAATTTAGAGATTTAATTTTCACAGACAGAGTTTTATCTGTCCTCCTTTCGAATATGTTATTTTTCTAGATTCAGCAATTATTAGACTACGAATTATTCCAAATAAACTTGATGCAACATATACTTCATTTAAAAAATAATTATTGGATTTGTTTGGATAAAAATCTAGTTTAGCGCTAATCCAATCGGATGAAATTCTTACCATAATACATTCACTAAACATAAATAAGTAAATTTATTTCTTTTAATACTTATATTTAACTGCCTTTTAACCATTCTAACTGTATTATTTCATCGTTTTATCTATTTATTACAACCACTTTTGTTTTATTGAATCACTAAACTATAAATTCTAAATAGGAGAATAAAATAAATTAGAGAATTACATTGTAACACATATATATAAGTTGTTAATATTAAAATTTAAAACTTTACTATTTTTCATATGCAATATTACATGCGAAAAGCCATAATTTTTTTGTTATACTATGCATGTGGATTTTTCATCCAAAATCCACCCAAACGCATATTTATGTATATGCCACCCTAATTGATGAAAGTGAGAAGAGTGTTTATCATTTTTCTCACTTTTTTATTTAGGCTCTGTTAATATTGATTATTGATAAAAAGTATTAAATAAGGGAAGACACCTTAGAGTTGGTGCTTCCCTTATTTGTTGATTATTCAAATCTAAAATAGGTATTTTCTAAACCTATTCTTTGCTTTAATGTTCTGCCCAAAGCATAATTATTTGGTAATTCTTTTTCAATGACACAAATAATATAACCTGCTTTTCCTGTTGTTAAATTAGTTAGTTGTAAGTAGTTAGTGTTGTCGTAGATATAAGAAATAATATATTCATAGAAATTATTTTCTTTATCTTCTCTATTCATACCAACATTGTACAACCTAACTCTTGCTCCTACCCAAATTTCCTCATCATCATCAACATTACTTAAAGGCATCCATTTCGAGTTATCCAATATTTCACCCTTTTCTTAATTCATTCGTTTATACACGAATGTTGCTAGACACAAACTATCATTAGCATCCGTCATTTCATTGATTAGACGACCACCAACAGAGAAAAAAGACTCAACATAGCTTTTTACCCATTGAAACACTTGCTCTTTTAGTTATTTTTACATTTTGAATCTACGAAAATGAATTCCCTTATAAAAACTCTAACAGAGAATGTTCCCTCCAAATTTCACCTAGGGAATTATTTGTTTTCCAAAAAACCTACCAACATCTTTATCAACTCATTTTAGAATATTTAAACAATAATTCCATATACATTACCTGCATAAATTATTCATTTTCTTTTATATAAGACCTACCTTTTTACTTTTGGTAGATTATTAGACATTGGATTATTATACATAAACCCCAAAAACATGCGGTATTTTGTAGAATTTTGTCTATCAATATGTATGTACACCCTTTTGTAGTGGATATAGACTGTGAGGTGTAAGGAGATACCTTACAAAATAATAAAAAGGAGATTATAGAATGAGTAGATTAACAAAATTCTCAAAGTTAGTATTTGCAACTTTAATCGCGGGAAGTAGTCTAAGCACCTTTGTTTCGTCACACAGTGTACAAGCTGACACCTTAGAGCCTAATTACCAAGACAATGTAAAATTCATACCACCTTCTAGTGCTAGGCCAAAATTGGAACAAAAAAACACTATTGTTCCAGAAGCAAAAGTTGTTAAAAACCATTATGTAAAGTACTCTAAAGCACATTTCCAAACTAAAGAAAGTATACCAAAAGAGATTTATTATTCTTCAGAAGGCTTTAAGGGCTATATACAGGCAAGTACCGTTTGGGATATGGGAGATCATTTCGCAACACTATATTCCGGAACCGTTATTCGATGTTAGACTTTTAATCCATTCTCCCCTAATGCTTAAAATGATTAATAACTCACTGCCAATACTTTAATATCTATTGTTCATAAAATAAACCACAAAATCTTTCGATTTCATGGTTTATCAAATATAAAGATAATGCTAAACGAATACTCTAACATTACCTTCCCCAAAGTTAATTATAGAGTATTTTCAAAAAAAAGACACTCTTGTAGTGTCTTTTTTATAGTATTTTAAAAAGAATTCCACCTACTAACACCTTTTTGTTGCGCCTATTCGTTTATTTCAATATGATACTTTTCCATCTCGTATATGCAATAGACAATGATAGCTAAACTCCAACTGACACTATAATAATTATGTGTGTAGAAGTCATAGCCCGCTTTAATACCTTTCTCTATTACAACTAATGTAAATCCTAAAGCCACCCATCTGTTAATTTTCATCTTTATAAACGTTAAAGAGATAATTATTAAAAATAAAATATTTGTAAGATGATTTATCATTAGCTCATATTTTTGAATGTATACTGCCATTATACAAGCAACGAGATTAGTCGCAATGCCAAAGGCAATCACCGCTCCCCAAACCCTGTCCGAAAGTCCCACTCCTGAGTCAGTCCCTTCCTAAACAAATATCCCTTTCTTTAATTCGTTCCTACACCCTATTCAAGATATGCTAAATTATCCTTGTCTGATGAATATCTATTTATCTTTTCATATAGAGCAAACAAAATCTTTACTCATAATTTTTTCTTTATTAGACAAACTATGTCTAAGCCGTTTGAACTAGCGGCTTCACTCTTCTGGTAATGGGATAGCACAATTTATTGAATTGACTAACTCATTCAACCCACTGGCACCGGCAGGCAACAAAATAGTTGTCTGCCATTTTCATGTATACTTTTTCTAATTTCATTTCAAACCAAGTGTGTGCTGTACTGATTTCAAAAGGACAGAATTTCATTTTTTAAAATGTAAAAAGATGAGGTCCTGTCTACTTTTGGTATAGGACTTTTTCTTTTCACACATACTATTTTTGAACCTGTTTACCAATACGTGTCCTAATGGTGTCTTGAATTCCTCCTAAAAAGGGCTGCAGATACGACTGCATGCCCTTTTATTTACGTTGTTTCTCTATATTGAATAAAATAATTAAAAACTAAAAATGTAATATTACATATTTTTTCTGTTCAGATTATGTTAGGATTTACTTCGTAGTCGAATTATGGTTTCGTATCTAATTCAGCAATATGTGAACTGTTTACCTAAAGAAAAGACACCCAAAAGATGTCTTTTCTTCTTTTAATCTAAAAAACATTTTTTCTTTTCAGTAAGATCCAATTATCCCTCTAACCTAGACCTCATAATTAAAGGCAATTTAATCATGGTACTCAAGAGTTTTCATCCATTTCAATATACCTATAGCTTAATTTAAAATCACATTTCCAGCACTATATTTGCTTTCCTACAGATTTTCTGTCTTGTTCTTAATTCTGTCAAAATCCTCATGTAGCTATACAAAGAATATATGCTACTATGATATTAAGAAACTATGCGTTCCCTTAACCCTGTATCCGGCCCTGTATTTATTACAGGGTCTTTGTTTATTTTATTTACTTTTATTGGCTTATAAGGGTTAATACACAACCAATTTCAATTAAAACCGTTTAAATGTTAGTTAAAATTTGAAATAATATATCTATTAACTTTTTTAACAAATGTAATCTAATATTAAATTTCTAAATCTATACTGTACTATACACCAGTTAACACTATATAAATAGTATTAACTATCTTAATTGAATATTAGTAATAGTAAGTATAAACATTATCAATTTACTACATCTTACATTTATGTAAAAATAAATACATGTTAAGCTTTTTCAAAATCTTTCCCCTAATAAAGATTTGAAGTAGCATTTCATGATTCTCCTTACTGTTAATATGCCTTGAAAAAGAACCCTATAGGGTTCTTTTTCTTCTCATTATAACCTCAGTAAGTCCATGCAAAAAGGACTGCTAATTATTTGCAGCCCTTTTACACGTTAATATACACTTGTATTACATGCTTAAAACTTTATTGTATTAGGTATTTATACCAACTAAACATGCCATTATCATTTAGATATATAACACTTCAAAGTTTAGAAGTATACAATAACAAATCTTTCCCAGCTTCCAGCTACATAACTAGTAGCTGTTAATTCTCTACCACCATTTGCTGATATATATCTACCATTACTTAGTGCTTGTAATACATATATCCTATTGTCTCCACCATTATATAAGATAAACTTTTCCCATGCACCAATTGATGTACGATCTGCTACTACTCTACCATTTGGCTCAAACAAAACATACTTCCCATTACTTTTAGTTTTTAAAGCGTACGTATATAATTCCCCAGTCGGAATTAATTCGAATTTCTCCCATTCATTAACTGCATTACGATTTGCTATTATATTTCCCGAAGGCTCAGCCGAAACATATTGTAAATTTGCTGCCTGTATAGCAACTGTCCAACTTCCATTTTACTTTAAAGGTTTAAACAATTGTGACCACATTTGTTTAAACCTCCACAATTTTTTCTAAGCTATTCTCTAAAAATCTTATTTTTCGTTGTAAATAAACCTGATTGGTACTCTTTATGCAAAAGAAAAGATGGAACCTTTAATTCAACTCCACCTTTTTTCGAAATAAAAAGCATCTAATTCTATTTGAATTAGATGCTTATATTTAGTCCTTAAACCTAATATTCTAAACTATTTACGCGTTTGTAAATCTTTTTTTATTACATCCCAGAGTGAATTATCTTGACGCATCGGTTTACCCTCTTCATCCCATTTTATTTTTTCTGTTCCCAATTCATAATTCATCCCTGTCCATGTGTCTTCACGGAATGCATAGAATGATTTATGCCATCCTTTTTGGTTAAAGATAGAAATAAGATCTTGCATGTATTGGGTAGCACCTGGAACAGTACGGTTAATTCCAAACTCCTCTGCAATAATTCGATTAGATGGTACATGATTTTTCTTAGACCATTGTTGAATTGGCTTCAAAAACTTCTCTAATCCCTGTCTATTCCACATTACAGGTTTCTCTAAATCCCCTACTTTTACTAATCCTGGATATTGATATTCCTTGTTTTGTTTTTCACCTTGGCTCGTTAATTCATATGGTTCATACATATGAAATGCGTATAGTGTTTTTTTATCCTCTACTGGTTTTAAATATTTAAAGGCCCATGGAGTAGCATATAAACCTGAATCTAAAATAATCGGTGTTTCTTTGTCCACTTCACGAATGGAGTTAATCACCTTTTCATAAAATCTGTTTAAATCAGCTGTCGTTCCTTTTACTTTTGCATACCATTTCTCGTAATCTTCCGTCCAAAAATCATTATATCTATTATTTTTAGCTGTTTCTGGATGTGGTTCATTTATAATATTATAACCAACCACCGCGGGGTGATCTTTTAGTTCCAGAGCGAGGTCCTTCCAAAATTGACTTGCTTGTTCTTGATACTTCTCTTCTTCCCATATTCTGTCGTCATTCTTATTATTATTAAATTGGCGCCATCGATCACCAGGTAAGGATAACTTTGTAAGAACGACTTTCATTCCTTGTGATTGTGCGGCATCTAAATCCGCCTTTAATTTTTCTAGATCTTCCTTTACTAATCCCCGATAGTTATCTGCATTACCTATCAGAAAATCCTTTCCAGAAGTATCTGGTTTATCCTCAAATAGAAAATCTTTATCTTTTGCCCATTTATCAGGTGCTAAACGTACATATTCAATATTAGCTTCTTTTGCACTTTTATAGTTTTCAGGTAATGACGTACTATTCATGAAATTAGTACCCTTTCTTTTCGAATCCCAAAAACTAATTTTTGAATCGCCCTTGTGGTATGTATCAGCTCTTACATTCATTTCCTGTACTCCAAAACTCATCATGCCTAATAACGCAACAATTGGCAAAACTTTTTTCACAACTTTTCCTTCTTTCTCTTTATATTTAACACACATAACATACCTTTGTTTTGTTACAGGAATATGGCAATTTTCCAAAAATACCTTTTAAATTTATACATTGGTAGTTCATTCATAAAAAAAGAAAGAGATAATTAGAACGTTGCTTCATTTTAAAAGAAACAAAAAAGGAATCCTTTACGGATTCCTTTTTGCAATGCACTCTTTTTCAAATGGTACATTTTGCACCTACTTTTAGTATAACTTATAATTCCTATAAAATAAATAAGATTAACTGAAATTTACTTCAAATTGTGATAAAAAACATAATTAAGAAGCGCAGATAACTAAATATCATCCCTTTTATTAAATAAAAAAGATTAAATAATTCCCCCTCCAAACTAGGACCCCTTTACACTTTTTACAAATATTGTTATAATTAGATAAACTAAAGCATTATCCCATTAACAAAGGGACTCCATAATTGGAGTCCTTTTGTTAATTAGCTATTAAAAATGATAGCATGTGATTATTGTATAATTTCTTCCTTTTTTAGATCTGCATATTCTTCTACGAAATCCCATAAACCTTGCTTTTCGAAGTAAGAAATACTTTTTTCACTTCTTCTAAGAGTTTAATTGCTTCATCTTCATTAAGAGAACGTAAAATATTGAAATGATATACATACTCTTCATTTCCTAATTCCATACAAACTGCTAATCCTTTTTCAATAAGTTCTTTTACAATATTTGTTTTTCTTAGCTTATAGTGTTCACGCGCTTGTAAGAACAATGCTTTAAAATGGGCAATATTCTTCTCTGTCACTTCTGATAAATGACGAATTGCTAATTTAGATAAATTTTGAGTTGCATATAATAGTCCTAGATTATGCCTTACTATTAAAATCAATTTTTCTTTATTATGTTTTTGCAAAAGGTCAATGGAACGATTGAAATGTTCTTCCGCTTTTTCAAATTGCTTTAAGAATATACGAGCTGTCCCTAATGCGGTTTCACAAGAAGCAACTTTCACCTCATATCCCATTAGCCCTAAATACAAGGAATATAGATACTTATTTTACTTTCAAAGGCTGAAACCTTGCTGCATAACTACTGAAAATAAAGTGAAAAGACGTTCAAATCCATATGGATAGATCGTCTTTTCACTTTATTTCATACATATACTGATTTTTCACTTATTCATTTTGTATTGTACTTAAAAAACCAATAAATTCATCTTCATTTACAGGTTTACTGTAGTAATAGCCCTGAATTAGATAACATGCATTACGTTGTAACACTGTTAATTGTTCCTTCGTTTCTACCCCTTCTGCTATCACTTTCATGTTTAAAGTATGAGCAAGTGAAATAATGGTTTGTATAATTTCATCTCCATCAGTAGAAGTTCCAATCCTATTAACAAATTCTCTTGGAATTTTCAAAGTATCAATTGGATAAAGAGGCAGATACGCTAATGAAGAATAACCTGTACCAAAATCGTCAATTGATAAATGTACACCATATGATTTTAATGCTTTTAACTTCGATAAGGTTTCCTTTTCATCTACCATTGCTATTCGCTCTGTTAATTCCAAATCAATCGAATTAGCAGGTACTCCTATCTCTTCTATGGTAGATATAATGGTTTGAACAAAATCTTTCTGTTCAAACTCTATAGCTGATAAATTTATCCCCATCTTTAGATTTGAAAAGCCCGTAGAATGCCATTCTTTCAGTTGTTGACACGCTTTCTGTAACGTCCACTTCCCAATTGAAATAATCTGCGCCGTTTCTTCTGCGATAGGTATAAACTCAAAAGGAGAAATCAGCCCAAGCTCTGGATGTTGCCAACGTATTAAAGCCTCTGCACCAATAACCTTACCTGCCTTACTATCAATTTGTGGTTGATACAATAAAAACAACTCATTATTTTCAATTGCATTTGGTAAATCCTGTTCTAATCGTAATCGACGAGTTACTTTTTGAGATAATGTCTCGTCATACATACAAACAGCATTGTTACCTTTTTCCTTTGCGCTATACATAGCGATATCAGCGTGTTGTAAAAGTGTAGTAGTATTTATTCCTCCAAATGGATACACTGCTATTCCTATACTAAGAGATAAGTAAAAACTATGCTGATTTACTACAAATGGTTCTTCAGTTATACGAAATAGAGTTTTACACAAATCCAATAGCTGTTGCTCTGTTTGGTTATGGACAATGATCGCAAACTCATCACCACCTATTCTTGCTAGAGGAATAGTCGGTGACAGACATGTCCTAAAACGTTTGGCAACTTCTTTTAAAACCTTGTCACCAATCGAATGACCCAATGTATCATTAATAGTCTTAAAGCGATTTAAATCAATATACAGGAGCCCAAACTTATCCTGTGTTTTTTGTGCACGCTTAATAGATCTATCTAATTCTTGTTGGAAGAATATACGATTTCCAATCTCCGTCACCGTATCATGGAATGCAAGGTAATTTATCTCTTCCTGTTGTTGTTTCATCCTTGTTATGTCTTTTACCATTACATAGCTCCCAAAGGTTTGTCCTTCTATCATAATAGGAACTATAGTGACATACCAAAAGAGTATATCCTTCTCATTGTTATTTTTCACACGTAACTGTAGTGAAGATGAACTACATCGTTTCCCTTTCTTTATAGCTGCTTCCAATTCAGATTTATCTTCATCTAAAAAAATAGAGAAGCACTCTTTCCCTATCAATGCAGCACTTTCTTTTCCTAGTAACATACTTCCAGCCTGGTTTATATTTAATACGATACCGTTTGAATCAATCGTTAAAATAGGATCCGGATGATACTCATATAATGACTTAAATCTCTCTTGATTTTTTACTAAATCATTAGATTTATTTATTAAATCCCTTGTTCTTTGAGATACTGTTTGTTCTAATTGATTATTAAACACTTTTAATGTTTTAGTTAACTCTTTGTTTTGCATTCGTACGATTGTATGACGAATCAGTACAAATACAAAAGCAATACAATTTCCCGTAATTAATGTAGCTGAAGAAGTTTGCTCTTTCAAAGTAAAGCCAATTAAGACTGCAACTGCAAGATAAGGGAATATACCAAGAAGTTTCTCTCCAAATGTCGGATTAATAATAAAATAATTTCTTTTAGAAGAAGTATTCTTTGGGATTGTAGCAGCAATAGCGATAAATAATAGGAAAACTCTATACAAACACCTTAAAAATATAACTGAACGCTCTGACAAATCACCTTGTAAATAAAAATACAAATAGTCCGTAATAGCCAATCCAGTTAATACTAGGATAAAAATAAACAATTTACTTTTTGCATTGAAAATAGCAGGTCGAAAGATCAGTGTAACTCCAAGTAATAGAAGCAATAAATCTATAATCGGAAAAATAAATGAGAGAAAAACATCTCCAATTGATAAGAATAAAATATTTGCAGATGGTTTATTAAATAGGTACCACTCTAATGTAAAAATAGCAGTAACAACAATGCATAAATCACAAAGTAAATACGTTTTCTCCCATTTGTTACATTCCATCATAATTTTATAAAAGAACGCAAAAAGAAAGAAGAATAAGAAAAACAGTAGAAATACATCAGAAATATTAAAATTTTGTATTGGTAATTCTACATTAAGTACTTGAAAAGCGGATATGAAATTCCCTATCAAAAAACACCCTATTGCAATAGTAATGCAAACCCAGAATACTCCTAACTTAATTTTTTGGGATAATATAGAATACAGTAATGAGATAAATACAGTAGTTTCAACGACTAAAGATGATAGTCGGATATTAAAATCTGATACGAAATAATGATTCGGAAAAACAAATAAAAATATAAAGCAAAAGCTTATATAAGTTATTAAAGCCAATATCAATACATAAAATTGCACATATGCATGCTTACGCAATGGACTCACCTTCTTGAGTTTTTCTATACTTTTATTAAAAAATGGCTTGATGGTAGCACAAGTCCTACTAATTAAAATGTGTGCTACCTATTATCCATATTATGACCTTTTTAAAAGATTTCTTTCTACACACAACAATCTTATTAACTTTTTGTAGATGTTTACAATTACCAATACTGAGGATTCTAAAAAGGATAAGCTGAAAAATGTAATTTTTTAAGTATTTGCGCGTCGTAAATTTGGCGGGTACAACTTATCTACTCTTTACATATGAGATAGAATCTACTCCTCTATTGGATTATAGTTGCTATCTGTCACACTTAAAAAGGAATGAAAATATACTATCATTAAAATAGAAATTCAAATTAGTTTACGAAACCAACTGTAACTATTATAGTTACACAAAAAGTTGATGTCAATTTCATATCCTCCCTTTTTAACGGACAAAAGACATGACCTATTGAACAAAAATGTGATGTTTATAAAAAGGGCGGTAAAGTTTTATCTCCTTACTCAAAGAATTATAAATGATTTAGTATTAGATGAAATTGAAGCTAATATTGCATCTCCCTAAAAAGAATGTTACTCTAAAAATAGAATTATGAAAGGAATGATGGATGAATAATGATTAACTAATTTATATTTTAAGTTGAATTTTATAACTTCAAACTACAAAATATAGGGTTAGTCTATCCATTTTTAAAATTCAGTTCATACTTTATTTGTCATGATTCAAATGATTAATAAGTACTTATTAAGTATAGACGAAAGACTAATCCTTCCGATTACAAATTGGGGGATTTTTTTATTCCTGTTTGTCTTAGTTGAAACTTACTAATTGTTAAATGTACTTCACAAATAAAGGAGCGAGAAAAATGAGTACTTCAGATACTATTGTTACACATGTAATGCTCTATATAAGTCGTTAATATCCATCAAACTTATATAGAGGAATTAAAAAATGGATGGATGTTCCGACTTTATATGAAACGTTTCGATATATAAAGGAGGAATTATTATGTCAATGATAAAGGTCCAAGACTTAACTTTTTCATACCCAGGTAGCTTTGATAATATTTTTGAAAGTGTAAACTTCCAAATAGATACGGATTGGAAGCTGGGATTTATCGGTAGAAACGGACGAGGTAAAACGACATTCTTTAATTTATTGTTAGGGAATTATGAGTATAGCGGGAAAATCCTTGCTTCAGTAGAATTCAATTACTTCCCCTACTCTGTTTCAGATAAGAACAAATTCACTCATGAAATCCTTGAAGAAATTTGTCCCCAAGCCGCAGATTGGGAACTTCTACGTGAGATATCCTATTTAAATGTTGATGCTGAGGTCATGTACAGACCATTTAAAACATTATCAAATGGGGAACAAACAAAAGTGTTGCTTGCTGCACTGTTTTTAAATGCGGGTCAATTTCTATTAATTGATGAACCAACAAATCACTTAGATACAGATGCACGAAAGATAGTCTCCGATTATCTAAGGAAGAAAAAAGGATTTATTTTAATTTCACATGACAGAATCTTTTTAGATGGGTGCGTTGACCATATCCTATCTATTAATAGAGCAAATATTGAAGTTCAAAGTGGTAACTATTCATCTTGGAAGTTAAATTTTGATAGACAGCAAGAACACGAGAAGGCTACAAATGAGCGTCTACAAAAAGACATAGGGCGATTAAAACAGTCTTCCAAACGTTCAGCAAGTTGGTCTCATGACGTGGAAGCTTCAAAAAATGGAACGAGGAATTCAGGCTCTAAGTTAGATAAGGGGTTTGTAGGACATAAAGCAGCCAAGATGATGAAAAGAGCAAAAAACCTTGAATCAAGGCAACAAAAAGCTATTGAGGAAAAATCAAAATTACTAAAAAATGTGGAAAAAACTGAGTCATTAAAATTGGAACAATTGCAATTTAAATCAAATGAATTGGTTACTTTAGTTGACGTGTCCGTTAAGTACAATGATCAAATTGTGAATGAGCCGATTAGCTTCATAGTTGAACAAGGTGACCGAATTGTACTTGATGGAACGAATGGGAGCGGAAAAAGTAGTATCCTAAAACTAATTCTAGGACATCCGATACAGCATACAGGCTTAGTTACTTTAGGTACAGGACTCATCATTTCCTATGTCCAACAAGATACTTCTCATTTGAAGGGATCGCTATCAGGCTTTATTGAAGAGCACAAGATTGATGAAACCTTATTTAAGTCCATCCTAAGTAAGATGGACTTTGACCGAATTCAATTTGAAAAAGATATATCTCATTATTCTGGTGGACAAAAGAAAAAACTGCTTATCGCTAAAAGTTTATGTGAAAAAGCTCATATATATATATGGGACGAACCACTAAATTTTATAGATATCTATTCCCGCATGCAGATTGAAGAACTTATTCAACAATTTAATCCCACAATGGTTATTGTTGAGCATGATAAAATATTTCAACAAACAGTTGCAACGAAAACTATATCTATGTAGCTCAAAACGAATACTTGAAAATATAATCATTAACTTGAGTCCTTGAATTATAAAAACTTTAATGAATTGATAAAAAAAGCCTAATTTCTCTACAATACATTGAGAAATTAGGCTTTAAATAGTAATAATAGAATTCATAAACACTGAATAATTTACACATTAAGTTTATCTGTTAATGCAGTAACAATCCTGTCCACTAAGTCTTCGGGTAATCCATATTCCTTATTAACTACAGCCTGTATACTAGCAAAAGAACTTTCATTGTATTTTGATTGCCTTTTTCCTCTACTATCTTTCTCTTTATTTATGAAGTTTTCACGAGATTCATAGTTCATCTTATCTGATTCTTTACCAATAGATTGATTGGTGTAAATTATAAAGATACCTAACATCATAATTACACAAATGAAAATCCCTACTAATTTAAGTCTCATTATTCATTTCCTTCCTGCAACTCTTACTGTTTCTCGTTCATAATATCTCAACCATATCAAATTCATATTAATTTGAAGTAAAATTTTGTTCTTAACATATTTCTTAATAGAAAGACTGTATATCCTTCTATTTGTTTGACATCATTAAGATGCTCACAAATAGAAATAAATTCTATTCCTATATATAGATAAATAATCTAAAAATTTATATAATAAGATTAGAAGTGTAGCATATTATTATTATTGAAAGGTCTTGGTATAATGCTAGGCATTAATGTAAAAAAAACAAATGAAGAGTTAATTATTTCATGGCAATTGGCGGAGATTACAATTCCATTACGTGATGTGATTGAGGTTACCGAAGATGCTACCTATGCTGGTGTTGAAGAAGTAGATGTAATACGTATTGGAACAGCTTATGGGACAACAGACCGTATTTTAATTAAAACAGTAAAACAAAATTATGTATTGTTTACTACAAATAAAGTTGCTATTTTAAATGCCATTCACGCTTAAATATAGGAGTCTTCTTGGCTAAAATGATAAAAATAAGCACATCTTGTTATAAAAACAGATGTGCTTATTTTTTAGTTTTTATGCGTTTTTACGTTTTAAGAAAATAACTCCACCAGCAATTAACAGTAATGCTCCTGCAGCCATAGAAATCCAACTTGTAAGATTAGTACCTGTTTGCGGTAACCATCCAATTTTAGATTGAATTTCTTTCTTAAGTTGTGGTTGTTCTTTTACTTGCTCGTTAGGTTGCTCTGGTGTTGGCGTATTTTCATCTGAATTTGGCTGTTCTGGTTTAGGTTGTTCCGATTTTCCCTCTTTAAATTTCACTGTTTGTCCCTTATCTTCAATTTCAGCGTGAATAGCTACTAATATATTATCTTGATACAGTTCTTCAAATACTACTACTTCTTTACCTTGTAATGCAGAAGCATTAAATGTGAAATCTAGTGTGATAGAACCATTTTTCTCTTTAGCAGTAAACTTAGATTCTACTGTTACTTCTTTACCATCAACTAATAATGGTTTGTTGGTTGCTTTATCCATTAGTTTGCCTTTTACTACGTATTCTTTACCCACGATTAAGTCTTTGTATTCCACTTTATCTTGGATTGTTACAGATTTAGAAGCATCTAACTCTTTAGAACCATCAGCTTTATTTGTTGCTGTCGTTTTAATAGAAGGTTCTACAAATCGAACTGTTTGACCTACATCGTTAATGTCAGCATGAGTTGCAATTACTTGACCTTCATGTAATAAATCTTCAAACACGACTACTTCTCTTCCTTGCTGTTCAGCACCAACAAAAGTAAAGTCTAATGTTACAAACCCATTCTTTTCTTTTGCAGTAAACTTCGTTTCAGCTGTTACTTCTTTACCATCAATTAATAATGGTTTGTTAATAGCTTTGTTCATTAGTTTACCTTTTACAGTGTACTCTTTACCTACAACTAAGTTAGTATACTCCACTTTGTCTTGAATAGTGATAGAATCCTTTGAATGAATCTCTTTTCCACCATCAGCTTTGTTTGTTGCTGTCGTTTTTACTGATGGCTTAACGAACTTAACTGTTTGACCTTTATCATTGATATCAGCATGTGTCGTAACAACTTTTCCGTCTTTCAGTAACTCTTCGAATACTACTACTTCTTTTTCTTCTAAACCAGTTGCATCAAAAGTGAAATCTAGTGTAATAGAACCATTTGCTTCTTTTGGTGTAAACTTCGTTTCAGCAGTTACTTCTTTACCATTTACAACTAATGGTTTATTAGTCTCTTTATTCATTAATTTACCTTTTAAAGTGTACTCTTTACCTACTTGTAGGTCTTTGTATTCCACTTTATCTTGGATTGTTACAGACTTAGACGTGTGCATTTCTTTTGTACCATCTGTTTTATCAGTAGCTGTTGTTTTTATTGAAGGAATCTTTTCATCTTTGACAATGTGTTTAATGATTTGACCATTCTCTTTAATTTCAAAAGAGAACGTTTCTTCATTTAATACATAACCTTTTGGTGCAACAGTTTCTTTATATGTGTATTTTCCAAATGGTAACTTTTCAAATTTAGCGATTCCTTTATCGTCTGTTTTTCCTTTTACTACTTCTTTTCCTGCTTCGTTATAAATCGTAAATTCTGCATTTGGAAGCTTGTTATTTCCATCAGCTACATCTACCTTTGTAATTTCTAGATCACCTTTGATAAGATGATTAACTGCCAATAACTCAATAATCTTTCCATGTTCCTTTATTTCGAACACAATTGGTTCTTTAACAAGAACGTAACCATTTGGAGAAGCCTTTTCTACAAATGAATATTTACCATACGCTAAATCTTTGACGTTAATCTCGCCATTTTTATCTGTCTTATATTCTCCAACTACTTTTCCACTTTCATCTTTCAATTCAAATACTGCACCTTCTAATTTTTTACTAATATCTTCATTATCTACTTTTAGTAATTTTACACTACCTTTCACTTCGGTATTTTCCACTGTAAAAGTAAGTGTTTTATTGTGCTCTTTAATTTCAAAAGGATACTTTGTTTTATTTCCAATATATCCATTAGGTGTTTTTGTCTCTAAGAAATAATATTTACCATACGTAAGACCTTCAACGTTTGCAATTCCATTTTCTTTTGTTACTACTTTTTTCACTTCTTTTCCATCTTCAGTGAAGACTGTGAATTCAACATTTGGTAAAATCTTTCCTGAATCACTAAGCTTTTTAATTTCGATGTTACCTTTTACTTTGTTATTTACTATTTGGACAGCTCCTGTTTCTCCTGTCTTAACTTCAATAGTTTGTGGTTTATCATCTGAAACATAGCCTGTTGGTGCTTTAATTTCTTTTAATGTGTAAGTACCAATTAGTAAGTTGTTTAATTCTGCCATACCATCAGCACCAGTCGTGATTTTTCCGACTGATTCATTATTTACATTAAAGACCTCAAATACTGCACCAGCTAAAACTTCTTCATTTTCTCCAACCTTTTTAATTTTTAAAGAACCAGCTGCTTCCCAATTTACTGCAAGATCACTACTAAGCTTTTCTTCATTTCTCTCTAATAGTACTGTAGCATTCTGAACAGTATCCGTACCACGGTAAGCAATTGCTTGAACTTTAGTTAAATTAGCAGCAACGCTTAAATTAAATTCACCCGTTTTTGTATTCTTAGGAATTTGGATACGAAATTTTTCTCCAACTGAAAGCTGATCTTTCACTTCTCCATTTTCACTTACAATTCTAACTCCATTAGGTGCATTTTTCGCTACTACCTTATAAGAACCACTCTTAGCATTTGTTTGTACTGAATATAGATTTGTTTCGAAGAATTCGCCCTTTAATTCTGCTTTTTGCTTTTCAGCAGGAATCACATTCATAAAAACATCTTGAGTCTCTTCACTATTATTAGCATTACTAATAATAGCCTTAGCTGCTTTTTCAACATTTTTATTCTCATGTTTTAATTCATTTACATCGAGTTGACCTAATGCATTCCAAACCGCAAGTTGCGTTGCATAATGCGCTTCATTTTTATTAGCTACTCCCAGCTGTTCAGCACTTTTTTGCGGGAAACCATTTAATAAGACTCTATATACTACATTATCTGTTTTCCCCATTTCAGGAAGATCTTCACCATTTGGTGATTTTAATCCAAGGGTTAAGCAATAAGCAATTTGACCACTTGAATTTTTAATCATTTCAGTGCGAATGTACTTACCTAGACTATTACTATAACTCCAGTCCATTGAATATTTCTCATGCGTCATAACCTCTGCACTAGCCCTAGGTAAAAATACATTAAGGAATAATGCCAGTACTGATAATAATGTAAAAACTCTTATAATGACTCTCTTACCCAATTTTGTAACCTCCCTAGAATAAATTAATCCGAGTATATATCGCAATATCTAAAACATTCACGATCGACCCATTTATCATTATAAAACAATAAATTACAAATATTAAATAATTTTAATAAAATAGTCAAAAAATTTACACATTTTATTATTTATCAAGTTTTTTAACGAATTTACTATATACAAATTCTAAAACACGCCTACAATTTAAAAGACAAATATGTATGTTAAATATATAAATAGCAATTCCTTTACTCCAGTTATTAAGCTTTCCCCTATTAAAAATATCCTCTTCATTTTCTTGTTAACCTGAGTAACTTATACACCTCTTCTAATCTATTACACTCCTCCATTTAAATATAAAGGTGACTTCTCGTTCAAAGAATAAAGTGAAACTTTAATCCTCCCGATTCCCATCTAACTTCTTTGCTTTCATTGAATTTTTGGGCGGGAGTCTTACTGCCCCAAAATAGCGGAATACATTATGCAATATTGCATTTGATAATCATTTCCAGTGTAACTATAATGATTACAGGATTACTATTAATCCAATATTCTACATGGAGGTTTTATTATGTTTAAAAAAATTATTGTATCTTCTATGGCGCTTACTATGTTCGGTGGAGCTGCAACTATGCTAGAGGCACCTACTGCTCAAGCAGCTTCTTATAACTCAACGTCATCCTCTTACTTTGATGTCACTCCTGAAGAGGCCGTGGCTTTCTATCAATCTCAAGACTATAAAAAATTAAAAGTATTTTTGGATGACTTTGAAGCAAGAACCCCTTATACTCCAGGTGGAGGCTACGCTCAAGGGAGTGTACGTATGCAAAAATTCAACGATGCTCTTAGAGATGCAAAATTAACAAATGTCTACCAAGAATTTATTAGAATCTCATACTACAATCATTATCCAGAACCAAAATAATAACAACGGATTAAATGTTTATTATTTCTATAACTTAGCCTAATTTTAAATGTATAACCTAAAAATAATTACTAAAACCACTCATATAAGGGTGGTTTTTCTATTTCCCCATATAATTTAGCGGAATGTTACATCATCTTTATTTTAATATGTTTTATAGTAGACATTCTCTAGTTGACACAATCTAGTAGGTTAGCAATGGGAATATCAAAATATATTTATAATTATTTTCTGTTTAATAGCAAAAAACGAACACCCTCTCACAATTAGATAAGGTGCTCGTTTTCATTTTTATCGGTAATTCTCAATTCACTTTAGCTTCTTTCCAATAAGTAAAGATTAAATTAACTTAAAAACAAAGCGTTTTAAATTTAATTCATAGATCTTACTGAAACTTGGAATTGCCCCTTAGAACCATCATCATTTGAAACGTAAATTTTATATGTTCCATTCGGTAATGGAGATAAAGCATTCCGTACATTTGTAACATTAATTTGTTGTTCTCCAGGTTTTATATAACCACCAACAATTAGCTCTGTATTTGGACCTTTTACACTATATCCCATTGTATTTTGACCATTATTTTTCATAGAAAAGCTTAAGTCAGTACTCCCATCATATACGAAAGAAGTTACAGCCTCGCCACTATAATCCATTGTTTGGGTTAATAATAAGTCTGCAGAAACATGTTCAACTACATGAATTGGATCATTCGTTTTGTGTACTTCTTCAGCATAAGTATTATTCCCTAACACACCAAGTGTTAATGCTGAAACTACTCCACAACTAAGCACTAGTTTATTTAACTTCATTTTAAGTTCCCCCTTGATGTTTGTATTCTATTACCATCATACATCCTTTTTTAAGTGCGTTTTTATGTAATAATTCATATCTATAAACCTATATATTTTAACTTTCCGCCTTAATAGTTATTGAGAAAGCCACATAGATAAAGCTACAATATTACACTTCATAAAAAACTTATAAATTTTAAAATCTTTTTCTAACAAAGTTTTATACGAGGAAGTACCAAAATACTCAAATAAATGGCATTTCTATTTCAGATAAAATGTACTAATAAAATTTTTCTAAAATTTCACTTTGTAATTTGATATATTCCATGTTAATATAACGAAGGCTACAAAACAGGAGTCACCACACATATCATTTTCACAGAATATTCATACTTAAAGAACCTTATTTTATCAGTAACTCAATCCCAATTTTACCTATACAAAAGTTAGTTTATAATTTCATATGCACATGAATTTAAATAGATTTTTTATCTATTATTTTTTCTATTTTCCTTATCGATTTTAATACGAGTAATATAACAGCACTTTTCAAGTACCCTTCCTTTTTAGATAAAAAGTCTACTAATACTAAACATCTTTGTCCAACTCATACATAATTCTACTTACAAACTATCGGAGATGCAAAACTATGGGAATTTCTACTCTTTTATTAAATACCTTTATTATAATAATTTGTATCCTTAGCTATCACGTATTCTGGCTAGAGTTTAAAGAAAAAATAACATGTAATAATATGTTATTTTCTATCCTTTCCTCCATTGCTATTATTTTTTGTATGACTTTTCCTTTTCATTTACATGTGGGATTTATTTATGATTTACGTTTTATTCCTATTATATTAGTTTTTCTATATGGAAATACAAAAAACATTGTTTTTATAGGAATTTTATATCTTTCTTACCGGTTTTACTTAGGCGGAAATGGCGTTCTTCCATCATTTATTATCTTCACTATTATTTTGGGTATAACAATGCTCTTTCGTTACTTATTACCTATGTATTTTAAAGAAAAAAAGATATTATTAAGCTTACTTCTTATTTTAGTATGTACAGCTTCACTTTCTATTTGCGGTATTGTAACTCAAATAAATACAGGAGGTAAAATAGACTCTACTCTCATAGAATTTTTATTAAATTATATAGTCATTAATATTTTCACAGTATTATTATCAGTTTATTTTATAGAGGAAATGATTGAGAAATATAAAATGAAAGAAAAACTGCAACGGGCTGAAAAATTTTATATAGCTAGCGAACTAGCAGCGTCAATTGCACACGAAATCCACAACCCACTAACCACGGTACATGGATTCACTCAATTATTAAATGAAAAACATGCCTCTAAGCTATCTCAGGAGCAATACTTAGAAATCATGTTAATTGAAATGCAGCAAATACAATCTACTATTAATAACTATTTATCTTTAACCAAACCACAGAACACCCTAAAAGAGAAAATAGATATTAATCACATTTTAAATCAGGTGAAAGATACTATTTCACCACTCGCTCTGTCATACAAAGTTGAAATCAAACAAAATAGTACAGATTCCTTTTATATAAATGGGGACCCCGAAAAATTCAAACTCTGTCTAAACAACATCATCCAAAACGGAATTGAGGCTATGAAAAATGGTGGATTATTACAAATAAATATACAAAAAGTAAAAGGAAATATCATAATTGATATTATTGATTCAGGAATTGGGATGTCATCTCAACAAATAAAACGAATTGCTTTGCCATTCTATTCAACAACAGAAAAAGGAACTGGGCTTGGTACTATGATTGCTTATAGTATTATTAGAGAATTAAACGGAGATATAGAAATAGAGAGTGAATTAGGTAAAGGGACACGCTTTTCTATTAGTATCCCTTGCTAATGTGATAACAATTTTCTGTTTAGTTAATTACATAAATGAATTTTAAGAATCCCGCTAGCTAGCTTACTTATTAATTATCTTAAATTCATATGCGTTAATTAAATATAATAAGGATCAGAGCTTATCTATTGTTACAGATACACTCTGATCCTTTAGTTTAACTACATTAAACGCACTTAATATTTATAACTTTTCTTACATCGTGATGAAATACTAGTTCATCGATTTTATCTCATTTACTGATTAGATTTGTTTAATGTAAATATAATATCTCGCGACACTTAATTTGTTATTATCACTAGTGACATTTCCTGCAGTTGTTTTTTCATTAAAGTACAGACCTTTTTCCATTCATTGAAAAAGACAACTCCCCTTTTACTACTTTACTTCCACCGTATAATTCCCTGTCCCCCCGCCATACTGATACACATGTAAATAATACTTCCCTGGATACGTGTAGTAGCTACCTACTAATTTATTCCCTTGTTGCTGAGCATACGTAACATAATTATTTAAATCTGCTTCAGAATAAAGTGCCCAGTTCATTCCAATATTATTTTCATTCGTTACGTTAATTTGAAGGTTTTTAGCAGTTTCCACATTAATTTCAAAGAAATCACTTGTATCGCCATTTCCTAAACTAGCACGTAAGACTTGATTTAACTGCAGTTTGTTTGCTGTTTGGAATGAGTTATTCGGTTCTTTTTCTACACTGTTATCTTCTTTCTTTTGAACAGCTACAGTCGCTGTAGCAGTATTAGTTGCTCCTTTATCGTCTGTTACTGTTAATTTAGCCGTATACGTTCCTTCTTTTGTATATACGTGAGTTGGATTTTGCTCATTACTTACTGCTCCATCACCAAACTCCCATTTATATGAAATAATTTTCCCATCTTCATCTTTTGATCCGTTGCTTGTAAATGAAATTGCTTCATTTACATTTCCACTATACGGACCGTTTATAACCGCAACTGGTGCTTTATTCTCTGCCCCTTCTTCCGTATTAATACCATGGAACACAACATCATATTCAAATTGTCCTGATGCATTCACGCGATAATTTACGAAGTATGCTGTTACTGTTTTATAGCCTGTCCATTCCTTTGCACTTAAACGTTTTAACGTATCATTAACGTTTTGTGTAATTGTTTTCCAATCTTCATATTCTCCTTTTGCTGCAGTTCCTGTATATGTTCCTTGTAGTGTGAATGTATTAAAGAACTGTGATTTATTTTTCTTCACTGATACATTTTTCAATTTTGCTTCCGCTGTTATTTCTGCTGCAATATCTGAAACTGGCTTCGATGCATGATTCGCTAAATAATCGTCTGATACTAATGGCACATTATATTTCTCACGATTATCAACTAACATTTGCATATAGTCTTGATATTCTTTATTTAAATTCGCATCTTTACTTAATGTAGAGCGATATGCATCATATGCTGTTACATCATTTTTCCTAATAAGATCATGTATTTTATCAAACATATCATATCTCTTATTGTACATATACGATTGTAAAGCAAAGGAATAATTATAGAAATCCCACGTTCCATACTTTGCATTTAACGTTCGCTCTGCCGTATAACGCTCTGCTGGGTTTGAAGATAACCCTCCTATAATACTCTTTCTCGGTACAACATTATCCGTTCTCGTTGCCCCTGCAAAAAATTCAGCATTTCCTTCTTCAAACCAAGATAATCTTTCATTTTCATATATTTTTCCTTGTCCCCATAACCCTGGTACTTCATATCTACCTTGTAAATAATGCGTAAACTCGTGCCGGAATAATTCTTCTAAACTATAAATACTTTCTTCTGGCGTACGCTCATAAGTAAAGAACGTACCTGTTCCTTCTATATAAAGACCACCGTTATTCGTTTCATATCCGTACAATTGACGATTAAATTGATATTCCGCTGGGCTATTATAAATAACCATCGTTAATACATCATCAGGATTTCCTTTTTCTAAAGGTTGATCACTTTCAACCGTACGATGGAATTGTGCCTTCACTTCTTTTGCCGCCCAATATAAACGTTTTACTTTTTCTTCTGTCACTTTATCTCCAGCTTTTAAAACAATTGCCCCATCATCAAACGTATACGTTTTTGGCAAATATTTTTTCTTTCCATCTTCTCTTATTTGATCTAAATTCACCACTTTACCATTTGCATCTTTCCCGCCATAATTCGTTGCAATTTGCTCAGCAGCTACGAAATATTGCTCCCCTAAATATGGATATATTTTCATCGCATCTGTTACAACTTGTAACCCTTTCGTTCCTGTACTATGGAACGTACCGAGTCTACCTGTATAATAAATGCCATTATTAATAAGCCAACCGGTTTTTGCTGTAATCGTTCCCATTAATGCAAAACGACTTAATTCATTAATATAACTATCTATTTTCTGATACCATACTGTATCTTTCGGTGCTTTCCTCGTATCGTACAAATACGATTGAATATCGTAATCAACACCTTGCATAATATCGTAAATAGCATTTCCAGCTGAAAGATTATCTACTAATGTAGAAAAATTATCATTATATTGTTTAAAAATCTTTGCAGCTGATGTTATCGTTTCCACATCACTCGAAGCGTTTCCTATTAACTTTCCGTATGATGATACCACTCTATTTTGCTCTAATGTACCCAGCTTGAAATTTGAATTGTTAGCTATCGCTTTTAATGCAGGTAAGCATTTATCATGATAACTCCGTTCATTTAATTTACTAAGTTCCGAATTATAAAATCCTAAATAAAATCCTGAACGTAATACCTCCACTAATGTCTCAATCCCTTTTGAATCATCCTTCGTATAGGCTTGTCCTTGCTGCTTCAATTTATCAATAATCGCCTGCATCCTACTATCATTTTGATAGAATGCTAGACTGTCTGTATTAAACTGAAATAGCCCCGTAATTTGCTCCCAATCAATTGTTACAAGTAAATCTACTAACTGCTGATTGCTTAATTGATTTAATTCAGCAATTGTATAAGTTTTCGCTACAGCTAATTGCTTACTTTCTTTTTTCACCTCAGGTGGTCTTTGTGATAAATCGGCAAATTGTAGCCTTTTCTCAAAAGACTTGCTTTCGAGCACTTTCGATGAATGAGCTAATTCTTGTACTGGTAGTTGTACACCGACTGGCTCCATTTTGAGCACATTTCGATAAGAAACTTGCTCTCCCTTAGTATCTTCTGCCAAACTTCCCCCTTGAAAACTCCCTAACATTAAACTAGCAAAACTTATCCCTACTAACATTTTCTTTGAATAGCCTTTCATGCTCTCCCCTACCTTACATTTTTAGTGTCCCGCTCCATTATTTTACTATTTTTACTTTTTGTCCTGTATTGAGAAAAAATAAGGTAACGTTCACACATGTATCCATTCCATGTAAAATTAACGCTTGACTTTCCGTGCATTTTATATCAAAAAAAGATAGATAATAGCAAAATTTCTGCTACATCTATCCTCGTTTTCAACACTATGATTTTAACTTTATAAACGTAACTTCCGGTAATGTTTGCATATGCTGAATAAACTCATTCTTTTCTTCTGACGATATATTTTTCAGTTGCATTCCTACCTTATAAACAGTTTCTGTACCTTGCTGTGAAGCTTCCACCTCATATGAGAGTATTGGGATGCCTTTCACTTGTAGTGTTTCTAATATTTGTTGTATCGCTTCATGTTTATTTACAAACATTTGCACTGTTATATTTTGTGGAAATAAAAATTGCACCTTAAAAATACGACTTACAATTTCTAAACCAATTAAAACGAGAATCGTCGCTCCAATGCCTACTACATACATTCCCGCTCCAATTGCTAATCCTATACCGGCAGTAGCCCATAAACCAGCCGCGGTCGTTAATCCTTTCACCGCCTGCTTTTGAATAATAATTGTGCCTGCACCTAAAAAACCAACTCCACTAACGACTTGTGCTGCAATACGACTTGGGTCTAGAGACATATGCTCTTCAAACACAATATCTGAAAAGGCATATTTCGAAACAACCATTATTAACGCACTTCCTACCGCTACGAGGAAATGAGTCTTTAATCCAGCTTCTTTCGATCGAATTTCTCTTTCAATACCAATCATTGCTCCTAACAAGCCAGCAACACCGATTCGTATAATAAAATCAAAATCTACACTCACGGGCACTTCCCCCTTTCATTCATTATAGATAGATAAAACAAAAAATATCACAAACATCCATTTATCAACATGAAGGAATACCACTAAAATACACTTAATACTCCGGTCGTTTTATGTTAATATTTTAAATATTAACATAAAATAAATAACTTCTAATTTTAAACCTTCACTAATTTTCTAAAAAATAAAAGGTGAATTACATGAAATTAGGTTGAGAAACTTAGGAAAACGCTTTCATTTTGTATCATAATTTTTTATAAATACTACATAAACAAAGGAGCTTACTAACAATGAACGTCTCGTTACTTACACCTACTACTGATTTACAAGAAGAATACTTAGATTTCTATAACGAATGGAAAGATAGCGGTGAAACAATGATCCCGTGGGTTATCTCAAAAAATCCTGCTAACTTCCCAGCTATGGTTCAAGAACTTCTCGATGCGCATAACGGAATAAATACCCCTGAAACTTGGGTACCAGATTCTACATATTGGCTCGTTACAAATAATAATAGAATTGTCGGAGCTGTTAATATACGTCATAGTTTAACTGAACATCTATTTAACGCTGGCGGTCATATCGGTTATGGCATTCGCCCTTCTGAAAGAAGAAAAGGTTATGCTACGAAATTACTAGCATTATCATTAGAAAAAACGAAGGAATTAGACATCACGAAAGTACTTGTCGTTTGCGACGCAGTGAATACCGCTTCTGAAAAAACGATTTTACATAACGGCGGGCTTCGTGATCATGATTTCACTGAGGAAGATGGGAATGTAGTAAGAAGATATTGGATTGAGCTATGAATGATCACAAATAAGCGAGAAAGTGATTATACACTTTCTCGCTTATTTTACACTGCTTCTATTTCAAATTGCACTGTAATACCACTTGGATCTACCACCACAAACCCATTTGTAGTTTCATTTATTTCATGTTGTTTTTCTATTAATCTTTCTTTCACTTCATCTAACGCCTCTTTATATGGTAGTACAATCGTATACACCTTTAGCCCAGTTGCATGTACTGGTGGGTGTGGATTGTTTACTCCGTTCCACGTATTTGCACCAATATGGTGATGATATCCCCCTGCTGAAATAAATAAGCAATCCTCTTCACGCTGTTGTACTTCAAAACCTACTGTTTCCACATAAAATTCATGTGATTTCTCTACATCAGCTATTCGTAAATGTACGTGCCCAACGACAGTATTAGCAGGCAAACCATCAAACTCATAATCAACAAGTGTTGCCAATTCTTTTAAATCAAGTGGTGTACTTCCTCCTGGCCCTTCTCCCCATTGATCACGCGGACGGTCTGCATAAATTTCAATACCATTCCCCTCTAAATCTTGCAAATAAAAAGCTTCGCTATATGTATGATCACTTGCACTATTAAACCTTGAAATTGGTAAAATTTCATTTGAATATGTATAACGCCCTTCTTGCTCATCCGGGCTGTCAATTACATTTTTATTACGAAGAACCCCAAATAGCGCAGAAGCAAAAGCTTCACGAGTCGGAACTAAAAAGGCTACATGATATATACCAGTCGTACGCGGTTCTTGCAGTACCCCGTCCTCTAACCTTTCAAGAACAAGTAACGCGTTCTTTCCACCTTTTCCAGATAAATATGCTTTATTCCCCTCTTGCTTAATTACCTCTAATCCTACAACATTCTCATAAAAAGCAATTTGACGCTCTAAATCTTTCACTTTAAATTCAACATGACCAATACGTGTTTTCGGATGAATTTTTACCATGAATAACTTCATCTCCTTATCCCTATATTTTCCCATTACATATAACCGTTACTATGAAGGATACAACTAAAATCATCCTATGTAAATAAGAAAAGTCAGAATTCACATGCATTTTTATTTTCATAATAAAAATGCCACCTTTTCTAACTTTTAGAAAAGGTGGCATTTTAACTCTTATCTCATTTTATGTACTTCAGCAACTAGCTTTCCACCCTGAATGCCCATATAAAGCTTCACAGGTGCATCATTCGTATTTTCAAATACTAAATCTAAATATGGATATGCAATTGTAGCATCTCTTCCTTGTGGAACATAACCTACCGTTTTAGAATGTGTAGTTCTCTCCACCATTTTCAGGCCAGCTTGATCTGCTGCATTGTATAAAGTTGAAGATGTTTGACAAACACCACCGCCATATCCATCTACTAATTTACCATCAACTATTTCTTTCCCTAATTGATATCCTTTATCTGGTGTTGTATCACCGATTAATGAATTAAAAGAGAAACGGTCTCCTTTTGCTAACACAACTCCATTTATGCTCGCTGCTGACAAACGAATATTCTCAATACGGCCACCTGTTGAACCACCTAAGTTCGTTTCATATCTACCAATTACCGTACCATTTCCTTGCGCATCACTTAATGTTGCGACTGGTTTTTTCTCCACGATCGGCAACTGATACGTAGCATCCCACATACCAACATTTAACAATTTATCTACTAATTCTTTTTCCATTAATTCATAAGAAGGTTTTCCTTCTTGCCAACTTCCATCAGGTGCTATACGTGAAGGAACCATTTTTTTGTCGACGCTTTTTCCAACCTCACCAACAACCTTTGTTACAGACTTTTTAAATTTCGCTTCATCTTCAAAATAGCCTAAACTAGATAAATCTAATTTTTTCACTTCAGTACCAGTTCGACCATCAACTAAACTAATAGTATCCTGCACTTCTGCTTTAGCCTCTACAGTATGCCCACCAATATCACTTACCAATGCAACATCACTTACTTTTGCACCACAGCCACTCATTATAGCTACACATAACACCCCAACCAATATACCCTTTACTTTACGGAACAATATACTCTCTCCCTTTCCCCAACATCACTATTATGTATTTATTTCATTTTTATGTATGTTTTGTTACAATCATTTTACAATATGTTTATAAAATGTTACAAGTTATTTTTCACTCTATATAAATTACTCTTTTCTTTTATAAATGTCTATACATATTTACATAAAAGTTTGAGTTTGATAGAATTGTAACTTTTATGTAAACTCTCTCTTTTATCCAGTATATACCATTAAGCAAAAGAAATACAAATCAAAAACCCTCAAGCTATTTTTTATAAAGTGAAACTGTAATCAGTGGGGGTTTTACGGGCATCCCGACCTTCTTTGTTTCTGCTGAATTTTGACATGGGGGTCTTATTGCCCAGCAAATAGCGGGATAAAGAGAAATCCCGTCAACATAAATAGGTATTTGCCGTGCCACCACTCCGCTTTTGCACATACATTATGGTGAATTCAACCTATTTTAAAGAAATGGAGGATGTTATTATGTATCCCTACAATCCATATGATCCATATAATCAATATGCGTACCAACAACCACAGTATGACTTACAAACACAATATCAATCTTATATAGATCAAGCAGAGCACACGAATCCATATGACCAAAATAGACAATTCCAACTTCCAATCTCTTTTCCTGGCACTGGAAATCGTCAATTAGAAAGACGCGTAAATGAGCTTGAACAAAGAGTTCGTCAACTAGAAAATACAGTTGAGCGCCATACACGTAGACTAAACCGCTTAAACCAACGTTTACGCACAGTAGAAAACAGACTAAACATTCCATTCGCAGCATTAGAAGACGGATTTTAATCGAGAAAATAAAGATTATATAAAGGAAGGGGCTTCCCCTTCCTTATATAAATTGACGAAAGTTTTTTCCATCTCTATACTGATAAGAGTTAATGAAATGAAACAAGGTGATAAATATGGATTTTGAAATAAATTATCTTTCCTTTTATGTTGTACAAGTAGAAGGAAAAGGTGAAGCAGTTGATAAACGCTACAAACATTTTCAAACTTTAGACGCTGAAGAATATGAAGATAGTTCCTTAAAAGAATTTTTGAATGGTGAGTTATTAAAAATATCGAAGCGAAAAGTAGAACGTCATGCAAAAACAGAACAAGCCCCAACAAAAATTGGTCGCTTTATTGTAGAAGAAGGGCACGAACTTGATTCAAACCCTCATTACAACCTTTTTAATCGTATTCGCTTTGCAGAAACAAAAGAAAACTTTAAAGATATGAGCGAACCTCTCGTTTATACATATCTTGACACAAGCGCTGTACGTGGTGGTGTATTTTTAATTGCTCAGGCAAAACTACGCAAATACTTTGATGATCCCTTCGTATTCGTAATGAAATGCGACTTTGAACCAAAGGTTGCTTCTATTTCTGATGAATCAACACTGATTCGTAACGTTGAAATGGCCATCACAACAAAGAATATGAAATCTATCCAATATCCGTACATGCCTGAAGAAGGTATGGTTGAAGTAGGCGAACTAAAAATACACCAAGCATCACATGCCCGCTACTTTGAAGACTTCTTAAAATTCGTCGAATACGAACGCTCTATGCCTGAAATTATGAAAACACAAGTAATGGACATGGTATACGACCAAATTGAAGATGTATTTGAAGAAGGTACGGAAGAACGCGAACAATTCGACCAAGCGATGGAAGTATGGGCTGCCAGTCCGAAACGCGAAATTATGGAACAATTTTCAACCGAAGAAGTAATGGAAGCAACTGCTCAAATCGTCGAGCATGCTCCTGAAGTCGAATTAAAACTAAAAGCAGATCATATCTCTGTGAAGGCCCTGCTTGCTGATTTCGGGGATCAAATACATATTGCGAAGGTAAATGATCGATATGTACTTATGATTGAAGCAGACACACTTACATTTGAAAAAGGCTTCTCTCCTATTGAGTTTCTGAAGCCAGATGAGCTGCAAGATGTGATTGAGCGGATTGAGAATAAGCAGCAGTATTCGTTTGATCCGAGCGGTATTGAATAAAGTGAAACTTTAATCAGTGTGGTTTTGTTCATCCCCCACTAATTATTAACCCTCACCAATCGGGCTTTTACGGGATAAATACTTCCATATAACTGTTGTTACTGGGCGCTTTTAATAAGCGCTCTTTTGTTTATATTAAAAACCGATTCTACTAAGAATCGATTTTTCTGCTTTATAATAAAACATGTTTATTTTCAAATTTTTTTGATGCAAGATGACATTTGTTGCAGAATCAAATACATCCCTTCCTTGTTATACAAGCTTATTTCCATTAGAAATATCTACTTCAATATTTCTAGTTGACCAAGTCCTTCTATAAGTTGTTAAGATGCAAATTTCACTTTACTACCTCAAATTTATTGTACTCGTAAAAAGATAATTGAAAACGATATTCCGGATGTTCTCTCACCCAATCGTAGGCTTCTTCTAAAATTTCCATTTTGTTTTGCAAGTCATTAAGTTCACTACATTCGTCCCTTTTCTGTTTGCACAGAGGGCAGAATCCATTCACTATTTCCGCACTCGTCGCCCTAATAGTTTTACTTTCTAAATCAACTACTAGACGAAGAATAACAGAATGCTCTTCTTTTGTAGTCACCTTCATTTCAGCAATCCGATCCTCGTTCCAAAAGACACCGTTTAATTCCATCTTTACTGTGACATCTTTAATATCCAAGTCTACCACTATCACACCTCCCTTGTACAAAACTCAATCTTACTCTTCTATTTTAAACTTTAATACACCACAACTTAAAGAGATATTAAGTTTTTTCCAATTCTTCTTTACTATGAAAGAAAGTGTAGTTAATGCTAATTGTGTGGTAAATATTATCCCAAAAACTAAAACAGTTAAAATGTTAAAGATTGTTTCCATTAAACTACACTCTTTTCTTTATATATATTTTTATTTTATTAATACGGTTTAAAACTCTTATTACGTCTTAACAATCCCAAAGCAATTATAATGCACAATCACAACAACAAGTTGATGCCTATTTAATATCAATACGCTGTTATTACATGTATGTAGTTAGAGGTGGAGGAGAAATTCATTTAACCTCTGTATTCTCCTCCATCTCAGCCAAATACCTAATCTGCCGTTCCGCTTTTCTCACTGCTGTACGAAAATGTTTTTTCAGGAGTTCTACTGTATTTTCACTTATATAATATCTTTCCGTTATACTTTCCCACGTGTCACCACTTTCAAATGTACTCCATTCAAAAGGGCGTTCTGTATTTTTCTTTAGTTCTTTAAACACCCATTTTCGCATCTTTTTTTTCGCTTTTTCTGTTAGTTTTCCGTTTTTTACAAGTTCAAGTTCACCATGTCTTTTGTATCGCTTATTAATATCTCTCTCGCTATATACTTTAAGAAGTATATTTGCTGTATTTTCAGCATCTGCTAAAGCACGGTGCTGTTTTCCTTCCCACGTTAAAGCGAGCTGTTCTACCGCAAATTGTAAACTTGGCGTATGTTCAAACAATTCCTCATATGCTTGGAAAACAAATTTTTGCAAATCAATTCTATTTTCTTTTTCTATACTTGGGCATTCAACACCATATAATGTACAATCATGAGATAGAAAGCGATAATCTTCTTTTCCCCATGAAACAAATATAGAACCTTCGCCGATGAACTGAATAAATTTCTCTATAATTTGAGGGAATTTTTCTACACCCATTAAATCTTTTTTCGTAATACCGGTTAATTTTGTTGTATGACGAGTTAATCGTGCACTTGGTTTTACTAACTCCGAAAATTCTTCAATTATCTTCATTGTACCTATTTCTATTTTTACAGCTCCGATATCAACTATTTCTGATGGATCTTCTGATTTATACGGTCTGAAATTCCTTTCAATATCAAACACAATGAAATGTGTAGCGTTTTTCAATTTATTTACCTCTTTCTAAATTCCTTTTCACACAAACACTTTATTTTCAGTATTTATTTATTCATGTACTTTATACAAAAATACTCCGAATAAACGAATGAAAATTCAGTCTTGTTATGATATGTAAGTAGGAGGACATCTATAAAAATGCAAAAAAAAAGAAGGGCGAGCCCTTCTTTTTTCAAAAATTACTTCTTGTTTACGTTAGTAGCTTGAGGTCCACGGTTACCTTGTTCTACTTCGAAAGTAACTTCTTGACCTTCTTCTAAAGTTTTGAAGCCTTCGCCTTGGATAGCTGAGAAATGAACGAATACGTCTTCTCCGCCTTCAACTTCGATGAAACCGAAACCTTTTTCTGAGTTAAACCATTTTACTTTACCGTTTTGCATGAAAAAAATCCTCCTACAATGTACCTATATGTACATATTCATTTTCAACCACCTTACAATAATAAGCCAGATATTAAAAAACTGCAACCCCTGAGGAGATTTAACATTGCTATCCTCCTCGGAAGTTACAGCTCATTTAAATCTCTATATTATTAAAAGTAAAATGGTTTAAATATACTATATCATATCAATATAATAAAAGTAAAGTTTTTTTCTTAAATTATTTTTTGTTCCCACTGCATTGCTTTTAATTCACCTGATCCGGCTACTACATAACCATCTTTTTGATTAACAATGCGCCATCCGTGCCCTTTAACTGAATCACATACTGTAACAATACCTTCTTCAAGAAGCACACGGCACACACTACTAATCCCCGCCTTATTTTGCGTTGAAGTTGTATATAAAACATGTTGATCTACACTTAAGTCTAAATAACTACTTGCTTTCTGCTCACTTTGACATGTATGCCAATATATTTTTTCACTTGCAATACTTTCATCTATTTTACAATAAGAAATATTCCCGCTAACTCCCTTGCACGATCCACTTGCCGCTACTAAATAAGAATTGTGTAAAGTCAACGCGGAGATCATTTGATTCATCGCAATTTTAATCCTCTTTAATTTACGTGTCTTCAAATCAAAGAGCCAAACACCACCATATTTAGCATGTATTTTCGTACCAATAAATAAGTAATGTTTATATAAAAATAATGATCGAATAGACGGTGCCGCACTGCCATACTCAAGAAACGGATGAATAGTTTCCCATGTCAAACCGAAATTATGAGAAAGATACAGCGTTTTTTCTCCATGAGCAACAACAGTTCCTTGTACAGTGCTACATACATTCCAACTCGTTGCTTTTGTTGGAAAACGCTGAATTGTCCAGTTCTCTCCACCATTCATACTGCGAATAAAAATCCCTTCGTCACCTACACCATAAACTACATTATCTTCGCTATGTAAATCCCTAATTCGTTTTTGAAAACCATTTAAAATTCGTTTCCATTCTCCGTCTTGTTCAACAAATAAGCCATTATATGTAGTAGCTAACAACAGTTTTCCATCTCTTAACTTTGTAATAGCAGTTGCACTTAACATTGTCTCCACGTTGACACTCCCATTCTTAGAACTTCTCAGCAAATGCAATTGCAAAATTACTGCATTTTTCAACATCCTCTTCATCTTCTGGAGCTAATTCAATTTTCAGCCCTTCTTGTACAAGCTCTGCACCGCGTTCCACAAGACGTTCTTCAAATATCGTTACCGCTTCACAAAACAGTTCATACGCCGTATCACCCGATCCGAATACCGCTACCTTTTTCCCAGCTAAATCTATATTTTCTAAGTCATCATGAAAATCTTCCGCTTCAAATGGTAATTCACCATCGCCCCACGTATAAGATCCTAAAATGATTCCATCATAAGCTAATAATTCTTCAGCATCCATGCCTTCCATTTCTTGCAATACTACTTCATGATCAAAAGCATCTAAACTAACTTTAATTAAATCAGCAATACTCTCTGTATTTCCTGACATACTTGCATAGGCTATTAAAATTTTTGCCACTTTGTCATCCCCCTCTAACGATAAATGATTCTCATTCTCATTATATTAATAATGAGAATCAATTTCAATTAATTTTTTCTACTTTTATTTACATTTCACATTACTTATTTCAAATAAAGTGAAACTTTAATCAGTGAGGGTATTCATCCCCCACCTAACTTCTTTGTTTCCGCTGAATTTTGAGGCGGGGGGTCTTACTGCCCGGCAAATAGCGGGATAAAGTGAAAGTTTAATGAGTCCTCACCAATCAGGCTTTTTCAGACAGCCCACAAAGAGCGGAATAAATAAAAAAGCACAGATGACTATACAATCATCTGTGCTTTTTTATTATTTTTTAAAAATACCAAAAGGCTTTCCTACTGGTAAAACAACTTTTCCGAAGTGTGTATTTAACACTGCTGCTGCTGAACCGTAGAAAGATAATAACGAAATAAGAAGTTCAGAATATGCTGCTAAATTATGCATTGCATGCGGCATAACACCTAAAGTACTTAATGAAAGACCGATAAATAAGAAATCAATAAGGACGAAAATCATAAATAATACTTTATGTGTTTCCATTGCACCAATTGTCATAAAGATTGTGAAAATCAAATATCCGATAAAGGCTACACCAAGCTGTTTTGAATCTGCAGCTTGTGCTAATTTTTCGCCAAATACTCCAAGTTGAATTAACCAAGTCATTCCAACACCTAGCCAAAATAGACCGTACGCACCGAATGCTGTTGTACCGAATGTATTGTTATGCTTTGCATCATGAATGCAAGCAAAGATTTGTGCAAATCCTCCTAAAAAGATTGCCCACGGTAATACAAGTGAAACGCCATCTGTTAAGCCTAACTTTTGAGATGATGCTACAAGTGTTACCATCGCTAATCCAAATAGACCAATTCCAGATGGATCCGCTGTTGTCATTTTCACATGATGTGTAGTAGTTTGATTGCTCATATAAACCTCCTGATTATAAACATACTCGAATACAATACTTAAATCAGAAGACTATGTCAATGGTTTTTTTTGTATGTTGTCAGACGTTATATTTTATAATGATTAAATATATTTCTGACCACTTCATAAGGTTTTATATTCACTTTTTCCAACTCGTTTATCGGTAGCCATAACGGAATATAATTTCCCCTACCTTCCAGCTGAAATTCCTCAGCTGTTCCGCTTCCGAACACTCCGCCTGTAATATAGGCAGCATAATAATATTCATTTCCTTTATATTTTACCTTTGCAATAAGGTGCTCCACTTTTATATGTACCCCTAATTCTTCGTATACCTCTCTTTTCGTTGCCTCTTCAGGCGTTTCACCTTCCTCAATCCCTCCGCCAGGAAACACATAATATGTTTCCTCTTCTCGAATACGTTTTATAAGAGCGATTTTTCCTTCCTGTACAATGATAGCCGCTCCGCGATTTCTTATCATTTTATTACCTCAATACGAATCGCAACTGTTCCCCACTCTTTTTCTTGTTCTTTCGTATATATTTTGTATGTACTTTCTAACATTTCCTCTAAACTATCATTTTCACAATCCAATAATTTTTTATCGATTTGTTCATACATGGCTTTAAAGCTCTCGTATCGCTTTATTTCCGTTACTTTTACCGTCATCATTTCTGTTGTCGTAAGATTCGTAAATACGATTTCATCGCCTTTGTTTATTAGTTGACGTTTTTCATCGTATAGGCGTACTTCATATACTTTTTTTCCTGATTGAATTGACTGAAACGGTTTATTATATAGACCCATTTCGTATCGCATACATCCCACTTCCTTTTGTTCATTTCACCTATTAATACAGTTCACATTACTACATCTTGCATATAATATTCCATACGTATCACTTAATTGAGAAAGAAGGCTGAAGAAGCATGTTATATTTAAATCAAAAACCTGAATATAATAAATATGATATTGGTGATTATACTTATAGTAAAGTAGGGCCAACCATTTTTTCTTGGAACGATGAAACAAAATTAAAAATAGGTAAGTTTTGTTCATTAGCAGAAGAAGTCGTTTTCATACTTGGCGGTGAACATCGCGCAGACTGGATAACAACTTATCCATTTAATGCACTTTTTGATGAAGGAGCACATATTACTGGTCACCCTTCTTCAAAAGGTGATATCGTAGTCGGCAATGATGTATGGATTGGTTATCAATCCTGCATTTTATCTGGTGTTACAATTGGTAACGGGGCCATTATCGGCGCCAGGAGCATTGTTACAAAAGATGTACCCCCGTATGCAATTGTAGCTGGTAATCCTGCAAAATTTGTTCGATATCGTTTCCCGCAAGAAACGATTGACAAACTAGAGAATCTCGCATGGTGGGACTGGGACATTTCTGTTATAAAAGGAGCCATTCCATTACTACTCTCCGACAAAATCGACGAATTTTTCACCTCACCCGAAAAAGAATCTACATGATAAATACAGAAAGAGCATCCTTTTTTCCGGATGCTCTTTCTGTATTTATTTTTTATTTATTTGCAAATGATTACACGGAGAACATTGAAAAGGAATTTTCCCTAAGCAATTAAGATTCGTTTCACAAATTTGTTCTATCGTTGGAACAAATGGAATGACAACTATGTTACTTTCTACCATTTGTGTAACAGGTGGCAATACTGTGCCTACTTGATGTTCGAAACGAATACTCGCTTGATTTATATAATTTCCTGAACCATTTGGCGCGCTCTGCACTACTACTTGGAACGAAACTGTCCGTGCTTCACCTGGATTTAGATTTCCTATAATAAAACCTGATACTGGGTTTACATTTGGCACTGGCGTATTATCAATCGTTACAGTTCCAACGACAAATTGAACACTACTATCTAACATATCTTGAAAACGAATATTTTGTATTGCTGTATCCCCCGTATTTGTAATAACTGTCGTAAACGTAATAACATCGCCAATTGTTGCTGCCTGTAAATTTGCCGTTTTTACGACTGTCGTTGAGACATTTTGAGAAATAAACGGGATAACAACTGTATTGCTATCACCTTCAACTACTACTGGCGACTCATTCGGATTTACAGTTGCGAGCCCATTTGCTATAGCAGTATTTGTAACTAAATTATTTATTTGTCCTCCTGTTATTACAACTTGGAAATTAATAATTGCTGCGTCATTTGGCTGAAAATCACCTAACGGAATACCGGTATTCGGATTAGCAAATGGAAGAGGTACATCATTTACCGTTACCGTGCCATTTATAAATAAAGTATTCGGATCAATGATATCTGTTAAAACAATATTCGTCACAGGAACTGTACTGTCATTTATAACGGCAATTCCATAAGTGACAACATCTCCTACCATCGCTACTTCAAAGTTTGCTCCTTTTGCAACAAATAAGATTGCAGTATTTACCGTCACTATAACTGTATTGCTCGTATCCATCACTGTAACTGGAGGCTCCCCTGGTACTAAAATATATTCTGCTAACGCCCCAGCAACGTTCACTACTGTACCACCATCTGGAAAACTTGTAATCGTAGCTTCATATGTTACAATCGCCGTCTCACCGACTGGAATGTCTACAATCGTAAATCCAACCTGCGGATTTACTCCCGGACGAGCTACTCCATTTACAGTTACACTATTTGGTACAAAAACAGCTTCCGGAGATAGGACATCGATAAATTGAATATTCATCGCATCAGCAGTACCAGTATTTAATATTCGAACCGTATACTTTACTGTTTCTCCTACTCCAACAATTGAATGATCTACTTCTTTTTGCATATCTAAACTACCTCTATTTACTGGTGTGACTGTCGTATTACTTGAATTCGTAATTGTAAACGGAGGTTCTCCTGGAATTAATTCAAAATCACCCGTTACTCTTGCTGTATTCATAATGCTACTAGAAGGCGGAACTGCGGTTACATTTACTTCAAATGTAATTAATACGCTATCCCCTACTGCAAGATTAGGCAATGCAAAGCCTACAAATGGATCTAAACCTACTTGCGGAATCCCATTTATTTGTACACTTCCAGGAACGAATTCTAAACTAGGTGATGGAACATCGCTAAACTGAACGTTCGTCGCTGTTACCGTTCCCGTATTTGTAACTTGCACACTATACGTTAACGTATCTCCTAATCGTGTCGCTTCTTTATTTACAGATTTTATAACGCTGAATCGTCCTCTATTCACTCTAGTTATCGTCGTATTACTCGGCTCTGTTACTACAACCGGTGGCTCTCCTGGCACTAAAGTAAAGCTTCCTGTTATATTTGCAACGTTCGTAATTGTTCCTGATGACGGGATGTTTGTAACTGTCGCTTGAAACGTCACTGTAACTGTTTCACCAACTGGGATATCTCCAACTCCAAATCCAGTAATCGGATTTAAGTTTGGTTGCGGAGCTCCATTTATCGTTACACTATTTGGTACAAATGACGCACCGGTTGAAACCGTATCAATAAACTGAACATTGTTAGCTGTTACTGTTCCTGTATTCGTTATTTGCACTGTATACGTCAATACATCTCCAACTAGAGTAGCGGCTCTATTTACTTGTTTAATAACATTAAAGCGTCCTCTATTTACAGTTGTGAGTGTTGTATTACTTGGCTGATTTACTATAACTGGTGGTTCTCCTGGTACTAAAATAAAGCTTCCGGTAACATTTGCCGTATTGGCAATTGTTCCGTTTGACGGAACGCTAACAACTGTTACTTGGAATGTGACTTCTACACTTTCACCTGGAATTATATCCGGAAGTGAGAAGCCAGTGTTAGGGTCTAATCCAGGCTGTAACGCACCGTTTATCGTTACACTATTCGGTACGAATGTTATAGAGGATGGTAATACATCACTATATTGAACATTCGTCGCTATCACTGTTCCCGTATTTTGAACTACTGTTGTATATGTGATTGTATCGCCTACTGCAACAACCGGCTGACTTACTGATTTTAAAACATTCAAACCAGATTCATTTATTTCTGTTAATGTCGTGTTACTTGTCGTCGTTTCCGTAATAGGCGGCTCTGTTTCACTTACAGCAAACGTAGCTGTAACATCTACAAAGTTAACAATCGTTCCACCTTCTGGTATGCTCGTAACCACTTCCTGATATGTGACGAGTACAAAATCATCTACAGGTATATCTGGAACTGTAAAACCAATGAAAGGATCTAATCCTGGTGCTGGTACCCCGTTTATACTCACGCTTCCTGGTACGAATGCTACACCGGCGGAAGTAGTATCGATAAATTGAACATTCGTCGCTGGCACTGTTCCGAAATTAAAAATCAATACATCATACGTTAATATTTCTCCTACAGTCGCTACTTCCTTATCTACTATTTTCACTGGAAAAATAAACGCTATATTAATTGTCGTAACGACTAAATTCGTTAATATCGTTTCCGTAATCGGTGGTTCCTGCGGATTTGGTTGTGAAGTAAATGTAACGTCTGCATCATTTAATATGACTTCATTATCTGGAATTTCTGTAATCGTCACTTGGAATGTGACCTCAATACTTCCACCAGCGATTAATAATGGCGTAACTGTAAATCCTATTTCTGGATTTAAACCAAGTTGCTGCACTCCACCTATCGTTACACTATTGTCAACAAACGTCGTTCCTTCTGGTATGACATCTTGGAAGAACACATCTGTAACAGGGATAATTCCTACGTTTGAAATGAGCACGGTATACGTTAATACATCCCCAACAGCCCCAGTTGCAACATCAACTGTTTTTGTTGCTGTTACTTCACCAGGAGGAGGTAACGGTATTGTAACTACCGTTGTATTACTTGAATTCGTTGTTGTTACAGGTGGTTGTAAAGGATTTAATAAGAAAGTGGCTGTAGCAGATGCTGTATTTAATACTGCTCCACGTGTAGACGGTGCAACTACCGTAACTTGGAACGTTACTGTCAATGCTGTTCCAGCTGCAATATTAGGAAGCGGGAAACCAACATTTGGGTCAAATCCAGGTTGTGGAGTTCCATTTATCGTTACACTATTTGCTACAAATGTTGTTTCTGGAGAAACTGGATCAAGGAAAGAGACATTCGTTGCTGTTACTGTACCGTTATTTCGAATGACAACAGAATACGTGTAAGTTTCTCCAAGTGCTGCTTGTTGTACAGATGAAGATTTTTGTATATTTAACTGTGCTGTGTTTACTTGCGTCACTACAAAATTACTATTTGTAACAGTCGTTATTGGAGGGTTTGCTGGATTTATAAGAAAACTTGCAGTAACGTTCGATTGGTTTCTTATATTTCCACCGCTCGGAACACCCGTCACTGTAACTTGAAACGTAATGGTAGCCGTTTGCCCGACCGGAATATTTGGTACCGGGAATCCTGCCATAGGATCCGCGCCTTGCTGTACGACTCCATTTATCGTCACACTATTTGCTACAAAGGCAGTACCCGACGGAATTGGATCTTGAAAAACAATATTCGTTGCAGGAACAGTTCCTGTATTTTGAATAAGAATCGTATACGTTAACGTATCTCCTACACCAGCTTGTGGTGTGTTTACACTCTTCATTACATTAAGTGATCCTACATTCAATCGCGTCACAACAATATTACTAATCGTTACAATTGTAATTGGTGGCTGGAGAGGACTTACTTGGAAATCAGCAGTGACATTCGCATTATTCGGAAGAACTCTATTTGGTGGTACACTCGTGATTGTCACTTGAAAAGTGACCGTCACCATACCTCCTACTGGAATATTAGCAAGTGGAAATCCAATTGTCGGGTTTAAACCTGGTTGGGGTGTCCCATTTATCGTTACACTATTCGCTACAAAAGTGGTTCCAGCTGGAATCGGATCAAGGAATGATACATTTGTCGCTGTCACCGTTCCACTATTTTGTATACGAACTGTATACGTTAACGTATCTCCTACACCGGCTTCAGTAGCACTTACACTTTTCATTACATTTAACCCTGAAGAATTCACAATCGTCATAACAGTATTACTTGGTACTGTTACAGTAATCGGTGGCTCTGTTGGATTTACAAGGAAATCTCCAGTTACATTCGCATTATTTACAACATTATTTCCTTGGGGAATTTCATCAATTAATACTTCAAATGTAACAATAACACTGGTACCAGTAGGCAAATTATTTAATGGGAATCCAAGTTCTGGATCTGCCCCTTCTTGTAAAACACCATTCACAACTACACTATTTTCAATAAATAATGTCCCTTGTGGAATTGAATCTTGGAAAAATACATTTGTAGCTGGTACACTACCTGCATTTATAACTTCGATTGTATATACTAAAACATCTCCTACCGTTGCAACATCTGTATTCACTGCTTTCACAACTTCAAAATTTCCTGATTGTACTGTCGTATTCACAACATTACTCGGAACATTGATTGTTACTGGTGGTTCATTCGGATTCACTTGAAAGCTTGCTGTTACATTTGCTTGATTTAAAATATCTTCATTTTCTGGATTCTGTACAATTACTACGTCAAATGTGACTACAACCGTTTGAGCCGCGGGAATATTCGGAAGAGAGAATCCTGTATTCGGATTTAGTCCACTTTGCTGTACTCCATTAATTGTTACAGAATTTGCAACAAATGAAACAGCAGAAGAAATAGGGTCTTGGAAAAATACATTTGTTAACGGAACGTTCCCTGTATTTTGGACGGCAATTGTGTATGTTAAAGTATCCCCTACCGCCGCTTGCGTTGTATTTACTTCTTTTATTACATTTAAACCGCCTGTATTAACTTGTGTCACAACTGTATTCGTTTGTCTATTAATCGTTATCGGTGGCTGATTCGGAATAACGACGAAATTAGCAGATACATTTCCGCGATTCGGAATCGTACCTCCTGACGGCGTAGATGTCACTCTTACTTGAAAAGTCACTGTCCTACTTCCGCCGGGAGATATATTTGCTACTGTAAACCCAGTCGCTGGATTTACCCCAGGTTGTGAAACCCCATCCACAGTCACACTATTTGCTATAAATGTCGTTCCAATTGGGATTGGATCTTGAAAAATAACGTTCGTTGCAAGTACATTTCCTGTATTTTGAATTGTTACCGTGTACGTAAGAACATCGTTAACCGTTGCAAAAGCTTTATCCACTGTTTTTCTCGTTGTTATATCAGCTATATTAATTGTCGTAACTACAGTATTACTTGTCGCTTGCCCTGAAACTGGTTGTTGACCAGGCACTGGAGTAAAGGTAAATGTAGCACTTGCACGATTCGGAATTGGATTGACAAGAGGATTAGATGTTATTCGAACTTGAAAGCGTACTACAGTCGTTTGCGAAGCATTAATACTTCCAAGATTAATACTACTTGCTGGATTTGCACCTGGACGCGCTACTCCATTCACTGTAACGCTATTTGGAACAAATGTTGTTCCAGCAGGTATACTATCAACAAAAATAACATTGTTCGCAGCAACATTCCCATTATTTGTGACAGTAACTGTGTACGTTAATACATCATTAAGCGTTGCCGTCTGTAAATCTACAGATTTTTGCATACTTATCGTCGCTTGATTCACTGTCGTTTGTACTGTATTTGAAGTAGATGTGCTTGTAACGAGTGGACTTCCTACAAAAGGACGGAATTGATAAGATACCATTGCACGATTGGGAATAGGATTTGGATTCGGAAACGATGTTATTCGTACTTGAAATGTAACAACTCTTTGCGTGTTATTTGGGATTGTGCCTAAATTAATTCCATTAGCAGGGTTTGCATTCGGCTGTGTTACTCCACCTACTGTTACACTACCTGCTATAAACGTCGTTCCGTTCGGAATACTATCTCGTAATACAACGTTTTCTGCACTCCCTGTTCCTGTATTCGGGACCGTAATCGTATAAGTGAGAGTATCCCCTACCCCTGCGACTGTTCTATTAACCGATTTAACAGGATTAATAATTGGACCTGTTGCATCAATTTGAACACCAAAACCAGCTGCAGCGTATCCATCTCCATTTGTAACGAAGCGAACAGTTGCTGACGTCTGATTGTTTACTAAAGATGAGGAGGCATCTACATTCGTAATATCCCACCCTTGTCTTCGGATCGCTAAAGCGATTCCTAACGGCTGATTCAGATTTCCAAATGTGCCGCTCGTATCTAAATTTCCATTGTCATTACAAATTTGTGACTGAAAGAAATTATTTGCAGGGTTTCTCGGTCCGAATAATGCAACTGTAGCATTTGCATTCGGTCCAAAGCGAAGTTGATCTCCAACAATGTTAGAATCACCTTCTTGGGCAGTTACGAGTACCCTTCCTGTAACAATTCCCGTAGACGGTGTTGCAAAACCTGAAATAATAGCATCAACTGGTGGTGATGAAGCCTCAATAATTTCTTGTCCTGCATACACTGATAAATTCCTTAGTGGTAAACTCGCATTTTGATAAACTACCTCAAGCGTCCAGCCAACTGAACGACTAATTGTTGAATCAACTGATGTTCTTGCAGCTGGCACAGCACCTGTTGTATATGTGCCAGCCCCAGCCGCACTAACAAGGTTCGTTACATTAGCAGAGCGACTATAATAAAACTGCTTCCCTACTGAACCTTGCTGCGCAGTTGCTGGGTCTGGTGCAACAGAAAATGTTCCCACTGGTGTTGTAAAGGTGATATCATCATTTAAAAACGCAGTAACATCCTCAGTATCAGTCCGGTATGTGCCAGCCCACACAAGTTCTGCGTATAAGACGCTACTCCCTGCTGGAAGGTTTAAAATTGCACTCGAAGAATTTAATGGCCAATCATTCGTCGTTCCTGCTGGGAATCCAGGTACTTGAAGTGATGTATTCACCGTTGTGAATACATCAATCGTACCAAAGTTATTACCTGGTGCAGGTGATGTCGGACTTAGTCCTAACGTGTTCCCAGTGAACGTGACGGCACCAGTTACTGTTGTCGTAAAGCGATTCATAAAAGGCACACAATCATCTCATTTCATTTATAGTAAAAAGTGCTCTATACTATAAAATGTAGACAAACTATGTAATGTACGTTGTCCAACAAAATTCCACATATATGGAGAGGAGTTTACTACACTATGCGCTACGTTATCATAACAGGAACTTCACAAGGTTTAGGTGAGGCAATCGCTACGCAATTGTTAGAAGAAAATACAACTGTCATCTCTATTTCTAGAAGAGAAAATAAAGAGCTTACGAAACTTGCAGAACAATATAACAGCAATTGCATTTTTTATTCCCTAGATCTTCAAGATGTACATAACTTAGAAACTAACTTTAAAGAAATCATCTCATTTATTAAAAAAGACAATGTATCCTCTATTCATTTAATTAATAATGCGGGTACAGTTGCACCTATGAAGCCAATCGAAAAAGCTGAAAGCGAACAATTCATTACGAACGTTCACATTAATTTACTTGCACCTATGATTCTTACATCTACATTTATGAAACATACGAAAGACTGGAAAGTAGATAAACGCGTTATTAACATTTCATCTGGTGCAGGAAAAAATCCTTACTTTGGCTGGGGCGCTTATTGTACAACGAAAGCTGGTGTAAATATGTTTACACAGTGCGTAGCAACTGAAGAAGCAGAAAAAGAATATCCAGTAAAAATCGTCGCTTTTGCACCTGGCGTTGTTGATACTAATATGCAATCACAAATTCGTGAAACAAATAAAGAAGATTTCATAAACTTGGACCGCTTCATTGCATTAAAAGAAGAAGGAAAACTATTATCACCTGAATATGTTGCGAAAGCTATTCGTAACTTACTAGAAACTGAGGACTTCCCTCAAGGCGAGATTATTAGAATTGATGAATAACAAAAAGGTGTGCTAAAATAGCACACCTTTTTGTTTTACTTCTCTAAAAATATAAGCACAGACTCCGCAATTTTCTCATAACCAATTTCTTGATAAATTTTATTCGATATCGGATTCGCTAAATCAGTATATAACGTAGTCGTCTTGTACCCTTCATCTAACATACGTTGACTAAGTGCTGCTACACACTTAGATGCGTATCCCTTTTTCCTTGCTTCTTTCGGCGTATATACAAAATTAACTGTTATATTATTTTTAGTTGGTCTCGTTTTTGCAGCTACAGAAACGAGTTTCCCATCCACTTCCAAACCAAACAGTCGATTTGTAGTTATTAATGTATACGCAGTTTGTTTTGCTTCTTCTTTCGTAGTAGGAAGCTTTACGTCTTCACAAAATTGATATATCCACTGTTCTATTAATGGTAATTCATCATTATTTACCGCTCGAAAAAGTCCATTCGCATTACACTTCTTCTTTACTCTGTTCAACTCATACACACCTTGCTCCATTGCAACATGCGTTTTTTTATTTTCTAATACTGCAATCTCTTCCGCTAATTTCTGTACAATTTTCTTATTACCGATCAATCCAGGAATATCCGGATATACTTTCGTTAATTCTTTTGCAAGTTCCTCAATAGTTACTCCCGCAATTTCAGAAGTTGCAACAATGATTTGTTTCTTCTCTTCTGTTTGCAGAAATACAACCGCAATTTCTTCTCCTTGTTTCGCTATCCCCATAAATGTTGGTTGTTGGACCATTTGTAATACACCTAATATGAGATTGTTTTCCTGCTCATTCTTTTCTAGAAATGGTGTAACATCTTCTTTAAAATGAAAAATCTCTTCATATACATGTAATTGAATCATCGACAATCTCTTCTCTCTATTTATATTTTAATTAAGTATTGGCGATTAATTCATTAAATCCCTCTTTTACGATTCAATAATATTCAAAGCTAATGTATTCAAAGCATTTTCAGCTTGTAAAATTCTCTGTTTTTCCTTTTCAAATACATCTTCTTCTTTACGAAATGACTCTTGTCGATTTTTAATCATACGATTCATTTCTTTTTTACTCGGTCCACCGTATACATTTCTTTTTTGAATAAAAGCTTCTGGCGATATAATTTCTTTCCACTCTTTTTCTAATAAATTTATTTTAAAATGTTCTTGCAAGTACATATTTACCTCTTTGAAGTGTAATTCATGTAGTTCTTTTTTCTGCTCCAATAACATATTTGCAATAGCACTTGCTGCATGATGAGCATGCCGAAATGGAATTTCATAGTTTTTTGTTAAAACATCGGCGAAATCCGTTATCGTTATTGCATGTTTATAGGAACGACTTTTTAACGTTTCTTCTTCTACTTTCATCGTTCGGATCACTGCATTCATCATACAAAAAACACGAATTGCCTTTTCAATCCCTTTATATAAATATGGCTGCAAGTCATCTTCCGTATCGACAATATCACCAAATGGTGTATTATGAATCATTTGAAATACTGTAAATGCTTCTCCTAAAGCACTACTCGTAATTGCACGAGCGTGTTCAATTGAAACCGGATTTCGTTTTTGCGGCATAATACTACTGATTTGTACATATGGCTTTGCAACAGTAATACCGTCATATTCTTTCGTTGCTAACAACAAAAAGTCATGAATCCATCTACTCGTATTCGTCATCATTACCATAAGTAGCGAGCTAACTTCTAATAAATAATCCGCTCCAGCAACAGCATCATATGAGTTCTCAATTACATTTGTAAATCCAAGTAGATGAGCAACTCGTTCTCGTTTAATCGGGAAACTTGTTGTAGAGAGTGCAGCTGCCCCCATTGGAGACTGATTTAAAAGCTGGTACGTTTTTTTCATTCGTTCTAAATCTCTTTGCATCGTATCATAAATTGCTAACGTATAATGACCAAATGTTGTTGGCTGTGCTGGTTGTGTATGTGTATAAGCTGGCATGATCGTTTCCTTATGATCAACGGCAAGTTGCAGTACACTTTCTTGCAATAACAAATGATGTTCTATTAATCGTAATACATATCGCCTTAAACTCATGCGATACATCGTTACGCCCATATCATTTCTACTTCTACCAATATGCATATTACTTACAAAATCGCATTTCGCTTCTTGAGAAATTAAATGTTCGACTAAAAAAAAGAGATCTTCATGCGGCTCTGTATAGAGCAATTGCTCTTCTGGAATTCCCTCTACCTTTTTTAATGCGTGTAATATAACTTTAGCTTCTTCCTTTTTCATTAAATTTTCTTCCGTCAGCATCGTAATATGTGCTTTATGCACTTGAAACATATCTTTCAATAAGTAATTTCTTTGAAAATGAAATACATGTTGTAATACACAATCCACATATGTTTTCCCAGGGAAATCAGCGCCTTCACTCTTTATAAACTCTTCTTTACTTTGTTTCATCACCTTTTCCCCTCTCACCTAAGTATTACTACCCATCATACCCAGAGATAGAAAAAAAGTGCTTGTACATAAAAATAAACTCGGTGCTCTCTGCACCGAGTTTATTTAATAAAAGTCGCATCATACTTATCACTTTGCAACACTTGGAAATGTAAGTTTGCTAAATGTTTCCGTATTTCTGCACTATCGTCTTCATTTAAATTATTCGCCAAAAACACAATCTCCGTACAGTTTCCACGTTTATCCATAGCGTAAACTGCTTTTGTAACCGTCCATGGTGTGTAACCATTCTTTTGCCCCGCATGTCTGAATGTTTTACGGTATTTCTTGGCACTCATGTCTGTTTCAACGATATTTGCCCACACTTTTTCTTCAGCCTCTGTCAAGCCACCTTTATGGTTTGCCTTTTGAAGTAATACCATATAATCATTTGCAGAAGCTGCTGGTAATCTATCTGACCAAATTTTGTCGTAACGTTCCTCTAAATAAAGCGGAATTTCCTTCTGTAATAATGGTCCCTTCTTCTTTAAGCGTTCATGAATAATCATCGCATATTCACGATATTGCTCTTGAGACATTTCTTTTAACTTTTTCTCTATTTTATATTTTGGAACATGTAATTCTTTATGCAAATATCCCGGGATATACAAAGATGAAACGATTGGAAATAGTGGTTGATGTGCAGGAAGTGATAAACTTTGTAAATTTCGATTGATGTTATCTAATCCTAACAATTCCATTAAGTATTCAGCATTTGCATTCGAACTAAACTTAACCATTCCTTTTGCCACTTCTTCTAAAGAAACCGCTCCTTCAGTTATCTTGCCCGTCTTCTCCAAATACTTTTGCCATCTATCTTGTGCACCACCATCTGTATTCGGCACATAATAACGATTCACATCATTAATCGACACGAAACTAGAAGAATCAATTTTCCCTTCAGTAACTTGTTTCGTATATTCAAGCGCCACAATTAATTTCATCGTACTAGCAACTGGCAATACAACATTTGGGTTTACAGAATAAACAACTTTATCATTTCTCTTTACTAGAAGCGCACTATTTTTTTCATCTTTATGTTCTTCAATAAAAGATGCAATATACTGTGCATCATCATTATTTGAACTCCACACTTTTTTCACTAAAAAGTTACCCGATATTAGCAAAACAAAAATACCCACAATTACTGCGCATACTATAGTTTTTTTCAAGTAAAATTCCTCTCCTATTGTGTAACTCTTCTCTATTTATCATTTAAAAACAAAATAATGGAGATGGTCATTTAAATAACCATCTCCATTATTTTAACTTGTATGCTCCTATTATGTCTACGTCATAAATTTCACAAAATCCTCAAGAAACTTTTTATAATGTAACGACCAACCAATTCGCACCCAATTTTTTAATGCTTTTGCATCAGGTTGAGGCCGAAAATCAGCAATACTCTCTCCTTTTGCAATTCCAACTGTATCTACATCGACACGACGATATACATAATCTAAAATGGATGGATTTGCCGCAACCATCATTGTAACGACGTCATGTACTGGACTACCTGTTATTTTCGGGTTTAACTTTTTATATGCTTTATAATAATACGTAAATATCGGCTCGATTAACTTATTAAAACTCGTTTTAGAGTGTTTCGTAATATATTTTACCATTTCCGGTGTAATAATTGCTTCAGATGTAACGTTAAGTGGCACTAATGTCACATTTTTGGCATTTTGCATAACTAATTGTGACGCAATGGGATCACCATGAAAATTCGCCTCTGCGACTGGTGTTACATTGCCAGGCATTAAGAAAGCACCGCCCATTATATAATATTCTTTCACATACTTCATCATCGGCTTTTCTAAAATAAATGCTGTCGCTAATGTTGTTGATCTACCAGCATCGACTATTATTAATTCTCCTTTATATTTTTCAAGAAGATCAAAAAATGTACAAAAAGGCTTTATATTTGGTGAAAAAGTTTTTGGAGGTTTAATTGGCCCTAAACCGTCTGTCCCATGAATTTCTGGATAATACGTCGTAATATCTCCGGATAAAGGAATTTTCGCACCATTAATAACAGGTATATCTTCCCGTCCTGCCATTTGCAATAAATATGCGGCATTACTTGTCGCCTTTTCTTGTGTTACATTTCCATATCCCGTTACTACACCAACAATATCAATATCAGGATGCAACAATCCATACATAATTGCTAAAGAGTCATCAATTCCTGGGTCTCCTAAAAATAACACTTTTTTCATCGACCTCAACTCCATCCCCTCAGTTGTTATTAATTTATGAATAACCGTGGATATACAGAATAAAAAAAGAACAAATTCATATGAAAAAACGCAGTCTTCTAAGGACTACGTTTTTTCAGCTAACCTATACTGTTTTTTTTACAGCACTCATACTTCCAATAACATAAGCGATAAACGCAAAACAAATTGGGAAGACAACTGTATGTATACCGAACGGATTTGGATAGAAAAGATGAATACACATATATGAGCCTACCCCAACTAAAATAGACGCAAGCGCTCCTGTAGCATTTCCTTTCCTCCAATATAACCCTAATACGATTGGCCAAATGAATGCTGCTTCTAATCCACCGAAAGAAAATAAATTTAGCCATATTAAAAAATCTGGGGGTTTAATCGCCGCTGCATAAACGAGTAGTCCTACAATACCAGTAATCCATAAACTTCCTTTTTTTATCGTACTGTCTGCTGCATCTTTATTTATGTAATTTACGTATATATCTTTAATAATTGACGAGCTTACAAGTAATAATAAAGAGTTTACTGTAGACATAATCGCTGCCATCGGTGCAGCTAAGAAAACTCCAGCTAACCAAGGAGGTAACACTTCCATCGCAAGTAGCGGCATTACTTTATCTGGTACCGTTATACCTGGAAGTACTACTCTTGCAAATACACCAGTTAAATGCATACCGATCATAATTGTGCCAACGACAACGGTTCCAATTATTAAAGCTTGATGCATCGCTTTTGAATTTTTATAAGACATGGCACGCACGCTAATTTGCGGTAAGCCGACAACGCCAATTCCAATTAAAATCCAAAATGATGTAACATATGATTTCGTTAAACTGCCATCTGCTCCGAATGGTGTAATTAACTTTGGATTAATTTGAACAAGTTCCTGCATAATCTTTTCAATTCCACCACCAGCAATGACAGTAGCAATTAAAATGATTGTCGTTCCAACTAACATAATGATTCCTAATAATGTATCTGATAGAGCAACTGCACGAAATCCACCAATTAATACGTACACAAGTACAGAAAAAGTAAATAAAAATAGTGCTGTTGTATACGATAGACCCGTTAGTGACTCGATTAATCGTCCCCCGCCGACCCACTGGGCTACTGTCGCTGAAAATAAAAAGATAATAATACATAACGCAGAAAGTATAACAACTGCTTTATTATTGTATCTCCCTTTTAAATAATCGATAAGAGTAATTGCTTCCATCTTCCTAGCGATAATTGCAAACTTTTTACCGATAACCGTTAAAACGATATAGCCTGTTACAACTTGAATCGCAGATAACAGTACCCATCCAAGCCCCATATTGTAAGCAATACCAGGGCCACCAATAAAGCTACTTGCACTACCGTACGTAGCAATCATTGTCATCGCTAATAATAAACCGCCTAGCTCACGCCCACCAAGAAAATATTCTTGTAAAAATTTATTATGAGCAGTTGCTTGCACACGTTTTGAAGCATATACACCAATTAAAAATACAACGATAAACGAAATTATCATTGGAATGATTACATACCAATTCATCTATTATTCCTCACTTTTTTCTTCCTCATCGAGTGAAATATCTTGAAATACAAAACGAACAACTAAACTAAGTAAAATAACCATAACGATAAATCCAACGATACAGCTATAAAAAAACCATGCGGGAAAACCTAATACATATGTATATTCATTCGGATTTTTACTACCAAGCCCATAAGCAAATCCGTACCATATTATAAAATTAATAATAGCAAGTCCAAGACCAATTAACGCTTCTCTATGGGCTATTCGAAAGCGTGGATCATCATGATAATCTTTCATTTTTCCCCCTCCTCTCACGATGTATTATTGTACCATTGTTCTTCTAGTTTTTCCTACTAGAAAGCAAAAACAAGCAGGATTTTTTATAATCATATAGAAGCTTCTCTTACATTACATATTTTTTACAATTGTAACACAAATGAAATTTGAATTTTCAGTATTTATTAATTATGATTTTAATTAGAGGCTTTCCATCTAGTTTCCACATCCTTGATTTCGGAATAAACGCCGTCTCGTACTGCGTTTACATTATATTTTCAAGGGGGTTATACAATGAGTCAACTAGCTGTAAATCTTCATGAAAAGGTAGAAAAGTTTCTTCAAGGTACAAAAAAGTTATATGTGAATGGATCTTTCATTGAAAGCGCTTCCGGAAAAACATTTAAAACACCTAACCCAGCAACTGGTGAAACACTTGCCGTCGTTTCTGAAGCTGGTCGCGAAGATATTCATAAAGCTGTAGTCGCAGCTCGTATGGCTTTTGACGAAGGTCCTTGGTCTCGTATGAGCACTGCTGAGCGAAGCCGTCTCATGTACAAGTTAGCTGATTTAATGGATGAACATAAAGAAGAGCTTGCACAGCTCGAAACATTAGATAACGGAAAGCCAATCCGTGAAACAATGGCAGCAGACATACCACTTGCAATTGAGCATATGCGCTATTACGCTGGTTGGGCTACGAAAATCGTTGGTCAAACAATTCCTGTTTCCGGTGATTACTTTAACTATACACGCCATGAAGCTGTTGGTGTCGTTGGTCAAATTATCCCTTGGAACTTCCCGCTTCTTATGGCAATGTGGAAAATGGGAGCAGCGCTTGCTACAGGATGTACAATCGTTTTAAAACCTGCAGAACAAACTCCACTATCTGCTCTATACTTAGCTGAATTAATTGAAGAAGCTGGATTCCCGAAAGGTGTTATTAATATCGTACCTGGATTCGGTGAATCGGCTGGACAAGCTCTCGTTAATCATCCACTCGTTGACAAAATTGCATTTACCGGTTCTACTCCTGTCGGTAAACAAATTATGCGACAAGCATCCGAAACATTAAAACGCGTTACACTTGAATTAGGCGGTAAATCACCAAATATCATATTGCCAGATGCTGATTTATCTCGCGCGATTCCTGGTGCACTTTCTGGTGTTATGTTTAACCAAGGACAAGTATGCTCTGCTGGATCACGCTTATTTGTTCCGAAGAAAATGTATGATAATGTCATGGCTGATCTCGTCCTCTATTCTAAAAAACTAAATCAAGGTGTCGGTCTTAACCCTGAAACAACAATTGGCCCTCTCGTTTCCGAAGAACAACAAAAACGTGTAATGGGCTACATTGAAAAAGGGATTGAAGAAGGCGCTGAAGTACTTTGCGGAGGAAGTAATCCATTCGATCAAGGCTACTTCGTTTCTCCTACAGTATTCGCTGACGTAAATGATGAAATGACGATCGCAAAAGAAGAAATTTTCGGTCCAGTTATTTCTGCAATACCGTTTAACGATATTGACGAAGTAATTGAACGTGCAAATAAATCACAATTCGGCTTAGCGGCTGGTGTGTGGACAGAAAATGTTAAAACAGCACACTATGTTGCAAGTAAAGTACGTGCAGGTACAGTATGGGTAAACTGTTATAACGTCTTTGATGCAGCATCTCCATTTGGAGGATTTAAACAATCTGGTCTTGGCCGTGAAATGGGATCTTACGCATTAAATAACTATACAGAAGTAAAGAGCGTTTGGCTTAACTTAAATTAATGAGAAAGAACCTGACCTACCTGGTCAGGTTCTTTTCATTATGTATTCCTTTAAACTTGCAGTCCTCCGCTCACATTTAATACTTCACCTGTAATATAAGATGCGTATTCTGATGCTAAAAAGGCTGCTGCGTTCGCAATATCTTCTGGCGTTCCAATTCTACCAACTGGAATAGCGCCAACCATCTTTTCTTTCACTTTATCTGGTATCGTTTTGGTCATATCTGTATCCATAAACCCCGGACAAATCGCATTACAAGTAATACCGAAACTTCCAACTTCTTTCGCTGCTGTTTTCGTTAATCCTACAACTCCTGCCTTTGTAGCCGCATAATTTGCTTGACCTATGTTTCCTTCTCTACTAATTGAAGATATATTAATAATGCGTCCATACCCTTGTTGTCTCATGTAAAGAAGCGCGGGTTGCATACAATAAAAAACTCCAGTTAAATTCACTTGTAATACTTGTTCCCAGGCAGACTTCTCCATTTTATGTAACATTGCGTCTCTTGTAATTCCAGCATTATTCACCAAAATATGTAACGTACCAAATTTTTGAACCGCATATTCAATTAACGACTTTGCTTCATTTTGATTACTCACATCACATCGATATGAGCACACTTCATATCCTTCATCTGATAACTCGTGTGTCGTTTTTTGTAGATTCTCTTCATTTACATCGCTAATTAATACTTTCGCCCCTAGTTTTGCATAAACCCTTGCAATCTCTTTTCCAATTCCCTGTGCAGCTCCTGTTACAACAGCTGTTTTCCCATTTAAAAACTCCATTCCTATCCCCCATTTCTATTACTTATACTGTATATTTCGGCTCCTTGCTTTCCAATTCCTCTTTGTATAAAAAAGTCTATTTGTGTCAAACTAACTTTGCAACGTCGCATAAACGCAAGGAGATTGTGTCGAATGAACAAAAAGAATTTCAAACAAAGCAAAGCAACGGATGGCATTGATGTTGAGTTCTCTCGCGAACTCGCTGACCACAATGACTTAGAAGCAAACGCACGTGCAAATGCCGCTGATGCACGTCAAAAGCGCCAATCAACCGAAAAATAAGGTACATCACAACCTTATTCTTTTCAAAAGGGACCTACTACCCAACAAAATAAACCGAGAGACATCTCTCGGTTTATTTTCTATATTTTTTTGCATAATGAGCCAAAGTAAGCAACGGATATATATGAGCATAACTATGATAACGAATATAAAACCCACCTGGTAAACCTGTTCCAGTAGGATATTTTTCATTTATATAAGAGTTGGAGAGCAAATATGAAATACCTTTTCGAATAACTGGCGTTTCTTTATCATAGTAAGAAATGAGGGCATCTAACGCCCATGCTGTTTGGGATGGTGTACTAAATGGCAAAGTAACAAATCTTTTTTCCACACTACTTTGGCAAGATTCTCCCCAGCCACCATCTTCATGCTGTATATGTTCAAGCCATAAAGCTGCTCGTTTCACTGATGGATCGCTAGATGGTATTCCTAGTGACCGTAAACCAGTCAACACTGCCCACGTACCATATATATAACAAATTCCCCATTTCCCATACCACGATCCATTTTCCTCTTGTACATTCATTAACCAATTTATCGCACTTTGTTTTTGTTTCTCGGGCAATTCATTTTGCGTATACGTTCCGAAAAATTCTAATACTCTTCCTGTAATATCTGGTGTAGAAGGATCTGTAATCATATCACTTGCATTTTCGATTGGTAAATTTGCTAATATACGGCTCGTTACCCCTTTTTCAAAAGCCCCCCAACCACCATCATTATTTTGCAATCCTTTAACCCAATTAACCGCTCGCTTCCAAGCAGTGTCTACATTTTCGTTCCCTCTACTTCGCGCCAATGCTCTTAACGCAGCAGTTGTATCATCAATATCTGGAATCGTCGTATTCACATCCGAAAAGCCCCAACCACCTGGGAAGAGATCCGGTGCATGTACACTCCAATCTACTTTCTTTGTTTGCTGTTTTCTTAGTAAATACGCTGATGCATTTTGAATCACTTTACTTGCTTTCGGAACTTGAGCTTCTTGCAAAGCATAACTGAGTAAAGCTGTATCCCATATAGTTGACGGAGAGTTTTGCAAATGGCTCCCTCTCTCCATCTTCCATATATAAGATGTGATTCCCATTATAGCCTTCTGAATAATTGGTGAGTGAATAGAATGTCCTAATGCAAGTAAAGCATAAATCATATAAAACGAGGCAGTTGCGTAACTATATAATGTTCCATTTTCATCAATACGCTCTTTCATAAAACGTTCTACTTCCTCATATCCTTTATGATGCAAAGAAAGTGGATACGTTATAATTTTCTTCACGTCACTTACTAACGTTTGAAAAACTGGAGACCGATCCTCCCGAAACCATTCTCCGCCCCCGCCTGCAATATGATTTAAATTTGGCAATAACTTTTTCCCTACTCGAAATCTTTTATTTAAACACAACATCATCGGAATTAAATGAATACGTGCTGAGCTACTCAGTTCAAAAATACTGAGAGGGGAATCATTCTGCAGAAACATAATTGGTGTTGGCAAATGAAAGAGAGAAGGATATTCATATTCTCCATGAATCGCTAATAAAAACTTCGTCATAAAATGAGCACGCGCTACCCCACCGCGCTCATTTATAAACATTTCCGCTCGCTTCATATTCGCATCTTCTTTTGTATATTTTTCCGATGCAAGTAAGGCAGCATAAGATTGAATTGTAGCAGATAAATTACCACCCATTTCATCTTCATACAATTTCCATGTTCCTTCATTTGTTTGAAGTGATGCTAATCTTTTTACAAACGGTTCTATCTCTTTATCTCTACCTAATAATTTTAATAAAAAAATCATATGACAATCTGTTAGTGGCGCTCCTTCAAAACAAAACTGCCACGTACCATCTTGCCGTTGCATTGTTTGAAGTGCAGTTGTTCTTCTCGCTATTTCTTCATGCACTTTTTCATATAATAACAAGTTACTCACCCACCCTTTCGAAATCCGTATAACGATATTCAAAAAGGTAGCTGAATATGTATAAAAACAAAGAAAAGCAGAACATATAAAATGTTCCGCTCATAAACAATATCCTACTCCGACAATAATCCCTAATAAAGCACCAACTACTACTTCATACGGTGTATGCCCAACAAGTTCATTTAACTTCTTATATTCTGTTTGTCTACCGTGAAAAAACTCATTCAATATTTTTGCTTGTTTACTTACTGCAAGCCTTACTCCTGAAGCATCATACATAACAATAATGGCAAAAATAGTAGCAACCGCAAACATCGAGCTTTCCACACCTTCTACTACCCCAACTCCTGTAGCAAGTGCTGTAACAGTTGAAGCATGAGAACTCGGCATCCCACCTGAAGCGAAAAACTTTGCAAAATCAAATTCACCCGTTTTGACTAATTTAAAGACTACTTTCGTTAATTGTGCTAAAAACCATGAAATTACAGCGGCCATAAGCGGATCATTATGTAAAATTGTTTCCACGTTCTCAGCTCCCTACTAGCTATGATGGAAATCCTATATAGTATCAGTATAAAGAAAAATGCGTAGAAAATACTACGCATTATGATACTTTTGCTGATTTATTTTTTATAAATTTCGGTTGTTTCTGCACTAAAAACTTTGTCTTCGCTACCGAGAATACAAATAAAGCAACCCATATACAGAAAAATGCAATCATATGTGTAGATGTGAAATGTTCACCAAATACAAATACACCTAAAATTAAGCTAATTGTTGGCGCAATATATTGTAAAAATCCCACCATATAAAGCGGAATAAGTTGTGCTCCTTTTGCAAAATAAAATAGTGGTAATGCCGTTACAATACCTGCTCCTATTAAAAGTAACGTTGATAACATTGAAATAGATCCAAATGAGCCGAAACCATGTGCTCCTGTCATAACAAGATAAATGATTGCAAACGGCGTCACTAACATCGTTTCCATCGTAAGTCCAATTGTGGCATCATAGTTTAACAGTTTTTTTGTTAATCCGTATAATCCAAATGAAAAGGCAAGTGAAAGAGAAACCCACGGAATAGATCCGAAACGTACTGTTAAAATGACAACCCCTACTCCTGCTAAACCAACTGCAACATATTGCCAAAAGTTTAACTTTTCCTTTAAAACGACTGTACCAAGTAAAATACTAATAAGCGGATTAATATAATAGCCAAGACTCGCTTCAATAACATGATTATGATTAACGGCCCATATGTAAACAAACCAGTTTCCGCTAATCAAGACTGAAGCTATTGTTAATGACATTAATAATTTAGGTCGTTTAAAAAGATTCACAAATTCCCCAATAAACTGGCGAAACCTCTTCGTAACACCTAATACAAGTAACATAAAAACAAATGCCCAAACGATGCGGTGTGCTAATATTTCATCTGCTGGAACTTCCTCAACCCATTTCCAATAAATCGGTAGAATTCCCCACATCGTATAAGCACCAGCCGCATATAGTATCCCTTTTTTTTGCTCTGCTGATTGACTCCCCATCTTCCTTTTTCTCCTCTTCTCATTTTTTCTCCATTATACGGTCTCACATGCTCACTTTACCAATAATCAATCTGCATTTCTTTCGACATTTCTCATACAACGAATAATAAACATACCGTTATTACAACAAGTAACGGTATGCCGAAAACAAATTTCTTTTTATGAGTTTTATGATGAAACATATACATACCGATCCAAGCTCCAACTGCTCCCCCAGCTGCCGCTGATAAAAACAGCGTACTTTCTGGCGTTCTCCACTGTTTCTTCTTTGCTTTTCGTTTATCAAGCCCCATAAGGCTAAAAGCTATAACGTTAATAATAAGAAAATAAATCCATTTCATCGCTTTCTCTCCTTATGAAAAATTCGCTTAATGGTAACACGAAAAAACGCCGGAAACAACTGAAGAACTCTTTTTATCAAACTAGGTTCATTCCTTTTTCTTAATTAGTTACCTTCATATTTACAAAACCAACTAAAATCGCAATTAAAGCATTTAAATAGAAAAATGTTATGAGCAGAATCTTATATTTCATTACATTCACCCACTACCATATCATCAAAAAAACTGCTCTCAATCACTTTCTCCTCAAAATGAAGAACTACAATTAGCCCTACATATAAAGAAACCAAATTTAGAAACCATTCCCCATTCTCATCTTTCTTAGCTAAGCATTTAAATATCTCTTGAAATTGCATACGCTCGTCTGCAGCAATAATCGGACGTACACCAAAATATTTCAATACAAGATTCAGATTCAGCTGTACGGATAATGATAAAATATATTTTAATAGCTTCGTGTACTCTGCACTATCTTTTTGACTATACATCTTCACAAGCTTTGGATGTAAATTCGAAATCGATAATTCCTCGTCAGTCACTCTAGTTACTTCTATCGTTTCAATCATCTTTTTCATATCCATCACATTCACCCCTTCTGAAAAAATTCTAAAGCCAAAGAGTACTTAATTCAAAATGTACAACAATTGTGCGTTTCTCGTCTCTCGTTCTTCCTCACTGACTAAATCATACTTTTTTAGGAGGTGAAAAACATCATTTAATAATTTCTGCGAATGAATACCTTGCAAAAAACTCTTTAACTCTTTAAAGATCCCTTCAGGTAAAAAATTCTTTTGACTTTCAAGCTTATTCATCACATCTTCAATAGAATGATCAATGTTACATGCCATACTAAACTTCCCCCTCTATCCTCTATAAATAATATCCTCAGCTAACGATGTAAACACTTCTCCAACAAGAGAATCTTCATCATATACAGATGAACCATTATTTTCTTCACGTTTCGCAAAAGGTATTTTGGCAATTACTTCTGTTTGCAATTGTTCTGCAAGCATTTCGCCGCCGCCTTTTCCGAAGAGATAATTTTTCGATCCATCTTGTTCTTCATAATAAGCCATATTTTCCACAATACCTAAAATCTCATGCTTCGTATGTTTTGCCATTACACCAACTCTTGAAGCAACGAATGAAGCTATATTGTGCGGAGTTGTAACAATTATTTCTTTCGATTGCGGAATCATCGCTGCAACATCAATCGCAACATCTCCTGTACCTGGTGGTAAATCAAGTAATAAATAATCTAATTCTCCCCAGTGCGTATTCGCAAGGAAATTTTGAATCCATTTATTTAGCATCGGTCCGCGCCACATCACTGGGTTATTTCCTTCTGTAAAGAATCCCATCGACATGATTTTAACACCGTGACTAATGACTGGAATTGCCGTTTGATCAATCATCGTTGGTTTCTTATTCGTTTCCATCATAGCCGGAATACTAAAACCATATATATCTGCATCTAATATCCCCACTTTTTTGCCCATACGAGCTAGTGCAGTTGCAAGATTAATTGTCACCGTTGATTTTCCAACTCCGCCTTTTCCGCTCGTTACAGTAATAAAACGTACTCCTGAATCCGGGCGAAGCATGCTCGGCATACCAGTTTCTGTTCTAGTATTTCGCTTTAACTTCTCTGTTAAAGCTGCACGTTCTTCTTGTGTCATAGAGCCAAATGTTACCTCCACTTTAGAGGCACCAATTGCGTGAAGCGATTCTTCAATATCTTGTTGAATTTTTGCTTTTAACGGACAACCTTGGATTGTTAGTACTACTTCAAGTTTAACCTCTGTTCCGTTCATTTGTATATTTCTAACCATATTTAATTCTACAACACTTTTGTGTAACTCTGGATCCTCTACATGTTTTAATGCATTCATTATTTGTTCTTGAGTAAGCATAGAACTCATCCCTTCTCTTATTCTAATTTATATACAACATTTTCTTGGTGCTTCATCTGGTGAAAAAGCTTATTATCCCCCGCTAACGGGTGGGATTAATGCGACTATATCTCCGGCTTTTATCATCTCTTCATTCATTACAAACTCTTCATTAACAGCCACCATCACTTTATCCAGCGATTGTAAACAATAGCTGGCTTTGAGCCATTCTTTTAATTGCTGCACTGTCATTTCTTGCTTTTCTGAAATTACTAATCGATCCGATCCAACTTCCTCACGCAAATTTGCAAACAGTAAAATTGTAATCATTTTCTCATTCTTCCTTCTTTGGTTTTCCTTCTGGATATGGTGTGTTTTCAAGTTGATCTCCAATCCACATCGTTCCATCTTCCCAAAATTCTTTTTTCCAAATTGGAACAATTCGTTTTATACGTTCAATCGCGTACTCATTCGCTTCATAAGCTACTTTACGATGCGGTGATGAAACTGCAATGACTACCGCAATATCCATTATTTCTAGCCGCCCTACACGGTGCGTAATTGCTACTTTTGCATCCGGCCATCTTTCACTAATCTCTTCACCAATTCTCATAAGTTGTTTTACTGCCATCGGTTTATATGCTTCATACTCTAAATGTAGCGTTCGTTTTCCTTTTGTTAATTCTCTCACCGTACCAATGAATGTTGTAATCGCACCTGCTTCCCTTCTTGCGACTTTATTCGTTACTTCTTCAACTAAAATCGGATTATCTACAATTTCAAATAGCGCTTGTCTCATTAGAACCACCTCTCACTTTATGAAATGTCCAAGGCCATTCACTACCTTCGTTATCTTCTAATAATAGAACATCAACAAACATATCTTTTTTATATCCTCTTGTCCCGCCCGGCAATACGATAAACGCATTTGATTCTGCCAATGAAGAAACTGAGCTAGATTTATCAAACCCTGATGGATAAGCGATTAATTTCCCCTCATCATATTGCAATTTTGCTCGTACAAATCTTGTAAATGGATTCGGTTTTAGAAAATCTTCTCCTAATAACGCTTTTTCTCTTTTTAAATGTACTTTTTCACTAAACATATACGTCCGAATACACGGTCTTACGAATAATTCAAACCCTACGTAACAAGCGGATGGATTTCCTGATAAACCAAATAATAACTTGCCATTTAATTGTGCTACAGTCGTAACACTTCCTGGTCGCATTGCAACTTTATTAAAAAGAACAGATGCACCTAACTTTTCGTAAATAGCTGGTAAATAATCATAATCTCCTACTGATACACCGCCCGTTGTAATTAACATATCTACTTGGCCAAGCGCTTCTTTCACAGCTGTAAAACACGTATTAAAATCATCACTAAACTTCCCAAAATATTTTACTCTGCCGCCCGCTCTTCGAATTTGAGACAATATCATATACGTATTACTGTTTCGGATTTTCCCTGGCTGTAATGAATCATCGACATCAAGCAATTCACTCCCAGTCGCTAACAGTCCAATTACAGGCTTTCTCGCAACTGGCACTTCACTATAACCGAATGTAGCAAGAAGAGCTGAAATACCTGGATTAATGTACGATCCTTTCTTTGCAAGAACCGTTCCTTTACGAGCATCTTCACCTTGAAAAGAAATATTGTCGCCCGTTTTGAATGATCGCTTCACTTCCATATAATTGTTGCCATTCTTCTCATATTGACGAGTCAGCTCTAACATAACAACCGCATCACACTCATTCGGAATTTGTGCTCCCGTCATAATTCGAACTGCTTGAAACGGACCTACTTTCTCATGGAATAGCGATCCTGCACCAATTTCACCCACTACTTCAAATACAATTGGCGTTTTATAACTTGCTAAATTAGTATCTTCTGCTCGAATAGCAAATCCGTCATACGGCGAACGATTAAATGACGGTACATCATGGTCAGCTACTAAATCCTCCGCTAATATACGTCCATAAGCTAATTCAATTGGTAATAGCTCCTTTAAGCCTTTATCAGCAAATCCCATCACTTTACGAACAGCTTCTTCAACCGTAATTGGCACTCTTCTTTCCATTGTTGACACCCTCTCTATTAACCGAATACGCGATAATATAGTTGTTTCGCTTTCGAAATATCATTTGTACCATGAATAAAAACACGACCATCTCGAAAAACAACCACGCGGTAATCATCGAATTGGCAAGATAGTAAATACGGATTCCGATCTACTTTTCCCAGTTTTTTTAATACTTTTTCTATATCATCAAAATTGTATTTCCTATTGTCTACTGTTCTAATTTGAACTGTATTTCTTCCGCATAAAACAGCTGCTTTCGTTTGATTTTCGTATGATAAATAAGGATAAGTTCGATTCAAACCGCATGAGAGACAAGCGTCTGTTTTTATTTTCCCTAATTTTATAAAATGATTTTGATTACTCCATATATCAAACATGAAAAATGTTTTTCTAATTGCTGAGAAATCTTCCACTAAAATTTTGAGCGCTTCTGCCACTTGATATGCTGCGACGATTTGAACAGTCGGGCTAATAATCCCAGCAGTATCACACGTCACACCTGTAACAGGGATATTTTTCAGCATACAATGTAAACACGGTGTCTCTTGCGGAATAATTATATAACTCATACCATATGATCCAACGCAAGAACCATATACCCACGGAATATTATGTTTTTGTGATAAATCATTTATTACAAATCGAATATCAAAATTATCTGTTGCATCAATGATTACATCTACATTTTTTAATAGACCTTCCATATTTTCTGAAGTTGCATCCATTACGAAAGCATGTATTTGTACTTCCGAATTAATTTGTTCTAGCCGATTTTTTGCAGCAATTGCTTTCGGCATTTTCTCTCTCGCATCTTGTTCAGAGTACAATTGTTGCCTTTGTAAATTACTCCATTCAACGTAGTCACGATCGATAATCGTCAACTTGCCAACACCTGCACGTACGAAACTTTCGGCACTTGCACTTCCTAATGCGCCTGCCCCTACAATTAACACATGTTTATTTCGAATTTTTTCTTGTCCTTTACTCCCAATTGGTTTGAACAACTGTTGTCGTGAATACCGATCAGCCATTACATACCCTTCCTCTCAAGAACTCTATTTCATATTAGAATGTTGTTTCTGATAACAAGCAAAGTAAGCAAAACCAACAAACCCAGCTCCTCCAATTACATTTCCGATAAAAACAGGAACAAAATTTTTAGCCAGATCCATCCACGTTAGATGACCAGCAAAAATAACAGCGGAAATGACAAACATATTTGCTACTACTTGCTGAAATCCAATCACTACAAATGCCATAATTGGAATCCAAATTCCGATGATTTTCCCGACAAAATCACTCGTCCCGTAAGCGAGCCAAAGAGCAAGACAAACGAGCCAATTACAACCAATTGCTAAAATCAAAGTTCTCCCAAATGATTCATGTAACTTCCCTTCCGCTATCGCTACCGTTTTATTTAAATACTCTCCCTCTGTTAATCCGCCAAGATGTCCAAAGCAATACGCAACGAAAATTGCTCCAATAAAGTTCATGAGAGTAATCCAAACCCAGTTATTCAGTACACTTATCAATGTAATTTTCTTTGCATAAAGCGCCATAGACAGTGACATCATATTTCCCGTAATTAATTCTCCTCCTGCTAATACTACGAGCATGAGTCCAACAGGAAATACTGCTCCTCCTAAAACATTCACTAGACTTCCCCAGCGCTCAGGTAAATTCCCTAAAACTCGAATGTTAAGTAAAAAACCTATCGCAATAAACGCTCCTCCTAAAAAACCGAGAATAAGCATCGCTGGCAATGTCTGTCTTACTTTTTGAACACCGGCCTCAATGACAAGCTCAGCAATTTGTTCCGGCTTATGAAATGCCATTACCCATTCCTCCATTTTCTCCAAATAAAAAAGCAGCTTCAAAAAACCTCCTCAAAATAAAGGTTTTTGAATGCTGCTTAATTTCTCTGCACATCTTTTACAGAGATATCAATCATCACTTTTACTATAAAATAGAAAATCCACAACTCTTGTAAATTTTCCATTTTTCACTATGACGCTAGCTTTATATATTAACCACCGATATGTGACATTTCAATTTTAGGTATTGTTTTCTTATTTGTATGATTTAAGCGTTCATCTGAATAACGATCTTCCCTATTATTCCATATATCGCGTACTACATCTGTAATGTCCTCATCTGTATGTTCAGAACGAAGCAATTCTCTTAAATCACTTCCTTTAGAAGCAAATAAGCAAGTATATAATTTTCCTTCTGCAGAAATACGAGCTCTCGTACATGATGAGCAAAAAGAATCTGTTACTGATGAAATAATACCTATTTCCTCATCGCTTCCTATATAATGATACCTAGTAGCCACTTCACCAGAATAATTTGCTTCTATCCGTTCTAACGGCATAACTTGATGAATCGTATCTACTATTTCTTGTTTAGAGACGACCTCTTTTAAATCCCAACCATTATAATTTCCAACATCCATATACTCAATAAAACGAAGAATATGCTTATTTTCCTTAAAATATTGCGCCATCTGCAAAATGTCCTGTTCGTTTTTTCCCTTTTGAACGACCATGTTTATTTTAATTTTCATTCCAACTTCAGCTGCAGCCTGTATTCCTTCCAGAACCCTTTGCACTTTGCTCCTATTACCATTTAAATAGAAAAACCGCTCTTCTTCTAAGGAATCTAAGCTAACTGTTACACGTGATAGTCCCGCCTTATATAAATCAGGAGCAAACTTTTTAAGTAACGATCCATTGGTTGTTAAACCGATATCTTCTACACCATCAATTTTATTAAGGCGCTCAATAAGCTTTGGAAGCCCTCTTCGAAGTAACGGTTCTCCGCCTGTAATCCGTAATTTTCTCACACCTAAAGAAACGAAAATACGTGTTATCCTTTCAATTTCATCAAAAGATAAAATTTTATCATTAGACAAAAACGAGTAATCAGGACCAAATATTTCTTCTGGCATACAATATCGGCAGCGAAAATTACAGCGATCAGTAACTGAAATACGTAAATCCTTTAACGGACGTTGCAACTTGTCTAATGTAACTGATTTCATCTTCATTGCCTCACTTTTATTTTATATTTAAAACACGTTCTGGATGGGTATATACATTTAAGGAGTGATTACGAATAAATCCTATTGTCGTAATACCTAAATCTTCCGCTAGTTGCAAAGCTAACTCAGTTGGAGCTGATTTTGATAGTATAATTTCACAACCGATTTTTGCAACTTTCAATAATATTTCCGAAGAAATACGACCACTAAAAACAATGATTTTATCTTTTATAGAAATATCGTTTCTTAAACAATAACCGTAAATTTTGTCTAGTGCATTATGCCTACCAATATCCATTCGGCTTAAAATAATACCATTCACATCACATAAAGTTGCATTATGAACCCCACCAGTACGATGAAACGTATCCGCAGATTGCTGCATTTCTTTCATTAACCGAAAACAATCATCGGCAGCAACCTGTACATGGACACCCTTCATTTTTTTTGCACTTAGTGCATCATTTGCAAAAACAAACCCTTGCCTACTCATACCACAACAAGACGTAATATAGCGTTTATTTTGCATTTGTTCATAATACGGATTTACTTTTGTCGTTGTTACATGCACAAATCCTTCTTTCTCCTGCACCCATACACTATCAATATCTTCATACTTCCGAATGATTCCTTCAGACGCTAAGAAGCCTATTACCATATCTTCTATATATTCTGGAGTACTAACCATTGTAACAAACTCCTGTCCGTTCATTTTAATGGTGACAGGAAACTCTGTTACAATGCTGTCCTCTATATGTTTAAATGCTCCTTGTTCATAACGAAAGATTTCTCTTTCTACCTGTATCGGTTTCACGATCAGTATCCTTCTCTCACGTTATATTTTTATCAAAAACAAATACAGAAACTGCAATATCTTCTTCTACTTTCATATCTGAAAACAAATTCACTAATTTCGCTCCAACAAGTTCCTCCAAATGTTCACGGGAATTCGCAGCATACACTTCTTGAATCATTTTCGTTCTAGCCATATGAACCATTTCCGCACCGTCCATCGTACTTGAAATAAATTTTTCAGTAGGTGTTAAGTTTCCATAAAGAGTCGCTATAGCCATATTTTCCGCAAAAACAGTATGAATTCGTTCTGGTCCTTTTCCGAAAAGTTCCTTTCGAAGTTTTCGTATCATATCATTAAATTCATGTACTTTTTTTGACATACAATTATACCTCCCAAAAGCCTCATTTTACTCTATTATATATTTTACCAAAATGAGCCTTCCGCCCAAACTATTTCCTACAAATATTTGGGCGGAAAGGTTCACTTCATGAAGTTTATTCGTCCTTTAACCCTTTCCCCATACCTTTTAAGAAATGAAGCCCAAACCCGATAGCACGGTTAATATCTGGGTCTTTCAATACTTTCATAAGATCGAATACCCCTACTTTTTTACTACTTTCTAGATGTTCATTACCTTCTTCTAGCCCGACTAATAAACTACCTATAAGCTTTTTCGTAAGTTCTGGGTCAAGTTCAGTTAACGCACCTGCAGCGCCCATCATATTATTAATTAAATTTGTAACAGGCTCACGAGTTACTTGACCTAGAACAATTTTCGCAATTGGTTCTTTCGCTTTTAGCATTGAATTTGCAGCTTCTAGCATTCCAATGTCATTTAATTCCCCTACTATATTAAACACCTGATTTAGAGCTTCTTCATTATTAGTTAGAAGCTCTTTTAAATCATCTAACTTTTGCTGTTTTATTTCTTCCTCAGTTAATTCTTGTTTTTGAATCATTTTTATAGGTGCAGCCATAGTTTTCTCCTCCTACTTATCCGTTAAATGCACATACCCTGGACGTGCCCACTTACGATGTACCTCAATTCCAGCTTGAGGGTGACGTTTTTTATTGCGTGGGTTCGCTTTTGGCATCGGATTTTCGCCATCAACTTCTAATACTTCCATACGTACTTTTGTTTGTTTATACGCAGGTGTATTCGTACGTACATCCACAGCAGGACCTGTTAAGAAATTAATTGCCGTTTCGTTATCTGTAGAGTTCATCGGTAAATATAACTCATTCGCTTTTACACGATCTGTAACGAGTGCACGTAATTTTAATGCTCCAAAAGGAGAGACAAGACGAACTAACGAACCTGTTTTTACGCCACGTTCTTTTGCAAGGTCTGGAGAGATTTCAACGAAAACACCAGGTACTTTCGTTTGAATACCTGTTGATTTATTTGTCATATTCCCTTCATGGAAATGCTCAAGCATACGACCGTTGTTAATGTGAAGGTCAAACTCAGCTGGAAATTCAGCTGGACGTACCCAGTCAGCAATCGCAAAACGAGCTTTTTTATCTGGGAAGTTAAATCCGTCTTGGAACAGAAGTGGTGTATTCGTTCCATCAAAACTTCCCCAATGGAAACTGTTCCATCCTTCAAGCACTTCATAGTTCGCTTGCGAGAACAATGGTGATAAACTTGCCATCTCAGCAAAGATTTCACTTGGGTGGCTATAATTCCAGTTTGCACCTAGTTTATTCGCAACTTCCTGGACGATCCACCAGTCTGGTTTCGCATCTCCTAGCGTAGGAAGAACTTGATATAATCTTTGGACACGGCGCTCTGTATTTGTGAAAGTACCTTCTTTCTCAAGAGATGGCGCTGCTGGTAATACAACATCTGCATATTGAGCAGTTTTAGAAAGGAAAACATCTTGCACAACGAAGAAATCAAGGCTCGATAACACTTCATGTACATGATTTGCATTAGAATCTACAAGAGCCATATCTTCTCCTACAAGATACATTGCTTTCATTTTTCCTTCGTCAATTGCGTGAAGCATTTCGATATTATTAAGACCTGGTTCACTATCAATTTTCACTCCGTAAGCAGTTTCAAATTTCGCACGTTCCATTTCGTTAGTAACGTGCTGATATCCTGGAAGCCATCCTGGTAAAGTCCCCATATCACAAGCACCTTGTACGTTATTGTGGCCTCGAAGTGGGTATGCACCTGCTCCTGGACGACGATAGTTCCCTGTTGCAAGAAGTAAGTTTGAAATTGCAGCGGAAGTATCAGAACCACCTGTATTTTGCGTTACCCCCATACCCCAAAGGATACATGTACCATCTGCATCACGAATCATTTCAGCCATTTGAATAAGTGTTTCTTTTGAAATGCCTGTTACTTCTTCTGCATATTCAAGTGTATATTCCTCTAGGCTTTCTTTGAAATCTTCAAAGAAGTTTACATTCTCATTAATGAATTCCTGATCATGCCAACCTTGATCGATCATATATTTCGTAACAGCCATTAACCAAACTTGATCTGTTCCTTGTTTTGGACTAATAAAGACATCTGATCGCTCTGCCATTTCGGTTTTACGAAGATCAGCTACAATTAACTTTTGTCCGTGTAATTTATGTGCACGTTTAATACGTGTAGCTAGAACAGGATGACCTTCTGTCGGATTACATCCTACAATAATAACAAGACCAGATTGCGCAATATCTTTAATCGTTCCGGCATCACCGCCCATACCAATTGTACGGAACAAACCATCCGTTGCTGGTGATTGGCAATAACGTGAGCAGTTATCAATATTATTCGTTCCAAATACTTGTCGAGCTAATTTTTGAATTACATAATTGTCTTCATTTGTAATTTTAGAGGAAGAAATGAATCCGATAGAACCTTTACCGTACTCTTCTTTAATAGCGCCTAATTTATTTGCAACTACATTCAGTGCTTCTTCCCATGTAGATTCAACAAACGTTCCATTTTTACGAATTAAAGGTTTTGTTATTCGTTCTTTAGAATTTACGAAATCCCAACCAAATTTCCCTTTTACACAAGTGGAAATTGCGTTAACTGGTGCATCTGAAGATGGCTGTACTTTAAGAATTTTACGCCCCTTCGTCCACACTTCAAACGAACAACCTACACCACAAAATGTACATACTGTTTTCGTTTTCTTCGTACGAGTATCACGCATGGCCGCTTCCACTTCTGATACCGCAAAAATACCGCTATATCCAGGCTCAACTTCTTTAATTAAATCTACCATCGGTTCAAGAATATCTGGTTTTAATCCCGTCATAAATCCAGCTTCACCGAGCATCGTTTTCTCCATTAAAGCGTTACAAGGACAAATCGTTACACATTGACCACAGCTAACGCATGAAGAATCATTAATATTTACTCCTTCATCCCAAATAACTCGTGGGCGTTCCGCTTCCCAGTCTATCGATAACGTTTCATTTACTTGTAAGTTTTGACACACCTCAACGCATTGACCGCATGCAATACATTGATTAGGATCATAGCGATAAAACGGATGCGTCATATCAACTTCACTTACATCTACTTTCGGTTCATACGGATATTTTTGATGTTCAATTTCCATTAATTCTGCTGTATTATGCAGTTTACAGTTCCCATTGTTGTTGTCACATACTGTACAGTATAATAAATGATTTTCTAGTAACCGATCCATCGCCTCTGTTTGTGCTTCTTTTGCGCGAACAGAAGCACGTTCAATGTTCATACCTTCCATCACTACTGTCGAACAAGATCGCATTAACTTTCCGTCAACTTCTACAATACAAGTGTCACATGTTTGAATAGGATCTACTTCTGGCACGTAACAAATTTGCGGATGTTCAATCCCGTTCTCATTAATAACACCCAATATCGTTGAACCGGGCTCCGCTGTATACTTTTTTCCGTCAATTGTAATATGAACCATGTTGTTATTCATGGTCTTTCCCCCTTTTTGAGAATAAAAAAACTCCACCACGAAAATATACGCACCGCATTTCGGCACGTTATTATCATGGTGGAGTAGTTTATTAGCACATCTTGCTAAAATACCAATCCATTTATTCATAAATAAAACGATAGAGTCATAACAGGTCATATCACGATTCCATCTTTAACACTATAATTATAGCGTTAAAGTTAAAAATATACAATATAAAATTTAAACTACGCATATATCAGCTTGTAACTATCCATAATAACCCATATAAAGTGAAACTTTAATCAGTGGGGGGTTTTCTTCATCCCCCACTGATCATCAGCCCTCACCAATCGAGATAAAACATAACAAGGAGTAAGCGAACAAATGGGGTCTTTTAATAAATGGATTCGTGGTGAAAAATCTTTTTCTACCCAAGAGCAAGCTGATTACGCATTAAATAAATCTATCTCTTCTTCCCTTTCCCTTAATTTAAAGCACTTGTCCAAAATGTTTAGCGGTATTCCAGAATTAATAACACGCACTTTTCCATTAAAAAACGGACAGGAAGCTGCACTTATATATATGGAAGGACTTGTAGACAAAACTGTTATTAACGTAAACATTCTTCGTCCTCTCTTATTTAAAGAGTGGAATGAAGACGATTTTTGGGAAGCATCTGTTTCTATCGGAAATATTAAAAAAGTTCAACAGTGGACAGACATTGAACAATCTCTTTTACACGGCAAAAGTATTTTATTTATAAACGGACAACTATCCACTTTAGAGCTTGATACGCAAGCGGCACCAAAAAGGAGCATTGAAGAACCTACAACAGAGAGCTCCATAAAAAGCTCACACGAAGGATTTAATGAAGTAGCGAGCGACAGCCTTGCACTTATTCGTCGATATATTCCAAATCGCGAATTAAAAGTGAAGGAATTCACTGTTGGTGAACGAGCTACTTCAAAGGTTTTTTTGCTTTATCTAGCAGATGTTGCGAACGAAAATGTCGTAAAAGAAATGGCATCTCGTATCGAGTCAGTAAAAGTTGATGCGATTCTTACTACTGGTGAATTAGAGGGGTTTGTTGAAGATAATTCCTTTACTCTCTTTCCGCAATTATCAATAACTGAACGCCCTGACACAACAGCACATCATATTCTAGATGGGCGAATTGCCGTTGTTGTAGATCGCTCACCAGGCGTATTAATAGGACCTATGACCTTTTCATCCTTTTTTCAGACGATAGATGATTACAGCTTCAGACCCATGATTCCATCTTTTATACGACTTCTTCGTTTCACTGGGCTATTTATTGCAATATTTGCTCCTGCTCTTTATATTGCTATGATTTCCTTCCATTATGAAGTGATTCCGCTCAAATTGTTGTTAACAATTGGAGAATCTCGAGCCAAAATTCCTTTTCCCCCCATATTAGAAGCTTTATTAATGGAATTAGTTCTCGAAATGCTCCGAGAAGCAGCGATTCGGCTTCCTGGGCCTGTTGGACAAACAATCGGCGTCGTAGGAGGAATTGTAATTGGACAAGCTGCCGTTCAAGCTGGGATTGTTAGTAACGTTATGGTTATCGTCGTATCAATTACTGCGGTTGCCTCCTTCATTATTCCTAACTTAGAAATGTCAGCAGGAATTCGACTTCTTCGATTCCCAATGATGATAGCCGCCTCTTTATTTGGCGTCATTGGAATTATGGTTGGGATGGCAATCATTATTATTCATATACTTTCTATGGAATCTCTCGGTGTTCCTTATGGTAGTCCTTTTTCTCCGTTATTTGCTTCGGATTTAAAAGATACCCTTGTACGTTTCCCATGGAAAATTATGAAGAAACGACCACTATCTCTACAATTAAAACAAGATAACCGGCAAAGAGATGTTGAGGAAAAGGAGGATAATAAGTGACAAAACGTGCAAAGAGGGAGATTAGTTTATTTCAATACATTTTAACGATTAGTGGTGTTCAAGTAGGATTCGGTGTCCTTACACTTCCGCGTGAAGTTGCACAAGGGGCAAATACAGATGGCTGGATGTCTATTATTATTGGATGTGCTCTCACTACTTTAGTCAGTTTATGTATTGTGAAAATTATGGAAAATCATCCTGGATATACTTTACTCGATGTGCTGACTCGTTATCTTGGGGAGTGGCTAGGAAGAGTAGGAATGATTTTTTGGATTTTATATGCTGTCCTTGCAGCTATTTCCTTAATTTTTTCCCTCTTATACGTTATTCACATTTGGATTTTACCTAGAACTCCAATGTTTTTAATTATGATTTTACTATCTATTCCAATGTTAATGCTAGCATGTAAAGGCGTTCTTATTATAAGTCGCTATGCTGTTTTCACTGTATTTTTCACACTATGGATGCCTTTTCTATTGTTTATTCCGCTTAAAGATGGGCATTGGATTTATCTTCTTCCTCTTCTTAAAGAAGGCTGGATACCAGTTTTAAACACAGTAAAATCAACTATCATTGCGTTTCTCGGATTTGAGTTTGCATTTGTCCTTTATCCTTATCTCAGTAATAAATCATCTGCAAAAAAAGGAATTGTTCTTGCAAATTTGATTACGCTATTTATTTATCTTCAAGTCACGTTTGTCTCTTTTGTTTATTTTAGTCCAGATGGTATAACAAAGTTTTTATGGCCGACTCTTTCTCTTGTTACACCATTTCACTTCTCATTTCTTGAGCGATTTGAAATTATCTTTTTGTCATTTTATCTCTTTATTATTTTTGATTCCTGTATTCCTTATATTTTCACTGCTTCAGATGGAATTAATCAATTACTTAACAAAAAAAGCAGTTCATTACCTATTTATGTTTTATTATTCGGGTGTATTTTCATCTTATTCTTTTATATCCCTTCCTCTTACCAAATAAGTTCGTTGCGAGAATTTTGGGGAACTGCAAGTTATTTTATCGTTTTTCTATTCCCAGTCGTATTTCTCTTATACATGACACTTTATCAGCATTGGAAAAGGAGAAGAGTTTAAATGAGGCGCTTTATTCATTTCACTATACTTTACTTTCTCATAACCTTTTTAACAGGCTGTGGAGATCGACTCGACTTAGAAAAACAATCGATTTCATTAATTTACGGCTTTGACGCAAAAGCAAAAGGAAAATTAATTGTGTACCACGTAAATCCTATTTTTAATGAAGACGTAGAAAAAAAGTACGAAACACATGAAGCGAAAGTACGTACACCTCGAGAAGCAAAAGCAACGTTTAATAGTTCAAGTGGCGGTTTAGTATCTACAGAAAAGTTACAGCTCATTTTATTTAGCACAATTTTTTTAAAACAAGAAGGGGCTATGCCTTACCTTGATGTTTGGTATCGTGATCCTAAAAACACTGGAAACATGCGCATGGTTGCAGTAGACGGTCCAATTTCTTCAGTTATATATAATAACTTTAAAGATAAGCCTGCCCTTCCCGAGTATTTAACAGATTTAATTAACACGAACAAACTGTACAATCGGACCGTTTTTACGACATTCCATGAATTTCACAGGCAAACGTTTAATAAAGGTATAACACCTGCTATTTCAGAAATAAAAAAAGGTAAAAAGGATGTTATCGTTACTGGTTCCGCGCTATTAACTTCTCGCGGAATTTATAAAATGTCATTAAATCGTTATGAAAGCGCCCTTCTTCTTTTGTTACAAAAGAAAGCGAATACACCGGTTTCGCTTACATTGAAAATCCCTTCTACTTCAGTTGAAAGTAATAGTGATTTAAAAGATACCGATGGCGGCGATTTCGTAACAATAAATGTTCTTAGCATGAATCGTGATATCCATACAGACTATAGCGATAACCACTTCAAATTTCATGTTAAAATGGATTTAAAAATTGCTGTCTCTGAACTTACATTCAATATGGATATAGACAAAGATAGAAAGAAATTAACTTCTCTTATTACAAAACAACTAAACAAAGATTTGAACGATTTAATCCACAACATTCAAAAACAGCAACTTGATCCATTCGGATTTGGTGATTATGCGAGAGCGTTTCAATATAAAGAATGGAAACAAGTCGAAGATGATTGGCCGAGTGCCTTTTCAAAAGCTAATGTGAAAGTGGCACCAACTATTAAAATTTTAGAAAATGGGATTATTAAATAGAAAAAACACGCTACTTGTTCTTATATGAATAAGTAGCGTGTTTTCATTTCCATTACAAGTATTATTTCAATGGACTATACTTTATTTCTATTTCTAACATTACTATGTTTTTTAGCATATACAAAATATATGAAAACCCCTACTATAATCCATGCCACAAAACTAATTAAAGTAAGCTTAGAAAGGTTCAAAGCTAAATATATACAACTTACTATCGAAACGATAGGTAAAAAAGGTACTAGAGGAGCACGGAATGGCCTCTTCATATTAGGATGTGTCTTTCTTAATACAATGACAGCTATAGATACAAACACAAATGCTGTTATCGTTCCCATATTCACTAAATTAGCTAATAAATTCAAATCCACTAATCCCGCTAATAAAGCTGCTAGTATACCTGTAACCCATGTATTAAAAAATGGAGTTTGTAAACGTTTATGGACACTTGAAAGTCTTTTTGGTAACAATCCATCTCGACTCATCGAATAAGATACACGAACAAATGCAAACATAGCTACTAACAGAACTGTTGTTAGCCCTGCTATCGCTCCCACCGATAACAACCCAGCAATTCTATCTTCTCCTACAATGCGCAACGCATATGCAACCGGATCAGCAACATTTAATTCCGTAAACGGAACCATTCCAGTTAACACGAATGAAACACCTACATATAGAACCGTACAAATGAACAAGGAAACAAGTAGCCCAATTGGCACGTTACGTTGTGGACGCTTCACTTCTTCTGCGGCTGTTGCAACTGCATCAAATCCTAAAAAAGCAAAAAATACAGTAGCAGCGCCTCCTACCACACCGTGAAAACCAAACGGTAGAAATGGTTGCCAATTCTCTGGTCTTACATATTGTGTCCCTACAACAATAAATCCTACAATAACAGCCAGTTTAATAATAACCATTATATTATTTATTCGTGCACTTTCTTTTGCACCACGGCTTAATAAAAATGTAACAACTAAAATAATAAGAATTGCTGGTAAATCAATGATTCCACCCTTCCCCATTCCTGGTGCCGAAGCAAAAACCGTAGGAATGTGAATATTAAAACCTAGTAGCAATGACTGAAAATATGCTGACCAGCCTGCTGCAACCGCAGAAGTCGCTAATAAATACTCCAGCATAACACACCAGCCAACTATAAATGCAAAAATCTCACCTAGTGTCATATATGTATATGAATATACACTTCCCGAAACTGGAACTGTAGATGCAAATTCAGCATAACAGAAAGCTACACATGCACATATAATTGCCGCTAATACAAAAGATAATACAATCGCCGGACCAGCATGTTTCGCTGCTACAATACCAGTTAATACGAAAATACCTGTACCAATAATTGCTCCAATACCTAAAAGAGTTAAATCAATCGCTCCTAAAGTTTGATTCAATACTTTTTTCTTTTCTTCATCCATTGCTTTCTTTATGAAAAGACTCATTCTTTGAAACCTCTTTTTCAAGTTTATCTCTTACTTGTTACATTCTTTATTACTGTTCTATTTTAAAAATAAAAATATACATAGTTCACTTCCCTTATAGACTTAGTAACCCACCTCAAAAAAACAGAAAAATCAATTCCCTTATAGCATATTGAATTTTCAAAATATTAATGGTACAAAAAAACCATTAAGAATGCTGATTGAATTTATCATACAATTAATTATATTGTCAATAATAAATCAATCAAAAATAATCGGTTGATTATGTATCAAATGTTATTTTTATACATAATTATTTTCTCAAAAACATTGTTGTTTTCCACCTTAATATTCATACACATTTTATTACATTGATTTTCATACAATTTTCATTGCATACAATGCAATGAAAATCATAATAACCTCAAATGAGTTATTATTTAAAAATAATAACTCATTTGAGGTTATTTTACCATTTTAATACTAACAAAAAAGTGCAGATTTTCATCTGCACTTTTTTTATTCTTCCGCTTCAGCTTCTGCACTACTATTTTCAAGATGCTCCTTCTGAGCTTCCTCTTGCAGCTCCGCTGAAATCATCCCATAATAAAGTTCCGGATATAACCCAAATATTTGATATACACTTCCTAAAAACGGCATCAGAATCCCTCTTTTCTAAAGTTGTATTGCCACTTTTAAGGATTCCCTTTTCATTCATTATACATTCGTTTTTGACGTTTCTTCTTCATCTTGAACACCTAATAAATTTTGCCATTTTTTATACGGAGCGCTATTTGGATCTACATATCCTTTTGCATGCGAGCGATCCCACAATTGTTTAATAAACATTTCTTTCTCTTTCTTTGCCACCATATCGGCACCTGTACCGTAATAGTTCTGGAAATACAACTCGATTTCATCAAGGAATAGTCTTAATAATTCATCTGATGTTTCTTCTAACGTCGGATCATACTTCGCTTCACGGTCATACATTAAAATCATATCTAAAAGATTGTGGACATGTTCTTTTCTAAGCCATCTTACATCTTGGGCTCCTAATACGAACGGATGTGTATATAAATGTCCACCTTGTATCATCGCCTTTTCTTGCTCTTCTTCAAATCGTGACAAGATGTTTTCATAAATAAACGGATTATGAAGCAACGCTCTGTGTAATTTATAACTTTCGCTTGAAATATTTTTCCCCATCGACTGAATTAAAAAGCTACGTCCTACACCGTTATATTGATACACAAACTGTCCATCAACAGCAACTAAACTAATCCAGCGATACATATATGCGTATAGTAATGCACGATTACATTTATCATAATCTAATTTTGTTTGAGTCGCGTTTAAATCTGGCATAAAGGCTGGTAAATGCCAATACTTATCTAAATGCGGCGTTAAACTAGATTTTTTACTATTTAATTTGTTTACACGGCGATAATACGATTGGAAATAGTCACCTTTATCATTCATAAATCCATTTGAAATATGTCCTGATGATAATTTAGGAAAGTCTTGCAGCGATAAGCCGTAATGCGCTCGATAACAGATCACTTCAAATGGCGAAAAGGCTTCATGTACTGTATCTTTTTCTTTAAACATTTCTTGAATTAATTCCTCTTGCAACTCTTTCTTTAAAGAAGGATGTATACCCCAATATTGTAATTCCCTATGATGAGCAACTTTCGGAACGAATGGACTCGCTAAATGGAACAGGTCTTCAATTTTTTCACGAACGTATTCATCGCGATCACGTTTCTTATAATCTGCTTCTTTTCGCAACGCTTCAATAATATTCAGTTCTAATTTATCACGATAGCGTACTTGCAGTTCGTCATAACAATAGCTCAGTATATGTTCTCGGTAGAAATCCTCTACCTTTTTCGACTGAATCTCTTCTGTTTTCGCATCACGACAGTATTCCCCGTACAAACTCATATAAATTTCCGCTGATATATCTTTCGGTAGTACACCTAAATTTAAATGTTGCTGCATATCTTGCCATATCTTTTCTTGCAGCTGTTCCTCAGCTAATACATATACATTCGTCGGGTTTGTTTTCCCTTCAAATTCCTTACTGCGCTTTTGGATTTCAAACAGTAAATTTTCACGTGTTTCATGTAAATTATCAAAAAATCTTTCCCAATATTGAATCATTTTATTAACTGCTTGATATAGCGATTGATATACAAGTTCTAATAGCATTTCTTTTCGATATTCATTTAATTTGTGTACATATTGCGTTACGATGTCTTCAAATTCTCTTTTGAATAAACGTTGCTGATTATTAATCATTTTTCCGAACCAGCCTTGTTGTTGAGCAATTTCTACTCGGCGTACAGCCGTTACCGTTCCATCAATATTACCCACATTAAATTTTTTATCGTAATTTTGAATTACATTACGCTTTTGTTCATTATTTTCATGTAGTCGATTCATTTTTTCTACTAACTGCTTTCGAATTTCATATAACATAAAACGTGCTGCTACTGGGTGAACGGGATCTGTTTTCTTTAAAAACCATGTATTTAATTGATAGGACTGCCCTTCAGAGCCACTTGGTGAAAAGCGGTCTGATTCAATCATGTCATATAAAAGTGTCGTTACATGTTCATGTACCCGGCTCGGAATCGCATACGCATATAAACGAACCGCATGATCCACTCTTGCCACTTCACCCTTCATTTGTTCCATCATTTTCAATTTCGTAGCTGAAATTTTACACTCATGTTGCAGACGATTTAATTCCTCATCTTTTTGCACCGTTCGTTGTACATAACTTTCTACAGCTTCTAAAAAAAGTTTTGATTTCGCAACTCCGAGCTTACCACCCTCTGCTCCTTCACGTGTTTCATTGTACATTTGTCTATAGAAAATATGAGCTTGCTCTGGACGGGTAGCAAGATGCTCCAAGTCCTCTAAATAACTTTTACCTCTCTCCGGCTTTTCACGTTGCATCCCACGTTTTACATCTTGATCGTATCTTTGCTTCTTCTCTTGAAACAGTTGATCTAAATGAAGCCACGATTCATCTAAACCTTGCACAGCCCATTTTAAAGCACAATATTTTAACACATGTTCATATGGATAAATGAGTTTTGCCGTTCCTGCCCCGCAATATCGTCCTTTTCCGCTTGATTCTGCTAATTGCTGAATTTGATTGTCTTCCTGTGCAAAATGACTTGTGGACATCGGGCTAAATAACTGTAAATAAATTGTATTTGCCATCTGTTCCATATAGTCTGATAAATTGTGTAAATGGTGTCCATGTAGGTTTTCGTAATCGTATAAGAAACAATAATTGTACGGTAAATGATGTTGTTTAATTGTATGATTCGTTCTTCCGTCTTCATCTACTTGATCAGGGCGATACTCTAATTCAATTGTTACACCGCCGCGTTTTGATAATTCTCCAGTAGACCCGAGCGTAATAGCATGTAATTCTTTTAACGATGCATAGCCATTTGCTTGCACCGTTTCAAATTCTTTCGCGCTAACCGTTCTCGTCTTTACTAAAACATCCGGCATTAAAAACGCACCGCGTATTAAAATGTTATGATGCTGCAATTTCTTCCGAAGCATTTCACGTAAATATAAAGCAATTTGCAGAAACATCCCTGAACCTGTTCCGCCTGCTAGTGATGTTACTATAATGACACGCACACCATATTCCGTTTGATCACTTGTAACCGGAAAAATCTTCTCGATTTCTTGCCAAAAAGACGTCAATTTATCTTCTTTCATCGCAGCACGTAACGCTAAACGTGAAATGACGCGTAACTGTCCTGCTCCTTCTGTTAATGGTTTATCAAGTATAGTCGGATCCATCGGAAACCACTCTGGGATCGTTGGATCTCCCGCAATATACTCCCTAGGCGTTTTACTAGAACTTGTTTGTGTCTTAAACTTTCGAATATGATCGAATTTACTTAATGTATTCACATCTGTATCAAATACGTGCATTGCTACCTTTTTCCGGCGCTCTTCAGGCAGTTTTTCATATATTTGATGCGTCACAGTACTACCGATTCCACCTAAACCAATTAATATTGTTGGAACTTGTAATGTCATGTGAACCACCTTCCTATTCTTGCTTGTTTGAAAAAAGGGAAAGAGGATCAATACTCCATCCCCTTCTTATCCCTACCTACTATTCACATTCGTACTTGTAAATCTCTTTACCATATCCCCTATCAATTAGTAAAAGTTCATTTGGATATAGTGTCTTATGTTCCATTCCTACTTCATCCTCTGCTATAAACATTCCATCAATAATCATTCCAACTACTTGTGATTCTTTCGCTACAAAGACAGATTTCGAACCTTTCTTCGCTATAAACGTAACGGATTGCACGGTTTTTCTTTCTGCTCTAAATGGGATACCAAAATAATGGTTCCACCATTTATTTCGAAGTAATTCTGGTTCAGATTGATATAGCCAATCTTTCGCTACCTCTTGATCCCATTCATAATACAGTAGTGCTTTCCGGTGAAATCTTGGCCGAACAATCCATCCTAAAACAATGATTCCTACTGCTAGCAGTAATAAAGTGATAGGAATGACAAACTTAAAAATAAGCGCATATTTTTCATAAAACGGAGCATCTTGAATATGGAATGTTATGTTTTTCTTTACTTCTTGTAACTTTGAATCCTGCATTACGATGGTAGCTTCTACGGTGCCGGTATCTGTAAAATTAAATGTGTCGGAGTAATAGGGACGAGGATAAACATAGATTTGATTTCCATGTTGCTTTATTTCATAATTGATTGATTGTTTAGATGTGACACCAGTAGATTTTAATAGTTTTTTTACAGCTTCTTCTGTCATTAACTTACCATCTAACTGTGGTTGTAAAACAAATGGTTTACTATTCTCTAAATTTGTCACTTTTTCTTCATAATCTTTTGTAACAGTTTGAAGTGATAATTTCGGTTTCTCAGCTGTTTCAATTTTAAATTCTTTCGTCTGTCTATAAAACCCCTTTATATTCATATGAACTTTCCCGCGTACTAACCCTTTACCAAGCTTCGTTTCGTAATAAAACACATGCCTTTTATCGTTCCACTTCATTGCATATTGTTTTCCATCTATTTCTACTTCTGCCTGAAAGTAAGAAGACTGAACTGGCAACTCCGTAGGCTTTGCTTCAATAACAGCAGTAACACCTTCGTACATGTTCTCTACATTTTTTTGACTACTATCATCTTTGTCATAAGTAGAAACCGTATAATTAAGCGCTGGTTCAACTAATACTTGTAGTCCTTCTTTCTCAATGTCCTGATCCACTTCTATCGTATAAGTTCCTGGTTTAATAACTTCCTCATTTTCCGTACTTATATGAACTATATTTCCGAACAATTTTGCTTCTCCTGGTGCATGTATGGAAAAAGAAGATTGTAATTGTAATGGTTTAGAAATTTGTGTGACCTGATAATCGAGCAGAGAAGGCGATTGTCGTACAAGCGTCATACGCTTTAACGGAAATGGTGTTGTAATCTCTACTCTTTTCCCCACTACTTTCGTTTTTACAATCGATTCAACAGAGGAGAATGGATCACGATTTGCAACTAATGCTGCCACTTGATTTACACTTTTTACAATGCCATCTTCTCCGCTTGACGGCATCGTAACACCATTTATCTCTTTCTTCCATATTTCCTTGAACGTATTTAGTTGTTCTTTTTCTTGTTGTCCTAAATCTTCTTCCATCGTAATTAAGACTGGATGTAACGATATCTTTTTTGTATCCATTTCTTTCTTAAACTGGGCTAATTTCTGCAAAATTTGTTCTTTTCCGCCAACCTTATCTTTCTCTAAATCATTAAATGCCCCGTCAGTTAATACAATAAGCCAAAATTCACGTTTTCCATCTATATCTGCTTCCTTTTTTATAGATTGCATCGCCGTTTCTACCGCGCTAAATGGAGTATTTAAATACGTTTTCCACGCTCCAATTCCCTCAATTTCTGTTTGCCTTTTATCCTTCGTTAACGAAATGTTTAATGGATCATTCGGCTTACTCATTGGAACGTAAGAAAATTTATCTTTTTCATCCAATAGCGCAACTAAACTTTGCAAAGCATAATTGGCATATTTCCAGCGATCGTTATTTCTCATGCTGCCCGAATCGTCATATACAAGTGAAACGACCCTTTCCTTTGCCTCCTCTCCTTTTGCAAAAGCTGATAAAGGTAAACATATAAATAGAAACAACATGAACGTGGCACAAATTCGGATTTTCATGATGAGGCTTCGCCACCTTTGTAGACAAATTCCTATGTTTAAATTTATGAGAGGAAACAAGATATATGACTTGTATTTTAGGACAACTAACCCACCATAACCTTATTATGTAAACAGATCATACACTTGGTAATATTCCTTCTAGCATTCTCTATCCAATTATATAAGTAAAAAAGCCTGTTTAAGCTCCACGCTTAAAACAGACTTTTCCTACTTTTTATTTTAAAAACACATAACAAAAAGTTTGATTTTTGACTTAACACATCACTTCTATTGTAAATCCACCAGGTGCTTCAATATAAAACGTATACGCATGGGCATGCTTAGGAGGCTCGACCAAAAATCCATCTTCCTTCAATCTTCGATTTATCTTGTCTACTTGTTCTTCACTTTCTTGTGGAAATCCTACATGAAATGTTTTTGGATACTGAACTTCTTTCCCTTTCATTAACGTTAGTATAAATCCATCATTATCACGCATAACTGCAAAGGCATTCCCCCTTGTTCCACTACAAGTTAAGCCAAAATACTTTTCTAAAAACTCTCTTGCAGCTACTACATCTGCAACTGTTAAATTAAGATGTTTAATTCCCAACTCATCACCTTCTTTCTTAATTTTCTAACATTTTATCATACAATTAAAAAACACGCCTTTCACAGCGTGTTTCATTGCTTTACATACACTTCAACAATCGGATTCTCTTTATGATCCGCATGCAAGCGTATATTCTCTTCACCTGTATTATAAATACTAGCTAATAACATTATCGTTAACACATTAGGTGTCTTCGCATCACTTCCGTATTTTCTCTCAAGCGCTTCCTTATATTCAAAATCTAAATCCCCCTGCACATATGTATACACTTCAAAACCATCTTCTAAATTGCAAACTACTGTATCAATAATATCTGTCCCTACTTGCTTCTTCATTTCCTCTCGTAACGCTTCAATAAAATCTTCCCATGGTACTTCGTATGTCTGAAACTGATCTGTAGATTTCATGCCTTTTCCTCCTTATATATCCTCTTCTTATATTTCCCCTTTCCTATAACAATTATGATAGATAGGGCATTCGTACAAGCCGCACTTGTCCCCCTTACATATCGTATTACTGTAATGCGGAAGGAGGAAAGAATATGCATAGACAAAAATGTTATCATACATGCCAACGTTATTTCGGAAAAGTTGTTCGGATTGAAGACCGTGATGGCCGTATACATTTAGGTAAAATAATCGATGTGACACAAAACTCTGTATGGATCGAACCGGTGCAACAGCGCTCATCTTTTGATTCAGGGTTCGGATACTACGACGCTTATGCAAACGGTGGTTGTGACCTTTGTGGAGGCCTTAGCAGGTGTGATAGTTGTGGATTCGGATGCGGTGGTGGATTCAGCAGCTGCGGATGTGGTGGTCGTGGTTGTAGTAGTTGTGGTTGCGGCGGCTGGGGAGGCGGCGGTTGTGGCTGGGGTGTTGAACTCGGATTTGGTTTCATCTTCGGAATTACATTAGCTGCATTATTTTTCATTTAACATAGTAAAGAGTTGGCTACCTTTAGCCAACTCTTTTTCTTTATTTTTCACATATAAAAATACGATGCCCTAAAATGTGTTGGTACATAAGCCGTACATTTTCATGCTGTGCCCACGCCTCATATAACTCATTCGGAATATGTGAGGATACATTCCATTCTGGCTCTTCTACAGAGCCAGAGATTGTTTCTGCAATCGTGCCACCACCCGCAATTGTAATTCTTTTAAAATTTGCTTTCTGAAATAATTGTACCCACTCATTCTCAGTTAACAGTTCTTTCATGCCATATAATTGGGCGATTTTTTCTTCCTCACCCTTATCAATGTGCCTATCAATAATCATTTCAATGACAACAAGCTTACCGTCCTGCTGTAATACACGATAACACTCCGAGATAACCCTTTCTTTATCTGTAAAAGCGATGATTGATTCTCCAAGTACGAACTCAAATGAGTTATTCAAACACGGTAAATTCTCTACATTTCCTTCAATTAATTGTATATCTAACCCTTCAAACAACCATCTATCTTTTGCCTTTTGAATCATAATTTCATTCTTTTCAACCGCTGTTACTTTATAACCAAATTCCCTTGTCATATATGCCGCTGTTTTCCCCGTACCGCAACCTATCTCAAGGACATTCGCTCCATATTTAAAAGGCAGTTGTGCTAACAATTGTTTTGTTAACGTAAAACCACCAGGATGAGCACTTCCTATTCCGTAATAAGCTAGGAAATCGATGTATGTGTTTCGTTTCATGGGATTCTCCCTTTTTTATTTTATATATTCGAGGACGGAAGAAAAGTGCATAGAAAAAGGGGGCGTATTGTACGCCCCTCATCTTACTTATCCTCTGTAATATATGCCCATTTATAGCTGTAGTCTCCACCAACTGGATGGTGAACAATACCTTTTACTTTCTGTCTTTGAACGATAGCATCACCACGTTGATATAATGGTGCAATTACAGCATCATCAAGTAACATTTTCTCAGCTTTTAGTAAGCTATCCCAACGTTCTTTCGTTTTCGTTAATAGCTCGCCTTTACCTTTTTCTACAATTTCATCATATTTTGGATTTGAATATCCAGTTTGGTTATGAGGACCATTTGTAACGAACATATCAATGAATGTCATTGGATCTAAGTAATCAGGGCCCCAACCAGCGTAAGATAAATCATAATCTAAATCTGATTCTAATTTTAACTTTTGTTTAAACGGTTGATTTTTCAAGTTCACTGTTAACCCTGGTAAGTTTTTCTCAAGTTCTCCTTTTAAGAACTCCCCTACTTTTTTCGCATTATCGCTATCGTAGTTTAATAGCTCAATCGTTACTTGCTCTTTTCCAAGTTCTTTTTTCGCTTTTTCCCAATGCTCTTTTGCTTTTTTCACATCTGTTTTTAAAATATCTCCGTTATCTTTACGGAAGTCTTTTCCATCTGGACTCTTCGCAAATTCTTTTGGTACTAAGTAATCTGCCGGTGTAGATCCGTCATTTAAAATAACGTTCGTTAAGCCTTTTTTATCATATGCCTTTGCAATCGCTAAACGTAAATCTTTGTTTTTTAATACTGTATCTTGCCCACCACGTTTTTGGTTTAAACGTAAGAAGAACGTTGATGGTGTTTTTTGTGTATAGAAGTCTGGATTTGATTTATATTTGTCAACCATTTCAGATGTAAGTCCCGCACGATCGATTTGTCCACTTTCATATAAGTTTACACGTGTACCGCTATCTTTTACTACGTTAAAGTTGATTTCATCTAACTTAACTGTTTTATTATCCCAATATTGTGCATTTTTCTTTAATTTCCATCCTTCTTCATGTTTCCAGTCTGTTAATGTAAATGGTCCGTTGTATAACGTTGTATCTGCTTCTAAACCAAATTTTTCACCTTTTTCTTTTACGAATTTTTCATTTAACGGATAGAATGTTCCGAATGAAGTTAATTCTACAAAGTAAGGAACTGGATTTTCTAATTCTACCTCTAATGTGTAATCATCTACAGCTTTTACACCTAACGTATCAAGTGGTGCTTTCCCATCATTAATTGCTTTTGCGTTCTTTAAATCAAACATAATGTATGCATATTCCGCTGCTGTATTTTTATCTACCGCACGTTTCCAAGCAAACACGAAATCCTTCGCTGTTACAGGGTCTCCATTTGACCATTTTGCATTTTTATTTAATGTAAATGTATACTTTTTACCATCATCACTCTTTTTATATGATTCAGCAACCCCTGGAGCTGCCTTATTATCTTTATCAAGTCGATATAAACCTTCCATTACGTTGTTTAAAGCTAGAAACGATACTTGGTCTGTCGCTTTAGCAGAGTCCATAGATGGAATCTCTTGAGACTCTGTTAAATTAAGCACTTGCTTCGCCGCTAACTTTCCGCCTTCTTTTTCACCACTTTTCGGTGTTGTGCTTGCCTTCTCTTTATCTCCTGATCCAGAGCAAGCTGTTAATGCCATACTCATTACTAAAACTGGTGCTACGACCGCTGTCAATTTTTTCATCTTTTTTCTCTTCATTTTTTTGTACCCTCCCCAATTATATGTACGATATTAACATTTAGAAATTCTCTACTAACTTTCGTTATCAGAAAATTCTTATTAATTAATATTCTACTGTTTTTTTAGATTTTGTAAAGTATTTTTGTAAATTTCTAAATATTTATTTTTTTATTATAGTAACTTGCTGTTTTAACTACTATATGAATTATCCCCCGTCTACTATATGTAAACATCCCTTCCCTTATTCCAATCTATTACTACGTTCTATATTTTTCTTATTAGCATGAGGTCTCTTACTATCATTCATCTGTCTTACTACTTACTGATCTCTCTATTTTCCTCCGATAGAACCTTCCTAATTACCTACCCGATTCTCAATAGGCTAACGAGATTTATTCCCTTATGCATACTAAAAAGCATTTCAAAAGCAGCTCAGCCACTTTTGAAATGCTTTCACTTTATTTTTTTCCGCCATCCTCAGTTACATACGCCCACTTAAAGCTATATTCTGGACTGATGTTATGTTTCACAATTCCTTTTACATTCGGTTTCATTACGTACGATCTTCCTGTTTGATATAAAGGAACTAACCCTGCATCTTCTTCAAGGAATAACTTTTCAGCTTTCCCTAACGTTTCCCAGCGTTTTTTCGCATCACTCATTAATTCATTACCTGCTTTTCCTACCATTTCATCGTATTTTGGATTTGAATAACTCATTTGGTTGTACGGGCTCTTCGATTCAAACATATCAATAAATGTCATTGGATCCGCATAGTCTGGACTCCAACCTGCATAAGAAATTTCATAATCTTGCGCAGTTTCTAATTTTAATTTTTGTTTGAACGGCTGAATTTTTGTATTAATCGTTACACCTTTTAAATTTTTCTCAATTTGATCTTTTACATAGTCAGCAATCTTTTTCGCAGTTCCATCATCATAACTTAGCAATTCAATTGTAACTTGATCTTTTCCAAGTTCTTTTTTCGCTTCTTCCCACGCTGCTGCTCCTTTTTTCGGATTATATTTCAGACCATTTTTAAATGTATCTTGATAATCTTTACCATCTGGCCCTGTCGCAAGTCCTTTTGGAACCAATTGATCTGTTGCTTTTGATCCATTATTTAAAATTACATTTGCCAATCCTTTTTTATCAACTGATAATGCAATTGCTTCACGAAGTTTTTTGCTCTTTAAAGGCGTGTCTTGTCCGTTACGTTTTTGATTTAAACGTAAGAAGAATGTACTTGATTCCGCATACTCACCATATTCTTCTTTGTTCGATTTATATTTATCTACAAACTCTCCTGATAGTAATGTAAAATCAATTGATCCTGTATCATATAAGTTTACTTTCGTTGCAACCTCTTTTACTACACTATAGTTAATTTCTTCTAATTTCACAGTCTTTTTATCCCAGTACTTATCATTTTTCTTCAGCTGCCAACCTTGTTCATGTTTCCATGAAGACATAACGAATGGACCGTTATACACAGTTGTATCTGCTTCTAAACCGTACTTATCACCTTTTTCTTTTACGAATTTTTCATTTAATGGATAGTATGATGGGAATGCTAATAAATTTAAGAAATACGGTACCGGTTTTTCTAATTCTACTTCCAGCGTGTAATCATCTACCGCCTTCGCTCCTAATTCAGTTACAGGTTTTTCTCCTTTATTAATCGCTTCCGCATTTTTAATATAGTAAGCAATAAATGCATATTCTGCCGCAGTATTCTTATCAAGTAAGCGCTGCCATGCGAAAACGAAATCTTTCGCTGTTACAGGATCACCATTTGACCATTTTGCATCTTTTCGCAGTTTAAACGTATACTTTTTACCATCTTCACTTTTCGTACTAGACTCTGCCGCAGCAGGAATTGGCTTATTATCTTTATCAAGGCGATATAGGCCTTCCATCGTGTTCCCTAAAATTTGCGCACCTAATGTATCAGTAGATTTAGAAGTATCCATCGTCGGAATTTCTTGGTTTTCCGTACGATTTAATACTTGTTTCGCTGCATATTTAATATCAGATTTTTTTTCTTCCCCACTATTTGATGTAGTAGTCGTTTTCTTTTCCCCACCTGACCCAGAACATGCTGTCAATGCAACACTCATCGCTAAAACTGGTACTACAACTGCCGTTAACTTTTTCATCTTTTTTCTCTTCATTTTTGTACCCTCCCTAATTATATGTACATTACCAACCCTTGAGAGACCCCTTACTAAAGATTCGTTTTTCAGAAAATTACAACTAATGTTATTCTACTCTTTTTTTCGCATTTGTAAATAGTTTAATTTTAAATATTCTGACTTTTTTATTCTAGTAGGATTTATCCCCCATCTACTATATGTACATACTATACACCTTATTCTCCTCTATTTAACCATACTAAAAATTAGTATTTTAAGCTCACAAAAAAAGCATTTCAAAGTAGCTAAGCTACTTTGAAATGCTTTTTTAACTCTATTATTTTTCAGTTACATATGCCCATTTAAAGCTAAATTCTGGACTGATATTATGTTTTACTACTCCCTTTACATTTGGTTGTAAAACATAAGAATCTCCACGTTGATATAAAGGTACAATCGCTACATCTTCTTCAAGTAATGTTTTTTCAGCTTTTCCTAACTCTTCCCAACGTTTTTTCGCATCGCTCATTAATTCCGTTCCAGCTTTTTTCACCATGCCATCATATTTAGGGTCAGAGAAGCTCATTTGGTTATGAGAATGTCCAGTCTCAAACATATCTAAGAACGTCATTGGATCTGCATAATCCGGATTCCATCCGCCATACGAAATATCATATTGTTGTTCAGTTTCTAATTTTAGTTTTTGCTTAAATGGTTGAAGTTTAATATTAACTGTTACACCTTTTAGGTTTTTCTCAATCTGATCTTTAATATATTCGCCAACTTTTTTCGCATTACCAGTATCGTAGTTTAAGAATTCAATCGTAACTTGATCTTTTCCAAGTTCTTTTTTCGCTTCTTCCCAAGCTGCAGCAGCTTTTTTAGGATTTGGTTTCAAACCGTTTTTAAATGTTTCTTGGAAATCTTTACCGTCCGGTCCAGTTGCTAACCCTTTTGGTACTAAGAAGTCAGCTTCTTTTGATCCATCATTTAAAATTACATTTGCTAAATTCTTTTTATCAATTGATAGCGCAATTGCTTCACGTAATTTTTTGCTCTTTAATGGCGTGTCTTGTCCATCACGTTTTTGGTTCATACGAATGAAATACGTACTCACTTGTGAATATGTGCCAAATTCATCTTTCTTGCTTCTATATTTATCAACGAACTCTCCATTTAATAAAGCAAAGTCAACTTGACCGCTATCATATAGATTGACTAAAGTCGCAGCCTCTTTAACAACACTAAAGTTAACTTCTTCCAGTTTCACAGTCTTTTTATCCCAATATTGATCATTTTTCTTTAATTGCCATCCTTGTTCATGCTTCCAATCTTTAAGAACGAACGGTCCGTTATAGACAGTTGTATCAGACTCTAAACCGAACTTCTCGCCCTTTTCTTTTACGAACTTTTCATTTAATGGATAATATGATGGGAATGCTACTAAGTTTAAGAAGTACGGTACTGCTTGCTCTAACTCAACTTCAAGCGTAAGATCATCTACTGCTTTTACTCCTAATTCAGTTACAGGTTTTTCTCCTTTATTTACTACTTCTGCATTTTTAATCGGGAATGCGATAAATGCATACTCAGCAGCTGTTTTTGGATCTAATAGACGTTGCCAAGCGTATACGAAATCTTTCGCAGTTACTGGATCTCCATTTGACCATTTTGCATCTTTGCGTAGTTTGAACGTATATTTTTTACCATCTTCACTTTTCGTGCTAGATTCTGCTGCTGCTGGAATCGGCTTATTATCTTTATCAAGACGATATAACCCTTCCATCGTATTACCTAGCATTTGTGAAGATACTGTATCAGTTGATTTTGAAGAGTCCATCGTCGGAATCTCTTGTGTTACTGTTCGATTTAACACTTGTTTTGCTGCTAATTTTTCCCCTGATTTACTATCTCCACTAGAGCTAGAATTTGTGCTTGTCTTCTTATCTCCACCTGATGTAGAACATGCTGTTAACGCCATGCTCATTGCTAAAACCGGTGCTACAACTGCTGTTAGTTTTTTCATTTGTTTCTTTTTCATTTTGTACCCTCCCTAATTCTTAACGATAGCTATTAAAGAATTTTCTGATAATTCTGTTTTTCTCTATATATTTATCAGACGATTCTTACTAATTCTTATTCTACTAATTTTTTAATTTTTGTAAAGTATTATTATTGAAAATTTTTAAAAAATTATTTTTTTACAGTAATATTCATAAAAATTCCATATTTTGTTCAAACCTTATTTCGCATTCATACACATTCGTTGTTTTAATCACTTTCATCTCATTTACCACTTGAATACTTGTTAATTATTGCTAATAAATAATGCATATATCTAAAAACATCTTTTCTACAAAAATAAAAAAGTCAGCAAAGCTGACTTTTTACCCGACCATTTTCTCTCTTTTCATTTCCTCTACTACTCTCGTATACTTCTCATCATCAAATTCATTTTCACTTTTCGCAACAACTACAGTTGCAATACCGTTACCAATTAAATTAACGATAGCACGTGCTTCTGACATGAAACGATCTACACCAAGTAATAACGCTAAACCTTCTAATGGGATAACATTCATTGCAGATAGAGTAGATGCTAGTACAATGAATCCCCCGCCGGTTACTGCTGCTGCTCCTTTAGATGTAACTAACAAAATAGCTATTATAGTTAATTGTTGACCTAGTGAAAGATCGACGTGAAAAACTTGCGCTAAAAATATAGTTGCCATTGATAAATAAATCGTTGTTCCATCTAAGTTAAAAGAGTAACCTGTTGGAATGACTAAACCTACTACCGGCTTCGAACACCCGAAGTCTTCCATCTTTGTCATCATCCGCGGCAGTACTGATTCTGACGATGATGTCCCGAGAACAATAAGTAATTCTTCTTTAATATGCGCTAAATATTTCCACAAACTAAATTTGTACAGTTTACAAATAAAATTTAAAACAATAAAAACAAATAATGCCATTGTCGCATATACACAAATCATTAATTTACCCAGTGGTATGAGCGTGCTTAAACCATACTTCCCAATTGTAAATGCCATCCCACCGAATGCTCCAACCGGTGCTAATTTCATTACAATTGATAAAATGTTAAAAAATACTTTCGATAATCTTTCAAAAAAGTCAATAACCGGTTGTCCATTTTTCCCTAACATCGTTAACCCTGCGCCGAATAAAATGGAGAAGAACAGAACTTGTAAAATATCACCTTTGGCAAATGCTTCAAACATGTTAGACGGCACGATATGTAAAAAGAAATCCATCCATTTCATTTCTTGTCCGCTTTGAACATATTGTGAAACATCTCCGCCCTTTAGTTTTGAGGGATCTAATCCATCTCCTGGACGTACAACATTCGCTACGATGATACCAATAATTAAAGCCGCTGTTGTAACAATTTCAAAATATAATAGTGCCTTCCCACCAACACGGCCTACCTTTTTCATACTTCCCATACTTGCAATACCTAGCACAATTGTTAAAAAGATAATCGGTGCAATAACCATTTTAATCATATTGATGAATGTTTCACCAATTGGCTTCATTTGTTGTCCAACACTCGGCCAAATTGCCCCTACTGCAATACCACAAATAATAGCCACAATAACTTGGAATGTTAAATTCTTTACGATTCTCATTTTTGATACTCCCCTGTATTTTCATTTCTCCCATACTATTTCAATAATTGCTAATGATATATTCTATGTAATAGCCCCCCTGTTATTTAACTTAAACTATAATTTATGTTACACTATTATCTCAAACTTGAAAATAGTATATAACATTCAAGGATAAAAGACATACTATTTAACATAATAAAAAAGCAGACATTACATCTGCTTTAATTCTCCTCAATCTGTTTTTCACTTAATCCTAGATGTGTTCTAAGAGTATTACTCAAACTCTGTAGATCTTTTTTATTAGGATTATAATAATATACACGTTGCCCGTTTGGGCCATTAGGTAAGTATAAATCATCACCAGCTAATTGTATTTTTTCAACTGAACCGTTTAAACCGTATTTATAAAAAGATAAAATATCATCCATTACTAAATTTGTTTTAAAATCACCATCAACCGCCTCAACTATTTTTTCTAGCTTCGTAACCGATCCTACACTTTTTAATTTACTTAAAATCGCTTCAATAACCAGTTGTTGGCGCTGTCCTCTCATTGCATCACTATCAATATGACGCGTTCTTGCTAGTGCAAGTGCTTCTTCCCCATTTAATTTTTGTAATCCTTTTTTCAAATGAATCGCATCAGGTTCATCTTTACTATTTTGCTCCGTAAATTCAACTGGGACATCCACTTCAATACCATCTAACCCATCAACAATTTTAGTAAAGGAACCAAAATTAAATTTCACAAAGTAATCAACAGGCACCTGTAACAATTTCTCTACCGCTTCCACAGAAGCTTGCGGTCCTCCATCTTTACCATTTTTAACGAAACCACTTCCATATGCATGGGTTATTTTATCTTTTTTCTTTTCAACTGGAACATATGTATATGTATCACGCGGTATGCTCGTTAATTTCACTGTTTTATCGTCTTTATTAAAAGTCGCTAACAATAATGCATCTGTATGAAATGCACCATTATATTCCTTTTGTCGTTCTTGATTTTCATCAATTCCCATAATTAAAAGTGAAACATGATTTGCAATTGGCTTTACAGATTTCTCACGTAAATTGGATTTTTCACCTCGTGCTAAATTCAAATTAGATTTTTGTACAAGACTAGAAGTTTTCATATATACATAGGCTCCATAGCCAATTCCACCAAATAGTAATACCGCCAGTAGTAAACTTATTATCTTTTTCTTTTTATATTTTTGCTTATTTTTCTCTTCTCTTAAAAATGAATGATTCCCCATTTACTCTCCTCCTGTTTCTATTCATCCAATATGTTTTTCATTTTTTCATATTTAGCGCTATCCTTTTGAAACATACTTTCTTTCAATCCCTTATCTATTTGTATCCATTCAGTCGTAACTGAATATTGAATCAAGCCTTCTTGAAAACTAAGAAATTTCAACATAATCCCTGTATTTTTCTCCACAACCATTTCGAATTTCCCTCTTAAATCTTCAGAGGTGCTAACAGGCATCTCTATGTTTATAACTCCTTCAATTTTGTAGCAATCTAATCCAAGATATTTCGTTTCTTTATAATTCCAATCTTTATATCGAATTAATAAATCTGCGAATTCTGATTGAATACTATATTTAGCTAGCCCTACATATTCATCATCATATCTCTTTTTCTCATCTGATTTTCTCACTAACCTTTCCGTAGGATTTAATTTTAATAGTTCATTGTTTCTTTCTTTCGGGTTCCATTTTGTCTCTTTATAGGTATACTTCTCATCATCAAACTCTTTTTTCTTGCCCTCGTTATATATAATTGTTCGTTTTTTGGCTAGTTTATCTTCTTTCGAAGAGATACCTCTTTGTTTCTCCGTATCAATCGCATACTTATATGTTGTAGCAATTCTTGATGAGCTAGAATATTCCTCAAATTGTCCTGAAATATTTTTAAAATAATCAATAGAATCTAGCATTTTTTGATGAATCTTTTCTTTATCTGGATAATGTACATTCGATTTTATTTCTTCTTCATTTTCATAATCAGAAAACGCTTTTTTCTTTACATATTCAAATACTCCACCATTTTGCGCAAAACTTTGTATAGAAAACTCAGACATAGATACCACTGAAAGTATACAAACCGCTGCACTAATTATCATCATATGAATTTTGTAACTCTTCTTTTTTACCTTAAGATTATGTAGCGTGCCATTAATCTTTTCATTTAACTCTGGAGGTACTATAACATTTTCATCTTTTATTCTCTTTTTTAATTTCTCATCAAATAATTTTTCATTATCCATCCTTTACACCCCCTATTCCATCTTTAATCGTTTTTGTAGTTGTTCCCTCGCACGTGATAATCTTGATTTCACTGTTCCTTTCGGTATTTCTAACAGCTTTGCTATACTCTCTTGATTCATGTCTTCATAGTAATAAAGCACCGTAACAGCTCTTAATTCTTCATGTAACGATTGAATCGCATTACACAAATCTATATCTTCATACTGATCACACGCACTCATAATATAATCATTCTCTTCTGTCACAATTACATTTTTATACGCTCTAATAATATTGTTACACTCATTTATTAGTATTCGAATTAACCAAGTTTGAAAAAATTCTTCTTTTTTTAATTTTTTTATATTTTCATAGGCTTTTAAAATTGTTGTCTGTATCGCATCCTCTATATTTGTCTCATCACGTAACATCGCCTTTGCTATTCGATACATCTTCGCTTTTTCTGTATGTATAAGCGCTATAAAGGCTTCATGATCACCTTTTTTCGCTAAAGAAACATCCGTTTCTTCTTTTACAATCATTTTATATAAAGGGATTACTTTCACAATTGCTCCTCCTGTTTCATCCTCACTTCATCACTTCCAATTTAACTTTACATATATTAGACGTATGAACCTAGAAAAAGGTTCACTTTTTTGAATATTTTTGTAACTAAAAAGATAAATATCCTTTATAAGGATGCAATAAACATACTAGTTTAAATTTACAAATAAAAAAAGCCCACTTTCTCAGTGGACTTTCTACTCTATAACGGTAAATCCCTCTTCCTAAATACTACAATCGCTACGATAAAAATACAAAGCGCTACAGTAGTTAAACCTATACTTACCGGCCATATATTATATGATCCTTCAGCAATTTCTTTCGGACGAAACAGCGTGAATAATGATAGGTTTTTCATCCATTCTAACTTATCACTTAACTTCCCTACCATATCCAATACGAAAAATAAGATAGTTAAACTCGCTGAATAACTTAGTGCTTTTCTTTCGTCATTACATATACAAGAAAAGAAAAATGAATACGCACTAATGACTAAAAATATGAGCCCTCCGACTACATTTATCTTCAAAAATAATTCTTTATTTAAGTTATTATCTTGTAAAAACCATTCTGCACCTACTAACCCAGCTACATACGTAACAGATACAATAATTAGAAGTCCCAATATGAGAACAGCAGCTTGTGTAATCGCAATTTGCACTCTAGATACAGGTGTTGCTAGCAAGTATGCCATTGCGCCTTTATCTACATGACGAGCAATTAAATGTGTCGCAACTGTTACGCAAAAAATTGTTAAAATGATAATAAATAATAGACTATAGTATTCGCCCGCTAGAAAATCCATTACGTTTTGAATCGGACTTTCCATACCAACGATTTTTTTCACGCTATCAGGCATGGCAGCTATTAATTCATTTAGCCCTTTCGCTGATACCATTGACGGGAATATCCAAATTAATAACCACAGATATAAAGCTGCACCAGACGCATAACTCAAAATATTTTTTTGTGTTTCTTTCAAACTAGCTAAAAATAATTGCTTATTCATGCGTTACCCCTTCTTTCTTATCGTAATAATGCATAAATAAATGTTCTAAATCCATCGCTCTCGTTTGAAGTGCCGTTACATTATAGTTTGAAAGTGTTTGTAAAACAGTTTGATAGTTTCCTTGTACAATGATAGATGCCTCTCTGCCTTTTACCGCTTCAAATTGCAAATTACACTTTGTAAGGGACTCAATCTCTTCTTGTGATGATACTGTTACATCTATCACCTGTCTTCTCATACTTTGTAAATCGTGAATATTTTCAACCGTTACGAGTCGACCATCTTTAATAATAGCTACTCTATCACAAGTTCTCTCAATTTCAGTAAAAATATGTGATGACATTAGGATTGTTTTTCCTCTTTGCTTTTCCTCTAATATTAAATCTATAAATACTTGCTGCATAAGTGGATCAAGTCCAGATGTTGGTTCATCTAAAATTAACACCTCTGGATCGTGCATAAATGCAGCGACTATCCCTACTTTTTGCTTCATTCCTTTAGACATTTTGCGAATCGGTGTTTTCACATCAAATTGCAGACGCTCTATCAGTTCATCTCGTCTTTTCGTATCCTTTAATCCTCGCATTCCTTGCATTAATTTTAAAAACTCTAATCCGTTCATTCCTTCAATAAAAGAAATTTCACCCGGTAAGTAACCAACTTCCCTTTGAATTTTCGCCGCTTCATTCCAACAATCTAATCCAAAAATTGTCGCTTTACCAGTTGTCGGTTTTATAAATCCCATTAAATTACGAATCGTCGTTGATTTCCCGGCACCATTCGGTCCTAAATAACCAAATACTTCTCCCTCTTTTACATCAAATGTAATATGAAACAAACCTTTTCCGTTCGAAAACTGTTTTGTGACATCTTGAACTGAAATCATAATTCCACCTCATTTTTTGAAATATTTAATGTGTGATATTTCAAAATTATTGTACTCCTCATCTTCCATATTCGCAACAACTTTTTGAAATATTTATTAGTCCATATTTCAAAATTATTGTTTTCCATTATTTTTTCTTGTATATTTTAAGTGAGGTGATTGCATTGAACGGCTTTGAAAGAGTAAAAGAAAAGAAAAAGCGTGCCATTAAAGAAGCAGCATTCGTATTATTTTCAGAACGTGGATTTAATGAAGTGAAAATAGAACATATCGCAAAAGAAGCAAACGTTTCTCAAGTTACAATTTATAATCATTTCGGAAGTAAAGATGCGTTATTTAGGGAGCTTATACAAGAATTTATCATATCTGAATTTCAATATTATAAAGAGCTTGCAGAAGAAAAATTACCTTTTCATGATATGATGCAAAAAATGATTGTAAGAAAAATGAATACTGGCGGATTATTTCAACCTGATATGTTACTACAAATGATGCAAAGGGACGAAGAACTCCGTAAGTTTATTTATAGTTATCAAAATGAAAAAATCCTACCCTGGTATTTAGAAATATTAGAACGAGCTCAGCGCAAAAACGAAATTAATCCACACCTTACTAAAGAAATGATGTTACTTTACATTCAAATGTTTACAAAATTAGGTGATGAATTTGGAGCACAACTTCTTGAAGGAGATCGGGAAAAACATATAAAAGATATTGTTACGATGTTCTTCTATGGTCTTTCTGTTCCACAAAAATAAAAAGACACGAATTTCGTGTCTTTTTTATTTTATAGAAATGACTCTACCCTTTTCACTACTTTCAATCGCTAATTGAATCAGTTTAATAACATCTAAACCTTCTTTTGCTGTTACAGGTAGTTCCTCACCATTTAATATACTATCTCGTACACCTTTATAATAATTGTCATAACAACCGACTTCTGTTGGAATACGCTCTAAGCTTTCTTCTGTTTCTAAAGTAGCAAAATTCTCTTCATCGTCTACTCCATAACCGTTATCACCTGGCTTCATTCCATTTTTTAATTGCTCTTCCTGCGAATCCATACCGTACTTCACGATAGAACCTTTCTCTCCATGCACTATAAAATGCGGTCCAGCTTTTTTCACATAACTGCTACTACGTAAAATGACACGTTTAACTCCGTAATGAAGTACTATGTGGAAATAATCATCCACCTCTGCACCTGGTCGTTGTTTTATTACATCTGCACTTATCGCATCTGGTTTCCCGAATATTGATAACGCTTGGTCAATTAAATGCGATCCTAAATCGTATAATATACCGGATCCTGGTAGATTTTTTTCTCTCCATCGATCACGTACATGTGGACGGAAACGATCAAAATTCGATTCATATGCGTATACATTCCCTACTCTGTTTTCTCCTAACAATTTCTTAATTGTTAAGAAATCATTATCAAAACGACGATTATGATATACGCTTAACATTACATTATGCTGCTCTGCTAATGAAATAAGCTCTTCTCCTTCTTCAATTGAGACAACAAATGGTTTTTCTACAACAACATGCTTACCTTTTAAAATTGCTTCTTTTACATATGGAAAATGAGTTGTATTAGGTGATGTAATAACAACTAAGTCAACATCAGCTCGCTTCACCAATTCATCAATTGTACTAACAACATTAGCGTTTGGTAATGTTTCTTTTACTACCTCTTCTTTTGAGGATAATACAGCACGAATATCATATTCTTCTATTGTTTGTAATAGTGGGATATGAAATGTCGTACTAGAAAAACCATATCCTACAATCCCTACACCTATTTTTTTCATGTTGCCCCTCCATTTGTCCCGCTTTAACGGGCAGTAAGATTCCTAACTCAAAATTCAGTGAAAGCTAAGGCATTAGGTGAGGAATCAACTGCTTGTTAAAGCCCGATTGGTTCAACTAATAATCAGTGAGGATGAAGAAACTCCCCATTGATTAAAGTTTCACTTTATGAGAACGATTTCATTCAGTTATTATAACAAGATTATTATTATTTACATAATAAATTGCCTAGAAAAAAGCATCTTGCTACTATTCATAGCAAGATGCCCTCTTTATTCTGGTCTTTTCTTCGTCCACGTTTCTACTACTTCACCAGTATCATTAACATCTAGCACAAGGCTACCATTACTATACCGGTCTTTATTTCGATACGCTTTCGGATCAATCTCTTCTACAATGTTTTTCTCTGTCTTCATGTAAACTAATTCATCGTCCCGAACAATTTCAATACCGACAATGCGGTACGGATTACGTTTTAATTCTTTGAAAATAACAAGACCGCGTTTCGCCCTCGTTGACTTTTCAATTTCTGATGCTTTTAGACGTTTTACAGCACCGCGCTGTGTTACGAGAATAAGTTGATCTTTGTCACCATTTAACGGTTTACCAGAAGCGACATAGTCATCTTCTTTTAAATTAATTGCTTTAACACCAGCAGCTCTTACACCGACTGGACTTACTTCATCTTCATGGAAAATAAGTGCATATGCACCGTGTGTAGCAAGAACAATATCACTCGTTCCATCTGTCGCAAATATATCGACAACTTCATCATCTTTTTTCAAGTTTACAGCAACGAATGCCCTTGAATAACGCTGAACTTTATATTGATTTAATTCTGTTTTCTTTATCATACCATTTCGTGTTACAAATACGATAAATCGTTTTTCTTCCTCAAAGTTCGGTACAACCGTTGCCCAAATGATTGTTTCATCCCGGTCGAGTGAAACGATATTAGCAACGTGCTGACCTAAATCTTTCCAACGAATATCTGGCATTTCGTATACTGGCAGATATATATAGTTTCCTTTATTCGTAAATAAGAGGACTGTCTCTGTCGTATTCGTATCGAATCGTTCAAGTAAGATGTCACCCTCTTTCATACCGAAGTCTTTGCCGTTTGAGGCATTATGTGAGCGCCATCCAGTACGTTTCACATATCCTTCTTTCGTTACAGTAACGATGACATCTTCTTGTGGGATCATCACTTCTACATCGATTTTAATTTCCTCGATTTGATCTTCAATAATCGCGCGTCGATCATCACTATATGTTTTCTTAACTCTCTTTAAATCTGTTTTAATTACTTGAAGTAATCTTTTTTCACTTTGTAAAATTGCCTGTAGCTCAATAATTTTCTTATTAAGCTCATCTGCTTCTTCTTGTAACGCCGTAATGTCTGTATTCGTTAAGCGATATAATTGCAAGGAAACAATTGCTTCTGCCTGTGCTTCTGTAAAGCCAAATTTTGCACTTAAATTATCTTTCGCGTTACGTTTATCTTTTGAAGCTCGAATTGTCTCAATTACTTGGTCTAAAATCGATAATGCTTTCTTTAAACCTTCTACAATATGTTGACGATTTTCTGCTTTTCTTAATTCATATTGCGAACGTCTCGTAATAACCTCTTTTTGATGTCCAATATAAGCATCTAAAATTTTCGGTAATGTCATAAGTGTTGGACGACGATTATTGATCGCTACCATATTAAAGTTATATGGAATTTGCAAATCTGTATTTTTATATAAATAATTTAAAATACCTTCGGAGTTTGCTTCTTTCTTTAATTCAACAACAATTCGTAAACCAGTACGATCTGTCTCATCACGCACTTCAGCAATACCATCTAACTTTTTATCTAGACGTAATTCATCCATTTTCTTTACAAGGTTTGCCTTATTCACTTCGTAAGGAATTTCAGTGATTACAATTTGTTGTTTCCCACCGCGCACTGTTTCAACTTCTGCTTTTCCGCGAATAATAATTTTACCTTTACCTGTTTCATACGCCTTTTTAATACCATCAATCCCCTGAATAATACCGCCTGTTGGGAAATCTGGTCCTTTCATAACTGTTAATAAATCGTCAACAGTACTATTTGGCTTATCGATACGCATCATTGTAGCATCAATAACTTCTCCAAGATGATGCGGAGGAATTTCTGTTGCATAACCAGCGGAAATCCCTGTAGATCCGTTCACTAATAAATTCGGGAACGCTGCTGGTAATACAACTGGTTCTTCACTCGTATCATCAAAGTTTGACACGAATTCAACTGTTTCTTTATCAAGATCACGTAATAATTCAGATGCGATTGGTGATAAACGAGCTTCCGTATAACGCATCGCTGCCGCTGGGTCCCCATCAACACTACCGTTATTACCATGCATTTCAACTAAAACATTACGTACTTTCCAAGTTTGGCTTAAGCGTACCATTGCTTCATATACAGAGGAATCTCCATGTGGATGATAATTACCGATAACATTACCTACTGTTTTAGCTGATTTACGAAACGCTTTATCATGTACATTACCTTCTACATACATAGAATATAAAATACGTCTTTGTACTGGCTTTAAGCCATCACGTGCATCTGGAAGTGCACGATCTTGAATAATATATTTACTATAACGTGCAAAGCGATCACCTAACACGTCTTCAAGCGGGAGGTCATGAAACTTCTCTGCTTGCATGTTATTCCACCTCCGTCTCCATAATCATTTCATTTTCTAAAATATTTCCTTCTTCTTGCATACCAAACTGTACATTACGTTCAATCCATTTACGGCGCGGTTCTACTTTATCGCCCATTAATGTTGTAACGCGACGCTCTGCTCTTGCTGCATCATCAATTTTCACGCGAATTAATGTACGCGTTTCAGGATTCATTGTTGTTTCCCATAATTGATCCGCATTCATTTCACCAAGTCCTTTATAACGTTGTAACATATAGCCTTTTCCAACTTTTTTCGTTACACCGTCTAATTCCTCATCTGACCAAGCGTATTCAATTACCTCACTCTTACCTTTTCCTTTACTTACTTTGTATAAAGGAGGAAGTGCGATAAATACTTTACCAGCTTCGATAAGTGGCTTCATATATCTGTAGAAGAACGTTAATAACAATACTTGAATATGAGCCCCATCCGTATCGGCATCGGTCATAATTACAACTTTATCGTAGTTAATATCTTCAACATCAAATTCATTTCCTACACCGCCGCCAATCGCATAAATGATTGTATTAATCTCTTCATTTTTAAAGATATCAGCAAGCTTTGCTTTTTCTGTATTAATTACTTTACCACGTAACGGTAATACGGCCTGGAAACGTCGGTCTCGTCCTTGTTTCGCAGAACCACCGGCAGAGTCACCCTCTACTAGGTACAGTTCATTTTTTTGCGGGTTACGTGATTGTGCAGGTGTTAATTTCCCGCTTAACGTACCTTCTGATTTTTTCTTTTTCTTACCACTACGCGCTTCTTCTCTTGCTTTACGGGCTGCTTCACGGGCTTGTGCTGCTTTAATTGCTTTTCTCACAAGAAGTGTAGCTACATCAGGGTTTTCTTCTAAAAAGTATGCTAAATGCTCAGATACAATGGCATCAATTGAAGAACGCGCTTCACTTGTACCTAGTTTCCCCTTCGTTTGCCCTTCAAACTGAAGCACTTCTTCTGGTACACGTACCGAAACGATAGCCGCTACACCTTCACGAATATCTGTACCTTCTAAGTTTTTATCTTTTTCTTTTAATAGTGCTACTTTACGAGCATACTCGTTAAACACACGCGTCATCGCTGTTTTAAATCCAGCTTCGTGTGTTCCACCATCTTTTGTACGTACGTTATTTACAAACGAAAGAATATTTTCTGAGTAACCATCATTAAACTGGAATGCTAGTTCTGCTTCAATCCCGTTTTGTTCACCAGTGAAATATACAACCGGGTGAATTGAATCTTTTTCTTCGTTTAAATATGAAACGAAAGCTTCGATTCCTGTTTCATAATGAAATATATCTTCTAAATCATTACGTTCGTCTTTTATCGAGATTTTCATTCCTTTTAATAAGAATGCAGATTCACGTAATCTCTCACATAATGTTTCATAATTGTAATTTGTCGTGCTGAAAATCGTTGTATCTGGTTTGAAATGCATTGTCGTACCAGACTCTTTTGTTTTCCCGATTTTCTCTAACGTTGTTGCAGGAACGCCACCATTTTCAAAACGTTGTTCATAAATGTTACCATCACGCTTAATTGTTACTACTAACCATTCTGACAAAGCGTTTACAACTGATGCCCCAACACCGTGTAAACCACCACTCGTTTTATAGCCACCTTGACCAAACTTACCACCTGCATGAAGTACAGTTAAAATAACTTCAGGTGTAGGTTTCCCAAGTTTATGCATTCCCGTAGGCATTCCTCGCCCTTTATCTATAACGCTAATACTATTATCTTTATGTATTACGACTGAAATTTCGTCGCCAAATCCCGCTAACGCTTCGTCAACGGAGTTATCTACTATTTCATATACTAAATGATGCAATCCACGGCTATCCGTACTCCCGATATACATACCCGGGCGTTTTCGAACGGCTTCAAGTCCTTCTAACACTTGAATCGCATCTTCATTATATTGGAACTGATGCTTCGCCAAACTCCTTGCCCCTTTCCTAATCCAAAATCAGAACATATGTTTCTATTATAGAATAACGCCTCGACTATAGTTTTGGCAAGTTATCTTATCTCTTTTATATACCATCTTCAATAGAAAAATCCTTGTTTTCTCACAAGGATTCCTCTAGGCTACTATTTCAGAAAAATAATCGTTTGTCAACGAGAAATGGATATGTATTCCAAGATTACACATTCCAAACCTTTATTATGATCCAAATGATCAAGATCCAAAATGGGATTACAAATAACAATCCCCAAAAACAGCCTTTAAAAAATCTCATGATGAACACCTCGTTCATCGGCCCTACTTATCTATAATGAGGGCTGAATCAATCTTTCTACCTTTAAATCTATACTATTTTGTCATCGCATGTTCTACTTTAATACAACGATCCATTATTACAGTATAGTCTTTTTCTTTTAAAAGTTTATATGTCTCCTCATCTTGTACTCCTAATTGTGCCCAAAAAACATCTGCATCAATCTCTACAAATTCTTTTGCAACATCCATTAAAAACTCTGAGCGACGAAATACATTTACAATGTCAACGTGTTCCTTAATATCCTTTAGTGAAGAAACTGCCTTTTCTCCGAGCACCTCATCTACTGTTGGATTAACTGGAATAATGCGGTATCCAGCATCTTGCATTGCTTTTGAAACCATATACGATGTACGTTCTGGCTTATCTGATAATCCAACAACCGCAATTGTTTTGCTTTTCTTTAACACTTCACCAATTTCCGTACGAGTTGGGTTTTCAATTGTCATAATTAATCCCTCCTATTCCTTTAGTATAGCCGATAAAGAAAGTCTCTTTCAATATGAAAGAGACTTTCTTTTATTTCGATTATTGATTCTTTGTAGCTGAATTATCTGCTAAAGTAGCCGATTTCGTCATTTTTTGACCGTTACGGTAGAATGTAACTTCTACTTTCTCGCCTACTTTTTTCTTTTCATATAAATATTTACGGAATTGAAGAGCATTCTCTACTTTTTGATTATCTAATGCTACTACAATATCATATTGCTCTAAACCAGCTTTTTCAGCTGGTGATATTGGGTAAATTTTACCTAATACAACGCCGTTTGTTACTTCTTTCGGTACTTTCAATTGATTGACTGCATAAGCTTGCACATCTTCTAGTGAAACAACACCTACTCCAAGAGCTGGACGTTTTACTACTCCATCTTTTTCAAGAGATTCAATAACTGGTTTTGCGATGTTAATTGGAATAGCAAATCCAATTCCTTCAACTTCTTGTTGTGCAATTTTACTTGAATTAATCCCAATTATTTCACCATTTTGGTTAAATAATGCACCACCACTATTACCTGGATTAATCGCTGCATCCGTTTGAATAACTTGTGCTTGCCAATCTGGTCGTTTATCCCCATCAATATCAACCGGAATTTCGCGTTCTTTACTACTGATTATACCTTCCGTTACACTTCCATCAAATCCAAGTGGATTACCGATTGCAATGGCTTTTTCACCCGCACGAAGTTTACTTGAATCACCTAAAGTGGCAACTTTATTTACATTAGATCCATCAATTTCAACAACCGCTAAGTCTAACCAAGGGTCCTTACCAACTAATTTCGCATCAACTTGCTTTCCGTCGCTCAGCTTCACAGCAAGTTTATTTGCTCCATCTACTACGTGGTTGTTTGTTACAATATATGCTTTATTTCCTGCTTTTTTATAAATAACACCTGATCCTGAACCGGCTTGTTGTTCTTGACCTGTCGGTTGCATTGCAAATGGATCAACACTTTGTTGCATATTAATAACACCTACAACAACATCTTTCGCCCCTTCAATCATACCAGGTAAATCAGTTTCATTTTTCGCTTTATTTACAACAGGAACTACAGTACCTTCTACTTTTGAATCCGAACTAAATGATGATACTGGCGCTCCATTATTTTGAGCCCATGGCATATATGGTGCTGCAAAACTAATCGAAACCGCTCCGACTACAGCTCCCACTAAACCTGTGAAGAAATAGCCTTTTTTACTACCTGATTTTCTCACTTCTCTCGTTTCACTATGCTCTTCATTTAAATTTGGTCCGTCGTAATATCCCATGTTTTATTTCCCCTCTCTGGTGAATTCGTATTTTCAGTATAGTCACGTTTTGTGTCCTTCTTGTGAACTCATCGTGAAATCCAATTAAAAAAATACACTTATCTAACATTGTAGACAAAAAAAGTATTTTTTGTACATTTTACCTTCAAAAGAGAGTATAAAATTACCATTTCCCTAGGCTAAATTACACAAATCGTTCTAGATTATTCTTCAAATTTATAACCAACTCGAATAACAGTACCGATATGCTTCGCTTTATCTCCTAGCTTATTTCGAAGTTTTTTAATATGGGTATCAACCGTTCGGTCATCACCGTAATAGTCATATCCCCATAACTGGTCTAATAAATGTTGACGTGATAACACAATTCCTTTGTTCTCCATTAAATACACAAGAAGTTCAAATTCTTTATGTGTCAATATAATTTCTTCTCCATCTACTAAAACAGTTCTAGATAGACGATTCACTTCTATTCCAGCTAAAGACATAGCATTTTCTTCCGCTACTCCTACCGCACCATCCGCACGTTTCAATAACGTCTTTGCACGAGCTACTAATACTTTCGGGCTAAATGGTTTCGTTACATACTCATCTGCACCTAATTCGAAACCTAGCAATGTATCATCCTCATCCGAACGTGCTGTCAACATAATAATTGGTACTGCTGATTCTTTTCTAATTCTTCTACAAACAGACCATCCATCTATTTCCGGTAACATAATATCTAACATAATTAAATCAATTTCATGCTCTGCAAATAACTCTAACGCTTTTTTTCCATCTTCTGCTTCGATTACTTCAAAGCCTTCATTACGAAAATAATCACTAACAATTTCACGTAATCTTCTTTCATCTTCAACAAGCAATACCGTTTTGTTCATATAATCTATCCCGCCTTTTTACTCTTTCAATCGAATAATACGTTGATTGGAGCTTCCGCGAAATGGAAGTGTTAAATCTTTTTCCTCAATTTCAAACCTTCCATCGACTAAAACATCCCCATAATGTAACAACTCTATCATATCATTATTTTGAGAACTCTGTATCTCTTCTAACGTATAACCTGTATACATCCATAGGTTTTTTTTCAAATCTTTCACGATTTTTGCTACCATTTTCACTTCAGCAGCTTGAAAAAATGGATCTCCACCTGAAAATGTTACATCAGTTAATGGATTACTTGCAATCTCTTTCACAATTTCTTCTACTGTCATTTCCGTTCCGTTGCAAATATTCCACGATTTCGGATTGTGGCAACCAACGCAACGATGCGGACAGCCCGCAAAAAACACGACTGTCCGCAATCCTTCTCCATCTACTACACTATCATGAATAATATTCATCACTTTCATTTATGTTTCACCCGATCTATCTCTTCACTACGTTTCGCACTATTCCACTTTGACATATCTCCTACAAGATAGCCTGTTATACGGCGAATTCTTTCTATATTAGCCTCATCTTCATTCCCGCAACTTGGACATTCATTCCCAATAACCCCGTGATAACTACAGCACTTACAACGGTCAACAGGATGATTAATTGAACCGTATCCAACGCCATGTTCTGCCATGGCTTGTACAATTTGTTTTAATGCCTTTTTGTTATGCATTGCTGCTCCGTCTAGTTCAATATAAGTAATATGTCCCCCGTTACATAGAGCATGAAACGGGCCTTCTAAACGGATTTTATTTATCGCTTGAATGTTATAATAAACTGGAATATGGAATGAATTCGTATAGTAATTATGGTTCGTTATACCGCTAATCACGCCAAATTCTTTTCTATCTTTTTTCACAAACTTCCCTGATAATCCTTCTGCTGGAGTTGCAATTACTGAGAAATTCAGTTGATGTTCTTCTGTCGCTTTATCCATTCTATCTCTCATAAAGGAAATAATTTCATACCCAAGTTTCCATGATTCTTCATCTTCCCCATGATGCTTTCCTGTTAAAGCTACTAAACATTCCGCAAGACCGATAAAACCAATACTTAACGTCCCTTGTTTTAAAATCGAGGCTACGGAGTCTTCAGGCTGCAACGTTTCTCCACCACGCCATACACCTTGTGAATATAAAAACTGAAAATCTCTTGCTCGCTTCGTACATTGATACGCAAATCTTTCTAATAACTGCTTAATTCCTAAATCTAAATAATAGTTTAGCGCTTCAAAAAACGCTTCTTTTGAACCACTAATTAACGCTAATTTCACTAAATTAATAGACGTAAATGATAAATTCCCTCTACCAATCGCTGTTTCTTCTCCATGTATATTAGACATAACACGGGTACGACATCCCATGTAACATACTTCACTTTCTGGTCTTCCATCATAATGTACTGCATTAAACGGAGCATCTAAAAATGAAAAGTTAGGGAACAATCGTTCAGCCGTTGTCTCTAATGCTAATTCAAATAAATCGTAGTTCGGATCACTTTCTTCAAAATTCACACCTTTTTTCATCTTGAAAATTTGAATCGGAAAAATCGGTGTCTCCCCTTTACCAAGTCCAGCTTGTGTCGCTTTTAAAAGTTGTTTAATTAACATTCTTCCTTCTTTTGATGTATCTGTTCCATAATTAATAGAAATAAACGGTACTTGTCCTCCGCCCCTACTATGCATACTATTCGAATTATGAACGAAAGCCTCACACGCTTGATACGTATCATTTTCCGTTTCTTCCCATGCAAATTCTTCTATTTGTTCTTTCGTAAGCGGATATGATTGTAATCGTTTTTTATGTCTCTCAATTGTTTTTCGTACATAAGGTGCTAAATCAATATCAAAGAGTGCAAACGATTGACCACCATGCTGCATATTTTGATTCGCTTGAAAAATAATAGACGAAAGAGCCAATGCACTTTTAATGTCTTGCGGTTGTCTCATATGTCCATGTCCAGTATGAAAACCATTAGCAAGCATTTGCGCTAACGGAATTTGTGAACAAGTCGTCGTTCCTGTTGCATAAAAATCTAAATCATGTGGATATAATATATTTTCATTTATGGCTTTTTTCACTTGATCTGACAATAAATTCTCAACAGCATAATATTTTGCACTCTCAGATGCGAATGTTCCCATTACGCCCATTGGAGAGCGGCCGTCTACATTTGCATTTTCTTGCATCAAATCTTGTTCATTGCCGTGGACTATTGTCTCAAACACTTTCATTAATTCTTCTTCTCCACGTGTATTATTTTGTAACATTTATAACCCTCCACCAATATGTTGTTATCTTTTGATTAAAATGTTACTACATATAGTCTTACTGTTTCTGTGAGAAATGTAACATTACTGTGAAATTTTTTTCACGAAATAATGAATTTTTCATTTACAAAAAAGAAATGTGCTCTTTACAAATGTATGGTACAATATACGGGAAAAACTCTTTTTACCCTTTATCAACACATTTGAATAAAGGAGACTGAACTTATGGTTACTACATATCTTTTATTTATCGTTGCCTACTTACTTGGCTCGATTCCATTTGCACTAGTTGTTGGAAAAATCGGCTACGGAATCGATATTCGTGAGCACGGGAGCGGTAATCTAGGCGGAACAAACACATTCCGCACATTAGGGAAAAAAGCAGGTTTTACCGTTACAATTGCTGACATTTTAAAAGGGACATTAGCAACAAGTCTACCAATGATTTTCGGGTTAGATATTCATCCACTATGGTTCGGGTTAGCGGCTGTTCTTGGACATGTCTATCCAATCTTCGCGAAATTCCGCGGTGGTAAAGCAGTTGCAACTTCTGCTGGGGTGCTATTATGCTATTCACCAGTTGTTTTTGCAATATTGGCTGTTGTATTTTTCACCCTTTTATTTACAACAAGATACGTATCACTTTCTTCTATGGTAACAGCAGTTGTTGCTGTTATTGCATCCATTGTTAGCGGGGATAAAATCTTCATTATTGCGATGTGTTTATTAGCAGGTATGGTTATTTATAAACACCGTGCAAATATCGGACGAATTATAAATAAAACTGAACCAAAAGCAAACTTTTCAAAAAAGCAAAAATAAGATCGTAACCCACATAACGCAAAAAGAAAACGTGAAGCATATTAATAGCGTCTTTTTGCGTTATTTTTTATACTAAAGAAAAAGCAACATAATTTGGAGGAACTATACATGAATCTTTCCGTAACAAAAGAAGCAGCACAATGGTATAAAACTGAATTAAACTTACAATCAAATGAAACACTACGCTTTTTCGTACAATACGGTGGTTGCAGTACTGTGCAAAAAGGACTTTCTTTAGGTATTCGTAAAGATGATCCTGCACATCCTGCTGTTCAAATTCAAGAAGAAGGTATTAATTTCTTTATTGAAGGCGATGATGAATGGTTCTTCGATGGACATAATTTATCTGTTACACTTAACGAAGGTGACGACTTCCCACAATTTAATTATGAAAAATAAAAAAACGTGGCTTCTGCCACGCTTTTTTATTTTTTCTTAATTTCCTCATATTTCGCATACCACTCAGGATATAACTTTTTAAATGATACAGGGCGGAACCCTTCTTTTTTCGCACAAATATTCGTTGTGCTTGCAGTAATACACAGTTCACCATCACCATTATATATTTCATATCCATATACAACGCGAAGTGGGCTCACAGTATCTACCCATGTTTTTACGATTGCTTTTTCTCCGTAACGCATCGCTTTACGGTATGAAATTTGTAAATCTAACACAGGAGAAATAATTCCTTCTTTCTCCATTTCAACATATGAAAAACCTAAATCTTGTATAAGTTTCGTGCGACCTAACTCAAGCCACACTAAGTAGTTTGAATGGTAAACAACACCCATTTGATCTGTTTCCGCATAACGGATTTCAACTTCATGTTCTGCTACAAACATATGTATTCGCCTTCTTTCACTTCTGCTACCTTGCATACATTTAATCATAATACAGTGACATCAAAAATAAAATAAAAATAGTGAATCTTTTCCCGAAAGGAGCCAGCATATGATTCAAATTGTAACGGTTCGTAGTGGTGATAGCGTATATAGCTTGGCATCAAAATATGGATCAACACCTGACGAAATAGTAAAAGACAATGGATTAAATCCAGCTGAAACGCTCGTTGTTGGTCAGGCACTTATCGTTAATACGAAAGGGAATAATTATTATGTACAGCCTGGTGACAGCCTATATCGAATTTCTCAAACATATAATGTCCCCCTCGCTAGTTTAGCTAAAGTTAATAATTTATCTTTAAAATCTATTCTCCATGTCGGACAACAATTATATGTACCAAAAGGCACAAAACGAGCTGTAGAATCCATCGCTTATTTACAACCTTCAACTATACCGATTAAAGAGAGTTTAGTTAATGCGACACGCGCCATCAATCCATTTTTAACATACTTAGCCTATTTTAGTTTTGAGGCAAAAAGAGATGGCACATTAAAAGAACCTACTGAAACAGCTAAAATTGCTAATATTGCAACGCAAGGTAAAACAATCCCTATGCTCGTTATTACAAATATTGAAAATGGTAATTTCAGTGCCGATCTAACATCAGTTATTTTACGCGACGCAACGATTCAAAACAAATTTATTACTAACATTTTGCAAACAGCTCAAAAATATGGCATGCGAGACATTCATTTCGATTTCGAGAGTGTAGCACCTGAAGACCGCGAGGCGTATAATCGCTTTTTACGAAATGTAAAAACACGCTTACCTAGCGGGTACACATTGAGCACAACTCTCGTACCGAAAACAAGTTCAAATCAAAAGGGAAAATTTTTCGAAGCTCACGATTATAAAGCGCAAGGGCAAATTGTTGATTTCGTCGTCATTATGACATATGACTGGGGATGGCAAGGCGGTCCACCGATGGCGATTTCTCCTATCGGTCCAGTGAAAGAAGTACTTCAATATGCAAAATCTCAAATGCCTCCACAAAAAATTATGATGGGGCAAAATTTATACGGGTTTGATTGGAAGCTTCCATTTAAACAAGGAAATCCACCCGCAAAAGCAATTAGCTCTGTCGCAGCTGTTGCACTAGCTCGTAAATATAATGTCCCTATTCGTTATGATTTCACAGCCCAAGCTCCTCATTTTAATTATTTTGATGAAAACGGCGTGCAACACGAAGTTTGGTTTGAAGATTCACGGTCTGTTCAAAGTAAATTCAATTTAATGAAAGAACAAGGTATAGGTGGTATTAGTTACTGGAAAATCGGTTTACCATTCCCACAAAATTGGCGTTTACTCGTTGAAAATTTTACGATTACGAAAAAGGGCTGACAAAAGTCAGCCCTTTTTGTACATTTTGTTAAGATTCATCTTTGATTTCACTTTTTAATGAGTCAATACTTTCTAAACGTCTTTGATTTTTTGCTTCAATAGCAGCACGATCTTTTTCATTAGAAAGTTCCGCTGTTTCTTTTGCTTCATTAAAGTTATCAACTGTATTTTGCACCATTTCTTGTAACTTTTCAGCGTTGTCACTTCGATTATCTGGATTTGGCATGTACTTCCCTCCTAATATTGTATATACACACCATCTTAAATTACCTATCTTTCCTCAAATTTATACATAAAAAAGGAGAATGTAATATTCTCCTTTTCTTTAACCATTATCAACAATCGGTTGTTTACCTGTTTGATCTTGCATTTGCTTTCCTTTATTTCCACCAGCTTTTTTCGATTGTGTTCCAATATGATTTGGTGCAAAGTCTTTTGAATTTTTTTTCGGATTACCCATTACTATCGCCTCCTTAACACTAGTATCGTACTAGTGTTAAGAATTATTCAGCTTGCTTAAAAAGTTTCATTTCATAACGTTTTTCAATGCGCTCTTCAATGCGATCAATTGCATCACGATCGCTTAATAATTGTTGTTTATTTTCATTTACAAGTTCTTCAAACGATTTACGGCGACTTCTTCTCATGTTGTTCACCCTCTCTCCTTCGCTTTCTTATTACATAGTATGAGCAAACAAAAAACTCTTTAATCAGATTTGCAAGAAAATTTTATGTTTTAGTACTCCTAAAAAAACTCCGTGTACAATATATTGCACACGGAGTTTTTTATACCATAATATTTAAATACTCTTTCAACTTTTCATCTGCATTCATTTCATTTTCTTTATAATCATGAAGCGCCTGTAATACAAAATCATACTGCTCTAAAATATAACTTTCTAATTTCATAACATCCTCTAAGCTATTAAGCATAATTCTCGTATTACCAACTTCACTTTTTAACGCCGGTTCACATTTTAAACTTGTACATATTTCTTTCACATCTTCTTCTAATATCTCTGTTAATACATATTTCTTTCGCCCTTTTACCTTTACTCTCATAACTGGATAAAAAGCTTTTATATCTAAATAACTTCCTACATTCATACAACGTAGCCATTCTACATTACGTTTATTACGTGCAAGCATTTCTTTCACCGCTTCGTATACTACGATTTCATCAAGTGAGACCTTATTTACTTTTCTCTGTCCTTCTTCTTCAATAGCTGCACACTTTTGATAAACAGCAGCACACGTAATGCAATCGTCAAATGCATTATGAGAGCTTAAACGAATTCCAAGCATTCGCTTTAACGTTTCAAGTTTATGATTAGGCGCCTGCTTCATGTATTTCTTCGCTAAAAATACAGTATCAATTACTTTATTTTTAGGTTCAGGTAGCCCTAGCATATTTACATTACTTTTCAAAAAGCGCATATCAAAAGAAGCATTATGGGCCACAATAACATTTGTATGTAAAAATGCTAAAAATAAAGGTAATACCTCTTCAATCGTCGGTGCATCTGAAACACGATAATTGGTAATACCGGTTAAACTCGTTATTCGGACCGGAATTGGCCGCTCTGGATTCACGTATGAAACAAATTGATCTACCAGTTCATGATTACGATATTTCACCGCTGCAACTTGAATAATTTTATCATTATAAGGGTTAAATCCTGTTGTTTCAAAATCAATTACAACATAATCTAACGGTAAGGATACATTCCCCACTCCATACACTCCTTTATCTCTAAACGATTATATTTCTTACATCATATCATGAAGTTATTACTACTTGAAAAAGAAAAGGCAGAAATGGGAACTCTCCACCTCTACCTTTTCACCATTATTTTAATTTAGCAACCCTTTTCTCCATCTCTTTTTGCGTCATCGGCCCAATAAACTTATCTTGAATGACACCTTTTGTATCTATAAAATACGAAGTTGGAATCGTAATTACTTTATACGCTGTTGTCACATCAATGTTCTTGTCCAATAAAATAGGAAAAGTAATTCCTTTTTCTTTAGCAAAATTGCTTACCTTTTCTTCCCCCCCACCTTTTTCTGAAGGCGTATAGTTGATTGCTAAAATTTCTACGTTTTCTTTATGTTCTTTATAGAAAGCCTCCATATCCGGCATTTCTTGTTGGCAAGGTCCACACCACGTTGCCCAAAAGTTTAAAATCACTTTCTTTCCTTTTAAATCTGATAGCTTTACATTCGTTCCATCTAACTTCGTTAATTCGAAGTCTGGCGCACTCTTCCCTATTTCAATACCATTCCTTGCGATAATCTCTTTCATCGCAGCTTCACTTTTTTCTTGCTTCACTTTTACCGCCTGCTCTTTATTACCAAACTGTTCATAAGCTGCGTATCCCGCTAAACAAAGTAACACTACAATAATCGTAAGCTTCCGCCACATTTTATATCACCCTAACGTATTATCTTCTTTTAACACATTCATCAAAATACTATATACCTTATTTTAGCTTATACGGACAAGCTTGGAAATATTCAGAGTCGAAATAATTAGAATTTTTATAACTGTGATGAAATTTTTACCTTTCCATCATATAATTAGAAATAAATAGAATATTTTACAATGAAAGGAGCTCTCATGAATTTATTTGAAAAAATACTTCTATATATTCTTAGTTTTATATTTTCCCCAATCGGAATTATCACATGGATTATCTCACTATTTAGTAAAGACCCTGAAAAAAAACAAGTTGGACGTATTTGTCTCTATATCGCATTAATCTCATTTATCCTTTGGGCAGGCCTCGGCATTATTACTTTTTTCACGATGACTACCATTACTACTATAGAATAGTTATAGAAAGGATGATTATTTTGGGAGAACACCCTATCACCAAAGAGCTACGCTATATACGAATATGCTTAGTTATTTTAGTAATCGTTCTTTTATTTTTCAACAGTGAAAAAGTCGTTGAAATTTCTACAAATCATGATTCCATAGAAAATGTTCCCACCAGTAATATGACACAAATTGCGGAAAATACATTCGCTATTCAAGAATATAATCCATTACTAAGTAGCGAACATACAATTAAGATTTTCAAATATAATCCAGATACAAATCAACTTACTCTCGTCAAAGAAGTTAATTCTAGTGATCCGAATTCTTATACTTATCAACTTAATGAGAACGAATAAAGTGAAACTTTAATCAGCCCTCACCAATCGGGCTGCCCGGCAAATAGCTGAATAAAGATAAGGGCATTACATATCTCTTATCTTTTTGTTTGCAACTCTTTGTACAATGAGTTGCAATTTAATAATTCTCTAGGATTCCCACATTCCACAATAGTCCCATTCTTTATGACAACAACACAATCTGCTATCATCGCTCTCTCTACAGCATGTGTTGCCACAATTCTCGTTACATCTCTTCCTATCCCTTCAATCATATTCCAAACCAGTTCTTGATTGCCTGGATCTAACCCAGCCGTCGGTTCATCTAAAATAATAAGAGTTGGATTTGATACAATCGCTCGCAATAATTCTATACGTTTCGTTTGTAATATACGTTGACTCGCTTTTGAACTTATATAATCAAATAAAAGATTGTTCGCCCACATTAAAAAGCGACTACCCGCAAACAAAGCTATATATAAATACGCACCTTTTAGCTCTCTTTGAATAAGATTGTCTACAATTAATCCCATGAAAATTGGGCGTGATAAATTTAAAATGGCAGCAATTATCCCACTACATACAGCTGCTATTACTAATATTTTCTCTTGTCGTAACGGCAACAATATTCTTTTATACTCTGTCATGACGTTTCCTCCATTTTTATAGTAAAAAGAAAGGGATGAAACCAAATGGTTTCATCCCTTTCCATAAAATAAGGAAGCTAACTATTGTTAGCTTCCTTATTGTTCATTTCAATTATTTAGTTCGACACTTTTGATTCTTCAATTTTCTCACGAAGAACCATTTGCAGAATACCACCGTGACGGTAGTAATCAATTTCAACTTCACTATCGAAACGAGCTACTACTTCAAATTGTTTTTCGTTGCCATCTAAATCAGTTGCAACTACTTTTACAAGATCACGTGGTCTAACTGATTTGTCGATTTGAATTTCAAATGACTCGTTACCAACAAGACCTAACGTTTCAGCACTTTCGCCATCTTTAAATTGAAGTGGTAATACACCCATTAACACTAAGTTACTGCGGTGAATACGTTCGAAGCTTTCTGCGATTACTGCTTTAATACCTAATAAGTTAGTACCTTTCGCAGCCCAGTCACGAGAACTTCCCATACCATAATCTTTACCAGCAACAACTAGAAGACCTGTGCCATCTTCTTTATATTTCATAGCAGCATCATAGATTGATGTTACTTCACCAGTCGGCCAGTATGTTGTATATCCGCCTTCTGTTCCTGGTGCAATTTGGTTTTTAATACGGATGTTCGCGAATGTACCACGCATCATAACTTCATGGTTACCACGACGAGAACCGTAAGAGTTAAAGTCAACTGGTTGTACGCCGTTTTCTAATAAGTAGCGTCCAGCTGGTGTGTGCTTACCGATTGAACCTGCTGGTGAAATGTGGTCTGTCGTTACAGAGTCACCAAATTTACCAACTACGCGTAAGCCTGATAACGTTTCAACTTCACCTGGTTCTTTAGATAAACCTTCAAAGAATGGTGGATTTTGAATGTATGTTGAATCATTATCCCAAGTATATAAAGCTTCGTTTGAAGTTTGGATTTCATTCCAACGCTCATTGCTATTAAATACTTGTGCATATTCTTTCTTGAACAGCTCAGATGTAACAACGCTTTGAACTACATCTTCAATTTCTTTAGCTGATGGCCAAATATCGTTGAAGTAAACAGCATTACCATTTGCATCTTTACCGATTTCATCATTTTTCAGGTCAATATCAACAGTACCTGCAAGTGCATATGCCACAACAAGTGGTGGTGATGCTAAGTAGTTCGCTTTTACAAGTGGATGAATACGACCTTCAAAGTTACGGTTACCAGATAAAACAGATGTTACTAATAAGTCGTTTGCTGCGATTGCTTCTTCTAATTCTGGCGCTAATGGACCAGAGTTACCGATACAAGTCGTACAGCCGTAACCAACTGTTTGGAAACCTAATTGATCTAAATATGTTGTTAAACCAGACTTATCTAAGTACTCTGTAACAACTTTAGATCCTGGTGCTAATGATGTTTTTACGTACTCAGGTACTACAAGGCCTTTTTCAATTGCTTTTTTCGCAACCAAACCTGCTCCAATTAATACGTATGGGTTTGATGTATTTGTACAGCTTGTAATTGCTGCGATTGCAATTGCACCTGTTTTCATCGTTACTTCTTTATCTTCTAATGTAACCTTCACTTCTTTATCGAACTCTTGCTCATTAAATCCAAGTCCTTGTGTTCCAACTGGTGCTACAACAGCTTTGTGGAACGCATCTTTCATATCTGAAAGTGGAATTAAATCTTGTGGGCGTTTCGGTCCAGAAAGGTTAGATTCAATTGTATTTAAATCAATTTCAACAAGATCAGTATAGATTGGATCTTTACTGTCTGCTGTATAGAATAAACCGTTCGCTTTACAGTATTCTTCAACAACGCGAATTTGTTCTTCATCTCTACCTGTTAAACGTAAGTATTCTAATGAAATATCATCGATTGGGAAGAATCCACAAGTTGCGCCGTATTCTGGTGCCATATTTGAAATTGTTGCACGGTCAGCTAAAGGCATGCTCTTTAGTCCATTACCGAAGAACTCAACAAATTTACCAACTACACCTTTTTGACGTAATACTTGTGTTACTTTTAATGCAACGTCTGTCGCTGTAGTACCACTTGGAAGTGTACCAGTTAATTTCACACCGATTACTTCAGGTACTGGGAAGTATGAAGGCTGTCCAAGCATTCCTGCTTCTGCTTCAATACCACCAACGCCCCATCCAAGAACGCCGATACCGTTAATCATTGTTGTATGTGAGTCTGTTCCAACTAATGAATCTGGGTATGCAACTAAGTCACCTTCAGCATTTTTCACAGCATGAACAACTGGTGCTAAATATTCAAGGTTTACTTGGTGTACAATACCTGTAGCTGGTGGAACCGCACGGTAGTTATCAAATGATTTCTGTGCCCAGCTTAAAAATTTATAACGTTCTTCATTACGTTTAAACTCTAAGTCCATGTTGAATGCAAGCGCGTCTGCCGTACCCGCTCTATCAACCTGTACAGAGTGATCAATTACAAGGTCTACAGTAATTTCAGGATTAATTTTGTCAGGATCTCCGCCCATGTCTGCCATTGCTTTACGAAGCGAAGCCAAATCAACAACAGCTGGAACACCAGTGAAATCTTGTAAAATTACACGAGATGGTTTAAATGGAACATCGATATCTTGCACATCTTTCGTTCCCCATTTCGCTAAATTTGTAACATGCTCTTCTGTGATTACACGTCCGTCTACTTGACGAAGTACTGATTCAAGTAAAACTTTCACGGAATATGGTAATTGAGATACGTTGCCAACCCCTGCGTTTTCAAGCGCTTTCAAATCATAATAATGATACGTTTTTCCATCTACTTCAAAAGTGGCGCGTGATTGAAATGGATTATGTTTGACCATTATGTTTCCCCCCTGTTAAACGTGACTAAGTTGTCTGAATATAAAATGTAGACAAACTTTTCAATACCTTACGATAATATCTTATTACAACTTTCTAAATAAGTAAATAATAAGAAACTTATAGATTATCATAAGTTTTCTTTATGTTTCTAAATTTGAATAGTGTTCATGTTCCTTATGAATACTATTACCATAAAGTAAAGTGCTCTATTAGCGCTTTCTTTACAGTTCATACATACTATGAACTGCTCATCATGCAACTTACAAAAAAAGTTATAGAGGTGAAATAAAATGGGTAAAAGAAAAGCAAATCATACTATTTCAGGAATGAATGCGGCATCTGCACAAGGACAAGGTGCTGGTTATAACGAAGAGTTTGCAAATGAAAACTTAACTGCTGCAGAACGACAAAATAATAAGAAACGCAAAAAGAACCAGTAACGAAAAATCCCAAAAGGAGCATTCACCTTTTGGGATTTTTTCTAATGTTTATAACGTAACAATTCCGAAACCGTTACAAATCGATAGCCCTGCTTTTTCAGCTCAGGTAAAATTTTTGCTAGTGCTGCTACCGTTTGACTACGATCATTTCCTCCATCATGTAACAATACAATATCGCCACTTTTAGCATTTTTCACTACATGATTTACAATGGATTCAACCCCTGGATTTGCCCAATCACGTGGATCTTGATGCCACGACCATAGAACAGTTTGATAACCAGCTTCTTTCGCTGTTTTAAATACAGCGTCGTTAATATATCCGCCAGGAGGACGGAATAACAAAGGTTCTTTCACCCATTTTTCAAAAAATTTCTTTCCATCTAAAATATCATTTTCTAATTTTTCATCTGATGAATTACTCGCATACAAATGATTCATCGTATGATTTCCAATTTCATGTCCCTCTTTTAACACTTGTTTCACTAAATATGGATTGCGCTGAACTCGAAATCCAATCATAAAAAATGTCGCTTCAGCCTTATATTGACGTAATAAATCTAAAACTTGTGGTGTATACGTTGGATCTGGTCCATCATCAAATGTAATTGCAATAATTTTTTCATTATTAGGTACTTCCCATGTTACATAACCAGTTGGTTCTAACTCTTTTCTGAGCAACATTTTCGCTTCCACTTTTTCCACTTGAAATATATGTACTGCACATAGCAAAGAAAAAACTAATAGAAAAATTTTCTGTTTTAGCATAACGTTTACTAAAGCAGCAAGGTTGTCGAATAAACAACAACCTCATTTACTTTTCTAATCGATCTACATTTCGCATTATATTTTGGAGATTATTTTCATATTGCTCAAGTTGTGGACGTTGTGTTTCTGAAGCTACCTCTAGTGCATTTTGAATTTGTTCATATGCTTCCTGAACCTCTTGGCGTAATTCTTTTAAATCATGACCGTAGTTTGGATCATTTTTCACAATGTTGTTAAATGCATTTTCTGCTTGTGTAACGCCTTGCTGCGCTGCTTGAAACGCTTGTTGTTTATCTTTATGATATGGCATTATATAATCCCCTTTCTGTAATAGTTAGTCCCAATTATCTTTACCTTTTTTTCTAAAAACATTCTCGTATAAATTTGCAAACTTCTCTCATTCTAAAGAGGAAGAGGAGGTGTCACATACAATGGGAAAAAACAATCGTGAAGCGAAAGAAAAAAAAGGACAACCTGAACCATTAAGCGGATCTCATAAAGTAAAAAACCGTAACCATTCACGCCAAAAACATCATGCGCATCATGATATGTAAAACAAAAAGTGCACACTAGCTATCTTTTCCACATACAATGTTTATATTTTTCCATTTATTCTTCACCCCTAATTCATTCATGCATAACATAGTATGAATTGAGATTTTACGGAGGGTGTCTTACATGGGCAAGAAAAAGAAGGATTGTCTTTTTCATGTTGATGGTTTCGAAGAATGGATGGATCAATTTTGTTCTGACTCTTGTAGTAACTTTAGTTTCCCAAATCAAATTCATATTGACCTTTGCGAAACGGAACAAGAATACATTTTGGAAACAGATGTACCAAATGTAACTGAACAAAATGTAGTCATTAAAAAGATGAAGACAGGCCTAACCATTTGCATACTTCATAATAATATTTCTTTACAGCGGATCATTCCTTTACCCGATAATATTATTTATAAGAAGATGCTAGCCTGCTTAGAAAATGGATATTTAGCCATTCATATTTCCAAAAATGAAGTTGCTGATAAGCATGAAAAGAAAGTTCTTTTTTCAAATTAAGAGTTAATATAATACACACTAAGCCCCAGTTGGTTACTGGGGCTTATGTTATTTCGCATGCATTTCTATATTAGAATTTCTATCATATCTTTTTTTCGATAAACCTTTTGTAACTAAAAGCACAGGAAATGCCACCGTTGAAAATATAGCTAATGCTGAAAATACCGCAAACCCATTTTGGTACCCGTAGTAATCGAGAAGTACTCCTCCAAACCACGGACCTATTACTGCTCCAATTCCCGAAAAACCCATCGCACCGAAGTATGTTCCTTTTAGATGCGCAACAGCAATATCATCAATAAATACATCCGTCATCGAAAACATTAAGACTTCTCCAATTGTAAACATAATTGTACAAACGGCAGCACCTAGCATAGATTCTACTATTCCAAAGCCAAATAATCCCCCGCTCACAAATAAAGTCCCAACCATAATTGATGTTAACGGTGTATACTTTTTGCACATTTGAATAACAGGGTATTGGATAATCACTACAACAATTGCATTTAAAGCGAGCATATATGAGAATAGCTTCACCCCATCCTCAAATATATGTGCATTTGCAAAATATTGAGATACTGTCGTCGTTAAATGTGAAAAACCGCAATTACTCAAAATAATACCGACTAAAGCAACTAAAAATACTATATCTTTTCGCAATATACGCATTGCATTTAACATTGTAACAGGTTTTTCTGTACTCACTTTCTTTTTTTCCATTGGATACTTCTTAAATTGGAACGCTAATATAGCTGTATATAGAATATATACCCCAGCTGCTACTAAAAAAGGAATTGTTGATTTTGCACTTCCAATCTGTAATCCAACAATTGGTCCAATAGCAACTCCAACATTTATTGCACCGTATCGTAAGTTATAGACGAGTAACCGATACTCAGGCTTTGTTAAATCTGATAATAATGCTCTTGATGTTGGCTCAAAAAACGACCTACATAATCCATTTAAAGCGTTTAATAAAAAGAAACTTAAAACATGATCCGCAAGTGAAAAACCTATAAACACAAAAATCCAAACGATCATGGACCAGAGCATAATTGTTTTCCGGCCAAATCGATCTGATAAATTCCCTCCGATAAAACTAGCAAAAACACCAACAAGTGCACTCGTTCCGATAATAGCACCAGTCATTCCAGCTGATACACCTTTAACAGTCGTTAAATAAATCGCTAAAAAAGGGATACTCATTGAAGTTGCAAACCTAGCAAACAATGTCCCTAAAATAATACTCATTCCAAGCGGATGAATATGCTGTAACTTCCCCTTCATCGTTAAACCTACTCTCTCTATTTTCACAAAAAAAAGAAAGCAAAGGATCTGCTTTCTTTTCCTTTTTCTATACTTGAGCTGTTGATACCCGAGTTGTTCTCGTTATGTCCATATCAATTCCATATGTGAACTGTAATTCTTTACACACATCTTTAATTAAGATTGCGACATTATACTTTTCATTAAATTGTAAAACTATGTTTTCTACTTCTTCATATGTATACTTATATTCCCCTGTAATGACACTTTTTAGATCAAAGCATTCGTTAATACAAAGTTGTACAAGTAGCTGGTCATATTTCTCTATTACATCTTCTTTCTTCCAAAGTAACTCTTTTACATATAACCGATCAAACTTCACACTTTCTCGATTACAATCCGTTAAAATCCGGGTCATTTCATTTAATTCTCGATATAATTCAGAAATATTTCTGCTTAAACTAAGCAGTTTATCTACGCCGTTTTCATATAACATATTCATTCCACCCCCGCATTTTCTTTTTCTTATTATAGCAAGAAAATTCTAAAAATAGTTTCTTTCTTCTGAAATATTAGGAAACTAATTTCAATTGCTTTACAATGAAACTAGTTAATGCGAGAGGAGAAAGAAAATTGGAGCACAAATTATATTACACTGACGCTTATAAGCAAGACTTTACTACTAAAATTATAAAGCAAGATTATGATAAAGACGGTAACTTATACGTTGTTTTGAATGAAACAGCATTTTATCCGACAGGTGGCGGACAACCATATGATACTGGTACATTAAATGATATCAATGTAATCAATGTAGAAGAGATAAACGGAGAAATTCGTCATTACATTGCAGAACAATTACATACAGAAGACGTAGAAGGTAAGATCAATTGGAAGCGCCGTTTTGATCATATGCAGCAACATGCGGCTCAGCACATTTTATCTGCTGCCTTTTGGGACCATTTTAACATGCCTACAATTGGATTCCATCTTGGTAAAGAAACAGTAACAATTGATTTAGAAACAGAAAATCTTCATGCAGAAACGGTTGAAAAAGCAATACAAATTGCAAACAAAATTGTTTTTGAAAACCATCCAATCCGCATCCAGTGGATGAACTTAGAAGAAGCGAAAACGTTGCCCCTTCGTAAAGAACCGACTATGACAGAAAATATACGCGTTGTTATGATCGAAAACTTTGACTACAACGGCTGTGGCGGAACACACCCGAAACGTACTGGTGAAGTAGGTCCTATTCAAGTTCTTAGCTGGGAACGCAATAAAGGTGGCATACGACTAACGTTTATCGCTGGCTGGCGCACACTTAAATTAATAGGGCAGCAACAACAAATTATGAAGAATGTTTCCAAACAATTAAACAGTAGCGAAACTGATATTCCAGCAAAAGTGGCGCAACTGCTTACTTCTCAAAAAGAAAACGAAAAAGCAATACAAACAATGAATGAAAAATTATTATTTGCAGAGGCAAATGAACTACTTCAACACCCGACGGAAATACATGCCGGCATACTTATTTCTAAAGTATTTACAAATCGTTCTATGCAAGAAATCGCAAAGCTTTCCGCTATTATTACAGAACAACAAGAGCATGCAATTACGTATTTCGTCATCGAAAATGATGACAAACTACAATGTATTCTCGCTTGCGGAAAATCAGTATCGCTCGATATGAATGCTCTTTTAAAAGACGCTCTTCCTACAATCGAAGGAAAAGGTGGCGGAAATAAGAAGAGTGCCCGCGGTGGCGGGAAAGCAATTATGAGTGGAGATGAATTTTTAAATCAGCTTGTTTCTTCTTTACAGTCGGCGGTGTAAAACATTTTTAGGAAGGATAGCTAATAGCTATCCTTCCTCTATAGTTACAGGCCAATATTTTGTTTCAATCCTTGGTAACTCCCTGCATTTGAAAAACCTTCACTTATAAGAGTTATAAAAGTTTCCGAAAAACCATAGTGACTTAAATCTTTAATCGGCACCATTTGCACATCATGAATCGGATTATGATCAAATTCATTTAAGGGTAACGTAATTTCCCCTGTAATCTTTTCAAGTAAAAATGTAATATGTAATAAAGATGGACTGGCATCCGGTTTATCACAAACATAGAGTAGCTTCTTAATTTTAACTTCTAATCCCGTTTCTTCTCTCATTTCTCTAATCATCGCCTCTTCTAACATTTCACCATTCTCCACTCTTCCTCCAGGTAAAGACCAATTCCTATTAGCAACTTTTTGCTTTACTAGCAATAATTTTTCACCTTCAATTAAAATTCCCGTAACACGAACTTGCATTACATTTTCCATATGTAATCTCCTCTTCCCATTATATTTACAAATTAACCCTTCCATAAAAAGAACGTATGTTTTATAATTAAAGAAAATTATGGAAGAAAGTAGTTGTTACATTCATGCGTCCACCTTTAACAAAGTCTATATCAATTGAAGATTTCCAAAACTATTATTGGTTAAAAGCAGAACTCCAAACATTTTGTCGTGAGCATGGGTTGCCAGCTAGTGGCTCTAAGATTGAAATAACCGATTGTATCTCACATTATTTAACTACGGGGAAAGTGTTAAATAACAGCTCTGGGCAAAAAGTGAGTAAAGCTTCCCTCTCTTATAAAGACCTTTCTCTTCAAACGATTATTACTAAAAATCACCGCTGTAGCGAAGAGGTTCGTGCTTTTTTCAAAGAAAAAATCGGAACAAACTTCCGCTTTACAGTAGCTCTTCAAAAATTTTTCAAAGAGAATGTTGGAAAAACATATGAAGACGCGGTAGCTTTTTGGCATGAAGAAAACGAACGAAAAAAAGACCCTACATACAAAACAACTATCGGTGCACAATTTGAATACAATCGCTTTACTCGTGACTTTTTCGAAGATCCAAATAATAAAGGGAAAGCAAAAGCTGATGCGATTGCTGCTTGGAACGAAATGAAAGCGAAGCCTGGTAGTAATGTTTATGTTCCTCAAAAAGTAGAAAACTAGTTACCTCGCTAGTCTTCTACTTTCTCAAATAATAGCGCCATCCCTATCCCGCCTCCAATTCCTAATGTAGCAATTCCATATTTCATAGACTCTCTTTGAGCCTGATAAAACAAACGTGTTACAAGCATAGCACCAGATGCACCGTACGGATGACCGAGCGCAATTGCTCCACCATTTACATTTACTTTTTCGTACGGAATTTGTAACTCTTTTGCGCAAGCAACAACTTTTGAGGCGAATGCTTCATTTATTTCAAAATAATCGATGTCCTCTACTTTTACATTCATTTCGTTTAATAATTTGTTCACCGCAAATATCGGACCAGTCCCTGGAAGCTTGGGATCCACTCCCACTACAGCACTACGAACGAAACGAAGGACAGGTTTATAACCTAACTTTAGGGCTTGTCCCTCTTCCATTACAAGAACAGCACATGCCCCATCATTTACACCACATGAATTACCTGCCGTCACTGTTCCATTTTGTAAAAATGCGGGCTTTGTTCTTTTAATAATTCGTTCATAATTCATTTCTGGTTTTATAGATTCATCTAATAATCCATTAAAAGAAAATATCTCATCATGTATATAGCCTTTTTCTAACGCTTGCAGTGTCCGCTTATAACTAAGACAAGCGTACTCGTCTTGCATTTCTCTCGTTATGTTATAACGCTCCGCAACATATTCAGCCGCTACTCCCATGTCAGGATCACCAATTGTTTCAGGTGAAAATCGTGCTCTTTTTTGAAAAGGTGACGTACTTGTACTCTCCACTCCCCCGGCGATATAACACTTACCTGCCCCGCCTTGAATGAGATGACACGCAGTTCGAATTGCTTCTAAACCAGCACCACATTGCCGATCAATCGTTACACCAGGAATATGATAGCCAAGTCCCGCCTCTAAAGCAGATAGTCTCGCAACATTCCCTCCTGGCCCAACAACATTACCTAGTATGACATCATCTATTTCCCTCTCAATCCCTTTACTTAAAAACGTAAGAAGCGGCGTTGTTAATTGCTGAACTTCATACTCTTTTAACATCCCATTCTTCTTACCAATAGGTGTTCTTTTCGCCTCTACAATAACTGCTCTATTCATATATTTTCTCCCGGTTTTCAATCATACTTTTTGCTTCCATACGAGCGATTTTCCCACTATTTGTATAAGGTATTCCATCTACAAAATGCCATTCTTTCGGTATTTTAAACGAGGATAATCGTTGTAAGCAAAAACTCTTTAATTGTTGTTTCGTAGCACTTCCTTTTACGATCGCGACCGGCTTTTCACCCCAGTAACTATCTTTCACACCAATTACAACTATTTCATCAACAGCTGGGTGTTCATGTAATACACTTTCTATTTCTTCTGGATAAATATTGATTCCTCCAAATAAAATCATATTCTTCTCTCTACCAACAATATATATGAAGCCTTCTTCATCTTCATAGCCTACATCTCGCACTGTCATCCAGCCTTCTGCATTCAACTCCCGTGTTAAAACCCCATCTATTATGTATCCCATAAAAAACTGATCACTTTTCACATAAACAGTTCCTATTTCACCTTTTTGTACTTCTTCGCCTGCTTCATTACATATTCGAACTTGCACATTATGACAAGGTTTTCCTACTGAATTTGGCCTTCTTTCGCTTTCTGCATCGACTAGTGCTGTTACAAAACTTAACTCTGATGCACCATAAAATTCATATCTTGTCGCATAAGGAAATATATTCTTTATTTTTTCTTTCGCTTCAGCTTCCCATTTCGCTCCTGACGAAATAATTTTCACTTTATTTTCTATTAATCTACTTTCTTTATATAAAGATTCAAGCATTGTCGGAACTGTATACATAACTGATATATTTTCAGTTTCTAACTTATCTAATACTTGATTTGGAAAGAACTTTCTCATAATGTGCACTGTTTGTCCTACATATAATGCACTTATTGCCCCGTATAAGAAAAGAGAATGAACGAGCGTCCCAACTATTAAAATCGAATCCTCCCTTTTCATATGAAAGTCATGTACATTACAATCAAAACTATGAACCCACGATTGTTGTGCACGTAAAAATGCTTTTGCTGTTCCTGTTGATCCTGATGTAAATCCCATATAAAAAGGAGCATGTTGTACACTTTCTACAGTGGAATATGTAGGAAGATATTTCTCTATCATTCTTTTCCACTCATCAATTTCAATTACTCTTCCTTCTTCATCCAATAGATCATTCACCTTATATCGTTCTGTCACAATCATATCCGGATTACTAATTTCAATTCTTTCTCTGAGCTCATCTTGTTTCCACTTTATATCTAACGGAACACAAACCCACCCGGCCATAGCGGCACCAGAAAATAGTTGTAAAAACTCTATACGATTTTCTAATAGGATTGCTATCGTTTTATTCTTTGACTTTTTTTCATCCAACCAGTTTGCTACTTTACACACTGACTCAAACCACTCTTTATATGTTAAAACTCGATCATTTTCCTTTATTGCTATTTTATTCGGTTGTACAGAGGCATGCTTTTTATATTCTTTTGTAATCCCCATATGAGACGTCCTTTCTCTAAAAAATAATAAAAAGAAACACGCAATGAGCGTGTTTCTTCTCTTTCTTATCCTGCATTTGTATATTTCCCATTCTTTAAAGCGGGCGTAATAATATGTTTCAATGAACGATGTAATTTCGTTACGAGAACTGCCGCAATAATTGCTTTTATACAATCCCCTGGTAAAAACACAGCACTCACTTTCATTGTCTCCCATACAGAAACATCCATTAAAAGTGCTTGTACAGTAATACCAAATACATAAACTACGAAAATACCACCGATTATATTAATACATAATACTTTTATAATAGAAACTTCACGTAAACGCTCAATTAAATAACCAATAACAAACGCCCCAATGATGTAACCAAGTAAATATCCTGCACTTGGTCCAACAAATACACCAAGGCCACCACGTCCACCAGCAAGCAATGGTGCTCCAACTCCTACAATAAGTAAGAAAATAAGCTGACTTAACGCACCTAGACGTGATCCTAACAACCCACCCGCAAGCATAACACCGAGTGATTGCAATGTAATTGGAACTGGTGTAATAGAAAGAGCAATCGGAGGTATTAACCCTAACACTCCCATAATAGAACTAAATAAAGCGACGAAAACTAAATTTTTTGTATTCATATTTGCTTCTCCTATTTGTAAACTTAAAATTATTTTTAGATAACATATCACAAAAATTATATTATCTTTCCACCCCTCTTTTGTCAACCGTTAATGTATTAGAGTTTACAAATAGAAGTTCACTTATTTCTCTCTATGCAAATGCTCCAGTTCTTTCCGAAGCGCCTGTTTTAAAAACTTCCCAACAGATGTTTTCGGTATTTCTTCCATAAAGACAATATCGTCTGGCAACCACCACTTCGCAAACTGTGGTTTTAAAAACTCATATATTTCTTCTTTTGTAACCGTACTATTTTTCTTTTGAACAACGCAGGCAATTGGTCGCTCTTGCCACTGAGGGTGAGGAACTGCAACGACAGCCGCTTCAAATATAGCATCATGTGCCATTAAAGCATTTTCAAGATCGACCGAAGAAATCCATTCTCCCCCGCTTTTAATAACATCCTTCGTACGGTCAACAATTTTCACGCAACCTTCCTCATCCACTGTGACAACATCACCAGTATATAACCATCCATCGCGAAAACCTTCGACAGTACGATCATCGTTATAATAGCTTTCAGCGATCCAAGGTGCTCGTAAACATAATTCTCCCATCTCAGTACCATCCCACTTCACGTCACCATTTGTACCGACTACTTTCATCTCGACACCAGGTACAAGATATCCTTGTTTAGAGCGAATTTCTAGTTGCTCTTCATACGATACTTCCGTTTCATAACTTTTTAAACGCGCAAGTGTTACGAGTGGACTCGTTTCAGTCATACCATATGCATGTATGAACGGAACATTATGTTTCTGTTCAAATGCTTTAATAACACTTTTCGGCGCCGCTGCACCTCCGCATAGTATTCTCGTCATACTAGATAAATCGTAACTATTATTTTCTAACTCTTGTAATACGCCGAGCCAAATTGTCGGCACACCCGCAGCTAACGTCACTTTTTCTGATTGAATCATCTCTAATAAAATTTTCGGAGTAAACATCGGTCCTGGAAGAACTTGTTTTGACCCAAACCAAGTAGCAGCGAAAGGAAGTCCCCAAGCGTTCACATGGAACATCGGTACAATCGCCATTGCAGCATCACTTTCCGATAAAGCAGCTGTATCCGCTAAACCGAGTGCCATGCAGTGTAATACAGTACTACGATGCGTATATACAACACCTTTCGGATTTCCTGTAGTCGCTGACGTATAACACATACCAGCTGGTGTATTTTCATCAATATCTTTTACAAATTGGAAATTTGGATCGCCTTCTTCTAATAGCTTTTCATAATGATATACAGGCTTCAGCGTAGTGTTTGGGAGTTCATCTTTATCAGTCATAATAATGTAAGCTTGTACAGTTGATAATTGTGATTGAATATTTTCAACAAGCGGTACGAGATCTTCATCTATAAGTAGAATTCGGTCTTCTGCGTGCTGAATAATATATGAAATATGTTGAGGAGATAAACGAATGTTAATTGTGTGCAAAACAGAAGCAATACCTGGAATAGCAAAATACGCTTCCACATGCCGATGATGGTTCCACGCTAATGTTCCTACACGTTCACCTTCTTTAATTCCAAGCTTTTTCAACGCACTGGAGAGTCTTCTCGTCCTTTCCCCTAACTGCTTATACGTTAACGTTGTAACTGTATCATGCGTCCGTGAAACAATTTCTTTCTTCGAAAACAGTTTCTCTGCTCTTTCCATCATAGAACTAATTGTTAGCGGTACATTCATCATCATATTGGTTATGTCCCCCTTTAAAACGTTTTCATTTTCCGTTTATTATAACAGACTTCTACAAATGATTACGATATTTTTCTGTATTTTCTGAATTATTTCTTTGGAAATAATTCAGAACGATAAAAAACATGTTTTGAATACATTGATTCGAAACATGTTTTTTATTTTTTATAAACTATCTACCTTTTTCCTTACTTTCTTTTTCAATTTAAAAATAAAACGATTACTGTATTCCTTATTTTCTACTAAAATCCGATACGTCTCTAACACCCCTAACACACGAACAAAAAGATAAACTCCGATAGCAATAAGTACAACACAATAAGGATAATACTGTACGAGTTCTCCTGAAGTAATTCGTTTTTTCTCAAACAAAAACGGTATCGCGCCTGCTGCTATAAAACAAAATCCAACGATCACTACTGCCGCATACTTCTTCTTAATAGTCGCATATCTTTTGGTCAATTCTTTTAGAAAGTTTTGATCAAATAGTAGTTCTTCCTTTTTCAATACATTGTATCGACTCTCTTCTATCGTTACAGGTGCCATCATTGCTCCGATCCCAAGAACTGCAATGATAATGACAAGGAATGTAGACATTGTTGCATTTTCTTTAAATAATAAGTACGGTATTGTAGATAAAATAAGCAAGCTAAATCCTAACGCAATATATTTAGAAATTTTTTGTCCATACACTACATACCCTTCTGCCATTTCCTTACTTACATAATAACCATTTTCCTTTTCGTTACTTTGCTCAGCAGTTTCTTTTAATAAATAGTCAAGTGATACTTCAAATACATTTCCAATCATTATTAACTTTTCAGTTTCAGGAAAACCTTGACCGTTTTCCCATTTACTAACCGCTTGCCTTGTTGTGTTTAATTTCTCGGCTAATGCTTCTTGAGAAAGACCCTTTTCTTTTCTTAATTTAAAAAGCTTCTCACCAAATCCCATATGTGTGTCCCCCTTCGTTTTCTTACCTAAATTGTATGTAAACATTGCTCTTACCTCTATCTTCCTGCGGTTGCACTTTGTCAACTTACGGTTGCGATTGTGTTATATAGCGTTTTTTTTCTATACTTAGAACGTTAATAAAAATAGCGCTTCCTAATAGCCCAATTGTTGTTATCAAAATAAAAAAACTCCTTGATTCATTTAAAGGAGTTTTCAATGTAAGATATTTCATTGATTCATATATCCTTCTCTAGATATACAATATCTTTTTGTATCGCGATTCTTACCTTTAATAAACATATCCTTCTGAATTGTATATTTGTACTCCATATTCAAACGTTTCATTAATTTTTCAGATGCTTCATTTTCTGAATCACATCCCGCTTCAATACTATTAAGATGCAACTCATGAAAACCATAGTAGAAAAAAGCTAATGCAGCCTCCGTAGCTAATCCTCTTCCCCAATATTTTCGAGATAAGGCGTATGCAATTTCTGCTGTATGTGTGACCAAATCATATTTTATAAATCCACACGTGCCTATAAGTTTCTTCTCCTCTTTTAATACAATTCCAAGAGGTGCTACTTGCCCTTCATTATATTGCCCCACAATTTCTTCTACATAGTTATATGTGTCACATAACGATTGATGAGCATCCCATACAGTAAAAGTTGTCATCTCTTTATCTGTAGCATACTCATATATATGTAAACTATCACTCATATTCATTTTCCTTAACATAAGTCGTTTCGTATACAACGTTGGATATGACCATTTCTCAATGATCATAACGGCTTCTGCTTAAACTTTTCATAATGTCGTACTTTTAATAGAAGGATATTCCCACAATCTGTACAAATATAAGCATCCACCGGTGAAGATGTGAACATCGTTTCCTTTTTCCGTATTTGTGCATATCCGACAAACTCACCTTCTCCTATATTTTGAGAACCACAATTAGAGCATGTCTGCACGGTTTTTTGTTTCATGAGAGCACCACCTTTAATCTGTTTCCACTCCCTTCGACAGTTCACTTCCATTTCCCTTCCAAAAAACCTCTTATTCTCTCACATTTCAACAGGAATCTCAAAACAAAAATCGTATATATACCATGAAATATATTTATTAATGGAGGAATTTTATGACTACTGTTATGACAATCGATATAGCAACAGAAATTGAAAATGCAGAAATTGATATGCTCTCTTCTAGATTAGAGAGACTACAAACAATAAGCGGAAACCCAATGCAAGTGCAAATGAAAAAATTCGGTAGTGCCATTGCCTTTTCATCAAAAATAATTGCTGGTCCTGCTTTTAATACGGTAAAAGGTATTACAAATGCAGATGCGATTGATGCAATCATTTCTTATTATGAATCACTACAAATCCCTTGTCGTTTTGAAATTACACCAGCTCAAGGGACAGCTGAATTATTTCAATACTTGTCTCAAAAAGGATTTTACCAATCCAGCTTCCATACCGCTTTATATAGTATACCGAGAGTAGATCCATCCCTGCTTCCTGCTAACATTTCAGTACGCCAACTGAAAGAAAATGAATTTCATATTTTGGCAGACATATATGTACGTGGATTTAATATGCCATCCTTTACAAAAGATGGAGTGCGCCAAAATAACGAAATTCTTTACGATAAACCAGGATGGCATTTTTTCATAGCCGAAGTTCAAAATACTCCTGCAGGCATTGGTGTCCTGTACATAAATAATGGGATTGCTTCATTAGCTGCTTCTGCTACTTTGCCAGAATTTCAGCGTAAAGGCTGTCATACTGCATTAATTCAAAAGCGAATTGAAACAGCTATTGAATTCAATTGTAATTTAATAGTTGGACAAGCAAGGTTCGGTAGCGGCAGTCAAAATAACATGGAACGTGCCCACATGAAAATTGCTTATACAAAATCAATATGGACCGCAAAAGACATATAATTTACTTTATTTCTCCTTCCGTTACATTTTTAAACATTTTATGACAAATCCTTTTCTACCCTATTAATCATTTGAATATTCAAACTAGATTTGTTACGATATTACTAGATACATCATTCAACTTGCAATATGAAAAGAGAATTCTAATCAAACTACAAGGAGGAGAAATGTATGACTAAACATGATCATGGTTTAAAAGAAAAAGTAGAAGGTGCCATTGATAAGGTAAAAGGTGAAGTAAAAGAAGTTGTTGGGAAAGTAACTGACAATAAGAAATTACAAGCTGAAGGAAAATGGGATAAGGTGAAAGGCACTGCTAAAGATACAGTTGGTAATGCGAAGGAAAAAGTACATGAATATAAAGAACATAAGAAAGAAAAATAAAAAAGAGCCCATCGGCTCTTTTTTTATTTTCCTTCATTCTTCTCTAGCACGTATAAATCTTCTTCGATATTCGTTAATTTCTCACTTACAAGCTTTCTTGCATCTCCAATTGCTTGATTGTATGCAAATGGTCCAACTAATTTAACCATTTCTTCTATTAAACGCTCTGCTTGGAAACGTCCAATTTCATCTAAATCTTCTTCAACGAAAAATTGCTGAATTTGCGCTACAAGTTCTTCTTTTTTATCATTTGGTATTTTTATATTCATCATCGTTGTTACTCCTCTATATTTAAGATAATATCTTCCTTAACTCTACCATAGAAAAACGATTACCAGGACAGCTTTTTGTAACTCCTTCTAACTCCCTATGACCTAGTATATTTTCTTTCTTTATAGCAAATTGCTTCATAAACATTTTACATAAAGAATATAATGCATTCACTTGTGCAGAAGTTGGATCGTATTTATCGAAATTTCCCGTCATACATATTCCAATTGTATGGCGGTTATGGTCTTTCGCGTGCGCTCCAATATGTAAACCTCGCCCTTCCACTACAGTTCCGTCCTTTTCGATAAAATAGTTGTAACCAATCCCGCTCCACCCTCTTACAGTTTGATGAAATTCATGCGTTTTATACACGTCCCATCCATCTTCAGCTGTATGGTGGATAATCAGTTGATTTACTTTTTCTAAAGGAACTAATTCATCTTGAAATGTTAGATTGACATATTTAATTTCCATTTGAACTGCCTCCTCTTAAAAATCAATCATAATAATCGTTTTATCATCTGGCCTTATTCTCTTTTCCGCTTCTAGCTCTTCAATGATTGCTACATATTCATTTATACTATTCTTTCTTATATATGCAACAGTTTGTTCTAATGACCAATCTGGGTGAAATAACCCGTCTGAACAAATAAAAATTCCACTCACTTCATCTGTATGTAATTCACCATGTTGTAAATAATGTATCGCTTCTTTCATTCCATTTGCAACTGAGTAACCATTTGGCATATTTGCAAGATAACGATTGTACTTTAATTGTTCTCGAACATCTTGAAAAACAGGTTCTTCCGGCACAGATAAACCTTTCTTACGATCTTCTTCCCTCTTCCTTTTTGCTCGTTTACTAATTCCTTCAACTGTGTCTTTCGTTAATACTTGCATCGTTCCATTTTGAAAAGTTGCGACAATCATACAGTCCCCAAGCTGCGCATATTCAATTTTCTCACCAACTATTTGAACTGCCGCGATACATGTGCACCACAAATGCTCTTTTTTTCTCGTGTCTACTTCATATTCTAACATTTTGCTTTGTAATGCTTCATTTGCTTTGGCAACTGCAAATTGTAAACTATGATTCTCTCGTAATGCAGTAAAATAATTTGCAAATAAATGCGAAGCGATGTATGCTCCATTATGTCCATTTTCATCACGAAACGGGACAAGTGGTGTTGCACCGTCACATACACCATAAATCTTTTTATCTTTATTACAAAAATAAGAATCCTCACATTCTTGCTTCAACGGGCTTTTCTGTTGATATGTTTTTATCTTCACAACTGTATCCCCTTTCAAATGATAAAATACTCAAATTCTTTCGATTAATCTAATTTACCAAAATAAACTGTTTTTACCCAAAACTTTCAATATCATATATAATCTTGAAATAATATGAATTTTTCAGTGAAGGACGGGAAAGAAATGGTCAGATTCCTTGGTGTTATTATCGGTTCTATTATTATTGCGGTTGCCTTTAATCTTTTCCTTATCCCCCACAAAATTTTAAGTAGTGGAATTGGCGGAATTGCTATTATTTTAGGGATTGTAACCCCTGTAAACACAGGCATTATTAACTTTGTATTAAACTTACCTATCCTTATTTTAGGGTACATAGGCCTTGGAAAAAAAGTAATTTTTAACACAGTTGTCTCTGTAGTTGTATTATCTGTTGCATTATACTACGTTCCAGTAAAAGTCGTAGCAACAGATCCATTGTTATCTTCTATCTTCGGGGGTGTCATCGCCGGAGCTGGTATTGGTCTTGTTTTTAACTGTAATGGATCCACTGGTGGATTTGATATTATCGGTATGCTTTTATCCCGCAAGCGAGACATTAAACTTGGCGGATTCCTTATTATTTTAAATGCAGTCGTTGTAATAATCGCAGGATTCTTCTTCACTTGGGATGTTGCACTTACAAGCTTACTTTCAATTTATGTAACTGGTAAAGTAATTGATGCTGTTCATACAAAACATCGTAAAGTTACACTTATGATTGTAACAAATGAAGCAGAAAAAATGAAAAAACAACTTCTTTCAACTGTTGTACGTGGAATAACGTTACTTGATGGCGAAGGTGCTTATTCAAGCGAGAAAAAGCGTGTACTTATGACGGTCGTTTCTCGTGAAGAATTAGCAAGTATGAAACTAACAATTTCTGAAATCGACCCGAATGCATTTGTTAATATTACAGAAACTGTAGAAGTGTTAGGACTTTTCAGAAGAAGTTAAAGACTAGATGGGAATCCACCTAGTCTTTATTTTGCATAAATTCAATTCTGTTTCCAAACGGGTCTGATACGTAAAATCGAATTACATCTGGCCGTGCATAATCATCAATCACTTTAACACCTTGCTCTATAAGTGTTTGCTTAAATTCATTAATTTCATTCACATAAAAAGCTGGATGAGCCTTTTTAGCTGGTGTAAAGTTCCGCTCGACACCAATATGGATTTCTTGCTTTCCGCATTTAAACCAACATCCACCTCGTTTTTTCAACTCTTCTGGTTTTGGAATTTCTTCCATACCAATCGTATTCCCATAAAAATCACGCGCCTCTTCTTCACACCCTACAGGTGCAGCTACTTGCACGTGATCAATCCCTTGAATATAATTTTTCATTTTCTCTCCCTCCTCTACCCTAATGTTATACGGAAAACAGCCGTCTGTAACTTACAAAAGGTTTATAAAACAATATAAGCTCCCCTTATTACCATCCTGCATTCACTTTGCAAAAAATAAAAAAACAAAATTTATTCTATAACTTCCATTTTTTATAGAAATACACATCACATCTATATTATAGTTATGAATAGACAAATCTTTTTAGATGCTATTTGTACGGAGGAACTATTATGAGTCGTAAAAAATATTCACCAACTCAAAAAAAACGTCATCCGAACATTTCTAGACGTTTGCGAAACCATATACAAGATCGTTCATTAACAGAAATGTACGCATCTCTGTTCGAACACAATCCTGATAGTATTATTTCATTGAATTTAGAAGGAGTTATTCTACATATAAATCCTTCTGCCGAAAGAATATTAGGTTACACTTCTTTAGAATTAGAACAGAAAAATATTACCTCTATTTTAGAAGCCCATATTTCTGAGCAAGTATTACAAAATATAAAGAATACTGAAGCGGATAATCAACAAGAGTATATCTTATCTATTTATCATAAAAATGGATTCTTATTAGATGTTGTGACAAAACTAGTTCCTATTTTTGTTCAAAATCGTCTTACTGGCGTATACGCTATTATGAAGCCGCTTGAAAAATCAGAAAGAATTGAGAATATGCTAAAAGAAAGTGAGAAGAGATTACGTACATTAGTAAACTCCATGCCTGCCTTTGTTATATTTAAAGATCATGAAGGGCGCTGGCTTGAGGCAAATGACTACGCACTTTCTTGCTTCAATTTCCATCATGTACCTTACCATGGAAAAAAAGATAGCGAACTCATTCAATATAATGAAGCATACCGAGAAGCTTTTTTACATTGTGAAGAAATTGATGAACTAGCATGGCAACAAAGACAAATTCTTCATGGCGAGGAATTTATTATACATAGAGATGATTTCGATCTAATCTTAAGTATATCAAAAGTCCCGCTTTATCATCCTGACGGTTCTCGCAAAGGTCTTATTGTGATGGGAAGAGATGTTACTGAGCTAAAAGAAACTGAAAAGTTATTACGAAAATCTGAGAAGCTCGCAGTAGTCGGACAACTGACAGCTGGAATTGCCCATGAAATTCGAAATCCACTCACTTCTCTAAAAGGTTTTCTAACGTTGCTCCTCCCTGAAATAAATGAGGAGCAAAAATGGTATATCGATGTTATGTTAAGTGAGATTTCACAAATGGAATCCATCACGAGCCAATTTATGGCGATGTCTAAGCCACAAGTATTATCTATCCAAACTTGTAACATACAAACTTTAATTGAAGAGGTAGTTACATTTATTTTACCGACTGCAATTATGCATAGCGTTCATATCATCATGGATCATTTTGATTACGTATATGATATTCAATGTGACGGTAACCAATTAAAACAAGTGTTTATAAACATATTAAAAAATGCGATAGAAGCGATGCCAAATGGCGGAAATATTTTCATCCAAACAAAACCATCAAAGGATAATTTCATCTTAATACGAATTATCGATGAAGGTTGTGGCATTCCAGAAGATCGTATCTCCCGTCTAGGCGAACCTTTTTATAGTTTAAAAGAAAAAGGCACAGGACTAGGATTAATGATGTGTTACAAAATAATTGAAGAACATCATGGTAAATTACACATTTCAAGCGAATTAAATAAAGGTACAATTGTTGATATTGAGCTACCACTTTCTTCATCTCATCTTGCAATCCAGTCTTAAATAAAAAAGAAGCATCTGCTAATCGTTAGCAGATGCTTCTTTTTTAAAATGCTTTGTCATACCACTCTTTTGCTTTTTCTACTTCACCCATCGTTAATTGATGCCCTCGATTTTCCCAATGCATTGTTACATTCGCATTTGCATTTTCTAATAGTACCTTCAATTCCTCTGACTCTGCTGATGAACAAATTGGGTCATTTGTCCCAGCAGCAATAAACACAGATTTCCCTGCTAAATTTGCTAATTGCATTCCTCTTCTTGGTACCATTGGGTGATGAAGCACAGCACCTTTCAATGCATTTTCGTAATGAAATAATAAGCTTGCTGCGATATTTGCCCCATTCGAATAACCGATAGCTACAATGTTATTTCTATCGAATTTATATTCTTTAGCCGCTTCATCTAAAAATTCATTTAATTCCTTCGTACGGAAAATTAAATCCTCTTCATCAAAAATGCCCTCTGCTAATCGGCGGAAAAAACGCGGCATCCCATTCTCTAACACATTTCCCCTAACGCTTAATACCGACGCTTCCGGATCAACTATTTCTGCAAGTGGTAGTAAATCTAATTCATTACCACCTGTGCCATGAAGTAATAACAACACTGGTTTTGACGTATCTTTTCCTTTTTGAAAAACATGTTTCATCATAATCCTGTTCCCCCTTCAATCACTTTAATCTAAATTTCTCACTTCAAATGGTAAAAGCGTTTGTTCAATCTGTTTTCTATGTTGTTCATATTGTTCCGGTAACTTTAATTCCTCCCCCATCGTCTCTAACGATTCATCATGAGCGAAACCAGGAGGATCTGTTGCAATTTCAAATAAGATTTCACCATGTTCTCTAAAATAAATCGCGTTAAAATAATTTCGATCTTGTACAGGAGTTACGTGATATCCAAAACGCGACACATGCTCTTTCCAGTCTAGCTGATCAGCGTCATCACTCGCTCTCCAGGCAATATGATGAACTGTGCCAACGCCCATTTGGCCACGACCGATTGTTGATAATTTCAAATCAATAATATTTCCAATGTCAGCAGAAGAACGGAATCGAACAAATTCGCCCTCTTCTCCAATTTTCTCAAGACCCATAATATGTTCTAACAATTCAGCTGTTTTTTGAGGCTGTGCAGATAAAAGAACAGCACCTCCAAACCCTTTAATTGCTACTTCTGGTGTAACTTCTCCAAAACTCCAATTGTTTAATTCGCCTGCTTCTCTTTCAACTAATTCTATATGCAAACCATGCGGATCATCAAATTCTAAATACTGCTCTCCAAAACGAGTCATTTTTGTATACGAAACATCGAATTTTTCTAATCTATTTTCCCAAAACTCCATTGCACCTTTTGGTACAACGTAAGACGTAATTCCTACTTGACCGTCCCCAATAATACCTTGACGAGCACCTGCCCATGGGAAAAACGTAATAATTGTTCCAGGCTTTCCTCCTTCATTTCCAAAATAAAGATGGTACGTACCTGGATCATCAAAATTCACTGTTTGTTTCACTAAACGTAACCCTAATACACCAGCATAAAAGTCTACATTTTCTTGTGGATGCCCTACAATCGCTGTAATGTGATGGATTCCCATTGTTTTCTTTTCCATTTCGTTCACTCCTTTTTAGTCCTTTATAAAAATTTTTATACATTAAAACTCATTATTCATTTTGTCCATACTGCATAGTAAAATCCGTCATGATAATTTTATCTCGAATTCGAGATATTGATTATAAAATTACAAATTAATTTCCAGCTTATCAAATTATCTCAAATTCGAGATAATTCCCAAAAAATATTTACTCCATTTGAAATCTTTATTCAAAGCACAAATTACTTTGTACTCAAATTTATTATAAGTTACTTACTTTTAGTTGTCAACAAGTTCCTTATTTTCATTTTAAATAAAAAGAGAGTAAACGCCAGTTTCGTTTACTCTCTCCACTAATTATTTCGTTTCTTCTTCCAGTACTGCTTCCATCTCATTAAATTCACGATGAACTGCCTTAACGGGTTCTTTCGTTAATAAACTTACAACGATAACAGTTAATAAACTACAGAAGAATCCCGGTACCATTTCATACATAATTGCTTTTAAACTTGGAATTTGTACCCATGCTATAACAACTACTGCACCAACAATCATACCTGCAAGAACACCCCACTTGTTCGTCCTTTTCCAATATAAACTTAATAAAATGGCTGGTCCGAATGCTGAACCAAATCCAGCCCAAGCATAACCGACAAGTGTTAAAATTGTATCACTTGGATGATACGCTAAAACAACTGCGATCATAGCTACTACTAATACTGATAATCTACCGATAAATACAAGTTCTTTGTCACTTGCGTTACGACGGAAAAATGTTTTATAAAAGTCTTCCGTTACTGCACTTGAAATAACAAGTAATTGTGAGGAAATACTACTCATAATCGAAGCCAAAATAGCTGATAATAAAAATCCTGTAATATACGGATGGAATAAAATATTTGAGAATGTTACAAAGACCATTTCTGGGTCTTGTAATGTCGTATTATTTTTAGCATAATAGGCGATACCAATTAGACCAGTAAGCATTGCACCTATAATTGAAATCGTCATCCAACCGATACCGATTCTACGAGAAGTTTTTAAATCTTTAATAGAGGTAATTGCCATAAAGCGGACAATAATATGTGGTTGACCAAAATATCCAAGGCCCCATGCTAAAAATGAAATAATACCAAGTATTGTGGTTCCTTTAAACATATCTAAATGCGATGCATCGACTTGCTTAATGGTATTAAATGTTTCTGTTATACCACCGACATCCGTAAAGGCAACAATTGGCACTAGTACAAGCGCAATAAACATAATACAACCTTGCACAAAGTCCGTCCAACTTACGGCTAGAAAGCCACCAAATAGTGTATACGCAACAACGACACCCACTGTTACAAATAAACCAATTTTATAATCAAGGTTAAAAGAATTTTCAAACAAACGTCCACCCGAAACTAAACCAGCCGACGCATAAAATGTGAAAAATACTAAAATGACGATAGCGGAGACAAAACGAAGTATTTTCGTACGATCTTTAAACCGATTCTCTAAAAAGTCTGGAATCGTAATTGAATCATTTGCCACTTCTGTATACGTTCGTAAACGTGGGGCAATGATTAAATAGTTTGCATAAGCACCTATTAATAAACCTATCGCAATCCATACACTTGATAATCCTGTTGCATACATCGCACCAGGTAATCCCATTAGCATCCAACCACTCATGTCAGAAGCACCAGCTGATAAAGCTGTAACTGCTGGACCGAGTCCCCTTCCACCTAACATATAATCTGATAAATCGGATGTCTTCTTATAAGACCAATATCCGATATACAACATACCTGCCATATAAATAGCAAGCGAAACCATAATTTCAATCTTCACCAAATCTCTCCCTTATTCCATAAGCCATTCAAAATTTCGAAAAATGACTTTTTCTATTTTCTTGTTTTCGCTTATGGTTCCCTACCTTAACAAACATTTTTTGTTCTTTCAAGTGAACGAGCACTTTTCATTACATGTGAAAACCTTTATAAACGCCTTTATCCCAGTGGATTACAATGATTTTTCAAGAAATTAAAGTAATAATATTCAGAAAATTAAACAGTGTTTTTTCACACCTTATTTTCATTCGTTTACCCGATAAATTTTAAAAGAAAAAGCCATACAAATGTATGACTTTTAGCTTATTGACGTCTCAATTTTCGCTTTCTCTACATATACTTTACGAAATTTCATATAGCATCCAATACGCCAAGGTACTATATAACAAACCGCAAGAGTATAGAAAAGAATGCCGATTGACTTTGGATCTAAACCTTGTAAATGTCTTCTAAAATAAGCACGTAAAAGAACGATAACTAAAAATGTAGCAATAAAAGCGATACTTTTTTTTGCATAAATTTGACCATCTTCTCTGACTTCATACCCACTTAAAATAATAAGTGGAATTGACAATAACAGTCCGATCCCAGCAGCTATACCAATTTGCCAATCAGCAAGTTGTATCGGTGCAGCATATAAAGAAAAACCTGGTAATAAGAAAAATAATGGCAATAGTAGTCGTCTTCCTTTATTATTAATTGGTCGATTCATAGAGCGCATGCGTCTAAATATAACGAGCCCTATGACGAGTAAAAAAATTGTAATACTGTAAGAACCTTGCTGCAAGTGAATCTCTCCCTAAAAATAGTCATTTTTAAAAATACTTCCCTATTATACTTCTAATTTTTCCAAAAATATGATTATTCCTTTAAAAAATCTTACATATCAAATATACTTTTAGGCTTGATTTACTATAGGAAACAATTCCGAAAGAGGAACTACTCTCCCCACCTCGTCTTTAAACACAATATGCTCTCTAGTTAAATGGCGCGGGCTCTTCACTCCCGCTGCCGCTGCTAATGAAAATAAACTATATCTCATACTAATAATATAATTCATGACTCGCCACTTCTTCTCATACGGATCTAACGCTTTTTGATAATGTGGATTCGTCGTGGCTACACCAGATGGACATTGGCCAGAATTACATTGAAGGGCCATAATACAGCCGCTTGCCATCATAAATCCGCGGGCTGAACTTACAGCATCCGCTCCAATTGCTAAAGCAATCGCCACTTTATCTGGTGTGATTAATTTACCCGATGCAAATACTTTAAACTTGTTACGGACACCATAATAATTTGCTGTATCGATAAATGTAAGTAATGCTGGAATAAGTGGCAGTCCCATACAATCTGCCATCGATTTATACGTTGCCCCTGATCCGCCTTCTGAACCGTCTATTGTAATAAAATCCGGGTAAATGTTTAGTTCTTTCATTGTTTTTATTAAATCTTCCAAAGGCTCCTGCTGACCAATTACAATTTTCATTCCAACTGGTTTACCGCCGCTTTCTTGCAACTGTTGAATAAAACAAAGTGTATCCACTGCATTCTTTAAAAATGAAAATCGATTCGGTGAATTAATCGTCTCTCCCTTTCGGACGTTGCGAACAAAAGCAATTTTCTCATTTACTTTTTGTCCCTCTAGATGACCACCACGTATTTTAGCACCTTGCCCAAATTTCAATTCGAATGCTCTAATATTACTTTCTTTCGCTTTCTCCATGAATTTTCCCATTGAAAAATTACCGTCCTCATCACGGTATCCAAATAACCCTGGACCAATTTGCGCAACGATATTCGCTCCTGTATGTAAATGTTCTGGAATAACGCCACCTTCACCAGTATTAATCCACGATCCGCCTGCCATTTCCGCTCCAAAACCACTCGCTAAAATATAATTTTCTCCAATCGCGCCGTAAGAAGTCGCAGATGCTCCAAACATGCCATGTAGTTTCCACGGATATTTACGGTTTTCACCGACTATAATTGCATCATCTTCTTCGTACAGCCAAAGATTCGTTGTATCCGCTGTCAATTTTTCTCTTCTTGAAAATAATCCTTCTTTATGAATCACGTACTTTTTACCTTCCCGCTCTTGCGTGAGATTCACACTTAATTCCTCAGTTAATATCGGAAATAATGTATTAGCAATATAATATCCAGAAGCTTCAAAATCTCGTTTTGATCCAAAACCAAGTATTTCAGAGCGATATTTCGCTAAAAACATAACACTTTGAAAATCATAACGTGAGAAAGGCTTTCCATCCGTATCATGATCAAACCAATATTGTCGAAATTCAGGCCCTATCTTTTCCAGTAAGTAGCGCATTCTTCCTAAGTACGGATGCAATTTTAAAATAGAATGGTGTGTTCGTTTTTTTATAAAAAATGTAATGATAAAAAAGACGATTAAAAGCAACATTAAAAATAGTAATATACTAATAATAACGAGTAGCGTTTCACTCATCCCGCTTCCCCCTATGAAATTCCATAATAAAAGGAGAACACTAGATGTGCTCTCCTTTTATCTTTATTCATACTAACGTAGCAAGATGCTCTTTCGCGTCATATTCAATTAAACTTTCAGCGTGTTTAATTCGATGAACAAAGTCTGGATTAGCAATTAACGGTCTTCCGAATGCCGCTACATCAATCGTTCCTTCTTGCAACGCTTCTTCGGCCTCTTTCGGATTTAAATTACCAACCCCAACAATCGTACCATCCCAATATTTTCTTACTAGTTGATGAAAATTCTTTCCGTCAGCAATCTCTTGGGTATAATTCATCGTTGAAGGATGGATCATCGTTAACCCAACCTCTTTAAACATATTTATGAACGTTTCAATTGCAAACTCAGGGTTTTCCCACATATAAGTAGGATTATCACCTTTGAAAGCAGAGAAACGAAGAAGTGTTTTATTAGCTCCAACAGCTTCTATTACAGCCGCCGTTACTTCTTTCATAAACGTTAACCTTTGTTTTAAATCACCGCCATATTTATCTGTTCGCTTATTCGCAAACTCATACGTAAATTGGTCGATTAAATATCCGTGTGCACCGTGAATTTCTACTCCATCAAATCCAGCTTCGATCGCATTTTTCGCAGCTTGTGCGTATTGCCCGATCACTTCTTGTATTTCTTCTAACGTCATTGCTTCTGGCGTATCAAACGGTTTACGAAAGCGTGGAACATTTCCCTCTGCAGCGATAGCCGACGGTGCTTGTGGCATTTGACCACCAATTATTTCATGATGACTCATACGCCCAACATGCCATATTTGAGCAATAATCGTCCCGCCTTCTTTATGTACCGCCTCTGTAACAGGTTTCCAAGAATCGATTTGCTCTTGTGTATAAATACCTGGTACTCCTGGGTTTCCTTTTGCTCTCGGACTAATGACAATTCCTTCTGTAATAATTAGTCCAATTCCATCCGCAGCACGTTTTCTGTAGTACTCCACTACATCCGCACCAACTACTCCAGTCTCATTATCTGCAAAGCATCTTGTCATCGGTGCCATCGCTATACGATTACGAAGAGACCAAGCTCCAACTTGAATTGGATCAAACAACTTTGTTTCTTCAACGTTTTCAAAAAATCCCCCAGCATTTACATTTGTTCCTTCATAAATACTCGCTGCTTTATTACTTGAACTTGTCATTTTTCTTCCCCCTAAAAAATCTTACTATAATCGCATCATACTTACTTTTAGATAGTAACGTCAATTTTTACGACTTTACAATGAAAAATCCGAATACTCAAAAAATAAAATACTATAAATAATATTAAAAAGGTTTCCTTAGGAGGAAACCTTTTTTGTTGAACATATATGGCTGTCAATTCGTTTATCTCTTTAATAAAAAAACACCTTATCAATAGAAGTGAAAATGGTTCAGTATTCTTCTAAAAATAATAACTTATATACCTAAAACAATGAAAGCCCTACCTCTCTTTCATCCTTACGGCTCCTCGTCCGTGCCAGTGTGAATCAGGATTGCAAAAATCAAGTAACTATTTTATCGAAGTATTCAATTAAACTTCGAACATTCATAAATGAAATTAAAAAATAAAAATGGATTTGATTGTAGTAATAACAATAGAGGTAATGCTCTAAAAGTGGTTTGAAAGAGTTGAATGTCTTTGAAATGATAAATTTTCTATAATTATGTTCCCAAAAAATTCAAGATCTTTTTTGGGATATAATACATTATTTGTAATGAACCTTAACAAAAGCTTTTTATCTGATTTTCTGTGATACCTTCAATTAATCCCAGTTCACTAATCAAAAATTCATATGCGTTATCTAACATCTTCTTTTCGCTTGCATTAAGTGCTTTTTCTTTCTGTATACGCATTAAATCACGCACAACTTCAGCACCTTCTTGCATTTTACCCGTCTTTATTTTATCAGTGTTCAATTTATACCTTTGTTTCCACGTAAGTAATCTATCTGATTCCCCATGTTGAAAAATATCCATTATGTGTGCTAATGCGGTTATATCCGTAACTGGACGTATATTCGAATTCAATATTCTCCCTGCTGGAATCATTAGTTCCATATTACTAGCCGACATTTTTATAACATAATACTGTTGTTTTTCTCCTGAGATTTCCTTCTCTTCTATGGCTTTAATTATACCTGCTCCCTGCATTGGATAAACAATGTTATCGCCAATTTGAAACAAATAATCCACCTCCATATATGGTAACCTTCTCAAGCTTAACATACTTTTAGTTTTTTAGCAAAATTTTTATTTTATCATAAAATTATTTTACACGTCAACACTTCAGAAGCAAGAAATTAAATTTACACAATAAACTATAAAAATCGCAATTCCATTAACGGTTCCACACACATTCATTCTCTTTTAATACAAAAACACATCACTACATTTAAGTAGTGATGTGTTTTTGTTAAGGCATAAATAAAGATCTACTTTTCCGTCTATATACTAACTTGCTTACTAACCGTTTCCCTCGCTAAAAGAAAACTCATAATCACTTGCGCTGCTACTCTACTCGTCATATCTCTGAAATCAAGAGTTGGATCAATCTCTACTATATCCATCCCTTGAACGAGCGGTTCTTTACCAAGGAATTCAATCGCATCTAGTAAAGTCGTACTATCCATTCCACCAGGCCCAATTGCTGGACAACCTGGTGCAAACGCTTGGTCTAGCACATCCATATCAAGAGAAATATAAATAGAAGTCACACCTTGATTTCTTAATACTTCAATACTTTCCGTGATAATATCTTTTATTTCTCGCTCTCGTACGTCTTTCATTGTATACACTGTTACACCATGCTCTATTGCATATTCATGGTACGCACGTGCATTAGAAAAATTACGAATTCCAATTTGAACAAGTTGTTTCCCTGCAATGACATCATTTTCTAGTAAACTACGGAATGGTGTACCATTTGACGGGCCTCCATCATCTAAATTACGTAAATCATGATGAGCATCAAATTGAATAATTCCGACCTTTCCTTTACTGTTTGCAAAACCTGTTATACTCGGAAAACTAATCGAGTGGTCACCGCCAAGAACGATTGGTATCATGTTCGGGTTTACTTTCGTTACATGCCCAACTGTTTTCGCAATTCGTTTATGACTTTCTTTTATATCCGTCACATGCATCGTAATATCGCCGCAATCATATAAGACACTTTCTTTCATATCGTGTTCTTCTGTAATTGCATATGTGCTATATGCATCTAACATCGCACGAATTGTTTTTGGCGCAAAACTCGCTCCTGAATGACTAATAGACGGTTTAGAAAGGGGTGCTCCAATTAAGGCAGCACCGAATATTTCCACACCTTCCTCCCAATCTTTAATCATCTCACTCCATTTCGTCACTTCACGATCAATAAACTTTGCATTTTTCTTTAAATAGTGGCCGTGCTCCACGATTGTTCACCTCTTGTATATGCAATATTACCATTCTTCCATACTGTATTCACATGACTTACGCCGTAATGATACGGTACGTAAGCATAATTGTAAGCATCCCATAAAACTAAATCTGCCTTACGACCAACTCTAATTTTCCCAGCTACATCACCACGGTTAATGGCATATGATGAGTTAACCGTTACGGCATTCCAAACTTCTTCTGGTGTCATTTTCAATTTTAGCATCGCAATGCTCATAATAAGCTGAATATTTTCAGTTGGACAGCTACCTGGGTTAAAGTCTGTAGCTAACGCAACTGCAACACCTTCATCAATCATTTTACGTCCACGAGCAAAGCTTTCTTTATTTAAATAGAAAGTTGTTCCTGGTAATAAAGTTGCTACTGTATTAGAATTTGCAAGCATTTCAATTCCTTTATCAGAAGCACCAACTAAATGGTCCGCTGATGCTGCACCGATTTCTGCCGCTGCTTCCGCACCACCAAGAGGGTCGATTTCATCTGCATGAATTTTCACATCAAAGCCAAGCTCTTTCGCTTTTAATAAAAATTCTTTTGATTCTTCTACAGAGAACACACCTGTTTCACAGAAAATATCAACGAACTCCGCTAATTGCTTCTCTTTCATTTCTGGTAGTAGGTCTAACATCCATTGTAAAAATTCTTTCGATCTACCTTTATACTCTTTCGGAACTGCATGAGCACCTAAAAATGTTGAAACTAAATCGATCGGATGCTCTTTTTGTAATTGTGCTGTTGCCTCTAATTGTTTCCATTCCGTCTCATCATCTAATCCGTAACCACTCTTCGCTTCTACAGTAGTAACTCCGAAAGATAGCATACGGTCTAAATGGAATTTCGCTTTTTGAACAAGTTCTTCTTTCGACGCCTGTTTCGTTGCATTTACAGTTGAAAGTATGCCTCCGCCTTGTTCTAAAATTTCTAAGTACGGAACTCCTTGTAGTTTTAGTGCGATTTCATTTTCACGAGATCCACCAAATACAAGATGAGTATGCGGGTCAACAAGACCAGGAGAAACCATTTTCCCGCCGCAATCAATAACTTCTCTCGCTTGTAATCCTTTCGCTTCTTCCGCTGTTCCAACGAAAGTAATTACACCATTTTCAATTCCAACCGCACCGTTTTCGATAACAGGAAGCGTGTTCATCGCTTCCCGTCTTAACAAGCCATCTTCTTGATCCATTGTTAGTAATTGACCGATATTTATTAGTAAAGTGTCCAGCATGTTTTCTCCTCCTTATTTCATCATCGGAATGTTAACGCCTTTTTCTTTCGCAGTTTCCACAGCTAAGTCATACCCTGCATCCACGTGACGAACAACACCCATACCAGGGTCAGAAGTTAATACGCGCTCAATTCGTTTTGCTGCTGCTTCTGTTCCATCTGCAACGATAACCATTCCCGCATGAAGTGAATAACCCATACCAACGCCACCACCGTGGTGAACAGATACCCAGCTTGCACCGTTTACACTATTAATTAATGCATTTAAAATTGGCCAGTCAGCTACTGCATCACTACCATCTTTCATCGCTTCTGTTTCACGGTTTGGAGATGCTACTGATCCACAATCTAAATGGTCACGACCGATAACGATTGGTGCTGATAATTCACCATTTGCAACCATTTCATTAATGATGCGACCAAATTTCGCACGCTCACCGTAACCAAGCCAACAAATACGTGATGGAAGCCCTTGGAATTCAACTTGTTGACGTGCCATACGAATCCAGTTACATAAATGTTCATTATCAGCGAACTCACGTAAAATTACTTCGTCTGTTTTATAAATATCTTCTGGATCACCAGAAAGTGCTACCCAGCGGAATGGTCCTTTTCCTTCGCAGAATAATGGACGGATAAATGCTGGAACGAATCCTGGGAAATCGAATGCATTTTTCAAACCTTCATCGAAAGCAACTTGGCGAATGTTATTTCCGTAATCAAATGTAATTGCGCCTTTTTCTTGCATAGCAAGCATTGCTTCCACATGTTTTGTCATACTTTCTTTTGATAATTGTACGTAGCGTTCTGGATCTTCTTCACGAAGTTTCGCTGCTTCTTCTAACGTGTAGCCTACTGGAATATAACCGTTTAATGGATCATGAGCAGATGTTTGATCTGTAACTAAGTCTGGTGTAATATTGCGCTTCACTAGTTCTGGTAAAATTTCTGCCGCATTTCCTAATAAACCAATAGAAATCGGTTCTTTCTTCTCTTTATACTCGTTCGCAACCGTTAACGCTTCTTCTAATGATTCTGTATACATATCACAGTATCTCTTTTCAATACGACGATCGATGCTGCGCTTATCAACATCAATAGCAATGACAACACCGCCGTTCATCGTTACAGCAAGAGGTTGTGCACCACCCATACCACCTAAACCAGCAGTAAGTGTTAATGTACCTTTTAATGAACCATCGAAATGTTGACGAGCTGCTTCACCAAATGTTTCATATGTTCCTTGTAGAATCCCTTGCGTTCCAATGTAAATCCAGCTACCAGCTGTCATTTGTCCGTACATCATAAGACCTTTTTTCTCTAGTTCTCGGAAGTGATCCCAGTTTGCCCATTTTGGTACTAAGTTTGAGTTCGCTAACAAAACGCGAGGTGCATCTTCATGTGATTTAAAAATGGCAACTGGCTTTCCTGATTGAACAAGTAACGTTTCATCGCTTTCTAACGTTTTTAATGAATCTACAATCGCCTGATAACTTTCCCAGTTACGAGCTGCACGGCCAATTCCGCCATATACAACTAATTCTTCTGGTTTTTCAGCAACTTCAGGATCTAAATTGTTCATTAACATACGAAGTGCAGCTTCTTGCACCCACCCTTTCGTTTGTAACTCTGTACCTCTTGGCGCGCGAATTGTTTGTTGTACTTTTTCCATTTCAATCTCTCCCTTTTCTCATTTTATAGTGCTGCGTTTACATCTAATCTTTCTTTTATCGAATAATTCGTTTTTAACCAATGCGCAATATTTTCAATATCTGTTGAGAATATACGGTCATTTTTAATAGATGGCACCTGCTGACGACCTTGATGGTAGAAGCTCTTCGTCACTGTACTCATGTTTTCAATTCCGCGATATTCTGCTGCTTGCATTGCACAAATCATCTCAATAGAAAGAACACGTCTTGCATTTTGAATAATTTGATGTGCATGGCGTGAAGCAATTGTTCCCATACTTACATGATCTTCTTGGTTAGCAGAAGACGGAATTGAATCTACACTCGCCGGATGTGCCAACGTTTTATTTTCAGAAACTAGTGACGCTGCAGCATATTGCATAATCATTGCACCAGACTGAAGTCCTGGTTCTGGACTTAAAAATGGTGGTAAATCATTTAATTGCGGATTCACTAAACGCTCAATACGGCGCTCCGAAATATTTGCAAGTTCCGCCATTCCTACTTTTAAGAAGTCCATCGCAAACGCAATCGGTTGACCATGGAAGTTACCACCTGAAATTACTTTTTCTCCGCCATCAAAAATTAGCGGATTATCTGTTGCTGCATTCATTTCAATTTCTAATTTTTCTTTTACATAATTTAAAACTTGCCAAGAAGCACCGTGTACTTGTGGGATACAACGAAGTGAATAGGCATCCTGCACTCGTAATTCTCCTTGTTTTGTTGTTAATTTACTATCGTGAAGAATGTCACGAATTCTGCTCGCTACATCCACTTGCTCTTTATAACCACGTGCTTTATGAACATTTTCATCAAATGCATCAATAATGCCTTGTAACCCTTCAATTGTCATCGAAGCAATTAGTTCTGCTTGATACGCCGTTGCTTCTGCTTCTATATAAGAAAGAACTCCTTGTGCTGTCATCGCCTGCGTACCATTAATTAACGCAAGACCTTCTTTCGCTTCAAGTTCAATTGGCTCAAGCTCTTCTTCTGTAAGAGCAACCATTGCATGAACGCGTTCCCCCTTATAGAACACTTCACCTTCGCCTAATAATACGAGCGCAAGATGAGATAAAGGTGCTAAATCGCCACTTGCACCAAGTGAACCTTGTTGCGGAACGACTGGATGAATTTTACGGTTTACAAACTCAAGAAGCATATTTACAACAAGCGGCCTAACACCAGATACTCCTTTAAGCATCGTGTTCGCTCGTAAAATTAACATTCCACGCGATACTTCTTCCGGGAATGGATCACCAATCCCACATGCATGTGACTGAATTAAATTATGTTGAAGTGCCTTTACATCATCTTTTTGGATAAGCACATCACTAAACTTTCCAAATCCAGTTGTAATTCCGTAAACGACTTTTCCGTCCTCTACAATTTTCTCAACTACTTCGCGGCACTCCGCTACCTTTTGCATACTAGTTGGACAAGCTGTTACACCTTCTCCTTCCAGTAATAACCTCTTCATTTCTTCAACTGTCAATGTATGTCCTGTTAACGTAATCATCATTTTTCCTCCTTAAAAAGGCAAAAGGGGACCTTATCTTTTTAAGACAGACTTCTGTCCTAAAAAAGTAAGGCCCCCTTCTAACTAATAGACTATGGGCAAATCATATGTGATTAATTCCTAAACCAATCGCCTCATGCTCAGATCCTTTTACAGGTGCACCAATCGTTCCATATAATGCAACAGCAACCCATTCGCCTTCTTTTTTTCCGTCGTATGGTGTACCGCGCACAATCGCAAAACGAAGTCCTACTGTACGAAGAACGTCTGCTAACTGAATTTGACCTCTCGTCACTCCGTACAAAGCTTCCATAATTGCATGATAAAGTGCATGTGTTTCTCTGTAAACGTCTGTTTCAATAACTTGGTTGCTTTTAGCCGCTGTTTCCATTGCTGCGACAACCTTTTGCGAATTCATCGAACCCACTTTCCCCGTACAATACTTCCAACCTTTTGGAATGGATAATACAGGACTTTCATTCTCATCCGCAAGTGCCAACAGCATGGCCATACGACCAATTCGATGTGTTCCTTGAAGAAGCATGTGACTCTCTCATTTCTTTTGAATTATTTGAATATTACTTAATTTAAGAATATATGAAAACGTTTAAATCGTCAATAGTTTAAACTCACATTCAAACAATTTTTTCATCCCCTCCATTTGTGTACACAAATTATTTACACAATTTTTCCAAGCATGCTATAGTCTCATTAACAGATGCAAAGGGGCGAGATTTCAATGACGAAGCGAAAAGATATTCATTTTCGAATTGAAGAAAAATTACTTGCAAGGTTTGAAGCTGCACTCCATTACGAAGGTTTAAAGAAAACCGACGTATTAACACATGCGATTCAGCAATTTTGCACGAAGGTGGAATGTGAAAAAACGAATGATGTAAAACGTCAATATAACGTTAGCAACCATTTACAAACACGCATCGACACACATACACATTACGAAGAAAAACACGTAGATTTAGATAAACTCGTCATTAAACATTTACAACTTCAAGGGGAAGAAAACATATTAGAGGTTGGGTGCGCTAGTGGAAAATTCCTTTCCCTTTTACAAACAAATGGTCATAAAGGCCCATTAACCGGGTTTGATCAATCCGAAGCTATGCTTGCTGAAGCTGCTAAAACAAATAACTTAATAGAATGGAAACGAGGGGATGCTAGTAAACTTCCTTTCGAAACAAATTGTTATGACCTAATAATTGCAAGACATATGTTATACCATGTGAAAGATGTTGAAAAAACAATTCAAGGATTCCATAAAGTAATTCGTCCTGGCGGAACACTTTTAGCTACAACAAATTCTAGCGTTACACTACCTCGTATAGTTGAAATGTGTAACCGTATGTTAGACGCATTTGATTTACCGAAAACAACATCATCAGTCACTCCATTTTGTTTAGAAAACGGTAAAGAGATATTACAATCTGTTTTTCCAACTGTTGAAGAAACAGTTATTCATAATGCTCTCGTTTTTCATCATGCTACTCCGATTGTAAACTATATTTCTAGCATGTTTCCGTCGCTAAATATACCCGATAATATGTATCTTCAAGCCGAGATGAAAGAATGGCTAACAGAAGAAATCAACCAGGAATTATCTCTCCATAACGGTATATGGCGCGATCCAAAAACGTTAGTAATTTATCGGTGTCAAAAAGAAAAAAGCTAGCATTTGCTAGCTTCTACACGTTTTCTCGTAAAAGTTTCTCCATTACTACATTGCCTTTACCACAATAAAAATCTGTATTATGTTCGTCTGCCACTCCAAAATAAGAGGCAATTGCTATTCCAAATGGTACAAATGCATGCCCTTGTGCTGTAATGATATTTGAGTGTTTCACAACTTCTTCATACACGAAATTTTCTACTGGAAAACAATCAAATTTTTGATAATCTATAGTCGCAGTATAAGAAATCCCTTTAAATAACCCTGCTTTTGCTAGCGCATACGGTCCAGCACAAATTGCCGCCACTAATTTTTCTTGTTCATGAAATTGACGAATGATTGAAAAAAGAGGTTTTGCATCTTCCAACTGTCCTTCTTCTCCACCTGGAATAAGTATCCCCTCATACTCATCTACACGTACTTCACTTACTTCTATATGCGGCTGCACTTGCAATCCAGTTTCACTTATAACCAATTCTTTAGTTAAGCCCGCTGTAATGATTTCATATTTATTTTTCAGCAATGCCGTCGCTACTGTTATTTCAAACTCTGCAAATGTTGAGTATACAAATAAAAGTATTTTTTTCATAGCCCTCTCTCCTTTAACCAGTCCATAAAATATACCTCTAAATCGTCCACTGTTAATCTATTCGTGTCCACATAAGTTACAGGAAATTTTTTATACCAGTCTTTTTCAGTTTCTACTAATTTAAATTGCTCCTCAAACGTACTTCTGTTTCTTGTTCTATCATTATTTTTTTTATCATATACATTCTTTTTCGTAACATCTAAGTAAAAAATCACATCCGAACGGCATGCTCTTAATTTATATAATTCATCTTTCAATTCAGTTTCTATATCCCACTCTTCTCCTATAATCGTTGGATAAAAGAGTGTAAAAAACTCAATGTCTTCTGGTCCGCGATCAAAAATTACGACTGAATCTTTCACATTTTGAAACTCCTTTATTTTTGCTTCCATAAACATTTTTTGATTCATAATAAACCCTACTTTTGAATTCATATCTAAATTCAATTTTTTCGCTTCTCTACAATTGGATATGGATTTTCATATATAACTCGAAACCCTCTCTTTTCTAACCTTTTTGCTAATGTTGTTTTTCCGCTAGCCATCGGCCCTTGCAGTGAAATTACGTATGCCACACCTCTCATTCCCTTACACTTTAGTACACCTATAATATACAGAATCTTGAAAACTCTCAACATTATATATATCATCTTGTTTCTTATTCATATCTAACTTATAATGAAAAATAGAGATTATGACGGACGCATCAATAATGTAAGCTTGGAAATCCAAGCTTACATTATTTTTTGCTTTCCCTTTTCTAATAAAAAGAGTATACTAGATTAGAACGTATGTTCTTAGTGATTACATACAGTAAGGAGATAGAACAATGGTATACGACACAAAAGCAATTTCTTGGAATGAATCTTTAAAACAACTTCAACGCCGCTATACAAACAAACAAGTTGACCGAAAAGAATTTGAGGATATTGAACTGATGGAATTCTTCCGCGATAACGACTACATTTCTTTACCTACACATATAAGCGGCCTATCAAAAACACGTTTTACTTCTTACTCTATTTTCACAACTGAAGATAAAGATCGTAAAGTTGGCACACTTATTATTGAGTATGTTGAAGACGATAATAATAATTTATGTGTTGAACAACTATACTTCGTTTAAACTATAACGCTTGGTCAAAATGACCAAGCGTTCTTGCTTTCTATGAATCTCACTGTATATAATATGAATAAAAGAAAACCGCTATCATTAAGGGGGGATATGCGTGCTCGAAGGATGGTTCAGTTGGTTCATTGTATTATGGACGGTTATTTTATTAGGGCTTATGTCTATCGGTGGATACTTTATGTTCAGAAAATTTTTAAAACGTTTACCAAAAGAAGACGGCATGTCCATTTTGGATTGGGAAGAACACTACATAAATAAAACGAGACATTTATGGGCTGACGAACAAAAACAATTGTTAGAAGAGCTTGTAAGCCCTGTTCCAGAACTATTTCGCGATGTTGCAAAATCAAAGATCGCTGGAAAAATCGGGGAACTTGCATTACAAGAAAATGCCTCTCAAATTACACAAGACTTAATTATTAAAGGATATATCATTGCCACACCAAAGCGTGATCATAAATTTTTAATTAAAAAACTACAAGAAAAAAAGATTGATTATTCTAACTATCGATCTTTACTCGCAAAGTAACTTCATATTATTTTCGATAAAAAAGACAGCGCCTTTGACGCTGTCTTTTTATTTGGTACATATACAGTTTTTAAGTTAGCTTCATATCTTTTTCATTATAAAAACCATCTTCTTTTTCCATTTCCTTCTGTAATTTCGTAAAGGAACGATACATTGCAATTCTCCATGACACAATCATCGCGAACGCAAGTAAAAAGAACATGCCACTAAGTTGTCCTAAATCAAGAGATTGGCTTAAGTATGTTTTAAATACAATCCGCACTACAAGTAATCCAATTAATATAAAAACAAAGGCTTTTGAACGCTTCAAATAAATCTCTTGTCCTCTAATTTCAAATTTAGATGTTTTAATAAGAAAAATAGAGAAAAACAAACCGACGCCAATTGCTTCTAACATTTCCGCTGGAGTTAATCGAAATTCAGGAAAAACATACATCAATGCTCCCGTGCTCATAAAAAATGGCGGAAGTATAATTTTTTTCAATGTTGCAGGTTTCTTAGCTGCTTTTAAACGAATAAACATCGCACCGACAGCCATACAAACAGCAACGATACTTGATAAAAGAACTATGTTCATATTTTCTCATCCTTTTTTGTGGCTATATGCAAAATATACTTTCATTATATGCTTTTCCGTTAGTATTTCCAACATTTTCGCAGAATAATACTAAAAACCGGTAAAACCACCAAATAAACTTGAGAAATATACGATAATTTTCGTCATCCAGTTAAAGTATAGGAAGACCCCCATAACAATCATAATATATCCTCCGACTTTCATGAAGGCCATACTATTTCTTTTAATCCAAGACATTTTCGTAATAAAGAATGACAGTACGAAAAACGGGATAGCAAATCCAAGTATGTAAGCAATCATGTAAATCATTGCTGATTCTGGGTTTGTTGCTGCTAATCCAATTACAGACACTAGAATTGGTCCGGTACATGGCGTCCACCCTGCTGCAAAGGCTAATCCAATTAGTACTGATCCAAAATAGCCACTTGGACGATTTTTAAATGTAAATTTACGGTCTTGCATTAAAAATTTCGGCTTAAACACCCCGACAATAATTAAGCCGAACACGATGATAAATATACCACCTAACTGTCTGATTAAATCTTTATAGTCAGTAAAGATTCCTCCAATAAAACTTGTACCAAATCCAATTGCAATAAATATAATTGAAAATCCAAGTAAGAAAAACGCTGTATGTATCATACTTCTTTTGCGAAGCATTGCATTTTCTTCTTTCAATTCAGAAACCGACATACCTGTTATGTACGATAAAAATGCCGGATAAAGCGGTAAGCAACATGGGGAAATAAATGATAAGAACCCGGCGCCAAACGCTAAAAAAATACTAATATCTTGCATCATTCCACTCCTCTCCCTAAATATTGTAACAAAAACACATAAAAATACTATGAACAATTCGTGAAATCACTTTTACAACGTGGCAATAAGAAAAACCGTACTTCCTCACAGTTTCTAATAAAACGTTTTCATTTCCTTCTATTATATAGAAAAAACTCAAATGGATTATGAAACTCCTTTAATTGTCATTACCATAACAAAGGTAACATAGTTTCTCAAATAATTAGCACGTTACTAGTACGTCTATATACATATTGGTTTAAAAAATATTTTTTTTAAATGCTGGCTCTATACAATGCAAAGTTGATTTTATAATACTTCTACTATTAATAATTTCAAGATTATGCATAAATATCATACTTTTATTATTATTCTATAAAATGTCATACTTTTCTTTCATTTGACCCTTTATTTCTAATTTTGTATACTTCCCTCTAGTTATATATTTTCGATACGGAACAACTTCATATAGATGGGAGGAATTTTTCATGCTTCGTTATTCTCTTTTAGTTTTATTAGGAGCGTGTAGTTATGGAATTTTAGCTATTTTTGTTAAGCTTGCATATGCAGAAGGATTTTCACTTGGAGAGGTAATTGGCAGCCAATATTTGTTCGGTTGGATTATTTTGCTTGCTATTACACTTCTATTTTCTAGACATCGCGTTCCTTTAAAGCAAGCATTACTTTTATTCGTTGCAGGAACATCTGCAAGTTTTACCGGAATTTTTTATTATGCTTCATTAAAAACTGTACCAGCTTCTATTGCAATTATTCTTTTATTCCAATTTGTTTGGGTCGGAATTATCATTGAAGCAGTCGCAACAAAAACATTACCTTCAAGAGAAAAAGTTATTTCTGTTATTTTCTTACTTGTAGGGACATTTTTATCAAGTGGTTTACTTGAACAATCAGCAGGTGCTTTCGATACGACTGGGATCATTTTAGGTTTATTATCTGCAGTTACATTCGCAACATACATTTTCGTGAGCGGAAAAGTTGCTGTTGAAGTACCTTCATTACCGCGCGGTGTTCTCTTAATGACCGGTGCTTTAACTTTAGTCATGATTGTATTCCCACCAACATTTATTTTTAATGGTGCCATTTCTCAAGGTCTTTGGAAATACGGTTTAGGATTAGGAACATTTAGTATCGTAATTCCATCTATTGCCTTTACAATCGGTATTCCAAAAATCGGTTCTGGCTTAGCAACTATTCTTGGTGCAGCGGAACTACCAGTTACAACAATTATGTCAGTATTCGTTTTAAAAGAGGCTGTAGTATCTTCACAATGGTTCGGTGTATCACTTATTTTAATCGGGATTGCAATCCCGCAAATTGCATACGCAATGCGTGGACGTTATCGTAAACATCATACGCATAAAAAAGTCGCAGCATAAAGTGAAACTTTAATTAGTTGAACCAATCGGACTGCCCATTAATACGGGATAAACGAGAGAGGATTTTCATTTGAGAATCCTCTCTTTTATTGTTGTATACTTATGATAAATATTTTGCTGAAGAAAGAAGGCATACTACATGGTATCTATTTCAAATCAACTAAAAGAAAAACTTATTTCCATCCGTCGACATTTACATGAGTATCCAGAACTATCATATGAAGAGTTCGAAACAACAAAAGCAATAAAAAATTGGTTAGAAGAAAAAAACATTACTATCATTGACTCTAATTTAGAAACAGGAATTATCGCTGAAGTGTCTGGTAATAAAAACGGACCGATTGTAGCAGTTCGTGCTGATATTGATGCCCTTCCTATTCAAGAAGAAACACATTTGTCCTATGCATCTAAAGTACGAGGGAAAATGCATGCTTGTGGACACGATTTTCATACAGCTGCCATTTTAGGTACTGCTTTCTTATTAAAAGAAAGAGAATCTTCCCTAAATGGAACGGTTCGCTTCATATTCCAACCAGCTGAAGAAAGTAGTAATGGCGCTTGCAAAGTTATTGATGCTGGACATTTACGTAATGTGCAAGCGATTTTCGGCATGCATAATAAACCTGATTTACCAGTAGGTACAATTGGCATTAAAGATGGTCCACTGATGGCTGGAGTTGATCGATTTGAAATTGAAATTCACGGAGTTGGTACACACGCGGCTGTACCAGATGCTGGCGTAGATCCTATTGTCGCATCCTCTCAAATTGTGATGGCACTGCAAACAATTGTAAGCCGAAATATAAGTTCATCTCATAATGCGGTTGTTAGTGTTACAAATATTCACGCAGGAAATACGTGGAACGTGATTCCTGAAAAAGCTACGTTAGAAGGAACGATTCGCACGTTCCAAGCTGAAACACGTGAAAAGATTCCAGCACTCATGGAGCGTATTATTAAAGGTGTATCTGATGCATTAGGTGTAAAAACGAAATTCCGTTTTTATTCAGGTCCTCCTGCTGTTCACAACGATAAAGCTCTTACAGACTTATCTATTCAAGTTGCCACAAAGATGAATCTTAATATCATCTCGCCTAGTCTATCAATGGCTGGAGAAGATTTCTCATTTTACCAACAGGAAATACCAGGTTCATTCGTCTTTATGGGAACGAGCGGTACACATGAATGGCATCATCCTGCTTTTACAATTAATGAAGAGGCACTGCCTATAAGTGCAGAATACTTTGCTTTACTAGCCGAAAGAGCACTTAAACAATTCTCATAAAAAAAGCCGTTCAAAGTGCATCTCAGCACCCTGAACGGCTTTTCTTATTAAGTTAAATCACGTTTTAAAAACACAGTATATGAAATACATAAAAATACGAACAAATAAAGTAGCAACATACATGATGCAAACGGGAATGTTACTCCATCAATAAAACTTCCGTTCTTTGAAATACTATATAAATCTGTGTTTGCTGGCAATAAATATTTCGCCCAGTTATATCTAGTGGCTGCTAATAACGCAATATTGCCTGATAAAGCAAGGAATAGTGAAATACCAATTGCACCTCCACTAGATCTCGTTAACACAGAAATCATAAATGCAAACGATGCGTACACAACCGTTGGTAACCACGATAAAACATAATATTTACTTGCTTCTACAAAAATGTTTTGTTTTATTATATTTCCATCTTGGAAAATAAACTCACTCCATGCAGGCTGTTGGAATTTATAAATAACAAGTCCACATAAAGCGGAGAAGATCATATTAAATATAAATAATAAAGCTGCAAATATAACGATTGCTAAAAATTTTGCTGTTAAAATTTTAAAGCGACTCGCTGGTCGTATCGTTAAAAATTTATATGTTCCCCAGCTATATTCATTCGCAAAAATTGTACTTGCATACACGAGGATAAATGGGAGCAAAATTGGAAATACGATAAAACCTGTATCTCTCATGAAAGAAAGTGGAGAACTGCTTGCCGGTGCTGTATCCGTATCTAAATGCTTCATCTTAAGCTGGTATTCTTTTACAAGCTCATCCCCTGATTTTTCTGCTAAAATAGCTTCTTTTTTCATGCCAAGCTTTTTCTCAATTTCTACAGTTCGTTCTGTATAATCTACTTTCCATCCTTTTGTTTCCGGTTCAAAATACTTTACCGTAACCCATCCTAATCCGATTATTAATACTGCAATAACTGCAAATGGAATAATCGTTCGCTTCCGCTTAAATATTTTATACAGTTCGTTATATACTAAATTAAACAATATCTTTTCCCCCTGTTAATTCTAAAAATTGCTCTTCTAACGTTTTTCTTTCTTCATATACACGATACACTTGAATATTTTTCTCAAGCAATGTACGAATAACATTTGGGATTTCTTCATCTTTTACATTAATAAGTAATTCATTATCTTTTACTAAAACATCATGCCCTAATATTTCTGCTGCTTTATTCGCATCATCTACACGTATACGGATCGTCTCCATCTCTTCGCTTTGGCTATGCTGAATATTTTGCGTAGCCACATATTCCCCGTGCTGAATAATGATAACTCTGTCACACATTAATTCAACTTCTGAAAGTAAGTGACTTGATACAAGTACAGCTTTTCCTTGTTCATGTGCAATTTTTTTTATGTACATTCTCATTTCATGTATTCCACTAGGGTCTAATCCATTTGTCGGTTCATCTAGTATCAACACGTCTGGATCGTGAATAAGTGCCTGAGCGATTCCTAAACGTTGTCTCATGCCGAGTGAATACGCTTTTACTTTGCGATCAATTACTTGTCCCATCCCTAACAATTTCACTACTTCATCGATACGTTCTTCGGTCACATTACCATTCATTCGTCCGAAATATGTTAAATTTTCATAGCCGCTCAAAAAAGGATAAAATTCAGGTGTCTCAATTACCGCTCCAATTTTCGCAGCTGTTTTTTCGAATTGCTGTTTCACAGATTGACCATCAATCCATACTTCACCTTCTGTCATACGGATCATACCAACCATCATTCTCATTAAAGTCGTTTTTCCAGCACCGTTTGGTCCGAGTAAACCGACAACCTCGCCTTTTTTCACTTCAAAACTAATATTTTGTACAAGTGTCTTTGATCCGATTCGCTTCGTTAACCGATCGACTTTTACAATTGATTGTTCATTTGTCATTCTATACAACCTTTCCTTCCCATTCTTTGTCAGGTCTTTTCACTGTAACATGATTATTTTTATGTGTAAAATGGAAAAAGGCATGATTTCTCATGCCTTTTTCTTGAAATGCAACGAATTTTTATCTTGTAAACTTTGAACAAATCGAAAACATTGCACCATCGATAATAGAAGGATAACAATCATAATTATACTCACTACTACTATTGCATATATTGTAATCGGTGCACTATTTATCCCTTGTATTCCTGCTATTCTTATAAAGATAATCGTAAATAATTTTAAAAATAACATCCCATTAACTAATCCAAAAACAAACGCTGCTCCATAAATGAATAATTGCTCCTGACATAATAAACATAGTACATCATTTCTCTTCCTATTCTCTGCTACATAAGATTTAACTTCTTCTTTCCTCACTTGCAGAAGAGAATAAGTCATTTTATATGTAATAAACGTACATATGAAAATGACTACGATAAACAACGTGTAAAAACACATTTGAAATAAAAGCGTAGTCCCTAATTCCCCAGCAACTACTTCATTAAATTGTAACGATATCATAAAAAACAAAATCATAGTACTCATAGCAATCCACATAAATTGCTTCATCCTTTTGGTAGCAAATGTTCTAATATTTTTTCTCGCTAACCGACATAAAGACATAAAATTCTTCCCCTACCTTATTACATACGCATTCTATACTACTAGTGTATAAAAATATGACATTTTAAACATCGCACTACAATCGGAATTTCTTCTAAGTCTTTAGTCCTAGAAAACGAAATGATAAAAAATCACATTTAGAATATAATTGTAAAAAGGAGGAGATTGCATGCGTATAAAATTACTATCAATCTTGTGTTTATTATTACTCCCAAGTTGTAGCCAAATAAAAAACAATGAAGTTGCCATTGTTGAGCCATACAAATTAACAAAAGAGCAAGCTTCTATTTTACAAATGACTCCTTTTCAAGAAGGAAATAGCATGTTTTATAACGTTACGCTTAAAAATGATAAAGATGAAATAAATGCTACAATTGATTATTATAACAATGGTAAAAAAACAAAAGAAATTGCTAATATAGCTACCTCACATTTTTCAAAAAAGAAAGTAAAGCTTTCTTTTTTACCACCACATTTCCAATTCAATAAAGATATACAAGAAAAAAGGCAGTGGTATATGAATATTGAAGGTGGTTCAACGCTTGTTCATGAAGAAGCACCACCAAGCGTAAATAGCTCCGCAACTACTACAATCCAATCTATAAAAAATTTAAAATACAATCAAAAAACAATTTTAGCTGCTGTAATCCAAACAAGTAAAGAAACTGTAAGCGTCCCTACAATTGACGAAGACAAAGGTATTGATTTACTCTTAAAAGAAAATGAACACGTTTATCTATTTAGTATCGAGCTAAAAAAAGAACAATAAAGCGGAAATGCAACTTAAGTTGCATTTCCGCTTTATTGTTTAACAAGGTGTACTTTTATAAATCTGAATTAACTCCATTTTCTGTTACTACTATTACTCATCTTCTACTTCTATTCTTTTCTTCTCTCTTGCAATTTTTAAAAACTCTAGTAGCTCTGGATTAGTATTCATTTTTTTGTAAGCCACTGACATTTCTGCCACAAAATTAGAATCATATAATTCTTTATATACAACTTCTGTTTTATATAACTTATTTGCCGATACGGGTATTACTGTAATTCCAATCCCTGCTGCTACAAGCCCCATAACTGTTTGATACTCTGTTGCTTCTTGTACAATACGTGGACTAAATCCTACTTCTCTGCAAAGAGATAAAATTGTATCATACAAAGCTGGCCATACTGGTCTCGTAATAAATACAAACGGCTCATCTCGTAAATCTTCTATATGTATTTCATCTTTCTCTGCAAGTGGATGTGCCTTTGGTAAACATAAGGTGCAAGATAACCTTTGAATTGGCTCTAATTCTAATAATTGTGTTGGAATTGGTGGACGTAAAAAGCCAATATCGATACGGTTATCATGAAGTGCATGAACTTGATCTGGTGTTGACAATTCATGTAATGCAACAGACACTCTCGGAAATTTCTTTCTATATTCCCTAACAATTGATGGTAAAATATCATATATCGCCGCACCTACAAAACCAATTGAAAGTGATCCTACTTCTCCCCTTTGCGCACTTTGTGCAACTTCTACTGCTTTTTCAATTTGTTCAAACGCTTTTTTTACTTCTTTTAAAAACATTTCTCCTGCTTCTGTTAGTTCAACCTTTCTTTTCGTTCTTGAAAATAATGTAACTCCCATTTCTTTTTCTAATTGCTGTATTTGTTGACTAAGTGGTGGTTGTGTCATTTGTAAACGAGCAGCTGCCCGTCCAAAGTGTAACTCTTCTGCCACAACAACAAAATATTGCAAATGCCGTAATTCCATTTTTGGACACCCTTTTCACTTTCGATTAATATGTCTAATATATTAATAACATATAATTTATATATTAGACAAATATTTTGAATGAACGTATAGTAGAAATTGTTAATTCTTTTTTACAATTTTTATGTAAAAAAAGAAAGAGGTGGTTACTGTATGAAATGGTGGAAGTTAAGCGGACAAATTTTATTACTATTTTGTTTCGCTTGGACAGGTGAATGGATTGCAAAACAGGCACACCTCCCAGTTCCAGGAAGTATAATCGGTATTTTTTTATTATTAATTTCGTTAAAATTTAACCTAGTTAAAAAAGAATGGATACAGGACGGAGCAGATTTTTTATTAAAAGAACTTATTTTATTTTTCATCCCTTCTGCAGTCGCTGTCATACGTTACAGAGATACACTAACACAATATGGAATCGATCTCATTTTAATTATTATGATTAGCACTCTTTGCGTTACCTTAGTTACAGGACTTTTAACAGAATTGCTACTAAAGCGGAAAGGATCAACGCAATGATCGGATTTCTTTGTTTACTATTAACACTATTCACATATTGGATATCAAAAAAAATGTATCAACGTTGGAATTGGAGTCTACTTTCTCCTCTTCTCGTCTGTCCCATTATTTTAATTGCTTTATTGCTCGGATTAGATACACCTTATGAAACATATGAATCTGGTGGTCACTGGTTAACTGAATTATTAAAGCCCGCAACAGTTGCTTTTGCATGGCCAATCTATAAATATTTTGATTTATTAAAGAAACATGGAATGGCTATCTTACTTAATGTCATTGTCGGTTCGTTTTTATCAGTCATTACTTCAGCACTACTAGCAAATTATTTTCAAATTGATTCATCACTAGAACATAGTTTAGCGCCACATATCGTAACAACACCAATCGCAATGGCTATTTCAGAAATGATTGGTGGTATGTCACAATTAACTGCTGTATTTGTCGTTTTAACTGCCTTAACAGGAGCATTGCTCGGTCCTTCTCTCATACGTATTTGCCGTATTAAAACAGCAATCGCAAAAGGTATTATGTTAGGAACGAGCGCAAATGGAACCGGTACATCAAAAGCATTCGAAATCGGTCCTGTGGAAGGAACAATTGCAAGTTTATCCATGCTTTTAACAGCAGGCGCTAGTTTAGTTATCGTTCCGCTTTTCTTGTCTTGGATACATTAAAGAAGCAAGTATTTACATACTTGCTTCTTTATCTATATATTGGCACAGCAATTCATAATCCTCTGGAAAAGCTAAACACAATTGTTCAACTTCATGTATCCCTTTCCAAGCAATTTCATGTATTAACTTATCAGGATCTTGGATTTTCATATTACCGCCTATTTGTTTAACAAAATAATAATGGACATACACTGGAACACCGTATGTAATACCCTCTTTTTCATATATTTTATTTACCACTTCCACATTGTAACCTGTTTCTTCCCAAACTTCCCTGATACAACATTCTTCTAGTGTCTCTCCCTTTTCAAGTCCTCCACTTGGGACAGACCATCTTTTTTCTTCTCCCTCTTTGCCCTGCAGTACCATTAAAACTTCATTTCTTTCATTTACACATACCGCTGCACTACCTATCCATCTCTCCATAAACATCCCTCCCCTACTAAAATTCGCCCTCTTTATTATTTTCCCCTTGAAAAAAAGAGGAAAATAATAAAACAATGACGAAAAATTACATCAACTTCATAGACAATCCTTTTTTAGAAATTAAAACTGGAAGGATGAAAATATGATTTCTAATTATGTTGTGGAATGTGTCTTTTGTGAAGAAAATCGAAAGGCTCGCCAAGCTATTGTCACAGTTCCCGCGACTACTCAGCTACTAGCCATTGAAAAAGTGCGTGCGGAATGCAAACGTCGCTTCGGAAAAACTGTATTATTACAAACAGAAATTAAAGAAAAAATTGTTTTTGAACAAAAAGAAAGCCGACCATAAATTGGTCAGCTTTCTTATCCGATCATATTTTCACATGAAGATTAGGGGCATCCTCTTTAAGGATCGGGATTTTCCCATTATGTACGTTCCATAATGGTCATCGAACAATATATTTCTATGCAATTAACTATTGAATAGAATAGGGCAAAACTTGTTCGCATTTTTAGAAAAGGGATAGGGATATAATTCAAGTAGTACTTCGAATACTCGAACTTTACACTCATAATATTAAAACAAATCCTTTTATATGGGAAATATGAATTACCTACATAATTCATTCGTAAAATATATTAATAGTTTGCTATATTAATTTTATCCCGCTATTTGTAAGCAGTAACCCCCTACTTATTATAATTTCACCTTATTCCATCAATAGCATACATCCAGCTAAAACCGGTGTCATAATCATCGAAAACCTCAAAAGCATTCGCGGTGCATAATTTGTAAACTTCGCGCCAATATATGCCCCTAACATGGTCCCAATTAATACTTGCAATAACAATATATAATCTAAATATCCTTCCGAACTATATCCTAGACCGCCTCCAATTGCAATCGGTAATATAACAAGCATTGTTGTCCCTACAGATTGCTGAATCGTTAATCCCAATAGAACCATTAATCCAAGCTGAATAAACGGTGCAGAACCAATCCCAAATGAACCAGCCATCATTCCAGTAACTAATCCAAGGCATATACATTTCAACAAGTAGTTCATGGAAAACTTTTTATGCTTATATAAAGATGACTGTTCTTTGTTTTGGAACATAATTAATTTAATAAACATAAAAATTGCCGATAAAAATAACATCCCAGCTGTAAACCAATGAAGAAGATGTGCTGGTATAAGTGAACCAAATTTAGAACCAATATAAGAGCCAATTGCGCCAAATCCCCCAACAATCCCGCCTATAATAAGTGCTACATTACCTTCACGGTAATGACTGACAACACCTGATAATGTCGTAAACGCCATTGCAGTTAAAGATGTTGCAAGAGCAACATGAATAGGAATATGAAATACTAAAGTGAGTATCGCGATAATAAACCCAGCTCCTCCAGCTCCAACAAATCCTAATAAAATACCCATTACTAACATTGTTATAATAATTGCCACAGACTTTCCCTCCAGTAACACAATTATCCATCATATTTATCCTTACATACAAATAAAAAGCATCCTAGATGGATGCTTTTTATTTCAATGATATGTACTTAATCTTGATTAATCAAAATAACCGCTGGACCAGCTACTACTACTCCAGCTACTTCTATTTTTTCAAATTCCTTTACTGTAATAGATATAACTCCTTCTCTTTCCATCAATTCTTTACTCAGGACATCAGTCGGGATTGCTTTCACCGTCTTACCTCCTTTTCATTTATACAATATGATAAAGTGAAACTTTCATCAGTGGGGTTTTTGTCCGTACTTATTGATTATTAACCCTCACCAATCGGGCGAATAATCGCCCAATGCATCTATATATATGCATCACCTCCGCTTTCATTCCTTATTCCACTCAAAAACCTTCTCCCCCTTCCTTGACATATTGAAAAATAAAAAAGAAGCTATAACATTATAGCTTCCCTCCACGTTTCTTTAATCTTTATGCACCGTATATTCCATGACTTTACCATCTCTATCAAATTGTAAAATAAGCTGTTCGCTATCTATTGGAATAAAGCCACGTTCAGTCCCAAGATAATACAAAGTGATAACTCCTTCTTCCCCACTTCTCGTTTCCGTTGGGGCTCCTAACAATTGTGTAATTTCTTCATTTGATTTCCCTATTAATTTATATTTTTGTAATAGATCATCTACCATATGTACCCGCTTATCTGCATGATTTAACCATCTATTTTGATTAAACTTTGATGTATATTCATTTACACTTAGTTGTACAGTACACACTATTAATGGTATGAGTGCTACTATTAACCCCCCCAACATTTGCTTCTTTTCTTCATTACGATTTTTAGAAACATATAAAATAGCCCTTTGAATCATGACTAATAAAACAAATGGTATGAATACTACAAAAATGCTCCTTACACTTAAGGGTATATGGACCATATCAATGACGAATATAAATACAATGTACATTACTACATATAAACAAAAAAAGACATACAAAATGCCACGTAGCATAGCGTTCAGAAAGATCTCCCCTTTTAACTCACTATATAATTCATCCGGCTAATCATTTCTTGAATCTGTTCTAATTCTTGCACTGTATATACTACTTCCCCTGCTAATATTTCATTTCTAAAGAACGTTACAATTTGCTCCCGATCTTTTAATCTAGGTGTTTCCTCACTAGAAAGGTCTACTATTTCTTTTCCATTTTTATTATAAAAATATACAACTGGTTTTACTTTTTCTTTTATACTATTAGCCTGCATTTCTTTCAAACCACTGTATAAAATTTGAGATAGTTTCTTCGCCCTATATACTGGATTCCCTTCATTTTTCACTTGTATAGTTGACGAATCTTTACCTACTATATATTCAAATGTCTCTTCTTTTTCAACTTCTTGTTGATACTTACCCATTTCATCAATCATAAATGAATATATACCAGCATTTTCTTTCGTTAAACCATGAATTAATTTCTCTTCCCATTCTTTCGTCTCAAGTAGATAAATACCAGTTTTGCACAAGATGAGATGATGGATTCGATTATCGTTTATTTCACTATTATTTTTAATAAAAATATTCGGCATGATTTGAATTTCAGCATCTAATATGGTGCCTTGCTCTATGAATCCTCGTTTCATATAATGTAATGTTTCGTACGTATTCATTTCAGCGCCGTTTTTAGTATATTCTCGTAGATTTGCAATTAGTTTTTGAAACATATGTATTTCGTTATTATGTTTATTTTGCATTTCACTACGTTCTTTACTATGCTGCACAGCTAATTGATTTTTCATCATACGCATATTTTCAATTTCTCTATTTGCACTTACTTGTAAATCATTGTATTTTTTCTGTTCCATATTTTTTAAATTATTTTGTTGTTCTTTATGCTCTATCACCGTAGCTGCAATTTCATTTTTATACGTTTCAATCGCTTGTTTCTTTTCAAATTCTACTTGCTGACTCTCTGATTCTAACTGTTTATTTTTATAAAACAGCACAAATACTACAGCTAATAATATTAAAACCGCACCTATTAGCACATAATTCATATTTTTACCCCTTTATTTCATTTTCGATTATTTTTTATAAATATATCTATTATAGTATACTATGGTTTCGATATAGACTTTGTAAAAGTTGTATATTTTTAATAAAAGGCACCTCTGACGGGGCACCTTTTATTTTCACTCTATTGTACACCATACTGAATATAACTTGGATCGTAGTATATCCATTGATTTGTCCCTAAGCAAAGCCATCCATCTTGCTTACTCCATACTCGATACGATTCACCATGATGTAACTGTCTTATAACATTTCCATTTAATGATGGAGCATCACGCAAATTTACATTATCACCAGTAATAGTCGCCACATAATGTTTATACTGAATATAACTCGGATCATTATATACCCACTGATTTGTCCCTAAACAAAGCCATCCATCTTGTTCTCCCCAAACTTCATATGTTTCGCCACGATTCAATTGGCGAATTACACTAGACTGCAAAGATGGTCCACTTCTCAAATTCACATTATCTCCATTAATTATAGCAACCCCGTACACTGGAGTTGCATTATTAGGCGGGGAAACATTACCTCCACCACTTGCTCCATTCCCTTTTAAAGCTTCTAATGAAACTGCAGCTGATACATCACAATTTCCTACGCCTGAAATTTGTCCAGAATCTGTGTACTGCCACGCTGTCCACGTTGTCCATCCACCAGCATCAGCAGGCGGTGTACTCGAGTATTTAGCAATCCAAAGCGGTATATCACTTAATCCGCTAATTCCGAACTCATTAATATACCAAACTCCTGTATATAACATTACATCTTTTCCAGTAGCCTGTTTCACATAATTTATGAAGCTTCTTGCCCAATTCGATATAGCGTTACCAGTTAAATTACTGTTACTCGGATCTGTTGGTGATTCTAAATCCAGAACTGGCATTAAGTCTGTCTGGTTATTTTGTAATATACTCACAAAATATTTTGCCTCTGAAATTGCATCATTTTGTTCTGGGCGTGCAAAATGGTATGCACCAATTAATACATTCGCATTTCGTGCTGCTTGTACATTCTTAGTAAAAGTAGGATCAATGTAGTTTACACCTTCTGTCGCTTTTGCATACGCTGCTGGAATTCCAGATGCCTTCACTGCATTCCAATCAATATTCCCTTCCCAATGAGACACATCAATAAACGTAACATTTGAACTTGATCTGTTTTGCATATAAAATCTCCTATCATTTTTTTACTTCGTATACATACAATATGTACAAGTTTCATAAGAGGACACGACATTTATGCTATAGAAACAAAGAGTAAACATATTTTGTATACAAAATAAAAAAGACCTTGTATTACAAGGCCTTTTGCAAACTCACTTTATTTTGTAGCAAATACATATTATAATACAAACCTTGCTCACTTAATAATTCTTGATGTGTCCCTCTCTCTACTATCTCTCCATCATGCATCACAAAAATTTGATCCGCATCTTGAATTGTAGATAACCTATGCGCAATGGCTATCGTCGTTCTACCTTTTCGCATTTGTTGCAACGCTGTTTGAATAGCCTCTTCTGTTTCTGTATCGATATTAGCTGTTGCTTCATCTAATACTAATACTTTCGGATTCGTTGCTATCGTTCTAGCAAAAGCAATTAATTGTCGTTGACCGCTTGAAAATGCTGCACCTCTTTCTACTACTTCTGTTTCATACTGTTTTGGTAACTTTTCAATAAACATATTCGCTTGCACAAATCGAGCAGCTTCTTTTACTTCTTCATCCGTAATTTCTTCATTATACATACGAATATTTTGCTTTACATTTCCAGCAAATAAAAATGCATCTTGCAATACGAGTCCTATTTTCTTTCTAATTTCTCGTTCTTCAAATTTTTCTAAATCTACACCGTCTATTACAATATTTCCTGACTTAATATTATAAAATCGCATTAACAAATTCATAATCGTACTTTTTCCGCTACCAGTATGCCCAACAAAAGCAACCGTTTGCCCTTGTTTCACGTGAAATGATACATTTTTTAAAACGTCACGCTTTCCATCATATGAAAAAGTAACATTTTTAAATTCAATATCTCCATCCACGATTTGAGGATTCTCATTGCCTTTTTGAACCGGTGCTAAATCTTTCTCGTCCATTAAATGAAATACACGTGATGACGAAACAAGTGCCTGTTGGAAGAAGGACAATTTCATCATCATCTCATTTACAGGTTGGAAGAAACGATGTATATAGTTAACAAAAGCATATAAAACTCCTACTTCAACAGGACTCTTTAAAGCATCAATCCCAAATAAACCTAGTACTAACGCAATAGCTACAATATGTACTAAATCCGTAGCTGGTCGTAAAAGTAATGCGTCTAACTTCAAAGTACGTCGCCCTGCACTATAATGTTTATTATTCACTTCTTCAAACTCTTTTCTCATACGTTTTTCTTGTCTGAACACTTGAACAATATTCATTCCTTGTATGGACTCGTTCAACTTTGCATTTAACACGCTTAGTTGATTACGTACTTCTAAATAAAAAGCTGCACTTTTCCGGCGATATAATACCATAATCGCAAACATTATCGGAATTAATACGAGAGAAAATAGCGCTAATTTTACATCTAATAAAAACATCGCTACTAAAATACCTACTAAAAAGACTACATTTTTTACAAATGTTGATAATACACTGACATAAAAATCTTTAATCGCTTCCGTATCATTTGTTATACGCGATACAAGTGTACCAATCGGCGTACGATCAAAGAAACTTAATGACAGCTTTTGAACATGTTCATATACTTCAACTCGCATATCTTGAACAATCTTAAAAGCAATGTTCTGAAAGTACAATAGATTTAAATACGTAAATAGTACTTTTAATAAATGAGCAACTATGTAAATTACAAATAAAGTAACGAGCGCTGATCGTTCAAAATCCCGCGGTACTAGGTGTTCATCGAGGAATTGTTTAATTAAAAAAGGACCCATCATTTCCGTTACTGTCGCACCAACTAAAAAGATAAATGCTAAAGATAGTAACCCTTTATATGGCTTCATATAGGAAAGCAATCTACTTAAATCACTTCGCTTCTTCTCTACCATCATACGCCTCCTTTCTCGACTAAAGCTTCTAATTGCTGGCTTTCATACATTTCCTTATACCAGCCGTTTTCCTTCATTAATTCCTCATGTGTACCTCTTTGTACAATTCTACCTTCATCAACAACAAGAATAAGATTGGCATGCTGAATTGCACTTAATCGGTGTGCAGTAATAATCGTCGTTTTCCCTGCTCTCTCCCTCTTTAAGGCACTTAAAATCGTCTCTTCTGTTTTTGCATCTACCGCTGATAAACAATCATCCAAAATTAAAATTTCAGCATTTGTTAATAAAGCACGAGCAATAGAGATTCGCTGTTTTTGACCACCAGATAACGAAACACCTCTTTCCCCTACTACTGTTTCATATCCTTCTGAAAATTGGAGGATGTCATTATGAATACAAGCAATCTCTGCAGCTTTGGTAATTTCATTATATGTAGCATCCGCCTTTCCAAAGGCAATATTCTCACCAATACTTGCTGAAAATAAAAAATGATCTTGCGGCACGTATGAAATGGCAGAACGGACACCATGAAGTGTTATATCTCGAATATCTCGCTCCCCAATTTTTAATTCACCATTAAAATGATCATACTCACGGATTAAACATTTTAATAAAGTCGTTTTCCCTGCGCCTGTACGTCCTACAACTCCTAGCGTTTCGCCCTTCTTCAAATCAAAGTGAATATCGTTTAAATGTAACAATTCATTTTTCTTATACGAAAATGAATCAACGGCAAACGAAACATTACCGCTCGCTATTGTATGTACAGCATTTTCGCTATTTACTACATCTGATTTTTGTGAAAGAATTTTTTCTACACGGTCATATGAAGCACGCCCACGCTCCATAATATTGAATAACCATCCAAACGCTAACATTGGCCAAACGAGGGTACCTAAATATGTCGTAAATGTAACGAGATCACCTACTGTTAATTCACCTCTTACAACTAATACTGATCCGTAACATACTGCGATTAAAAAAGAAAATCCAACGATAAGAGAGATTGTCGGATCAAATAACGAATCAATACGTGCAACTAACACATTTTTATGTACAACATCTTCTGATTTTCTTCGAAACGCCTGTAAATCTTCTTTCTCTTGTCCAAGCGAGCGAATCACTTTCATTCCACTCATACTCTCTTGCACTTTATCATTGATTTCCGAAAACGATTGCTGTGCTTTATGAAACCTTTTATGTAATAAAGTTCCATAATAATTTGTCGAAATAGCTACAATCGGCATTGGAATTAAACTTAATAATGTTAACTTCCAACTAATTGTAAAACCCATCGCTACGAGTACACATCCTCCGACAGCTAATGAGTCAACAAGCGTCAAAACACCTGCTCCAGCAGTTTGCTGGATCGCTTGAATATCATTGGTCGCATGTGCCATTAAATCACCTGTTCGATTTGACTGATAGAAAGATGGACTCATCTTTGTAAAATGTTCATACAAATTTTTTCGTAATTGGCGAGCTAATTTTAATGAAGACCCGAAAATCATAATACGCCATATGTAACGTAATATGTACATCGTAATACCTACAATTACTAATAGTACAACCCATTTTAGTAACTTATCGGTCGTCAATGTTCCATCATTAATTTCATCTACAACGATTCCAATTACTTTTGGTGTTACAAGTTCTAAAAGTGCAACGCCAAACAATAAAATAATTCCAGTTATGTACGCTCGTTTTTCTTGTTTAAAAAACCATGCTAAATTCATAAACACTTTCATTTTTTTCCTCCTCCCTTAAAATGAGCGATGTTTTCAGTTTACCAAAAATACAGAATTTTTAAAAGTTTTAAAAACTATAACTAACAAAAAGAAAGACACTCTTAGCGAGTGTCTTTTAGCGCTTATTTCATTTGTTGCTTGTTCATTGCGCTCATCATTTGATTGATTTTCTTTTGGGAAGGTTTTTGTCCCATTTGCATCATCATCATTTTTAACATTTGTTCGTTAATTGGTGGATTTTTTTGTAAGTAATTCATCATGTATTTGCGGGCAATGAAAAATCCTAACGCCACGCCTGCTACTAGTGCTACTACGCCCACTAGAATACCTAACCAAATTGGCATATATTTTCCTCCTTCATGTTGTCTACCTTACAGTGTACTAAAACCTTTTCAATAAGACAAGATACAATTCGACATTTTTTACACATATGTTCGTACTTGTTTTAGAGGATTCAGCCATCCGTACTTTGTATTTTCATAATCCATAGCTAAAAATGTTAATTCACACTTTCTTAACACCTCAAAGAACGTCGTTTCCATAGAGACATTTCCAGAGGTATTCATACGAATATAGTGCGGTTTCACCATTATTTCGCCGTACTCCGCTCCCGTATAAAGTGTATGTGTATGATGTGTTCTATCATATTTACCAAGAACGCGCAAAGCTTGTTCTAATTTATGATGAATTTTCATTACTTGCAATGGCATCGTTATATACATCATTTGCTTATATAACACTTTTTTCTCCGAAAGGGACCCAGATTCTGAAAATCGAGCAAATAAATCAAAAAACAAATATTCACGACCAAAATAAGCTTTCGCAATATCCTCTTGAATTAAATACAATTCATACGTTTTCATTTTTCCACTCCCAATCTGGACAACCTTTTCTCTTCATTATATATAAGAAAATTTGCAATGATTGTCTGACTGCGGAGAGATAAAAAACTTTTTCTGTCGAAAAAACTCATTTACATAGAAAAACCTCTCCATGCCGGAGAGATTTTTCTGAAATCATTAAAGCATTTCTTTTACTTTACGAACAACGTTCTCTACAGTAAATCCATACTCTTCCATAATCTTCTCACCAGGAGCAGAAGCACCGAATGTATCGATACCTAACACATCTCCTTCAAGACCTACGTAACGGTGCCATCCGAATGTAGCACCCATTTCGATTGCGAAACGTTTTGTTACTGCTTTTGGTAATACAGATTCTTTGTACTCTGCAGTTTGAGCTTCGAAGCGATCCATAGATGGCATGCTGACAACAGCTGCGTCAACGCCGTCTACTGCTAATGCTTTTTGAGCTTCAACAGCTAGGCTTACTTCAGATCCAGTTGCAAGTAAGATTACATCAGCCGTTTCTTTCTTGCTTGCAGAAACTACATATGCACCTTTTGCTACTTTTTCATACGTATCATCTTTTGCACCTTCTAATGTTGGAAGGTCTTGACGAGTTAATACTAAAGCAGTTGGTTTGTTTGTAGATTCTAAAGCTAGTCTCCAAGCTGCAACAGATTCGTTACCATCAGCAGGACGAATAACAGAAACGTTTGGCATTGCACGAAGCGCTGCTAATTGCTCGATTGGTTCATGTGTTGGACCATCTTCACCAACAGCGATACTGTCATGTGTGAATACATACGTTACTGGCAATTGCATTAATGCTGCAAGGCGAATTGCTGGACGTAAGTAATCAGAGAATACGAAGAACGTACCACCGTAAGTTTTTAAACCACCATGTAGTGCAATACCGTTCATTGCTGCACCCATTGCGAACTCACGTACACCGTACCAAATGTTTTTACCGCTGTAATCATCTCTTGTAAAGTCTTTTTCGTTATTCATGTATGTTTTGTTAGAACCAGCAAGGTCAGCAGATCCACCGAAGAATGATGGTACAGACTCTGCAATTGCATTAATTACAGCACCAGAAGAATTACGAGTTGCTGCTTTTGATCCTAATTCATAAGTCGGTAAGTTTTGCTCCCAACCTTCTGGAAGTTGACCGTTCATTGCTGCTTGGAATTCGTTTGCTAATTCTGGGTATGCTTGTGCATATTCACCTAGCATCGTGTTCCACTCAGCTTGCGCAGTTTCACCAACATCTTGTACTGTTTTACGGAAGTTGTCATATACTTCTTCTGCTACGTGGAAGTCTTGCTCAGCAGTCCAAGCATATGCTTCTTTCGTTAATTTTGTTTCTTCTACACCAAGTGGAGAACCATGTGAAGCTGATTTTCCTGATTTGTTTGGAGAACCGAAACCAATTGTCGTTCTTACTTCAATTAGCGTTGGGCGTTTTTCGTCAGCTTTCGCTTCTTCAATTGCTTTCGCGATTGCTTCAATATCGTTTCCATCCTCAACACGGATTACTTGCCATCCGTATGCTTTGTAACGATCTTCTACACTTTCAGAGAATGAACGATTTAAATCGCCATCTAATGAAATATCGTTTGAATCGTAAAGCACAACAAGACGACCTAATTGTAAATGAGCAGCTAATGAAGATGCTTCAGCAGAAACGCCCTCCATTAAATCTCCATCACCACAAATAGCGTATGTATAATGATCTACTACATTATACGCATCACGGTTATATTTAGCAGCTAAATGTCTTTCAGCCATTGCCATACCTACAGCAGTTGCAATACCTTGTCCAAGTGGACCAGTCGTTGCATCTACACCAGCTGTATGACCGTACTCAGGATGTCCTGGAGTTTTGCTTCCCCATTGACGGAAGTTCTTTAAGTCATCCATTGTTACATCATAACCAGATAGGTGAAGTAGACTGTATAATAACATTGAACCATGACCTGCAGATAATACGAAACGATCACGGTTAAACCACGTTGGGTTATTTGGATTGTGTTTCATAAATTGAGTCCATAATGTATAAGCCATTGGTGCTGCACCCATTGGCATTCCTGGGTGACCAGAGTTTGCTTTTTCAATCGCATCGATGGATAATGTGCGAATCGTGTTGATAGAAAGTTGTTCGATTGAATGTGACATGCTATTCTTCCCTTCGCTTATATTAGTAAACGTTTTATACATTTATATGATAGCTTCCCACGCAAGATTATACAACATGTATCGACAAATATGTTGATATTTTTTTGATTTTTTATAAAAAAATCAATGTTTCCGGGAATGTATGGGCATTCAATATGACATACTTTTTCATTATTTTTATTTTAAAAAGAAAGGGAATTATCTGTATATTTATACAAATCCCTTCTATACTTACTTTTTTAAATAAGTTTTTAAAAACATAAAAAAGCATCTAACTTCGATGCTTTTCAAATAAGTTAAACAATCCGTTTCCGAATCGAGCTTGAAATCAAATCAATTATAATTACCATTAAAATAATACCTAATAAAATAATACCAACACGAGACCAATTCCGTGAACTCAGCGCAAAAATTAAAGGTGTACCAATCCCTCCTGCTCCAATAACCCCTAAAATTGCAGCGGATCGTACATTAATTTCAAATCTGTATAACGTATACGATAGAAAATCTGGTAACACTTGCGGTAACACCGCATACCAAAGTATTTGAAAACGATTTGCTCCTGTTGCTAGTAACGCTTCCGTCGGTCCTTTATCTATGTTTTCAATTCCTTCTGAATATAGTTTTCCTAACATTCCAATAGAATGCAATCCTAAGGCTAATACTCCTGCAAAAGAGCCTGGACCAACAGCTTTTATAAATAAAAGAGCCATAACTAATTCAGGAAACGTACGAACAAAACTAAGTACAATTTTCCCAGATCCTGAAGTTAATTTTCCACTACTCATATTCGTTGCCGCCCAAAAGGCAAACGGAACAGATAAAAATGCAGAAATAAATGTACCTAATATCGCAATTGCCAACGTATCAATTAATCCATGTAATAAATCTTCACCATCTGGCAAAGATACATACGACCAGTCTGGACTCAATATCCCTGTCATAATTGCTTTTGTAATTTCTCCCGCCGTTTCCTTTATTCCCTCTAGCGGTACTCCTGAAAAAGCCCATATATAAACAAATGTAAGTGCTATAAAAATAAACGAGCGATACACACTCGGTTTCTTCGGTTTTGGTACGATTATCGTCGTTTTACTCATTATAATTTCTCCCGCAACAATGTACTTACATAATCAATTACCAATACAACAACAAGAGTATAGATGATAATAGATGCAGTTTGTTGATATTGTAAAAATCCAAGTGTACGATCATAATATAGTCCAATACCACCTGCTCCTACTAAACCTAGGACAGCCGCTGCCCGTACATTCACCTCAAATGTATATAGTACATAGGAAACAAAGTGTGCTTTTACTTGTGGAATGACTCCATAAACAATCCATTGCACCTTATTAGCCCCTACAGCTGTCATCGCTTCTAGTGGGCCAGGGTCAATTGATTCAATTGATTCATACAACAATTTCGCCACGAGCCCAATTGAGAAAAAAGTAAGAGCTAAAATACCCGGAAGTGGTCCTATTCCAAAAATAGCTACGAAAATTGCCGCTAATAATAAATCTGGTATCGTTCGAATAAAATTTAAAATCAATCGAGCTGGACTGTATAAAAATGTACTAGTAAACACATTACTTGCCGCAAACAGTGCAAGTGGAATAGCTAAAATCGCTCCTAAAGTCGTCCCAATAATCGCCATACGTATTGTATCTAACATTGCTGTTGTAATAACTTGAAAATAACTCCAATCTGGCGGCACCATTTCTTTTAGCAAATCCATTATATTAGGAAAACCAACTACTAGCTTTGAAAATGATGCGTCGACCTGTATACTACTTCCCCACAACAGTAAAATGAATAGAATAAACGTTAACATATGTTTTAACTTACTCGGCGGCTTCGGTATCGACTTCGAATATATCGTCACATCATTCATTTAGCTGCCACCTCTAACAATTCACTTTTCTGTGCTACGTCACCATAAATTTCAGCAAACTTTTCATCCGTTGCTGCTTCTACTAAACCATCAAAAACAATTTCGCCTGCATGTAATCCAATAATACGCGTCGCATATTGCCTAGCTAAAGCAATAGAATGTAAGTTTACAATTGTTGTAATTCCAAAATCTTCATTAATTTTCTTTAAATCATCTAATACTTGCTTTGTTGTTAGCGGATCTAACGACGCAACAGGTTCATCTGCCAATATGATTTTTGCTTCTTGCGCCAATGCTCTAGCTATCGATACACGTTGTTGTTGTCCTCCTGATAATTCATCAGCACGTGCATATGCTTTTTCTAAAATATTCACTCTTTTTAACGCTTGAAATGCGAGCTCCACATCCTCTTTCGGAAACAAACCTAACGTTGTACGCAATGTCGAATGATATCCAACACGGCCAGCTAATACATTCTTCAATACTGTTGATCGCTTTACAAGGTTAAAACTTTGAAAGATCATACCAATATCCCGGCGCATACGTCGTAAATCTTTTCCTTTTGCAGCAGTAATAGACTCACATTCAATCATGATTTCGCCTTCTGTAATCTCATGAAGACGATTTACCGATTTTAGAAGTGTAGACTTTCCAGCTCCGGACAGCCCTACCATTACAACAAACTCACCTTTTTGAATTTTCAAGTTTATATTATTCAATCCTTTTGTACCATTTGGATACACTTTGGAGACATTTCGAAATTCTATCACACATCTTACCTACCTTCTATGTATTCAAAACGGCAAACTAACTGAAAACATTCCCTTTCAGCTAGCTGCCATTTCCATATGTATTATTGCGTTTTTACTTTCTTCCCATATTCACGAACGATGTCAAATTTACTATCATCAGATTTAACATATCCTTCATGTGAATATACTTCTTTAATGATTTTGTGACCTTCCTCATTTTTTCCAATTTCAATGAAAGCATCCTGTAATTTCTTGCTCCACTCTTCATCTAAATCAGAACGTACCGAAATCGTATCGTTTGGAATTTTCTCCGTAAATTTCACTATTTTCGTTTGCTCGAATATATTCGGATAATCTTTTTTTACAATATTACGAGCATCTTGGAATACAACAGCTGCATCTACGTCACCATTTAAAAGAGCAATAAGCGACTGATCGTGACCTTTTAATGTAACAGGTTTCACATCTTTTAACGGATCAATTCCCTCTTTTAATAGAACAGCTGCAGGCCATACATACCCTGCTGATGATGTTACATCTTGATAACCAATCTTTTTACCTTTTAAATCTTTTACACTATTTATATTAGAGTCTTTTTTAACAACAAACTCAGATTTATAATAATCTACTAAATCTTTTGTAGGAGCTCCTGTTTCATCCTCTACTCCAAAACGTTGTGCTTGTAAAATTACATTTGCAGCCTTCTTTTCATGTGCTAATACGTACGCTGTTGGCGGTAAAAATCCTACATCTACTTGTTTAGATGCCATCGCTTCTACAATTGTATTGTAGTTCGTTGAAATACTAACTTTTACTGGAATATTTAACTTATCACTTAATAGCTTCTCAAGCGGTTTTGCCTTCGCCTCTAACGTATCTGCATTTTGAGAAGGAACAAATTGAACATTTAAAGTCTTCGGTACATACCCTTTTTTCGTATCTTCATTTTTACTTGCACTTGATTCCTTCGTTCCACAGCCACTTAATAATCCCGCTGCTAGTACAACTGTTGTGCTCATTGCAAAAACTTTTTTCAACATATTAATGCCTCCATTTTTCATTGTTATAAAATAACCTTTCATAAACATGAAGAAATATATCACATATTTTTACAAATAATTGATTATTTACAGAATCTTTACACATTCTATACACTCACATTAAAATTCTCTTCACATATTTGATATGATGAATTGGAAGATAACAATAGAAAAGGTGAGTCATATTGGAACAAAATCAAACTGTAACTTTAAACATCTTATTAACAAGCGATATACATGGCACTGTTTATCCTATTCACTACCAAGATAACTCCCCAGCAGAACTTGGTTTAGCTAAAATTTCTACTCTTATAAAAAAAGAACGTTCCCAAAATACAAACGTTCTTTTAATTGATAATGGCGACTTTATTCAAGGAACACCATTTACTTATCATTATGTTACATACGAAAAAAACAAAAAAAACCCAATGTCCTTATTAGCGAATTACTTACAGTATGACGCTGCAATTATCGGCAATCATGAGTTTAATTACGGGATGGATATATTAAATAATGCTGTGACTACTGCGAACTTCCCGTACCTATCAGCAAACATTTTAGATAAAAACATAAAGAAGCCTTATTTCGGAAAACCTTATATAATCAAACAGATTGAATCCAATATAAAAATTGCTATTTTAGGGGTGACAACGCACTACATTACCAATTGGGAACAACCCCATCACATTAAAGACTTACAATTTGAAGATGCATTAGAAACAACGAAAAAGTGGGTTTCTTACATTCGCAAACATGAGAAACCAGATTTACTAGTCGTAGCGTATCACGGGGGAGTTGAACGAGATTTACAAACCGGGGTACCGACTGAAGTTTTAACAGGAGAAAACCAAGGATATGCAATGTGCCATGAAATTGAAGACATAGATATTTTATTAACAGGCCACCAGCACCGGGAAATTGCTCACACAATGGCTAACGGTGTAACAATTTTACAGACCGGATGTAATGGAAACTCAGTTGGAAAAGTAAAAATAACATTCGAAAAAACAAAACATAAATGGGTTAAAAAAGAGAGTTCTTCTGAATTATTATCTGTACAAGGAGTTGAGGCTGACCAAGATGTACTTTCATTGGTAGCCGATTACGAAGAGAAAACACAAAAGTGGCTTGATCAACCTATTGGAATCATTCAGGGGGATATGCAAATTTCAGATGCTATGCAAACTCGTTTGCATGATCATCCTTTTATCGAATTCATAAATAAAATACAGATGGATATAGCTAATGTATCAATTTCTTGTACAAGTTTGTTCCATAATACATCTCCAGGTTTCCCGGAACATGTAACAATGCGTGACATCGTTTCTAATTATATTTATCCGAACACATTAAAAGTAATTAGACTAACTGGAGCGGACATAAAAAATGCTCTTGAACTCTCTGCTTCTTATTTCACATTAAAAACAGATGGATCCATCACCGTAAGTCCTACCTACATAGAACCAAAGCCACAACATTATAATTATGATATGTGGGAAGGGATTTCATACGTATTAAACATTTCAAAACCAATTGGTGAAAGAGTAGAATCTTTACAGCATAACAGTGCTCCTCTTAATATGAATGAAGAATATGACGTTGTAATGAATAATTATCGTGCAAGTGGCGGGGGAAATTTCTTTATGTTTCAAAACAAACCGGTAGTAAAAGATATCCCCACAGATATGTCTGAACTTATCGCTAATTATATATTGGAACATAAAACGATAGAAGCAACAGTTAATAACAACTGGAAAGTTATTAAATAACGATTTTTACATATAAAAAAGATGGGCTTCGCCCATCTTTTAATTTAATCTTGCATTATCTTGCTTTTTTAAAGCTTTTAATTTCGTCGGTGTAACATCTGTACCTTCTTCGTTAACAACTTTAATACCTTTAAGTTCGTTTAACATATTTTGACGAAATCCTTTTAAATATTGTTCACGTAGCGATTGACGCTCACGTTGCTCTTCTTCAGTTAAACCTTCAGCTTTTGCTTTTTTCGCTAAGAAGTTAATGCGTTCAACGAGTTCGTGATTAATCATCTCGAATCCCCCTTCTAATCAAAACTGATTATTATCATACAATAGTTACTCTTCTTTATCAAGCAATTGCTTCGTATACTCTACATATCTACGATGTACAGTCGCCTTTGAAACATTATGACCAAATCCACGTAATGTTGCTGCAATTTCTTCAAACGTGAGTTCACTTTTTCGCAAACGTACAATTTCCTCAATTGGCACTTCTTTTTTCTCTCTTCCTACACTTAAATGACGATTTTTTAAATTTTTTTCTGGACGATAACCTTTTTCTACTGCACGTTGCATACCTCGTTTAATTTTCAAATTATGAATCTTTCTTTGATATTCTTCAACAATACCAATAATATCTAATACCATTGAATCAGAATCCGACAATTGTAATTCACCATTATGTGTATGCGTATATACTTTTATGCCTTCTTTATGTAAACAATGCATTAACGCGATCTTCGCATTTCCTCTACCAAGACGCGTTTCATCTTGTATAAGTAACACATCAATTTGTTCGTCTCGAATTGTATCCAACACCTCTAATATACCGTCACGTTCAATTGTATATCCACTAGCCTGCTCTTCAATCACCTTAGTAACATTCATTTGATAGCGCTCAGCTAAATGCAATAATTCATCTTTTTGACGTAATAATGATGTTTCTTGCGCTTCTTTCGTTGTACTCACACGTGCATAAATAATTGCATTCATTTTGAACCCCTCTTTCTCCCTATTATTTCCCTATAGTGTAACATAAATCCGCCATTTGTTCGAACTTATGTTTGTAGAATGTTTTTTCACATGTTATACTTATTAATAAGAAAAATGAAAGAAAACGAGGTGTTAGAAAACATGGAAAAGTTAACGAAACGCCAGCAAGACATTCTCGACTTTATTAAGCTAAAAGTACAAGAAAAAGGATATCCACCTTCCGTACGTGAAATTGGTCAAGCAGTCGGCCTCGCTTCTAGTTCTACAGTGCACGGACATTTATCACGATTAGAAGAAAAAGGATACATTCGACGCGATCCAACAAAACCACGTGCCATTGAAATTTTAGGTGAAGACCGAATGGATACGGAAACACAATCTGTTATTCAAGTTCCAATTGTCGGAAAAGTCACTGCTGGTTTACCAATTACAGCGGTCGAAAGCGTAGAAGAACATTTCCCACTTCCAGCTAGTATTGTTGCTGGAGCAGACCAAGTGTTCATGTTACGTATTTCTGGAGATAGTATGATTGAAGCTGGTATTTTCGATGGAGATTTAGTTGTTGTTCGCCAACAGCAGTCTGCATATAATGGTGAAATTGTAGTCGCTTTAACAGAGGATAACGAAGCAACAGTTAAACGTTTCTATAAAGAAAAAGACCATTTCCGTCTACAACCAGAAAACTCTTCATTAGAACCTATCATTTTAAAACAAGTGTCAGTTATCGGGAAAGTAATTGGCGTATATCGTGATTTACATTAAAAATAACAAAAAGAAGATAATTACCTTATTTATATACGGTAATTATCTTCTTTTTGTATTTTGATAGATTTCCATGCATTCTATTTCTTATTAACGAGTTTCAATCGTCACATCTCCCGCAGCCGTTTTACCGCTAATCTTTTTACTACCATTTCCAATTGTTACATTTTTATTTTCTTCATTAAAAATCGTTACATCTCCCGCAGCACTTTGCCCAGTAATTACCGCATCTTGTGGTTTTTCCGATAAAGTAATATCTATATCTCCCGCAGTTGAACTTGCTTCTAGATTATATTTAGAATCATGATCTTGAATATTTATTTCCCCACTTGTTGTTTTTGCGGTCACTTTCCCTAATACCTTCTTAAAGTTCACCTCACCAGCTTTTGTCGATCCCTCCACATTCTTAGCCGTTACTTGTTTCAACTCTACTTCTCCAGCAAGTGTTCTAACACTTACGCTATCACTTTTCACATCACTCATTTCGATTTGTCCAGCAGATGAATTTACTTTTACATCTTGGTAAGAGCGTTCGGGCACAAGTAGAGTCAATTTAGACGTTTGAAACCTAAAATCGTAAAAAGAAAAATCAAATGAAGCACCTTTTTCTCTTTCCCCAATAATTTTTAATGTGTCACCATCTTCTGCGATACGAATCTCTTGTTTACGTACATCTCCCGATTGCTTTACATAAAAAGAAGAGTCAGGAGATTTTTGAACAATAATATCCCCGGCATCTAACTTAACTTCTATATTTTTTAATGTTTTGTTTTTAATTACATTTTCTTTATCGCCTTTTTCAGCAGTTTGTACTGCTTTTTCATATGTTTGGGAAATTCCTATTACTCCAATAACGATACAAGCGATAGCGATTAAAAATAGTTTTTTCATCATTTACTCTCCTTTTATCATTTTGAAGTTCCATATTACATATCGTACACACAATCTCTTAAACCACTTTGTACTATAAAAAGCGATAATACATAACAATAAACCTACTCCAACAAACGTTATACTAACGAAAAGATCCAACCATATAAAAGTACCCATAAATACTTTTCCAATAACGAAAAGTGGTGTTACTACACTAGCAATACCACCGATCCAAAAAGAAAATATAAAAGCAATAATTGCGACTAACGGGCCTAACACAATAATAAAATTAAACAAACTAAGTCCAATCGCTGCCATAACAGCTCTTGTCACATTTGAAGTCGATGGATTTTTTTTCATTTCATCGAAGCGATACATCGCAAGTAATTCTTTCGCGATTACTTTCGGAGAACCAAGGCCCTGTATTATTTCCGATTCAGTTTTCCCCTCTTCTAGTCCAAACTGAAAGTGCTCTTCATAATCCAATAAAATATCTTGCCTCTCTTCCTCTGGTAACTTTCTAAGATAACTTGATAATTCTTTAAGAAACCCTTCTTTACTCATCCCATTCCACCCCTTCAATAATTTCTTGTACCCCTTTCGCAAAATCACGCCATTCTGTTACTAACAAATGAAATTGCGTCTCCCCTTGCTCTGTTAATTGATAATATTTACGAGGTGGCCCTTCCGTAGATTCCTTTAAATACGTTTGAAAATACCCTTCTTTCGTCAAACGACGTAATAAAGGGTATACTGATCCTTCCGATATTAAAAATTTATTAGAAATTTGCTGAACAAGTTCATAACCGTAACTATCTTTACGTTTTACAAGTGCTAATACACAAAGTTCAAGCACACCTTTTTTAAATTGAACGTTCAAGTGCCATCCTCCTTTCCTATCTTAGTACTGTTCAATACACGGTACCTGTTTTATCCATAATATACCACTTAGTATTGTTTATTGCAAGGTACTAAACTATATTTATTCCCTAAATTTAGAAAATGAACTAACAAAATTCTGAATAAAACTATGTTATAACTAAGCAGCATTCAAAGTTTCATTTCATTTACATTAATATTAGACTTCATTCACTCTTTCCTCTTGAAAAATCCACCACAACCTTATTCACTATAGCTAATGAGAAAAAGCCCCAATACTTATCGGTATTAGGGCTTTTTCTCATTAGCTATATATGAATCGAATTCCTATTTGAGAACCTGCATATGCGACAAATACTTTAATACCATATTTTATTTCTCATCATCGTTCCCCAAGATTTTTCGCTTAACATCTGATAAATCCTTCGACAACGAACTAAATGCTTTTGCTTGTTCTTCAATGACCTGTTGATTTTTTTCAATAACTTTTTGATATTGTTCTTCGCGCTGTTCATTCTTTTTTTGCGTAGTAAACAGCATCCATACAAATAAAGCTGCGAATGCTCCTTGTTGAATCATTGAATTGAAGATTTGTTCTTCCATCGTTCTCATCTCCTTTTCAAAAATTAAAGAGAATCATACGAGTGATCCTACTCTCATATCCTTATCTCACATTAAAATGTTCTTCTTTTACCCATGTGTTTTGTCCAATATCGATATAACCATCTTTTCTTGCAAAAATCCCATATGGATAAGATCCATCCACATTTCCTTTATAATTTCCATTTGGACCATCATATGTGTTAATGCCATAACCTGCTGGATATTTTGAGTAAGCATGGAACCACTCTACTTCAAAGTGTTCTTCTTTCGCCCACGCTTCCCAACCTAGACATAACATATTTTCATTCCCACCATACCAAGCAGCATCTATAATTAAATATGGCATTTTTGTATTAATGACATGACCTGTGAACCAAGCATCTTTTCCAGGACCACTATATAAATTGATGCCCCATCCTTCTGGGTATTTAGACGTTGCAATTCCCAGCCCTTTTGGTTGTAGTGGTTTATTGTTATCTTCATTAAATGCTTTGTTTATCTTCTCAATGAATTGATCCACTCTTCCTTCATCGAGCATTCGATGTGGGCAATGCTTTCCACTCCACGATTTATGTGTACGTACATTACTAATCGGTATATTGAATTGTTTCATTAACTGAGCAATAACAATTGCTGCATTATCCTCCGCCTTGTAATATCTATCCCCACCGCTTAGAGAATAGCAAATTTCCACTCCGATAGATTTACGATTACCATTTCCGTTACCATCACCTGCATGCCAAGCATTACGATCAAACAGAATACCTTGTACTGCTTCTTTGTCATCTACTGCAACATGAAACGACACTGAATTATTATCCCCAATCATATACGATATCTCATTTTCTGCTGATGCATCATTGTACGTATTATGTACTGTGATGAATTCTGGTGTCATTGTATTGGGACACTTTATACCATATTTACTTGGATCCACTAATTTTTTTCTAATTTCCATTACTGATTATCTCCTTTTTTATTTTTTATCATTTAAAATTCCACTGAATTATTAAGTACATCTAGAAACTAAATCCTCAGACAGGCCATATTCTATATAATGGGTTATGGTCCTCACATTCAAAAAAAGAAAAAGAGCAACTTTTTACATCAGTTGCTCTTTCAAAAATCGCACTCTATATTCCGCCCAGCATTTTACAGATATTACTCTCATCTCAAGAGGTATGATAACAAGTTTTTTCATCCTACTTAATACATGCTGATTTAAAGATATTATCTTACATTAAAATGCTCTTCTTTTACCCATGTGTTTTGTCCAATATCAATGTAACCATCTTTTCTCGCAAAAACACCATATGGATAAGATCCATCCACATTTCCTTTATAATTTCCATTTGGACCATCATATGTGTTAATACCATAACCTGCTGGATATTTTGAGTAAGCATGGAACCACTGCACTTCAAAGTGTTCTTCTTTTGCCCAGGCTTCCCAACCTAGACATAACATATTTTCATTCCCGCCATACCAAGCAGCATCTATAATTAAATATGGCATTTTTGTATTAATGACATGACCTGTAAACCAAGCATCTTTTCCAGGACCACTATATAAATTGATGCCCCATCCTTCTGGGTATTTAGACGTTGCAATTCCCAGCCCTTTTGGTTGTAGCGGTTTATCAGAAGGTTCAGTTGTACCACCACCGTCTCCTTTTCCTAAGTAGTCTAATGGATTCACAGCATTACTCTTATTGATGTTCCAAGACCCTTTATGCAATTCAAAATGCAAGTGTTGACCACTAGAATCCCCTGTGTTCCCCATAACCCCAATAGTTTGTCCTTGTGTAACATAATCACCTTCTTTTACTGTTCGAGAACCGCTACGCATATGGGCATATACTGTTTCCCATGTAACCCCATCAATAGTGTGCACAATCATAATACATTCACCATAACTGGATGAAATATAAGAACGACTAACTCGTCCGCTAGCTGCTGCATAAATTGGATGATAGCCCGATTCAGCAAGATCTATCCCATGATGATCTGGTCTGCTCCCCCGAAATCCACTTGTTACTCTCGTTGTATCTGTTGGATAAATAAATTTTGCCATAATAATCTTCCTTTCTATTCATACGTAATATAAAAAGGCACTTAAAAAAGCACCCTTTTATATTTTTTCTATATATTAAAATTTATAATTTAAAATCAAATAATAAAAAACTTTGTTATTACCTTACATTAAAATGTTCTTCTTTTACCCATGTGTTTTGTCCAATATCAATGTAACCATCTTTTCTCGCAAAAACACCATATGGATAAGATCCATCCACATTTCCTTTATAATTTCCATTTGGACCATCATATGTGTTAATACCATAACCTGCTGGATATTTTGAGTAAGCGTGGAACCACTGCACTTCAAAGTGTTCTTCTTTTGCCCAGGCTTCCCAACCTAAGCAAAGCATATTTTCATTCCCGCCATACCAAGCAGCATCTATAATTAAATATGGCATTTTTGTATTAATGACATGACCTGTAAACCAAGCATCTTTTCCAGGACCACTATATAAATTGATGCCCCATCCTTCTGGGTATTTAGACGTTGCAATTCCCAGTCCTTTTGGTTGTAACGGCTTATTGTCACCGCCACCAGTTCCTCCATCAAAATCTACATATTGTTTAACAATTTCAGAGTAGAAGAAATTCCCCCCGTTTTTATATCGATAACCACCATTGTAGGCAACAGCGATAGGGTTACTATATTTCACCATAGCACCGGTCGTATTTCCAAGTGATGGCGCAACAACCGTTTTAGAATACAGATCTGCCACCGGTAATGAATGCTGTTTATTGTTAGAAGCTAACCAGCGAAGGTAAGCTCGTCCAAAATTATACGATTGAACAATGGCACTTAAATCTGTAATGCCATTTTTCTTCGCATCATCAAAAGCACCCTTTAAATGCTTCACTCCGTAATAAATTGAATCTTTCGGGTTTTTAATTGTATTCATTGCCCATCCTTGTGATTCACTAGACTGCATAATATCAGGTGTCGTTTCAGAATTCCCTCCACTTTCCACCATAATAATTCCAAGCACGTAAGGAACTAACTCAGGTACACCTTGTGCAGAACATTCGCTTTCTACCATTGATTGCCAACGTAATACCTGTTGTGGCAAATTCTTTGTTTTGACTGAAGCAGCTAATAAACTCATCATTAAACATCTCCTCATTTTTCTATTATTTTCGCCTGTAAAACTACTACTTTACTAAATATAACTAGAAGCTAAAGACCTATTAATCCATCAAATCACTTCATATTACTCACCTTCTTTCACAACAAAAAGAGCAACCATAAAAATAGTTGCTCTTTCGTCGAAATCTTATATTACTACTATAAATCACTTTTTCAATACTTTCTGTACACTACATGTATCCTACAAAAAGGTAACACTAAAATCCATCTAAAAACTTGACAATCTTCCTTATTTCAGCATGTTTTCGGCGTATATAGCCTGTACTATAATGTAATTCAAACGCAATTTGCTCTAAAGTCATTCCATCAACATATTTCATTTTAAGTATTTGATGATCCAGTCCTGTAAACTTATTAATCAAAAGCTTTAAATCATACTCTTCATTCATTTTATGAGCTAATTCATATTCAATTGCTTCAATCCGCCCTTCTACCTTAGCCCCTTCCGATTCAGCGGTTAATCTTACATTTTGCAAATCACCGCTAATCCAACGCTTCAATTCGGCTTTTGATTTATCTAAGTTGTATTCTAAATAAGCAATTTCTTCTTCTAACTTCTTATAATCTTTGAGCCATTCGAACACTTACTGATTCACCCACTTCCGTTCTTTTTACAAAGTCTCTTAATACTAATTTAATAGCATGAATATGCTTATTAGCCTTTTCAATCTTTATTACTTGTAAATCATCTAGCATTTTTTCTTATGACCTATATTTATTTAACACTTCTTGTAATCTCTCACGCTCTTCATCAGTAGACTGCACGGTTTTTCTTTCCTCTTCTAGATTTGTTGATTCATCATCTTTATATAACCAATCGGGTACAATCTCTTTTCTATTTGAATACTTCCTACCTGTCCCGTTATATTTCTTTTTCTTGCTCATTTCGAAACGTCTATCTAGTATGGCCACATCAACTAATGTTTTAACTTCTTGCTCCTTCCAATTCCTCAATATAGCCTTAATGTAGTTCCATCTTGGCGCATTCTCATCAACGGCTTTATTAATTGCATGCTGAATTAACTCCCCACTAAACAAATTACAAAAACTCCCCAACTCTGCAATTGCAATTTCACTTAACGGAATGCCCATCCCCTTAATAAAGTTACAACTTACTTTAACCCTCTCATTGATGAATACACGAGATTCTAATTTATCCATATCCTCATTATTATTTCGTTTATTAGTATTTAGTCTATTAGTATTTAGTAGTTTCTGATTTTCCTCATATGGCTTTACCACATCTTGGTTTTCCATTTGTGGCATGTTCCTTTGTGGCGTTTCGTAAATTTCCGTATCCCACCTTGTAATTTTTTTCGTATTCCCATCACGAACAGGATAACGTTTTACATAACCTAATTCTTTTAATTCCTTAAAACCTGTACGGAGCGAATCTTCTCCATCCTTAGCATGTCGAGCTAATTCGCTAATATGAAAAGTCCAATCGTCTGGTAATGTAAGCGCATAGGCTAAGATTCCTTTCGCTTTCCATGACAACCTTTCATCTTTTAAACCAGTATTATTTATAACGGAATAATTACTATCTTTTTTCACTCGAATAATCCCCATACTAGCCACCTCATCAATTCTCAAAAACGGTATTCAATGTTATACTTATCTAGAGATATTTTTTCTTATAGAATCCGCTGCAACGGATTCTTTTCTTATGCATTCATTCAAAACAATCATGCTATCCATATCTATTTTCTTCTAAACCTCTCTTATTCCTCAAGTTCAACATCCACTTGGATTTCGATATTCATTGGAATTTCTTGTGTTATACGAATCACATTTTGACTCATTCCTTTTTGAATAAGCTTTCTCACCTGCTCTTTTGCATCTTCTTTTGTTTTAAATTCACTGACAGTTGGTAACCCTGCTAAACTGCTAGTAATTACTAAAATCTTTCTTTGCATGTTCTTTCCTCCTACTGAATGTCTGCCATATTTATTTGTGAGTTTTTAACTGTAATTTCTTCATTTAAAACAGTTGGAATTGAATATTCTTCATTAATCATTTGTATTGCTCTATCCAAATGATAACGTTTAATAGCTTTATAACTATTCACACCAAATTCCCGATGTAACTGACTATAAATATCTCTATATAACTTCCTTCTAAGACCGATATCCTGATAAGAATTTGAATTTTTACCTCCCAATAACATAACACCTAACCTTTTTACAGCCCTTGTTATCTCTTCACACTCGATAGCATAAAGCGGCGTATTTTCTCGCAAACCCTTCACCTCAGACTTTATCTCTTGTATCTCCTGAGTATGTCCTTCTAACGCAGCAAATGTTAACTTTAAAACCCCCATTGGATCCTTTGGCACATTTTGTTGATTTTGTATATATTGCTTCATTCGTTTGAACTCTTTCATAAATTTGATTTTCATTCCAACCGCTTCTCTACTGGTATATCCCATAACAAGTAACGTGAATGCTTCTTCTGTTAAATCATATTTAGGGATTCGCCTATTCTTTGAATTAAAATAAGTGGACTCGTGAAAATTTTCTCCTCCAAACTCTTCACCTACATATACAATTTGTTTTCGAACTTCCTTCAAAACGTCGAAGTGATTTTTTTTGAATATCTTCGCAATTATCAAACTATCCGTTACTACTTTGCCATTAACTTCAAATACTAATGAACTATGTACTGATGAGTCAATTAATTGCCCCATCCTCATCTCCTCCTCACTACTAATTTTGGACTATCTTTATTGCATTGAGATAATTTCGCACTACGCATAATTCTTTACTTTCTTTTTACAAATTAACTAGTTATCGGAATTTAAATTAAATACTTTGATATGAACCCTCTTATTAAATCATCATTCAATAATTCGATTATAGGGTTACATTTTAAGTAAATTTCCTCCGATTTCAATTCGCTTCATTTTCTTCAAATTCAAAAAGATATTCCAAACTATGTTCTGGAAAAAAAGTTTTCTTAATTTCAAAAGCTTCATCATAATAAAAACGAAATTTACCATTTATTTTGTCGCTCACTGTTGCGTGGCGAAGTTTCAGATGCGAAGAAATTTGTGTAATCATAATTCTTTTTCTCGCCATCTCTGCACGCAAATTCGGATACATTGACTCACCACCTGTTTTTTGTACGATATTGCGTTCATTTCCATTTAAATATAAACTCAGTTTCGTATTTAGTCAACAAAAAAACGTATTTAAATACTCAATTTCGTATATTTTTCTATTTACTAACAATTTTAGTTAGGTTATGATATATACAGAAATACGCAATATCGTATGCATTTTAATAAGAAAGATGGTGAAAGTAATGAAAAAAGCAGAGGTTGTAACACGCTTAATAAAAGAAGCTGGCTATAGCAAAAGAGCCTTCGCCGAAAAAATAGGTCTCCCCCCCACAACACTGCAATCCATGTTATCAAGAGGGATTGGTAAAGCGTCTGTTGATAATGTCATAAAAGTTTGTAAGGGATTAGGAATTACTACTGATGATTTAGAAAGACTCGCAACTCAAGAGGACAATACTGTTAAAGAAGAAGTTTCTATTTATGAAACCATCCAAAACGATCAATCAAACATTCTTCATATTCCTATCATTGGTTCTGTAGCAGCTGGTACACCAATATTCGCTGAAGAAAATATCGAAGGCTATTTACCCATGCTGAGTACATTTTTAAACAAACGTAAAAAGTATTTTTATCTTACTGTAAAAGGCACTAGCATGAATCTCGAATTCCCTGATGGTTCTTATGTTTTAGTAGAGGAAACTCCTTATGTTGAAAACGGACAAATTGCTGTTGTAAAAGTCAATGGTTATGATGCTACCGTGAAAAAGATTTCAAAATCCGGAAGCATCATTACTTTAATACCATTGAGTAATGACCCTATCCACGAACCAAAAACTTACGACCTTTCAGCTGAAGATGTAAAAATAATTGGTCGCGTTGTACAGGCAGTAAAGAATTATTAAGTTATAGCACAAGTGATTTAAAAAAGATAAAATCAATTCTTTTGAAAAGATTTTCTTAGTAACATGATTTAAAATAACCAAAAACAATCCATTATCTAGTAGTTAATATATCCAATAACTTCACTAAAAAAGCCCTGATACCGTAGTATCAAGGCTTTTTTAGTTCATAAATTATATAAAACTTACGTTTATCTGATAATGTTTTTCTATGATATCACTACTTGTTATTAATTATTGGCTTTTATGTGGCTATTTTTCATTTTGCAACCACATAAAATTGTAATAATAGGGAATTAAAAAACCCTTGATACGAGTTGTATCAAGGGTTCAAGCCTCTTAGTATAGAGACATATATTGATCGCGTTCCCATTGGTGAACTTGTGTTCTAAAGATATCCCACTCAATCTCTTTCGCTTCGATGAAGTGCTCAAGTAAGTGTTCTCCTAGTGCACCGCATACTACTTCATTAGATTGTAATGTAACTAATGCTTGCGCTAATGTTGCTGGTAAGTCAACGATACCTGCTTCTTCGCGCTCTTCTTTTGTCATTACATAGATGTTACGATCTACTGCTGCTGGTGGAGTTAATTTGTTTTTAATTCCATCAAGACCTGCAGCTAATAATGTAGCCATTACTAAATATGGGTTTGCAGCTGGGTCAACACTACGCACTTCTACGCGTGTACTAATACCACGAGATGCAGGGATACGTACTAACGGACTACGGTTTTGTGCAGACCATGCTACGTAACAAGGCGCTTCATATCCAGGTACTAGACGTTTATATGAGTTTACAGTTGGGTTTGCTATCGCTGTAAATGCTGGTGCATGTTTTAAAATACCTGCGATGAAGTGACGAGCATCATCACTTAATTGTAAGTCACCGTTTGCATCAAAGAATACGTTCTCACCATTTTTAAATAATGATAAGTTACAGTGCATACCTGAACCGTTCACACCGTATAGTGGTTTTGGCATAAACGTTGCGTGTAAACCATGTTTACGAGCAATTGTTTTTACAACAAGTTTGAATGTTTGAATGTCATCACATGAGCGAATTGCATTTGCATATTTAAAGTCAATTTCGTGCTGTCCTGGAGCAACCTCATGGTGAGATGCTTCAATTTCAAATCCCATTTCTTCAAGTTCAAGAACGATATCACGACGACAGTTTTCTCCTAGATCCATCGGCGCAAGGTCGAAGTATCCACCGTTATCGTTTAGTTCTAATGTTGGATTTCCTTTTTCATCAACCTTAAATAGGAAGAATTCTGGCTCTGGTCCAAGATTGAAGTCTGAAAATCCTAAAGCTTCCATTTCTTTTAACACACGTTTTAAGTTGTTACGTGGGTCTCCATCAAATGGAGTGCCATCTGCATTGTAAATATCACAGATTAGTCGAGCTACTTTACCTTTTTCAGCTGTCCAAGGGAAAATTACCCAAGTGTCTAAATCAGGATATAAATACATATCAGACTCTTCAATACGTACGAAACCTTCAATCGAAGATCCATCAAACATCATTTTGTTATCAAGAGCTTTCGTTAATTGTCTCACTGGAATCTCTACGTTTTTAATTACCCCTAAAAGGTCCGTAAATTGTAAACGGATATACTTTACATTCTCTTCTTTCGCCAAACGGAAAATATCTTCTTTTGTGTATCTAGACATTATAAATTCCTCCTTAGTCCCTCTAATCGCCTTCAGAATCAGTTATCTTTAGTGAAAAAATCTTGAAATGTCACCTTGTCGCAATGAAGTTCGATTGAATCTACCTGTATGTTGTAGTTCATCTCGAAGTATTTTGCGAAGCTCAGTTTTTGAAATTTCTTTCGTTTCTTCTTTTACTTTCACTGCTTCTGTTTGATTTTCTTTCATTAGTAACACTTGTTTAATACCAGCCATATTCAGGCCTTGATCTAACAAATCTTTAATTTCTAACAACTTATCTACATCGTTAAATGAAAATAATCTACGATTCCCCTTTGTACGGGTTGGAGAAACAAGATTATGCTCTTCATAGTAGCGAATTTGACGTGCAGACAATTGTGTTAAATCCATAACAATACCAATAGGAAACAGCGGGGCAGAACGTCTATCTTCTTTCATTTTTCAGTTCCTCCTTCGCCTTAACTGCTTCTCATTTTATACCATGTTATGTTTAGTGTCAATAGATGTTAGCTTTTCTTACATGATTTTTTATAATTTTTTTATGAATTTTTTCATTCTTTTTTCTAATCGCATAAATCATTACTTTTATACGAAAAAAGCTGCCAAAATCGACAGCTTCCCATTAAGAAATTATTAATAAATTCTTTTCAATCAATTCGTCAATCGCAGAACAAATCGCAATTTTAACATGCGAATACGTTAAGCCACCTTGCACATACGCAACATACGGTGGTCTAATTGGACCATCAGCAGACAATTCAATACTTGCACCTTGAATAAACGTTCCCGCCGCCATGATTACATCATCTTCATAACCTGGCATATAGTTTGCATACGGAGTAAAATGCGAATTAATTGGAGATGCATATTGAATCGCTTGGCAGAAGGCAATCATACGGTCTTTATCATCAAATTGAACCGATTGAATTAAGTCTGTTCTTGGCGCATTCCACGCTGGTGACGTGTTCATTCCTAACTTTTCTAAAAACGCAGCTGTAAAAATTGCACCTTTCAGCGCTTGTCCTGCAACATGTGGCGCTAAGAAGAACCCTTGATACATTTCTTGCAGACTGTATAAAGACGCTCCAGCTTCCGCACCAATTCCCGGAGACGTTAAACGATATGCACACGCTTCAACATACTGTTCTTTCCCGACAATATAACCACCAGTTTTAACAATTCCGCCGCCCGGGTTTTTAATAAGCGAACCCGCCATTAAATCTGCACCAACATGACATGGCTCTTGCTCTTCAATAAACTCGCCATAACAGTTATCTACAAACACAACAACATCAGGTTTAATTTCTTTAACAAACGCGATCATCTCTTTAATTTGAGAAATAGTAAACGATGGACGAGTAGCATAACCTTTCGAACGCTGAATACCGATCATTTTCGTATTATTATGAATCGCCGCTGCAACAGCCTCAAAATCAACAAGCCCAGCACTAGTTAGCGGAACTGCATTGTAACCGATATTATATTCTTTAAATGAACCTACACCTTTCCCACGTACACCAACAATTTCCTCTAACGTATCATACGGTTTCCCAGTGATATACAATAACTCATCTCCCGGGCGTAAAATACCAAATAACGCTGTAGAGATAGCGTGAGTACCTGAAATAATTTGCGGACGAACAAGTCCAGCTTCCGCCCCAAATACATCAGCATACACTTTTTCTAACGTATCACGGCCAATATCATCATAACCATAACCTGTTGTCGGGATAAAATGCGAGTCACTAATTTTATGTTTCCGAAAACTTTCTAATACACGAAACTGATTGCTTTCAATCACTTCATCCGCACGTTTATGTACTTCTGTAATCTGACTCTCTACTTCTTTTACAATTGGAGCAATTTTTTCTCCATTTTTCAAACGATCAAACATTTTTATTTTCTCCTTCTTCCACTAAAAATCTCTTTAATTGCACATTAAGCGATGAATGAGTAAAAATATACCCTGCACAATCATATACAAATTTATCTTCTAGAAACTCCATCTTTGCTAATAGAGTTTCCGTCTTTAAAAGCGTTAACAACTTACCTTCACTCGGAGGGATTTCCACTCGATAACAATCCATTTCTTTCTTCATCTTCGTTTCTATCGCTTCTTTTATACGCAATAAATCACTTTCTTCAAAAGCACTAGTCATTAAGAAATCACTTTTCGGAAACGGAATAAAGTTTTGATGTAATTCATCTTTTTTATTATATAACGTAATAATAGGAATATGGTTAATTTCAAGTTCTGATAATAATCGTTTTACTGTTTTTTCATGCCCTATGTAGTTAGGATCCGCGGAATCAACTACATGTAAAATGACATCTGCTTCCCCCGCTTCTTCCAGTGTCGAACGAAAAGCAGCGATTAATGAAGTGGGTAAATCTTGTATAAAACCAACAGTATCAGTTAGTAATACTGTATAACCAGAAGGTAACGGCATCTTCCTCGTCGTTGGGTCTAATGTTGCAAACAGAAGGTTTTCTTCAAACGTATCAGCTTCCGTTAATCTATTAAACAGTGTCGATTTCCCTGCATTTGTATACCCTATTAACGAAACTTGAAATACTTTATTATCTTTTCTTCTCTCACGATATCTTTTTCGATGTTCCACAACAACTGCAAGTTGTTTCTTTATTTCATCAATACGGGATCGAATATGACGACGATCCGTCTCTAATTTCGTCTCACCTGGTCCTCTCGTTCCAATACCACCACCAAGACGCGATAAGGACAATCCTTGCCCCATAAGACGCGGCATTGTATATTGCAACTGAGCTAATTCTACTTGAAGCTTACCTTCCCTCGACTTCGCACGTTGCGCAAAAATATCCAGTATTAGTTGCGTTCGATCAATTACTCTCGCATTTAATACTGAGGATAAATTCCGAATTTGACTCGGCGTTAATTCATTATTAAATACAATAACATCCGGCTCTAATTCTTCAGTTAACATTGTAAGCTCTTCTAATTTCCCTTTACCTATGTAAGTTGCCGGATGAAACTTTGGTCGTTTTTGCGTTGTTGACACTAACAATTCTGCTCGTGCAGTCTTCGCTAGTGATGCAAGCTCTTTCATGGAATGCATAAATTTTTCATCATCATCTTGTGGCAATTGACAGCCTACTAATATGACTTTTTCTTTTTCTTCCATCAAATATGTTCACTCATCCTTTTCGAAATTTAAACCTTCTAATATAATAGCAGAGGAAGCACATTTCATCTAGTTAGCGGGGGAGAAAATTCATGGCATGGGAGATTTTTAGCATCATAGGCACAATCGCTTTCGCACTAAGCGGAGCCATTGTTGCAATGGAAGAGGATTATGATATTTTCGGGGTGTATATTTTAGGAATGGCAACCGCATTTGGGGGAGGTGCCCTTCGTAATTTATTAATCGGTTATCCGATTGTCGCGTTTTGGCAACAAGACATGTTATTCCAAATCGCACTTTTATCAATGACTATTATTTTTCTTTTTCCAAATAAGTTAATTAGACATTGGAAAAAGTGGGAAAATATCACTGACGCTATCGGCTTATCAGCATTTGCTGTACAAGGAGCATTATATGCCCAAAAATTAAATTTACCAATTAGCGCCACAATTGTAGCAGCTGTTTTAACTGGTATTGGCGGCGGTATCATTCGCGATCTTTTAGCCCGCAGGAAACCTCTCGTTCTTCGAGCTGAAGTATATGCCTTTTGGACAATTTTAGCAGGTTTTTTAATTGGCGCTCAAATTATTGTTAGCGATTGGGCTCTTTACATTTTATTCATTTTAATTGTTTGCTTCCGCATGGTTTCTATTCATTACAAATGGCATTTACCACACAGACGTATCGAAACGAAAGAACGTTCAATCCATAAATAGCAATCTAACCTCTTTACATATCGTAAAGAGGTTTTTCTTTTCTAACGATTTTTTCTTTATATAATGTTTATACTAATTTTTAAAGTGAGGTGAATACAAATGACAAACCACGTTAATAAAGGAGCTCAAAAAAGCTCAGTAAATCAATTTGGACACGATCCTAATTCAGCACACGAAAAGAGCGCTAAAATGGAACACTTCCATAAAGTACACCAAGAAAAAGAAAAAAAAGAGTAAACGAACTTATACACAAAAATCGACGCACAGTTTATGTACTGTGCGTCTCCTCTTCGAGCATCAAATCCATACTCGATATTCCAATTAAATCATTTTTATCATAGGCATCTTCTTGCAACAACCGCATCGCCTGTGTACGAATTGATTTTTCAACAATATTCCGTACATACCGCCCATTACTAAACGATGTAATTTGCGACGAATACTTTACAGCATGTAAATGATCCCTAAATTTCCATTCAGCCTCTTTCGATAACTGATATTCACGATCTTCATACATTCTTTTCCCAATTTCCAACAACTGATTTACCGAGTAATCCGCAAATTCAATAATAAATGGAAAACGAGATTGCAGCCCTGGATTTAATGAAAGAAAGTGATTCATCTCTCTTGAATATCCAGCTAAAATCAATACAAAACCATGTTGTTTATCTTCCATATGTTTTACAAGCGTATCAATTGCTTCTTTTCCAAAGTCCTTCTCTCCTCCTCGAGCTAAAGAATACGCCTCATCAATAAACAAAATACCTCCCATTGCTTTTTTTATTAAGTCTCTTGTTTTTTGAGCTGTATGGCCGATGTACTCTCCTACAAGATCAGCACGTTCAGCTTCAACCAAGTGGCCTTTCGATAGAATATTCATCTCAAACAGCAATTTCCCTATCATTCTAGCAACAGTTGTCTTCCCTGTACCTGGATTCCCTTTAAACAGCATATGAAGTACTTGCTTCTCTGACTTCAATCCCTTCTCTTGTCTTTTTTTATTCACATAAATCCAAGCATATATTTCTTTTATTATCTTTTTTATATCATCCATCCCAACAAGCTTCCCCATCTCTTCTTCAATTCTCTGCAGCATTTCATGTTTAATTGCAGTTTCATTTGAAATTACCGTTTTATTTTCTGCGGCTGGCAAAGAAATTTTCTTTCGATGGTTTAACACAATATTAATTTGATTGTTGTTTTTCTTTCGCATCGATTGTTCCATACAATCACCTCATTTTATCCACTCACCAAATATTATTATTCCTGTCCCCCTTGTAAATGCCTATTTTCAGAAAAGTTTGCTATAATATAAGAAATAATTAAGGTGGTGGGACTATGGAGACAACGGAATTCCATGATACAATACAAGCCTTTTCTATTTTTTTATTGAATAAAGGCCGAAAACCCTCAACTATTAAACGTTATGTTTATGACGTTGAAGACTTCGGACATTGGTTAGAAAAAAACAAAAAGCTCCCTTCCAGTAATATATGGGCTACACTTTGTACAAAAGACTACGAAGATTACTTTTCCGATTTAAAAACGAATCGACATTACTCAGAAAAAACGATGCATCGTGTATTTATTGTACTAAATAGAATGCATCATTTTCTAAACATTCCTAATCCATTGAAAAATATGGAGATATCTATTCAACCAGACCGTACACTTCGTAACGAAGATTTCATTTCACCTGATGAAGAAAAAAGGTTAAAGTATATAGTCACTTCATTAGAAGGACTTTCAGAAAAACAACTTCCTGTGCGCCCCTTATTAATGGATCGCAATATTGCTATTTTAAATCTATTGATTGACTACGGTTTATCCTTACAGGAACTTACAGCATTAACAATGCATCACGTTCACTTTGAAACTAACACATTATCAATCCCAGCAACCGCAGGTGTAGAAAGAACAATTACATTAGCAAAAGAAGACAAAAAACAACTATATAATTATTACAAAAGCATCCCGGAACCAGTTCGTCCTAAATACCATAGTGATGATCCATTATTTGTCGCATTCGATTTTAACCGTGGAACATACAGGTGGGTATATGAAAATGATGCACCAAAGGCATTAACGGAAATTGCTATACAAAAAATGATTCGCCTCGAAGTGGCTAGAGCCAATTTACGTAAAGGAATTTCAGGACAACATTTTCGTAACACCTATATTTTAAACTTAATAAAAAAAGAAACTCCTGAATCAGAAATTATAAAACTCGCTGGATTCAAATCAAAAATTTCATTAAAGCGATATTATCAATACGCAGAAAATAGAAAAAACGCCTTATTGTAAGGCGTTTTTTCTATTTTTTCTTTAAACAAACGATTTTACTATGACCATTTAACTAATTTCTGCATCTACTATGATGAGTTTCGTTCACATTTTCGTGAGAAAGGAGAGATTTAATGTCTCGTTATAACGACAATCAAAACAAATTCTCCAAACCATGCTTTCCAAGTAGCGCCGGACGAATCCCAAATACTCCATCAATCCCAATTACTAAAGCTCAACTTAGAACATTTCGTGCGATTATTATTGATTTAACAAAAATAATCCCAACACTTTTCGCAAATCCATCTCCCCAAAATATTGAAGATCTAATCGATACATTGAACCTACTGAGTAAATTTATTTGTTCACTAGACGCTACTTCCTCCCTGAAAGCACAAGGGTTAGCTATCATTAAAAACTTAATAACTATATTAAGAAATCCAACCTTTGTAGCAAGCGCTGTATTTATTGAGCTTCAAAATCTCATTAACTATTTACTATACATTACAAAATTATTCCGAATTGACCCTTGCACACTTCAAGAGCTCCTTAAATTAATAGCAGCATTACAAACTGCTCTAGTTAATTCCGCTTCGTTTATTCAAGGACCTACCGGACCTACTGGACCAGCAGGCGCTACTGGTGCTACCGGTGCCACTGGACCTCGAGGTAACACGGGCGCTACCGGCGCTACTGGACCTCAAGGTAACACGGGTGCTACTGGCGCTACCGGTGCCACTGGACCTCGAGGTAACACGGGCGCTACCGGCGCTACTGGACCTCAAGGTAACACAGGTGCTACTGGTGCTACCGGCGCCACTGGGCCTCGAGGTAACACGGGCGCTACCGGCGCTACTGGACCTCAAGGTAACACGGGTGCTACTGGTGCTACCGGCGCCACTGGGCCTCGAGGTAACACTGGCGCTACTGGTGCTACCGGACCTCAAGGTAACACGGGTGCTACTGGTGCTACCGGCGCCACTGGGCCTCGAGGTAACACGGGCGCTACCGGCGCTACTGGACCTCAAGGTAACACGGGTGCTACCGGTGCCACTGGGCCTCGAGGTAACACAGGTGCTACTGGTGCTACCGGACCTCAAGGTAACACGGGTGCTACCGGTGCCACTGGGCCTCGAGGTAACACAGGTGCTACTGGTGCTACCGGACCTCAAGGTAACACGGGTGCTACCGGTGCCACTGGGCCTCGAGGTAACACGGGCGCTACCGGCGCTACTGGACCTCAAGGTGTTCAAGGTAACACGGGCGCTACTGGTGCTACTGGACCTCAAGGTAACACGGGTGCTACCGGTGCCACTGGCGCTACTGGTATAGGAGTTACCGGACCTACCGGACCTTCTGGCGGGCCTCCTGGACCTACTGGACCTCAGGGACCTCAAGGTAACACGGGTGCTACTGGCGCTACTGGACCTCAAGGTGCTCAAGGACCTGCTGGTGCTACCGGTGCCACTGGACCTCAAGGTGTTCAAGGTAACACGGGTGCCACGGGTGCTACTGGTGCCACTGGACCTCAAGGTGTTCAAGGTAACACGGGTGCTACCGGCGCTACTGGACCTCAAGGTGTTCAAGGTAACACGGGTGCTACCGGTGCTACTGGACCTCAAGGCGTTCAAGGTAACACGGGTGCTACTGGACCTCAAGGTGCTCAAGGTAACACGGGTGCTACTGGACCTCAAGGTGTTCAAGGTAACACGGGTGCTACTGGTGCCACTGGACCTCAAGGTGTTCAAGGTAACACGGGTGCTACCGGTGCTACTGGACCTCAAGGTGTTCAAGGTAACACGGGTGCTACTGGTGCTACTGGTGCTACTGGTGCCACTGGACCTCAAGGTGTTCAAGGTAACACGGGTGCTACCGGTGCTACTGGACCTCAAGGCGTTCAAGGTAACACGGGTGCTACCGGCGCTACTGGACCTCAAGGTGCTCAAGGTAACACGGGTGCTACCGGCGCTACTGGACCTCAAGGTGTTCAAGGTAACACGGGTGCTACCGGCGCTACTGGACCTCAAGGTGTTCAAGGTAACACGGGTGCTACCGGCGCTACTGGACCTCAAGGTGTTCAAGGTAACACGGGTGCCACGGGTGCCACGGGTGCTACTGGTGCCACTGGACCTCAAGGTGTTCAAGGTAACACGGGTGCTACCGGTGCTACCGGTGCCACTGGACCTCAAGGCATTCAAGGTAACACGGGTGCTACCGGCGCTACTGGACCTCAAGGCGTTCAAGGTAACACGGGTGCTACCGGTGCTACTGGACCTCAAGGCGTTCAAGGTAACACGGGTGCTACTGGACCTCAGGGTGTTCAAGGTAACACGGGTGCTACCGGCGCTACTGGACCTCAAGGCGTTCAAGGTAACACGGGTGCTACCGGCGCTACTGGACCTCAAGGCGTTCAAGGTAACACGGGTGCTACTGGACCTCAGGGTGTTCAAGGTAACACGGGCGCTACCGGACCTCAAGGCATTCAAGGACCAACGGGTGCTACCGGCGCTACTGGCATAGGAGTTACTGGACCTACTGGACCTTCTGGTGGACCTACCGGACCTACTGGGCCAACTGGACCTAGCTTCCCTATAGCAACAATTGTTGTAACAAACAATATTCAGCAAACAGTACTGCAATTTAATAACTTTATTTTTAGTACTGCAATTAACGTAAACAATATTATCTTCAACGGCACAGATACAGTTACTGTTATTAACGGTGGTATTTATGTAATTAGCGTATCCATTTCTACAACTGCGCCAGGATGCGCTCCACTCGGAGTAGGCATTTCAATTAATGGAGCAGTCGCAACTGATAATTTCTCTTCAAATTTAATAGGCGACTCACTTTCATTTACTACAATCGAAACATTAGCAGCTGGTGCAAGAATTTCTGTCCAATCTACTCTTAATGAGATTACAATCCCCGCGACAGGAAATACTAATATCCGCCTTACTGTATTTAGAATCGCTTAAATTTCATCATATATTGTTTATGACAAATAAAAAAAGAGCGAGGAAACTCGCTCTTTTTTGTTATGTACAATAATTCATTACTATTCTAATTCAATTGAAACATTTTTTTGTGGTACAAATGTAGAAATTGCATGTTTATAAATAAGCTGCTGCTTACCTTCTGTTTCCAGCAGGACTGTAAAATTATCAAATCCTTTAATTAATCCACGAAGCTGGAAACCATTTAATAAGTACAGCGTAACAAACGTATTTTCTTTACGGAGTTGATTTAAAAACTGATCTTGAATATTGATTGATTGCTTCATGTCGAATCCTCCTCTTTTTCTCTACTTACTATTATTCGACTTTACTTGTAACTTTCCTTCTATGTATCGTAAAATTTCTGACGTTTTTTCACCGTCTGTAACATCAAACCACGTGACATCCATTTTATTACGGAACCACGTTAATTGACGTTTTGCATAACGACGCGAATTCGTCTTTAATTGTGACACCGCATCTTCTAAAGAGGCTCGATTCTCAAAATAATCATAGATTTCTTTATATCCAATCGCTTGAATAGATTGACAATCTCGTATCCCTCTATTATACAGCCCTTCTACTTCCTCTAATAGGCCTTGTTCCATCATCAAATCCACTCGTAAGTTAATGCGATCGTATAGCATTTCTCGATCCATTGTCAAGCCAATTAATGAAACATCATAGAGTAACTCTTTTTCTTGTTTCTCAATTTGGTCACTCATTTTTTCACCCGTCATGTGGAAAATTTCTAACGCCCGAATGACACGTCGTGCATTATTTGCATGAATACGCTCCGCACTTTCTGGATCTACTTCTTGCAATTTTTTATGTACATATTCCACACCGCGTTCTAAAGCTAACTTTTCCATTTGCTCTCGGTATATCACATCACCAGCATCATCTGTAAACTGATAATCGAATAAAACAGATTGTATATAAAGACCGGTCCCACCAACTATAATTGGTAATTTACCACGTTCTGTAATTTCTCGAATATGCTTGCGAACACGTTCTTGAAATTCCGCGACAGAAAATGAATCTTCCGGATTTTTTATATCGATCATATAATGTGGAATTCCGTCCATCTCTGCTTTTGTTACCTTTGCAGTTCCAATATCCATCGTTCGATAGATCTGCATGGAATCACCACTAATAATTTCACCGTTCAACGCTTTGGCAAGATCGATACTTAACTTCGTCTTTCCAACAGCAGTTGGTCCAATGATGACAGCAACTTTTTCACGTTGCACTTCTCCCATATCATTCAACTCTCTTTATGTAATATACTCCATCTATTGATTATACCCAATCTTACCAATTTTAACGGCATGATTGCAAGTTCTTTCATTTCGGTACATGAAATTACACAGAAAAAAGAACATAGTTTGTCCAATTCTGCATATACATGATAAAAATAGTTTCGAGAGGATGAGTTAACTATGAAACAATCCACCATCAATTTTTCATCTTTGACAAAAGACCTCATTTTAGCCACTTCTACAAAAGAACAAAATTGTTCACAAGAGGAATTATACTTCGCCCTAAATTGTTTACTACGGGCTTTTCATTCTACTCTCCATGAAACAACATTACATCCAGAAAATAAAAATACAGAATATATACAAACGCAATTTTGCAGTGCATATAAAATTATCACAGGTAAAACTATTTATCCATTTCAATAATCCATAAAAAGCGGCTGCTTACATAGTTTCAAGCAACCGCTTTTTATATTAATATCGATAACCTATTGTATAACTTTCACTTTTACAGATTTGCGCCCCCAGCTATTAGCACTACCATCTGAACCGACTAATACATCAATACGATTTCCTTTAATCGCACCACCGGTGTCTCCAGCAATCGCTTCTCCATATCCTTCTACCCATACTTTTGATCCAAGCGGAATTACTTTCGGATCAACAGCAATTACTTTCATATTTGGATTTGCTGTTAAATCATGCCCCATTGCAGTTAATACACGACCACCATACGAACCATTCTCACTCGGATCTGCTGTATATGCCGTCGCTTCTACTGTAATTTCACGACCACCAGTAGGCGCACTTGTTTCAGTAGATTTCGCAACTGGTTTTGCAGCCGGCTTTTCTTTTACCACAGGTTTACTTGATTCTACATTCTTAATAGAATCGTTACTCTTAACAGACTCTTTATTCTTAACTGCTGTATTATTTTTAACCGGCGCTTCTTCTTGAGCTACAACCTCTTTCTTTTCAATTACAGGTGCCGTTCCTGTTAAAAATGGCACGTGAACATATCCGACTTTTCCATTGTAGTCGAATTGTAACCATTCATTTTGAACTTGATTCGTCGTTTCAATCACATCATTTTTATTAAGTTTACCTAAAATTTCAGAATCAGTATTCGCTCCAGCACGAACATTTAATACGCCCGCCGTTACATAATATGTGCTCTTTGTAAAATCAGCACTTACAAACGCTTCCTTACCGTTTAACTTAATTTTTGTCCATCCATTCTCTGTATTTATAACATCTAGTGTATTCCCACTTAACACTTTACCTACAAGCTTTGACTCTACATTTGGGTTTTCTCTAACATTTAATACGTCTGTTGTTACAATTGTTTCCGCTTTAGCAGAACCCGCAAAAATCCCAAGACCAAAAACTGCTGCTGTTGCTATACTTAATAATTTTTTCATGAATAGCCTCCATTTGCTTTGTTTTCGTATTTTCATTATAGCAACAGATTTTTAGAATTTTTAGAAATCACACAATTACAAAGCATTCGTAATATACGATTAACGAGTTGTAACATAAATTTCCATATTAATAAAATGTATTCCTCATACAATCTCCAGTGGTTTTCATATATTTTTCATATACGAGCACAAGAACTTTTTTCCAGAAAAAATTACAGTGTTACTTTTTTGTTACAAAAAATTCACAATTCGTTACATCTTTTACCAAAAAACATCAATATTCAATTGTTAACCTATTTTTTTGTAATAAAAAGAGAGCAGCTACTAAAAACTGCTCTCTTTTTATTTGTTATTGAACTTTCTTTTTCCAAACACCTAGCATAACAGCCGAAACAATTGTTCCAATTAATATAGAGAAAATATATAGTAACGGTTTATTTACTAACGCTATTACAAATAATCCACCATGCGGTGCCGGTAATGTAATTTGGAATAACATAGATAACGCACCTGCAATACTTGAACCAACAACACAACTTACGATTACTCGAACCGGATCTGCAGCAGCAAACGGAATCGCACCTTCTGTAATGAACGATGCTCCCATAATATAATTGGTTAAACCAGATTTACGTTCCGCTTCTGTAAACTTTGATTTAAAGAATGTAGTTGCGAATGCAATCGCAAGTGGCGGTACCATCCCACCAGCCATAACTGCTGAGTGCACTCCAAAATTCTGTGCTTCTATTGCAGCAATACCAAACGTAAATGCCGCTTTATTAATTGGCCCCCCCATATCAATTGCCATCATACCACCTAAAATAAGACCTAGTAATATAGCATTCGTACCGTTTAAACCATTTAACCACCCTGTCAACATTTCATTTAATGCTACTACAGGCGGAATTACTACTTTTTGCATTACAACTCCTGTAATCAATAATCCAAAGACTGGATATAACAATACAGGTTTAATTCCTTCTAATTGTACTGGTAGTCCTGAAAATAATCTTTTCAACCCTAAAACAACATATCCAGCTAAGAAACCAGCAATTAACCCACCTAAAAATCCAGCATTCGCATTCGCCGCTAAAAATCCACCTACAACACCAGGCATAAAACCAGGACGATCAGCAATAGAACTTGCAATAAATCCAGCTGAAATTGGTACAAGGAATAAAAACGCACCTGTTTTTCCTCCACCAATTGACATGAACAATTCAGCTAAAGGACCTTCCGCCTTTATACCACCAAACGAAAACGCTAGCGCTATTAAAATCCCGCCGCCAACAACGAATGGAAGCATATTACTTACACCGCTCATTAAATGCTTATAAATTCCTAATCCTTTTTCTCCCTCAATACTTTCTGATTTCCCGTCCTCTTTTACACCTTTAAAGATTGGTGCATCTTGTTTGACAGCTCGCTTAAGCAGATTTTCCGTTTTTCGAATCCCATCAGCAACTGGCACTTGAATGACATGTTTACCAGCAAAACGATTCATTTCTACTTGTTTATCCGCCGCAACAATAATAGCTGTTGCACGTTCAATATCCTCTTTCGTTAAACCGTTTTTAATACCTGTTGATCCGTTTGTTTCAACTTTAATCGCTATTCCTAACTCTGTCGCTTTTGCTTTTAAGCTATCCGCTGCCATATATGTGTGAGCGATTCCAGTTGGACACGCTGTAACAGCAAGTACGTACGGTTCATTTCCTTCTGGTTTTGCGACTTCAGTCTCTTCTTCTTTTTCATTCTCTTTTTCATCAAATAGTTGAAGAAGCTCACTTTCATCCTTTGCTTCTAATAGTTGCTTGCGAAATCCTTCATCCATTAATAATGTCGATAAACGAGACAACGTTTCTAAATGAGTATTATTCGCTCCTTCACTTGCAGCAATCATAAAGAATAAGTGTGCTGGCTGTCCGTCAAGCGACTCATAATTGATACCGCTTACACTTCTACCAAAACAAATCGATGGTTGTTTAACAGCCTTTGTCTTCGCATGAGGTATTGCAATACCTTCCCCTATTCCAGTCGTACTTTGGGACTCCCGCTTTAAAATAGCTTCTTTAAATTCCGTTTTACTATTTAAACGATTTGCCCCGTTTAATTTCTCAACTAATTCATCTATGACAGCTTCTTTATTTGAAGCTGTCAAATCCATAATGACTGTATCCCTTTTTAATAGTTCTGTAATTTTCATATGTTGCTTCCCCCTATCGCTTAGCTACAATTACTTGCGACAATAATTCTTCTACTTTTTCCTTCTTACATAAATCAGCTGAAAATGCTGTTGCACTCCCTGTTGCAACGCCGTATTGAAATGCCTTTTCAATATCTTTTGTCTGTTCATATTTGCCTACAAACCCTGCAACAAGAGAATCTCCGGCCCCAACTGAATTAATTACAACACCTCTTGGAACAGTCGCTTCATATATACCTTCTGCCGTAAATAATAAAGCTCCCTCTCCAGCCATCGATACGATAACGTGTTTTACACCTTGTTCAATTAATTTTCTTCCATAAGGTAAAACGTCCTCTACTGTTGAAAGCTCCACTCCAAACAACTCACCAAGTTCATGATGGTTTGGCTTAATTAAAAATGGCTTATTTTTAATTACATGTTGCAGTGCGCTTCCACTTGCATCTACTACTACACGAATACCTTTTTCAGCTCCAAACGCAGCAATTGATTCGTAAAAGGTACTTGGAATAGAGACCGGTACACTCCCAGCAAGTACAACACAATCTCCAGGTTGCATACTCTCAATTTTTTTCATTAACTGTTCGAACTGCTCTTTTGTTACAATAGGACCTTGGCCATTTAATTCTGTTTCTTCTTCCCCTTTTATTTTCACATTAATGCGAGTATCTTCATCTACTTGGACGAAGTTTGTTGTTACACCTTCCGTCTGTAATACCTCTTTAATAAATTGACCAGTAAATCCACCAGTAAATCCAAGTGCTATATTTTTAACACCTAAACGCTGAAGAACACGAGAAACATTAATTCCTTTTCCTCCAGGAAACTTCATATCTTTCTCCGCTCGATTTATTGTTCCTAAATCAAAAGAAGAAACTTGCACTACATAATCAATAGATGGGTTTAAAGTAACTGTATAGATCATTGTTTATCAGCCTCAATTACATTGGTTTGTTGTTTATATTTTTCTAAATCAATTTCTAAATGGTTTGTAATAATATTTGCTTCTTCAACATTTGCAATTTTCGCAAATGCAACTTCTGAAAACTTACTTTCATCAATTAAGAAATATCCTTCGTTTGCTAATGTTAATGCCATTTGTTTTAAGAGCGCTTCTTCTGGATCTGGCGTTGTAAAGCCAAGCTGTTCATGTACACCATTTGCACCTAAAAAACATTTATCAAAACGATACTTCTGCATACTTTCCTGTGCCATAGCACCGATTAAAGCTTTCGTCCTACTCTTCATCATTCCGCCTAGTAAATACGCACGAATATTATTTTCAACTAAAGCTTCAATATGCATAAGTCCATTCGTAACGACAGTAACATCTTTATTTATTAAAAATGGAATCATTTCAAATGTTGTACTTCCTGCATCTAAATAAATACAATCACCTTGTTCAATAACGCTAGCCGCATACTTAGCAATTTGTTGTTTTATTTGAATGTTTTTGGATGATTTTTCAACCATCGTTGGTTCTTGCCCTTTTCCTGTTAAAACAGCGGCACCACCATGAACTCTTTTTAATAACCTTTGCTTTTCCAATTGCGCTAAATCACGGCGAATTGTCGATTCAGAGCTTTCTGTTCTTTCAACTAATTGCTGTAATTTTACAACTTTCTGTTCTTTTACAAGTTGCAATATCATTTGATGACGTTCAGGAGTTAACATTTTATTCACCTCTTCTTTGATTACAGTATAATGAAAACGGTCACAAAAATCAACCGTAAACAATCAAAAATAATCAAAAACATCCAAAAACGTTTATAAACAGCAAAAAGAAACCTATTCGATCAAACAATCAAATAGGTTTCTTTTCTAAATTCACTTATAAAGAAGCTTTATATATACTTAAAACATCATCTTTATTTAATTTTTTAAAGTTACCAAATTCACCATACGCCATCGCTTTATCCGCCATTAAATCAATTTCATTTTCTCCAATAGCGTAATCAGATAATGTTACTGGCGCCTCAATTGAAGTCCAAAATTGACGTAACGCCTGAATTCCTTCTAACGCAATTTCTCGATCAGTCTTTCCATCTGTTTCTACATTGAATACTCGAATAGCAAACTGTTTAAAACGACTTACATTTTCCTCTACAACATGCTTCATCCAGTTCGGGAATAAAATCGCAAGGCCACCCCCGTGTGGTATATCATGAACAGCAGAAACTGCATGCTCAATATTATGAGTCGCCCAATCTCCTTTTACTCCCATTGCTAAAATGCCGTTTAACGCCATAGTACCACAATATAAAATAGTTTCTCTATGCTCATAATTTTCTAAATCACTTAAAAGCTTAGGAGCTGTCTCAATTACTGTTTTTAAAACAGCTTCACAATAACGATCTTGTAGTTCTGTATTCGTTCCATGATGGAAATATTGTTCTAATACGTGCGACATAATATCTACCATACCGTAAATTGTTTGATCTTTCGGTACAGAAGTAGTATGAACTGGATCTAAAATCGAAAACTGCGGGAAAGTAACCGGGCTACCCCATCCATACTTTTCATTCGTTTCCCAGTTTGTAATTACCGAGCCTGCATTCATTTCAGATCCTGTTGCTGCAAGAGTAAGTACAGTACCAAATGGTAATGCCTCATTAGCAAATGTTTTTTTCGTTACAATATCCCATACATCTCCATCGTACTTACTACCAGCTGCAATTGCCTTCGTACAGTCGATTACACTCCCTCCACCAACTGCTAAAATAAATTCAACACCATTCTCTTTACAAATTTGAATCCCTTTCTTTACAGTTGATACACGTGGATTCGGTTCAACACCTGTTAATTCAAATACTTCTGCATTAATATCCTTTAAAATAGAAATTACATTATCATAAATACCGTTTCTTTTAATGCTGCCTCCCCCGTATACGAGAAGAACTTTTTTACCGAACTGTGGAATTTCAGTTTTTAACTGTTCTAATTGACCTTTACCGAAAATAAGTTTCGTTGGATTACGAAATACAAAATTTTGCATATTTCTTTACCATCCCTTCTATATGAAAAGCAACTATACTTTTGTATACCATATTTTTTTCATTTCACAAAAATATTTGCTTAATAAAAAAATCCCAGCCTACAGGCTGAGATTTTTTTATTGGTAATAAGGTGAGATCATTAAGTAAACAATAACACCAGATAAACTTACATATAACCAAATCGGCATCGTCCAACGTACAATTTTACGGTGACGTGTTAATTGATTTGTAAAACCAAATACAAGCGCAAACAATGCAAGTGGTACGATAATTGCTGCTAGGATAATATGTGTAATTAAAATGATGAAATACACATATTTAATGAATCCTTCTCCGCCAAAATGTGTTGCCGGTGCTAAGTAATGATACGATAAATACGACACACAAAATAGTAAAGTTGTCGTAAATGCTGCAAGGATAAAACCACGATGCATTTTCACATTCTTTTTAATAATAGAGAATAACGCTGCTAATAAAAATACGAACGTAAAGCTATTAAAAATCGCGTTTAACATTGGTAAAATCGTTACATCAAAATGTACTTCTCCTTCATAGCCAACAGGTCCAAAGAACAAAAATAAAATAATCGCATTTACAATTACAGAAAGCGTTATCACAATAGGAGCATAGCTTTTCTGATTTGTTGATTGATCCACCAAAATGGTCACTCCCTCTTCCTTCAAGTATGTATACATAACCTCACTATTTTAACATATTATTCACAGTGTAAATGTGACAATAGTTTGACACAGCAAGACAAGACAAAGAAAAAAATCCTTCTTAATAAAACTTCTTAAGAAGGATTTTATCGCTTTATTATCCAAATAGCAATGCGATTAGTTTTTGTTAAAAAATGTATCGCTATATGCTTGAAAAATTTCAGACACTTGATATCCCATTAATGAAATTGCTGTTAATGAAAAGAAACCAATCATAAGAAATCGAAACCACATATAAATCTCCTCCTTGTATTTAGCTTAAAAAACATTCGCTATATTACAAGTTGAGTGGCACTCTTCATCGTCACTTTCCTTTTTCCTTACAATTGCTGTAATAAATCGAATCATAAAGAAAACTACAAAAGGAAATTGTTCGTAATTCACATTGGCATAGTTTAGCAACGGCTCGCGCTGCACATCGAACGGAGATGAGAAGGAATAGAACATACCTTGCTCTTCCATATATACAATTACAATTTTCATGCAAAATACGATTCCTAGAAACGAAACAATATCTTGCCATTCTGTCGTATATAACAGGTTATACAGCTCTAATACATACTCTTCCATCATCATCCCCCCTTCCTTTTTTACCATTTTGCTCGCCTTCGTATAAAAAGTCAAGAAAAAAGTTTATATTCACTATGACAATAGTAATTACTTGTTTCTATGATTATATATGATTCTTTTATAGCAATGATTGGGTGTAACTCTCTTCGAAAATAAGAAAATTAGAATCGAACAGATTCCTCATTCTTACTTTTAGGATGCAAAACTGTGATATTTTTATTTCTATTAAAAATAAAATAAGAAAGTATTATAAGAACAGTAACAAACATTGTTAAAAATGCTTGTGAACGTAAAGTATCAATTGCGAACATCGCAACTAAAACTGCTATAATAGCAGCAATTGTAACATACGTTACATACGGAAAAAGCCACATTTTCACTTTCAAATTTTGTTGTTCTACTTTCCCCATTTTTTTACGCATCTTTAAATGCGAAACTGCAATAACGAGATAAACTAGTAACGCAATCCCGCCAGATGCATTCACTAAAAACAAAAAGACTTTATCTGGAGAAATGTAACTAAACACAACTCCAATATAAGCGAAGAAAGTTCCAAATAAAACCGCTCGAACGGGAACACCACTACTGTTCAATTTTAAAAATGACTTTGGAGCATCTCCTCTTTCTGCCATTGAAAAAAGCATTCTTGAATTTGTATATAAGCCTGAATTTAAGCAAGAAAGTACAGCTGTTAAAACGATAAAATTCATAATTTGTGCTGCCGCTGGTATTCCTATATGTTCAAGTACAGCTACAAATGGACTTTTTAATATGTTTGCTGAATTCCATGGCAGTAGCGTGACAACTACCGCTATAGACCCAATAAAAAATACAAGAATACGCCAAATCACACTGTTTGTTGCTGTTTTTACTGCTTTTACAGGTTCTGCAGATTCACCTGCGGCTACTGCTACAATCTCTGATCCCATAAATGAAAATATAACAACAGTAATTCCAAGCAGGACCGAACTTATACCGTTTGGCATAAATCCACCTTGTCCAATTAAATTCGAAGTGCCGGGTGCTTCTGTTCCTGGAACAAATCCTAAAATAACAGCAAGACCTAGACAAAGGAACAAAACAATACTTATTACTTTAATAAAAGAAAACCAATATTCAAACTCTCCAAATGATTTCACCGAAAAAACGTTCGTCAGCGTTAATAAAATTGTTAATATTAAACTTAATAACCAAAGCGGTATTTGTGGAATCCAATATTGGATAATACCAGCACCTGCTGTGGCTTCTATTGCAATAACAATTACCCAAAAAAACCAGTATAACCAGCCTATTGTATAACCCGCCCAAGGACCAATCGCTTCTCTTGCATACGTTGCAAATGAACCACTTGTCGGATTAACAGCTGCCATTTCTCCTAGCATTCTCATGACGAAAATGACTAGAAGTCCTGCTAATGCATATGAAACGATAGAACCTGGTCCTGCCGAATGTACAACTGCACCACTTCCAACAAACAAACCAGCCCCTATTACGCCGCCAATTGAAATCATTGTAATGTGGCGTATTTTGAGGTCTTTCTTTAGATTTTTATCCAAATCTTGTACATCCCCTTCCAAACTAAATTTTGAAACTTATGTAAGAGTACTGTGCGAAAGATTTTGTCCTATACTTTAAAATATATCAAAATATTCTGAATTTAACAATTGCAATTCAACCTTCTTCAAAAATTATTACATTAGGTTTAATACTTCCCCATACACAATTGTTGAGAAAATTATAGTCCCCTTACAAAAGAAAGAATTTTCAGATATTATTAAATAAACAAGATTATACATCTAGACAACTTTTTGTATAGGAGTGTTGATATGTTAAACAAGTTCAAATTTTTTTGTTGTATTTTAGTAATGTTCTTACTTCTACCGCTATCCCCTTTCCAAGCACAAGCAGCAAACAATTTAGGTTCAAAATTACTCGTTGGATATTGGCATAACTTTGATAACGGTACTGGCATTATTAAATTAAAAGACGTTTCACCAAAATGGGATGTAATCAATGTATCTTTTGGTGAAACTGGTGGTGATCGTTCCACTGTTGAATTTTCTCCTGTGTATGGTACAGATGCAGACTTCAAATCAGATATTTCTTATTTAAAAAGTAAAGGAAAGAAAGTAGTTCTTTCAATAGGTGGACAAAATGGAGTCGTTTTACTTCCTGACAATGCCGCTAAGGATCGTTTTATTAATTCCATACAGTCTCTAATCGATAAATACGGTTTTGATGGAATAGATATTGACCTTGAATCAGGTATTTACTTAAACGGAAATGATACTAATTTCAAAAATCCAACTACTCCCCAAATCGTAAATCTTATATCAGCTATTCGAACAATCTCAGATCATTATGGTCCAGATTTTCTATTAAGCATGGCTCCTGAAACAGCTTATGTTCAAGGCGGTTATAGCGCATATGGAAGCATATGGGGTGCATATTTACCAATTATTTACGGAGTGAAAGATAAACTAACATACATTCATGTTCAACACTACAACGCTGGTAGCGGGATTGGAATGGACGGTAATAACTACAATCAAGGTACTGCAGACTACGAGGTCGCTATGGCAGATATGCTCTTACATGGTTTTCCTGTAGGTGGTAATGCAAATAACATTTTCCCAGCTCTTCGTTCAGATCAAGTCATGATTGGGCTTCCAGCAGCACCAGCGGCAGCTCCAAGTGGTGGATACATTTCGCCAACTGAAATGAAAAAAGCTTTAAATTATATCATTAAAGGAGTTCCGTTCGGAGGAAAGTATAAACTTTCTAACCAGAGTGGCTATCCTGCATTCCGCGGCCTAATGTCTTGGTCTATTAATTGGGATGCAAAAAACAACTTCGAATTCTCAAATAACTATAGAACATATTTTGATGGTCTTTCCTTGCAAAAATAACAAAGTAAAACTATAATTAGCCCCCATCAATCGGACATTTATGGGCAATCAATGCAGGATAAAAACAGCAATAGGACCCTTTATAGGTCCTATTGTTGTTTTTTATTTATGAAAACTACTTTGTCACATCTAAAGTTTCAAGAAACTGTTTTCCATCGCCCAACATCGCACGTTCCTCCGAATCATATTGTTAAATATTCTAGTCACTCTTTTGCTTCAACACAAAAACTGAAAGTTCAGGTACACTACAAAATCTAACAGGCATCCTAGTAGTCCCAATACCACGATTTACATATAAATATAACTGCTTACTCTTCCCCTCCACTTCATACATACCTTCAACATAGCTCTCAGCTAGTTTGGTAGTAATTAACGGACCTACAAAAGGGATTTGGACTTGTCCTCCGTGACTATGTCCTGACAGTTGAAGATCAACTGGGTAACGATTTATTTTGGTTACAACATCCGGCTCATGTACTAATAACATGTTAAAATCATTTTGTTTCAAGTTTTTTAAAGTTGAATCTATTTTCGGCTTCCCTAATAGAAAATCATCCAAACCTGATATTGTAATATATTTGCCGTTTTCCACTTTAATTTTCTGCACTTCATTTACTAATACAGAAAAACCAGCTTCCTCCATATATCTTTTGTAAAATAAACTACCGCCCCCGCCCCTATCATGATTCCCAAACACAGCATATTTCCCTAAGGGAGCATAAATTTTCTGCAAAATAGCCTTCGCTTCCTCTCTTTCTGCACTATAAGAACCAAATTTATCTATTAAATCTCCGGTAAAAACTACTATATCTGGATGTAATTCATTCATCTTCTCCACCAAATGTTCAAGTTGCTTCAATGTAAACTCTGGCCCTAAATGTACATCTGAAAACTGTAACATTTTTTTATTATTAAATTCTTTAGGAATTGCAGAAGCTTCTATTTCATTCCATGTAACTGTTACTAGTTTTCGTTCTATTTCTGTCGCATAATAATACAAACTTACTAGTATCATTAATATACTTATAAAACTAATAATAAATATCTTTACGATTGATTTTTTTCGTTCTTTTTTTACATGATTCGTATTCATGTTTTCACCTCTAGAAACACTTTAAATCCTTATTGTTACATTAATGTGACAACATGAACAATGTTATTAATATGTAATTTCCTCCCTATTCACTTTGACAATTTTATACAGAAGTCATACCATATTTTTATAATACATATATTTTCGAATCTTTTTCTATTCATTCCATCATTTTATTACGGAGGGGTTATTCATGTCTGTATTTACACCAGAAGAAATTACGGAACTTGCTGCGAATTCCGGAAGGAAAAAAGCTCATTTATCATTACTCCCTATGCTAATTCTCGGTTTTTTTGGCGGTGCTTTTATCGCATTAGGGTATTTACTCGATATTCATGTTATTGGGACAATGCCAAAATATTGGGGATCATTTTCTAGTTTTCTAGGCGCTGCTGTATTCCCTGTTGGTCTTATTCTCGTTATTCTTGCAGGCGGTGAACTAGTAACTGGTAACATGATGACAGTTTCTATGGCCTGGCTCCAAAAGAAAATTACTTTATTTTATTTCATACGAAATTTAGTTATTGTTACATTTAGCAATTTCATAGGAGCTGTATTTGTAGCCTATTTTTTCGGTCATATCGTTGGCTTAACTGAAGGAGCTTTTTTAGCGAAAACTATTTCTATCGCTCAAGCGAAACTACAAGATACACCATTGCAAGCATTTATTTCTGCAATCGGATGTAATTGGCTCGTTTGTTTAGCTGTTTGGCTCAGTATGGGAAGTAAAGAATTTATCGGAAAGATTATCGGTATTTGGTTCCCAGTTATGACTTTTGTTGCGATTGGATTTCAACACGTTGTAGCAAATATGTTTGTCATCCCAGCCGCAATTTTTGCCGGTCATTTCACTTGGGCTGAATATTTTCCAAACTTTATTTTTGTTTTCTTTGGAAATTTAGTAGGAGGTATGTTATTTGTAGCACTACCTTACTTCATATCTTATAATAAGAAACTATCTTCTTATCAAGAGAAGACTGAAATGAAGAACAAATCTCTGTCGGCTTAAATAGAATGTCTATAAAGAACCCTAAAAATATTACAAATTTCATTTTTTTTGCGAATATATGTACGTACACTTGTTCTCGAATGTTTTATACGTTATAATAACAACTTAAATAGCATTATTTACATATGAGGTGAAAAACATGAACAAAACAGAATTAATTAAAAACGTAGCACAAAATGCTGAGATTTCTCAAAAAGAAGCTACTGTAGTTGTACAAACTGTAGTAGAATCAATCACTAACACTTTAGCTGCTGGTGAAAAAGTACAACTTATCGGATTCGGTACATTCGAAGTTCGCGAAAGAGCTGCTCGTACAGGCCGTAACCCACAAACTGGTGAAGAAATGCAAATCGCAGCTTCTAAAGTACCTGCTTTCAAAGCTGGTAAAGAACTAAAAGAAGCTGTAAAATAATGAAAAATATCCTTCTCATTTATGAGAAGGATATTTTTTCATAACATAATTAATAAAAATCTGACCATTATGCTGTTTCTTTTGTTCTTTTATGCAAATAAAATCTTTACTTTCAAAAAAAGGTTTTGCGGTAATGCTCGCCTCTGTATATATCTCCCTATGCCCTAGGTTCACTGCTTCTTTTTCTAACTTCTGTAGTATGTATGAAGCGACTCTTTTCCCTTGATAATCTTTATGCGTAAATAAACGATCTACGTAACGATCATCGTTATAATCCCCAAACCCCACAATCATACCTTTATGATCGGCTACATAGCTAATATTCTTTTCTAAAGACTGTAACCAATTTTCTCTATCTAGTCGCTCCGGTGCCCACGCCTGTAGCTGTAACTCATTATAATCTTTTGCATTAACCGTATGAACTGTTTCATAGAACAATTGTAATACTTGATCTAAATCTTTTTTCTGGAATGTTCTAATTATAATATCTTTTAACATATATAAGTCTCCTTACCAAACTACCTCTTAACTTTTCTACTACATACGATTCTATATTTCTGCTTTATTATATCGTTTTAATTTCTATACGAACAAAAAAACAATACTTATTCAAGTATTGTTTTTTAATTCTATTCAATTACTTAATGTAGCTTTTTAAGATTTTAATTTAACTCTTTGTAATCGTAATGCATTTAATACAACGGATACAGAACTAAATGCCATCGCTGCTCCAGCAACCCAAGGGGCTAAGAAACCTAATGCCGCAATTGGAATTCCTAACGCGTTATAAGCTAATGCCCAGAATAAATTTTGTTTAATATTTCTTATCGTCATTTTACTCATAAATATCGCATCAGCAATACTATTTAAGTCACCACGGATTAACGTTATATCCGCTGCTTCCATCGCTACATCCGTTCCCGTTCCAATTGCCATACCAATGTTCGCTGTAGCAAGAGCAGGAGCATCATTTATCCCGTCTCCAACCATCGCTACTTTCTTACCATTTGTTTGCAGTTTTTTCACTTCTTCTGCTTTTCCTTCTGGCAATACTTCTGCAATTACGTGATCAATACCAACTTGCTTTGCAATTGCCTGAGCAGTTTGTGTATTATCTCCTGTAATCATCACAACGTCTAGACCCATTTTTTTCAGTCTTGCGATAGCTGCTTTTGAAGTATCTTTCACAGTATCTGCAACGGCAACTATACCAGCATATTCTTTATCGATTGCAATAAGCATTGCTGTTTTTCCTTCTCGTTCTAGCGCTTCCATTGATTTAGAAACTTCTTCAATATCAATATTGAATTTCTTCATTAATCGACGTGTACCAATTAATAAGTGTTTTCCTTCTACAACTGATTCGATACCAAATCCCGGAATCGCTTCAAACGTTTCTGAACTTGGGATATCAATTTTCTTTTCTTTAATTCCTTCTACAATCGCTTCTGCAAGCGGATGTTCAGAATTTCTTTCTGCTGCCCCTACTAATCTAAGCAGTTCATTTTCATTGAATCCATCTGCTACAATTACATCTGTTAATACCGGCTTCCCATTTGTCACTGTACCCGTTTTATCTAAAATAACCGTATCTAATCGGTGCGTTGCTTCTAAATGCTCTCCACCTTTAAATAAAATACCATACTCAGCCGATCTTCCTGATCCTGCCATAATAGATGTAGGCGTTGCAAGACCTAATGCACATGGACAAGCAATAACAAGTACTGCTATCATTTTCTCAAGTGCTCCGCCAAAATCACCAGGTGTAACAAATATCATCCATACTGCAAATGTGATAATCGCAATCACAACTACAACCGGTACGAAAATACCTGAAATTTGATCTGCTACCCTTTGAATAGGAGCTTTTGAACCTTGTGCCTCTTCTACTACTTTAATAATTTGAGCTAATGCAGTATCTCTTCCTACCTTAGTTGCTTTCACTTTTAAAAATCCATTTTTATTTATTGTCGAACCTATTACTACATCCCCAATTGACTTATCAACAGGAATACTTTCACCCGTTAACATCGATTCATCAATTGCTGACTTTCCTTCTACAATCTCACCATCTACTGGTATTTTTTCACCAGGCTTTACATAGACGATATCACCAGCTACTACTTCTTCAATCAAAATTTTTATTTCTGTTCCATCTCGCACAACTGTAGCTGTCTTCGCTTGTAAACCCATCAATTTTTTAATTGCTTCTGATGAGCGCCCTTTTGCTTTCGCTTCAAATAATTTACCTAAAATAATTAATGTAATAAGTACCGCACTCGTTTCAAAATATAAATCTGTCATATGTTTCGAAGAACCAATAGATTGAATACTTAAATATACACTATAGAAATACGCGGCCGACGTTCCAAGCGCCACGAGAACATCCATATTCGCACTTTTATTACGTAACGCTTTATAAGCTCCAACATAAAACTGTCCACCAATGATAAATTGAACAGGAGTTGCAAGTGCTAGTTGCACCCAAGGGTTCATTAACATATCTGGTAAATAAATAAACGACGTAAATGAGAAATGACTAACCATTGCCCACAATAATGGGAAAGATAAAATAAACGAAATAATAAACTTCTTCTTTTGTCTTTCAATTTCTTGTAATCGATGATCAGTTGATGCATCTTGATCATCTGGTTTCACTTCTAATTTATATCCTAGCTTCGTAATCGTACTCTTCATTTCATTTACATTAACTTCATCAGGATTAAAGTCTACTGTAGCTGATTCTAAAGCAAAATTTACTGTCGCTTTGTTCACACCATCTAACTTATTTAAACGCTTTTCAACTCTATTTGCACATGCTGCACATGTCATTCCTGAAACAGTAAATTCAGCTTTATCACTTACAATTCCATATCCTAACGATTCAACTTTTTCTTTAAACTGTTGCGGATTTGTTTTAGTTGGATCGTACATTATTTTTGTTTTTTCAAGTGCAAAATTTACATTTGCCTCATGAACACCTTCTACTTTTTTTAGACCTTTTTCAATTCTATTTGCACATGCCGCACATGTCATTCCCGATATTTGAAGATTGGCCTCTTTTTTTTCATTCATGTCTCTCACCTCTATATACCCTTATGAGGTATAATGATTAGCAAAATAAATCGTACTTTATTTAAAGTACGATTTATTTCCATATCTAAAAATAATTATTGAACATCGTATCCTTGGTCTTCGATTACAGCAACGATATCTTTTAATGTTACGGCAGACGAGTCGATAGTAACTTCAACAGTTCCTTCTGCTAATTGAACCTTCACTTGTTCAACACCGTTTAGCTCTTTCACACTGCTTTCGATAGCATTTACACAATGTCCACAAGACATACCTTCAACCTGTAATGTTAACTGTTCCATTTAAAATCCTCCTCTTGTTTATTCATTGTTTGTTAATCACAATTACATCTTACCATACCCCCCTAAGGTAATCAATGGTTTTATATCATGATTTTTCAATTATTTTCTAATAGTTTATTTTACACACACTTTTTCACATCAATACGCCGAGATCTTATTATGAAGGTAAACAAAAAAACAAGCCAGTGACATACTAGCTTGTTTTTACGCTTTTGAAAAACGTTCAAATACAGTCATTAATTCTTCAATTGCTTCGTCACCATTGCCATCTTTAATAGCACCTGAAACACAATGACTTGTATGGTTTTTTAATACACCCATTCCTACTTTTTTCATCGCTGCATTAATCGCTGAAATTTGCACTAAAATATCCACGCAATAACGATCATTTTCAATCATATTTTGAATACCGCGGACCTGTCCTTCAATTCTCTTTAATCTATTTATAATCTGTTCTTTTTCTTTTTCTGATCTATGTGTTACTGCTTCATGCTCTTTATGATCCATATTATCACCTTCTTAAAGTTTCTCTTCATTCAATAAAACAATTGTTTTTTATGAGTATACCAATTATAGCATTAAATATCTACGCATGATACCCCATAAGAGTATATTTACACTTTATGATTATTCTTAACAACTCATTAGCTTCTTAATCTCAATTTTCAGTATACCCTTTCCTTTTTGTCACAAAATCATTATATCTCTCATCAAAATTCAATAAAGTGAAACAAGAATAAGCGGGGATTAACCGCCCCCGCTTATTCTTCGTCTATAATTTTTTAATTTTAATTTTCAGATATTTAACCCTAGAATTTTTCTTTCCATATATAATTATTGCTGATCACATACTTTTGTATCATTCACTACTGAAGTTCCTTCAACGGTTACCGTATGAAAACAATCATTCACTCGAACTGTCACAACATTATCTTGCCGATTAATGATATGATATTCATTAAAATTTTTATTCAGAGCACTGCGAATTTGTTCTCCTTCATAAATTGGGATGCCATGCGATAAAACCCAAATAAGTCCAGCGATAGCAAGAATTGTTTTCATACGATCTACCTCCTTGGGAATATAGTGAACTTTTAATCCATGCTTTTTCAACTCTACGAATCATGATTGAAATAAACCAAGCCTTTTTGGAAATAAGTTCATTTCGTCTATTTTATGTTTATGCTAATTGTGACCGATTTGTGACAACTTTTTGTCTCTTTAGACGAAAAGTTGAAACAAAACTTTCGAAAAGGACAATTCTACATATTAAAAAAGGTTATGGAATGTTTTATCCATAACCTTTTTTCCTATACGTAACTAATAAACCTCAATCCTTTACTTAAAGACGTCGGCACAACAGATGCATGATTCTCCCCTTCAGCTTCATAAAACTTAAATTTAAGTTTATCGTGGTTTACTTGGAGAAGGCGCTCTGATAATTCATTTGCACCTACAACCATATGCTCTCGTTCTAGTGACCCAACTGTAAGGAACACTCCTGTTTCAAACTTAGCATTGTTTAATTCATGTATAAGGTTCTCTTCTTTTTCAAGTACGGATTTATTATTCCACCATATAGATGGACTACTAATAAAATAATTTTGAAAAGCATTTAAGTTTGTAAATAGTATATAAAGAGCAAATAGTCCACCTAAAGAATGTCCAAATAACGTTTGCTTACTTTTATCAATCTCAAAATTCTTTTCAATTTGTGGTTTCAGTTCTTCTTCAATAAAAGTATAGAAATTATGTGCTCCTCCTGTTTTAGGCCACGGTTTACCGTCTGGTTTTAAAGGGGCATCTTTTGAAATTACGCTAGGCGTAAAATCATAGCACCTTTCTTCCCCTGAAAATGCGCCTTCAATTGGATAACCCACTGCTACTATAATAGCTGGTGAAACACCGGTTTTTTCCGCTCTTACTGATTGTATTTTAACTGCTTCATGAAATGTTTGAAAAAAGGCATTGCCATCTAATACGTAAATGACAGGATATCCTGAATCCGGTGCTGGTTGCCTCGGCTTTGAAATATGAATTTGATATTCCTTACCTTCTAATTTTGAATACATTTTCCACTGCTCTGTATTAGATGTTATAATCTGCTGTTTTTCAACTGTAGTATTCACCCTATTCCCCCTCTTTTTTAACTTGTTACATATATTTCGATTTTTTCTTCTTCAGATACAACGCTATCATATCCGAAACAAACAGGAGCCCCGTTATACGGATCAATCATGACACGTGCATCAATATGAAATACTTCTTTTAACACTTCATTTGTAATGATTTCTTCCGGGCTACCAGTTGTAACAATTTCTCCTTCCTTCATTGCAATAATTTCATCTGAAAACCTTGATGCATGGTTAATATCATGTAATACCATAACAACCGTACAATTATGTTCTTTATTTAACTTCTCCACAATTTGTAATACATCTAATTGATGAGACATATCAAGGTATGTAGTTGGCTCATCTAATAGCAACACTTCTGTCTCTTGTGCTAATGCCATCGCTAGCCATACCTTTTGTCTTTGACCACCTGATAAATTTGCAATTTGTCTCGTTCGAAATTCAGAAGTTTTCGTTATATCTAATGCCCAATCAATCATTTCTTTATCTTTTGTCGTTAACTTATTTACGTTATTTCGATGTGGATAGCGTCCATAAGAAATTAATTCTTCCACTTTAAGCTCACCTGGTGCAATTGGAGTTTGCGGGAGTAAAGCTAACTGCTTCGCAATTTCTTTCGTTGGAATTGTATGTAAATCCTGTCCTTGCAAATATACTTTACCGCTTTTTTGTTTTAAAATTCTTCCCATTGTTTTTAACAATGTCGATTTACCGCAACCGTTTGGACCTATAATTGTCGTTACTTTTCCTTCTTGTATTTCCACATTTAAATCGCGAAACACTGTAAGCTTTTCATAACTTGTTTCTAAATTTTTTGCACTTAAAATACTCACTTTTATTCCTCCTCTTACGCTTTCGCCTTATAAAGTAAATATAAGAAATACGGTACACCGACAATAGAAATAACGATTCCAACTGGTAGCTCTACAGGTGTAAAAACTGTTTTCGCAATAAAGTCTGAAGCAATTACAAGAAACATTCCGATTACGCCGCACGTAGGAATTATATACTTATGTTGAATACCGACAAGCCTTTTCGCTATATGCGGTGCCATTAAGCCAATAAAACCGATACTCCCTGAAACAGCAACACATGCGCTCACAAGCCCGATACTACTTAATAGTAAAATCGATTTCTCTCTTTCTACTGAAACACCTAAACTTGTAATACTCGTTTCTTCCAATTGAAATAAATCTAATAAATAAGCTTTCTTTTGTATAAGCGGAATTAAGATAATAAGCCATGGTAACATAGCCACAATATACTTCCAGTTTGCACTATATATGCTTCCAGACACCCACACTGCGGCCATTTCAAAATCAGTTGACTTCATTTTGAGTGATAAGTACATAGAAAAGGCTCCAAATCCTGATCCAATTGCAATCCCTGTTAATAAAAGTCGCTGCGAATCTAATTTACCGTTTTTCCAAGAAAACAGATAAATGATGATAGCTGCACCTAATCCGCCTACTAAACCAAACATTGGCATCATCATAATAGAAACCCAGTCTGTGCTTTTTAATTGCCCTTGAAAGAAAAACATAAAAATGACAATCGCTGTTCCTGCTCCGGCATTTACGCCTAAAATACCTGGGTCCGCCAACCCATTTCTCGTAATCCCTTGAATAACGGCACCCGCAACACCAAGGCCTAATCCTACTAATCCAGCAATTACGATGCGCGGAAGGCGAAACTCAAAAATAACTAAATCATGTTCTGGTACTGGATCAATTCTAAAAAGTGTTTTAAATACATCTGTAATCGTAATGTCGAACGTACCATTTGTTAAACTAATATAAATAGCACATAGTATTAAAAATATAATAATCCCCATCGTCATTCCGAAACGTTGACTTGAACTTTTAAGCATGTCTCTCTCCTCCTCTAGTACGGATTAAATAAAGGAAGAAAGGAATTCCAATTAAAGAGGTAACGACTCCAATAGGTGTTTCAAATGGATAGTTTATAAATCTACTCAAAACGTCACATAACGCTAAGAAAACGCCACCAATAACACCTGCACATGGCAAAATCCACTTATAATCTACCCCAATTATAAAGCGCGTAATGTGCGGAATAATTAAACCTACAAAACCAACTTTCCCCACTAAAGCAACTGCTGTTCCTGTTAAGAAAATTACCGATAAAATTGCCATCGCTTTAACTAGTTTTGTACGTTGCCCTAAATTAATAGAAACCTCTTCGCCTAATGAAAGAATGGTAATTGATTTTGATATTAACAATGCTAAAATTATTCCAATTATCCCAAACGGTATCGTGATTTTAATGATATTAGGATCTACTTGATCTAACTTTGCATTAAACCAAAAACTAACATTTTGAGAAATTTGGAAATACGAAGCCATTGCAGCCGATACACTACTTAAAAATGTTCCAATAACTGTTCCTATAATCGCTAACCTAACTGGTGATAAGCCATTTTGAAGGAGCGAACCAAAACCAAATACGATACCGGCTCCTAGTGCAGAACCAATCATTGAACATACAACCATACCAATTGATGACATTCCCGGAAGAAAAATCATGCTAAGTGTAATAACAAAGGCAGCGCCATCCGTCACACCCATAATAGAAGGGGATGCAAGATAGTTTCTTGTCATCCCCTGCATAAGTGCTCCTGATATGGCTAGAAATGCTCCGACTAAAAGAGCTGCAACTACCCTTGGTAAACGTGAAGTAATAATAATATTATGATTTACATCGCTTGAATCAAAATGAAATAATGCGTTCCACACTGTTTCAGCGTCAATACTTTTTGCCCCATACAAAATCGAAAGTATAATTGTAAATAAGATGAGTATGGGTGCTATACATAATATAGTTACTGGTACTGCATTTGTTTTCTGCATATCATTCAACGCACCTTACTTATTGTATTATTTAGATAAATTTTTCACGGCTTCTTTTAAGAATGCTGTTTTACTCCAAGCTGTACCACCTTGTGCCATTGGATCTACAACATTTACAAATACTTTCTTTTCCTTCGCAGCATTCATACTTTGCCAAATTGGATTACTTTCAATTTCTTCTAACACTTTCGGGTTTTTATTTTCACTTGCCTCATATTGTAAGAAAATATAATCTGGGTTAAGTTCAGCAAGTTTTTCAAATGAAATTTTCTCTTGTGCTTTTACAGTTTTCAATTGTTCTGGAGCAGTTAGTCCAAGATCTTTATAAATTACAGGGTTGAAGTATACTCCTTCTGGATATAGGAATAATTCATTTGCTCTTAGTCTTATGACAAGTACTTTTTTATCTTTTAACTTATCTCCTAGTTTTGCTTTTGCTTTTTCAGCGTCCGAATTGTAATCCTTAATAATTTTTTCTGCTTTATCTTTTTTACCAGTTAATTCTCCCATTAACTTTAAGTTATCTTCCCAATTTGTTGAAACGTGTGATACCGGGAATGTAGGAGCTACTTTCGTAAACTTTTCAGCTGTTTCTGCTGGGAATTTCGTACTCGATGTAATAACATCTGGTTTTAATTGTAGTAATGTTTCGAAATTGGGTTGCATTTTCTCACCAACAGATTTAGCACCTTCTAACTCTTTTTCAAGATATTTTGGTAATTTACCACCTACAGTAATGGCACCAACTGGTTTAATTCCAAGTACTGCCGCATCTTCCATTGACTCTAAACTAGCTGTCGCAATTTTATCTACTTTTGCTGGCACTGTATACTCTTTACCTAAATATGTGATTTTTCGTTTTTCATCTTTTTTCGTTTCCGTAGCTTTTGTCTGTTGTTTTTGCTCGCCTGAAGTTTTATCCGCACTATTACATGCCGCTAAACCTACACTTAAAACTGTAACCATCCCTAAAGTAAATAATTTCTTGTTCATCTTTATATGTCTCCTCTCGAATTTTCAAACTATATTCTCAATAAAATTTAACTATATGAACCTTGTCCCATATATATATTTCATTAGATTAATAATTTTATCCAGAACTCATTCCCGTTCACTTCCCCTAGACTATAATTCTTTTACGCCTTCATCACTTGATAATCATTTTCACTGATAATGATTATCGTTACTAAGTATATATTTAATATGAAATTATTTCAAGAATGATTTGAAAAATTTTAACAAACTGAATTAAAAAAAGAAGTATCTCCCTAATATTAGGGAGATACTTCTTTTTTTAGAAATTTATATGTAATTCAACTGGACAATGGTCTGACCCCATTACTTCACTATTAATTTTCGCTTCTGTTATTTGGTCTTTCATTCTTTCCGAAACAACAAAATAATCTAAACGCCATCCGATATTTTTCGCTCTCGCGCCCATACGATACGACCACCACGAGTATGCACCTTCTTGATTAGGATAAAGGTAACGATATGTATCAATAAATCCTTCTTCTAAAATACATGAAAATTTCTCTCGTTCCTCATCAGAGAATCCAGGATTTTTACGATTACTTTTCGGATTTTTCAAATCGATTTCTTTATGAGCAACATTTAAGTCTCCACAAAAAATAACTGGTTTCTTCTCATCTAATCGTTTGATATAGGACCTGAAATCATCTTCCCATTTCATTCTGTAATCTAATCGCTCTAATCCACGTTTGGAATTTGGTGTATATAACGTTATCATATAAAAATCTTCAAATTCTAAAGTAATGATTCTTCCTTCTTGATCGTGCTCTTCAATTCCTAAGCCGTATGTAACAGAAAGCGGTTCTTTTTTTGTAAAAATAGCCGTTCCCGAATACCCTTTTTTCACAGCGTAATTCCAGTATGTATAATATCCCTCTAGATTTAAATCAATTTGGCCACTTTGTAATTTAATCTCTTGTAGACAAAATATATCTGCATTGGATTCTTCGAGATATTCTAAAAATCCACCCTTTGCAATAACTGCACGTAAACCATTTACATTCCATGAAATTAACTTCACTTATAGTCCTCCTCTTGATGTTCACTTTCAAAGTTCATGCTATCACAAAATAGAAAAACAATCATATTTTCATCTTTGTAATCTTGCTCTTACATTTGTAAATACGTACATACGCACTTTATTCAGGTTATACTAATTTCAGAGGTGATGTTCTTTGCACAATGAAGGGATAACATTAACGAGTGAGTATTGGCATGCAATTATTCATAATGATTCTTCATATGATAACAAATTCTTTTATGCTGTGAAATCAACTGGAATCTTTTGCAGACCATCATGCAAATCAAGAATACCAAATAGAAACAATGTACGAATTTTTCATCATGCAGAGCAAGCATTAAGTGAAAACTTTCGCCCGTGCAAACGTTGTAAGCCAAATGGGATCACTTTACCTAATGAAGAGTGGGTAGAACAAATTAAAGACTATATCGAAAAGCATTATGACGAATCCTTAACTCTCGACATGCTTGCGGAAATGTGTCACGGTAGCCCTTTTCATTTACAACGTACTTTCAAAAGAATAATAGGGTTAACTCCTATAGAATATATACAACAATTGAGGGTTCTTAAAGCAACCGAATACCTTTTACAAACAAATCAATCTATTAAAGAAATTAGTACTGCTGTCGGGATAGAAAACCCAGAGTATTTCGCTACTTTATTTAAAAAGAAAACCGGATTTACTCCTACTGAATATCGAAAAAAGAACGAAATGAAAGAGGGATACGATAATGAATTCCTACAAAAATAATTATATATATTGGACGCTACTTACACATAAAAATTGGCGATTTCATATTGCTGCAACTGAAAATGGACTATGTTTCATTGGATCACAAGACGAAAACTTTGAAGAATTAAATATATGGGCTAGAAAAAAACTGCCCCAACATATATTGACCCATAGTCCAGATTACTTGCAAATATATACGCAAGAAGTTATCGAGTATTTAGAAAACAAGCGAGAAACTTTCACATTTCCTATCGATGCTTATGGAACTAATTTTCAATTATCTGTTTGGAATACGGTACGTGAAATTCCTTATGGAAAGACATATTCTTATACAGAAATTGCTGAAAGAATTCAAAAACCTAAAGCTGTGCGCGCCGTTGCTTCTGCTATTGCTGCTAACCCTCTTCTTATTACCATTCCTTGTCACCGCGTTATTGGGAAGAATGGGAAACTAACCGGATTTAGGGGCGGATTAGAAATGAAGAAAAAATTGCTTATATTAGAAAAGTTGCAGGTGGAATTCATATGACAACAGAATATAATAGCGCATTATCTATAGCAGTTCCAAAAGAATTTTGTTTCCAAGAAAATTTACGTTATCTATCACGTTCTAACAATGAATGTATGTTCCATATTGAAGATAACAAAATTTATAAAGTTATCCCTGTTCAAGATGTAAATCCTTTAGTTGAAATTAGTGTGAATACAGATGGAAATATTCAAATACGTTGTTTAGAAGAACCATATACATCTGAAAAATCGATACGTGAAGCTGTAGTTAACTATGTAAAAGAATGGTTTGATTTAACTACTGATTTAGCCCCATTTTATACATTAGCTAAACATGATTTACTCCTTCAAGGACCAATTGAACAATATTATGGCCTTCGTACTTTAGGCATTCCAGACTTATTTGAGGCACTTTCCTGGGGAATTATCGGTCAACAAATTAACCTAACATATGCTTATACGCTAAAAAGGAGATTAGTTGAGCAATTTGGAAGTTATGTAGAATGGGACGGTAGAAAACATTGGATATTCCCATCACCTGAAACAATTGCAAATCTACATGTAGAAAATCTTCAACAATTAAAAATGACGACTAGAAAATGTGAATATTTAATCGGTATTGCGAAGCTTATTACAGAGAGAAAATTATCAAAAGAGGATTTACTGCAAACACAAGATGTAAAGGTTGCTGAGAAACAATTAACTGCTATCCATGGTATAGGACCATGGACTGCCAACTATGTTTTAATGCGTTGTTTAAGATTTCCTTCGGCTTTTCCAATTGATGATGTTGGTCTGCATAATGCAATTAAATTTATAACAGGTTCCGAAAATAAACCGACAAAAAATGAAATAAAAGATTTCGCGGCAAACTGGGCTAATTGGGAGTCTTATGCGACTTTTTATTTGTGGCGAGTACTATATTAAAAGAACCAAGTAGCACATTCGTACTACTTGGTTCTTTTTTAAGCTTGCTCCTCAAAACGTCTTGCAATTTCCACAATGACTTGAACGGCTTTTTCCATAGTATCTACCGAAACATACTCAAATTTACCGTGATAGTTTTCACCACCAGTGAAAATATTCGGCGTCGGTAATCCCATATATGATAATTGTGATCCATCTGTGCCTCCGCGAATCGGATGAATATTTGGTTCAATGTCTAAACTTTTCATTGCTTCATATGCAATATCAACAATTTCTCTTACCGGTTCAATTTTTTCAAGCATGTTATAGTATTGATCATTCATTTCTAAAACGACTGCATCTTCGCCATATTTTTCTTGCATAGTCTTCACAATATTTTTAACGTTATTTTTACGTGCCTCAAAATTTTCACGATCAAAGTCTCGAATAATATAATACGCTTTACTTTGCTCAACATCACCATTTAAAGAAAGTAAATGATAGAATCCTTCATAGCCTTCTGTATATTCTGGCGCCTCTTCTACTGGTAAATACCCATTAAACTCCATAGCAAGTTTAGTAGCATTGCGCATTTTATTTTTCGCTGTTCCAGGATGTGTATTCGTTCCGTTAAACGTTAACTTAGCACCTGCAGCATTAAAACTTTCATACTCTAAACCACCTAATGGACCTCCATCCATCGTATAAGCGAATGATGCACCAAACGCTTCTACATCAAAATGCGCTGGCCCACGACCAATTTCTTCATCCGGTGTAAATGCTACTCTTATTTTCCCGTGCTTAATTTGCGGATTATGTATTAAATGGTTCATTGCAACCATAATTTCTGTAAGACCAGCTTTATCATCTGCTCCTAGAAGTGTTGTACCATCAGTTGTAATAATGGTATGTCCTTTATATGATGGTAATTCCGGGAACTGCTCTGGTGTTAACACAACATTTAGCTCTTCATTTAACGTAATTGCATTACCATCAAAATTTTCATGAATTTGTGGTTTGACGTTTTTCCCTGTAAAGTCTGTTGCCGTATCTAAATGGGCTAAAAATCCGATTACAGGAACATCCTTGTCCGTATTAGCTGGAAGTGTTGCCATTACATAGCCATTATCATCCATCGTTACTTCTGTTAAACCAATTTCTTTTAGCTCTTCCACTAATAACTTACCAAACTCAATTTGTCCTGGTGTTGTTGGTACTGTATGACTTTCTTCATTTGATTGCGTATCAATTTTTACATATCTCGTAAATCTTTCAATAAGTTCTTGTTTCAAGTTCATTCACTCCCTTTTATGTTTCTCCCTCCATTATAATCCTTAAAACGAAATATTTTAACTTTTTTGACTGTGAAGATGTATATTTCATTTACATAGTTAACACTTTTAAACGAATGATAAAAAGACATAATATTTGTACATTAAAACTGTAACAGGTAACATACATAATTATAAAATATGGGAGGTTGTAAAGATGAGGCTAACTCTCTTTCGCTATTTTCTTTTTTTCTTAGGATTAATTTTCTTTGGCCTTGGAAACGCTCTTGCAGTCAAAGTTAAATTTCTCGGCTTGCACCCTTGGGAAGTTTTAAATATGGCTCTCTACCAAAAGTTTGGATGGACCATCGGTACGTGGAGTGTCATATGTGGGTTATGTCTCGTTCTAATATCTTTACTAGTAGATCGAAAATATATAAATGTGGGGACATTTTTGAATGCACTACTTATCGGTCCCATTATGGACTTTTTCTTACAATCAAACATGCTTCCAGACGCTAGTAATTATTTATGGATAAACTTACTCATTTTATTTTCTGGTATTGCCATTACAGGTATCGGGGGAGGTATGTACGTTGCGGCTGGGATTGGCGCTGGACCCCGTGATGGATTCATGCTTACTATTTCAGACAAAACAGGACTTTCTATTAGCCGTGCTAGAATCATAGTAGAATGTATTGTACTAGTTATTGGATTTATGCTAGGAGGTCCTGTTTTCATCGTAACTTTTCTGTACACCTTTATTCAAAGTCCAATCTTTCAGCAATCATTTAAGATGTTTCAAACACTTTTACATACTTTACATGGCAAAAAGAAAATTAGCGAACATATTTAAAGTACAGCTTAATACAAATAAATCCACCCTATTTACGACTCTCATCGCAAATAGGGTGTTTCTGTTTTTATCTCGCAATTTAAGAATATATACTACTCATTTACAATAAAAGTATATACATCATCATAAATACAGCCATTTACTTTAATCACATACTTCCCAGGTTTATTAAAACTAATTGTGTATTTATTTAACTGAATTGCTTCTTTATCTCCAGAAAGAATATCAATGCTTCTGCCACTTAATACATACAATTCATTTAGATTCATCGTTACATCAATTGTATTGAAATTTTCTACTTTCACTTGCTGTGCTTCCGCAACGCTTACACTTGGTTCTAAAAACAGTAGTCCACTTAATCCAATCGTCCCCGCTAAAGCAACTCCCGCAAACTTTTTAATCTGTTTCATTACAATGACCTCCTTATAGATTTTGCGTAAAGGTAATGTCCTCCCTTACACCACAAAGCCTATATGTAATGAAATGAAAAGTAAACGGGGACTGTAAGACAAAATTCTACATCTTTTTCTCCTATTGAATATAAATCCAACGTTTGGAGTTTTGACACATTTAAAATTGTTTCCCTAAACCAATTTCCCAATAATTTATTCAAATACTGAATAATTACTTATTGATTTAACATTCTAAAAATAGTTGATAAAGATGCTTTCTATTCAAAAAAAGACTTTGCTATAAAAGTAACTTTTACAACAAAATCCATGCAACTAATTTTATTCCGCTTTCCATAATCTCTTTACATTCATTAATTGTTCTTCTTTAAACTCCATCTTATATATATCCGGTTTTGACGTATTCATTAAAAATTCAAAACCATATTGTTTATCAAAATAGTTCATCATTAATGTCATAACAAGCCCATGTGTACCAATTACAATTTTGCATCCTCGAAAATCCATTAAGATTTCTTTTAATACTTTCACTACTCTTCTCTGGCAATCTGCATATGACTCTCCTTCCGTTCGTGCAAAGTCCGGATTAGAGAACATCTTCTGTACAAGTGGATACAACTCCTTGTCTGATATAACCTGATCCTCACTTGAAAACATACACTCTTTAAGATTTTCATATACTACTATTTCTTTTTCATGGAAATTAGCTGACTCCTCTATCGTTAGCATAGCCCGATTATAAGGACTGGAAATAAAAGTATCAATCCTCTCCGCTTTTAATATGTCAGTTACTCCACGGGCATCCATATGTCCCCTCTCAGTTAATCCACGCATTCTTTCATTTCCTTCTAGTTTTGGTGATTCACCATGTCTAACCATATAAATATATGTGCTCATAATTTCTCCTTAAAATTTTTTATAAAGTGAAACTTTAATCAGCCCTCACTAATCGGGCTGCCCGGCAAATAGCGAGATAAGTTAATAAATCACGTTCATTTATCCCATTTCAACACTTAGGGGTAATACTAAAATACTTTATAAACTGTGCTGATTTGTTCGTCTAATCCATTCTCCTACTAAACTCTCAAATAATTCAGGCTGCTCAATTTGTAAATTATGCCCTGCCATATCTAACACTGCTAATGTTGCCCTTGGATATTCTTCAATAATTTCTATAATATTTTGATAACCTACTGATATATCTTGTCTTCCAGTCAGTAAAAGAACGGGATTTTCATATTTTTCATGCTGAAAATCCATAGTAAGAGAGTAATTCTTTTGCAACCTTTCAATAAATTCATAATTAGCAACATCTAACCCAGGCTTAATTTCTTCTTTAAATCGCTTATATGTATATTCATTTGCTATTACAGCTAACTCACAAAACTCCTCTCTTTCTGCGGAAGTGAGCGTATTTAAAAATTCCTGATCTTGTACAATTACCTGTTTATCTGGAAGAATCCTTTTTTCTGGCTCCGCTACAACAACAGGACATACTAATAATAATCCGCTAACTCTCTCAAACATCTTTGTAAGTATACCTTTGGCTAAATAGCCTCCATATGATTCTCCTACCAATAAAAATTTTTCAGTAGAAATGATTTCCTCAATAAATGTGATAAGCACATCTACTATACGATTTGAACTATTTATCCAATTTGGAGCATTCGATTTTCCCATTCCAGGTAAATCAATATATATTCGCTTATAACCTTCATATTTCTGAAATACTGATTCCATACATTTCATCATTAACCTATGGTCAGGAGCGCAGCCATGTATGATAATGACCGGTTTACCCTCCCCCACAATTTCATAGTATATTTCTGCATCTTTAATTCGATATATCATAAAAAAACCTCCCTATTTAGTGGCAATACTATTCCACTCTGTAAGAATACACGTTCTTATTTTATATCTTTCCCTAACATTTCTACAAATATTAATTTTCAGACTAAAAATAAAAATCCCCATCATTTTATATGCAATTTTGCATCTCCACTTACAAATCACTAAAAAAACTTTACAATTCAAAAGATGACTAAATATACAATTTCTATTTAAAGTCTTGATACAGTCTATACTATCAACCACAATATTTTTTCAACCTTAAGAATACTTACACTCTTTAACACTTTCCTTATAAACATGATTTTTATAAGGAAATCTGATACAATTCTTAAATAATATTATTATGTATAGATATAACGAACATAGTGCATAATTAAAGAAGGTGATTTCATTGAAATTAAATAAAAATTTACAATTATGTATATTAATCGGAACATTAATATGCTATTCAATCTATTTTATGTTTTTCTATCTGTTCCCTACTCATTTTTCAAATTCAGATGTACGCTTCGCTTCACTTGTCGTCGAAGCCATTACATTTGTATCACTGATTTACTCTATATATTCTAAAAAAGTCAGTTCAAATCCGTTTTGGATATGTATTACAATAGCAATTGGTAGTTTTTTATTAGGGAAAATAGTATATACATATCAAGATAGCTTCTTCGAAATTCCAATACATCGTTTTACGGTTTCTGATGTATTTTACATGTTTTTTCTATTTTTCTGTCTTATCGCTTTCTCCTATAAAATCTTAAAGGAATGCAATAAATGGGAAAAAGCGTTCTTTATTTGTGATATATGCATAGTGCTTACTTCCATATTTACATTAGAATGGTATTTATTTAATCAACCAAATTTAAATATATTCGCTCTTTCACTAGGAGATGTTTTCCTTTCATTTTTATATCCAATTGCAGATTTATTATTTCTACTGCTAGGTGTTAGTCTCTTTTTCCGTCCAACAATTTTTAATTCCAAACGGAAAATTTATATATTTATTTTTGTATTAATAAGTTCTGCAACTTTTAACTATATTTATTTTTACTTAAATAACCACTTATCAACAGAAACAATAACATTATTACGTCTTTTATATAGAATACCTATATTACTTATTGCAATAGCTGGCTCTATTTCAGAAGATCATAATAGCCATAAAAATTATTTCATTGTAAACCCTATAATAGGAAAAAAAGCTTTAGTTGTATTTCCCTATCTTGCTGTTGCAATACTAATCGGGTTTACATTAAAAGAACAAACATCATCTTCAACTCTCATTACAGGAAATTGTATTACTTTTATTTTCGTACTCATTCGTCATTCTATCGTACGTATGCAAAACAATTCCTTAACAAAACGTTTGCAGGCATTTAATGCCCAACTAGAAGAAAAAGTTACTTTACGGACGTCTGATCTAGTTCATAAATCAGAGGCTCTTTCTCAAAAACAGCAAAAGTTTAAATCATTATATGAATATCATCCTGACCCTATCTTCACCATTGATTTAAATGGAATATTCTTAAATGTAAATAAGGCTGGGAGTGTACTACTTGGGGCACCAACGGATGAGTTACTAGGTGAAACTTGTTTTTCGATCATTTTAGATGAAGATAAGCATAAGCTAGCATTGGCATTAGAAAAAGTGAAACAACAAGAATCGGCATTCTTACAACTTAGTTCTCAATATAAAGATGGCTTTACTTATTTTTTATACGTTACAATCATTCCTATTATAATAGACGGACAAATTTCAGGAAGCTATATTATGGTGAAAGATATTACTGCACTAAAAAAACAGCAAGAAGAAATAAAATATTTAGCATTCCATGACACTGTAACGAAAATTGGTAACCGTGCCTTTTTCCATAAGAAATTAAAGAGAGTTATAAAAAATGCTGAAATAACAGAAAGCGAGTTTGCATTATTATATTTAGATTTAGATCGCTTTAAAGCAATTAACGATACACTTGGACATTCATCAGGAGATTACATATTAGAAGAAGTAGCAAAGCGATTCCAATCATGTCTTCCATCACATACTCATCTTTCAAGAATCGGTGGCGATGAATTTACAATCATAATTGAAAACTATACTGACGAAGATTACTTATTCCAATTATGTAACCAATTATTTAAATGCATGAAAAAGTCATTTATCATACATGAGCATAAATTAACTTTATCACTGAGTATCGGCATCGCTATTTATCCACATTCCGGAATCGATACCGCTACACTTCTGAAAAACGCTAATGTTGCAATGTATGATGCAAAAGCAAAAGAACTTAACTCTGTATCTATTTATGACGATGTAATCGCTAAAAAAATTGAAAGACGATTGCGATTAGAAAAAGATTTACCAAACGCACTACAAAATGAAGAATTGTTCCTTTTGTATCAACCTCAAGTTGATAGTGAATCTAATAAAATTATCGGTGCAGAAGCTTTAATTAGGTGGAATCATCCTGAATTAGGTATTATTTCTCCATACGAGTTTATTCCGATTGCAGAAGAAACACTACAAATTATTTCAATAGGTAAATGGACATTAGAGCAGGCTTGTAAACAAATGAAACGTTGGCACGCACTCGGATATTCACATTTAAAAATAGGTGTAAATTTATCTGCTAAGGAATTTGAACAAGAGGATTTTGTAAAATCTATTTCTTCTACTTTAACAAATACAGGTTTACCAGCAAGCTCTCTTGATCTTGAATTAACAGAGCGAATTGCAATGATGGATGAGCGAGAAACATTGATAAAACTGCGTACACTAAAAAGTTTAGGGATTCACATTTCTATCGACGATTTTGGTACAGGTTATTCTTCGCTAGCCTACTTACCTTTGTATCCAATTGATACGTTAAAAATCCCGAGAGAATTTATTACAATGTCTGAAACATGTGATGATGGAATGGAAATTATTAAAACGATCATCACATTAGCAAATACATTAGGAATGTCTGTCATTGCTGAAGGTGTAGAAACGAAAGAGCACGTAAATTTCCTTCAAAAAAATAAATGTCAGTTTATTCAAGGTTATTATTACAGTAAACCTATCCATATTCATGCATTTACTGAGCTATTAGAAAACGGCATTCACCCATAGTACATAACTAATTAGAACAAATATAGCAAAAAGGAAAGAAGATACCTTCTTTCCTTTTGTTTTTCTATTTACATTTCTATTACTTCACCACTTCATTTATTATATCTATTATTTGATGAATTCCCTCATCATTTGTTTTCTTATATCCATTCATGTTTTGAATATATTTCTCCTTATTTGTATACAACTTATTTACTGCATGTATAAATGTATTCGTACTTACTCTGTCTTGGAGTATAACTTCCGCATATCCTTGCCGTGAAAAATATTCAGCATTTAAAACTTGATCTCCCCTACTGGAACTGTTAGTTAACGGGATAAGCAACATCGGTTTCTTCAAAAATAACAATTCAGAAATAGCAGTAGAACCCGCTCTAGAAACTACAACACTTGCCATATTTAGTATATGCGGCAACTCGTCGCCTATATATTCAAATTGCATATATCCCTCCATGCCAATAGATGGGTCTACCTTCCCTTTACCACATATATGAATAATATTAAAGTTTAATAGTATTGTATCTACACATTCCCTTACCATATCATTTATCCACTTAGCACCCTGACTCCCACCCATAATTAATAATACTGGTTTATCTTGCTGAAATTCACAATATCTTCTTCCTCGTAATACGTTACCCTTCTCAATTTCTTCCCTTACAATTGGTCCTACATAAACCTTCTTCTCATTACTTACATTTTCTCCTGTCTGAGGAAATGTTGTGCATAGCTTTGTAGCAAAAGGTAATGCTATTTTATTGGCAAGCCCTAATGTGCTATCTGGTTCACGTATAATTATAGGCACACGATTTAACCATGCTCCTATAGCTACAGGAACTGAAACAAATCCTCCTGCTGAAAAGATAACGTCAGGCTTTGTTTTCTTAATTAAATTATAACTTTGTAAACAACCGCGTATAATTTTAAAAGGATCTTTAAAATTCTCCCAATCCCAATATCTCCTAAGCTTTCCCGTTGAAACACTATTGTATTTAACATTTTGCACTAATGATTTTTCAATTCCATTTTTGGATCCAATATACTCGACTCTCCAGCCTTTCTCTATAAATTTAGGAATTAATACAATATTAATCATAACGTGTCCGGCTGTACCGCCCCCAGTAAAAAGAATCGTTTTGCTCATAACTTATACCCACCTTTATTATTAAAAATCTAGCTTTCTCTTTACCTTTTAAATGTAAATAAACTTATTATTTTTTATATAAATCTTTAACTCCACCTCTATATCTTGTAAAAGATCGTTAATGAGTTCATAAAAATCATTTCCATACTCACTACACTCGTATTGAGCAAAGATTTGAATCACATACCTAGTTTCCGTCTCTAATGCTGACTTTATTTGATTAACCCTTTTTTCTTCTACATACGCTTGATATTTATGTATTGCCTCATACAGACGCAATACATGCGCTTCTTCATCTCTCCAATCCAACGTATCAACAATTGAAAGAAATAGCGTATTTTGATTATCTATTATTTCATAATCATTCATATATTTCTTACACCCTTTTTTATTTTTCATTGCATGCAGATGTCACTACACTTCGCATACTCAAGTACATCTTTTAATGATTGATGAAATTCAATTTCTGGGATCCAACCTAACCTTTTTATTTCCTCTATTGCTAAACTCTCATTTGAGTCGCTCCCACTTTTCCCTGTTTCCTCTATAAAAAAATTTAGCTGTGTTAATTCTTTATATTGTTCTAGTACATTTAATAAAGATTGTTTTACTCCTGATCCGATATTATATTGTTTTCCATTTATTCCATCTCGTAATAACACATGATACGCTTTAATCGCATCACGTACATCTAGAAAATCTCTACTATCTTTCAAACTGTTTACTTCAATAATGGCTTTACTTCTACCTGATTCTATATCTATCATTTTCTTTGCGAGAATCGAACAAATGCCATTCGATTCCCCTGGACCAATTAAGTTTGAGGGCTTTGCAATGATAATATTTGAATCCATTAATCCTCCCCAAGCCTCTGCGATAATGACTTGCATCGTTTTACTTAAACTATATGGATTTGAAATTTTTATTTCGTTCATACTATCTGCTTGCAAAGCAGATCCTATAACTAATGTTCTACAATGCGAGGCTTCTTGCTTAATTGCTTCTAATAAATATAACGTTCCTATTACATTAATCTCTATATACTCAAGAGCAGCTGTCCAAGATTCTATAACCGAATTCCTTCCTGCTAAATGCAATACGTAGTCTGGCTTTATTTGTTTCATTACCTTCATTACTTCGCTCTTATTAGTTAAATTACACGTAATACCATTTCTAATTTTTTCTCTATGTGCACGATTTTGAAACATAGGAATTACATGAAAGCCCTGCTCTAAAAAATAGTGGCAAGCATGGCGTCCTGTGAAACCATTTGCACCAGTTATTAAAAGGCTCGCATTTTTTTTCATCGCAAAAACCCTCCTTTTAATAGCATTTGTTTCACCTCATGTTTTGCAAGCAAGTCTTGTTGAGAACTAAAACTCTTCACATCCACTAGCGGATAGCTAGAATAATATTCTTGAAGTCCTTCGATAGGAATCGTCGGTAGTACCACAAAATAATTTTGATCAAAACTTATACTTGTTTTACTCTCTACCTCAGATAGAAGCATTTCACTTAATTTTTCACCCGGTCTTATCCCTACCTCTTTCACCTTAATGTTTTCTTTTTTTGAATCTTCAATTAATATTTCTGCTAAATCTGTTATTTTACATGCCGGCATTTTCATAACAAAGATTTCCCCGCCTCTACCTTGATATACTGCTTTAAATAACAATCCAACAGCATCTTCAACTGTTAAGAAAAATCTAGTCATATTCGCATCGGTAATCCCTACTTGTGAAGATCTTTTAATTTGTTGTTTAAAAAGCGGTACTACACTTCCACTCGTTCCTAAAACATTTCCACCACGAACACAAATGAATTTTGTTTTCTTCGTTTGTATATTCGCATGAACCATTAATTTTTCACCAATTGCTTTTGTCATCCCATACGTATTTGATGGATCAGCTGCTTTATCCGTTGAAACATATATAACTTTTTCAACTTGCGTCTGTGTAGAGGCTTCAATTACATTTTGCGTACCATGTATGTTAGTTTTTATAGCTTCATAAGGATAATACTCACATACTGGAACGTGTTTTAAAGCTGCAAGATGGAATACATAATGTACACCTTGGCATGCATAGACTAGTTGATCTTTATCACGAATATCTCCAATAATAAATTTTAGCCTATCATCATTTATAAACTGTTGCTGCATTTCAAACTGGACCGTTTCATTTCTTGAAAAAACTCTAATTTCTTTCGGTGATTTTTCTAATAGTTGTTTTATAAGTTCATGCCCCCACGAACCTGTACCACCAGTAATTAAAATTATTTTATTTAACATTCCTTTTCCTCCTACGAAACATCTCAATTTAAATAATATTTATTGAATTATTTTCAATTGATTCAAATCATAATCGTCGTTTGTTACATTTAATTGACAAAATAAAAAAACAGAAACTATTAAACTTAGTTTCTGTTTTTCATTTCACCTCACAACAGTAAGATTTTTTATACTGTTTGCATGATAAATAAATTCCTTGTAAAAAACACCGCTCATTTATTTCTTATACTCGTAATAAAATAAATAGAATGATTCATAGCCAATAATCATGTTTAAATTTATGAAAAAGGGAGGTAACGGAATGGACCGAAACAATTCATATCATACATATAACGGACCTTCCAAAGCACTGCCTCTTTCCCTATTCGATGTAAAAAATGAATTGAAACAAAAAAGCAAACTTATTCCTTCTGATACCATGTATAAATTAACGAAAGAAGAGCAACTCATCATCAACAAAATAAAAATACAAACAGAACAGCTAAATAAAAATAATGTTACAAGAACACGCGCATACTACCAATTTTACATTCAATATCCAGAAATACATTGGGCACTGCTTGGGCATATGGTATCACGTAACGGCGGTTGGAATATGACTGATTTAAAGGGCGATTTATATACGAGAATTTTATCAGAGAAAGATCAATTCATATTTTTTTCTTTTTTAGAAAGAGGGAATTGGCTTATTTTCCAAGATGTATACCCTCAATTTTTACTTTACGAACAAAGTGTAAAGAGATCACAAAAGTTATTTCACCTTCTCCCTCACCTAAATGTTTCTACATTTATGGAAACGATGTGGAACGATTTTTGGAAAACAGGCAACAAAAAAACATTAGCGATTGCAACTATTATTAATGAACAAAACTACTTAGAAAAAAGAGTGATTCAAAATGTACAATTTAAAAAGACTGTACTAAATAGTATTGGATTTAAACTCTTTGATTTCTTTCAGTTTAATCATATTCTTTTCCCATTCTACGAAAATGATAAGAAACAAAAAGTATTACTATTTGGTGATACAATGAAACATTTCACTTCCTTACATGAACGGATATTAATCGGAAAAAGATTGTACTCATTATTATTTCGAGATACACATGTTTTATCTCAAATAATAAGCTGGGCTCAACACCATCCACATACAGGATCAAGGAAAGATTACTGGCCCCATTTATTTTCAAGTGTAAATGAATCTTTTTCCCGTGAGTTTTATAAGCGCCGAATAAAGAAATGCCAGTTACGAAATGGCGCTTATCGCATATACAGCCCTGCACTCATCTATGCATGGCGAGATATGAAGCATGAAGAAGTTGACAGTGAAGATTGGTTTACCGATTGGCAAGTTGTAAATTACTTAGTTGATAAGGAGGAAAATATAAATGGACAAATTACAGAAGACTACTGCAAAACACTCGAAAAAATTGAACTCGCCATTCTCGCAAAGAAAAATGTCCTCCTCCGAGAAGAAGAATGAGTTTCTAGCATTAGTAGTTACAATCTTTCTCTCTTCTATTATTGGAACTTGCTTAGATGCCTTTTTTGTTCATAAACAAATATATTCCTTTCCGGCTAGGCCCTTCTCATCCACATTTTCGGTTAATATAGCTTTTACATTGTTCGTACTGCCGATTTTAACAGTTATCTTTATACACATTTCAAAAAAATTATCTAAAGTTTCTAGAATTTTATTTATTATTTCAATCGGTATTTGTGCTAGCCTTTTTGAACAGGTTGCTGAAAGTTTAGGTTTATTTGTACATAGTGCGAATTGGAACCATACATATTCTTTATTTGGTTATATGATTTTTCATTCTTTTATTTGGAACGTATATAATTGGATAAAAAAATAAAGAGACCATTATAGGTCCCTTCTTAAGCATACTCTTCCGTTATTGCCAATGGTGCCAATGTTTGAAGGCTTTTAGAGCGTAAACGATAGGCAACGACTTTCTTCTTATATTGCTTAATGACATCAACATGTTCCTCATAGCTATATAGAGAAAATCTAATCTCTTTATTCCCTTTCTTCGTATCAATGACTATTGGTGTCCCTTCTCCTTGCGGCGGGAAATAATGTTTATCTAAAAACAAAGCCTCATTAAATTCATGAATAACTTGTAGTTTCATTTCTCCCTCTATATTTTTTCCATCTATCGATATAGAAGTATTTTCCGCCTCAAGCTTTTGATGCAATTCAAATCTACTAATAATTGATTCTACAACAGAAGTGGGCATACTAGAAACTAGCACTTTAAGAGCGCCAAAAATAAATAATGTAACTATAAACCATGTTGTCATTTTCATCATCTCCATTACATTTTAAAATATAAATTTCGTTCCATACGGTATGAATATACTAATGAGTATTCCAGTTACAATCATCGTCACCGAACCGATTGTCGCCTCTTTCTCGCCTTCCTTCACGAGACGGCTCACACCGATAATATGTGATGCACAGCCCATTCCAACTCCTTTTCCAATCGTACTTGTTATACTGAAAAACTTAAGTACTGTTGGTCCGATCATAGCGCCTGTTATTCCTGCAACAACTACAAAACTAGAAGTCATAGATGGAATACCACCAATTTGATCCGCTAATGATAGGGCAATAGGCATCGTTGCTAACTGTGGTAAAGTAGTTAATATAAGTTCCTTATCTATATTTAAAATTCCGCCAATCACTACATTCATACTCGTTACAGCCACTATACCTATCACTACTCCAATAAGTATCGATAAAAAATTTTTCATAAGTATCTTTCGCTCTTTAAATAGAGGTATGGCTAATGCTACAATTGCAGGGCTCAATAAGCTTGAAAGAATGTCTCCTCCATTTTCCCTATACTCATGATGAGAAATACCAAAAATGAAAAATAAACAAATCATAATTGCCGTAACTGTTAACACCGGTAACGTAAATGCAAACGTAAATTTTTCATATAGCTTTGTCGCCAAGAAATAAATTGCTACAGTAATAATAATTAAGACCATTTGAATCGTGCACCTTGTCGATTTTATTTTTTTGTTGTTATTAATAATTGACTTATATACCCTGAAACAATCAAAGTTACTACAGTACTTGCAACTACTAAAAGGAATATAATACTCCCCTTACTGAAAAGAAAAGACCCGTATTCCATCAGCCCTGTTGTCGAAGGGATTAAAAATAACGGTAAAAATACGATTAACTTTTCCGCACCTAACTCAAACCATTTTAACGGTAAAATGCGAGTGGAAAGGAGCAGGAACAGCATTAACATCCCTATTAAACTTCCTGGCATTGATAGATGGAATACTCCTTGAATCCACGTACCCACTAGGCTAAATACATATAGCACGCCTACTTGAAGTAAAAGCGTCACGTACTTCATTTCTTTCCCTCATTTCACTATCACACATCCATATTATGAAATCTCATGTAGCGTGTCGGCAAACCGTTTAATTCCAAGTTGAATTTGTTCTATATTCGCTCTACCAAACGTAAATCGTATATATTCATTTTTCGAACCTAAAACACTGCCCGGAACAAATGCGACACCATTCCGTATAGATTCACCTAATAAGTGATATTCATCAAACTTTCCTTTCACTTTACACCATACATGTATTCCACCCTCTGGCACGAAACATTCAACTCGGTCTCCCAATGTTCCTTCAAGCTCTGCAATTAATTCATCTCTTCTTTGCTTCAATTGTCCACGAAGTATCGTAATATGTGTATGAAAATCCTTTGATTCTAAAAATTGATTTGCTACCCACTGCGTAAATACACTATGGCCAAAATCAACTTGTTGCTTTGCATCTGCTAAACGCTCAATTACACGTGTAGGACCAATTATCCATCCAATACGTAATCCTGATGCAACAATTTTTGATAATGAACTTATATAAAGAACATTTCCATTTTGGTCCATTGATTTTAATGTCGGGTTCACTTCTCCATTAAAAGAAATTAAACTATACGGATCATCTTCTACAATTGGTATACCGAACTCAGAAGACAGTTCTAAAATTTTTTTACGTCTCGCTAATGAAAGCACAGTACCTGTTGGATTTTGATAATCTGGATTCAAAAATACCATACGAATGCGATGCTTTTTGTGCAAATCTATTAAGTCATCTGGATTCATTCCATGCTCATCAACAGGTAAATGAAATATGTTTAAACCGGCCGATTTAAACATTGGAAGCGAAAAACAATATGACGGATCTTCAATCGCAATCGCATCGCCAGGTTTTAATAAACATTGAACGATAAGATTAAGCGCCTGTTGTGCTCCTGACGTAATAAGAATAGAGCTTGAATCTGCTTCAATTTGTTTATATTGCTGAACATGTGCTGCAATTGTTTTTCTCAACATCTCATTTCCAAGTGGATGGTCATAGCCGAGGTTTTCCATAAATGTTTTCTCCGACAAAATTGTTCGAAATCTATCACTTGGAATTAATTCTGGTGACAGTTCACCACTTGCTAAATTAATTAAATCATCTTTTTGTGTTTCCGTTCGAATTTGTTGAACGAGTGGTACGTTAGGTAAGAACGATCCATCCTCCACGTACCTACCCCAGTTCGGTATTCGTTTATGTGAGACACCCCATATATCTGTATTGACCCGTGTTCCGCTTCCCTTTTGTCGTTCTACTACTCCAAGTGATTTTAATTCTTCATACGCAGCTACTATTGTACTCCGGTTCACCTGTAATTTCTTTGCTAACATACGCTCAGAAGGTAACTTACTATCAGAAGGAAATTCGCCTGAAGAAATGCCTCTTTCAATATAATCCGCAATTTGTTTATATACAGGTGTCTTATCTGCACGATTTGGTTTCCATTCCATATAGTTGCCCCCTCTCAAAACTAACTATATTTTACTCACTAATAACAGTATTGACTGTAATAATAGTATTAATTAATTAATTAATTACATGATTTAAAAATCTTTCTACTGTCATATTAAAGCTACTTGGCTTTTCTAAATAAGGTAAGTGTCCACTATTTTTAAACTCAATAAAAGTTGTATTTTTCAAACGGCTTTCAAACTCTCTTACATATTTCTCGGGAACAAAATCATCATTTTCCCCTCTTATAATTAAAGCGGAACATGTAATATTCGAAAGAAATGGTCTTTGATCATAATCTACTAATTCAGCAAATAATCTTTGAATATGCACCGGATTAATAAACTGTAAAGATTGATAAAATCCCCTGACAATTACTTCATTATTCGCTACTCCCATCGCCTTCAACAATGTATCCGCCCATTTTTTCCCGTTATCATGTAAGCTAAGCAAATCATATACTTCAAGCCGCTTCTTTCGATCCTCAGGCTCCAAATAGGGAAATGCATTTACAATAATTAAGCTAGAAACACATTCTGGATATTGGATAGCAAAATCAACACCTACTCTAGCCCCTTTTGAAAGTCCACAAATGACTACTTTTTGTAACTTTAAATAATTGCATAACTCATACAAAACATTTACATATTCTTTAAAGTTAATTTCTAGCCCTCCAGATTTTCCATGTCCTGGTAAATCAAGTGAGATCACTGTCCATTTTCCCTTAAAATATTGCCTTTGATATAACCAATTATTTGCGTTTCCTCCAAGCCCATGTAAAAACAATATGACTGGACCTGATCCTTCTATATTATAAAAAACCTTTCGATTCTTATATACAAAATACATATTCATCACCTTCAGCTGTAGCATCACTTATTTTTATCTTTGAATGAATATATCCAAAACGGTTCTCTTTCTAACCACTCGACTGTTTCCGGTACACCATCTTCATACTCTCTTTTTAGTTCTGTTACTTTAGTCGTAAACTGTGATGCATGTGCTTGCAATGCTTCTAGCTTTTTTGGAACATATTCTTTCACTTCATTTTTAAAATGTGGCGGACCTATTTCCACTTCATGATTATTTGAAAAAGCTACCGCATAAAACGTTGGTCTTTTATTTTCCTGAATAGTAGCTAAAGCCGCAGCCACCGCTTCTCCTGTTGCATCATGATCTGGATGAACTGCATATCCCGGATAAAAAGAAATGACCAATGAAGGATTCAATTCTTCTACACATTTTTGTATTACACGTCTTAACTCTCCAGGAATTTCAAATTCAAGGGTCTTATCACGATATCCCATCATACGTAAATCTTTAATACCTAAAATATTTGTAGCCCTCTTTAGTTCTTTCTCTCTTATAGCATATAATGATTCACGTGTTGCAAAAGGAGGATTTCCCATCGCTCTCCCCATTTCACCTAACGTTAAGCAAACATAAGTTAGAGGAACATTCCGCTGGACATAAGCTAAAATTGTACCCGCCACGCAATATGACTCATCATCTGGATGCGGAAAAACAATTAAAACGTGACGTTCATTTTTTATCAAAATCATCTTCCTCCATCATACACAATATTAACCTTTTTCTTTAAAAACTATTAAATCACTACTGCATACCACGTTACTCCAACAAGTAGTACGAAAAGAAGGATAATATAAATAGTTGATAAGTTTTTCACATTTCTCTTTGTAGACTTTCCGTAATTCTCCTCCACGTTTCTTGCAACTAGTACAGTCCCAAATAGCGATACAATTACAATAATAACGACTAGTGAAATTGCAAAACTCATTGTCTTTTCACCTCTCTAAGACCCATCTATTTTAATTAAAGAACTTACATAAAAACCTTCCTCTTTAAAACGTTGATAACATACTACCTTTCTTCTCTTATCATAATAGATGTTTGTAAAAAGCGAACCAACCACTTTCGTGTTTTTTTACTCATCCACTTTAAAAATAAAAAGAAGCGATATATTTTATCGCTTCTCACTCTCATCATCTTTATTCTTTTATTAATGACTTATTCGCTCTTATAACTTCTTGATACAATAATGGTGACCACTTTTCATTTATGTAGTCTTGAATTACCCAGCCTACTCTCGCAGGATTCTTTTGTTTTATATGGTTTGCAATTTCAGGATTTATATAAGAGGCATAGTAATATGGACTATTCCATGCTGTACCACCAGAAGACAAGCTTGTAAAATTTATATATAGATGATTTAAATCCTCACTATTGTTCATCGTTTCATTCATTGTATCTTTAATAGATTTTACTTTCTCATCATAACTCACTTTATATTTATCTTGTACTGTTACATTTACATTTTGATTTACAGTTGTGGTAAACGTCTCATTATCCGGCCAATAAAAATTATTATATCCTCCAGATTCATTACTACCACTATATCTTTTTAGTAGTACAATTTTCCCACGAGCATCTCCAAGCTTTATATTTCCTTCTGTTTTTAAAAAAATAGGATCAACAAAATATTTTTTTTCAAACGTGCTACTAAATGAATCTTCTGCCCCTTTCATATCCTCATACTCTTTTTTTAAAGACATAATAATTGTTTCACTCGGGTTATCTTTTAAAAATTGTTTCGCTTCATTTATGAATTCATGCAGTGTTACATAAAGATATAATGGCCCATGATGAAGAACTATCGTATTATCATCTGTTAAACGTCCTCTTATATCAAAAATGCGAGCTCCATGGTCCATTTGATAGCGAAAATCATATTCTTGCGTCATTCCCCATACTTGCTTAATCGGATTTTGCAACTTGAACGTCCCACTATCGTGTGTTCCTGGAATTGAAATTCGTGCTAACGGGATATTATCAGGTATAGGTTGCATCCATTTTGACAAATTTTCAAGCTCATTAACAGAGCTAGCTGCAACTACTCTCTTATCATGTAAAGCAAATACAAATGTGATAAATATTGTACTACATATGAATAATTTCAAAATTAACTTCTTATTGCTCATTATTATCCCTCTCTCTTTCTGTTTTTATATCAAACTTATTGAATATAATATAAGCTAGCTCAGAAAAAATAAATAACATTTCATCAATATGAAATATTGCATAGAAGTAAAGTTAAAAAATCATTCACATATACTAAATTAGAAAAATTTAAAGGAACTTCATCTGAAGTTCCTTTTACTTATTTTATGTTCAATACGTATGAACCATTTTTATTCTCATATTTATAGACGTATAAATAATATTTACCTGGCTTTGCATTATAAGTTCCTTTAACTACATTGCCTTCATTTTCACCATATGCTACATAGTTATTTAAATCTGATTCATGATGAAGTACCCATGTCATTCCGATATTTTGTTCATTTAGTAAAGAAATATTAATATTTTCCGGCGAATCAATTTGGAAAGTAAATACATCTACTCTATCACTATTATGTAGCGTTCCTTTCACCGGTGTATGAAAGTTAACTTTATTTGCCTGTCTAGGCTCATTATTTGGTTCATTTTCTGTTACTTGTAATTCATTCCCACCGTTTGGTTTTCTTTGTTCATAGCCTAAGTTTGCTAGTATAGACTTCAAATCTGGTAAAACACCAATTTTATCTGCATATGGATCTTTAGATTTTGTTCCTGTGCTCTGGTTACTTAATATTGCTCTTAGTTCACTTGGTCTATATGGTTGTCCTAAATTTTCTTTAGCAATGCTTTGTACTAAAGTCGCTGCCCCAGCAATAATTGGCGAAGCACTAGATGTTCCGCTAAAGCTTGAAGTATAAAGATTTACAGCACTTCTACTTTGCTCGGCTGTAGTTGTATCTACATTTTCTCCCCATCCGTACACATCAATACGGCTTCCATAATTCGAAAACCACATACGTTCATGAGGGAAAGATGAAGAGCCAGCTCCTACCATAATTGCACCCGAATCTTTAAAATCTTTACTATTACGATTTAAGACTTGCTTACCTTTTCTATCTTTGAACTGGTCTAAATCATTCCACCCATTTGCTCCGGCCTCTATAATTACAATCCCTTTATCTGTACCAGCACGAATTGCATCAAAGATATCTGGTTGTACTTCAACAGGTAAATATTTATCACCATATCCATCGAAAGATGCTTGTGCCTCTAACAATAAAACATCCCCAGCTTCTAACTGATTTACAGCGCTTAATATTGCATCAGCCGTATTATACTGTCCATTATCTCTTATTTGAGAGATAACCTTTGCTTTCGCTTTTGGCGCAATCCCAATATTCCCAACTTCATTGTCCTCAGAGGATACAATTCCTAGTACAGACGTCCCATGACCGACATGCTGATCTATATTTCTTCCAGACATTAACTCAATTTTTTGATGTAATAAATCCTCATGATTTAATAACCATCCGTATTCCATATCAACAAAAGTGATACCATTTCCATTACCGCCTTGAATTCCCCAGGCGAAAGGCGCATTAATACCGTATGGGGCCGCTTCAAGATAACCTTGTTTTTTAAATCTAGGATTGTTACTAGGATTAAGAGCTACACTTGATGATTGCACTTCAGGTGGCATTATTTTCTCTTGTTTCTTCATATACGCATCTTCTATTAAAGAAGATGCCTTTAACTTATCTACTATTTCTTCTTCATACCCACTATTTTGATTTTGAAGAATATAGTAGTTTAATAAACTTGTAGATACATGATTAGGTGCTTTCACTTCAAGGTTTTGTATTTGTTCCGGGCTTACAGATGTGAATAAACGAGTAAATGTTACATCTGGATATTCTGTCAAAAGATCTTTTATTACTTTATCATTCGTTTGAGATTGTATTTGTTTTTCAATACCATCTTCATATGGCAAATCCAAATCCGCTTTAAATTTTACAATGATTTGCTTATCTGTTTCTTGTTCTATCCCTGATTTAATCTGCTGTTCTATAGAATCAGCATGTACACTATTGATAGTACCCCCTGTTCCTAAAAGTGTTGTAATGATTACAGTTGACGCACACATTTTTCGAAATATTTCCATTGCATTAATCCTCCTATTAATAATTAATCATTATATTAATCTATAATGATTTCGTTTCTATAACGTATTCCCTTTCTACTAAATAGATTATAGTAATCAGAAATATGAACTTCAATGTATTTTCATATGCAATATTTCATATTCGGACTCTACACTACACGAATATGAAACTTATAGTGATTATTTATTTTATATGTGCTAATATACTTACATTAATATATTACGCATATATACATTTCAAACTACATTACTTAATAGTTTCACCTTAATTTTTTCTTAGGAGGATTTACAATGAAATTACTAAAACTAAAACATATAATCCCTTTATCTGCAGCTGCAATTACATTCGTATGTAGTCAAAGTACAGCTGAAGCTTCTATCATTCATACAGTAAAAAAGAACGATACACTTTGGGGCATTAGTAAACAATACGGAGTTTCAATACAATCCATTAAACAGGCTAATAATAAAGGAAACGATAAAACCTTTATTGGCGAACAGTTACATATTCCAGGGTCCGTGAAATCAAATGAAATCACTGTTCCTCAAAACGCCAAGCCTGCGAACATTTCTGAACAAATTATTTATCAAGTACAACCGGGAGATTCATTAGAAACGATAGCAAAGCGTTACAATGTCACTGTCCAATCTATAAAACAAATGAACAATACAGTCGGAAACAAGCTTTATACAGGACAACATTTAAAAATCAACTTAAGTATTTCACAAAAAGAAAAAGACTTAATGGCACGCTTAGTTACTGCTGAAGCAGGTGGCGAATCGTATAAAGGAAAAGTAGCAGTAGCGAAAGTTATACTAAATCGTGTAAATGCAAAAGGTTTTCCAAATACAATAACAGGCGTTATTTATGAACCTATTAAATACGGATATGCATTTACTCCTGTTACAGATGGAAGAATTAATCAACCTGCAAGTGCAGAAGCAAAAATGGCTGTAGAAGAGGCTATCTCCACAAATGGAGTAGATTCAGACTGGATTTATTTCTACAATCCAAAAACATCAACGGACAAGTGGATTACGACACGTCAAACAGTAGCAGTGATTGGTAATCATGTGTTTGCTAAATAAGATTTAAAATCATTAACAGACCTCTTCACTTAAAAGGTCTGTTTTTTTCTATGTAAGATGTTATTAATCATATGACATAGTTATTTTTTAAACTGTTTCTTCTTTCAAATAAAAATTTTTGTATTTACTCCACCACTCGTAGAAATTAATAAAGCATCAAGTTCAAAAACTCCCACTTTATTAATAAAAGCTATTTCTTAACTTCATAAAATTGTTATACACTAGAAAAATAAAAAACAAACTATTCGTTAGCAGGTGGAAAAATATGTATGATGTTACGATTATCGGCGCTGGAGTAAGTAGCATTTTTATGGCGTATTCACTAGCTAAAAGTAACAAAAAAGTTTTAATTCTTGATAAAGGTAAAGCGCTAGAAGATCGCCATTGTCCTTTAGACGAAGGAAAAGTGTGTAATTGTACTACATGTGATAAATATTTCGGGTTTGGTGGTTTAGGCAAATCTGAAGGGAAATTTAATTATACAAACGGATTTGGCGGAGAACTTGAGAAAAAAGTCGGTAAAGAGGGTTTTATACAACTCATGGCTGAAGTAGATGAAATTCTATGTCAGTTTGGTGGAAGTTCGGTTTCAAAATATTCTACTGAAAATTCAAGTCTCACTAAGAGAGCTGAAGCGTGTGGTTTACAAATGCTAACAACAGAAGTAAGACATCTTGGTACTACACTTTCCAGTAACATTTTTCAGCAGCTCTATGAATTTTTACTGACGAAAATAAAGATCCAATTTCATATAGATGTACAACATATTCTGAAACAGGAAGATCATTTTACAATAGATACAAATCAAGGAACAGTTCAAACTAAGCAACTAGTATTTGCAACTGGGCGCTCTGGGGCCGATTGGTTAAAAGAAATGTGCAGTTCCCTAAATATTTCTCAGGAGCAAACACGTGTAGATTTAGGAATTAGAGTAGAAATGAAAGAACATCAATTACGCTCTATATTAAAAGATACTTTTGAAACAAAACTTTCTTATCAAGGTGAGCATTTCATAGCAACTACTTACTGTATGAATCCAAAAGGACGAATCATTCGAAAGTACGAAGAATGTTTAGTTATGCCTGACGGTCAAAATTTTCGAGAGCAAGGAACTGGCACTTCTAACTTAAATTTCACTTTATTTATTCCTCGCTATTTTCCAACTCTCAAAGAAGCAAATGTATACGCAAGTTCAATTATTCAAGGCATTAACCAAGGACGAGATCGGATTGTTATACAGCGCTTAGAGGACTTACTAAAGAAACAACCTACGGTGGAAAACAGCATGGAACATAATCGTATACAACCTACACTACAGGGAGATTATGGAGATTTGAATCAAGAAATTCCTCAATTATATATTGAAGGGCTAAAAGAATTTTTATTACGTTTAGAACAATTTATACAAGAGCCTATCGATCAACATACTTTACTATATGGAATTGATGGAAAGTTCTATGCTCCTACGATAAAAATTAATAATCATTTTGAAACTAGTGTACATGGGCTATTTTTAATTGGAGATTGTTCAGGCTTTACGCATTCATTATCTCAAGCAGCTGCAAGTGGTCTGTATGTTGGAAAGTACTTATCTGACATTTAATTTTTATCATTAAGATGTCAATCAAATATTTTCAATTTCAAAACACTTTACTTATATAGTAAAAGTATATTAATAAGTCCCCTACCCTTCACGGCTAATGATTAACAGACAAAAAATCTTGATTTTACAAAATACATATGTAATATAACTGTATATTTAAAACGATTGACATTCAATTCTAATAAATTGAATGTCAACCGTTTTAAAAGTCTCTATCCATTTTCACTTTTATTTGTTCGATATTTTGTAACATCATCATAGTGTTTAATATGGTAGGATGTCTATAAGTCAATTTCACTACAACTATGACTTGTTCTGCCCGTTTCTCAAAAAGAGTTATATTTATGCTACTACGCTTTAAAAAACCCCATTATATATATGAATACTTCAAATTATTCCCTTTAGAAAACAAAGTCTAAATGGTTCATTACACTCTAATAGTTATAAAAACATAATATATAACTTTAGTTAAATAAATTATATAAAGAAGGTGTAAAAATGAAGAACAAAATAAATTTACAAATGCAAAATATAAGTTTTGTTATAATAATGGCTTTAGCGGTATGGTTAAAAACATATCTTATTACGCGATTCAGTTTTGATTTAAAAATCGAGTCTTCGACGCAAGAGCTCATTTTGTTTATTAGCCCTCTAGCCGCATCATTAGCATTTGTTGGATTAGCATTATTTGCAACTGGTGAAAAGCGAAATTATATAGCGCTCTGTATTAATTTCTTATTAACAATCGTGCTTGTTGGAAATGTAATGTTCTATGATTTTTATAATGATTTCGTTACATTACCAGTACTTGGACAAACCTCAAACTTTGGCCAATTAGGCGGCAGTATTATAGAAATATTAAACTACAAAATTATACTCGCATTCGTAGACATTGTTTTCTTCTTTATTTTATTAAAAAAGAAATCATTGGTCTTTAAAACAGAACGTGTAACTCATTCTACGCGCTTGTTATACTTTCTTTTAACGATTGGTGTATTCTTTGCGAATCTACATCTTGCAGAAAAAGAGCGCCCTGAATTATTAACAAGATCATTCGACCGAGTCATGCTTGTCAAAAATTTAGGCTTATATACTCACCAAGTATATGACTTAACACTGCAAGTAAAAGCTGGGTCACAAAAAGCACTTGCTGATAGTAGTAAATTACAAGAAACTGAAAACTACGTAAAAGCAAATCAAAGCGAGCCAAACCCTAATATGTTTGGTGCAGCGAAAGGAAAAAACGTAATTGTCGTCACTCTTGAATCCTTGCAGACCTTCTTAATAGGCGCATCAGTGAACGGGCAAGAAGTTACACCATTCCTAAATGAATTCATAAATGAAAGTTATTACTTTGATAACTTTTTCCATCAAACTGGTCAAGGGAAAACATCTGATTCTGAATTTCTAATCGATACGTCGTTGTATCCATTAAATCGAGGAGCTGTATTCTTTACACACGGTAACAATGATTATACTGCAACTCCAGAAATTTTACGTCAGCAAGGTTATTTCACTTCTGTATTTCATGCGAATAACGCAACATTTTGGAATCGTAATATTATGTACTCCGCTCTTGGTTATGACCGTTACTATAATGAACTTGATTACAAAATCACGCCAGAAACAAATTTAAATTGGGGATTAAAAGATATCGAATACTTTGATCAATCAGTAGATATATTAAAAACTGTTAATCAACCATTCTATGCTCGTTTCCTTACTTTAACAAACCATTATCCATTTACGTATGATGAAGATACAAAATTCATTGAACCATACAACTCTGGTAATGGCGTATTTGATCGTTACATCGTAACAGCACGTTACTTAGACGAATCCATTAAAAAATTTATTGAACGTCTAAAGGCCGAGGGGCTTTACGATAATTCTATTATTATGTTATACGGTGATCATTATGGCATTTCCGAAAAACATAATCGTGCAATGGCACAGTTTTTAGAAAAAGATCAAATAACAGAATTTGATACTTTAAATTTACAACGTACACCTTTATATATTCATATTCCTGGACAAACAGAAGGTCAAACTATTTCAAAGCCTACGGGACAAATCGATATGAAACCTACTATTCTAAATTTATTAGGTGTTGATTCTACGAATGATATCCGTTTTGGCCATGATATGTTTTCAGATGAATATACTGGCTTTGTTGTTTTACGTGATGGTAGCTTCGTTACAGATAAGTATGCATACAAAAACAACACTTTCTACGACCGTATAACAGGTGAAATTGTAGATTTACCAAAAAAAGAAGCTCAAGCCCTCATTAAACGTGCACAAAATGAATTACGAATGTCTGACAAAATTATTGAAGGCGATTTATTACGTTTCTCAGAAAGTAATAAAATTAAAACTGGCGAAGTACAAACTAAAATTAAAGAAACAGAAAAATAATCTATATGAAAAAGGAGCAACTTATTACAGTTGTTCCTTTTTACTTTCTTATAACACATCAGATTTTTTATTCTACGCTTGTTTCTAAAACTACATCCGCAAAAGTATTATCATCACCTATATTTAAAATCACTTCACATTGACGCAATCTCAATTCAAAGAGCATGATAGAATCGTGATAGATTTCAGGATTTGATTTCATCTTATGTAATATCTCTTGTTTTTCTTGTATTTCTAAATGCGTGTTTTCTACAGCTTGCTTTAAGGAGTTAAATGGATTCCTAAAGAATATATTAATATCTCGCTCTTGTGTGTTTTCAAACAGCTCAAATTGCAAGAAAAATTTCTTCATAATAGAAGCCGTTACTTCAGTATAATCTTCATTTTCTACATACTGTTTGTATTTGTTATATAGCATAGATTTATTTTTAGGAAGAACTCCAAATAATTTACCGGCACTTTTCAGTAAAAATTGTGCTGGCGTAAATCGACGTAAAATATTTACTTCATCCATTTGTATTCTAGTCGTCATCCTGTCAGTATCTCTGCGCCAGTCATCAAGTACTTTAAAGTCACATTCTAACTGTATTCTATTTTCTCCAAATAGTGAATTAAGCCCTTCACTAAGTTCTTCTAAATACGTTTGACTTTGAAGAAGCTCATTATTAGAAGTTGCAATCCAATTTTGCATAGAAAGAGCCAGATTAGGTAACACAGTTTGTTCTAAATATTTATGCACTCTTTCATTCATTGCTTTATTTAGTTCCGTATCCATGTGCCCGAAATCACTTTCTTCACTAATTAAATTAGAACAGCTCTTTAATATCTTCGGAATATTTTCAGTAAGATCATTTGTAATTTCAGTCTTCATTGAACGATATGATTGTGTAATGAAATGAATTTTTTCCCTCTCAAATGTAGTAAGGTTATTAATGCTACCGTTTAGTTTCACTAGCATATCTTCATTCCAATTAATAGCATCCACCAGATTATTTTCTTTCTCAACACGTTTATCCAAAAGATATGTAATTGTTTTTCGAATGAAAAATAATAACTTTTCAGTACGTTCTGCATCGATATTTTTATGATTAAAGTTAAAATGAATAAACTCAGTTAAATCATTTAATTGTTGACTACTTGTATATAACGAGGAATAAGGGAAAATTCTCGCATACGGGAAATATGTGTTTATTCTCGTTGCCGTATCATGTAATACCCTTTTCACTTCTGCTTCACTGTAAATGTTATCGATTTTATTTAATAAGAAATGAATTTGTAAATTTGGCGTATGCTCTTGAATACTTAATAGAATGTCACGTTCTTTATCAGTAAAAGGTGAATCCGCATTCAATACGAACAGTAATTCGTCTACAGAATTTAAATATTCGAATATCTCATCTCTAGTGTCGTTATTCCTATTAAAGCCAGGTGTCACTACAAATGTAAGTTTATTTTCATTTAAAAATCTACATGGTAATTTAAATTCAACACACGCTCTATCTCTATATGTTTGATGGTGCTGAGACATCATATTATGGTAATCAGAGACATCTTCCGTTGTTGTAATTGCTGAGTCTGTTATAGCGTTTATTTCTATATGAGCATCATTTTTTAAAACTACTACATTTGAAATTGATTTTTCTAATATATTTTCTCCTAATATAGAGTTAATAAATGTAGTTTTTCCGTTCCCTGAAGTTCCCGTTACTAAAATACGATTTGTTCTTAAATCTGCGAGCTCGTCAACTAACCATTTAAATCGGTGACCTATTTCTATATTCTGCTTTTGTGCCCACTGTGTAATAGATTCAAAAAGGTGTAAGCTGTACTCTAAGCCATTTACATGATTAATAGAATGTGACAGTAAGTTTTCCGCATGTTCTATATTTGCTGAATCTATTTTGGAAGGGAAAATCTCATCCCATGCCAATACAGCTGCAGATGGAAATACAGCATAAGATGGATTGACTACCTTTAACCAATTTGCTAACAGATTTGGAATGATATCGTTTAATTGTCTAAGCGTATATTGACCTTGAATTAATGCAAAGTACGTTTCTTCGTAAAGAGCAGAAACTTTGTTCCATATATCGGACGAATGTATTTCAATATGTAAGAAAAATTCATTTATTGTGTTAAGCCACAATAAGTAATTTTTTTCATTTTTATAACTGTTCCAGAGTGATGAAACCATTTGCGTAAATTGTACTTGATCTACATTATTTAATGTAGCTAATGCATCATAAAAATAGTCTGGTGAAATATGTTTAGTAAACCCTTTATCGATATATCCTTTTAACACCTCAAACCAAGGATACGATTCTATGCGAATTAACTCATTCACAGCAAGCTCTACTGCACTATCAAAATCTTGCTGTTCCTCATAAAAGGAACGGGCAATTTTTGTGACATTCGGATAATCAGGATTTAAAGAAACTGCTTCTTTAATAACACCGAAAGCTGAGTCAAAATTATTTTGCTCAATGTAAAGAGAAAGTAATTGTAGTCTAATTTCGGTCATCAATATTTTATTATCAGTAGTAATAGAAGTATAAATATTTTCAGCAAATGATAACTGATTCAGTTCGAAATAAGCATCCGCAATATTTTTTTGTGCCCATGGTGCTAATTCATTACTAACCTTCTCCCATTTAAAAATAGCTGCTTCAAAATCTTGATGACGATAATAAAATTCACCTTGTGCAAAACGAATATAAGACCCATCAGAAATCTCATTTTTTTCTTCGTTTACATAAGCTTGTCCAAGTACGTCAAGAGTTGGTTTTGTTTCATTCTCCATTAGGAATGTTTCATAATACATCTTTTTTATTAATTGTTTTTCTAATCTCATCTTTTCCCCCACTATATCTTGAAAATACATTTTTAAGATATGTCAATACTTTTTGTATGTATGCTTTTTATCTTAACAAAGAATATCTTTTGGAAAATTTCATTTTCCTTTCATTTTTCAAGTTAGATTGAATTTTTATGAGAAAAGTTTCAGTTTTTTTTCAATTCCCTTTCAGTTATGAAACAGCATTAAATGTTCCTAATAACCTAATAACACTATAATATTCCACATTATATTATCAGGAAAATCCCATATAAACCATATTATAAAAACAATCTATATTGAATTTATATACATAATTCACTGTGCTGTCAAACAAAAAAACAACAATAGGAGCCAACAGCTATTCATACCATTTCTTTCTCAAATTGTTTTCCTTTAAAATGTTTCAGTAGTTATGTAATTAAATTCCATTAACCTATATAAATAACTAGTCCAAAAAATATCTATATGCATATCATGTTATAGTAAAGAATTTAGGAGATCCTAAAAGGAGGCATTTTCATGTTTGAAGATAAATCTAAAATAAATTACCCATATGAATTTACTGAAACTACAACAGTTCCTCTAAAGAACCCCATTGATAAAAAATTCAAGAACGGCACAGGTACACATAACTTCCCAATTAAGAAGCACTATAAAGAGCAAGTTCTATACACTGAAAAAATTAATAATAATAAAAATAAGTAATTGTATAGACCTTTATAACAATTAGCCAAATAAGAAGCAACATTTGGCCATGCATAGTTATTTAGTTAGTAATGATACAATTCATGCACATTTTAAAAAGTGCTGTATACAGCGCTTTTTTATACATAGATAAATTTAAGCTAACGCAACCAAGAAATAAACTGCAAAATTACTCCACCTTATTCTCGTTTAACTATTAAATCTACATATGAAAAGGGAGCAACAGTAAATGTTGCTCCCTTTTGAAATATAATTTATTCACTCTACATAACCCTCTTAAACATCTTCTCCAACTCATAAGTAGAATGATGCACAAGAATCGGTCTTCCGTGTGGGCATGTGTATGGGTTTGTTGTTGTACGTAATTCTTCCAGTAAGGCAAATATTTGATCGTTCGTTAAATATTGATTCGCTTTAATGGATGCTTTACAGCTCATCATGATGGCTGCTTCTTCACGTAACTTTTTAATATCCACTTTTTTTAGTTTAACAACTTGCTCCATCATTTCATCGATAATTTCTGTTTCTTGTCCTTTCGGGAACCATGTTGGATGCGAGCGGACGATAAAAGATTGATGGCCGAATTGTTCTAAAAATAGCCCGACTTTTTTTAGTTCTTCTAACTGTTCTTCGACACGTAAAAATTCAGTAAGAGATAGATCAATACGGTACGGTACAAGTAACTCTTGTACTTCTTGCGCTACCCTTCCTACTTTATCACGGAAGTATTCATAATTAATACGTTCCTGCGCGGCATGCTGGTCAATCATATATAAGCCTTTATCATTTTGAGCGAAAATATATGTTCCATGCATTTGTCCAATTGGATAAAGTGGTGGTAAGTCATTCCCGTTCATTTCAATCTCTTTTATTTCCCGAACTTCTTCTTCTAATTCCTCTAGTTCAAAATCCTCTTCATTACTGTCCCACGATTTCTCTTCTTGAATTGGTTCTTCGATTATCGGTTTAGTGGATGGTTGCCAACTTTGTTCTTCTCTTATGAGCGACTGTGGTGGTTGCCATTCTTGTTTCGGCGGTTGCCACAGTTGTGGTGGCTGTTTCACAGCCTGCGGTTCTTCTTGTTTTGCATCCATGCCAGTTGGTAAAACAATGTCCGGCATAGATGGTTCTTTCGGCTTCGCATGCTCAAACTGGAACTGTTCTTGCACACTTTCGTCTTTTTCTTTTTTCTTCGTTGTTACGCCTGCATCTGGAATGAGCTGTATTTTTTTAAATGCAGCTTGCAATGTTTCTTCGATCAGCTTTAGCAATTCTTGTTCTTTACTAAAACGAACCTCTAACTTCGCTGGATGTACGTTAACGTCAACTAGCATTGGATCCATTTCAATCGATAAGAAGCCAATTGGATACCGGCCGACTGGCAGTAATGTATGGTATCCTTGCTGAATTGCTTTCATTAGTACAAAGTTTCGAACGTAACGACCATTTACGATCGTTGACATATAATTACGAGATGCTCTCGTTACTTCTGGTAATGTTACATAACCTTTAATTGTAAAGTCTAAAGATTCAGCTTCAATTGGAACAAGCTTCTTCGCAACTTGAATACTGTAAATCGATGCAAGTACTTGTCTTACATCACCGTTACCTGATGTATGAAGCAATTTCTTTTCATTATGAAACAGTTTTAACGATACTTCTGGATGTGACATTGCAATACGATACACGATATCTGTAATATTCCCGAGCTCCGTATGAATGGTTTTCATATATTTAAGACGCGCTGGTGTATTAAAGAATAAGTTTTGTACTGTAATATCTGTTCCTTTTCGGCTCGCAGTCTTCTCTTGCTTTATAATGTCTCCACCTTTAATTATGAGGTGTGTACCAGGCGCATCACCTGTGCTAGTAATTAATTCTAATTCACTAACAGAGGCAATACTCGGCAATGCCTCACCGCGGAAACCGAGTGTTCTTATGCGAAACAGATCGTTTTCATCTTTAATTTTACTCGTCGCATGGCGTTCAAAAGCGACGATACAGTCTTCTTCTGCAATACCATCACCGTTATCAATGATACGAATTTTCGATAACCCAGCTTCTTCTAAGTGGATTTCAATAGATGTACTATTCGCATCGATAGAATTTTCCACAAGTTCTTTTACGACTGAAGCAGGGCGCTCTACTACTTCCCCTGCCGCAATTAAGTTAGAGAGTTGGTCATCGAGTTTGCGAATTTTCCCCATCTACTTACTCACCCTTTCTTTAACTTTTTCTGTAAGCGATACAATTCGTTCATCGCTTCTAAAGGTGTCATATCAAGTAAATCGATTTTTTTAATTTGCGCCAATACTGCTGTTTCTTTTTGATCTAGCAGAGGTTTGTCTTGTTTCTTCGAAGACTGTTCTCCTCCAAAGAAAGATAGTTGCGATTCTTCTTCAGTCTCTACTTTCGTTTCCTGTATTTCTGCTATTTCCTCTTTTACAACTACAGGTTCTGGAGCAGCTTCTTGTACTTTCACTTCTACTCGTTTTGGAATAATAATTTCTTCCTGTCCTTCTAGCTGTGCTAACACTTCTTTCGCGCGGGCGATTAAGCTATCTGGAAGCTCTGCAAGTTGCGCAACGTGAATTCCGTAACTTTTATCTGCTGCCCCGTCTTGAATTTTATGAAGGAATACTACTTTTCCATTCTCTTCAATTGCTGAAACGTGTACATTTTTCAGTTGATCTAAACTCTCTTCTAACACCGTTAATTCGTGATAATGCGTAGAGAATAACGTTTTTGCACCAATTTGGTCATGAATATGTTCAATAATTGCTTGTGCAAGTGCCATACCATCATAGGTAGATGTACCGCGTCCAATTTCATCGAATAAAATTAAACTTCTTTCTGATGCGTTTGCAATTGCATTTTTCGCTTCTAACATTTCGACCATAAATGTACTTTGACCTGATATTAAATCATCCGCTGCACCAATTCTCGTAAAGATTTGATCAAATACAGGTAATACTGCTTCTGTTGCTGGTACGAAACAACCGATTTGCGACATAACCGTTACAAGTGCTAATTGTCTCATATACGTACTTTTACCAGACATGTTCGGCCCTGTAATTAAAAAGACATCCATATTCTCTGGCATAATACAATCATTCGGTACATACAATTTCCCGTTCAATACTTTTTCAACGACAGGATGACGACCATCTTTAATAAAGATTTCGCGCTTCGTTGTCAGTACAGGTTTTACAAACTGTTCTTCTTCACTAACTGTCGCAAAACTTTGCAGTACGTCTAATTCACTAATTACTTTCGCTAAATGTTGTAATTTCGGAATAAATACTTTTACTTCTTCACGAAGTGCTGTAAATAAATCGTATTCTAGCTGTACGATTTTTTCTTCAGCTTCCAAGATTAACGTTTCTTTTTCTTTCAGTTCATCTGTAATGAAACGTTCAGCATTAGCAAGCGTCTGTTTACGTTCATAGCGACCTTCTGGAAGTGCTGCAAGATTCGCTTTCGTTACTTCAATGTAGTAACCGAAAATACGGTTGTATCCGATTTTTAACGATTTAATTCCAGTAATATCACGTTCTCTTTTTTCAAGCTCAGCAATCCACGTTTTCCCGTTTTTACTCACGTAACGATATTGATCAAGCTTGTCATTATAACCATCTTTAATAATATCTCCATCTTTAATTGAAAGCGGTGGGTTTTCTTGAATACTTCTTCCTAGTAATTCTGTTAAGCTTTCACATGGATCTGCACCTTGAATTAATCTCGATGCATAAGCGTTATCTAACAAACTAATTGCTTCTAAAATAGCTGGCACTTGAAGTAATGAACGTCTTAATTGTAATAAGTCTCTTGCATTTACGTTACCAAATGCAACTTTTCCTGCTAAGCGTTCTAAATCATATACTTCTTTTAACTTTTCTTTTAAATCTTCACGTAAGAAGTAATCATTTACAAACGTTTCAACCATTTCTAAACGCTCTTCAATTCTTTCTTTCTGTATAAGTGGACGTTCCATCCACTGTTTTAACATACGACCACCCATAGCTGTTTTCGTCTTGTCCAATAACCATAATAGTGATCCTGTTTTTTCTTTCGTCCGAAGTGTTTCTGTCAGTTCTAAATTTCGCTTTGAATGTACATCAATTTTCATAAATTGATTCGTATAATAAATTTCTACTGGTTGCAAATGATCTAAAGAACGTTTTTGCGTTCTTATTACATAGTTAAATAAACGTCCAACTGCTTTAATTAATTTTGCTTGTGAAACATTTTTCACAAGATGTTCTAATCCTTCCGGAATTGCCGTTGCATCTTCATACGAAATCGTCATTTTCAATGTTTCAGTTAACTTGTTTAGTTCATCTTTAGAAAATGAAGAATCAACAACAATTTCTTTCGAACCAGTTGCATACACTTCTAATAAAATATCTTCTACTGAACCAGTCAGTAACGTTACTGTATTTTGTCCAGTCGTTAAGTCGTTACAAGCTAATGCATATGATCCATCTTCAAAATGTGTTAATGCGGCTAAGAAGTTGTTTTCTTTCTCATCAATTGTACGCCCTTCCATCATCGTTCCTGGCGTAATTAATTGTACTACTTCACGACGTACTACACCTTTAGCTGTTTTCGGATCTTCTACTTGCTCACAAACAGCTACTTTATATCCTTTTTCAACAAGTTGTTCAATATAGTTTTTAGCCGCATGATATGGTACACCGCACATTGGTATACGTTCACTACTACCGCCATCTCGGCTCGTTAATGTAATTTCAAGTTCATGGGCTGCTTTAACAGCATCCTCAAAGAACATTTCATAAAAATCGCCTAAGCGAAAAAATAAAAAGGCATCTTGATAATCTGCCTTAACCTTTAAATATTGCTGTATCATAGGCGTATATTGAGTCATACTTTTCCTCCATAATTCTTACATGATAATCTATTTTCATATATGTCGCATTTCACGGACACTCTTATCTCCTATTTCAGGAGTCTTTCTTCATTATAACATATTTCATAAAGAATCATGTTCATTCAGCGCCACTTATGTAAAGTAAAAAGCTAGGAAGAACTTCTCCCTAGCTTTCTATTACTCTTCTTCTGCATCAACGATAAAGTTCGGATCTAATTCTTCAAATTCATCATCAGCAATTTGGAAATCATCATCTGATTCTACGCAGCCTTCAGGATTTACACTTACACAAATTTTCGTTTCTCCAACTACTTCTGTTACAAATTCACGTTCTACAGTTACAACAATTTTATTACCATTTGGTGATACAAGTGCTTCTAAACAATTTGGCGGCTGAATAACACGAGCAATAATTTCTAAATCGTCACCAGAAAAGTTTTTATCACGATAACCAATACTTACTTCGTCCGTGTAGTTCACACGTTCTGTTACAACTTCAGTCTTTGTATTTCCATCAAATGAATACCAAGTGTTCACATCATAGAAACCTTCAATTTCCACATGTTTTCCATTCTTTCTTGCTTCGTACGAGTGGTTAATTACCCAGCACCCTAAAATACTTGTTGGCTCATTATTCGATTCACATGTATGCGTTGACTTTGTATACTTACGTCCTTTTCCAACCACTGCTTTTGTAATAATCTCTCTAAATTCGGACATTCGTAACCCTCCTCAATCACTATTCACTTAATCATATGCGTGACAATAGCGGAATGTGTCATTCTTTTTTTGAGAAGACCTTACGTTTAATCCACAAAAAAAGAGATGTCAATATGACATCTCTTTAACAACCACAATTTCCTTTTTTACTTTCTACCGCTGCGCCAGTTTCACCCTTTAGTACATCACCACCAGTTGAAATTAATATTTCATCTGTTACGTTGTTAGAAATTGTACTAGCAACTAACTGTAATAAGTCATTTACGTATGTTTGTGAAGATTTAAATTGTTGTACGACTGGAATACTGTCTAACTTATCTTGCAATGCATCAATTTCAGCTTCTACCTTTTTTAAAGCTTCCCATTTCCCGTAATGTTGCAAGTTTACTGCTTGTTTTTGCAGTGCTTTAATTTCATCGATTGCGCGCTTTACATTTTCATTTTTATGAATTTGCGCCTCTGCTTTCTTAAAAAAATCAACTTCTTCTGTTTCAGAAATCATTTTTGCTAATTCTTTCGCTTGTTCAACAATGTCATCTTTCGAATATACTTTCATCTATTATTTCACCTCAATCGGCTCTTCAACTAATTCCCCGTTAAGAGACCAAGTTTTTGCTTCCGTTATTTTTACTTTCACAAGCTGACCAATTAAAGATTTTGAAGCGACGAAGTTTACAAGTTTATTCGTACGAGTATAACCTGCAAGTACTTCCGGATTATTTTTACTTTCCCCATCAACTAACACTTCTACAATTTGACCTTTGTAACGACTATTCTTTTCAATTGCCAACGTATTTACTAGTGTATTTAAGCGTTGAAGACGTTCTTTCTTTACTTCCATCGGTACATTATCTTTCATTTTTGCAGCTGGTGTACCTTCGCGAGGAGAGTAAATGAATGTAAAGGCAGTATCAAACCCTACTTCACGATATAACGACATCGTTTCTTCAAATTGCTCATCTGTTTCATTTGGAAAACCAACGATAATATCTGTTGTTAATACTGCATCTGGAATTGCTTCTTTAATTTTTCTTACAAGTTCTAAATAATGCTCACGCGAATATTTACGTGCCATAATTTTCAACATATCCGTACTTCCAGATTGAACTGGTAAATGGATATGTTCTACTAGGTTGCCACCTTTTCCAAGCACTTCAATTAAGTGATCATCGAAATCACGTGGATGGCTCGTTGTAAAACGAATACGGGCAATATCAACTTTACGAAGTTCGTCCATTAAATCGCCAAGACCGTATTCTATATCTTCAAAGTCTTTACCATATGCATTTACGTTTTGACCAAGTAAAGTAATTTCTTTATAACCATTTGCAGCTAAATGACGAATCTCTTGGATAATATCTTCTGGACGTCTACTTCGCTCTTTTCCGCGTGTATACGGTACAATACAATACGTACAGAATTTATCACAGCCATACATAATATTTACCCAAGCTTTAATATCACCACGACGTACTTTCGGAAGGTTTTCAATTACGTCACCTTCTTTTGACCATACTTCAACTACCGTCTCTTTCGAGAACATCGCATCTTTTAGAATGTACGGTAATCTATGAATATTATGCGTTCCAAATACCATATCTACATGCTGATTTTTTTGCATAATTTTATTTACAACAGATTCCTCTTGAGACATACAACCACATACACCAATTAAAAGGTCTGGATTTCTTCGTTTGAGTGACTTTAAATGGCCTAGCTCACCAAACACCTTATTTTCAGCATTTTCACGAATTGCACAAGTGTTTAATAAAACTACATCTGCATCCTCAGTTGAAAAAGTTGGTTCATATCCAAGTGCGGTGAAAATACCTGCCATTACTTCCGTATCATGCTCATTCATTTGACAACCATATGTACGAATATAGAACTTTCTTCCTGTACCAAAATTGCGAAACTCTTCAGGTAAGCCAAAATCCCGTTCAATTTTAACTTCTTCTTTCCCACGCTTTTTCGCATCCTTTAAGGAAGGTGGTTGATATACATTTTCAAAGTATTTACTATAATCTTTCTCTTCTTTTTTCGTAGAGGAATTTGCTTGTTGACTTGCTAATCGTTGTTGCTCGTTCATCGGTAATCTCCTTTCACCCTTAACTATACATACTCTATAGTCCATTTTAATGCGCCTAGACTCACCTCAAAAATGGTTAGATAGCTTGAGAGATAACTTGTCCTTTGAAACTTGAGTAATCAATCTAATCATTCATAAGAATGAAGTCTTCCCCACGCAAATAGACATTCCCTTTTTATCATTTCTTGTTGTCCTACCAAAAAGCATATTGCTTTATCCCTATAAACATTACCATAGTATGATGTATTTCGCCAATTTTAACAATAAAGAGGCCCTTTATTATCTTACATTTCATAAGCAATGAACTTGCCATTTTCATACAACGATTTATATATTATTTTATCATTCTGAATTTTCTAAGTAAATAAGGCTACCCTATATTTTTGTACATAAAAAAAGGTTACCAAATCGGCAACCTCCTCTTCTTACATTACATAAATTCAGCAACAAGCTCATCAAACATTTTCTGATCCATATTTAAATCAGATTTCACTAAAGGCTCTTCACTATAGCCTTTAACAAGTTCTTGATATGATGGTTGCTTAGTATTTTGATAAATTAACCCTGTTACTAAACCGTTATTTTCCATTAAAGTTTGCATAGCCATCATGCGATTAGATGGATCATATCCCTCTACTGTGCTTAGTTTCGTTAAATTCTCTTTAAACCAATCGTAAGTATTTACTTTATTGTAAGTAACACATGGGCTAAATACGTTAATTAATGAAAATCCTTTATGGTTAATACCAGCTTCAATAATTTGTGTTAATTCTTTTAAATCACTCGAAAAGCTTTGCGCCACAAATGTCGCACCAGCTGTTAAGGCCATTTCCATTACATTTAGTGATGGTTCAATTGAACCTTGTGGTGTGCTTTTCGTTTTAAATCCAGCTTCACTACGTGGTGAAGTTTGCCCTTTTGTTAATCCGTAAATTTGGTTATCCATTACGATGTACGTAATGTCGATATTACGACGAATAGAATGGATTGTATGACCCATACCAATCGCAAACCCATCACCGTCACCACCTGAAGCGATAACTGTTAAATCACGATTTGCCATTTTCACACCTTGCGCAATTGGAAGGGCACGACCATGAATACTATGCACACCATATGAATTAATATAACCTGAAATACGGCCTGAACAGCCGATACCAGAAATAACAGCAAGTTCATCTGGATTTAGGCCAACGTTAGCTGCCGCACGTTGAATTGCAGCTTGCACTGAGAAGTCTCCGCAACCTGGGCACCAGTTTGGCTTTACACTGTTACGAAAGTCCTTAAATGTTGCCATTTAATACAACCCCTTTTTTGCATTCGTTGTAAATCTCTTTCGGCAAGAATGGGTTTCCATCATATTTTAAAAGACTAGAAATTTTCTCACCATTACCAAGATTCATTTTCATAATGTTAGCAAGCTGACCTGTTGCATTGTTTTCTACTACTACAACACGCTTCGCCTTTTTCACAAGTGGATCGATTTCAGCTGTTGGGAACGGGTGAATTAAACGCACATGAGCATGGTTTACTTTCATACCCTCTTGTTCTAAACGCGTCATTGCCTCTTCGATCGCACCACGAGTTGAGTTAAATCCAACAAGCAATACGTCTGCTTCTTCATGCTTAACATTTTTATAAACAGGGGTATTAAACTTCAAGTTCTCCATTTTACGGAAACGTTTGTCCATTTGATCTTTACGGTTTATTGCTGATTCCGATGGTTTTCCAGTTTCATCATGTTCTACACCTGTAACATGGTGAACACCATTTTTCATACCAGGTAAAACACGTGGTGAAACGCCGCCTTCTGTTACTTCATAACGCTTGAAGTATGCTTTATTTTCACGTTCTGGTAATTCTACTTCTAAATCAAGCTTACCACGACGAATTTCCACTTTATCTAATTTAAGTGGTTCTACTGTTTGTTTTCCTAAAGAAAGCTGTAAATCTGTTAAGAAAATAACAGGAACTTGATATTCTTCAGATAAGTTAAATGCTTCTACAATGTCATAGAAAGCTTCTTCAACTGTACTTGGCGCCATTACGATTTTTGGAATTTCACCATGCGTACCGTAAATCATCGCCATTAAGTCAGACTGTTCTTGCTTAGTTGGTAATCCTGTACTTGGGCCGCCACGTTGTGTATCAACAATTACTAATGGAGTTTCTGTAATACCTGCTAAACCGATTGCTTCCATCATTAATGAAAGACCTGGACCAGCAGATGCCGTTAATGTACGAACACCAGCATAGTTTGCACCGATTGCCATTGTACAAGCTGCGATTTCATCCTCAGTTTGGATTACTGTTCCGCCGACTTTCGGTAATTTTTTAATTAAGTATTCCATAATTTCTGATGCAGGTGTGATTGGGTATGCTGACATAAAACGAGCACCACCAGCTACCGCACCAAATGCGATTGCATCGTTTCCAATCATAAACATGCGTTTTTTACCATCAGCTTTTTCAAGCTGCATCATGTTTACTTTCTCACCTAGTAATTCTTTCATATATTGAGAGCCGCGTTTAATTGCGTCCATATTCTTTTGAACGACTTGCTCTCCTTTACGACCAAAGATTTCTTCAACAACATCTAAATAAGCTGTTTCATCTAATCCTAATACTGCACTTGATGCTCCAACAGCAACCATGTTTTTCATTAATGATGTGCCTAATTCTGAAGCAATATCTGTAAACGGTATCACATATAGATTTACATCTGTATTGTCAGGTATTGTTGGATTAAATTTCGCATCCGCAACTACAATTCCACCTGGACGTAGTTCGTGGAAATTAAAATCAATTGTTTCTTGGTCAAAAGCAATTAAAATATCTAAATCATCTGAGATCGCTCGTACTTCTGTTGTACTTACACGAATTTTATTATTTGTATGGCCGCCTTTTATACGTGATGAGAAGTGGCGGTAACCGTATAGGTAATATCCTAATCGGTTTAATGCAATACAGAAGATTTCTCCTGTACTTTCAATTCCTTCACCTTGTTGGCCTCCAACTTTCCATGAAAGTTGACTAATCATCTCCTACACCCCTTTTGGCTGCATTCATTGTAGTGTATTTTTTTACAGTAATAGTTTAGCATTTTTTATGCAAATAAACTACAACGGACGCAAATTATGCCTCTTCTGATTTCCCTGAATCTTTAGTATAAAGCTATTTTGTTTTTCATTCTAGTATTAGGTCTTAAAAAAAGCAATAAAATCAAATGAATTAATTTTAATTTTTCTGAATTTTAAACCAAAACTTAAAAACTCATATGTTCTACAAAATTATCATATAAAAATCGTTCTACAGTAGATGCAGCATAGTGTTTACAAAGCTCATTCATTACATTTTCATAATCTCGATAAACTGATACATTTACAACTGTTTCTAAAATCCCATCAAAATCTGAACCAAATCCTATATTGTACTCTCCACCTAATGAACAAATATATTCGATATGTCTTACTATATCTGTTATATTTGCTTCATTTTCATTCGTTAGAAACTGCGGTACAAAAGTGACACCGATCATGCCATTTTTCTTTATAAGAACTTTAAGTTGTTCATCGTTTAAATTACGTGGGTGCTCGCAAAGTTTCATACAATTTGAGTGGGAAGCAATAGGATTTTTTGCAATCTCTATAACATCCCAAAAACTTCTTTCATTCAGATGAGACACATCAGTCCATACATGTAGCGCATTCAGTTCTTGTACAACCTGTTTACCAAAATACGTTAAACCCGCCCCACGTGTCTCTAGCGCACCATCAGCTAAGAGATTGGCATAATTCCATGTTAGTCCAAAAGAACGTACTCCTAGGCGATACAACAACCGTAATTTCATTGCTTCTTTTCCAATTGCTTCGCATCCTTCTAGTGTTAATATCGCTCCAACCTCGTCCTGTTTTAACATGTTAATATCATCTTTTGTCTGAATAAACTTTACACCTGGTAGGGATAAAATTTCATTATAAAAAATATCTACCATTTGTAATGCTGCTTCAAATCGGTTTTCATATGCCACTGTTTCTGGTACATATATAGCAAAACATTGTATACTTCCTTTTCTTCTCTTTAACTGTTCAAATGTAATATGTAATTGTGAATCATCGTTAAAATTCCTTTTCCCTTGTGCACTCCATAACTGAAGAAGCACGTCACAATGAGCATCAAAAATTTTCATTTTCATTCCTCCATTATAAAAACAACCTGTTTGCATACTGCAAACAGGTTGTTTAAAACTTAACGAGGTTCTACAATTAATTTTATTGCTGTACGCTCTTCGCCATCAATCATAATATCTGTAAACGCTGGGATACAAATCAGGTCCAAACCACTAGGCGCTACAAATCCTCTTGCAATTGCTACTGCCTTTACCGCTTGGTTCAATGCACCTGCACCAATAGCTTGAATTTCTGCTGTTCCGCGTTCGCGAATAACACCTGCAAGTGCACCAGCTACAGAATTAGGGACCGACGTTGCTTTAACTTTTAATATTTCCATTCCGCGTTTCCTCCTCGTTTCTTTAAAAAGTATTAGCAATTATTTCACTTTAACTTATATTCACGAGGAATGGCGCGTATTCCTGCTAAATTTTCGTAATTTTTCTAAAAAATTAAAATATAATAACTTATCTAAAATTTAACGAGAATTTACTCAAAAAATGGTTGATCGTCATTAATTAAAATACGTTCAATTTTCTTTGCTTTTCCTGTATTTGGATCCACATCAATTAACACTGCACTTAATTGCGTTCTACCATTTGTTACTTCAAATCGTACTGGTAAGTTTGTTAAAAACTTCTTCAATACTGCTTCTCTGTCCATACCTAATATTCCGTCATATGGCCCTGTCATCCCAACATCTGTAATGTATGCTGTTCCGCTTGGTAAAATACGGTTATCTGCTGTAGGGACATGCGTATGCGTACCTACTACTGCTGTAGCACGCCCATCTACATACCAACCTAGCGCTTGTTTTTCACTTGTAGTCTCCGCATGGAAATCAACAAAGATAATATTCGTACGTTTTTTCGCAATATTAATTAATTCATCCACTTTACGGAATGGACAATCAATCGGAGGAAGGAAAGTACGTCCTTGTAAGTTAATAACTGCAACTTCTGTTCCATTACAGTTCACAAAGATAAGTCCTTTTCCTGGAGTTCCTTCTGGGAAGTTAGCTGGTCTTGCAAGATATTTTGCATCATCGATGAATTCAAATACTTCACGATTATCCCAAGCGTGGTTTCCAAGTGTAACTGCTTGCGCCCCACATTCTAAAAAGTTTCGATATATTTTTTCTGTAATCCCACGGCCACCTGCTGCGTTTTCTCCATTAATGATTGTTACTGTAGGTGTATATTTTTTCTTTAATGCCGGTACGTATTGTTGAATCATACCTCTACCAGGAGATCCTACTACATCCCCAACAAATAATATTCTCATATGTCTTACCCTTTCTATGTACTGCATTTTTTATTGCTATAGCATCAAGTAAATTCCTTATAATATGTTTATTATAAGTTTGTTTCACTTTTATACTATATAACTAACTGTCTTTATTTTATCCAATTCCAACACAAAAAAATAAAGTGGTGTTTCACCACTTTATTTTGCGTATTCCACTGCACGTGTTTCACGAATAACAGTTACTTTAATATGTCCTGGGTAATCCAGTTCATTTTCAATACGTTTTCGGATATCACGAGCTAAACGATGAGCTTCTAAGTCATCGATTGTATCTGGTTTTACCAAAATACGAACTTCACGTCCTGCTTGAATTGCAAATGACTTTTCAACGCCTTCATAAGACTCTGAAATCTCTTCTAACTTTTCAAGACGACGAATATAGTTTTCAAGTGTTTCACTACGAGCTCCCGGTCTTGCAGCTGATAAAGCATCTGCTGCTGCAACTAAAACTGCAATGATAGAAGTTGGTTCTGTGTCACCATGGTGAGATGCGATACTGTTTATAACTACAGGATGCTCTTTATATTTCGTTGCAAGTTCAACACCAATTTCAACGTGGCTTCCTTCTACTTCATGGTCAATCGCTTTTCCGATATCATGTAATAGACCTGCACGTCTTGCTAGTTTTTCATCCTCGCCAAGCTCTGCCGCCATAAGTCCAGTTAAATATGCAACTTCCATAGAGTGTTTTAAGACGTTTTGACCATAACTTGTACGGTATTTTAAACGACCTAAAATTTTAATTAAATCTGGATGTAATCCGTGAACACCCACTTCAAACGTTGTTTGCTCTCCGACTTCGCGAATATACTCGTCCACTTCACGTCTTGATTTTTCGACCATCTCTTCAATACGCGCTGGGTGAATACGTCCGTCCTGCACTAGTTTATCAAGAGCGATACGAGCTGTTTCACGACGAATTGGGTCGAATCCAGAAAGGATTACCGCCTCTGGTGTATCATCGATAATTAAGTCAATACCCGTTAACGTTTCTAACGTACGAATATTACGACCTTCACGCCCGATAATACGTCCCTTCATTTCGTCATTTGGAAGATTTACAACCGAAACGGTTGTTTCAGCAACATGATCAGCTGCACATCTTTGCATTGCAAGAGATAAAATCTCTTTTGCTTTCTTATCCGCTTCTTCTTTCGCGCGAACTTCACTTTCTTTTACCATAACAGCGATTTCATGAGAAACTTCACTTTCTACTTTACCAAGAATAATTGCTTTCGCTTGTTCGCGTGTCAGATTGGAAATGCGCTCTAATTCTGTTTGTTGCTTTTGAACTAACTCTCCCACTTTGCTTTCCAACTCTTCAATCTGTTGTTGTCTCGCTACAAGAGATTCCTCTTTCTTCTCTAACTGTTGCTCGCGTTTATCGAGCGTTTCGTCTTTACGATCAAGGTTCTCTTCTTTTTGCATTAAACGATTTTCTTGTTTTTGTAATTCGCTTCTACGGTCACGAATTTCTAATTCAGCTTCTGTACGAAGTGTATGAATTTCATCCTTTGCTTCTAAAAGCGCTTCTTTCTTAAGTGCTTCAGCATCACGATTCGCTTCGTCTAAAATACGTCTCGCTTCATTAGCCGCACCATTAATCTTCGCTTCAGCAATAGACTTTCGAACAAAAAAGCCAACAACTGCACCGACTGTTGCAAGCAAAATGGAGATGAGTATCCAAACTGTACTCGTCATGATTTCACCTCCCCTTGCTATGAATGAAAAAAGACTGTCGGCATGTACATTGAATTACAACATACAGCAAAGACCGTCGTCCCGCTTTTTTAAGGGACTTTCTTCATTTCACAATTAAAATGTCATATTATTATTTCGGTAAGATTTAAACCTTACTCCGAATATTACTTCTCTTCTTGAGAAGAGTATATTGTATATAAGAAAAAATATACATTCTCATTGTATCTATCGTAATTTTCATTGTCAAGCGTTGTCTACTTTTACTTTCTTTGCCTTCAGCCTTGAATGTGACCTAAATTTTAAAAGTAAGGAGCCTACTATACTGGAAAACCTTAGTAATTACCATTTCTTTTACTTAAAATATTTAAATATCCCTCTTTACACAACGCATTTGAAGTAAAAAAATATTTTTTATCTATAATATTATGCTCCTTAATAGTAGATAAAAAAATAAAAGACACGAGGCCGTGTCTTTTATTTTTTTAATCAAGAAGAGTTGAATCTTCTGCGCCCTCAGCACCAGAATCTTCACTAATTCCGTGATGCTCACGAATAAAGAAGGCAATTTCTTCTCTTAAATCTGTATTTTCTTTTAAGAACTGCTTCGAATTTTCACGACCTTGTCCTAGGCGTTCTTCATTATAAGAATACCAAGCACCGCTCTTTTGAACGATATCAAGCTCAGAAGCCATATCCAAGATTTCACCTTCTCTTGAAATACCTTCTCCGTACATAATATCAACTTCAGCAACACGGAATGGTGGTGCTACTTTATTTTTCACTACTTTTACTTTTGTTTTATTACCAACGATGTCGTTACCTTGCTTTAATTGCTCCGCACGACGCACTTCAAGACGAACAGTTGAATAGAATTTCAACGCACGACCACCTGGAGTTGTTTCTGGCACTATCTATAGATTTTCCATCTCTATAGTCTGGACTATCTCTTCATCTCTTTACAGAGAGCCTTGCACTTCCAGCAGTAGCCTATCATCTGCCGTACCCTACTCAGTTAACTAAAAGTCCTTTTCGGTAGTCTCTACACCTTCCCCATATCACTATGGAGCTTGGCACGGTATTACCCTAAATAATGGTGGGCTTCACCGTTAGCAACTATATGGATAGTTACACCCTTAGGCAATAAGGTTCACAAGGTTTTTTAACATGCTATCACTAGCAAGGGAAACCCATGGTAAACTCCTTAATCTTTTGTAAGACTTTTTCTTTATTTGCTAACTCTTCTTCATGTATAACAAGATATTTATAGCAGCCCTCTTCCATAAATAAAAGTTTTCTTTTATCTCGTTCTTTTATCTTTTTGAGTGAGTGTGCCCATTTCCCATGGACATCTAAACAATATTTTCTACCTAAGTAGAAATCAATAGACCACTTATCGATTCTTTTTTGCTTAATGAACGCCAGATCTAAACTTAACAACATCTGTTCAACCTGTTGTTCCAGTAAAGTATCATAATTTTTCTTTCTGACCTTTACATTAAGCTCTTTTCTCCTCTTAGCAACACATGTATCGGATACGCCATACTTAATAGCAATTTCAACATGTGATAAATATGGATTTTTCAATTCTTGTTCAACTTCTGCGGTTTTAGGCAAGTAAATCTTTCTATGTCTGGTTCTTTTAATTCCGAGTAACTTTAATATTTCACCTACTCGCCTTTCATCAAGATTAATTTCTTTACCTATATCTTTCAATTTTCTATCCGCATGTTTCACAATAAAATCCACTTGCCATTGTTCTATGTTTCGATAAGTTCTATTTCCAATTGTCACTGCCACTTTAATCTCTCCCTATAAGAAATCCCTTATAAAGACTTAGTCGAAGAAGACAAATAAAGACTCAAGTACATCACTTTGATTAAGCAACTTGTAGTTGATTTCCGAACATAACCCCAACTTTTTCACGAATTTGGTTAATAAAGATTGCAATTGTTTTTGATTTGTTGATTGCTCCTGAAAGCTTACGAAGTGCTTGTGACATTAAACGTGCTTGTAAACCTACGTGTGAGTCACCCATGTCGCCTTCAATCTCTGCTTTCGGTACAAGAGCTGCTACAGAGTCAATTACGATAATGTCAACCGCACCACTTCGTACAAGTGCTTCCGCGATTTCTAATCCTTGCTCCCCTGTATCAGGCTGTGATAATAGTAATTCATCTATGTTAACGCCTAATTTTTGTGCATATACAGGATCCATTGCGTGCTCCGCATCGATGAATGCTGCTTGTCCACCTTGACGTTGTACTTCTGCAATTGCATGTAATGAAACTGTCGTTTTACCTGAACTTTCAGGTCCGTAAATTTCGATAATACGGCCACGTGGATATCCGCCTACCCCTAGTGCCACATCAAGTGCTAAAGAACCACTAGAAACCGTAGAAACTCTACGCTCCGCTTGTTCTCCTAATTTCATAATTGAACCTTTACCGAATTGCTTCTCTATTTGTTTTAACGCCATATCTAACGCTGCTTGACGATCACTCATTCAAAATTCCTCCTTAACTGAATTGCTAATCTTATTATACCTATTTTCAATTCAATTTGCCAACAAAAAACGAACATTTATTCGATTTTTTTATTTTCTATCAAATAATATCTAAATTTAACCGTAAAAAAACTAGAAGAAACTTATATCTCTTCTAGCTTTTTATATAAATGATAAAATCCATATTTTGCTGTTCGTTCTCTAATTTGTTGACGACTTCCGCTTAAATTAAGAGGAAAGACTACAGTTGGTTCATCCTTAATCGAAAGCCCAACAAATACTGTTCCTGGTTCTTTCTGTTCTGAAGCATCTGGCCCTGCTACACCAGTGAAACTAATTCCGATATCCGCTTTTAGTACATCCTTAACATTTTCAGCAAGATAACGAGCACATTCTTTACTAACTGCACCATCAGTATGCAACACTTCTTCAGGCACACGTAAAACATGTTGCTTCACATCATTATGATAACAAATGACACCGCCTTTAAACACAGAAGAAACACCAGCGTTTTCAGTTACTTGATTTCCAAAAAGACCACCTGTTAAACTTTCTGCACACGCTAAAGTTAACCCTTTTCTCTTCAATAACTCGATTGCCTTATAATGCAAAAATTCTTGGTCATATCCGTAGAAAAATTCTCCTACTCTTTCTAAAATCAAATCTTCCACATGTTGAATTAGTTTCTCCGCTTCGCTAACATTTTGATGCTTAGCGGTTAAACGTAATGTCACTTCTCCATCATTTGCTAACGGGGCGATTGTTGGGTTTGTTTGTCCATCAATTAAATCTTGAACTTTCACCTCTAATTGGGACTCCCCAATACCGAAGAAACGAAGCACACGAGAATAAATGTTTTCTCCTGTTGTAAAATTACGTAAAAAAGGCTCTACGTAACTTACATACATTGGTTTCATTTCTTTTGGCGGCCCTGGTAATAAAATATAAACTTTTCCGTTCTTATTTACCCCCATACCCGGCGCCATACCGTGGTCATTTGCAAATACTGTTGCTCCATTTAAAACGAGCGCTTGCTTTTTATTATTCTCCGTAAATTCACGGCCTGTACGCTTAAAGTAATTACTTATTAAGGCTAATGCCTTTTCATCATACACAAGCTCTTCATCTAAACTAGTAGCTATCGTTTCTTTCGTTAAATCATCTTTTGTCGGTCCTAATCCACCTGTAAAAATAAGTATATCAGCACGTTCTTCCGCAGCTTCAATCGCCTTTTGCAATCGCTTATTATTATCACCAACAACAGTATGATAGTACACGTTAATTCCGATTGAAGCTAACTTTTCAGATAAAAACTGGGCATTTGTATTTGCAATTTGTCCAAGTAATAATTCAGTTCCAACCGCAATAATCTCAGCATTCATCCCAATTCCCCCATAAACTTCTATTTTGAGTTTACAAAAGCAGCTCTATTTTTCCAGAAATAATCCCATCCTGAAATAACAGTAAAGATTAATGCAATCCATATGAAGATATCCGCAACTGGAATATGGATTAAATTTAAAGGTACATCGTGTAATAAATATGCTGCAATTGCAATAATTTGTGTCCATGTCTTAATTTTTCCTAGCTGGTTTGCTGCAACTACTTCCCCTGTTCCAGCAAGTACAAGACGTAAACCAGTTACCGCAAACTCACGACTGATAATTACAATAACAATCCAAGCCGGTACATATTGCATCTCTACCAATGTAATAAGTGCTGCCGAAACAAGTAATTTATCAGCTAACGGGTCAAGAAACTTCCCTAAATTCGTTACAAGATTATATTTTCTTGCGTAATGTCCATCAATCCAATCTGTAGCTGAAGCAATGATAAAGATAAGTGCCCCCACTAAATGTTGAATCGGTAAATCAACATCACCAATTTTGTATGAACCCCAATCAAAGGGTGCTAACATAATTACCATAAAAATTGGAATTAAGAAGATTCTAGATATTGTAATTTTATTTGGTAAATTCACAGCTATTCCTCCATCATATCAAAAACATTTGTTCATCGAAAAAAAGTCATCGAAGCGATGACTGTTATTGTGCAGGTTGCTCTATCCCTTGGTTTTTTATCACCAATCTTTGGTGAAGTTCTTTTTCTGGATCCAATGGATAAGCGACCACTTGGCCATTCAGTTTAACTTCAACATTCGTTGCATTTCCAATATTAAGTCGCACTTCTTTTAATGTTGATACATCACGTTTTTCTATTTGGCCCTCTTGTACTGTAGCGTTTAGAATCACATTCCCAGCTTCATCTTTAACATCTACATAACTCGCACCTTTACCCGATAATTCCAGTTCTAATGTTTTATTATTATGAATTTCCAAAGTAGATACCTTTCCAGTTGTTCCAACTACTTTCACTTCTTGCTGTCCAGTTGGTTGTGCTGGTTGCTCCTCTTTCTTTGGTTCTTCTTTCTTTGGTTCCTCTTTTTTTGGCTCTTCCGCTTTCACTTCATCTTTCTTCGTATCTAACGGAGAATCTTTCGCTTTTTGAACTTCAATTTTCTCACTTTGAGCGCTCGGAACTTTTTCATCATCTTTTCCAGTTAACGCTTGAAACACAAACCAGATTACCACTCCAACTGCGATTACTAACAGCGCAACTAAGATTTTCGGCATGTGATCTGCAATTGGCCATGATGAAGATTTTTGCATTGTTTCTTGTGTTTTTTGTCCCGTTGATACTTGTGGAACTTCACGCTTTTCAGATTGTGGTATCGTACTCTGATGTTCTACGAGCAGTTCCTCTCCATTTAATCCAACCGCATCTGCGTATTGTTTAATGAATGCACGCGCATAAAAAGCTCCTGGCAATACATCATAATTGCCTTCTTCAATTGCCACTAAATGGCGTTTTTGAATTTTTGTAATCTCATGCAGCTGATCAATAGACAAGCCTTTCGCTTCTCTTGCTTCTTTCAGCTTTTGTCCCAATTCCGTCACTACTAACACCTCAATATTTCTTTAAAAGTCAAACATAGAGAAATTATTTTGCGTACCTTGCTCAATTTCATCTACTAAATTATATTGAATTTCTTCATCATAATCGTTACGCAACTCGATAATATAATCAAAATCATCCAATGTGTATTCTGACTGACTCACAAATACATCAGGATGTTCCACAACTTTCGTTGCAGGCAATCTCATAATTTCACGAACGAGCTGCCAATGTCTTTCGTTAGCACGCTTCGTTGACACAATTCCATCTAGGATGAAAATATTGTCATCGCTATACTCATCTTCAATTAATTGACTACGAACAGTTTGCTTAATAAGAGTAGATGATACAAATAACCATCTTTTATTTGCACAAACACTTGCAGCAACAATGGATTCTGTTTTTCCGACACGAGGCATTCCGCGTATCCCAATTAGTTTATGGCCTTCTTTTTTCATAATTTCTGCCATAAAGTCTACAAGTAAGCCTAATTCATCACGCACAAATCGAAATGTTTTCTTATCATCTGCATCTCGTTGTATGTACCTACCATGCCTAACCGCTAGCTTATCTCTTAGCTTGGGCGGACGATATTTCGTTACCGTTATGTTATCCATCGTATTTAAAATTGATTCAAGTCTAGAGATTTGCTCTTGATTATCACACATAAGAAGTAACCCACGTCGTGCATTATCTACACCATTAATTGTGACAATATTAATGCCGAGCATACCGATTAACGAAGAAACGTCACCAAGCAAGCCAGGTCGGTTTTTATGTATTTCATATTCAAAATACCATTCAATCATCCAAGATCACTCCCCTTGCTTACTTTACACCTACGTACTATATTATATGATTTCACCTTAATAGGGAAGCTAAATGTATAATCTACCCTGTGTAATTATTATACAAAAAAAGTAGAGAGGAGAATCTCCTCTCTACTTTTACTTATGTTGTACGAACTTAACCATTAAATTTGCAATTGTATGTTGCTCCTGTTCATCAGCAACTTTCCAAAGCTCAGCTAATAATTTCTCTTGGTCATTGCGTCCTTCTACTTCATTAGCAAGATAGTCGCCAACACGAAACGCCATATCTGATACCGCACCGCCATCTAAACCTTTGTCTTGCGCTTGCTCTAAACGTTCTCCTAAAAAGCTCTTCCACTGATCAAAATTATCTAATACTGACATAATTAAGCACCTCACTATTGAGTAATAAAATCATCCTTAATTTGTGCAACTATTCATTTTTTATGTAAGAATTTTTTAGCAGTGCCAACCGCCATTCACTCCGATAATTTGTCCAGTTATGTAAGACGCTCCTGGTGATACGAGGAATGAAACTGTTTTCGCTACTTCTTCTGGTAATCCTATTCTACCTAATGGTATATCTTCAGCAATTCCCATTTTATCTTCTTCAGAAAAAACACTTAACATTTCCGTTTCAATTGCTCCTGGTGCTACTGCATTCACACGTAATCCACTTAAAGAAACTTCTTTCGCTAAAGCTTTCACATATGAATTTTGTGCCCCTTTTACCATTGAATAAAGCACTTCACAAGAAGCCCCTATTTGTCCCCATATAGATGAAACAATTACAATATTACCACTTCTTCTCCCGATCATAGGCGGAAGTGCCATAGAAAGTAATTTATATACGTTCTTCACTTGAAGTTCTACCATATAATCCAATTCATCGTTTGTTACATCTGTTACTAGTCCAAAAATACTCTTCCCAGCTGCGTATACAATAACATCAATAGGATGTTCAATTTGTCCCCACAATTGCTCTGCTCCATCACTAGAAGCTAAATTCGCTTGAACAGGGATAACTTCTCCCCATGCCTTCTGCAATTCCAATACCTTTTCTTCACTGTTATTGTAATGAACATAAACTGTATATCCATCTTGAATTAATTGTTTCGAAATAGCAGAGCCAATTCCTCCGCTCCCTCCAGTTACTAACGCATACTTTTTCATAAAGTCCCTCTCTTATCTCTACAAGTTCAATTTTCACATAACTAAATAATACCCTCATCTTACAATTTTTCAATGATAAGATGAGGGTATCTTTTTAATTTTATTTTTTCGGTAACACCTGACAAATACTCATTTTGTCTTCTGATAACAATAATTTCGCTACTTCTTGTAAGTCTTGAACGGTTAGTCCTTCTAATACAGTCAATGCGTCAAATAGGCTAGATTCATTAAACGCGTATCGTGTAAATTGATTTGCAATATATTCTGGTGAATTCAACGAGCGTAAAAAACCACCAATTTTCTTTTTCTTCACTCGTTCTAATGCCGCCGCATCTAATTGATCATAATCTGTTTTTAATAAAATATCTTTTAAACGATTTGCCAATTCATCAGGTTGTTTCGTATCACCGCCAACCATTGCAAAACCGAAGTTATTTTCTTCTGTATAGTCATACGAGAATGAATCATCAATAAGCCCTTCATTATATAAAGTTTCGTAATGAACAGAACTTTTTCCAAATAAATAATCTAAGAGTAACGTAAGCGCAATTTCTTGTTTTAAAAGCGCTTGCCCCTTTTCCTTTAAATTAGTCGCTTTAATACCAACTAAACATTTCGGTGTTTGCACAGGCATTGAAATAATTTTTTTCTTTTCATTTACCTCATTTGGTTCTTCTTCAAATGAACGCACAATTTCTGGCTGGTTTTTATAATCTTTTTTCGCTTGATTTTCACGTACTAAATCCATTGTTTTCTCTGGATCAATTGCACCCACAACAAATAATAACATATTGCTCGGATGATAAAATGTTTCATAACATTCATACAATAAATCTTTCGTAATTTTACTAATAGATTCGATTGTCCCTGCAATATCAATTTTAATTGGGTGTTTTACAAACAAGCTATCAATTAACCCGAAGTACAAACGCCAATCTGGGTTATCTTGATACATTTGAATTTCTTGCCCAATTATCCCCTTCTCTTTTTCAACCGTTTTTTCAGAGAAATAAGGCTCTTGCACGAAGTTTAGCAATGTATTTAAATTTCGTTCTACGTTTGAAGTACATGAAAAAAGGTAAGCTGTTCGTGTAAAGGATGTAAAAGCATTTGCCGATGCTCCTTGTTTACTAAACAATTGGAAAGCATCGTGATCTTCTTTTTCAAATAATTTATGCTCAAGAAAATGTGCAATTCCATCAGGCACACGAATCATTTCTTCTTTCCCTAATGGTACAAATGTATTATCTACAGAACCATATTTCGTCGTAAACGTCGCAAATGTTTTATTAAATCCTTGTTTCGGTAAAACATATACATCTAATCCATTAGGAAGTTTTTCATAATAGAGTGTTTCTTTTAATTGCTCATAAACAATTTTCTCCATTTACTCTCCCTCCGTTCCTTGTAAAAAGTAAATTGTATCTAGTTCAATATTTTTAGCAACTTTTACAATTTCTTCTTTCGTCACACTTTCTATACCTGTAAGCCATTCTTCAACTGGACGTGTACGATCTGAAATAATACCATGATATAGCATTTCTACAAAGCCACGTGGTGTATCAATTGCCTCTAATATTTGATTTTGGATGACACTTTTTGTTTGATGTATTTCTTCTTCAGAAAACTCTCCGTTTTGCATCGCAAGCATTTGTTCTTTAATAATCTCAACTGCTTTTTCATAATTTTTCGCTTCGATTCCTGACATAACAAATAATAAACCTTTATGACTTTCAAAGCGCGATGCTGCATAGTACGCTAAACTATTTTTTTCACGCACATTTACGAATAACTTCGAATGAGAAAAGCCACCAAACAATCCATTGAACAATTGCAATGCAAAATAATCTTCATCTTTATATGTGACAAATGTACGATAACCGATGTGTAATTTACTTTGTTTTAATTCTTGTTTTTCAACAACTTCTTTTTCTTCATTGTTTCGTCTATGAAGGAGTACATTTCTTTCTCTCACTGGACGAGTTGAAATAGAAAAATACTTACTTACAAGATCAACGGCGTTTTCTGAAATATCACCAATAATATATAGATCCATTTCATCTTCCGCTAACACCTTTTGATAATATTGATACAAACTTTCATTTGTAATAGACATAACACTCTCTTTTTTTCCATTTGCACTTAAACGATACGGTTCTACTTTGCACATTTCTTCAATTAAACGCTCGTTTGCATAACGCATTTTATCATCATAAGTAGCTTCAATTCTCTGTAACAGTGCTCTTTTTTCACTTTCTACGATAGAAGATAGGAAACCGTTCCCCTCCGTTGCTGGATGTAACACAATATCTGACAACATAGAAAGCGCTTTTTCAAATAACGGTGGTGCATCATGTAAATAAACTTCATTTGCAATGTCTACATAAATGGAGATAATATGGTCTTCCCCTTTTTTACTTACATCTACCGCTAAAGAAGATCCGTATAATTCTTCTAAATATTGACGAAGACGAATTACAGAAGGTAATTTTTCTGTCGCACTTTGCAATACGTATGGCAATAGGGCACGCTCTGTCACCGTCTCCTCATTTAAAGGCGCTTTAAAACGAAATACAAAGGTATTCGTTTTATATTTATCAGTCGGAATAATATGTACGCGCAAACCACCTAACTCATGTAGTTGTTGTTCCATTAGTTTCATTTATAGCCCTCCTTTACGTATATAGGAATATTCCTCTTCAATATACAGTTTTTAGAAATGAAAAATCAACTTTTCTCCCTTATTATGCTTACATATGATTCTTTCTAAAAACTTTAATATGTAAGGAACATAGTAAAATTCCGTATTAAATATATTCTATGTAAAAAAGCCCACACTAATGTGCGAGCTTTTTTATACTTATAAAATACTTATCGTTTTCCTTTTTCATAAGGAGTTCCTAATGCTTTAGGAGCTTCAGAACGACCTACAAAACCGACAAGCGCTAATATTGTGAATACATATGGTAATATCGTTAATAAAACACTTGGAATTTGGTCTAATACAGGGATTGTTCCGCCCGTTACACTTAGAGATTGCGCAAAACCAAAGAATAGAGCTGCACCTAGTGCGCCTAGTGGATTCCACTTTCCAAAAATCATAGCAGCTAAAGCTAAGAAACCTTGTCCTGTAATAGTTGCCCCTGAGAAGTTATTAGAAATTGACATTGCAAAAATCGCTCCACCAATTCCAGCAAACACTCCTGAAATACAGACTCCAATATAGCGCATTTTATATACGTTAATCCCCATCGTATCCGCTGCCATTGGGTGTTCACCAACAGCACGTAGACGAAGACCGAACGGTGTTTTATAAATAACATACCAAACAACGAATGCTAAAATAATGGCAATATATGACGTTATTGGTACGTTCGAGAAAAATATTTTCCCTAAAACCGGAATATCCGAAAGGCCTGGAATATCAATCTTTTCAATACGATACTGAATAAAGTCAGTCTGCCCTTTATCAAAAATCTTCTTAATTGCAAATACTGTTAAACCAAGAGATAAGAAGTTAATGGCTACACCACTTACAACTTGATCTGCTCGGAATGTAATAGAAGCTACCGCATGAAGTAATGCAAATAATCCACTACCAATTGCCGCAAATAGTAACGCAATCCACGGAGTCATCGTTCCCCAAGTATCACCCATTAATAAGTTTGTAACGACTCCAATAAATGCACCAAATAGCATTAGTCCTTCTAATCCGATATTTACAACACCCGATCGTTCACTAAATACACCACCTAGTGCTGTGAAAATGATAGGTGCCGATGTATATAACGTACCCGTCACAAGAATGGCTAATATATCTAAAAAGCTCATTTATTTCCCCTCCTTGCTCATGCGTGTAAGCGCCCATCTTAACACATAACTACATGCAACAAAGAAGATGATACATGCAATAATTACATTAATAAGCTCTGACGGTACATCTGCCTCAAAGTTCATTTGAGGGGAAGCACTTTTCAAACCACCAAATAATAAAGCTGAAAGGATTATACCAAACGGATTATTCCCTCCAAGTAATGCTACGGCAATCCCATCAAATCCTACTCCTGTAAACGAAGACATCGCTGTCATACTCTGGAATGTCCCTAATCCTTCCATCGCTCCACCAATCCCCGCAAATGCACCAGCAATTGTCATGGAGAATACTACATTACGAGAAACTTTCATACCTGCATATTGAGAAGCATGCTGATTAAATCCTACTGACTTTAATTCGTAACCTAAAGTTGTTCGATCTAATAAGAACCACATTAAAATAGCGATTAAAATTGCTACAATAATTCCCCAGTGTAGACGTGAACCATCAGTAATAGAAGCAAGCCAGTCTGAAGATAGTGACGCACTCTCTTTAATATCATACGTTTTGTCATTACCCGCATGTAAGAAACGCTTAATGATGTCATACGTTACATACAACGCGATATAGTTCATCATAATAGTTACAATAACTTCATTCACTTGAAACTTCCCTTTTAAATATCCCGGAATGAAGCCCCAAATTCCGCCCACCAATGCTGCAAATAAAATAGATAATGGAATATGAAGGAAAGCTGGTAGTGAGACTGCATAACCGAACCAAACCGCTGCAAGCCAACCAACTAACAATTGACCCTCTACCCCGATATTAAATAAACCTGTACGAAATGCAAACGCCACCGATAAGCCAGCAAGAATAAGCGGTATCATTGTACGAAGCGTTTCACCAATCGCACTTGCGCTGCCGAACATTCCTGTCCAAAGTGCACTATAACCAACAATTGGATCATAGCCACTAACTAGCATTACAATCGCTCCTACAAGTAAGCCGAAAATAACGGATAGTACTGGGACTAAAATATTTATCGTTCGTTCTGTTAAAAGCTTTTTAGCCATTTGTACCCACCTGCTCCTTCTTTGTTCCTCCAGCCATTAACAATCCAAGCTGTTGTTCATTCGTTTCTTTCGCATCAACTATTGCTACAATTTCCCCTTCATAAATAACAGCAATTCGATCGCTAACATTTAAGATTTCATCTAACTCTAATGATAAAAGTAATACACCTTTTCCTTTATCCCTTTGCTCTATTAATCTCTTATGAATAAATTCAATTGCTCCTACATCTAAACCACGTGTTGGCTGTGCCGCAATTAATAAATCTGGATTTCGGTCTACTTCACGTGCAATAATTGCTTTTTGTTGATTCCCCCCAGATAGAGCGCGTGCTAACGTTTGCTCACTAGGTGTACGCACATCAAACTGTTCAATAAGAGCCTTTGCTTTTTCTGTAATTTTGCTGAAATTTAAAATCCCTTTCTTTGAAAATGGATTTTTATAATACGTTTGCAGAACTATATTATCTCTAACAGAAAAATCAAGAACGAGTCCGTGTTTATGACGATCTTCTGGAATATGACCAATTCCTTCTTCTGTTATTCTTCTAACAGGCCAATTTGTTATTTCTTTTCCTTTAATTGCAATAGAACCTGACTCAACTTTTCGTAAACCAGTAATTGCTTCTATTAATTCACTTTGTCCGTTTCCATCAATCCCTGCAATCCCAACAATTTCCCCCGCACGAACAGTTAAGTCAAGGCCTTTTACAGCAGGTAGTTGACGTGCATCGTGAACAACAAGGTTTGCAATTGAAAGTACCTCTTCTTTTGGCTTCGCGTCTATTTTTTCTGTTTTAAAATTCACTTGACGTCCGACCATTAATTCTGCAAGTTTATTTTCATCCGTATTTGCAACGTCAACCGTTCCAATCCCTTTTCCTTTACGAATAATCGTACAACGATCGCAAACTTCCATAATTTCTTTCAACTTATGTGTAATAAGAACAATAGATTTTCCTTCTTGCACAAGCTTTTTCATAATTTGAATTAGCTCATGAATTTCTTGCGGTGTTAACACAGCTGTTGGTTCATCAAATATCAAAATTTCTGCACCGCGGTAAAGAGTTTTCAAAATCTCAACACGCTGCTGCATACCAACTGAAATATCCTGTATTTTCGCATATGGATCTACAGATAAACCGTATTGTTCAGACAGTTTTTGAATTTCTTTAGCAGCTTCCTCAACAGCAATTTTCCCTTTTTTCTTCGGTTCATTTCCGAGAATAATATTCTCTGTAACTGTAAAATTATGAACAAGCATAAAGTGTTGATGGACCATTCCAATACCAAGGTCATTTGCTATATTCGGATTTGTGATTTTTACAGGTTTACCTTTAATTTTAATTTCACCCTGCTCTGGTTGGTACAAACCAAATAGTACATTCATTAATGTGGATTTCCCTGCACCATTTTCTCCAAGTAAAGCATGTATCTCACCCTGCTTTACTTGCAGCGTAATATCATCATTCGCTACAATGCCTGGGAATACTTTCGTAATGTTATTCATCTCAATTACGTATTCCATTGTGTTCCTCCTTTTAACAGGGAACATTCCCTATTACACTATTAACTTATTAAGCAATTCGGAAGTTTTATACATACAAAGGTTAGTTCTATGAACTAACCTTTGCTATTTCTCTATTTATTTTTTTAGAGAAGCTTCGTATTCTTTATACTCTTTATCTGTAGCTGGCACTTTAATTTCACCGGCTGTAATTTTCTTTTCAAGCTCTTCTACTTTTGTTAAAATTTCAGGGTTAACTTTTTTCACGTTATCAGTTGTTTTTGAAATACCAATACCGTCATCTTTTAAGCCAAACTCTTCAATTTTTCCACCTTTTAAATTCCCATCTTTTGCTTCTTTAGCTACTTTTTCTACTGCTACATCAACACGTTTAATCATTGAAGTTAATGTTACATTTTCAGGCATACCTTCTTGATGTTGGTCACGGTCAACACCGATTACCCAAACATTTTCACCTTTTTTCTTACGGTTTTTCGCTTCTGTGAACACACCGTTACCTGTACCACCAGCAGCATGATAAATTACGTCTACGCCTTGACCATACATTGCTGAAGCAAGAACTGTACCTTTTTCAGGCTTATCGAATGCTTCTGCATATTCAGATACGATTTCAATGTTTGGATTTACTGCCTTTGCACCAGCTTTAAATCCATTTTCAAATTTACTAATTAAATCACTTTTCATTCCACCAACAAATCCTACTTTATTCGATTTTGTTGACATAGCTGCTACCGCACCTACAAGGAATGATCCTTCATGATCTTTAAACGTAATGCTCGTTACGTTCGGTGCATCTACAACAGTATCTACGATTGCAAATTGTTGTTTTGAAGATTCTTTTGCTACTTCTTTAATTGCACCTTCTAATTTATAACCAATTCCGAATGTTAAATCATATTTATCTTTTGAGAATTTTTTTAAATTCGGAATATAATCAGCTTCTTTTTCAGACTGAAGGTAACGATAATTTGTCTTTTCTTTTAAACCATTATCTTTACCAAACTTTTGTAACCCTTCCCAAGAAGATTGGTTAAATGACTTATCATCAACGCCCCCAACATCCGTTACAAGACCAACCTTGAAATCTTTATTGTCTTTCGTGTCTTTCTTGTCACTGCTCGCCTTATCCGAGTTACCACATGCACCTAAAACTGTACTTGCTGCTAAAGTTAATGATAATAAAAGGCCTGCTTTTTTCTTCATACTAGAAACCCCTCCAAAAATGATATATATTTATTTATTCTTACGCTGCTGTTCCTTACTTCTTGCTGTCACCTCCCTAAAAAGGAATTTACCTACATACGCTTTCTTAATACGTGGAAGCTAAATTTATCAGCTCTAAAGTAATTGATAGAATATAAGATTGGCTCATCATTTTGATCATAGTGCATTTGTTTTAATACAAGCAGTGCTGTTTCAGGCTCACATTCTAAAATTGGTGAGATTTTAGGGTGATAGCCAATTGGCTCAATGTGAGCAACCGCATATGTTATGCGCTTATGCGTGTTATTATGTATCACCGTTAATAATGATTCCTCATTGTAACCCGATAAGTCTGGCAATATTTCTTTTGCAAGTTTATCGATACAATACACAACAGGTTCCCCATCTGCTGTACGCACGCGTTCAATCATCACTGCATTAAAACCATCTTCACTATTAAACTTCTCTTTTTCCTCTTCTGTTAAAGTTGTAGTAGATGATGATAAAAAGATTGTTCCTGGTGTTTTCCCCACACTAGAAATCATATCTGTAATACTAGAAAGTTGTTCTATTCCAGAAGAAAATAATGGCTTTGCATTTACAAATGTCCCTACACCATGTCTACGAATGACAACATTTTCTTCTTCTAAAATACGCAACGCTTCCCTTAAAGTCGCTCTACTTACGCCAAGTTCTTTCGCTAAATCAAACTCTGATGGTAACTTTTGTCGTTCTTTATAAGCGCCATCTTTAATTTTTTCTTTGATGTGATCAATCACCCGTAGATATAGGTGACGACTATCAGATTTTACTGACATAAGACTCCCCCGCATTTCAATTATTCGACCTCTGATGTAAGACTTCTTTTCTCTTTTTTTCAACTTACAACATAGTACAAATGACTAAACACCAAAATAAGTGTAATTGTCGAATAAATAATAATAATTTTTTAAAATAAAATTTTCACTCTTTATTGCATAAAAAAAACTTTGCACCATAAACATTCCTCATTTCGAGAAAAAGTTCGGCACAAAGATCCTTTACATCCTTTGTTACACACTTTTCCCCTCATAGTCTAGCAATTCATGGTTGCCAGGTAGAAACTTATGGACCTTATCTCCAAGATTATATGAGGCAGTGATTCTTTTCGAAGTAATCTTACCACTTGCTCTCATACGTGTCAACAAAATCTAACATTTTTCTGCATTAAATATCGAACATTTACATAAAACATACTAAAAGTATTCGTATTCTAAAGGGCACCCCTAAATGTAAGCCCTTTCTTTATCGCTGAGTATAGTATATAACAAAAACACTATATAAAAAAGCCTAATTGTAAAAACAATTAGGCTTTTTTTAAGAACTTTTTTCTTGTACATCATTAATGAGTACTTCCCTCGGTTTACTCCCTTCATACGGACCTACTACACCATTCATTTCCATTGCATCAATTAGGCGAGCAGCTCGCGTATAACCTACTCTAAACCTACGTTGTAACATAGAAACAGATGCTGTTTGCATTTCCACTACAAGTTGAACCGCTTCATCATATAATTCATCTTCTACTTCCTGCTTCGTATCAGGAACATCTTGCGGAATCATATCTTCTTGATATTGTGCTTTTTGCTGTCCAATAACATATTCTACAACTCTCTCAACTTCATCATCTGATAGAAATGCGCCTTGTACACGTACAGGTTTCGATGCACCAATTGGTATAAACAGCATGTCTCCACGACCTAGTAGCTTCTCTGCACCACCACCGTCAAGAATTGTACGAGAATCTGTTTGAGAAGATACAGCGAATGCAATACGTGATGGAATATTTGCTTTAATAACACCCGTAATAACGTCAACTGACGGACGTTGCGTTGCAATAATTAAATGAATACCAGCAGCACGAGCCATTTGCGCTAGACGCATAATTGCATCCTCTACATCAGACGAAGCAACCATCATTAAATCTGCTAACTCGTCCACAATTACTACAATATAAGGTAATTCGGGTTGTTTCGCTTCTGATTGACTATTATGCTCTTTTATATAATCGTTGTATCCTTCAATGTTACGTGTACCACTATGAGCAAACAATTCATAACGACGTTCCATTTCACTCACAACTTTTTTCAATGCTTGCGATGCTTTTTTCGGATCAGTTACAACTGGCGTTAACAAATGAGGCACACCGTTATATACATTTAGCTCTACCATTTTCGGGTCAATCATCATTAATTTTACTTCATGTGGTTTTGCACGCATTAAAATACTAACAATAATACCGTTAATACATACACTTTTCCCGCTACCTGTCGCACCAGCTACGAGTAAATGAGGCATTTTATTTAGACGGGCTAATACAGCTTCACCTGTAATATCTCGGCCAAGACCAATTAACAACTTCTCTTCCGGATGATTATTAGCCTTAGAGTCAAGAACTTCCCTCAGCGTTACCATCGAAACCTCTGAGTTTGGAACTTCGATCCCTACAGCTGATTTCCCGGGAATTGGCGCTTCAATACGAATGTCCTTTGCAGCTAAAGCAAGGGCTAAATCATCACTTAAACTGACAATTTTACTTACCTTTACCCCCATATCAGGATACACTTCATATTTTGTAACTGCAGGACCTCTATGCACTTTTGTTACTTTCGCTTTCACTCCAAAACTTTGGAATGTACGTTCTAATTTACGAGCATTCTCATAAATTTCCGCATTTTCATTTGTAACTTGCTTATTCTTTGGAAATTTTAATATATCAAGTGAAGGAAGCTTGTAATCTTTATTTTCTACATTTGAAAATTGCATAGGAGGTGCTTGCGCTTCACTCTCTAACGATTCAACAATTTTTTCTCCACGCTTTTTCTTTGGTTCTTCAATTGGCGGAGTCTCTTCAATAAACGGTGAAGTGATCAACTCTTCTTGCTCTACTTCGATTCGTTTATCCTCTTCTTCATTTACAGGATAATTCTCAGTGAAATTCGAAATAATCGGAGGATCAATTGAGATTTCTTCCATCGGCTCAATAATTTCTTCTTGTTCTGCAGCACGTTTGCTTCTTGTGCTTCTTGTTGTTTTTTTCTTTTCTGTTTGTTCAGCCGTTCTTTTGGCTCTCCAATCTTTATAATCCCCTTGCATCACTTGAAACTGACTTCTAAGAATTCTACCAACTGGAGCTAACACTTCTCCAATATGCTTATTTGTTATACAAAGTATACCGAGAATAACTAGAATAATACCAATGATATAAGCTCCTACTTCGTCAAATAAGAAGTAACATGTTGCGAACATAAGCGCACCAAACATACCACCACCTAAATGAACGCTATCTGGCCCCTTTTTCATTTCAAGAAAGAAGTTATCTTTCGTACTCACAATAACAGAAGTATTTTGCACTGCTCCATCTTTTGTAAGAAGGTTAAATAATGTAATATGACTAAACATTAATATCGCCAATACAATTAAATAAAATCCAATTAATCGTTTATTTAAAAGGTTCGGCCATCCGCGTTTTATAACAAAGGAAACCGATAAAGCTATTACACCTAACACACCAATTATGTACCACTCACCAAAGAAGAAGCGAAAAAATAACACAAACGATTTCCCTACAACGCCTAGCTGTAAAATCGTAATGATTGAAAGTGCAAAAAGAGTTAAACCGACGATTTCATAATACAAAGTTGGCTTTATCGTACGTCTTGCCTTTGCCTTCGTCCCTCTTTGCTTTTGTTTTGCCATTTCTTCACCTCGTGTTCTACATATAAGTAAAGCTCCCTTCAAAATGCTCTATTTATATGTCTGTTTTCTCTATTTTTCAGGTCTTTATATCTTCTATTTTTACACTTCTTGTAAAATGCTAAATAAACAGAAGAAAGCAGCCTACTCATGGCTGCTCAACCGTCTTGTTTTTTATATTATACCATAGCTTCTAAACAAAATCCTTCTTTTTGCTAAAAGGTTATTTTCTGACCGGGCTCAAACTCTAAATAGTGAAGTGGGTCCGTACTTAGCACACGTACAATAGAATAACATCCATGTTCCTCTTCAGAAACCATTAATTCCACACCATTTATATTTACAACTTTTTGACTTTCACATTGTGAATAATCGACCGGATACACAAGTTGCTCTGGCATAATTGTATATAAAATCATTGTAGCATTGTCCCTTCTGTACTATCTTCCGCACGAACATCTATTAATTCGTTTAATTTTCGAATCGCATTTCCAATACCGCCGACATCATCTATAAGACCGTACTTTACTGCATCCCCACCAATTACATTCGTCCCAATATCTCGCGTTAAATTTCCTTTCGCAAACATAAGCTCTTTAAAACGATCTTCTGTTACTTTCGAGTGCTTCGTCACAAAACGAATGACTCTTTCTTGCATCTTATCCAAATACTCAAATGTTTGTGGCACACCTATGACAAGACCTGTTAAACGAATTGGATGAATTGTCATCGTCGCAGTTTCCGCAATAAACGAATAGTCAGTAGAAACAGCAATTGGTACACCGATGGAATGTCCCCCACCTAAAACTAGAGATACTGTTGGTTTTGAAAGTGAAGCTACCATTTCAGAAATTGCTAGCCCAGCTTCAACGTCACCTCCAACTGTATTTAATATTAAAAGCAAACCTTCAATTTTCGGATTTTGTTCAATCGCAACAATTTGCGGAATGATATGCTCATATTTTGTTGTTTTATTTTGCGGTGGTAATTGAACATGACCTTCCACTTGTCCGATAATCGTTAAACAATGAATACGTGATTCATTCATCTGTGGTACATTTGTCTGTCCAAGCTGTTGAATTTTTTCAACTATTGAAGCCTCTTTTCCAGCTTCTTTTGGCTCAGCTTCTTTTTCTTCATTTGTATATCGATCACGTTCTGTCATTTCGCATCCCCTTTCACTCGTATATAACTATTATTTCTTAAGTTATAAATTTCATTCGATAGGGTTAAAAAGAAAAAAGATCACCCATAAGGGTGATCTTTTTATACTTCCATAATAATCGGTAAAATCATAGGTTTTCTCTTTGTCTCTTCGTACAAGAACTGTCCTAATAATTCACGAATATTTTGTTTTAACATTGACCATTCAATTGAATATTCTTTAATTGACTGCTCAACAATCATACGTACAATCTCTGTAGATCGTTCAATTAACGCTTCTGATTCACGAACATATACGAAACCACGTGAAATGATTTCTGGACCAGAGATAATTTTCTTTTCATCTTTACCAAGCGTTACAACAACTACTAGTATCCCATCTTGAGATAACATCTTTCTATCTCGAAGAACGATATTACCAACGTCACCTACACCTAATCCATCAATTAAAACATTACCAGCTTGTACTTTACCGACTAAGTTTGCTTCATCGTCACCAAAAGCAATTACATCGCCTTTTTCTACGATAAAGATATTCTCTCTTGTAATACCTACATCTTCAGCTAAATATGCATGTGCTTTTTGCATACGGAACTCACCATGTACGGGTACAAAGTACTTTGGTTTCATTAAATTTAACATTAATTTTAATTCTTCTTGGCTACCGTGACCTGACACGTGAACTTTTCGTTCGCCGTAATAAACAACTTCAGCTCCAGCTCTAAATAACAAATCAATAATTTTTGATACAGATATTTCATTACCCGGAATTGGCGAAGCAGCAATGATAACAGTATCACCTTTACGAATTGAAATTTGTTTATGTGCTTGTTTTGCCATTCTAGATAGAGCAGCCATCGGTTCACCTTGACTACCTGTCGTTAAAATAGCTACCTTTTTCTCTGGGAAGTTGTCTACTTCTTGTAATGAAATAACCATACCTTCTGGAACATCTAAATAACCAAGACGTCTTGCAATGTCTACTACTTTCACCATACTACGTCCTACTACCGCTACTTTTCGCCCTGTTTCAGCAGCTGCATCAAATACTTGTTGAATACGATGTACATTCGATGCAAATGAAGCAACGATAATACGACCTTCTGCGCCGTAGAACACTTTAGAGATTTCTACACCAACTTCTTTTTCTGAACCTGTATAGCCTGGGCGCTCTGCGTTTGTACTATCAGATAATAAGCAAAGTACGCCTTCATTTCCGATTTGCGCCATTTTCCCAAGGTCTGCTCCACTATTTCCAATTGGAGTTTGATCGAATTTAAAGTCTCCCGTATATACGACTGCACCTTTTGATGTATGGAAACAAACGCCAACAGAATCCGGAATACTATGTGTCGTTCCGAAGAATGACACCGTTGTAGTGTTAAATTCTACTGTTGAATTTGAATCGATTGTTTTTAGGTCTACACGGCCTAACATGCCCGCTTCACCAAGTTTTTCTTGTATAAGTCCTACTGTTAATTTCGTTGCATAGACTGGAATAGATAATTTACGAAGCACATACACAATTCCACCAATATGATCTTCATGACCGTGAGTAATAAATAAACCTTTTACTCGCTCTTGATTTTCCACTAAATATGTAATATCAGGAATAACGATATCAATTCCAAACATTTCATCTCCCGGGAACATTAACCCTGCATCTACGATAAAGATTTCAGAATCAATTTCAACACAGTACATGTTTTTCCCGATTTCACCTACTCCACCAAGAGCAAATACTTTAACAGACTCATTCTCTTTTCTCTTCATGTTGTTGCCTGGTTTAAAAATCTTGCAAACACTGATTTCACTAAAATTGCAGAGACACCAGGGGAAACTCTACAACCACCATATTTTCACCGTCCAAGACGAATGTCCTTACCGTTATGCGATATCATGTCCTTGTTTATTTTTTAAACCAGGTTTCACCTCTCTTTCATTATATAAATCAAATATCTTATTCGATATGATATGAAAATTTAATTAAACTATAATTTTTCCCAATTTTGCTAAGCATACCCGTACTAAGCTACTTAGCCATATTATACCTGATACAAGAAATAGAACACAAGTTAAATCGTGCGAAAGAAAGAGTAAAAGAACGGAATGACAACAAAAGTATCGAACGTATTTCCTTTATATTTACTTCGATTTTAAACTCCATATTATTTTGAAGAACTAGCCATACATACGCTAAATTCATTTCATAATAGGGAGTTTCAAGATTTATTTTTCTAGAATCCAACAAAAACACTTACAAAATGGAGTTTTTTTATGAATTACGTCAAATTTGAGGGGATTTCTCTAAAAACAAACACCGTAGTTTATTACGTTTATTCCATAATATCTATCATTTTTCGACTCAGTTAAAGGGGTACGATTATTTTCTTATACACATAATGAAGAAGCGATTAATATTCTTATAAGAACACATATAAGTGAGAAAAAGAGGAAAAGATTTGCATATAATAAAAAATGACCTAGTTCTACACTAGGTCATTTTTTATTAACGAGGGATAGATTGCATTACAGATTGTAACGTTACTCTTTCTTCTTCTGTTAATGGAAGAAGTGGTAAACGTACAGAACCTACATCTAATCCAACCATTTGTAACGCTGTTTTTACTGGAGTTGGACTTGGCGCCATAAATAATGAATCAGTTACTCTTACAAGTAATTGATGTAATTTTTGCGCCTTCTTAAATTCTCCTGCTTGAAATGCTGTAATCATTTCTTGCATTTCGTTTCCGATAACATGAGAGGCTACCGAAACGATACCTTTCGCTCCAACTGCCATAGCTGGTAACGTTAAACCGTCATCACCGCTGTATACCGCAAAGTCGTCCGCTGTTTTTTCAATGATTTCTGTCATTGTTAACACATCGCCGCCGGCATCTTTAATAGCAACAATGTTTTCTATTTCTGATAAACGAACAACTGTATCAACGGAGATTTGTACAATAGATCGTCCTGGAACGTTATATAGCATAACCGGAAGCGGCGTGCTTTCAGCAATTGCTTTAAAATGCTGATACATTCCTTCTTGACTCGGTTTGTTATAATACGGTGCTACTAGCATTACTGCATCCACACCAACTTCTGTTGCCTTTTTAGTTAAGTCAATAGAAGCATGCGTATTATTGCTACCTGTTCCAGCGATTACGGGCACTCTTTTATCGACAACAGATACGACATGGCGATATAACGCTACTTTCTCTTCTGAAGTTAATGTAGGAGATTCTCCTGTCGTTCCTCCTACCACGATTGCTGTTGTACCGTTATCAATTAAATAATTTACCAATTTCGTTGTCTTTGCAAAATCGATATTCCCGTTTATATCAAACGGTGTTACCATCGCGGTTGCAATTGTCCCAAAATCTATCATGGTCTCACTCCTTATTGTTCCAGTTGCTTTTCTTTTGAAAGCTCAAACGCACTATGTAATGCATTTACAGCCTCCACTAAATCAGTTTCTTTTACAAGAACCCAAATTGTTGTATGACTATCTGCCGATTGCAGGATTTGAATACCTTTTTCCGCTAAAGCTGTAACGATTTTCGCAGTAACCCCTGGGTATCCTGCCATTCCAGCCCCAACGATAGATACTTTCGCACAATGTTCTGTCACAATTGGCTCATATCCAAGGTTCTGTAATAATTTAACTGCATGACTTGATACATTATCACTCACCGTATATGCTACGCCAGTAGGTGAAATATTAATTAAATCAACACTTATTCCTTCGTTCGCCATCTCTTTAAACACATGTTGTTGCAAATCATATGCCGTTTCTTTTGCAAGCACTTTAATTTGCGTTACGTTTGATACGTGGGCAATGCCTGTAACAGGACGTTCTTCTACATCACGACCTCTTGTAGCACCGTCATATGCTGAAATAAGCGTACCTTCACTATCAGAATACGTAGAACGTACACGAAGTGGCACTTTTGCATGCATCGCAATTTCAACTGCACGTGGATGAACGACTTTCGCACCTTGATAAGCCATGTTACAAATTTCGTTATACGTTACAGTTTGAAGATGACGTGCATCTTTTACAATACGAGGATCCGCAGTCATAACACCTTCTACATCAGTGAATATATCGATGTATTCAGCATGAAGTGCAACACCTAATGCTGAAGCTGAAGTATCACTACCTCCGCGTCCAAGTGTTGTCGTATCACCTTTTTTTGTTTGCCCTTGGAATCCTGTAACGACAATTACATCTACATTTTCTAACTCTTCATGTATACGATCGCAATTCATTTCAATAATCTTTGCATTCGTAAAGTCATTATTCGTTACAAAACCAGCTTGTGCACCATTTAATGCTGCTGCTTTTATACCGTTCTCATTCAACATATTAGAGAAAACAATTGCAGAGATTAACTCTCCACACGATAATAATAAATCTTGCTCACGTTTAGAAATAGTAGATTCCTCTTGATTTACAAGACTTAATAACGTATCCGTTGCATATGGTTCACCTTTACGGCCCATAGCAGATACGACAGTAACTACTTTATAACCAGCAGCTAATGATTTTTTTATATGATGAAGCGCATGCTTACGTCCATTGTCATCACGTACTGATGTGCCACCAAATTTTTGAACAATTATTTTCATATTTTGCACCTTCTCTTAGCCGTTTACACTAATTGTAATTTTACTAAGCGCTCTGCAATTTGAACAGAATTCCATGCAGCGCCTTTTAATAAGTTATCAGATACGACCCAAAGATGGAATCCTTTATCGTTATTTAAATCTTTACGGATTCTTCCAACGAATACTTCGTTTTTACCTACTGCAGTAGCTGGCATTGGATATAACTGCTCTTCTGGATTATCTTGCAGAACAATACCTTCCGCATTTGCAAGTAAGCTCTTTAATTCTGCTACTGTTACGCCTTCTTTTTCTACTTCGATGTAAACAGACTCAGAGTGTCCTGATACAACTGGTAAACGTACACATGTTGCCGCTACTTCTAATTCAGGCATATGCATAATTTTTTTCGTTTCGTTAATCATTTTCATTTCTTCAAACGTAAATCCATTATCTTGGAATTTATCAATCTGTGGAATCGCATTAAAAGCAATTGGGAAATGCTTCTTATCACCTGATACAGGAAGAACATTTGCCTTAACTTCTTCGCCATTTAAGATTGCTTGTGATTGTTCATGCAGTTCTTCAATAGCTGCCGCACCAGCACCTGATACAGCTTGATATGTGGAAACGATTACTCGTTTTAAACCATATTGCTGACGAACTGGCTCAAGAGCTACTACCATTTGAATTGTAGAACAGTTTGGATTTGCAATAATACCATTATGTTCTTTTAAGTCGTTTTCATTTACTTCAGGTACAACAAGTGGCACGTTTTCTGTCATACGGAATGCACTTGTATTATCAACAACAATCGCACCGCGTTTTGCTGCTTCTGGGGCTAATTGTTTCGATACAGATCCACCAGCACTAAATAGTGCGATATCTACTCCTTCAAAGCTTTCAGGAGTTGCCTCTTGAACCGTAAATTCTTCGCCTTTAAATACAAGTTTCTTACCTGCAGATCGTTTAGATGAAAGTAACGTTAATTTCCCGATTGGAAATTCTCGTTTCTCTAAAGTATTTAACATTTGTTCACCAACTGCGCCGGTTGCTCCAACTACAGCGACATGAAAAGTTTTTTGCTTTTCCATCACTATGCCCCTTTCTAGATACCAATCCTTCTATAACTTAGAATCAGAAGGAGTATACAATACCCCTTCTAATCTTAATAACGTTAATTTTATCATATTCTACAGTAAGAATGATGGTTTCATCAAAAATTGTCCGTTTTTTTTCGTTTTTTAATTCATATATCTGAATTTTTCTACGACCACAGGTTGCAATTGCTTCCCTTGCAGCGCTTCTAATACTGTATCTTCCAGTAATTCCATACGAGCTACCATTGAGTTTGGTTTCTTCTCTGGTGCATCTTGACCGAATGGGACGAAGTAGATGTTTTTTGTTGCCATTAGGCGCATGAGGTTGTTACCAACAGGGTGATAACAAAGCTAATGAATTTTTCATTTTTCTTCTATATATATATTTTTCCTCAAGTTTAGAAAAATTGCAACGGGACTTCTTGAAAGAAATGAACTATGTCCCCGTAGGAGTTATATCCACAGCTGTAATTTTACAAGTTGAAATAGCGAATCTAAAGAGTGTAGGTGGAGGTGGATTTATAGGTATTGGCAAAGTACCTATCAATATACCAAGAGCTGTTTGTTCCACATTAAAGCCTGTTGCAATAGAACCATTACTTACTAAAAGATTCACTGTAGAACCAATCAGTGTATCTAGTAATTCTCTAATTGGTCGTTCACGACAATCACATTCGCACCCTAAATCGGCAGGTGGAAGTAATGTTAGAGGTGGTACTGTTAGTGAAAACCCTACCCCTATTACATCAGAAATATTGACCACGAAGGTTGTGGTGCTAACTGGATCTGTAACTGTAACTAAAAAATCATTCACGGAAGTAATATTGAATAAAAAGAAACGAGGGGCTACGTTTGGTGCGTCTGCAATAGTGGTAAGAAGCACAGTCTGCCCGACAAGTTGTTGCAAAACCTCCTGCATAGGGAAAACACAGCAATCACAAAGACAGCCTTCAGTTGCTCCCGTTGGGCCTGTTAGACCTGTTAGACCTGTTGGACCTGTTGGACCTGTTGGACCTGTTGGGCCTGTTAGACCTGTTGGGCCTGTTAGACCTGTTGGACCTGTTGGGCCTGTTAGACCTGTTGGACCTGTTGGACCTGTTGGACCTGTTGGGCCTGTTGGACCTGTTGGACCTGTTGGACCTGTTGGACCTGTTGGACCTGTTGGACCTGTTGGACCTGTTGGACCTGTTGGACCCGTTGGACCTGTTGGACCTGTTGGACCTGTTGGACCTGTTGGACCCGTTGGACCCGTTGGACCTGTTGGACCTGTTGGACCTGTTGGTAAAGTAAATGGTGGGATAGGGGACAGTGTAGGGCCAATTATATTTGGATCTAATGCATTAGCTTGAAGTACTTCATTTGTTTTTTTTATTTCATTTTTATCAAACACATACCTACCTCCTATGAGTATACTGTATTGTAGTAATATATACAGTTACCATACATATACATAAGTTTCATTTATCGTTATATGATATGTTTCTCTTTGGCTATTGTGTATCTTAAATCGTAGTGAACCATTCACATTTACCTTCTCATCAATTGTAAATTCCTTATCTATATCTACATACTCTGCCAAAAAGAGAATCGTATGTTGTATTTTTCCTTCTATTATATTGTCATTTCACATCCTATAAATTTATTTTCATTTCCAAACATGTATTTCATATTCTTCATTAATACAATAAATGAATTCCACGGTAAAGATACAAAATTTATATATCTAACATTTATAATTTATGTTATGGTACAATATGTTAATTAATTACAACACTTTCTAAAAGGGGTATACATAATGAAAGCAAGGAAGCGGTATAAAAGAAATAGAGGAATAAGATATGTCCTTTAATTTAGGGGGAGCATCTTCATGAAAGTTGTACGCTCTATATTTAAAGGCTTTCGTTTAATAGGTTTAATTGTAAAGCCAATACTTAAAGCGTTATCTAAAAGTAAATTTTAAATCTCATAAATATTAAAATCCCCTTCTGCATATAGGTGCAAAAGGGGATTTTTTTCAAATTATTCTATTCGTTCTACAGACAGTACTCATAGATAAATAAGAAACGGTGTATATTTACCCTAACATTTATAAAGATGAAAATCAATATATAATTATCTACATATAGAACCAGATAATAATTTTTATTAATAAAACTATTCTTTTGTTTTATTTTTTAATGTACTCGTACCACCAGTTTCTTTCATCCATCCAAGCTGTAATCTTATCAAGCTCGCCATTAGGTAGTACTTCAGTTTGTAAGTAAGCTAAACCAGTTAATGGATCAGAGACAACCTTCCCTTTTGTTCCACGCTCATTCATAGCATTTACGACTTCCTGAACCAGTGAAATGCCAAATCCACCAGATTTAACGTATTGATAGCCACCATTAGCAACAAATTTTTCTGTTTGTTCCTCTCCTGTAAACCAAGCTAACGGTTTACTGCCAATCAATTGGTTCAAATCACACTTACCGATACCAGGTACATTACCTGTCTCTGTGTATTGCCAGATATCACATGGATAAGCTGGTCTATTCCCACCATATCGGGGAATCCATACAAAATCAGCGTTTACTTTATCCGCCTGGAACTCTTTATATGTATGATGACCAACATATAGACCAACCTTTTTAGCACCTAACTGGCGTAATTCATCAATAAAAGCTAACGTTCCAGCTAACATATTCCCCATTGTTTTCACTTCCACATCAGCTACCCAGAACAATGCTTCTTTATCCCCACGATTCCAAAAGTCACGAGCTTCTACACGTGCATCATTTTCAGAAACGAATCGACAAAACGCATAGTTACCAAAAGAAACACCACGTTTTTTCATTTCACCAACATAACTTTGATACATATGATCAACTACGTTAGAACCATCTTGCACCCTAGCAATTACTAAGTCTAATTGCAGTGCTGCTACATCCCAGTTAATATTACCATTCCATTTTGAAATATCGACGATATACCCCATTATTGAACATCTCCTTCAAATAGTTTTTGTTTGATTTCTGTTACATCTTTAGAGATAGATCCAAAAGCCTTTGCTTGCTCTTCTATTACTTGTTGGTTTCTATCAATTACTTGTTGATACTTTTCTTCACGCTGCTCATTCTTTTTTTGTGTAGTAAATAGCATCCACACAAATAACGCTGCAAATGCACCTTGTTGAATAACTGAGTTGAAAATTGCATCTTCCACTGTTCTCATCTCCTTTTTTGACAATAAAAAAAGACCAGCTTATGGCTGCTCCTGCTCTGTTTGTGTGTTATTTTCATTAGTTGGTGTTGGCGGTTCTTGAGATGGGTAGTTCCCTGTAAGTGATGCATAACACTCTAAACAAATATTCTTTTTCGCAAATCCCATATCTAGTGGGTACAAACGCGCTCCGCGTTTACATATTTCACACAACGTAGCAATTCGAAACTTTACTGTCCCATCCATTTCTCTCCATACTTCGACCCTGCTAACACCGTTTAGCAGACCTGCATTATTTAACATATCAGCAGGTATTTGAACAAAAATCCCTGTCTCTGTACGCTCTGCATCCACCAGCCTCCCCATAAAAGGAAAGCTTTCACCTGCTTGAAGTGGCATCATTTGATTCTCATCCATTCTTACTTCTCCTTTCTATCCAAGTGCATTAAATTTCCAACCACTTGGAGTACTCGCATAAAAACCTGCTCCAGCATTACCGTCTGTAAAACGAATATGCCCCCATTGTTGGAATCCACCCCCACCTAAGTTAACTCCCTGCATTGCTCGTATATTCCTAAAGATTTTAACTTCTTTTTCAGTACTTATATCAAACGTTTGTCCGTCTGGTGCTGGAGTTATATTATTATTCACACCACCTATAGCAAGTGCGTTAAACGGCTGAATGCCATCCGCTCTTTCTGCTGCTGCACGATCCCAATTATACATAGATGCATATTTGCCACTGTATAGCGTTACACCACTTACACAAATCGCTGTCCCTTGTCTCATGTCAGCACTTCCAGAACAAACTTTAATAATCAATGCATGTTGTTGCGGAATATAGTTTTTCGGCACTTTGAAGGTAAATGAATATCTTCTGATTTCTCCATAAAATGTAGACGGCTCAGGAAAGTCCATTTTTTGTTCATTCCATATATCGTAACTTACATTGTCTCGGAATTTAACACAACATACATGTAAGCGTGGTTTCCCTGTTTTACGTACACCATTTATCATAGATGCTCTAAAGTGAGCAGATACTGTGTATTCATTTCCAGGATGTATCCCATTATTCACGATCGCTTCTGGATAGTTATACATGTCTACCCTTGTAGCATTCACCATTTGCTCGTAATCGAATATATGTGTATTCTTTTCTATTACGACATTTCCCCATGACCTCCAAGTAAGACCGTATCCACCTTCAAAGCCATAATAATCGTTATGTCCAATGTTTTTCTTTGTAACACTAGAAAAGTCGGGATCTGCTATTAGGTTTCGTCTTGATACTGCAGTTGTTTTTGTTCCCCATTCGTCTTGGAATAGAAAATCTAGCATTTTAACAGTTACACCATCTTTATCAATGGTTATCTTATCACCGTTAATTCTAATAAGATTCGTATCAATACCTTTTGCTGTTAGCCATTTGACCATTGTATCTGCATTAATATCCAGTTTTGCAGCATTGATTGTAATTTTCCCAGGGGACATATTGATGGCAGTGACAATTCCGTCCTTTAAAATCTGCGCTAAAATCCCTTCATCTAAAACTTCTAACCTAGATTCCGTTTTCCTTGCATAGGCATTATAAGTCTCATTTATAAACGTTTCTTGTTTTCTAGAAACAATTGTAATACCTTTTTCATTTGCGCCAATACTTCTTTCTAACTCTGTAACTTTCTGATTGTATTTCTCAGTAGCTACTCTATTAGCTATATCTTCTAGCATTTTATCAACATCCGTTTGATCTTTCGGATGTAACCAAAATTCTGTAGCTATGATGCCACGTTGTAACATAGGTGCAGTACACCATAAACGCCCATTTCTTGTAACATAATAACGCCATCTCACAAACGATGTATTGGCTGGCGCTTTATCTGAACATACAGCACGAACCCATGTATGATTTACAACCTTGATATTTGTTTTAGCTGTTTTAATGCGAGTTTTTTTGTCACCGGTCCACCATTCAATTTCAATAAATGCACCACCACTATCAATAGGTGTTTTCCCATCAGTATTGAAATAACCTGATGCAACAAATTCTTCGTTAACCTGACACTCAATGAATTGGCTTGTAAGTCCCCACCAACGATCCTGAGTCTGGCCAGTAACGGTAATTGCAAATGTATTCATACCTTTGTATTTTAAATTCGTATCAACAGAACCAATAGCCCCATTACCGCTATTCCAAAACCAATATTTCTGTCCTAACTTAAAATCAGCATCACGCAACTCGTTGACAGTACCTAAACCGCCTACATAATCCTCAACATCTTTCTTTTTCATTGTTAATTTCAATGCTTCAGAGTGTTGCTGTATCGTTGTGGCCGCCTGAGTTAATGTTTTCCCTTGCTCAGTTTGTGTTTCCTGTAATTTCTTAACACTTGCAGTTGTTCCTTCTGCATTCTTTTCTACAGTGTTAACACGTTCATTAAAAGAGGTTTGTGTTTTTTCTACCGTTTTAATACTTTCTTTAATACCATCCACACTTTTTTCAATCTCGGTTGTTTTCTTAGTGAATTCATCGCTCGTTACTTGATTTTCTGGAGCTGGTGTCCAATCCTGTGGCTTATTACCTTTATATAAAGCAACCCATTCTACAATGGCTTTTGTAGTGTTACTTGGAAAGTTATACAGACTCAACTTTCTTTCATTTCCACTCGTTGCTGCTACAGCTTTAAAAGTTACATAGGTAATTCCATTTGCATAAACACTTGTTGCATATCCAACATTATTTGAACCGCCATTTTGCCAAATCCCGAACTTTTGACCTGCAGGGACACTCCCTTTAATTACAAAAGTATATTCCTCACCTGTAGAGAAATTTTCAGTTAGAGAATATTGATTAATTAAATAATCTGCTTTTTCATATTTAGCATTTGAATTTAATAAAAGATTACGTCCTCCAGCTTTATCGTTATTAACTTTCTTTTCTACGCCCTCCAACTTCTCACTAATCTGACCAGCTTTTTCTGTAATTTCAGTGGTGGTTTTCTTTAGATCATTTGTTGTTTTCTGCACCTCAGAGATTGTCTTTTTCGTACCTTCAGCAGTCTCTACCACTGTATTTAATTTTTCAGTGATTTCTCCATCTTTTTTTGTTAAGGACTCAATAGATTTAGTAAAACCCTCGTTAGTTTGTTTCATTTCAGAAACAGTTTTATTAATTTCACCTTGAGAGTTTTGTACATTTTTAATAGTTTGCGAAACTTCTTGGAGACTATTTTTAACTTCCTTGAATTGTCCCGAAGCTTCTTTTTGCGCTTCTTCCACTTTTTTATTTAATTCTTCTTTTGTAAGTTTAATATCTTTATTAACCTGTTCCATTGTTTCTGTCTTGATAGTTTCCACATCAGGAATAAGAAGCTCCCAACCTTTACCGTTCCACACTTTTAAAATACCTGGTTTACCGTCGCTAATATCTCGCCATAGTGTCTTGCCTATTATAAGGTTATCGGTCGGTGGATTTTTAGCTTCAATTATATTTACCGTATTATTTTTAAGATTCTCTTGAACTTTTTCAGCCAGTGTTTTTGCTACTTCTGATTCTTTCTTAGCATTATTAGCTGTTTCATTTGCTTTTTTCACTAATTCATCTAACTGATCTATCAGTTCTTGCTTACTTCCTAGTGAACTAAGAATACGATTGTAAATCTTTCGTAGTTCTTCATTTGGATCTGTAATCTCACGGTAATCACCAAATGCGTATTTATCTTGTGAAGGATCAGTATGTGATTCATCACCGGCGATTGCCCTTGCTTCTAAATAAAGCTTAGGTGCGAATCCAACATCTTTAATTCGGATTGTATCTCCTTCATTGATTAACTCGTGAGCCAGTCCAAATACACGCCCTATACTCTGTGCTTGAACATCATAAGAGACAGAGGTATTCACGCGTTTTGCTAACTCTGTTTTCATAAGAGTCAACAAGCGTTCTGGTGTTATATCTTCTTCTGTTTCTGGAGTATAAAATCCAAATTTGTGTTTACCTTTTTCATTCCAACGTTGAAATGCATCGTTATCCACAATATATGGAATACCCTTATTTATATCTGAGATAGTGAGAACTTCTCCACCTTCTTTCTTGATAAAGCCAATTAAAGCTGTACAAATGTTTTGTGAGTTTTCAATACGTTTAATTCCAACTAAATCTTTACCTAACGTGACTTCCTTTCCTGTTTCTCTACCTCTTTTTTTCACCATGTCTACATACCAACCTGCAATTCGAGAACCAACCACTTCAACACGGTATATAATTTCTAGTTCAAATAGGGAAGCAATCTTTTTTAAGAAACTCAATGGATCTATAAATTCATCAATAGTCATAGAATGAAATCCAGCATACTCCGTTTTACCACGCTTCCATTTTGTACCTACAAGAGCAACATCCATAAATTCATTTACTGTCTTACCTTCAATTTTCTGCGGACGAATATAGTCATCTTTAGCAAGATTAATCCATGCACCTGATGCATAAGTAATTACGGATCTATCGTCAGGGTCTTTTTCTACTTCAGTGATTACATACGGAACAATACGCCCATCCCTTACTTCTTTTAATACTAAGTTTTGTTGCATAAGTGTTGCTGCATATTTCGTGTTATCAAATACTTTAAACTCTAAAGTATCGATATTATTCTTGATTTCCCAATGACGTTTATCATCCCAATAATCTTTTGGTTGTATAGCTGAAACGATTTGGCTAGTTTTAAAATCAATAATATGTAAGACTCCACTTGGCGTTCTCATCTAAATCGCTCCCTATATGTAACCTTTGCTGTTCCGATATCATAAGGCATAATTTCTAGTGTATTCATACCTTTATTAATGATAGGAAAATTACTGAAAATGTCCTTAATATTAATCGCATCCTTCCCTTCAATCGTTACATGACTATTTTCGGTATCAATTACGACTTTATCGCCAACATCTACTATATAAGGCGGTGTGTTTTTCGTATTTAAATTCACTTTCCAAAACTTTAAATCACTAACTGACATTGCTTCTACTGGTGGTACATCCTGCCATTGCATAATGCTAATCTGTATTTGAGCTGCTTTTTCCATGTGATAGTTATTTTCATCTGTCCACCGTGCAAAACGCTCTGAATCATCTTTTTCTGTCCCAGGAAGAAATTTCGAAATATACGCTTCCCATACATTTCCTGTTCTAGCTATCCACAATCGTCCAAAATATTGATTCCATGTATTCGGATAATCACCACTCTCATAAATCAGCCCTGTTTTCCCTGGCTTGTTATCGTATCCAATAACCATCGTTCCAAAATTTTGTTCAGCTTGCCAAAAGAGATCATTCATAGCAATTTTTGAAAGCACCTTACTGTTTTCGTCTAATATCGCTATCTCAACTCGGCCCATTTCATTGATTTTCTTACTCTTACATGTAACGTAGGCTTGCATAATAAAATCTTGTACTGGACCACCAGGTATACTCTTTTTGACAGCTGCACCGTGCCATCCTTTTCCCGTTCCAGTCCCAAAATCAGAACAATAGAATTGGTATTTATCTGATTTCATTTCACCAACCGGTTCACCATCTTCCATTGAACTGACTTTACTCCATCCAACAGTAGTGGCCATTTCATCCCATACTATACGTTGATTCCTTTCCACAGGCTTTTCTACAGTTTTGAGTGGCATACCGATACGAAAATAATCTCGATTACTTAAAGATATCCCACCAAACCATACATCTAAAAAAGTGTTTGGTTTTTTAATGTCAATCTCAATAATAGGATTAGAATGAACGGTTCCTTTGTTTTGAACATTTGCCGTTAACCCAAGCGCACCTGTTTGAAAATCTACTGTTCGAGTAGGTCCTAATTTATATGGCATCGGACAAATAAACTTCAAAGTGCCTTTACCTAACGTAACGAAATCATCAGGATTAAAATCTTCATCAATCACAACTAAATATGTTCTATCAGGAGTTGCATCAAATACTAGCTCAACTGCTTCTTCTGTAATTAACCATGCTGCTATTTCTTCTTTTAACGTTTCTAAATCTGTTCCATCTGGAACGATAATTCCTACAGGGACAGGAAGTGGACGAGGATCTGTATCCGTTCCTAATAATCTTGCACCTGGATATCCAGGTGTTTTTAAGAAATTACGTTTTAAAGGTGCCCATGTTGGTGGACTCCATCCCTTTTCTATTTGAATGTACTCCTTTCGTTGGTGGTTAAAAGTAAAAGAACTCATGCCAACACCTCATTTCTTTATAAAATAAAAGAAACCCAAACCTAAAAGGCTGAGTTTCTTTTTGCTTCTCTTTCTTGATACTCGGTTGTATAGCGATAAGTACCGCGTGCCACGTCTCTCCCTTCTAAATTAACAGGCACTTCAATAACTAAATCTCCACCAAGCATTGGAATAACTCCACCACTAGAAGACGAACCAGATCCGTAATTAATCACTTGATTTGATACGCTGCTTGCCATAGCTTGTCTACTATTTGACATGCTTCCATACACACCACTCATGACACTCTTTAATCCTGATAATTGACTCACAGAACTAGCCATCATACGGCCCATGTCACCCATTAGTTGATTTATTTCTCTCGGCATAGCAAATTGTTGTCGTGGCATGGCTGCCACAATTCCTGCACCAATATCTCCAAGTGTCTTTTTATTCAGAGGAAGCACTGCTTCTCGCCCCGCTTCTCCTGCACCCTGCAAGTTTCCGCCATTCATTCCAAAGATAGTTGGTTTAGTAAAGATACCACCTTTTGCGCGCCAATCAATATTAATTCCTGACGGAAATGTAATATCTTTACCTAAAACATTTTTCGTGCTTGTTTGTAAGCTAAAGTGTGGAAGAGGTGGCATTTCTGGTTTTGGAATTTTTAACTTCAAGTCACTAAAGAATCCTTTAATCTTCCCAATGAATTTTTCTATACTGTCAACTGCATCTTTAATTGGATCTATAATAAAATGTTTTGCCGCTTCAAATTTTTCTTGAGCTGCATTCTTAACAGAATCAAATTTTTCCCGTGCTGTGTTGTACATATCATTGAATTTCTCTTTTGCAGAATTATAAGCTGAAATAACTGGTTCAACGATGTATGTGTAAACCATCTTCCACGCTTCTAGTGTATAACCTTTTATTTTCGCCCAAATTCCTAACATCCAATTGGATAAATCACTAAACTTTTCTTTTACTAAATTCCAAGTATCTTGTACAGGTTTTATAATATATTGTTTAAATAACCCCCATGCTGCTGATGTATATGATTTAACTGTCTCCCATTGTGAATTTAGCCAAGAAACTAAATCACTGAACTTTTCTTTTACTAAGTTCCAAGTGTCTAGAACAGGTTGAATAATATATTGCTTAAATAGTCCCCAAGCAATTTGTGCCATAGCTTTTGCAATTTCCCATTGTGTACCAAGCCAAGTGACCATTTCACCGATTTGTGTACTTACCCAGTCGTATGCTTCCTGAATCGGTTGAATAATATATTGACAGATTGCCGCCCATGCAATTTGTGCACCTGCCTGTATTAACAACCAACCAGCTTCTAAAACGGTAGAAACTGCCGAAATAATTGGATCTAAAACAGTAAGAATTGTATCCCATGTTTCTTGCCATGCTTGCGTTAATGTTCCCCACAATTCAGACGCCGTTCCAACTAAAGAGGACCACCAAGAGGAAGCAGTTTCAACAATGCCAGACCATAAACTACTAAAGAATTCACCTATCGGATCAAAGAAACTATGCATCATTTCTATGAAAGAAGACCATGCTTCAGAAAAGAATTCAACAGTAGAATTCCATGCATCGCTACACGCCTGCTTTACACCCTCCCATAAATCACTAAAAAATTGACCTATCGGATCAAAAAATTCATGCATTACTTCTAAAAATGAAGACCATGCTTCACTACAGGATTGGGATATCCCGTCCCAAAGCTCTACTAAGTACTCTTTAATAGAATCCCATGCTTCTATTGTCCAATTTTTAATATCATCCCAGTTTTTATAAATAGCCACTCCTAGAGCAACTATAGCAGCTATGATAATAGGAACAATAGCAACTATACCTAGTGCCGCGGCGGCCCCAATTTCAAATACCCCCATGACCGATACAACAATTGGTGCAATAGCCATAAGTGCCCCTGAAATTACTCCAATAGCCGTTGCAACTGCTGCTAATGTCGATGCTAATTCTGGATTATTAGAAATCCAATCAGCGATACTAGCAACAACATCAGCAATTACTCCTAGTATAGGTTCAAGAGCCATTTGTAAATCACCCATCGCTTTTTGGAACTTTACAGCTGGATTTGCATCTAATTTTTTAACAGATTCATTTAAGTTGTCTTGGTTTTGTTGAAGATCTTTTGTTTTCTTAGAAGCTTCAATTAAAGTGTTTGTTAAATTTTGACCTTGATCTTCAAACATAGTGGCTAGAACTTTAACCCCAACCTGATTTTTCTTAACTGGGTCTTCTATTCCGTCAATAGCTTTAGCTACTTCTACCATCGCTGCTGCGCCATCTCTTCCGCCTTTAGCGACAGATGCTCCCCATTTTTCTATTTGTTCAGTTGCGATACCAGAACCGTCAAGCGCTTCTTTTAAGGCCTTATCAGCTCCTTGTGCGAATTCAGTTAATTGGATCCTACCTTCTTTCAGTCCGTCTAAAAGATTATCGATATTCCAACTACCGGTTTCAACACCAGCTTCCATAATTGCTTGGACTTCCTCAGCTTTAAAGCCTGCACGGGTTAGCTGGCTACCATATTCAGCAATGATGTCTAACTGTTCTGGCGGAAATCCCATTTTTAACAAAGCATCAACCATACCAAGAGCACTATCTTGCGTTATTCCTAATTCATTTCCTATTTCATAGGTTTCTTGAATCAACTCTGTAAAATCTATACCGTCATAGGATTGCGCGATTGTTGCTGCACCTTTAACGATAGATGCATTCGCTTCATCACTAATATCTTTATTTAAAGCCCATTGCCTACGTACACCAGCAAGTGATTCTTCAGCATCCACTCCATAAGCTGTTACGCCTCTTATTGCTTCTTCTACTGATTTTTTCGAGGATTCAGGGACATCAAAAGATATATCAATTTTGGTTTTCAATTTTGACATATCAAGTGCTTTTTCAACAGCTGTTGCAATTCCACCACCAGCTGCTAATCCACCGATAACATTCTCTAACCCTACTTTTAGACCTTCAAACTTCTTCTCGGTTCTGCCAGCTTCTTGTTGTAAGTCTCTTAACTCATTTTGTACTTGTTGAATAGAGTTTCCGGCATCCACAGATCGGAGGGCGCGTTGTAATTTTTCAATATCAGCTTCAGTTCCTAAAGCTTCACGACCAATAAGACCAATTGCTTGTTCTAACTGTCGACTTGTAGCCGATCCACTTTTAATTGCATTTACAAGCCGATTACCTAATGCGCTCGCAAAATCATCAACACTTTTTCCTGTGGCACTAAATAAAGTTTCTAATTGCCGTGTTGAACTTGCTACATTTTCTTGTTCGGCTTTCATATTACCGAGCTTGTTTTTCAGACCATCAAGTGACCCTTGTGTAAATTCAATTTCACGCCTAAATGCGCGGTACTGCTCTTCTGAGATTTTCCCATTTTGAAATTGCTCTTGAACCTGTTGCTCCGCTTCTTTTAATTTATCGAGCTTTTGTGTAGTTTTTTCAATTTGTTGTGTAAGCAACTGTTGCTTTTGAGCAAGTGCCTCAACGTTACTGGAATCAAACTTTAATAAACGTTCAACATCTTTTAACTCTTTAGCCAAAGAATCACTTTGCTTATTCACGTCTTTTAAGGCATTTTGTAACGGCTGCGTATTTCCTCCAATTTCAATCGTAATTCCTTTAATTTTTCCTCCTGCCATTATCTCACCCCTTTTTTCTTAGAAAGCATTAAAGTCTTCTTGAGTTGCTTTTCGAACTTTTTCTTTTCCTGGATTTTTCATTTCAGCATACTCAGCGATATAATCAAAACAATCACCAATCGTCATTACTTCTAAGTCCCAATATGTGAGCTTTGCTTCATAACAAAGAGCAAGGAACAATTCAGTGCTTAATTCTTCATCACCGAAAGTCCCTTGCTCTCCATTAATTTTCTTTACTTTTTTTTTGCTCCCATTGTTTTTTGAACCATCTCATTAATTTCCGGCATTATATCGTAAATAGGAAACTCATCAAATCCTTCTAACCAAGTCATCGGGTCTGGAATTTCAGGATCAGCTGTTTTAGCGTATAACCAAACTAAATCGTAACAAACTTCAAAATCTACTTTATCGAAATCTAAGTTGGAAAAATCAATAGTGCCTTCTGTTGCATCTTGCGAAGCGAATGTACCTATAGCTCCTAATTTAAACATATCGGCAAATAAATCCCGTCTAAATTGCGCCTTATATCGCTTGGCTGATGCTGCATTAGCTTTTAATTTGACCTGTTTTCCGTCTATTGTAATTGTCTTTTCCATTTACTTACGCTCCTTTTGGTAATGCAGGTACTTTTGTATACACTTTTTTGTACCAATTATTATAAATATCTGCTTTTGATTTAGTAGTAGTTTTCGTTTTAACCATACGTTTTCCATTAATATCAATAGGACTGGATACAAATTTAAGTTCATTTGTATTTGGCTCTGCTGAATTTGTTTTCGTTTTAGATGCAAGTGTTGGACGACTTGCAGAACAGTTAAACATAACGTGTCGAGTTGCTCGTACATCACCATCAAATTCAAATAATAATGCAAATGATTTTCCTTTCGCATCGGCTAACTCATTTAACACACCATCTTCTTCGTCTAATTCCTCTCCTAGTGCATCAATTGCAAATTGTTCCGGAATAGTCGCAATAGAAAGCGTTCCATCATACCCTTGGTTATTACTTGCAGCGTAATAAAGCATGTCATCAGCGTAGAATTCAATTAAATCCCCTCGTGGATCAAACGTTAATTCAACCGCACCAGGTAATGGAATTGGTGTATTAAATCTAACTACACCATCTTTAATATCGAAAAGCGCATAATGGACATTCTTTAAACCAAACGCTACTTTATTTTCATTCATTTATATCAACCTCGTTTCATAAAATTTTTGATACATTTTTTGAGATTCAATAAAAGTCCCATACGAGTCATAAGGAATCTCGTGATCATCTAGGACTTGTTCTAGCTTGGCTTCCGCAACTACATCTTTCTTAGTTGTATAAAGCTCTATATTTATATCATTTATCTTGTGATACACCTTGTTATCAGCCATTAAATTTGCTGACCCATCCACAAGAAAACAGATATACGGTGGCGCTGGAACTGGATTACCTGGTGTTGCTATGAAATGCGAATAAGCCACAGGATAGCCTGTAGCTTCAAGAATTTTTATAAATTCTCCTAATGTTAATGTCATGATTCAATTGCCCTTTCAATACGTTTTGGCAATTCATCAATTACATACTCTTCAACGGGACGAATATGCACTTTCTCCGGTACTCGGCCACCACTAGCTTTCGCATGGCCATTTTCTAAAAGATGCGTTAATTGCCCTTTTGTATTATGGATAACAACGGCTTTATCTACTTTTTTCTTACGCCAACCTTTACGATAACCACCTGTTTTTTTAGGACTATTTTGTCTTAACTTATTTACAGCAATATCAGCTACATCTTCTTGTGCATTTGTTAATTCTTCTTCCACAACATTTGCATACCTTTGCAATTCTCTAGCAAGATCACTCGCAAAATTACTCATATTAAACATGCTCCTTTGCGATAATAGTCAATGTTTGATACATTTCATCATCATTCATTGGCGGTTCGATGATATCAAAGATACGACCTTTCATATTAATTCGCATTTCTTCCGTAATACCAGAAGTGTATGGAATTACGAATCGATAAACCCGTGTAGCTTGTGAAGTGGAAGCTTCAATGTACTCAGATCCTTTCACTGTTTTTATCATCGCCCAGGCTTTTTTAAATTCTGGCCAAGATGTTTCGATTACTTGGTTTAATTCATCTTTTATTACTACAGGTTCTTCAATAATGATTCTATTTCTACAATCGCCTGTATTCAGTGGTTTCTTGTACTGAAAAGGACGCATACTAATCACCGACCAACTTAATTTCTTCTAATGCTTTTGCAATACCAAAACTATTAATTTCGGTTAAAAAGTTTTTAGTAAAATACTCAAGTGCATCATTATAAGCATAACGAGAACGTTCAAAAACTAATTCTTTGAACGTCTCATCTTTGTTTATGTCATACAATCCACATACTTTTAATAAAGCTTCATTGGATGCAAAAAGGATGCGCTTTAGGTTATCGTCTTCATCATCACCCAAGTGCATCCTATCTTTGAACTGCTGTATTATTTCGTCTGAAATTACTGTTTCCATTTACATCACCCTTCAGTCGGTGGTGTTACTTCTTCAAGCTTTAATGTGTAAACTTGTGAAGTGTATTTATCCTTCGGTTTACCTGTAGCATATTGTTTAGCAATATAAACAGTTGCATCTTCTAAAGCTAATGTTTCTTCATACTTCTTGATTGGCTCTGTTCCACCCATTGCTGCAACATATTGACCTTTAACAAAGAATAATACTTTTCCTTGAGGTACAAACACTGACTCTGTAAGAATTGGATTAAATGGCAAACTAGTTACATATACTCCAGCCGCATTTTGAATTGTCGCGTTTGCTTGAATATCAAAAGTATCAAACGGATTAGTTACCATAACTACTTTACCAGCAATATTTTTTGGTCGATCTGCGTCTGAACCATCAGCATTTAATTTTTTAGCTAGTAGTTTAACAACACCTTTTAATTCATTGATTGTTTTGCGGCCTGGTTCGAATGTTAAAGTGCCTACTGGCTTTTTATCTGGATATACTCCATTCACAACACTTCCACTTGGATCTTTTAATAACCCAATAGGTTCATTTTTACCTGTACCAGCTACAAATCCACGTTCTAAACCTACTTTCATCGCTTCTGTAATCATTGTACGAACATAACGTTCTACCCATACAGGCCCAAGTTTCAACATGTCATTTGCTAATGGAATAAATGCCGTCAATTTAAGTTGGGAAATGCTATCTTTACGGAATGTAGCATTTAATTGACCTTTAATACCATCAAATAATGGTCCCCATACCGCTGCGCCTTCTGGATCTCCGTAAATAAATTCTGTTACTGCACCCAGATTTTCAAGACCGATATGTTGTAGGAAAGGATGATCTTCAACTAAATCATCAAAAATACGTTCTTGGGTTGTCTTAGGTAAAGTTTCAGTAGACTTAAAGCCGCCTTCTTCCACAACTGCATTAAAGAACTTCATTTCTTCACTTGTTAATACATTAGCACCGCGAGATTGCATAATAGAACGATCTACCATTGATTCATTCACTTGATTTAAAATATCTGTTCTTACATCTGTAGCAAGTGCTTCAATCATGGAGTTCAATGCTACTGATTGCTCTTCTGCTGTACCTTCCTGTGTAGCTTTTGCAAATGCTAGTTTCTTTTCTTCAAAATTATTAAACTTAATAACCATATTTTATTTTCCTCCTAATGTTAAAAAGAGCGTACTCAGATTCTGTTTTGTATTAACAGGCTCTTGAATAAGCTCTTTTGGATTTTGATTATTTTGTTGTTTCGTATACTTAGCTACTAAACTTTCTTTTAAGTTTTCTACAACTTCCTCCTCTTCATCCTCTTCATCCTCTTGCGTATCATCAATTTCAATTTCATCAGCAATTTCATCAGCTAAACCAAGAGCTACTGCTTCCTCTGCTGTTAGCCAAGTTTCATCTTTTAAAAGTTGTTTTAATTCTTCATCTGTTCCAACAAAACGTTTCTTATAAGATCCTGCTAAAGCTGAATCAATCTTTCGTAAATCTCTTGCTGTTTTTTCAAAAAGATCTGCGTTTCCATATTCAAAGGTACTTGCTTGGTGAATCATCATCATAGTATTACTAGGCATAATAATTCTGTCTCCTGCCATTGCAATTACAGATGCGGCACTAGCTGCCCAACCATCAATATGAACTATAATTTCTGCACTATGCTGCTTTAACTGATTACAAATTGCTACACCATCGAATGCGGAACCTCCACCCGAATTAATATGAACGTGAATTTTTTCTGCTTTAACATCTTGAATTTTTCTTCTTACTGCTTCAGCATTATTTTCACTAAACCATCCACCAATTGATCCATAAACAGTTAATTTGTATTCATTTTCACCTTTAGCTTCAAAACGAATGTCTCGTTTTAAATTCAAAAGCTTACTCATATTCACATGTTCCATCATTTCTCACCCCCTTCAGATTCATTTAATTTTGTATAGTTCTTCGTAATATGATGGACATTTAGGTTTGGATCATCTGACTCTTCATAATCTACTTCTGAACGAATTTCATTTCCTGTAAATGCACTTGAAGAAATGAGTTTATCAATACTTGTCGCAAGATCAAATATACTTTGATAGGAAACAGCTTTAACCTCAATTTTTTGTCCCAAAAGATATTCACTCATTTCAAAGAATTTAACGTTCGCTTCATCAGATAGTTTTTTTAATAATGGTCGTACTGTGAAAAGCATATAATTTTTCGTTTGCTTTTCTACATCAGCCATTTCTCCATATATCAAAGCTATAGGAATACCGATTGCCATTGCTACTTGATTTAAGAAACCATTTGTTACTTTATTGATTTCTTCCACACTTGGGCCATTTGCAACACCATTGTATATCTCGTTATAATTAATACCTTTTTGCTGTGGAACAATAGCTATATCTTTCGAACCAATTGACTTATACATGTTGTCTATAAACTCTTGTAATTTTACTATTTGTTCCTCAGTTTTAGCACCAATCATATCCATATCAACTGTTCCACGAACTTGATTTTTACGTTTTTGAGAGTTTAATATTCTGCCGAACAAATCCCCATAATCTGCAAATAATCCATCAATAAGTGGGGTTAATTTATCATTCCGATACTTCAAATGAATAACTTCGCTTTGCTTAAAACTTCTCTTAAACGTATAATCTTTTACCCTTACATCCGTAAAAGTATCTTCAAACACAGCGTACTCATTATGTTGAAATCCATCTGCAATAAGTAAATCACCATCATCTGCTTGTATAACTAAACACTCATTATCATAAATAAGTTTTCGAACAAACCGTTCCCAAAAGGTACTTGCGGTCATATTCTTGTTTGGTCTTACGTTTAATCGATAATAAAGCTCATTCTTCTTAAATGCTTTACCATTTCTTATTCTAAATTCAGATTGACTAATCGTCCTTCCTAAAAATGAAACGCATGTATCAATTGCCAATCGTTTCATATGAAGCCTGTTTGCTGAATCAGTTATTATGTCCAGATCCAACATGAATTCTAGTTCTTTATTTCTTTTAAATACTGAACCTAACCATCCAATGGCTATCACCCCCTTTATTAGAATTTAATATTGCCTATAACAAAATCAGTAGCTTCTTGTATCTCATCCGCCCGATAAAGAGCATGAACAAAACACTGAAACCCATCTGTTTTTCGACGAACAGGCTCTTTCTTTTCGTATATTTTATTTCCATCAGCTTTGATAACAACCAACACATTTTGCGTATACCAACGCATTAGTGGATTATCCTCAAAAACAATTTGTTTATTTGCAAACGCCATTTCAATACGTGGAGCTAACAAACTATGAATCGCTTTTGGGTTTCGTATAACTTCTATTTCAAATCCTTCTGCTACTAATAGTGGTCTTATTGCCTCCATACGGAAGTTATCAGCTATAATTTTTTTAATCCCATATTGTTCTCGCATTTCTACAAACCAATCAACGATGTGTTGAGGATTAATAGTCGGTTCATCAACAACTGTTAGTAATCCTTGCTCTTCCCACTCTTTTATAGGAGCAAATTTCTGTTTTTTAAATTCACCTGCTTTTTTAGAATATCCGTAATATATATCAACAAATTCTTTTCGTACGAAGGAATGAGTTTTAAAAATGTATTCCCCATTTTGCCTAAATAAAAGACCACATGCTGCAAAGTCACGAATACTTGCAAAGTCTAACGCCCCTATGCATTCTTGAGCATATAAATCAGGAAAAGGACGATTTGTAGCAAGAATTTCTGACCATTTTGCAACGGACCGTTCTAAATTTGTAACAGGTAAGTTCATTCGCTTTGTCATGAACTCTTCTCGGTTACTTGGATCGTCCTCTAAATCCTCATACTCTTCTTTTATTGTTTCAAGTAAGCCTTCAGCATACTCACTTAACGGCTGAGATAACATTGGATTCGCCATTTCCCAATTATCGATTTCATCAACTTCTTTTTCATCATTTAATTTACAGATGAAAGGGAACAGCGCATTCGGACGGGCTTCACCCTTTAAAACTTTCATTGCCTTTTCTTTTAATTTATCTAAGAATCCATCTCTTACATATCCATCTGTACCAATGTAAAACTCACGCGGATTTTTCTTTTTTCCCAAACCACTGATGTGAACACGGACATCTTTATTGCTTTCATATTGATGGACTTCATCAAACATTACAGCGCCATCGCGAAGACCATCTTTTGTGTCTCCGTTTGATGTTCTAAACTTCACTACACTTCCAGTCGATTTCGAAATGGTTTGTGTTAATGTTGTTTTAAAAGCTCTTTGTAAAACTTCATTTCTTTTAATACATTTATGAATTTCATCTGGGCTTGTTTTTGCTTGCTCTTCACTGTTTGCAACAACGGAAATGTTATATTCAGGAATTCCATGTAATTCGCTTATTAAAAAGTGAAGAATAACTGTCATTAAACCATTTTTACCGCCGCCACGGCCAAGCATCCACAAGAATTTCCGATAAAATACACGGCTATTTTTCTTATAAAATAAAAAGACGAATGCTATTAAGAATTTTTGAAATGATTGTAATGGAAAGTACCACTTTTCACCAAAGCGGATACACTTCTCGATCATTTCATCATCAAAATACAAGTCGTCTCTGTTTAAAACGTATTTCTCCAGGTATTCAATTAACAGTTCTCTTTCATTGTTGAACTTTACTTTACCACTTCTATAAAGTTCAATGTATTCATCTACATATTTTTGCCTAATCATACTAAATCACTTGGACTGTAACCCGAATTAGAAGCACCAACTTTAGGGGAAAGTTTTATATCTCTTCCCAAAGCAATTAATGAACTGTTAATTTTATTCCTCTCACTTATAAGAGGGTGGGCTTTAACAAAAACTTGAGAACCGTTTTTTATCGTTACAGACTCGCCTTCTTTATTAATAGTTTTATTTATTTTTCTAAATGCTTTTACAAGATCAATATATCTTTCTACCTTTTCAACTTCGACTAAATCTGTAATATCAATACTATTCATAAGCTGTTCTTTTAACCTCACAATACTAACAGCCATCTACCCACCCCCCTTACGTGCGTAAAATCGAAAAAAACCTGACAGTTAACCCCCTCCTCCGGTGCCCCTTAGAGCATTTTTTGATGAAATATTTTAAGGGGGGGGTTATTATCGAATCATTTTTACCACTTTTCATCGTTTTCCCATTTGTTTATCTTTTTAACAAACACTCTACCGTGTTCTTTATTATGGCAATCCACACAGACTGTTTCTAAGTTATCTATTTCTAATGCAAGTTCTGGATGATGTTCTAGTTCTTTTATATGATGGACAAC
>NZ_WEIJ01000040.1:0-909 GCF_009183795.1 Bacillus sp. B1-WWTP-T-0.5-Post-4
TGATCGCCGCGTCTTCCGCTGCTTCTGCGATTGCAGTCTCTTCGGCTTTGTTCGCCTTGTCCTGCGCACCTTTTGGCGTTTCTGCTCCGATTTCTTCGGGCGTAGTTACCGACGCATTAACCCATAGCTTTTTCTCAGCGTCCCAACGTTTCATAATGTTAGGCTGCTTCGAAGTATCTAGCCATAACATATCAGGCGTTCTCTTGCTCGGTAGTGGCTCAGTTTCGCTCTTATAAACGAATTCGCCGCCTTGTTCCCACTTCGTCATGTTTTGATTAATCGTTTCTTGAATCGCTTCGATCTGTCTATTCTTATCGATCACTAGCGGCACGAATTCGCCTAGTACAACGTAGTCCTTCGCGGGATTTGTATACGATCGGTAGATTCCGATAACTCGCGCATTGATTGCCAATGCAGGCTCGAACATCGTATCTTTAACTAGGATCGTATCACCTAGACGTACCTTTTCGTGCTCATAACCTGTTAGCGATTCCAGTAATAAGACGCTAACTTCGTATGTTGCTCTTGGCTGCTTAACGCGTTTTAGCTCTTCTACTGCCTTTTTCATTAACTCGTATTCGTTGTCTATGCTGCTTAAATCTAATCGTTTGAATAGATGCTTTCCGTTCTTCCCGTATAGCTGTAATGCCTGATCGTCGCCTACCCACTTTTGCCCTTTCGGTGATACATAACCGTCGTGCGTGGTTTCGAATGCTTCGATCGTCAGGCGCTTCCCTGTCTCGTCAGCTTTACCGATTGGAATAATCGCGGTTGCGATATCTGATCGATCTACTTCTCGCGTTACGCCTGTTAGATCCTTTCCGTACGTGAATCGCTTCCCAGTAACGTTACCGCGTCGCTTAACTAGATGTACGAAACGATCTCGCACTTTCATACCCATAAATGAAA
>NZ_WEIJ01000041.1:0-834 GCF_009183795.1 Bacillus sp. B1-WWTP-T-0.5-Post-4
TGATCGCCGCGTCTTCCGCTGCTTCTGCGATTGCAGTCTCTTCGGCTTTGTTCGCCTTGTCCTGCGCACCTTTTGGCGTTTCTGCTCCGATTTCTTCGGGCGTAGTTACCGACGCATTAACCCATAGTTTTTTCTCAGCGTCCCAACGTTTCATAACGTTTGGTTGCTTCGAAGTATCTAGCCATAGCATATCGGGTGTTCTCTTGCTAGGTAGTGGCTCAGTGGCGCTCTTATAAACGAATTCGCCGCCTTGCTCCCACTTCGTCATATTTTGATTAATCGTTTCTTGAATCGCTTCGATTTGTCTATTCTTATCGATCACTAGCGGTACGAATTCGCCCAGTAATACGTAGTCTTTCGCAGGATTCGTATATGATCGGTAGATTGCGATAACGCGCGCATTAACTGCGAGAGCAGGCTCGAACATTGTATCTTTTACTAAGATCGTATCGCCTAGACGGACCTTTTCATGCTCATAGCCCGTTAACGATTCCAGTAATAAGACGCTAACTTCGTATGTTGCTCGTGGCTGCTTAACGCGTTTTAGCTCTTCTACTGCCTTTTTCATTAACTCATATTCATTATCCACGCTATTTAAATCTAAGCGCTTGAATAGGTGCTTTCCGTTCTTTCCATATAGCTGCATCGCGTGTTCGTCGCCTACCCATTTCTGCCCTTTAGGTGATACATAGCCGTCGTGGATATTCTCGAATGCTTCGATCGTCAGGCGCTTCCCTGTCTCGTCAGCTTTACCGATTGGAATAATCGCGGTTGCGATATCTGATCGATCTACTTCTCGCGTTACGCCTGTTAGATCCTTTCCGTACGTGAATC
>NZ_WEIJ01000042.1:0-772 GCF_009183795.1 Bacillus sp. B1-WWTP-T-0.5-Post-4
TGATAGGTTCGAGGTGGAAGCATGGTGACATGTGGAGCTGACGAATACTAATAGATCGAGGACTTAACCATATAATATGAAGCAATGTTATCTAGTTTTGAAAGAATATAAAAAACTTGTTGACTTTCAAAAGTAAATGAGTTACAATAATTCTTGTCTTAAATGAATACAGTCTGGTAATGATGGCAGAGAGGTCACACCCGTTCCCATACCGAACACGGAAGTTAAGCTCTCTAGCGCCGATGGTAGTTGGGACCTTGTTCCTGTGAGAGTAGGACGTTGCCAGGCAAATGGAGGATTAGCTCAGCTGGGAGAGCACCTGCCTTACAAGCAGGGGGTCGGCGGTTCGATCCCGTCATCCTCCACCATTTAGCCGACTTAGCTCAATTGGTAGAGCAACTGACTTGTAATCAGTAGGTTGGGGGTTCAAGTCCTCTAGTCGGCACCAGAAATCATGGCGGTTGTGGCGAAGTGGTTAACGCACCGGATTGTGGCTCCGGCATTCGTGGGTTCGATTCCCATCAGTCGCCCCATTTTTCTTAAATAAATTAATATGCGGGTGTGGCGGAATTGGCAGACGCACCAGACTTAGGATCTGGCGCCTTTGGCGTGGGGGTTCGACTCCCTTCACCCGCACTTTTAATTAAATAACTCATACATGTCTTGCGGAAGTAGTTCAGTGGTAGAATACAACCTTGCCAAGGTTGGGGTCGCGGGTTCGAATCCCGTCTTCCGCTCCAATTTTCAATATGACATGCCGGGGTGGCGGAAC
>NZ_WEIJ01000043.1:0-739 GCF_009183795.1 Bacillus sp. B1-WWTP-T-0.5-Post-4
ATTGGGTAATCATTGCAGCAGTTATTACAGGTCTTAATCAACTGTCTGGGTTAATTAAAAATATCTCAGATGTGTACTTCAAAGTTAAAGAAGAAGTACAAAAGAGTCGCAACCGCCAAGACGACTCGGAGTAAAAGAAGGGAGAGGGAAACCTCTCCTATTTTTTATAAGCCAAAACGCAGTAATAGTGAGTAATCTCCTATAAGACATTGCGTTCTCGTTTCATAATTTTTACTAACATTAAAAAAAGATGAAATTTATAGTTGACTCGTGTCAATAAAAGTGATAAGATAGAGATATCAAAGGGAGGTGATAATATGAATTGGGTAATCATTGCGGCAGTTATTACAAGTCTTCATCAACTATCTGGATTAATTAAAAATATCTCAGATTTGTACTTCAAGATTAAAGAAGAAATGCAGAAGAATCGCAACCGCCAAGACGATTCGGAGTAAGCACAAGGGAGAGGGAAGCCTCTCCTATTTTTTATAAGTCATAACGCATTTATAGTAAGTAATCTTTTAAAAGATATTGCGTTTCTATTTTGAAACTTTTAACAACATTTGAAAAAAGATGAAATTTGTTGTTGACTCGAGCAAACCAAAGTGATAAGATAGAGATATCAAAGGGAGGTGATAATATGAATTGGGTAATCATTGCAGCAGTTATTACAGGTCTTAATCAACTGTCTGGGTTAATTAAAAATATCTCAGATGTGTACTTCAAAGTTAAAGAAGAA
>NZ_WEIJ01000044.1:0-629 GCF_009183795.1 Bacillus sp. B1-WWTP-T-0.5-Post-4
ATGATTATCGTAACGGATCAATACGGAAGACAATTAACGATACTTGCGAATCACCTACCGAAAACGCCGAAGTTTTTCGATGACGGGCACTTCGAACAACTAGACGGACTACTAACATATGAATTTAGTACGCTAGCAAGCGATCCTGACACAAAACACTTAGTCGCAGGAAATAACGTAATCGTACGAAACAAAGATCGTAAGCTCATGTTATTTACGATTATTCGTACGGTAGAAGAGCGAAAAGACAACAAGTATGTGCGTCGAGTATTCGCAGAAAATGCGGCCGTAGATGATCTATACAACCATATCGTAGACGGTCAAGCACTAGTCGCAGTTACGGCAAAAGATGCAGCGGAGAAAGTACTAGCGGGTACAGGTTGGAAACTAGGTATCGTAGATTATGCGGGACTACAAAATGTCAATCTACACGAATATCCTACCGCACTAGCTGCGTTACATCAGATTCGCGATCAGTACGGTTTAGAAATGGAATTCACCGTTTCATTTATGGGTATGAAAGTGCGAGATCGTTTCGTACATCTAGTTAAGCGACGCGGTAACGTTACTGGGAAGCGATTCACGTACGGAAAGGATCTAACAGGCGTAACGCGAGAAGTAGATCGATC
>NZ_WEIJ01000045.1:0-554 GCF_009183795.1 Bacillus sp. B1-WWTP-T-0.5-Post-4
GAAGTCGGTGGGGTAACCTTTTTGGAGCCAGCCGCCTAAGGTGGGACAGATGATTGGGGTGAAGTCGTAACAAGGTAGCCGTATCGGAAGGTGCGGCTGGATCACCTCCTTTCTATGGAGAATTGATAAGCGCTGCTTATCAATATAAGTTTCCGTGTTTCGTTTTCGTTTAGTTTTGAGAGTTCAATTCAGTATTGACTCTTAAATGAGGATATGATATAAATAAATCCTGCAATTTGTATGGGCCTATAGCTCAGCTGGTTAGAGCGCACGCCTGATAAGCGTGAGGTCGATGGTTCGAGTCCATTTAGGCCCACCATACATTTTGGGGCCTTAGCTCAGCTGGGAGAGCGCCTGCCTTGCACGCAGGAGGTCAGCGGTTCGATCCCGCTAGGCTCCACCAAAAAGCTATTTTAAATAGCAAATGGTATGTTCTTTGAAAACTAGATAACAGTGTAGCTCATATTTTTTAATTTTTAGTTTGGTTAAGTTAGAAAGGGCGCACGGTGGATGCCTTGACACTAGGAGTCGATGAAGGACGGGACTAACGCCGA
>NZ_WEIJ01000046.1:0-488 GCF_009183795.1 Bacillus sp. B1-WWTP-T-0.5-Post-4
CTTATAAAAAATAGGAGAGGTTTCCCTCTCCCTTCTTTTACTCCGAGTCGTCTTGGCGGTTGCGACTCTTTTGTACTTCTTCTTTAACTTTGAAGTACACATCTGAGATATTTTTAATTAACCCAGACAGTTGATTAAGACCTGTAATAACTGCTGCAATGATTACCCAATTCATATTATCACCTCCCTTTGATATCTCTATCATATCACTTTGGTTTGCTCAAGTCAACAACAAATTTTATCTTTTTTCAAATGTTGTTAAAAGTTTCAAAATAGAAACGCAATATCTTTTAAAAGATTACTTACTATAAATGCGTTATAAATTATAAAAAAAATAGGAGAGGTTTCCCTCTCCCTTCTCTTACTCTGAGTCGTCTTGGCGGTTGCGACTCTTTTGTACTTCTTCTTTAACTTTGAAGTACACATCTGAGATATTTTTAATTAACCCAGATAGTTGATTAAGGCTCATAATAACTGCTGCAATGATT
>NZ_WEIJ01000047.1:0-483 GCF_009183795.1 Bacillus sp. B1-WWTP-T-0.5-Post-4
ATTGGGTAATCATTGCAGCAGTTATTATGAGCCTTAATCAACTATCTGGGTTAATTAAAAATATCTCAGATGTGTACTTCAAAGTTAAAGAAGAAGTACAAAAGAGTCGCAACCGCCAAGACGACTCAGAGTAAGAGAAGGGAGAGGGAAACCTCTCCTATTTTTTTTATAATTTATAACGCATTTATAGTAAGTAATCTTTTAAAAGATATTGCGTTTCTATTTTGAAACTTTTAACAACATTTGAAAAAAGATAAAATTTGTTGTTGACTTGAGCAAACCAAAGTGATATGATAGAGATATCAAAGGGAGGTGATAATATGAATTGGGTAATCATTGCAGCAGTTATTACAGGTCTTAATCAACTGTCTGGGTTAATTAAAAATATCTCAGATGTGTACTTCAAAGTTAAAGAAGAAGTACAAAAGAGTCGCAACCGCCAAGACGACTCGGAGTAAAAGAAGGGAGAGGGAAACCTCTCCT
>NZ_WEIJ01000048.1:0-329 GCF_009183795.1 Bacillus sp. B1-WWTP-T-0.5-Post-4
GAAGTCGGTGGGGTAACCTTTTTGGAGCCAGCCGCCTAAGGTGGGACAGATGATTGGGGTGAAGTCGTAACAAGGTAGCCGTATCGGAAGGTGCGGCTGGATCACCTCCTTTCTATGGAGAATTGATGAACGCTGTTCATCAATATAAGTTTCCGTGTTTCGTTTTGTTCAGTTTTGAGAGAACTATCTCTCATATATAAATGTATGTTCTTTGAAAACTAGATAACAGTGTAGCTCATATTTTTTAATTTTTAGTTTGGTTAAGTTAGAAAGGGCGCACGGTGGATGCCTTGACACTAGGAGTCGATGAAGGACGGGACTAACGCCGA
>NZ_WEIJ01000049.1:0-255 GCF_009183795.1 Bacillus sp. B1-WWTP-T-0.5-Post-4
CAGGATCGAACGTATAATCAGGATCAGCTGACGCCGCTGCGTTTGGTACAGTGATCCAGTCATTCGGCGTAGTGTCAGGCGCAGTCGGTTTAATAACCATTTTCTTCGCAGTCGATAACATATCGAAGCCCGCTTGCGCAGATACGAATAACGCTTGCTTGTCGCCATTCTCTACGAATTTAGAGTTCGGCATTACTTTTGATAATCGTTTCAGATCGTGCAATGCGAACGGTACAGTCGTCTCAGCCTTACGAC
>NZ_WEIJ01000004.1:0-476259 GCF_009183795.1 Bacillus sp. B1-WWTP-T-0.5-Post-4
CTATATTTCTGCTTATAAATATACCTGAAATATTTTTCGACATTTAGAAAAATGGAGTTTAATAGGCATAAAATAGGCATGTCGAAAATATTCGACATGCCTATAAAATCCTTTATATTCCATGTAAATTATATAAGGATATTAATACAGAAAACTTGCGATTATATTTACCTCAAGTTTTTTTATTGCTCATTTCGCTTCTCTTCATTCAGCCTTTTAATATCTGTAATTAACTGTACCATCTCTTCTTTCGCATCTGGATAAGTTTCATTCCAATGCTTTACTAAAGCTGGCATCGTCTTAGCTATGTAAGAATACAGTGCCCACTTCTGTACCTGTTCTTTTCTCTCTTCATTGCTCTCTCCAAGTAATAATTCCGTGTATTTCTCTAACAACCCGTCAAATTGTTCATTAAACTTTTCACTCATCTTATTTACCTCCTATATGAAAAAAGCAGCGAAGATCGCTGCTTTTTCTTATAATTTTGATCGAACAGAGTTTAATTTTTTCTCCATTGTGCTTACTTTATCACGACGATCATCAATACGAATAGTTGTTGCAACACGCTGTGCACCTTTCGTATATGGAACTTCATGCATTTGTTGAATTACTTCTAGAATGACAGGAAGATCTCCTTCAATAATTGTATTCATCGGTGTTAATTGATACTTCACGCGATCTGCATTTTTCTCTAGCACCTTTTGTACTTCTGCTACATATTCACTAACACTTGGATTACCTGTTCCTACTGGAATAATCGATACATCAACAATTGCCATAGTAGTCTTCCTCCTATAATCGTTTCTTATATATCCATTGTCTATTTTACCGAAATCCTCATCATTTTACTAATATGTTACTCTTCCACTTTAAACTGCTCGACTAATCTTTCTAAATCTCTCATATGTTCTGTCAAACTTTCCATCGTGTGAGCTACCTTTTCTAAATGATTCACCTGTGATTCCGTTGCAGCATGTACCTCTTCAGAAACAGCTGCACTTTCTTGACTCGTACCAGCAATTGTATGCATTACCGCTGTAATTTCCCCTTGCTCATAACCTATGTTATGTACCTCTTCTACAATTTTTTCAACTGAAGTACTAATCGTATTTACAACTGACATAATTGTACGGAACTCCATTTCCGCCTCTGTCGTCACTTTATTTTGCACATCTGCAATGTCTTTCAATTTACTTACAACTTCTACAACCCTTTTTACTTCTAATTGTACATCACCAATCATCATTGTGATTTCTCCGGTTGCCTCTTTTGATTGTTCCGCTAATTTCCGAACCTCTTCAGCAACAACCGCAAATCCCTTACCTTGCTCACCTGCACGTGCAGCTTCAATCGATGCATTTAAAGCAAGTAAATTTGTTTGATCCGAAATACCTTTTATAAGCTCAACAACATTTTGAATCGATCCAACTCTTTGTTCTAACTTATCCGATGCTTCTTCTGTATGAACAACAATCGAAGATGATTGTCCCCTCGTACGGATTAAATTCCTCATTGTATTTAATCCTTGCTTAGATGCCTCTTCCGCTTTGCCAGCCACTCCTTTTATTTCACCAACGGAGCTATTCATTTGTTCTACTGACTCCGCCATATTCTCGAGCTGAGCTGAAACTTCATCCACACTATTCGCAAGAGTAGAAGCTCCTCCGCTCACATCATCCATCGCTCCTGAAACTTCTCTACTAGCCGCTACTGTTTCGTTCGTTAAATAATGTAAACTATTCGTTGATTGTTGCACCGTTGATACGCTGTTTTTAATTTTACTTACCATTTCATTCATTTGTTCAACCATATCATTAAAGTGCTTAGTCAACTCTCCAACTTCATCTTTACTTGTCACTTTCATTCGCAGCGTTAAATCGCCTTCTGCTACTTTTTGCACGTGATTCTTTAATAGTTGCAGTGGTCTTGCTAATCTTCTTGAGAACAAGTAGGAAGCTACGATTCCAACTAATAAACTAATACATGCCATTATAATAACTGTATTTCTCGTACTATTTAATAGCCCATCGATCGTTTCTTTCGGATAAAAGATTCCTATCGTCCATTTCATCGTGTCAAATGATTGACTATAAACAACTACATCTTCACCTTTTATTGTAGTGACCGCATATTTTGTTACCTCTTTATTTAAGCTCTTTATAAGTGGCTCTTTAGAAACATCTTTCCCTATCTTTTCTGGATAAACAAGAGCCATATTTTTATCATTTATAATAAACATTTCTCCGTCATTATTGTATTGAATATTGTGAAGCAACTTCTGAATCGTACCAAGCGATACATCCATCGCAACAACGCCTAATACAGACCCATCTTGAGCTGTAATTGCTTTAGAAACACCTACACTTAACTTTCCTGTTGCAATTTCATAAGAAGGTTGTCCCCAATGGACCTTTTTTACATCAGCCTCTGAATCTTTATACCATGGTCTTGTCGTTGGATCATATCCTTCTGGCACTTGCCCACCTTCAGCAAGATTGGCACTTAATGTTTTTTTATCTTTCGTACCAATATATAAATCTAAAATACCAGGATGATTCTTTTTATACTCCGCAAACTCTTTCGTTAAAAACGCTTCCTCTTCTGGAGTAACCCCACCTTGAAGTATATTACGAATCATCTCACTGTTCGCGTAATACCCCATATCTTCATCCGTTCTTTGAACAAATGTCGTAAGTTGCTCTGTCACAAGATCCATCGCATTTTGAGAATACTCGTCTAAGGAACGCACTTCCTTTTCTTTCTGTAATTGATACACAGCTGTACCCAATATTACGAACATCATAGAAATAAGTACTGAAAACACTACCGCAATTTTTAAACGTAAACTTTTTAACATCTTCCCCCCAGCATCCCCTTCGCATTAAATTAAAATCTTATTAATCACTATATTAAGTATAATAGATAAAATTAAAAAATTGAAATTAATTCTCACCTTAATACAATTAGAAAACGGACTACCACTTGTGCAAAAACAAATAGTTCATTATCCTTAAAATATAATCTCATTCGTTCGGAGGGAACTATGTTACAAAAATTCGGTTTCTCACAATATGAAAGCCAGGCTTATGAAGTTGTCGTATCAAGCAATGAACCATTAGATGCTACAACAATTGTGAAGCATTCAGGTGTTCCAAAAGCAAAAATATATGAAGTGCTAGCACGCCTAATCGATAAAGGAATGGTAATGGATTCTGTTTCAGAAAAGAAAAAATTGTATACAGCATTACCACTAAAGCTAGCAATTGAAAAATTAACGACAGAATTCCAATCAAATATTAAAGAACTGGAAACAAATATATCAAAAAAATCATTTACAGATGACCGTGTGTGGAGCTTAAAGATGCAATCTTCTATTCGAGTTCAAAGTAAAGAACTCATTGAAAGTGCAAAAGAATCAATCCGTATTTCCGCTTGGAATGATACTCTTTTAGAATATCTTCCTTTACTAGAACAAAAAGCAAAACAAGGTGTTCAAATTGAGTCCCTTATTGTTGGAGAAGTAGAAACAGACTTAGAAAACATGCATTTTCTAATCCCAGCTGAAGAACCTAATGCATTAGAGCGCTACTTGCTACTCATCGTTGACGATCGTGAAATTTTATTTGCTGGCGTAGAACAAGAGTCATGGCAAGCGATGAAAACAATGTCACAACCTTTCGTAAAGTTCTTTACAGAATTTTTCTATCACGACGTTGCACTTGCAAAGATTACCCAGAAGCACCACGATCTCTTTATGGAAGATGAGGAAATTAAGAGTTTGTTGATGAAATTGAGGTACTAATTAAATAATAAAAAGGAGTCTAGTTTTTCACTTAGACTCCTTTTTATTTTGTTCCTTTATCTCCATCAACAGCTCAATGATTTTCTCATTTTGCTCTACCTGTTTCTCTGAATTTTGATAGATGAAACGAATCCATCTAAAAACAATGATAACTACAAATAACGGCAATACTGTGAATATAAAACCAATAATTGAATAATCCATATACTATCACCTCGCTATATACCCTTTTCTCCATTTACCTACTAAAACCTGCAATTTTTTACAAATAAAAAAAGAACCTATCAAACGATAGATTCTTCTTTCACGAACTGAGTAGAGCGTCCTCTCGTAATTGAGAAAATCGCGCAAAGCAGTGCTAATATAATAAAGCCACCGCCTACCCAAGCATTATATATAACAGATGATTTTTCAATAACAACTCCGCCTACTGTTGAACCGAGTGCAATTCCTAAATGAAGCGCAGAGTTATTTAAACCTTGCTGAATACCAGCTGATTCCGGTGCAATTTCAATTAAATAATTTTGCTGTGCTGGTGAAATCGCCCAGCTCAGCATACTCCAAAGTCCCATCATAATGATGAAGAGCGGGAATGAGAATGTCATTATTGGCAGTATGAAGATTGCACATGCAAATACGATAATAATCGAGATAATACTTTTCTTCGATCCCCATTTATCAGCAAGCCAGCCACCGAATCCGCCGCCGATTACTGCTGCGATTCCGAAAATAAAGTAAAACACACTAATCCAGTTTGCTTCAACATGCATGACATCTTTTAAAAACGGTGTTAAATATGCATACAATGTTAAATGCCCCGTTAAAAACAAAAATGATGTTAACTGTGCACTTACAATTTTTTTATCTTTTAAAGTAGCAAGTTGTTCTTTTATTGATAATACCGATGTCGGTGGTACTTTCGTTAAGAACAATGAAATACAAGCTATTGCCATAACTGTTAATACAGAAATTAATACAAATGGTGCACGCCATCCGTATGCATTTCCGAGTACAAGACCGAGCGGTACTCCAAGTACGAGTGATCCACTAATTCCCATAAAAATGATTCCAATTGCACGCGCACGAAAATGCGGTTCTACTACACTAGAAGCAAGTGTTACCGATAGTGCAATAATTAATGAACCACTCGCCGCACAAATAACCCTTGAGAACATTAGCATTCCGTAATTCACACTAAATGCCGAAATAATATTTCCGATTAAGAAAATCGATAATGCTCCAACATACAATGTTTTTCTTTCAAACTTCCCTGTCACAGCTAATAAAACTGGACCTGACAAAGCAAATACTACCGAAAATATTGTTATAAGCTGACCAGCTGCGCTAATAGATACTCCTAAATCATTGGCAACTAAATCGAGCGTTCCTCCTATAATTAACTCAACCGTTCCGACTACGAAAGCCGCGATAGCTAAAATATAAACACGAAAATTCAAGTCTTTCCCCACGCTTTCTATTTTGGTTACTACGACTATAGTAACCAAAATAGAAAGTGGACGCAAGTATAATTTTTTTACAGTAAAAAAGGTAGGCGTATTATACGCCTACCCTTCCATCATTCTGTTTCTTTCTTCTTATTTAAATACCAATACACCGGAAGTCCCGTAAAGACAATTCCAATTGATAAGAAACAACTTACCGGATCATTGATAATTGCACTACCAATTACAAAGAGCGAACCTAAAATCGCTACGATTGGTACGATTGGAAATAACGGCACACTATATGCACGCTCTTTATTCTTATTACGTTTTCTTAAAATGAAGACACCAATAAACGTCATTACATAGAAAATATAAATAATGAATACGGAAATCTCAGATAGCTTATTTGGATCACTAATAATCATTAAAATAATTCCTAAAATGATTTCAACAGTAATCGCATTTGCTGGTGTTTTAAATCTCGGACTTTCCTTTGCAATAAACTTAGAAAATGGAAGTTGTCCACGCTCTGCCATAGACATTGGGATACGTGGGAACGTTAAAATCTTTCCATTTAAACAGCCGAAAATGGAAACGATAATACCGATACTAATAATTTTTCCGCCATATTCTCCAAGTAACATGCCTGCAGCTGTTGCTGTTGCATTTTCTCCAAGGTCTACAATTTTCGCTGCTGGTAATACATTTAATAACGCCAAGTTAATTAATACGTAAGCAGCCGTTACGATTAAAATCCCTACTGTCATTGCTTTCGGTAATAACTTTGTTGGATTCTTCATTTCTCCACCAATCGAAGCAAGTAAAATCCAGCCGTCATAAGCAAATAACGTTGCTAAAATTGCCATACCGATACTTTGATTTTCCGATATTGGCACAACTACGTTAAAGATATCGCTATTCCCTTTCCAGAAACCTAGCACAACAATTAACACAATCGGAATCATCTTCCCAATTGTCGTGATTGTTTGAACGATACCTCCGTATTTTGTTCCCATACTATTTACAACGCCAAGGAACACAACCGTTCCAATTGCGATTGGTAAATTCCACACTTTATCTAAATAGAAAAAATTAATCATTAAAGAACTAAAGTATAAACCTAATGTTCCGATAATAGCAGGTCCATAAACAATTGTTTGCATCCAACCTGATAAATATCCCCAAAAACTTCCGTAAATCTCCTCTAAATACGTATACAACCCACCATTTTTCGGGATTTGCGCTCCAATTTCAGCTACTGTTAAACCACTTGCTAGCGTCAACAGACCACCAATTACCCAAGCAAGAATGGCCATATTAGAACTCCCCGAGTAATCTAATACGCTCCCTGGTTTCATAAACACACCAGATCCAATAATCGTTCCTACTACGATAGAAAGTGCTACTGTTAAACCAATTTTGTTCTTCTCATCATGATGCATGCTGCGTATCCTCCTTCCAATCCTAGTGTGATGCAAAAATGAAATAAAAAAACACTCCTCCCTAAAAAAGGGACGAGTGTTGTATTCGTGGTTCCACCCTTGTTTCAATTCGTAAAGTAACACACTTCACCAATTTCTCAAGTCTAAATAACGGTTTTTGCCGGCAAGCAATTACTAGATGCTCGTTCACTGCTGCAGTTCAGAGGTGGTAATCCATTTTTCCGTATTAGGAAGCTCACAGCCAAAGGCTTCCCTCTCTGAAAATCGTAAAAAATTGATCGTGTCCTCATCATCACTTCTTGATGTCGAATTTTGTAGTTATTGTTCATTATATTGAATTGTTAGAAAAAATCAATATATTTTTTATATAACATAGGAAATATTTCTCTTCTTATATTATAACAGAAGGTACGACACTTCTCCATTTCCCTAAAAATGGTATAATCCGTTTAGGAGGTGCACCAATAATGATTGCTGTCTTTTGTATCATTGCTACGTTTCTCTCTATTCTATTCGCTATCATGCATCGGCACAAGTATCCTGGTTATAGCATTTTAGCGGTAGCTATTATACCAGCTGTTTCCTTCTACGTATTGGGTAAATATCAATATACGGAAGTGTTTATCAGTTTTGCAATCTTCTACTGCATCTTCGGATACATACTAACAATGAAAAGAATTTTATTGAATCATTAAAAGGGACCGATTTCTGCTGACAGAAATCGGTCCTCGCACGTACCTTCCGGTTGCCCACACGAAAGATACATAAATCAATTATTTATCTTCTTTTTTCATAAAAAACTTATGGTGCGGTAAATCAACATTCAATGCCTCTAATTGTTTCTTTTCGTTGTCTAAAATCGCTTTTGCTTTTGTTTTTGTTGCTTCATCTAATCCAGCAAAGATGTCTTCATGCTTCTCTTTCTCTGGAAGTTTCACACCTAATTTTGTTAATTCTTCTTTTGCTTGCTCATGCGTTAATTTTCCGGATTTCTTTTGCTCTAAAATTGACTTTGCTTTCTCTTTTGTCTGTTCATCTAAGTTAGCAAACATATCTCCATGCTTACCTTTCTCCGGCATTTTCACGCCTAGCTTTGTTAATTCCTCTTTTGCTTGTTCTCGTGTTAATTTCCCGGACTTTTCTTGCCCTAAAATGGATTTCGCTTTTTCTTTCGCCTGTTCATCTAATCCCGCAAACATTTCTTTGCGCTTACCCTTTTCCGGGAACTTCACGCCTAATTTTGTTAATTCTTCTTTTGCTTGTTCTCGTGTTAATTTACCAGACTTCTCTTGCTCTAAAATTGACTTCGCTTTTTCTTTCGCCTGTTCATCTAATCCCGCAAACATTTCTTTACGTTTTTCTTTTTCTGGAAGCTTTACACCTAGCTCCTGTAACTGTTTCTTTGTATCGTCCATAATCGTTTTTACTTTTTGTTTTGTAGCGGCATCTAAATCTTTTTTCGCTGTTTTTGTCGCTTGCTCAGCTGTTGGAGTATTCGTTGCCGCGAATGCCGGAATGCCGACTCCTCCAATGATTCCGAATGATAACGCACCTGCAATCGCTAAATACCCAACTGTTTTCTTCTTCATAGGAAATTTCCTCCTTCATATTTCTAATGCATGTACACTTTCGTATACAATGCCTATAGTAATGTCGGTTTCTTAACATTTCCTTAACGACTTAACAAAAAAAAACACCGCTCGTAATGAGCGGTGTTTCACTAAGCCTTTTGTAATTGTAATTCTTCACGTTCCATTATTTTTCTTAATACAATTGTTTGTGTCATTGTAAATAAGTTACCTGTTATCCAATACAACACAAGTCCTGATGGCGCCGCAAACCCCATAAATAGAATCATTGCTGGCATCATAATTTGCTGCATTTTCAGCATCTGTACTTGTTCTCCAGGTGTAATATTCGATTGGAAAACTTTCATCTGAATAAATGTCGTTAACGCTGCAATAATCGGTAATATATGATATGGATCTGCATGTCCTAGGTTCACCCATAAAAACGAAGATGTGCGAATCTCTTCAGTTCTGCTAATCGCATAATACAAAGCAGAGAAAATCGGCATTTGTATAAAAATTGGCCAGCAACCAGCAAGTGGATTCCAACCGCCTGATTTCATTAGTTCTGACATTTCTTTTTGATACTGCTTTTGTTTTTCAAGGTCTTTGCTTACATCACCGTACTTTTTCTTTAGCTTCTGCAATTCAGGTTGCATTTTCTTCATTTTCGCTTGGCTGCGATATTGCGAAACAGCTAATGGAATCATCGCTGAACGAATAACGAGCGTCATAATAATGATAGCAATCCCAAAGCTAGCTCCAGGTATATGATGAGCAACAAATTGAATCATAAACGAGATTGGATATACAAAATAATGATCCCAAATCCCAGTACTATGTGCATCAATTGGGGCCGCATTACTGCAACCAGATAAAACAAAAACAAATAATAATGATAAACTAACGAGCACAGCTCGGTATGATTTTAACATGTTCATTCCTCCAATGTTTCGTAATTATTTAGCGAAACATTGGCGTATACGGACCGACCTCGTCATTCTCTTCACTTGATTCTTGTCTGCGTACAGAACGAATCATTCCATATTTATAAAAAATAGAAAATAGCGGTACATTTCCCGCACTATCTTCACATGTATCAACTAACGCAAAAGCTCTTTGTCTACCGCTTGATGCTTGTTGACGCACAAAGCGAGAAACATTAGCAAGGAAGAAAACTTCTAATAAACAAAGTGCCGTCGTTACAAACGATATATATAGAATTGCATCCTGCAATAAAAATTCCATCGCTTCACATCCTTAATAAGGTCATTTTAGCACATCGGGCAAATATTCTCTATTTCCTTTTATTTTCAAAAAAAGTATTTTGCATATTTTCTCAAGAAAACAATAATTAAGAAACGTTGTATTCGCTTTCTTTAGTATATTCACACACATCAATGAATAGGCTTGATTTATTAGAAATTTATAAAATTTTTGCATTATAATAAAACTATTGCCAGTTTTTGAAAAAACCTTTATTCTCTTCTTGTAATCAAAAATGAATATGGAGATGAAACATACTATGGGTCAACTAGGAGACGCCGATTACGTTCCCGACACCGCCTTTTTATCCTTCCCAGCAGCTAAAACATTTCACTTAGAATTTATGATACAGTTGGTTGTTATTTTTATAGCTTCTATTTTGTATGCAATTTCTATGAATATGTTTTTTATCCCGCATAATATGATTAGCGGTGGATTCGCTGGTGTAGGGATGATTATCGGTTATTTAATGCACTACAATATCGGTGCACTTATCTTTTTACTAAACATTCCTCTTCTTATTTTAAGTCACTTTTACTTAGGCAAGAAGACAACCTTTTTAACAGCTTACTTTGTAGCTGTGTCATCGTTAGCGATGAACATTATCCCGGTACACCAAGTTTCAGACGATATTTTACTTTCTTCTGTATTTGGTGGTGTTATCTGCGGAGCAGCTTCAGGAATTATATTCCGATTTGCTTCTTCAACAGGTGGTTTTGATGTTGTTGGATTGATTGTAGCGAAATATCGAGATGTTTCAATTGGAGCAATCATATTTGTATTCAACTTAATCTTACTTGTAGCAGCAGGTTTTATTTTCGGATGGGATATTACACTTTATACGTTAATTAGTCGATTTGTAGTCAGCAAAGTTATCGATGCTGTGCATACGAAACATATTAAATTAACGATAATGACTATTACAGAAAAAGGCGAGGAAATAAAAAGCGCACTACTATATCACGGCATACGCGGGGTGACAATGGTAGACGCTGTCGGCGGCTATACAAACCATAAGAAAAAAATGATTTACACTGTCGTGACTCGCTATGAGTTAGGCGAAATGAAACGTATTATCCGTCAAGTGGATAACAAAGCATTTATGAACATTACTGAAACAGTTGAAATTGTCGGCCGTTTCAAACGCATATAAAAAGGTTAATAAATTAAAGGGCATAACATATTAGTCATATATATATGTTATGCCCTTTGTTATTCAACTAACGTACCTTTTAGCATAATAAAATCACTAAGTTTATTACTACAAATCGGAGGATAGCATTCCATATACAATACTGTCTGTCCATTCATCTTTATTCCAAAAATCTTGTATGAAATGGGCTTCCTTTCTCATGCCTATTCGTTCACACAATTTTTGTGAAGCTGTATTACGTGCATCAAGATTAGCCTGTATACGATGTACATTGAATTCATTAAATAATTTCAATACCAAACTACTTACTGCTTCTGTCGCCAAACCTCTCCCAGCTACTTCATTTGAAAAACTATAACCAATCTCAACAGTGTCTTTCATATTTGTGTACCATACGGATAAATCACCAACTACTTTATTTTTGTATATAACTGCCAAACTTAATATTGTTTCTTTAGTAAGTACATGATTTGCTATCTTCTTATTAAATCTTTTCTGCATGTCTTCATGAGTCCACTTGTTATGTAATAGGAACTTACATGTATCATCACTATTATAAATAGCAAATACATCCTGTAAATCAGTACTCTTAAAAGGTCTAATTATTAATCTTTCTGTTGTGAACTCCAAGTTAGCTCTCCTCCCTTACATTCATGCTATAAAACATTTTTTATAGTATTTAGGCCTCATTCTTAGATCTCACCTTGATTACATATTTCATCATAATAAATTAAAATCCTTCTTCCACTAAACTGCACCGTTAATGGTATTTCCTTGCGCTTTTTATTTTTTACACTTATTACAAAATCAGATAATTCTATTATTATGTCCCTAAATGTGTTATAATGAAAGCAGACTCACAAAAAAAGAGTATATAGACTTGGAAGTTTCTCTTATTTTACAAGCAAAAAGAAACGAGCAGTCGGGTATATTTCAGACACCATACACGTAACGGTTTAAACAACCGATCATCTTAGTTACTCTTCAATGATCTTTTTATAAAAAGATACGTACAATTAAAACTCACTTCAATATACTATACCTACCTTTTTGACTTCCAAATCATCTTATTACATAAGGAGATGAACATATGAATCAATATATACGCTATACAATAGCTGTCCTGTTTGCTATTATCGGCGGAACAATCTGCTTCTGGACAAACACTCAGCTTGGAGAGAATATCATCTTTAATGGAATCGAAACACTTGTAAGCGCTTCAATTTTAGGCGGATACATTTACTTCCTCTTCAATCCAGAAGAAAACGCTCAAAAAACAATGTTATTAACAATGATCGGAATCGTTGGTGGATGTATTTCCTACTCAATGACAAACTATACATTACCACTTCAATTAAGCTCAGCTTTCTTCCACGGTCTATGGACTTGGTTCATTGCATTCTGCTTAGCAGACGTATTCAACCTATTACAAGACAATGAAGAAGATAGCGGTCGCCAAATTGAAAGTAACTCTTAAGCTGGAAGATACTCTTCCAGCTTTTTTATGTTGGTTTGCATACCCCGCATCACGATAAAAAGAAGTTGCCCTCACGGCAACTTCTTTTCCATATACCCCACTTCGTATTCACTAAAATATATCAACGATTTTTCAAATATATCGATCGTTTCTCCACTTATATCAACGATTTTTTCATTATATCGACGGTTCGACACAAGATATCGATTTACCGACAACCTTCGACACTCAAAACGCACAACATACCCTATCCACCAAGCAACTTACTGCCGAACTCTACGATTAAAAAGATAATTAATAAGATCGCGAGTATCTTTAATGCTACATATGCCACTTTAAAAACAACATAAATGAGCAAGACGATTAAAATAATCGTTAAAATTTCCATCTAGAATTCCTCCAAGCTTTGCTCTTCTTATCTCATTTTACTCGTCCTAGGCTGTTTATGGAACGGCATAAGATGACATAGAAAAAAGAGGATACCTCACCCATCGTAAGATACCCTCTCTTTCAGCTGCTCAAACCATTTTCTTTCTAATTGTAAATATCCCATCTCACTCTTCTCGGCGCTCTCCAATTCTTTATCAGCTTTCTTCATATAAGTATGGGAAGCTTCTAGATCATTCTCTAAATATTTGATAATTCCTTGTGTACGATAATATCCGTTTAAGTCCATTTTTGTAATAGCCTTTGCATGTTCCTTTGCTTCTTGCAAAGAAAGACTATCCATCTCATAAAGGGCTTTATATAAAAGATACCAACTATGAAAACTACTAACGAAAAACTTATTTTCTTTCGTTACAGGTAGTTGAACAATTCTTTCTATATACGGTATCGCTCTTTCCATTCCCTCTTGATCTGCACGAGCAAAAAAGACAAGCATAAGTCTACTCATTATCTCTCTTATCCCTTTATTCTCTTTTATTTTCTCCTCACTCAATTCTACTAATCTTTCATCCCAATCTTTCGGTCTTTTATAACTAAATAACTCACTCGATATTTGAATCTCATATAAATGATTTCTAGCTCTTTCATCATCTTTAATTAAAATAAGAAATTGCATCCCATCACTCATAAGCGTTCCTTTTATCGGCACGATTGTAGCTGCAAAAATCACAAAGTGTAATACAGAAAAATATAAAAGATATTGATAATAACTGACCATATATATGTAACCGAAAGTAATACCAAATAGTAAACTCGTAATCGGTCCACCTAAAGTGAGCCACGCCCATTTTTTTGAAAGGTTCGGTGTCTCTATAGAAGGAGGCACTAACATCGCCACGCCCCCAAAGTACGCCCATAATTTATTTTCTCGAATGCGTACTTTCCCCTTCTCTTTTTGAAAAGTAATCGGCCCTACTGTCATAAATTTAAAATGTAAACCACCTATTAAACCAAACACTACATGTCCTAGCTCATGAATGGCTAACACTAACAATAAAATTCCAACTATTGCCCATAGGTTCAAAATTACTTCTAATTTCCCAGTTCGGATTACTCCGTATAAAATGGACAGAATTAGCGCCACTGTCATTGAGCCAGCTGGCCTTCTTAAAATATCCACCTTTTTCTCCCCTTAATAAATCATTTTTCTTTGCATTTCGTACATGAACTTCCCGAGATGCAATATCCAAATAAATGAGATTAAGCCAATTAATACAAAATCGATATCACTAGCAGCTGTATATATAACGGCAGCCCACCATACATATGCCAATATTGTATTCGTAAATTCATACGCTTTATATCCAGCCTCATGCACAATGTGCTTTAATCCTTCATCTGCGTTTTTCGTCCACATTTTCATAGATTCCATATACGTTACACCTTGTTCAGGATATAGCTTATTATAACGATTTTTTGTTATAAGTCCGATAATTACTACAGTAGTTAAACAAACAATAGAAGCTACTAAATTCCACACCGCAAATGAAACATTTGTATCCTGCAACAGTGCACGTCTACATGTAATAACTGCATATACAAACCATGCCTGCGTAACTATATCGCCTACACGTAAATATATACTTATAATGCCTAATTTTCTGCCTTGTACGCTCTCTTCTTCATCGCGTGCCTCTGCTAACATACGTGTATTCTTCCAAGTATAGTACATCATTAAGATTCCAAAAATAGTACATATACCTATAAATGTATTGGATGATAATTTTCTCGGTTCATCCGAGAGTAAATTTAAAGCTATATAAGACGTTAAAAATCCTCCTACCATACTTAATGCTATTTTCCCCACAGAATCAAATTGTTTTTTTCGTTTACTCTTCATCGTCCTCTTCCCCCTCTACTAACGTAAATATTTCCTCCACCGGTACATTGAAAATTTGTGCGATTTTTAACGACAATACGATAGATGGTGCATAATCCCCGCGCTCAATTAAACTAATCGTTTGCCGTGATGATCCAATCGCTTTCCCTAAATCCCCTTGTGATAAACGATGCTTTGCTCGCAATTCCCTCACTCGATTTTGAAGCTTCATGTCTTCCCTCTTTTTCATTTATTTAATTAAAATTGTAAATAATATCCTTATCTTTGTCAATTATAATTGTCATTACGACTATAATAATTGACAAGATACTTATTTCTTATCCTGTATCAAATTCCTATAAAGAATGTAAAATGTGCATTAAACATAGTCTTAAAAATAAAAAAGTCAGTGCTTTTGCACTGACTTCCTAAATTCTGACATAGAATGGATTTCATATTAACTTGCGTTTTGTAGTAATACTCGTTTTAACTGCTTACGGAAACGAATACCTAACGTAACCGCTACAATCACAATAACTCCAAAAATGATTTTACCGATATGACCTTCTAGCACTCCAAAGATATCATGTAAGTTTCCACCTAACCAGTAACCACCGATTAAGAAGAATGATACCCAAAATAGAGCGCCTGAATAAATTGTAATGGCAAAACGACGGAATGGTAAATTAATAATTCCTGCAAAGTATCCTGTGAAATGACGTACACCAGGAATAAAGAAACCAATAAAAATCAGGAAGTACCCATACTTATCAAACCACATTCTCGTTAAGTCGATTTTTCTTTGCGTTAAAAATACGTATTTCCCATACTTTTGAATGAAAGGCATACCTAATTTATTTCCTAAAAAGTATTGAATCGTCATTCCTACACTTGTCCCAATAAAAGATAGAATAATTAAAATCGGTAAACTTAAATCACCCTTATGTGCTAAAAATCCCGCATATGCTAACGTTGGCTCTCCCGGAAACGGAAGTGCAATATATTCTAACAGCAAGCCGACAAGTACAACATAGTACCCGTATTGCTGAAATAATTCATGAATCCATTCCATGTCATCTCTCCTTTCAATCACGTACAACTTCTTACTATTATTGTATAAAAAAATTGTCGAAATAACTATCACAATAGCTTACATTTTTATTACATTTTTGTAAGGGTCACACTAATGATTTTCGTTCTTTGTTAAATAGTAAAAATCATTTTTCAGGTCGAAATAGCGAAAAGGCGCATTAATAACATGCAGATTTTATCCATTTTTTAGCACTAAAAAACCTCTCTTATTTTGTTCTCAATAAAAAACCATCACAAACTCATGCTAACTTCATATTAGCTTCATATACGTATTGTAAGATTATATCGGAATTTGTTGAAAAATTTAACCAATATATGACTAAGCATTAATTTGAATAAATATAAGTCGTTTTTCGAAATTGAAAAAAGGGTGAATACGAAATGGAAGCATATAAAATGCACGATTTTATTAATACAAATGTTGAATCTCATCAAAATGAAACCGTTTTTAATTTACAAATATGTGAAACAAGTGAATTTGACGTAAGTTTAACAAAATCTACAACACTATCTTTTATCGTTTCAAAAAAGAATATTAAAATTGTCACGAAAAAATGGATTAATTCAAATCAAGAAAGCATGATTGGCAAAAGCTACATCATTCCAACAAAAGCTTTTCATTATTTCTTACCAATCATCTCTGAAAATGAAGATGAGCTAAATATTCAAGTTCAAAGTTTTGGACTACGTGGTGAGCTTTTATTAAATGAAAGATTACTTATTGATAACAACAACAAACACAATAGCAAAATCACTACATTCTTTGAAACATTAGATGAAAATGTAAATAAAGCATTACGAGGATTACAACTTCATTGTATGTAAGACTCTTACGATAGTAAAAGGAGAATAACAATGAAAAAATTATTATTAAGCGCACTATTATCATTAGGATTTTTAACTCTTCCATTCGCTAGCGCAGAGGCAGCTACAACGAAAGATCAATTAATCGTAGACACTCAGTTAAATAAAATGGATTATTATCAGGATGGAAAATTTATAAAAAGTTTTACTGTCGCTACTGGAAAAGCTACAACACCTACACCTAAAGGCACTTTTCAAATCGTAAATAAAATTAAAAATCGCCCTTATTATACAGGCAAAATTAAAGGCGGCGATCCACGTAATCCACTTGGTGACCGTTGGCTCGGATTAAATATGGCAGGAACTTACGGAACAACTTATGCGATTCACGGAACTAACAATAATCAAGCAATCGGCAAATGGACAACACTTGGTTGTATTCGTATGTATAACAATGATATACACTGGTTATTTGAGCGCGTTCAGCAGCAAGCTACTGTCACTGTAAAATAGCCTAAAAACAAGATTTATGTGTAGCCAAGAATTTTATGTCTTGGCTTATTTTATTTATTCATTTACAGTAGCAAAACAACTGTATTTACATATATAATAGGAATAGATTTGATTAGCTAATATTTAAACATTGATAAACGTAGATATTAAAATTATACAGTTATAATGTTTTATAAATTTTATAATACATACTATAATAGAACTACTGTAATTCTGAACCATTCAGTAACACTAAACTATTCCCCTTGCTACCTTCATGATTATTTTATAGCGGGGGCTTATTATATGTATAAACAATCTGAGTCACTCGAAAAATGATGAATTCGAATATTGCAGTAAAAAGCGTTATTTAGGAGGTGTTACTATGACGCATATACTGGTGATTGAAGACAACCCAGATATACAAGAACTTATTCGTGAATTTCTAATGGCACAAAACTTTACAGTTGATGTAGTTGGTGCTGGAACAGAAGGTATTCTTCTTTTCCAAAAAAATTCATACGATCTTGTCCTCCTCGATGTAATGTTACCAGATATAGATGGCTATAGTATTTGTAAAATTATGCGAGGACAATCTGATGTACCAATCATTATGTTAACAGGCTTACATAATGAAGAAAGTGAAATTAAAGGATTTGAGTTAGGTATTGATGACTATATTACGAAACCGTTCCATTACACTGTATTTATTAAGCGTGTAGAGGCTGTATTAAGAAGGGCAGCAACGAAGGAAGCAGAAGCTGCAACTATACTACAATTCCATGAGTTGATGTTAAACTCTACAGCATATGCAGCTTATGTTCATGGTAATCAAATTGAATTGACAACAAAAGAATTTGAAATTATTTATACTTTACTGCAAAATCGAGGAAAAGTATTATCAAGAAGTGATTTGTTGAATAAGGTATGGGGCTATGAACATTATGGTGATGTAAGAGTTATAGATACACATATTAAAAACTTAAGAAAAAAATTAGGAATTCCTTATATCAAAACGGTGAAAGGCATTGGCTACAAAATCGAATCGTAGCAAAGACAACATCACCAAAAATATTTTCATCAAAACCTTATTATTTTGTATTCTTTTATCACTTTGCCTTTATCAAATTATTTACTTTCTAGCTTCAAACTACGATAAAGAACGTTTTGCGAAAGAAAATGGAACGCCGACTACAGAACAGGCCGATTCAGATAAGCAAAACGACGGAAGTAAAACGAAGCAAAATAAAGCTGTGTCAGAGGGGAGCATTTCTAATTTCCAATCTTCTATTATAGATTATAAATCTCTTTCTACAGCTATCAATCACCTTTTGCAGCCTAGCCAAACTGTAAAGGCAAAAGAACATACACAAAATCTTTCGGGGAAAAATAGCACTTCTAATCCGCCTACAGAAGCAGAAAAGAAAGCCGCTAATAATGATGCCTTACATACACAAAATGCAGCAAGTAAAACAAATGATACAAATGATAATCCAAAGTTAGCAGATGCGTTGCAACAATTAGCTCCACATATTGGCGCGACAATGCTTGCATTATCACTACTCGGATCATTAATTTATACAAAACTAATTGCCAAACCTTTTCAATATATGAGTGATGCTTTAAAAGATATTATGAATCTTGATTTCTCAGATAAAAAGCTACTTAACAAAAATGCAGATCAAACAGATTTTAATTTGCAAGTAGCTGCTTCACAAGTACCAAATATTGTGAAGAATTTACATGCAAGCAATCAAGATTTAAGAAACGAGCTCAAGAAGGAACAACAATTAGAACAATCTCGTAAAGAATTTATGTCTATGGTATCCCATGAATTAAAAACACCAATCGCAGCCGTTATGGGACAACTAGATGGCATGATTCACGGAATTGGAGCTTATAAAGATAGAGATAAGTATTTGAAACGTTCCTACGAGATGATGCAAGACATTAACATATTAACGGAAAAAATGTCGGAATTATCCAAAATACAAAACCCTCAATTTAAACCGAATTTAGAAGTCATTTCTTTATCTAATATTATTGAGGATGTTATGAAGAAAGTAGATTACTTTGTATCTGTAAAACAATTAAATGTACAATCTAATATTAAACACGACGTACAAATTTTAGCTGATCCTAAATTTATTCAAACTGCTATTTTTAACATTATTTCAAATGCAATTCATTATACAATTGACCATCAGCACGTATATATAAAGCTTTATGAAAAACCAAATGGTTACGCATTAGAAGTATTAAATACAGGTTCACAAATTGATGAAGATAAACTTGCTCATTTATTTGAACCGTTCTATCGCGCAAACCCTGATAAACACGGTTTAGTACAAGGTAGTGGTCTTGGATTATATATCGTGAAACAAATATTAGATAAACATCAGTTTCCTTACGGGATACAAAACACAGCTCAAGGTGTAAAATGCTCCATTGTATTCCCAAAAGCAATGTAACATTCACTATAATTACATACCCCAAACTCATACTTCATGTGTGATTGGCGGAATTTTGTAGAGTGTCTTACTCTGTTTCGTTCGCCCGTTATCCTTATTTGGATAGCGGGCGTTTTTTATTACTTAAAAGGAGGATTTTTTATGGAAAAGTTTAAATATTCATTGCTCGTTTTATTCGGTGCTTGCAGCTATGGCATACTTTCAACTATTTTCAAACTCGGATTCATAAATGGATTTTCAGCACATCAACTCTTAGGGGGACAATATGTCTTCGGATGGATTGGACTATTTCTACTTGTTCTTTTCTTTTCACGTCATAAAGTAACAAAAAAACAATTCTTTTCCTTACTAACCGTCGGAACAACAATGAGTATGACCGGGATTTTTTACGCTATTTCTGTAGAAGAACTACCCGCATCTATCGCTGTCGTCCTACTCTTTCAGTTCACTTGGATTGGTGTCATTATCGAAGCAATTGCAAATCGAACATTTCCAAGCCGCGATAAGATCATATCTATCCTTATTTTATTTGCTGGTACATTGTTTGCAGGTGGTGTATTTGAAGGCCTCGGACAAAGTTTTTCTACGAAAGGGATTATCTTTGGACTATTAGCTGCAGTCTCTTTTTCATTCTATGTTTTTGCAAGCGGGCGCGTCGCTACGGATGTTCCGCCTTATACGAAAAGCTTCCTTATGACAACAAGCGCTACTCTTATCGTATGCCTATTCTTTCCGCCAACCTTTTTAACAGACGGTGCTTTGCAAGCCGGTCTATGGAAATATGCTTTCTTCCTCGGATTATTCGGCGTTGTTGTACCTGTCATTTGTTTTTCAATCGGTGTACCAAAGGTTGGAACAGGGCTTGGTACGATATTAGGTGCAGCTGAATTACCAACTGCTATTATTGCTTCTATTACACTTGTACATGAAGTCGTAACGTTCATGCAGTGGATTGGAATTATTTTCATATTGGTTGGGATCTTCACTCCTCAGCTGCTTACGGCTAGGAAAGAAAGGAAACAAAATCGCGTGCATAGCGCTTGAAAAAATACAGAATTTATATAAAAGATATAACTGCAATTAAAATAAGTAAATTTATCTGGAGGTATAAATGACTATTTTAAGCATCGTATTTTTTGCTATTATGTGTATCTTCTTCCTAATAAGATATATGAAAGAAAAGAAATTTTACGATTTACTTCTCATTCCCGTTTGTATATATGCAGGAGCAGTGAAAACTCCTTTCGTAGAGTACTTAAACTTTAATACTACATTTAAAATAACGTATGATATTGCAGCTATTATTCTTGTAATCCTTGCTGTACTTTTCTTTTTGAAAGATAAGAAAGAGAATCATACTGCATAACAAAAGACCTTTCATTTACTTGAAAGGTCTTTTTCTCTATCTCATTTTACCGCTCCATACAGCTTCTCTATCTCATGCTCAATTTGTTTTACATCGATTCGCTCAAATAGTGGCTGCACACCATCAATTCTACTTGGCAACGTATTTTGAGGTGCCCAATTTCGTTCCACAATCGACAATGTGTTTCGAACTCTTTCACTTGAAAATGGTAAAAATGGTTCAAGGAGATGGGCAAAATTAGCGATAAGATACACACAGTTATAAATCGTTTCTTCACATGAAACTGGATCATCTTCTCTTTGTTTCCAAGGCTGCTTTTCATCAAAATATTTATTTGCAAAACGTACTGCATCAAATATTGTTTCTAACGCCACCTTAAATTTAGTTTGCTCAATCGCCTCTCCTACATGTTTATATAATCCTTCTACTTTATCTTTCAGCTCTACCTCAATACTTCCCTTCGGCACGATACCACCATAATATTTTTCAATAAACTTTAATGTCCGGTTCACAAAGTTCCCGTATGCACCTAACAATTCACTATTATGACTGTAAATAAATTCCCGCCATGAAAAATCAGTATCGCGATTTTCTGGTGCGTTGACGGTTAAAAAGTAACGAATAGAATCTGGATCATAGCGTTCTAATATGTCAGGCACCCATACTGCCCAATTTTTACTTGTAGATAATTTTCTTTTTTCAACTGTTAAATATTCATTCGAAACGATATGACGCGGGATTGCTTCCTCCCCTATTCCAAGTAATACCGCTGGCCAAATGACGGAATGAAACGGAATATTATCCTTTCCGTGCACATAATATGTTTTCGCTTCTCTATCCCAAAACTCTTGATCATCTTTCCCTGTTTCTTCAGCCCAATGTTTACTCGCTGAATAATAGCCTGTCACTGCTTCAATCCATACGTAAATTTTCTTATCTTCATACCCTTCTACTGGAATTGGTACTCCAATTGGTAAATCACGTGATACGGCCCTATCTAGTAATCCTTCCTTTACATATCTCTCTGTTAGTTGAATCGCATTGTCGCGCCATGTCCCTGTTTGTTTGGCAATTTCTACAGCCCTTTTAATTTGCTGCTGAAATGTATGCAATGCAAAATAGAAATGCTCTGTTTCCTCTACAGATGGCGTACTACCACATAACTTACATTTCTTTTCTAACAAATCGAGAGGATCTAAAATAGCAGAACAAGCATCGCATTGATCTCCTCTTGCTGCTTCATGGCAATGTGGACATATTCCTTCTACATAACGATCCGGTAAAAACTGCGTACACGTTTCACAATACGCTTGTTCCACTGTTTTTTTATAAATATGTCCTTCTCCTAATAAACGTAAAAAAACATTTTGAACTGTTTCATGATGGTGCTCACTATCTGTACGTGTATAGCAATCATAAGTAAAACCAAGGCTACGAAAACATCGCTGGAACTCTTCATGATACTTATCAGCAATTTCTTTCGCTGTCACACCTTCTTGTTTTGCTCTAATTGCAATAGGTGTTCCATTACAATCACTCCCTGAAACATACAGCACATTCTCACCTTTTGCCCTGTAATAACGCGCTAAAATATCTCCAGGTAACAAACTCGCAATATGGCCAAGGTGTAACGAACCATTTGCATACGGCCAAGCGCCTCCAATAAAAATACTCATCTTACATTCCTCCTTTTAAATATAAAAAGCCCCGCCCTTATCTTAAAAAAGATAAGGGCGGGGCTGTATAAACAGTCGCGGTACCACCTTATTTCGCCAATTACTCACATAATTAGCCTTAACAAGTACGGAGCTATGTGCTCTTATACTGTGGTTTTGATAACGAGTACCAACTCTCGTCGCCGCCTACTATTATCATTTGATAAGTTCAGGACGAAGCTCAAAGGCCATTGTTCAAATGAATATTCTTGCTTCTTCTCAGCTACCGAAGCTCTCTGGAAAGAATGTGTTCATCCTACTTTTCCTTTTCAACGCTTTTACGTATAACAAGTATTTTACGACTTAATCACAGAAAAATCAAACTTTTATCCAGAACGAAAAGGAAATCCCATCCTCCCGCCGAATACCTATACGTTCACAAAAGGAGTGATAACATTGAACCAAAAACAACTAAGCACTATAAATGAAAAAAGCTGGAATACAGCTGCTTATGAAGCTTGGACGAATCGCCATGGGGCACCGGAGGATTATGCGAAAAAAATCATGGAAGATCCCACACGCGAAGTAGCACATTATTTACCTTACATACAATCTCCAAAAGGAAAATGTATTATTAATTTACTCGGCTCAAAAGGAAATAAAGCTGTTGCTCTCGCTCTTTTAGGCTCTGACGTAACAGTTGTTGATATTTCAGCAAGTAATGCAAAATATGCAAATGAACTTGCGGACGCAGCAGGTGTCTCTATCCAGTATGTCGTTTCTGATGTATTAAATGTGCAGCTCTCCGAATCATTTGATATCGTATTGCTGGAACTTGGTGTACTCCATTACTTTCTAGATTTAAAACCACTCTTTCAAAAAATTGCTCCTTTACTTAAGCGAGATGGAATGCTTATCCTTCGTGACTATCATCCTGTTTACACGAAATTATTAGGAGTCGACCACCCATCATTTCAGGCCAATGGAAATTATTTTGATGAAGAATTGATTGAAGATGATGTTGCTTATAGCATCCTTCTTACAGAAGCACAGAAAGAATCGCTACCTAAAACAACCATCCGTCGCTGGACGCTAGGAGAAATTATTACAACACTTGCGGAAGAACATTTTAAAATCGAAAAACTAGTTGAAGAACATGGATCTCATCAAAGATGGGTCTTTCCTTCTACTGCACCAGAAGGAATCGAAGAACGTATCCCTGGTCTATATACAATAATTGCGACAGCATGCAAAAAAGGATCCCTTCACGGATAGGATCCTTTTTGCATGCTCACGCATATAAGTTGAGGTTGGAGATTACCATAATTCTGTAGAATAGGACACAAGATATTTCAACATTTCGTCTCTGACTTACGTCGTCAAAAAGGGGTATGACCAACATAACGAAGAGTAATGTTTCCGGTTGATACTGATAATCGTTATCAACTAATTAGAAGTATACATGATGTCATTTCAAATTTCAATAGCATTTCTAATATTTATTTATGAATTTTATGATATGCAAATGTATACATTTTAAGAACTTTTTCTAATATCAATCTGACTCCTTCCATTATCTGCTATAATTTTCATTGAACAGATTAATAACTTCATAATAATGTTTTTATTAATTTTGTTTTAAATATCTATAAATCATAATAAATAGTTTAAATGAGGGTAGGGGTAACGATGAAATATGTTAGTATTCGAAAAAAACTACTGTTCACACTCTTAAGCATTTCTTCTTTATTTAGCATTGCTCTTATTGTTATTCTTTCATTCGCCATGAATCAAGCAAGTGAAATCAAAACGTTAAAAAATGATGTATCAAAAAGAGCGACGATTTTAAAAGAACGTGGCGATTGGTTCCAAGCACAAGTTGCTGGTTTACAAGAATATTTGCTATCACATGATCAAAAAGGATTAGATAAGTTCAATCGAGAAGGGAAAAAATTAGCTGATACTAGAGAGAAAGTAACAAGTGACAAGAAGCTCCCAGAAGGAATGAAAGAAGCTATTTTAATGGGGGGAAAATGGCGTAGCGTCATAGATAATGAGGTACTACCTCTTGCGCGTGAAGGAAAATGGGACGAAGCATCCAAAATTGCTTTAGCACAAACAGATTATGTAAATGATCTTTTAGGTCGTTTTAATAAATATACAAATGAAGAGAATGAGAAACGTGACGCATTAATTGCTGATGTCGAGTCTTCTTCATCACTTATTCAATATATTATTTTCTTCTCACTCATTACATGTACATTAACGTCTATCTTATTAGCATGGTGGTTCTCTGGTAAACTCGTTAAACCAATTCGACAAATTGATGAGAAGTTAAAAGAATTAGCTTCTCAAGATGGAGATTTAACGGCTAGATTACACGTAACAAGTAAAGATGAAATTGGTGACATTGCAAATTCCTTTAATCAAATGCTCACTAACTTACAGCATATAATAAAACAAGTTCAACAAACATCAACAAGTGTAAAAGAAGCTTCCGAAAATGTATTTATCGAAACAACCGCTTCTATGGAAAATACCGCAAGAACCCAAGAAACTATGAATGCTCTTGAACACAATATTCGTTCACAAGTTTCTAGCATTGAAGAAAGTTCAACCGCAATGGATGACATGGCAACGAGTGTTCAGCGTATCGCTGAGTCCGCCTCTTCTGTTACTAGTTTAGCTGTCACAACTTCAGAAAAAGCAGATGATGGGAATAAAGTCATTGAGAAATCTATTACACAAATGCATACAATTAACGAAGCTGTTAACGCTACATCACAAGTAGTTGAGCGACTCATTACACATACAAATCATATAGATACTGCACTTCAATCTATTTCGAATATCGCCGACCAAACAAATTTACTCGCTTTAAATGCTTCTATTGAAGCAGCTCGTGCTGGTGAACATGGAAAGGGATTCGCTGTTGTTGCCGATGAAGTTCGAAAACTTGCTGAACAATCTCAACTAGCCGCAACTGACATTAACCATTTACTTCATCAAATTCAAGCTGATACAAAAATAGCAAATGACATGATGACACAAGGTCAAACAGAAGCTTCTGAAGGAATTACGGTTATTCGTACCGCCGGATCTTCATTCTCAGAAATTGTTAACCACATTAACAAAGTCTCTACACAAATGCAAGAAATGTCTGCAACTGCTGAAGAGATGGCTGCAAGCTCTGAAGAAATGAACGCAGCTTTAAATAATATCGCTTCTATTTCAAACGAAGTTGCTGCAGAAACATCACAAACAGCGCATTCGGCTGGTGATCAAGTAAACAAAATGAGTATCGTGGCTAAAAAATCATCTGAAATGAAAACAATCGTACAAGAACTTGAAGTTCTCGTCTCTCATTTCAAAACAAACGCTTAAAGTGAAAATGACACGAGCTCAAAGGTATAGGAATGAAAGTTTTACAGGCTCTCTTTTTTCACTTTAAAATATCTCTTTCTATCTCTCATTCCGTCTGCTATAATTCCTAAAGGAAATAAGAAAGCTTTATTCCAACTGGAGTAAAGCTTTCTTTCAATTTTTTACATTTATTAATTCTAATACTAAGATTTCACAAAGGAGGCTTTTAATCATATGAATTTTGTAAGTATCAGAAAAAAACTTATGTTCATGATGGGAACGATTTGCGCTTTATTTGGTATCGCCTTAGCATTTATTTTATTTTTTGCTATTGACCAATCTCGTAAAGCTGAAACATTACAAAAAGAAATTTCTCCACTGGCAACAGAATTGAAAGAGCGTGGAGATGCTTATCAAGTACAGCTATCTGCTTTAAGAGGTTATTTACTACAACATGATCAAGTCGAATTAGACAAGTTTAATGAGATGAGTAAACGTCTTGAGGATTCAAAAGATAAACTTCTTTCTAATCCAAATCTTTCTTCGTCCGTAAAAAGCACAATGGAATTAGGGTCTACTTGGAGAAAGTTCGTTGAAGAAAAAGTATTCACTCTTGCAAAAGAACAAAAATGGGAAGAAGCTTTACAAGTAGCTTCTTCAGAAAACGGAACGGTCTATAAAGTAATTGGTGACTTCACAAATTACAGTAATGAACAAGCTAAATTACGTGAACAATCTATTGAACAAATTGATCAATCTTCACTAGGAATTGAATATGCAGTCTTTCTATCACTTGTTATTTGTATTGTCGTTGCAATTATTCTTGCATGGTGGTTCTCTGGTAAACTTGTGAAACCAATTCAACAAATTGATACAAAACTAAAAGAATTAGCCTCTCAAGAAGGTGACTTAACGGCACGTCTACAAGTAAATAGCAACGATGAAATAGGTGCTATCGCAACATCATTTAATAAAATGTTAGAAAACCTACAACATATTATTAATCGTGTTCAAAAAACATCAGTGGAAGTACAAACCGCTTCTGAAAATATGCTAGAAAAAACGAATACATCACGTGAGGCGACATTAAGAGTCCAAAGCTCGATGTCCAACTTAAATGCAAGTATTCAATCACAAACTTCTAGTATGGAAGAAAGTTCAACTGCAATGGATGATATGGCAGTAAGTGTTCAGCGCATTGCTGAATCTGCTTCATCTGTAGCGGAACTTGCTGTTGCCACATCTGAACATGCTAGCGATGGAAGTACCGTTATCCAAAAATCTGTTTCACAAATGACAACAATACACGAAGCTGTAAATGCTACGTCAGAAGTGGTTGAACGTCTAATCACTCATACAAAATATATTGATACTGCTGTACAATCTATTTCTAATATTGCTGAGCAAACAAACTTACTTGCTTTAAATGCTTCTATTGAGGCAGCTCGTGCTGGGGAGCAAGGAAAAGGATTTGCTGTCGTAGCTGACGAAGTTCGAAAGCTTGCTGAACAATCTAAAACAGCTGCAACAGACATTAATCAATTACTACATCAAATTCAAAATGATACAGAAACTGCTAGCTCTATGATGTCTCAAGGCCGTTCTGAAGCATTTGAAGGTATCAATGTTATTCGTGAAGCTGGTACTTCTTTCACAACAATTGTGGAACAAGTAAATAAAGTATCTACTCAAATGCAAGATATATCAGCAACTGCTGAAGAAATGGCTGCAAGTGCTGAAGAAATGAATGCTTCACTTAATAACATCGCTTCTATCTCTACTGAAGTATCGAGCGAAACTGCCGCAACGGCACAATCTGCTGAACAGAAAGTTATTGTTATGAATGAAATGACAGTAACTGCTAGAAAAATGAAACAAACAGTTGAAGAGTTAGATCAACTCGTATCTCATTTTAAAACAGAATAGATGTTCAAAAAATATCCCTTCTTTGAAAGAGGGATATTTTTTTGAGCTCATTTCCTGCACATTATGCTCATTTCCGTTATAATGAGAATCGATATCATTAAAGTGTAGGAGGGGCTGCTTATGTCACAAGAAGCATTTGAAAATAAATTACTTGCCAATTTAGAGGCTGTTATTGACCCTGAACTAGGTGTTGATATCGTTAATCTTGGATTAGTTTATGATGTTACAGCAGATGAAAATAATAATGCTGTCATTACGATGACTATGACTTCTATCGGTTGTCCAATGGCTGGGCAAATCGTATCAGACGTTAAAAAAGTATTATCAACAAACGTACCTGAAGTTAATGAAATAGAAGTAAATGTCGTTTGGAATCCACCGTGGTCGAAAGAACGTATGTCACGTATGGCGAAAATCGCATTAGGTATTCGCGACTAAATAAAGTGGAAATTTCATCATTTGCGGATAGCGGGATAAAGAAAAGACCTGACTAGGATGTCAGGTCTTTTCTCTTATTATTTTACACCTACTGCATCATAAGCTTTCGTTACAGCTTGTACAGCTTTAGAGTTTTTACCATATAAATCTTCAGCTGACTGAAGAGCAGCTTGACGCATCATTTTGAAGTCAGAGTTTGCAGTTAAATATTTCGTAAGAGCACGGTAGTAAATTTTTTCTGTCGCTTCACGGCCCACTCCAGTTACTTTCACGCCGTAATGATCTCCGCCTTCAGATACTAAATATGCAGCTTTATTGTTAATACTGCTGTTAATATGAACACCACCATTATCAGCTGTTCCAGTATAACGTTTACTATAGTGATCTGGGTAACCTTCACTTGGTTTTAATGGATTTGGAATAGACGCTGGGTCTTTAAGAGAGCGAAGTGCATCACCAGGTTTATCAGGTGTATAAATATCAGCACCTAAATCCCAGCTCTTCTTCTCAACCATAACACCCATAATATCAGATAACGATTCATTTAACGCCCCTGACTCATTTTTGTAAACAAGGTTTGCTGTATGTTCAGTTACAGCATGCGTTAATTCGTGACCGATAACATCAAGTCCAGCAGATAATGGAATGAACGTTTTTCCATCGCCATCACCGTACATCATTTGCACACCATTCCAAGCTGCGTTATTCCAAGCTGTACCTACGTGAACAGTTGAAATAAGCTTCGCACCTTTATCATCGAAAGAGTTACGATTAAATGTCTTTTTGTAGTAATCATATACTTTTCCTGCATTTACATGCGCATCAACTGCAGCTTTATCTTCGAAGAACTTAGATTTACTTTCAACTTCTTCTCCTGTATATCCAAGCCATTGTGAGAATAAATTAAACCAGTTCTCGTCCATATTTTCTGCATCAAATGTATGAACACCTTGTCCTCGTTTACCATCAAACAAGTTGAATTGTCCTGTTTTCGTATCTTGAGCAATTTCAAATGATTGTCTAGCACCTAATACTCCGTAACCAAATCCAGTAATGTTATCTACAGCGTTATATTTCTCAATAACATTTCCATTCGTTGCATCAACAAAATAATGCCAATATCCTGGAGCTGGTTTTGAAATCGATGCCTTAACTAAGTATGCAAGGTAGTAATTACCGTCCTTTTCATATACAAATAAATCTTTTTTCACACCGTCATAACTCTTTACTTTACCAATTTCTTTCTCAATATCTGCCTTTGCAATTGTTTCTGCTTGTTCCGCAGTAATGCTTGCAGCTGCAGGAATATTTTTATCATCTAAATTCGGAATAACTTGTCCGAAGAATGCTTTTACATTATTCTCTTTATCAAGTGTAACAGTTTGATCAGAACCGTACACAGGAATGTTATTATGTTTCTCAACTAGCTTCACATGTGTCGTATCAGATTCAGCGTCTTTTTCTTCCCCAACGATATTAAAATGCTTTTCAATATTTCCTGCTAATTTAAACATATCTTTCTTACTCTCTAAGTATTGAAAGACTGTCTCTTTTTTATCTAGTCCTTCCGGTGCTTTCCATTCTTCACCTATGTATGCAGGTGTTTTAAATTCTTGATGATATTGAATTTTTTGTTCTTCCGCTTTCGTTGTCGTTGCCCCAAACGCTCCAAATCCCCCGGCGATAACAGTTAACGCTAATGCTGATGAAATGACTTGCTTTTTCACTATAACATTCCCCATTCCCATAAAGATTTTTGACACTTTTATACAATTCTTATTTTCCCAGCCGATACCTCTACCAAAAATTTGAGAAACATTTTTCAGATAATTCCAATCAAAAAAAGAAGACATCTATCGGATGTCCTCTTTTCTATAAACCTTTTATTGTTTTTTCAATTCAATTGCTAAATAGTGTGATTGCTCTTTCGCTTGAATGTGAATATCTTCTTCTACCGCTTCTGCTGCATCCCGCATAACAAACGTTTCACCATTTATTACACTGCTTCCTTCAATTTGTACAAGGTACAATTGACGGCCTTCTTTCACTGGAAAATGAATTTCTTTTCCAGCCTCTAATGATAAAGAATATAAATTCGCATCTTGGTGAATTTGAATTGGTGCATTTCCTTCTACTGAAGATACCATATGGAACCATTCATTTTTACGCTTGCTCCAATCAAATTTAAACTCACCATAGTTTGGTTTATGATCTGCGCGGTCTGGTAAAATCCAAATTTGTAATAAACGCAGCGTTTCATCGCCTAAATTATGCTCGCTATGAAATACACCCGTGCCAGCACTCATATATTGAACATGTCCACGCTCAATCGTTCCGCGATTTCCCATGCTGTCTTCATGTGTTAAAGCACCATCTACAACGTAAGAAATAATCTCCATATCACGGTGCGGATGCATATCAAAACCAGTTTGTGCCGCTACTAGATCATCATTAATAACACGTAACGATCCGAAGCTCATGTTATTTGGATTGTAGTAATTGGCAAAAGAAAAATGAAAATGTGTATTTAACCAACCATGATTTGCTCTGCCCATATTTTTATGATCAACTTTTCTAAACATATCCTTCACCTCATACTATCTCGAATTCGAGATTTATTTTAAAATTTTTTTCTTACTGTAACTTTTTTAGTAGTGTTAATAATTGATTTTGTTCTTCTATATTTAAATTATGAAACTTCTCTGCTTGGAACGTTTCTTGAGGTGGAACAATTTCCTCATATAAAGCTCTGCCCTTTTCTGTTAACGAAATATATTTCGTAGTACCCTCTTGCTCACGATGAATCCACTCAAGCTGCTCCATTTTATTTAAAAGCTGCGTCACATTTCCTTTCGTAACAAATAGCTTATTCCCAAGTTCTTGCTGCGTTAAACGATTATGTCCTCCAACTTGAGCTAACACATCAAACTGGGCGGCAGATATATTCCATTTTTTCAAATGCTGATTCGTCTCACGAATACTCTTATTATAAAAGCGTGACAAACGAAACCATAATAGTAGCCCTAGTCTATCTTCTGTTTTCATTTCATCACCTCGCTCGTTTCATATCATTAGTTTAGAACTAAACTTAATAAAAGTCAAATACTTATTTTTAATAAGCATAAAAAGCACAGCGCTATTTCTCCACTATGCTTTACATTAACTTTCTACTCTTATATTCATCTAATTTCCTCTCCGCGAACTTCCTCGCATCTTTTTCAATCCACCGCTCTTCGTACCGTTCACTTCCCACATACAATATATCTCTCTTATGCTGCATCGCATGGCGGAATTCATGCAGTAGCGTTTTGAGAACTTGCTCATACTCTTCCCACATACAAACGAAAATTAATTGCTTTTCTTTATGATAAAAACCACCTACCGGGAATAGGAACTCTTCTTCCTCTTCCCCTAATGATAGAAGCACATCATTTGCATCACACGTATCACAAAAAATAACGGGCGTTTTACATACTTCAATAAGAGAAAACAAATCCTCTCTCAACTTTTTGACATCCCAAGGAAGCTCCGAATCCAACACATACCAATTCTCTACCTGTTGATATACATTTTGAAACTGGAGTTCCATTTCTCTTTATTCCCCTTTCCAAGCACCCTTTTTCTATATGTATGCCACAATATGGTAAATATTAAACGTATTCTTTCATCCTTGAAAAAATGCCAATAAAAAAGGAATCTACGTCGACATAGATTCCTTTTCTGTAATCACTTTTTTTTCATCATTTTTTTTAATACAAAATAACCAAGTGCACAAACAATAGCAGCAAGTGCAAAGTATTTCACATATGGCCCCGCAACTTTATTAATACTTTCCCACTCTGTTCCTAATTTAAAACCTAAATATACAAACACAATTGACCACGGAATAACAGCTAATGTAGTTAGCGTAATAAACTTAGCATGTGACATTTTCGCAATACCCGCTGGTATCGAAATAGCATGACGCACAACCGGAATAAAACGTGCGGTAAAGATAACGCCAATTCCATAACGATTAAACCAATCTTCAGCATAATCAATATGTTTCTTCTGAATTAAAATATATTTTCCATATCGCTCAAGAACAGGTCTTCCTCCATATCGACCAATCCAATAAATGAATAGTTGTGCAATTACACCACCAATTGTACCGAACGCGACAGCGCCCCAAAATGTAATGCTTCCTGTTGATACTAAATAACCTGCATAAGACAATACGATTTCACTTGGAATAACCTCTAGCATTAATCCAAGCATAATTCCCCAATAACCAAGTCCTTCTAAAAAAACTAAAACCGAATGAATCAACTCTCCTAACATCATTTACCTCTCTTTACTGTTTTCATTACAAAAATAAAAGTACAAGCAGGAAATATCTTGTACTTTTATTTTTTTCAATTTAGTTAGTCTTCGTATCCCACTTAAAGATTTTATTTAAGAATTTATATACATTCTTCGACTCTTTTGTCAGAAGTGGGCCTAAAATGGATAGTATAAGCACGTATAGTGCTGAGAATGGTTTCAGTACTGACATTAAGCCACCGGCGATACCGATATTAGCCATAATGATGGAGAACTCTCCTCTTGAAACGATTGTTAATCCGATATTTGTTGATGCTTTATGAGATAATCCAGCTTGTCTTCCTGCGATCATTCCTGCTACAAAGTTACCGATTATCGTAAGAAGGACAGCACCTAACGTTAACCATATCGCTCCGCCTAATGAGAACGGATCAATACTTAACCCGAAGCTGAAGAAGAAAATAGCTCCGAAAAAGTCTCTAAATGGAACAACAAGATGTTCAATTCGGTCACTATGCTCTGTCTCAGAGAAAACTAATCCTAGAAGAAGTGCTCCAATTGCTTCTGCAACGTGAATTGTTTCTGAAAAACCAGCAATGAAGAATAAAGAAGCAAATACTACAATAATAAAGATTTCATCTGAGCTAATATTGAGCAATTTATTTAATAACGGCGTAGCCTTTCTAGCTACTATAAAGAATAGAAGCATATATCCTAAAGCAATTCCAATTGAAGTAAGGGCACCTAAGAAGGAAGCGTGATCTCCAAGTACTAAACCAGAAACAACTGATAAATATACAGCAAGGAATATATCTTCAAACATAATAATTCCTAAAATTAATTCGGTTTCATTATTACCAGTTCTTCTTAAGTCCACTAACACTTTAGCAACGATAGCGCTAGAAGAAATCGTAATAATACCCGCAATAATTAAGATTTCTAGTAATGGGAATCCCATTATAAATCCGTATAACAAACCAAGTGAAAAGTTAATTAAAATATAAATCGTTCCGCCAATCGCAATAGAGCGTCCAGATTTAATTAGTTTTTTCATTGAAAATTCTAATCCTAGATAGAATAGAAGGAATAGAACCCCAATCCGTCCAAGGAAGGAAATTACACTTGCACTTTCAATAAATTTGAGATCGATAACACCTATTGTCGGTGCATGCGGTCCTACTAACATTCCAAGAACGATTAGAAAAGGAATTACTGAGAATTTAAATTTTCCAGCAATTACTGCTGCAATTGCCACTAAAACTAAAGCTGTACCAACTTCAAAAATTAACGTATCCATCTAATCAGTCCCCCCTATTTGAAAGTAATTCATTAATGATTTTTTTTATTTCTTCTCTCTCACCTGAAACTACAAGCATATCTCCTTCTTCAATTACTGTTTCTGGTCCTGGATTAAATAGCTTCTTCATGTTCTTCTTCATAACTGCGATTATGGTTACGCTATATGTTTTTCTTATTTCAAGATCGCCAATTGTTTTTCCGATTGCTGGAGCTGTATTCTCCACTTTGAACCACTCAATCGCTAAACCTTCAAAAACCATCTCAACATTTTCTAACGCCCTAGGCTTATATACCATTCCACCTAATATTGCAGCGATTTGTCTCGCCTCTGAGTCACGTAGTGAAATACTTGAGATGCTTTCTTCATGATCTGAATCAAAATGATACATTTCTCTACGACCATCATCATGAATGACAATTACCATCTTTTCGTTACCTTTCGTAACGATTTGAAACTTATAACCAATACCTGGAAGTTCACTTTCTCTAATATTCATTTTTAGCTCCTCCATAACTTGTTTATTTTAATTTTCTGTTTTTCTGTCTTTTATTCATCCAATCAACTTTAGAAATTCTAACCACTCAGGATATTTGTGATTTGGAAATCTTTTATTGTAATAATAAGTGAGCCCTAAAAAGATACTTAAAGATGTAATGATAAAAAATATATTACTTCTCATTTTCAAACTCTCAAGGCTTACTTTCCATAAAGAATTTTCTTTCAAATTATCCCCACCTTCTCGCTTTAAATTTAGTTTTTTAAAATGTAAATAATTCTAAAAATATTACGATGTAACATAATCATAACACAAAAAAGATTTAAGTAACATAATTTTTTAGAAAAATTGATTCTCGTATATTTTTTGCATATAATTTTCTTATTACGAAAAAAAGGAAGTGTATTATATGGTTGATATCTTTAGCAGATTCCTTGAGGTAACGAATAATATTTTATGGTCATATATTCTTATTGCAATGCTAATCGGCTTCGGTCTTTACTTCTCTTTTAAATTAAAATTTGTCCAAATTACTCATTTCAGTGAGATGGTCAGCTTAATTAGTAAAGGGTTTAATCGAAAAGAAAAAAAGAAAGATAGCATCTCACCATTCCAAGCATTTTGCTTAAGTGCAGCAGCACGTATCGGTATCGGAAACTTAGCTGGTGTAGCATTAGCAATTTCAATGGGTGGACCTGGCGCAATATTTTGGATGTGGTTTATCGCAATTATCGGAGCAGCTACTAGTTTTGTAGAATGTACACTTGCGCAAATTTATAAAGTAAAAGATGGAAGTAGGTTCCGTGGTGGACCAGCATATTACATGGAAAAAGGGTTAAACAAACGCTGGATGGGCGTCTGGTTTTCACTTCTTATTACAGTTGCGTACGGATTAATTTTCAATTCAGTGCAAGCAAATACAGTAACAATAGCGTTTGAAAATGCTTTTGGACTAGAGCGAACAATCGTAGGAGCTCTATTAGCCTTATTAGTTGCAGTTATTATTTTTGGTGGCATTAAGAGCATTTCACGTATTACAGAAATGATTGTTCCGCCAATGGCAATCGTTTATATCGGCGTGGCTATTTTTGTCGTTATTAACAACTTCAGTATGTTACCAAGCATTTTCATGGAAATCTTTAACGGTGCATTCGGTTTAGACCAAGCTATCGCTGGTGGTATTGGAGCAGCAATCAAGTTCGGAATTCAGCGCGGTTTATTCGCTACAGAAGCGGGAATGGGTAGTTCTCCTAATGCAGCCGCAACATCTGATGTATCTCACCCTGTAAAACAAGGGCTTGTTCAAGCGTTAGGCGTTTTCGTAGATACATTCTTAGTATGTACATCAACAGCATTTATTGTATTATGTTCTGGGCTTTACAAAGGATCAAATTTAGAAGGTATCGAATTAACACAAAACGCATTAAGTTCACAAATTGGACCGTGGGCAAGCACTTTCTTAGCGATTATTATTTTCCTATTCGCTTTCAGTTCACTTCTAGGAAACTACTATTATGGTGAAACAAATATCGCATTCATTAAAGAAAGCAAAACATGGCTAATGATTTATCGCGTTGCAGTTGTCGGAATGGTATTCTTCGGATCAATCGCTGCTCTTAAAACAGTTTGGAGTTTAGCTGATTTATTCATGGGACTAATGGTATTCACAAACTTAATTGCCATCTCATTCCTTAGCAAATTTGCTTACGCTGCATTAGTAGACTATTTGAAGCAAAAGGAACAAGGAAAAGATCCTGTCTTCGTTGCAAACTCTATCCCTGGCTTAAAGAATACAGAGTGCTGGGATGGGCAGGATGTAGAAGAAAAACAAAAAGCCGTTTAACAAATAAAAGCGGAAGTGGCTCGTTCAGAACAGGAGGGTGTTGGAACTCCTTCATTTGAGGCGCTTTTTGCCTCAAATGAAGGAGTGAAACAACCGACTGGTCTAGTCACCGGAGCTGGATATTAATTAAAAGCGGAGGTGACTTGCTCAGAACAGGAGGGCATTGGAGCTCCTGACGAAGAGGCGTTCTTTGCCTCACAGGAAGGCGCGAAATGACCGACTGGTCTAGTCACCGGAGCTGGATATCACTAAAAGCACAAGCGGCTCGTTTAGAACAAGAGCCATATCTCAAACAAAGGCCCTATTACTTCACCGTAATAGGGCCTTTTATTTACAAGAGTTCATAATTTGTTCAAATTAATTCCAGCAAAAGGGTTGATTTATAGAGATTACTATATTATAATTATTATAAATTAGTAATTGATATCACATAACAACTCAAAAGGAGATTGATCATAATGAACAAACAAGTAATCGAAGTATTAAACAAACAAGTAGCAGACTGGAGCGTTTTATTCACAAAACTTCACAACTTCCATTGGTACGTAAAAGGACCTCAATTCTTCACATTACACGAGAAATTTGAAGAACTTTACACAGAATCAGCTACTCACATCGATGAAATTGCAGAACGTATTTTAGCAATTGGCGGCAAACCAGTAGCAACAATGAAAGAATACTTAGAACTATCTTCTATTCAAGAAGCAGCATACGGAGAAACTGCAGAAGGGATGGTCGAAGCAATCATGAAAGACTACGAAATGATGCTAGTCGAACTGAAAAAAGGCATGGAAATCGCTCAAGACTCTGACGATGAAATGACATCTGACCTACTACTAGGCATCTACACAGAACTAGAAAAACACGCTTGGATGCTACGTGCGTTCTTGAATCAATAATAGACTTTAAAGCAGAAGCGGCTCGTTTAGAGTCGCTTTTTTATGTAATGGTCGCACTTAACGGTACACGAAATTATATCAACGATTTTTCAAATATATCGATCATAACTCGCAATATATCAACGATTTTTTCATTATATCGATCATTACCCGCAATATATCAACGATTTGACAAAGGATATCGATTTGCCGACAAATCACGACAATATCAGCGCCCCTCTCCCCTACTTTTATCAATATATTACAATCTCATCTATGTTAAAATATAGGAAACACCCTTTAGCTTTTCCAAATTCATCATTTACTACTTAAATGACGGGAGTGGTTCAGTTGAAAGACTACTTAATTAGAGCATTTTTTGCGTTAATAACAGTTGGGATTCTCTTACTTATAGCTAATATTTTCAATATACGTGTCGAGGTTAAGGACTATGCTTTCCTCGTTGTCGCAGCAATTGGTGGCGGCTGGGGTGGCTGGTACCTGTATAAAAAACAAAGCAATCAAAATGATAAAGGCATTCCAAAGTAATATGGAATGCCTCTTTTATTGCCTTCTGTAATAAATAATGAAATTCAGACCGCTAATACAACCAATCGCAATAAACATACAAAACGATTGTGGATCTCCACCTAGATTATAATCATCAACGATAAATCCGGACATAAACAACGTTATCCCGGAAACACCGATACACAATACCGAGATAAACCAAAGCGAAAATTCATTAATCAACTCTTTCTTCTGTCTCAAAACAATTAGCATAACAAGAATAGATGCTGCTAAAATACTTTTAAAAACCGGACGTAAATATACGAATTCCTCCATCTATTTCTCCTTTCCCAAAAACATTACATCTAAACATTAACATATTTAACCAAATTAAAAACACATGCCGTCTTACATTAAAACGACATGTGTTTCCGTATTTGCTATGATAGTTGCTTCCACTTCGTTCCCAAAACAGGACGCTCATAATTTTGGATTGCATGAATTAGTTTATCTGCTGTCTCAGCTGAAACGATCAATTCTTTATTCGATGGATTCATAAATCCTTCTTCCGCTGCACGTTCAACCATTTGCAAAATTGGTCCGTAAAAACCTTTTATGTTTAATAAACCAACCGGCTTATTATGTATACCAATTTGTGACCAACATACAACTTCAAATAGTTCTTCAAACGTTCCGTATCCGCCTGGAAGCGCGATAAAAGCATCCGCAAGCTCTGCCATTTTCGCTTTACGTTCGTGCATTGTTTCTACTTCAATTAATTCTGTTAATCCTGTATGTACAATTTCTCCTCGAAATAGACCGCGCGGCATAACACCTGTTACACGTCCACCTAAACGAAGAACTTCGTTTGCTACTTCTCCCATTAATCCGACACATGAACCACCGTATACGAGCTCATAGTCGTTCTCAACAAACATTTTACCTAACTGAATTGCCTGCTCTTTGAATTCTGGTCTCTCCCCTAAATTAGAACCTGCAAACACACAAATCTTTCTCATTCCTACACCCCGATACTATATATTGTTATGATACAATGAACATTGTACAACATATTGAGGAGATGAGGAAGAAATGGATATCGTTGCATTTCAAAGATGGGTTGAGGAATTTTACGAAAAACGAAGCTGGTCACAGTATAATGCCTTTATTCGCTTAAATTTCTTAACCGAGGAAGTTGGGGAAGTTTCACGAGTCGTTCGTGCTATTGAAATTGGCCGCGATCGCCCTGATGAAGAGGCGAAAACAGAAGAAGAGCTAAAACAAGAACTAAAAGAAGAACTTGGCGATGTACTATCTAACCTTATTATTCTTTCGCAAAAATATGATTTAGACTTACAAGACATTATGGACGCACACGTCACAAAGCTTTCGAAAAGGTTCGAAGTATCTAAATGAGAACATTATCAATTATGGTATAATATTCTTGTCACAATACTAAGGGGGATTTTATGTTATCAAAAAAATTGCACGACGCATTAAATGAACAAATGAACTTTGAATTTTATTCTGCCCATGCTTATATGGCAATGGCTGCTTACTGTACAGCTGAGAGCTATGATGGATTCGCTAACTTTTTCCTTGTACAAGCTGAAGAAGAACGTTTCCACGCAATGAAGCTTTACAACTATATTAATGACCGCGGAGAGCGCGCTATTATTACTGGATTTGATAATCCGAATAACGAATACGAATCTGTATTAAACGCTTTTGAAGTCGCACTTGAGCACGAGCGTGAAGTAACGAAACGTATTTATAACTTATCTGATATCGCTTGGGACGAGCGTGAACATGCAACAATTACATTCTTAAAATGGTTCGTTGACGAACAAGTTGAAGAAGAAGCTTCATTCGATAGCATCATTCAAAAATTAAAACGTATTACAAGCGATTCAAACGCACTGTTTATGCTAGATGCTGAATTAGAGAAACGTACATTTACGCCTCCAGCTGAATAATACTTTTAATCACCTTAATGAATGGATTAAGGTGATTTTTTAATTTGTTCTTTTCTAAGCTCAATAACCTTAGCCATATCCTTCTTATAAAGCCCTGCAACCTTTTCAACAAAATCACTATGAGTAAAAGTACCCTCTCCCTCTTCTACTATGTTTAAGTACCCATGTGTAAATTTCAAAAATGCTCTAGCATCTTCTCCAGTTAAATGATTAATGTTATCTATAACCTCATCAAGTTCCTTTAAAATACCCTGTTCTTTCAACCTAATTCCTCCTCTCTATATTATTTATCATACAAAAACAAAAAAGTCGTTCATCCCTCTAAGCGAGAGATAAACGACTTCTTTATTATTTATTAAAGCATAACCCCAACGATAATCGCTGATAATATACTTACTAACGTTGCACCGTATACAAGTTTTAAACCGAATGATGATACAACGTTTGCTTGTTTGCCATCGATACTCTTCGTTGCACCTGCGATAATTCCGATAGATGAGAAGTTCGCAAATGATACAAGGAAGATAGATAAAATACCTACTGTACGAGCTGATAAATCACCAGCTACTTTACCAAGATCAAGCATTGCAACGAATTCGTTCGTTACTAATTTTGTTGCCATAATTTGTCCTGCTTGTAGCATCTCTGATGTTGGAATACCCATTACAAATGCTAATGGTGAGAAGATGTATCCTAAAATGCTTTGGAATGTGATTCCGAAAATTGAATCAAATACACCGTTAATTGCTGTAATTAATGCTACGAAACCGATTAACATCGCCGCTACTGTTACAGCGATTGAGAAACCAAGCATAATATATTCGCCTAACATTTCAAAGAATGTTTGTTTCTTGTCTTCTTGTAATTCTAAAATATCGTCTTCTTCTTTTACTTCATATGGATTAATGATATGAACGATGATGAATCCACTGAATAAGTTTAATACAAGTGCTGTTACTACATATTTTGGATCAATCATTTTCATATAAGAACCGACGATTGACATCGATACTGTAGACATTGAAGATGCACAAAGTGTGTATAAACGATTTTTCGGTAATTTGCTTAGTTGATCTTTTACTGTAATGAATACTTCCCCTTGACCAACGATTGCAGCTGCTACCGCATTATATGATTCTAGTTTTCCTAAACCGTTAACTTTACTTAATAGGAAACCGACTGCACGAATGATAATCGGTAAAACTTTAATATGTTGCAGGATCCCGATTAATACTGCTAAGAAAATAATCGGTAATAATACTGTTAAGAAGAATGGTGCTTGTCCATCGTTTGCTAGACCACCAAATACGAAATTAACCCCAGCTTCCGCAAATTTTAAAATAGCGCCAAATCCATCTGCGATCCCTTTTACTAATACGAATCCGATCTTTGTATTTAGTAAGAAATACGCAAGTACCAATTGAATGACAAGCATAAGTGCAATTGGTTTATATTTAATTTTCTTACGATCTGAACTGATAAGGAAACCTAGTACAAACACTACAAGTAAACCGACTAGAAACATTACGAACTTCATATGTGAATCCTCCACTTCTCCCACGAGTTATTGGTCGTATAACGTATAACGAATGACGTCTGACCATTGTTGTTAAAAAATTTAAAACCCCTAAAACTATTCAACTGTCATCTAAAATCAGTAAGCGTTTACATAAATTGCAATTTATAAAAGGTAGCTTCTTCTCTCCTACCATACTTGAAAGTCTGAAATTGATACCACCTACAAATCAAATTGTAAGCGTTATCTAGATGAAATGCAATATAAATTTTAAAAGATTTTTATATGTTAATATATTCCTAATTAATTGGTTTTTTCATGTAAATTTACCATAAAAATAGCCCTAGCTATGAGCTAGGACCATCCTTTTTACCCCGATTGGTGAGGGCTAATAATGAGCGGGAATAAAGCCCCCACTGATTAAAGTTTCACTTTATAACATAACACCAACGATAATCGCTGATAGAATACTTACTAATGTCGCACCGTACACAAGGCGTAGACCGAATGATGATACAACATTTGATTGATTTTCATCGATACCTTTCGTTGCACCTGCGATAATTCCGATAGATGAGAAGTTCGCAAATGATACAAGGAATACAGAAAGAATACCAACTGTACGAGCCGATAAATCACCAGCTACTTTTCCAAGATCAAGCATCGCAACAAACTCGTTTGATACTAATTTTGTTGCCATAATTTGTCCCGCTGTTACCATCTCAGCTTGCGGGATACCCATTACGAATGCTAATGGTGAGAAAATATATCCTAAAATAGCTTGGAATGTAATACCGAACATGGAATCAAACAAGCTATTAATTGCTGTAATTAATGCTACGAAACCAAGTAACATCGCTGCTACTGTTATCGCGATTGTGAAACCAAGCATAATATATTCACTTAACATTTCAAAGAATGATTGTTTTTTCTTATTTTCTAATTTCAGTGTATCTTCTTCTTCTGTAATATCGTACGGGTTAATAATATGAATAATAATGAAACCACTAAATAAATTTAATACAAGTGCTGTTACTACATATTTTGGTTCGATCATTTTCATGTAAGAACCGACAATTGACATCGATACTGTCGACATGGAAGATGCACATAATGTATATAAACGATGTTTTGGGATTTTACTTAATTGATCTTTTACTGTAATAAATACTTCTGCTTGTCCAACAATAGCAGCTGCTACTGCGTTATATGATTCTAATTTCCCTAAACCATTTACTTTACTTAACAAAGTACCAATAGCACGAATAAATATTGGTAAAATTTTAAAGTGTTGCAGAATTCCGATTAAAACGGCAAAGAATACGATTGGTAATAACGCTGTTAAGAAGAATGAAACCTCTCCTTTATTAACAAGACCACCAAATACGAAAACGATTCCAGCTTCCGCATATCCAAGAAGTGCACCAAATCCATCTGAAATTCCTTTTACTAAAATATAACCAACTTGTGTATTTAATAAGAAATAAGATAATGCTAGCTGAATAATAAGCATAATTGCGATTGGTTTATACTTAATCTTCTTTCGATCGGCACTTATAAGAAAACCGAGTACAAATACAACGAGTAATCCTACAAGAAACATAACAAACTTCATTAATAAAATCCTCCATTTAACTCTTCATTAACGTTGAACGTCTGACTACTCAAAACAAGAAATAATCCGAACTTTCCATTCCCCCTCCAAAATCTTCAATCGGATAGGAAAAATCATAAAACCTCTTGTTTCAAAGGCATTTTCCATTCTAACACAAATCACAAATCATATCCGCACTTTTCTTAAAAAAATTACATTTTATTATAAAACGTCTATGAATGTTCGTCTTTTACTATCTGCAAATAGTTGAATAAAACAAAAAAAGAGCATCAAGTTTCACTTGATGCCTTTTTCATTATACCGCTTTTTCTTTATCAGCTACTGCTGGCTCATCCCAACACTCTGTATTGTTCAAACCTGGAATAGACTCCGCATAAAAGACTGGATCTTTCCCTTGTTTCTTTTGCTTAATATAATCTGATAACGCTGCGAAAGCATACTTAGAAAGGAATACAATTGCTACTAAGTTAATAACAGCCATAATTCCCATAAATAAATCTGCTAAATCCCAAACGATTTGAATTGTCGCTACAGATCCTAGCATAACCATACCAAGTACAGCAATGCGGTATGCATTTAATAACACTTTACTTCCATTTAAGAACTCAATATTTGTTTCACCATAGTAGTAGTTACCTACTAATGAACTAAATGCAAACAAGAAGATCGCAACCGCTACAAATATAGAAGCCCATGGACCGATATGTTGACTTAACGCCTGCTGCGTTAATTGAATTCCATTTAAATCAGCTGCATTATGCACATCTGATAAAAGAATAATAAATGCTGTACAACTACAAATTAATAATGTATCAGTAAATACCCCTAAAGTTTGAATGAAACCTTGTTTAACTGGGTGCGTTACGTTTGCAGTCGCTGCTGCGTTCGGCGCACTACCCATACCTGCTTCATTTGAGAATAACCCACGTTTTACCCCTAATAAAATCGCAGCTCCTAATCCTCCGCCTACTACTTCTTTAATTCCGAAAGCATGTAAGAAAATTTCTTTAAATACATATGGAATTGCCGTAATGTTTGTTACAACAACGAATAATGCCACTGCTACATAAATAATTGCCATTACTGGAACAATCATTTCAACCGCGCGAGCAATTCGTTTTACTCCACCGAAAATAATAACTGCAAGTAAACCAGCCATAACAAGACCTACTAATCTACTATCTGTTTTGAACGCCCCATCAAAGGCAGCCGCTACAGTATTAGACTGTACAGCGTTAAAAATCAATCCGAAACTTACTGTTATTAGAACAGAGAACACAACACCTAACCAGCGTTTCTTTAAACCCTTTTCCATATAATACGCTGGGCCCCCACGGAATGCATTCCCATCTTTTACTTTATAAATTTGCGCTAATGTGCTCTCTACAAATGCAGAAGCACCCCCAATTACCGCGATTAACCACATCCAAAATACTGCTCCTGGACCACCTGCTGAGATCGCAATAGCTACACCAGCTAAGTTACCAGTACCTACACGAGAAGCTGTACTCATACAAAATGCTTGAAATGATGATACACCGCTCTTCTCTTTTTGCGCTTTCCTCGTTTTCGAGCTTGCTCCATCCCCAAGCAAACGAATCATTTCACCGAAGTAACGAACTTGGACAAATTTCACACGAAATGAAAAATAGAGCCCTAACCCAATTAACATCGCAATAATGACATATGACCAAAGGATATTATTTACATCCCCAATTACCCTAGCTAAAAAATCCATATTTGCATTGCCCCCTCTTCCTAACAATAAGAAAATTATATTCTAAAAACTTTAAGTAATCAAGAACTTTATGTGAGGTTTCATGACATGAGTACGTTAACTCTTTTAACACACGTGTTTTTTTACATAAAAATATAGCTATTACATGCATTTATCCAATACTCAATCACTTATCCTCTTCGACCAGCCATACTTTTAAAACAGTACGTTCCCCACAAATAACGAGAGAAACAAACAAAAAAAGTTATATTAATAATTACCTCTCACCCTTTTCATCATTTACTACAACAAAAAAGGCGAGCATCGAATTTACCTCGATGCTCGCCTTTTCAATTACACTGCTTTTTCTTTATCTGTTACCACTGGCTTATCCCAGCACTCTGTATTCGTTAAACCAGGAATAGAATCTGCACTGAAGACTGGATCTTTCCCTTGTTTCTTTTGCCTTACATAGTCTGTTAATGCCGCGTACGCAAATCGGCCAAGAAGTGTAATCGCAATTAAGTTCGTGATTACCATTAGACCCATAAATAAGTCTGCCATATTCCATACAACTTGAAGCGTCGCAACAGAACCGAATAATACCATTCCAACTACCGCAATACGGTAAATTGTTAACCACGCTTTGCTTTGTTTAATGAATTCAATATTTGTTTCACCATAATAGTAGTTTCCTAAAAGAGAACTAAATGCAAATAAGAAAATAATAATCGCTAAGAAGCTACTTGCCCACGGGCCGATTTGTGAGCTTAATGCATTTTGCGTTAATTCAATACCTTCTAAATTCGTTGCTTTATATGCACCAGAACATAGTACGATAAATGCTGTTGATGTACATACTAAGAATGTATCTACTAAAACGCCGATCGTTTGAATAAAACCTTGTTTTGCTGGATGCGTTACATCAGCTGTTGCTGCCGCGTTCGGCGCACTACCCATACCTGCTTCGTTCGCAAATAATCCGCGCTGAATACCATATTTCATCGCAGCACCGATACCGCCACCTACAGCTGAATCTAAACCGAATGCACCTTTAAAGATTTCCGTAAACACATCTGGTATTAAATAGAAGTTTTTAATGACAACAAAAATAGCTACCGCAATATAAACAAGCGCCATTGGCGGAACAATCATTTCCGACATACGTGCAATACTTTTTACACCACCAAAAATAATAACCGCAACTAATGCAGCTAATACAATACCAACAATATAACGCTCTAAACCAAATGCATTTTCAAACGCTAATGTTACTGTATTCGCTTGTACTGAGTTAAAAATTAAACCGTAACTAACTGTAATAAGGATAGAAAACCAAATTCCCATCCAACGTTTATTTAAACCTTTTTCCATATAATAAGCAGGACCACCACGGAAGCCACTGCCATCTTTTACTTTATAAATTTGGGCAAGCGTACTTTCTACGAAACTTGAAGAAGCCCCGATAATCGCAATAACCCACATCCAAAATACAGCTCCAGGTCCTCCCATAGATATAGCTAATGCTACACCAGCTAAGTTACCGATACCAATACGAGCTGCTGAACTCATACAAAACGCTTGGAAAGAAGATACACTACCTTTTTTACGCGTCTTTCCAGTTAATCCATCACTCATTAGTCGAACCATTTCCCCTAAATGAGTAATTTGTACGAATTTCAATTTAATAGAAAAATAAAGACCTAAACCAATTAACATTGCAATAAGAATATATGACCAAAGAATTGTATTTGTTGATGAAATAAATTGCTCTAAAATATTCATACAATTAACCCCTCCTTTTCTCCATAAAACGAATTATATTTAAAAAACATTCAAAAATCAACATTTTTCGACAATTTGCAATTTCCAAATATTAGCCAGGTTCACAGTAACAATATCTTTATGACTGACTACCCTCCCTCTAACTGTGCATACTAAAACAAAAAATAAATTCACAAACAACCCTATTGACAAAAATACCAACCTGTAACTATAATGATTACAACAGGTTGTAACAAACCCAATTACAACAAATTCATTTACTTTCAGATATACACTTTAACAAAACACTTTGGAGGGATTTATTATGAAAATCGGAATTATCGGAGCAACTGGTAAAGCAGGAAGTCGTATTTTAAAAGAAGCATTGGATCGCGGACATGAAGTAACTGCAATCGTAAGAAACGCTGCAAAAATTACAGAAGACAATGTAAAAGTTTTAGAGAAAGATGTATTCTCTCTTACATCTAACGACCTGCAGGCATTTGACGTAGTTGTAAATGCATTCGGTGCTCCAGCAGGACAAGAACACCTTCACGTAGATGCAGGAAACGTACTTATTGAAGCGATGAAAGGTGCACCAAATACAAAATTACTTGTAGTTGGAGGCGCTGGAAGCTTATTTGTAGACGAAGAGAAAACAACACGTGTATTTGAGACACCAGGTTTCCCGAAAGAATACCTTGCAACAGCTCAAAACCAAGGTAAAAACTTAGAAATTCTGCAACAAACAAATGACATCACTTGGACATTCATCAGCCCTTCTGCACTATTTGCATTAGGAAAACGTACTGGTTCTTACAAAGCTGGCAAAGACAATCTTCTTGTGAACGCAAAAGGTGATAGCTACGTAAGTTACGAAGACTTCGCAGTTGCAGCACTTGATGAAATCGAAAATCCAAAACACGTAAACGAACGCTTCACAGTAGTTTCTGAAGCTGAATAATAAAAAATCTCGTAAAACATTATGTTTTACGAGATTTTTTTATTATTACACTTGTTCTAAACCATTTGGAGTAACCTTAAAGGAAATTTCTTTAAACTTTTTCTTATCTCCTTTTCCAACGAACTCACTATTTTTGTACCAGCTTAAACGATCTGATTCAGCATGATACACTTTTACTACATCACCATACTCGAACATCATACCATTTACTTGTTCTGCAAAATTCTTTGAAGTCTCTTGCCCTTCTGCTGTTACATGCTTTTTCTCAGTTCCGTTTTGATCATATAACGTAATTCCCATATATAATTCATTGTTAAAGTAACTATGAATTTGTTCATTTGTAGACGTTACATGTAGTTTCTTATTATCATGATTTAACGTTACAATAGAACAAACAACATTACTAAGCCCTTGATATACAATGCTATCTCCATATGTTACTTCTACTCGTACTTCTGTCACTTTCTTATTCCCAAAGCGATCCTTCGTTTCTACTTTTACCTTTTGTTCGCCAATTTTTGTTGTATTTGGTTTTTCTACAAATCCAATTACTTCTCCGTCTTTTACTTGAACAAAGTTTTTTGCATCTAATTTTTCAGCGCTTGTTCCGATTACTACTTTTTGCGGTACAGTTGTTATTTCTTGCTTAGCTTCCATTCTTTCAAAGCCGTTTTCAGTAATTTTGAAGACTAGTTCCTTTATCTCTTTATTCTTTCCTTCTCCCGCATATACACCTTTTTTGTACCAGTGTAAGCGTGAAGATTCAGCATGATACACTTTCACCACATCTCCATATTCAAACGCTAGTCCGTTTATTTCCTTAGCAAAAGCTTCTGTACTCTCCAGACCTTTTACCTCTATATTTTCCTTCTCTTTTCCCTCTCTGTTGTACAGGGTGAATTCAAAATACTTTTCATCTTCAAAGTAATCATGAATCAAATTACTTGTATCTGTCGCACTCATTTTTTTCGCATCATGATGTAACGTTACAATTGATTTCATATCGTCACCACCATAGCTTAACCCATATACAAGTAAGCTATCTCCATATGTAACTTCTAGGGGAACTTCCGTGACTTGCTTATTTCCAAAACGATCTCTTGTTTCTACTTTTACTTTTTGTTCACCAATTTTTGTTGTAATCGGTTTTTCTACAAACCCGATTACTTCTCCCTCTTTTAATTGAACAAAATCTTTTGCCTGTAATTGTTCAACATTCGTTCCAATTATCACCTTTTGTGGTACTGCCGTTACTTCTTGCATAGCTTCCATTCTCTCGAAACCTTGCTCCGTAACTTTAAAGACTACATCATGAACACCATACTCCGTATCCACCAGTTCGTTCTTTTTGTACACTTTAAATCTATCAAATTCTCTTTGGTATACTTTTACTACATCGCCGTATTCAAAGGCCATTCCATTAAATTGTTCTGCAAATACTTTCGTATTCTCCGATGCTCTTACCGATAAAGCTTTCTTCTCTTTTCCATCTTTATCATATACAGTCATCCCCATATACTTCTCATCTGCAAATGAAGTATGCATTGGACCTTCTGAATCTGTTATACTAAATTTCTTTTCTTCATGATTTAATGTAACAATCGATTTAATATTCGTTCCGCCGTGCCATGTACCGAAGAACATAATGCTATCTCCGTAAATTACTTCTACAGGAACTTCTGTCACTTTTTTATTACCAAAGCGATCTTTCGTTTCTACTTTTACTTTTTGTTCACCGATTTTCGTTGTATTCGTTTTTTCTACAAAACCTACTACTTCTCCATCTTTCATTTGAACAAAGTCTTTTGCATTTAATTTTTCAGCATCTGTCCCGATTACTACTTTTTGCGGTACTGGCGTTACTTCTTGCAACATATCCATTCTCTCGAAACCTTTATCTGTCACTTTGAAGAATAGTTCTTTTGTCCCTTTTTTTTCACCTTGGCCAGTAAAGTTATTATTTTGATACCATTTCAAGCGATTTGGTTCTGTATGGAATACTTTCACTACATCCCCATACTCGAACTGCATACCATTTACTTGCTTCGCAAAGTTCTTTGAAGTTTCTTGTCCCTCTGCTGTTACATGTTTTTTCTCTTTTCCTTCTCCATCGTATAACGTGATCCCCATGTATAGCTCTTTATTAAAATACTCATGAATTTCTCTATCCATATCAGTTGCATGGAATCTCTTCTCTTCGTGCTTTAAAGTTACAATTGAAGCAATATCATCGCCATATCCTACATATGCAATACTATCTCCATAAACCACTTCTAATGGCACTTCCGTTACTTGCTTATTTCCAAAACAATCTTTCGTTTCTACTTTTGCTGTTTGTTTTCCGACTTTTGATGTAGTTGGTTTTTCTACAAAGCCAATTACTTCTCCTTCTTTCACTTCAACAAAGTTTTTCGCTTCTAGCTTTTCTACTTCTGTTCCGACTACTACTGTTTGTGGCTTTGCTGCTACTTCTTGAAATGATTTTACTCTTTCAAATCCATTTTCAGTAATTTTGAAGAATAATTCTTTTATTTCTTTATTTTTTCCTTCTCCCACATATAAACCTTTTTGATACCAATGTAAACGTGAAGACTCTGCATGGTATACTTTCACCACATCTCCATATTCAAATGCTAATCCATTTAATTCCTTGGCAAGAACTTCTGTATTCTCCAAGCCTTTTACCGCTACATTTTTCTTCTCTCTTCCTTCTGTATCGTACAGTGTGAACTCAAAATACTTTTCATCTTTAAAGTAATCGTGAATTAAATTTTTTGTATTTGTTGCACTAAATTTTTTCGTACCATGATGTAGAGTTACGGTTGACTTCAAGTCTCCCTCCCTAGTATAGTTCAATCCATATACAAGTAGGCTATCCCCATATCCAACATTCACTACAACCGGAATTAAATTCCTATTTCCTTTTTCATCTATAATTTCTACTTTTACAGTTTTTTCTCCAACTTCAGGCTTATCTTGCATAATCACACCTGTTGTCTTTACACCTTCTCCTAAATTCTGTACAAGTTCCTTTGCTTTTTCCTCATCATATGTAGTACCGATTACCACATTTTGTATTTTTTCATTATTTGGCTCGCCATATGGAACTTCATATAACTCAGTTTGTTTTTCACGAATTGGATTGCTATCTGTAGATAACCATATTTCTTTTTCTAATTTTGGTAAATCTAATTTTTCAATCTTTTCTCTTGTAGCATCATTTGCAATTAATCCCCATTTATCAAAGAAAGGAATTAAATTTTGTCCTGCCACTTTTGACGTCATATAAATAAACATCTGCTTTTTCTCTTCATCAGATTTAGGCAGTTCTGTATCATGTAACAAACGATACATTTGATGTAAATTTGGATAGAATTGATCCCCATAGGCTAAATGCAACTGCCAAAACATAACTAATTTCTCAAATTCATTCATCTTTTCTTGTGCATCCGGTTTACCTAAATAAGCAAATGCAGCTTCATAGCGCCCCTCTTGCTCTAACCTTGTTTTATGCCCGAATGTAGTTTGAACTGCCAAAGAATAAATATTAACGGTTACTTCTCCAAGTCCATCCCATAACCAAGTGTCTTGTTGATGTTGATGTCCAACTTCATGCCAAGGCCCCCATCCATCATTGGTTAACTCTTCTAGATTTAGTACTGACTCTAAATTGCCTTTACTATAAGCTGTTCGATAATAAGTCGCATACATATAATCGTCTGTATACCAGTCTTCAACAAAATGAATGGAATGTTTACCTTGATTCGCAACACCCGCACCATCTTTTGATAAACCTGATATCTTATGTTCTATATTAATTATTTCATCGTGCTTCTTTAATAGCGCAGCTGGATCTTCTTGCTTCAAATGTTCCGCCACAGTTTCAGGATGCATAGTTAATAAACTATTTTCTCCCTTCATTTCTATTGCATATGGATCAGGGTTTTCTGCCAACATACGCTTCCAATCTTTTGTCGTATGCTTTCCTAAAATAAATAAAGGGTTTGGTGTACCACCTTTTTTCACTTTAGCGACTACTTCTGCTGTGTTGTGATAATTGTAAAAGTATAATAGTCCCCCATTTGAAGAAGAAATTTTATTCTCACCAGGATTTAAATTGAATTGTTTAGGTTCTTCTTTTTCATAAGAATATGTACCAATATAAGCTTTAATCTGTTGAGTCCCTTCTACTTGAATAACTACTTCTTCACCTGACTTTACATAAATGCCCGTTGGCTCATAAGGAGAAAAACTCATTCGACGCTGATGCAACTCACGCATCCCTTCTACATCACCTTTTGGCAGTAATTGATACACTCGCTCTTCTTGCTGTTTCTCTTTATCTTCAATCGTCATCTCTGCATACACCTTAGGTAATTCAAGTCCATATGGCGTTAATAACGTAGCTAAACAAACACCAGCTACTAATACCCTACTCGTCTTTTTCTTCGACATAATCTGTGTCCCCTGTTCCTTTATTTAGAGAAACTATTCTATATATCCATTTAATAAGAAATCCTATTATTTTTATAAAAACATTTAATGAATAGACTAACACCTCGCGCACCTGTATCAATTACTACCGCATTCCTCCCTATGTATTCGCTTTCTTACATTGTAAAATTTTTATGTAATATGCCCTCCTCACTTCTCTCTATTTGTGATGAGTTCTCTTCGTACATAAAAAGAGAATAGTAAAAGATACACTTTAGTATTGTCATCTATACATCTAAAAATAAAAATAGTAATAGAATCTTACATTTTCTTCATATATGACCATCTATAGGTAGTTTTTCCAACTGAATTGTACACGCTTTACACTTTGTTTGATAGCCTCTCCAATTAGAATAATGTTACAATTTTGTGAATAAAATCCGTTGATTGTAACGTTTAGATTTTGTTATATCTTATTATTTTAAAATACTTTTTAAAACGTTGGAATAGTGTTTCACTTGATTGATTATTATCTTGGTATATCTTTAAAGAATCCATATAGAAAAAGCATTGGCACACGCCAATGCTTTTTCATTATCTTTTTTGATTCGGTTTATGTGGCTCATTTGGAGTATACGGTTTATTTGGCGTCTGTGGCCCTTCTGGTTTCTTCCAACTTACCGCTAACTCTGGACTTGTTTTTTCTTCACTACGCTCAAGTAATACTACTGCATTTTGAATAGTCGGTGTACCTTTATGCGCAATCCCTTGTAATTTCGTTAAATTTCCTGATACTTTAAAGCTAAATCCACCAGCTGGTGTTTGTTTCGGAATTAAAATGCGGAACTTTTCCCCTACATTAAATTCTGTTTTTGTTTCGCCTTTTTCATTTACAAATTTCGCTCCCGCTGGTGCACCTGTTGCTTGCACTTTATACGTTCCGCTTTTTGCATTTGTTTCTACTGTATATAAGCCTGTTTCAAAGAAATCATTTTTTAATACTGCTTCTTGTTCTTCTGTAGGAGTTACACTCATCGTAATTTCTTGTAACTCTTCACTAGCATTTGCTTTTGCAACGATATCTTTCGTTACCTTTTCTACATTTTTATTACGGAAATCTAAATCATTAATATCGATTTGTTTTAACGCATTCCACACTGCAAGCTGCGTTGCGTAATGCGCCTCTCTCCAATCAGATACCCCTAATTCTTGTGGACTCTTTTGTGGATATCCATTCAATAGTACACGGTACACATTAATATCCACTTTCCCCATTTCCGGTAAATCTTGACCGCTTGGAGATTTCAAATCTACATTTAAGCAAAAAGCAATTTTGCCATCTGCCGTTTTAATAAGCTCTGTTCGAATTGGCTTCTTCTTGGACTTACTATAACTCCAATCCATTTGATACTTTGTATGGTCCATCACTTCTGCGAATGCTTTTTGAAGTGGGAATAACACAAATAAAACACTTAAAAACATAGCTAAAAGTTTGAACGATTGCTTTATATTCATGTTTACAGCCCCTTAATAACAAACTTAATACTAAGTAGTATTTATTTAGAAACTATTTTTATACACAAAAAAAGAGTGCAGAAAAGCACTCTTTTTTTCTTACTGTAATCTTAGAAATCGAAGTTATCAGGATCTGGGCCAACGCGGTGATTTTGATTTAACGCATCGATTTTTTCCATATCTTCTTTCGTTAATTCGAAGTTAAATACATCAGCGTTTGCAATAATACGGTGTTCTTTCGTTGATTTTGGAATTGTGATTACTCCATTTTGAAGATCCCAACGTAAAATAACTTGAGCTGTTGTTTTACCGTGTTTCTCAGCAATCTCTTGTAATGTTTCGTTATCTAATAATTGACCTTGCATTAGTGGTGACCATGCTTCCATTTGAATACCTTGTTCTTTACAGAAAGCTTGTAGTTCTTTTTGTGTTAAACGAGGGTGGTATTCTACTTGGTTAATCATTGGTTTAATTTCTGCATCTTTCATTACATCTTGTAAGTGATGGATTTGGAAGTTACTTACACCAATTGCACGTACGCGCTTTTCTTTATAAAGTGTTTCTAGCGCTCTCCATGTATCTTTATATTTTCCTTCTGAAGGCCAGTGAACAAGATATAAATCTAAATAATCTAGTCCTAATTTTTTTAGACTCTCTTCGTATGCAGCGATTGTTGTTTCATACCCTTGATCTGCGTTCCATACTTTTGAAGTAATAAATAATTCTTCTCTTGCAATACCAGTCGCTTCAATACCTGCACGAATTCCTTCACCTACAGCTTTTTCATTTCCGTAAATTGCAGCTGTATCGATGCTGCGGTATCCTGCTTTAATTGCTGATTTAATTGCTTCTACAAGTTCTGGTCCTTCTTCTACTTTAAATACACCTAAACCGAACCAAGGCATTTCTACACCATTACTTAATACTGTTTTACTTTGTAAGTTTTTCATTTTATTTTCTCTCCTTTTATTTTACTTGATCTCTTTTTTCTAATGTCATGCTCCACGCTGTTAAAATAACAGCGGCTACTACCATAAGACCGCCTACCCAAGCAGTATGGATTAATCCTAACGAATTCGTTACAAGGCCACCTATATAAGAACCTAAAGCGATTCCTCCGTTAAATGCGGCAATATTAATTGCTGAAGCAACATCAACCGCACTCGGAACAAAGCGCTCTGCCAATATAACTACATATACTTGTAGCCCCGGAACATTCATAAATGCGAATAGTCCCATGAAAATAATTGTGATTAATCCAGCTACTTTAAATGGCGCTGTAAATGTTAAAACAAATAATATAATTGCTTGAATAAGGAACATGTAAAATAGCGCTCGAATCGGATTATGATTCGATAATTTTCCGCCGACCATATTCCCTATCGCAATGGCGATTCCATACACTAATAAAATGATAGTGACAGTGCTCGCTTCAAACCCTGTTACTTCTTGTAATAGCGGTGATAAATACGTAAATGTTACGAATGTACCGCCGTATCCAAGTGCAGTAATAATGAAAACAAGTAATAGTCTTCCATTTTTAATTAGTTTGAATTGATCACGAAACGATACAGGTACACCATTTTTTAAATTAGATGGGACTAGTATGCTGTTTGCGATAAAAGCAATAATTCCAATTACGACAATCGCCATAAATGACGCTCTCCAGCCAAATTGTTGACCGATAAACGTTCCAATTGGCACACCTGTAATAGTCGCAACTGTTAATCCAGTAAACATAATCGCAATGGCGCTAGCGCGTTTATTCTCTGGTACGATCGCAGCCGCAATTGTAGATCCTATCGACATAAACACACCATGTGCAAACGCAGCTACAATCCTTGCGATAATTAATACAGTGAAGCTTGTTGCTAATGCCGCAATACCATTACCAATAATGAAAATAACCATAATCCACATTAATAATGTCTTTCTCGACATACTAGCCGTTAACGCTGTTAAGACAGGAGCTCCTACTGCCGCCCCTAACGCATATAAGGAAACAGTTAAACCAGCTGTTGTAACAGAAACATTTAAATCTTTTGAAATCGATGGTAATAAACCGACACTAATAAACTCGGTTGTACCAATCCCAAACGCACTAATTGCTAGTGCTAATAAAGCAAACATACTTCTTCGATTTGTCTGAACTTCCGAAGATGGTACTGTATATGAACTCAATTGAATTCCTCCTTATTACAAGAAATCCAATCATAATAGTGTGATAAAAAGGCCCTTTTATCTTCTAAAAAATATATTTAATCTCTACAAATGCTATTATGAATGGTTTCATTCTTTTTTTGAAGAACGCACTTTAAAGTACTATAGGCACTAAAAAGTAACATAGTCACTTTTTGGTACCGTACTACTCATTTGCCTCTTACATGTGCTATTATGAAACATATTTAACATGATAAAAAGTACGTACTTTAAAGTGCTATAGGTACTAAAAAGTAACATTTGTATGATTTAACTTATTTTACTCACAAAGGGAGGATTTCATATGAAGAAATACAATATTCCTGTAGAGGCGACTTTAGAAGTTATCGGCGGCAAATGGAAAGTTGTTATTCTTTGTCACTTAACGAAAGGTACAAAGAGAACCAGTGAATTAAAACGTTCCATGCCTGGTATTACACAAAAAATGTTAACACAGCAATTACGTGAATTAGAAGACGACGGCGTTATTCAAAGAAAAGTATACAATCAAGTCCCGCCAAAAGTAGAATATTCTCTTACTGATTACGGTTGGTCTTTAGAATCCATTCTTGATTCTCTTTGTTCTTGGGGCGAATGCCATCTTGAAAAAGAAGGTAACACATCGATGCTAATTGCGGAAGGTGAATAATAGGAAAAAGGAAAAAACGAACATGAATTTGTTCGTTTCTTCCTTTTTTTCTATATATATATGTACATTTCTAACTGAAACAAAATATTTTATACGCTTTCATACCTTGTCAGCACTACGTTATACACTCAATATCAAATAATTAGGAATCATTTTTATGTTAACATAGGTGTATATAGTATATAATATAGGATATATATTATATACACTTTCCGGTAACGGAGCTTTTCCATTATGCGGACAAGCCATGTATCGGACAGTTCATAAATAATAAGTAAGACGTTATGGTTTTAGATTTATGTTTGCAGCTTACTTGCTGTCATAAATTTAAAGGCATTTTATTGTGTTTTGTGAAACTTTGTATAAAGTTTCGTAACCGTTTACTATCTTACTTATCAAAAATAAGAGTATTGCTATCGTAAAGGAGAATTGGAGATGCCAGAAACTATGACTCAAACAAAGCCAGAACAAGAAACTGTACAAATTTCTGCTAGCCAAGGACAACTTGATGTACTTGATCAGTTATTAAAACCTGAGGTACAAGAATCATTAACAACACTAGTAGAACAGCTTCCAAAATTAACTGAGCTTGTTAACATTTTAACTAAGTCTTATGACTTCGCTCAAACTGTTGCTACTGATGAAGTATTAAAAAGCGACACTGTTGGTGCAATTACAGAGCTTGTAGAACCTGTAAAAGATACAGTGAAAAGCATGGCTGCAACTGCAATCGAAGCGAAAGATCGTGCTGACGAAAGCAACGAAGTTATCGGCCTATTCGGTCTTTTAAAATTATTAAAAGATCCACAAGCACAAAAAATGTTCCGCTTTGTGAACGCATATCTTCAAATTAGTGCAGAACGTAACAATAAATAATTTAACTTATAACAACAATTAGTAAAGACGGGGGATATCATACTATGTCAAAACAAATTGTCATCTTAGGCGCTGGTTATGGCGGTCTTCTTGCCGCTTTAAACGTACGTAAATATTACAGCAAATCAGAAGCACAAGTTACAGTGATTAACCAATACCCAACACACCAAATCATCACTGAACTACACCGCCTTGCAGCTGGTAACGTGTCTGAGCAAGCAGTTGCAATGCCACTTACAAAGCTTTTCAAAGGACAAGACATCGACCTTAAAATTGCAACAGTTGAGTCATTCTCAGTTGATAGCAAAGAAATCAAATTAGCTGGCGGCACTACTTTATCTTACGATGCACTTGTAGTTGCTTTAGGAAGTAAAACTGCTTACTTCGGTATTCCAGGACTAGAAGAAAACAGCATGGTATTAAAATCTGCTGCTGATGCAAATAAAATCTACAAACACGTTGAAGACCGTATTCGTGAATACGCGAAAACGAAAAACGAAGCTGATGCTACAATCGTAATCGGTGGTGGCGGATTAACTGGCGTTGAGCTAGTTGGTGAGCTTGCTGACATTATGCCTAAACTTGCAAAAAGCCACGGCGTAAATCCAAAAGAAGTGAAACTTCTTCTTGTTGAAGCAGGTCCAAAAATCCTTCCAGTATTACCAGACCACTTAATCGAACGTGCAACTACTAGCCTAGAAGCGCGCGGCGTTACATTCTTAACTGGTCTTCCTGTAACAAACGTTGCTGGCAACGAAATCGACTTAAAAGACGGTCAAAAACTTGTTGCTAACACATTCGTTTGGACGGGCGGCGTACAAGGTAACCCATTAATCGGTGAATCAGGTCTTGAAGTTAACCGTGGACGTGCAACAGTTGATGCATACCTACAATCTACTTCTCACAAAGACGTATTCGTTGCTGGAGACAGCGCTGTTGTCTTCGCTCCAGACGGACGTCCATACCCACCAACTGCACAAATTGCTTGGCAAATGGGTGAGTTAATTGGATACAACTTATACGCAGCACTAGAAGGCAAAGCATTAGAAGAGTTCGCACCTGTAAACTCTGGAACACTTGCTAGTCTAGGACGTAAAGATGCGGTTGCTACAATCGGAGCAAGCAATACTCCACTTAAAGGCTTACCAGCATCATTAATGAAAGAAGCAAGTAACGTTCGTTACTTATCACACATTAAAGGTCTATTCAGCTTAGCTTACTAATCTGAATATAAGCCCGAATCATGCCCTGCATGGTTCGGGCTATTTTTATCCGTAATTTTCTCTAACTTATTTATTCGTCAGAAGAATAATATAACCCTTTTAATTATCTAAATTTACTGATTATTTTATGTCCAAATTGTGTATACGAAAAGATGGAAGTATTCTTCCTACTCCCATCCTTTCACACAAACTATTCGCCTAACTTCACAAGGCTGTAGTTCTTCTTCCCTTTACGAATAATAATAAATCTTCCATCAAATGAATTTTCTACAGTAACATCCGTACCCACATCTGTTACTTTCTCACCATTCATAGAAATCGCACCATTATTAATGTCTTCACGTGCTTGTCGTCTAGATGGTTCAATTCCTAAATCGACTAGCCACTCTACGATGTTTTTCGTCTCTTTTGAAGACTGGAATGTTGGCATTTCTTTAAAGCCTTGTTCAATTTCATCAGCTGTTAACGATTTAATATCTCCGCTAAATAACGCTGCTGTAATTTTCTCAGCTTGCAGGAACGCCTCTTCTCCATGAACAAATTTCGTCATTTCTTCTGCTAACACTTTTTGCGCTTCACGTTTATGAGGTTCCGCTTCTACCTTCGTTGCTAATTCATCAATACGCTCTTTCGTTAAGAACGTAAAGTATTTCAAGTATTTAATTACGTCACGGTCATCTGTATTTACCCAGAACTGGTAAAATTCAAACGGTGTCGTTTTTTCAGGATCAAGCCAAACCGCACCACCTGCTGATTTACCAAACTTCGTACCGTCCGATTTTAATAATAACGGAATCGTTAATCCGAATACTTTCGCCTCATGACCTTCTAACTTACGAATTAAATCTAAACCACTCGTAATATTTCCCCATTGGTCACTACCACCAATTTGAAGTTGAACATCCTCTTTCGTGTATAAATGATGGAAGTCCATCGCTTGCAAAATTTGGTACGTGAATTCCGTGAAAGAAATACCTGTATCTAAACGGCTTGCTACAATATCCTTCGCTAACATGCTATTGATGCTAAAGTTTTTCCCGTAATCACGTAAAAACTCAATAATATTTATTTCATGTGTCCAATCATAGTTATTTACCATCTTCACTTCGCTATTTCCACCAAAATCAAATAGCTTTTTCATTTGTGCTGTTAACGCATCTACATTATGCTGAACCACTTCTAACGTTTGAAGTTGACGCTCTGATTGTCGTCCACTCGGATCACCAATTGTTCCTGTTGCCCCGCCAATTAAAATAACAGGATGATGACCAGCTAATTGGAATCTCTTCATCATCATAAACGGAATCAAATGTCCAATATGCATACTATCACCAGTCGGATCAACTCCGCAGTATAGCGAAATCTTTTTCTCTTCTACTAGCTTACGTAAACCTTCTTCGTCAGTCTGCTGATTAACGGCGCCGCGCCATTCTAATTCATCAATAATATTCATCTTTTGTCATCCCCTTTATTTTTTAAAAACAAAAAGCCCCTATGTCTACGATAGACATAGGGACGATTATTCACCGTGTTACCACCCAGTTTGCATAAATAGCATAGCTACTCATACCACTCTTAGCAATAATATCGATTGCTAGTCCGCTTAGCATTACCTAAGATACTCCAGAGTGTAATTCGCAAGTTTGTTTGTGCTAGGTTCCAGCAACCCCTAGCTCTCTCGTTAACAGTGACAAACTGCTACTGGGCTCTTTCAACGTATGTTATTTGTTAAATTATTAGCCATTATATTGAATTGAAAACAAATTGTCAACAATACCCAAATATTATTTTGAAATAATTCATATCTTCATACGTATTTTGTTATTCCTTATCTTCTCCAATAATCCTTACTTCTCGCTCCAACTTCACGCCAAATTTCTCTTCAACTGTCTTTTGTACGAAGTGAATTAAATCGATGTAATCTTGTGCTGTTCCGTTATCAACATTCACCATAAACCCAGCGTGTTTTAAAGAAACTTCTACTCCACCAATTCGCTTACCTTGTAGTCCTGAGTCTTGAATTAACTTACCAGCAAAGTTATTTGGTGGGCGCTTAAATACGCTACCACATGAAGGATATTCTAGAGGCTGTTTTGACTCACGTTTAAACGTTAAATCATCCATTTTTGCTTTAATTTCTTCATGTACACCTTCTTCAAGTTCAAATCTCGCTTCAAGAATAATGTAATGGTTGTTCGCAAATACACTCTTACGATATCCAAATTCAAATGCTTCTTTCGTCAAAGTACGTAGCTCTCCATCACCTGTCATTACGACAGCTTCTGTTAATACAAACGAAATTTCACCGCCGTATGCACCAGCATTCATATATAATGCTCCGCCAACTGAACCTGGAATACCACAAGCAAACTCAAGACCCGTTAAGTTATGGTCTAAGGCAATACGTGATACGTCAATAATTGCTGCACCACACTGTGCTACAATCGTCGTTCCTGTTACAGTAACACCTGTAATATGAATTAAACTTACTGTAATCCCGCGAATTCCACCATCTTTAATAATGACATTCGATCCATTTCCTAAAAACGTAACTGGAATATTATATTCGTTCGCATATTTGATAACTTCTTGAATTTCATCATAATTTGTAGGCGCAACAAAAACATCTGCTTTTCCGCCAACTTTAATATGCGTATGATTCTTTAACATTTCATCTTGTTTAACATGTCCTTCAGGCAATACCGTACTTAAATATTTATAAACCTCTTGCATATTCATTTTACGATTCCTCTATTTCTATATTCATTTTATCCCGTTATACGGGCCCATAATATCCCCACGTACATGAAAGAACCTAAAGTGGTGGATACAGTGTACCCAAAATCAATTCGAGACACCTATAAACCTCTTAATTTATAAGAGGTGCCACTCATATTAAAATATATATTGCATAATAAAGCAACCCAAATGGACTACTAAACTTGACATGTCATCAGAAAGACAACAATTTGTAAAATATGTGACTTTTTCAAAACACTATCCCTCAGTATCTTACTATACCACACAAAAAGAAAGTGGTATTTTTTTGTACTTTTTACTTTATTTACATCAATAAAAAAAGAGCACATCCCACAGAATGCGCTCTTTCTATACTCTTTATATTACTTTTCGTTCTCTTCTTTTTCTTTATCAAACCATAACAGCTCATCGTTATCAACTTCACCATTATAATTGATTAAAATTTCTTCTCCTGCTTTTATATCCTTATAAGCATAGAAGTTAAACGTATGGTTCTCGAAGACAATATCATACGTTGCATTCGGTGTATATGAATGATTGAATAACATACCGTATCCTAAAAGGATTGCCGTATGATTGATTCCATACTCAAATGCGTAGTCAGCAAGTAATGTTTTCTCAATGTGTTCATGCTGTTCATTCGGATAAGAGATAACTGGTGCTGCGTGTATCAACTCACCTTTTTTAATATCACGAGTTGCAAATACACCTCTATTAAATTCTCCATCACTAAGTTCAGAAGTCTTAACTTCGATCATATGCGTCACCTATTTAATTCTTTCTTTGAAGTATTTTAATTCCGCTATTAGCTGAATTTTATCTCCTTAAGCTTGGCAGAAAACGCGCAGAAAAGCAATTAAATTCCTATCAAGTATTCGTTTCAATGAAAAAAGAGCACATCATTCGTGCTCTTTCCAAGCAATATTACTTTTCTAAAATATCTTCTAACAACTTCACTTGCTCGCTAACAGTTTGTAACGTCTTCACTGACGTATCATTTCGATGTTTTTCTTCTTCCACACTCGCTAGCACTTCTTCTGTAGCTGTAGAAGTTTGCTGAATTACGTTAGAAGCATGCGTAACATCCTTTACGATATTCGTTGTTTTAACTTGGAAACTTTCTTGATGAACAACAACCTCTCGCATTACTTCATTAATCGCATCAATAAACTTCCCTAAATCAGTTACATTTGTTAAAACGCTTGCTAACATCTCGTTACATTCTTCTTGTACTCTTTCTGACTTCTCTACCTGCACTTCTACCTTACTTGCTTGATTACTAAACTCCTTCAAAATCCCTTGAATTCTTCCCGCAGAACGATTTGATTCTTCAGCAAGCTTTAACACTTCACTCGCTACAATAGCAAAACCTTTTCCATGCTCGCCTGCCCTCGCAGCTTCAATATTTGCATTTAAAGCTAGCAAACTCGTCTGACTTGAAATATTCGTTATTACATCTACAATTTCATTAATTTGTTTCGATTGCATCATTAAATCTCTAAATATAATTCCAGACTGTGAAACAACATCATTTAAACTTCTCATGTTAGTTTCAAAATTTCTTAGAGTATGTACACTACCTTTTGAAATTTCTAAGCTTTCATCCACACGAGCCGATGCAGTTCTTACTTGAGAGATGATTTGTTCAATATTTCCCTCCATATCATTCAATACTTCTACCGAACGATACATCATCTCTGATTGTGATTGCGTACCAACTGCCACCTCTTCAAAGGCAAAATTAATTTCACTCATCGATTCCATCGACGTGTTCATATTTTGTCTTAAATGATTGAAATTACTATCTAGTTTCACAACTGTTTCTTCAATAAGTCTTTGCGTCTCTTCTAACTCCTGAGCTTTTCTCATTACTTCTTGCTTCTCATCACTTAAACGAAGGAGCAGATTAGAACCAATTTTCGTGACGCCCCACATAGCGATTGTTACAATCGCTAACAAACTTGCGAAATTAGCAGCTTCAGACGAGGCTGTATAAGCAAAAAATTGCTCCGGCCAATAGCTACAAAGGATAAATGTGATCACAACAGCTACCCCGCCAAGAATTAAAATGAGACGCTCACTTAAGTAAATAAGTGAAACAGCTAATGTAAAATAGACCATTTGAAATACAGCCGGGCTTTCATTAAAAGCTTGTACCATAATGTAAGACATTGTAAGCAACATAAATGTCATGATATATTTATACGCTGATTCCATACTTTTTATAAAAGTAAACAGCGTTCCAAATGCAACGACAGAAATACCACAAATCCAAAACGCTATGGCTCTCTCTGTAAAAATATATCCATAATACCCAATTGCGATTATCCCAAGAAAGAAACTACAAATCGTTATAAACAGTAATAAATGATTTTTCTGTGATTCTTTCTCAAGGTTAGAAAAACAAGTCCTCTTTAACCAATCCATATGAAGCCCCACCTTCTACTTATACATATCAATTACTTCAGTTTAAATACCGCACTTACTGGGTTATGATCGCTATTTTCAAACTTTAAATCTTTCCCTTGTACATTTACAATCTCTACATTCGGTGAAACGATAAAGCCATCAATAATAGTGACGAAATTTTCACCTTCTACATATTTCTTTACATCATCTCTCACAGTCATAACAGACGGATCTACAGCCCACTTAAAGCCACCGTCTGTAAAGTCCTTCGGTAACTCTACTAACCACTCAGGGCGCTCTTTCACGAACTTCGGATCACTTAATTGAGCGTTTGAAACTAATTGATTCCAATCTCCGCCCATTATTACGTAATCACCATTTTCATAATGCTTGTTCATATATTCTTTTAAGTACTCTACTTGCTGTTTTCTAATTTTCCCGCCTTCATCATAAGCAGACAAATGTAAATTTACGAGTCTAACATGTTTTCCATTATTAACAGGAATTTTATATTCCACAATTGCTCGATCTAAATCAAACAAACGCTTTGGCCAAGGCTCCATTCCAGGCAGCTGGAACCTCTTCGCTTCTTGAACAGTGTATTTAGAAAACGTACTTAATCCAGCCTCCGCATATCCCATTGGATTTGTTATTGGCACTGGAACCCATTTCGTATCGTAGTTCTTGCCAAATGACGAAACATAATCAGGTAATCCTTTTTTCAAAAATTCATGTTCATTTACATCAAATGAACGAAGTGACTTTATATCAACTTCTTGTAATAGTGCAAAATCACTATTCTCATTTTGTAAAAACGAAAGCATATTCTTTAAATTAGTTTCCGTTTGCTCTTTACTACTTGAACCAGATCCCTTTCCACCATCCATAAAGAAATCTTGATCCTTATCTAACCCAGCATATCCAATATTAAATGTTGTAACTTTAAACTCATTTCCAGTCGCTAATACGCGCTCCTTATTATTCTCTACCTTCAAGCTTATAACATCAGCAGGCTGTTCTTTAGTAAGTGTCATATAAGCTAGAAATCCTCCTACAATGCCCGCTACTACTAAAACACATGTAAATACGATTTTTAAAAATTTCTTCAAATAAATGACTCCTTTTCACGCAAATTTATTTTTCTTTATTTTCAGTCAAATAAAACAAAACGACACACATAAGAAACATTTTATCATAATTAAAACCGTATATCACTATATTTAGTTGATAAGTAATCAATACCATTTTAATTACTTAAAAAGCCTTCAGACATCAAAAAAAGAAAAGTTACACCCTCCTCCTCACTGGAAATTAAACGGTATATTTAGTACACTATATGTAATAATCATAGGCGATGGAGTTCGCCATAAACGCTGCTTAGCTAATGACTCCTACCAGTATGGATACTGGTAGGAGTCTATTTTTTTGAGCAAGCTATTTAAAGAGGTGAGAAAATTGATTTATATTATCGTTGGCATTGCTGGTATATTAGGAGCTCTTTCTCGTTATTATTTAGGTCTTAATATCAACACATTTTGGCATCATTCATTTCCATTGGCAACATTACTCATTAACTTAATCGGTTGCTTTTTCTTAGCGTGGCTAACTACTTATATCGCTCGGCTAAACATCTTACCTTCAGAGGTTATCACAGGCATCGGAACTGGATTCATCGGTTCCTTTACGACTTTTTCAACATTTAGTGTAGAAACTGTGCAATTGATCAATCATTCTGAGTGGAGCATAGCCTTCTTATATGTATCATGCAGCATACTTGGTGGCCTCATTATGTCTGGCCTTGGCTATACACTTGGAGATTTCTTAATTAAGAAATCTCTTACAGAAGGTGATTACTCATGATAGAAGCTTTATTAGTCGCAACAGGAGGATTTTTCGGTGCGATTACACGATTTGCAATTAGCAATTGGTTTAAGAAAAGAAATAAAACACAATTTCCACTTGCTACATTCCTTATTAATATAACAGGGGCGTTTTTACTTGGATATATAATTGGCAACGGGGTCACTACAGGCTGGCAACTATTATTAGGTACTGGATTTATGGGTGCATTCACTACATTTTCTACGTTTAAACTAGAAGCTGTTCAACTTCTCAATCGAAAAAATATTAGCACTTTCCTTTTATACTTAAGCGCTACTTACATAATTGGTATCCTCTTCGCATTCCTTGGAATGAAGCTAGGCGGAATATAAAAAAAAAGCGACTCTATTGAGTCGCTTTTTTTCATAAGAAGTATGTTCCGCCATATGGAATGGAAAATATACCAGCTGGATGTACATCGTAATGTACAATTTGCATCGGAAGCTGTGAATACGGCATATACTGATTTTGCATCATTTGTGCAAAATATACTTGTTGTTGCATTTGAATAGCTTGATTCATAGCATGAATTGTTCCCTGTGCCCCAGCCAGCGTAATAGCTGCTCCTACTTGTCTTCCATTATAAAAATGATGGTTCATCATGATTCATCTCACTTATTCTTTTTCTTCCATATGGTATGTTTCTATTTCATAGTGAGTGTTTCGTCCCTATTGGTAACCCCTATTTATTGCCCTTTTTCAGCTTTGAAGTAATAAATCCAAATAATAATACACCAATACCACTAAGGAATAATACATAACTTATCGGTACTAGGAAAAAGAAAGGTTCTTCAAGGAATCCATCCGCTCCTACTTTACTGTTTGAAGCATGTATAGTTAAAGAAATAATCGCTAAAATCATGAAAGAAATAGCTACTACGTATTTATTTTTCATCATATACTCTCCTTTAATTCTCACTGATTTTATTACCATCATAATACGCCTGAAATTATTAAAAATCAACAATTATTTATCGTTTTGCAATAAAAATGTTTTTTCGCATCACAAAAAAGCTACAGATAATATTTTATCTATAGCTCTTCCAGTCAGTTATTTTGTGCCAAAGTATGCCTTTTGGAACATACACATTCTTATCGCATTATGATAATTACCATCAACGAAAAACTCATCGATAAGCTCACCTTCTATCATAAACCCAACTTTTTTATAAACATGTACTGCTTTTTCATTTTCCTTATCTACAACTAAATAAATCTTATGCATATTTAGTACGGAAAAAGCGTAATCCATTGCTAAACGCGTCGCATCCACTGCATAACCATATCCTTGATAATTCGGATCAATAATAATTTGGAATTCTGTTCTACGATGAATATAATCGATTTCTACTAACTCAACTAATCCAACCATTTCATTGTCTTTCTCAACGATAAATCGGCGTTCGCTTTGATCATGTATATGTTTATCGTATAAGTCTTGCAGCTCCACAAATGCCTCATATGGCTCTTCAAACCAATACGACATAATATGCGCATTATTATTCAGTTCGTGTACGAACTTTAAATCTTCTCGTTCCAATGGACGTAACTTCAATTCCTGATTCATTCCTATAACCTCCAAGTAAAAGAAACCTCTTCACTTAATTTCTCAATTTTTTTCGATTTCAAACGCCCTAATTTCATTGTAAACTTTCAAGCAACTTGAAGGTCAAGATATAAAAAAGTAGTGCAAACTTATGTCTGCACTACTACTCTTTTCTCAAATCTCTCATATTCGATATGTATAAAGCAATAACTAAAACAAGAATTGCTCCTGCGTATAATAACGTCTCCATCGGTTCCTCATGAGACACAATAATCAATCGAATTAAGGCCGTAATTCCGATATAAATAAAATAACGTAACGGGAAATGATAGTTCGATTTAAAATACTTAATAATTAATGCAATGAACTCGAAGTATAAGAAATAGACGATGATACTTTCAACCAATTTATAAGACGTATACTCTTTTGCCGAAAAAATATACTGCACAAACGTAATTGTCTCATTCACTAAGAAAATCGATAACACAATGGATAATATAATTAAAGCTATATTTAATATCCATTGCAAAACGCTAGCTATAACATGATCGATATTAAATGACTTCATTTTCTCTTTAGACTCCCCTTCGTATAAGTACTTATTTATTATAGCAAAATTACGATTGGAAAGAAGTTAAATCATATATTCGTCCTTTGTTGTTTCCAGTGTAGGGGAGATTTAGTGTGTGGAGAATTCTGTTTACAACCATACCCGACGAAACATGGAGAAACTCTTTCAAATTACCGTTCGTACATGTCGTACTAATGAGCAATGCATAATCTCGTATAGCATCCTCATGTGCCACTTTTGAAAAATCTTTACAACTTGTACAACGCCAGCCCTTCTTCACTTTAACCATTGGAATAACTAAGCATTTCTCACATTGTACTCCATTTAACAACTCCTCTTTTTCTATTTTATATTGCTCAAGTATATTTTGTTGAAGTGGAGAATGCTCCGTTAATATTTGATGAATGAGCCTATCTACATTATCTATAACTTTTCTCTTATATTTACTTTCAAACCACTTTATTTTATGAGGTAAATTTGCACTATGAATAATTGTATGAAGAAGATTGTCATCTGAAGATTTTATAATGGTACGAGGCGAGCTAATAACAACGAGGGACTCGATTGGAAGACTAGAGGAAAATCCATGTAAGCTTAACCATTTCTTTAATTGTATTTCTTGCCTTTTTATTTGTAAAACCGGATCTGGAAATCCCTCTGAATTTCCTTCTGTTATTCGGATAAGTTGATTAAACTTTGCATCAAACATTAATGTACCTGCTATATTTTTTATCTCAAGAAAAAGAAGAAACTTTGTGGAAATGATAATAGTATCAATTTGAAAGTATTGATCATGATTAGATAAGCGAACATCATGTAAAACACTATACTCTTTCTCAGAAATAAAACTAAGTGGATAATCAATTGCTTGCTCCCCTTTATACCCCGCCATGTGTTTTGCCAAGTTTTCTCCAATTAAATTTCGTTTTGGATGATGTACAGGTAACCTTCTAAGCAGTGCTTCTAACTGTCTTATATAAATCGGCATTTTTCTTTCTTTCACAATCACCTCAAACACCCCTTTACAAATATATCAACGATTTTTTCAATATATCTATCATAACTCACAATATATCAACGATTTTTCCAATATATCTATCACAACTCACAATATATCAACGATTTTTCCAATATATCGATCGGTCGACAATATCTGACACTACCTCACTCCAATCACTCACAGCATATCCTAGAAAAACACCTTCAGCAAAAACTTAAAATCGTATTTCCTCATAAAAAAACCATAACCCGATCCTCCAGCAAAGTTATGGTTTTTAACCCTGCAATGTCACTCTATCTATAACTTTGCCGTGAAGTCCACAAAATCCATTTGTACTTATAGCAACTTTCACTTTTTTCACACTGAAACTATATACCCCAAAATCGTTTCACAACGTTATTACTTCCGCATAGCTACAATTAGCAATTACATTATTATTAGCGGCTTTCCTTCTTCTTTACAATGTATTTTTTGGATTACTCGTAGGCACTACAGCAAGCTAGCAATTTTTTATAAATATGAACAAATTTTAGGAATTAGTTTATCTTTTTTTAATGTTTTATTTAGAGGCAGTTTATAGTCGGGTATTAACATAAGAAACGTAGCAACTAAGTTCATATATGACGCACTGCTACTATAATCGCTAACCGTACTACTTGAAATCATAAAATAAGGAGACGATAAAACATGAACAAAAAAGCAAAAGCACTATCATCCGTATTGCTCGGATTCACATTAGCATTAACAGGGTGTGCTGGTACTAAAGCTGAAGAAAATCATGGGAAACAAAAACAAGAACAAGTTGCTAAAGAAACAAAAAAGGAAAATAAATTAACTAAAGGGCAAAAAATGGCTAATATTCTTAGCGAGACAAATTGGCAAGGTACACGAGTGTATGACAAAGATAAGAATGACTTAACAAAAGAGAATGCAAACTTCATTGGTCTTGCAAAATATGATGCGAAGTCAGGCAGATATGAATTTTTTGATGCTAAAACAGGTGCAAGTCGTGGCGATAAAGGAACCTTCTTTGTCACAAATGATGGGAAGAAGAGAATATTAATTTCAGAATCAATGAAGTATCAAGCTGTCGTTGACATGACAAAACTAAACAAAAATGTATTTACTTATAAACGAATGGGGAAAGACGCTAACGGTAAAGATGTAGAAGTTTTCGTTGAACATGTCCCATATAAAGAAAAAGAACTTTCTTTCACTGATCCGGACAAGCAGCTGAACACGACTACAGGAGATATTGTTAAAAACGTTGATGGAGATAAAATTCTAGGCGGTACCCTTTGGCACGGAACAAAGGTATTAGACGAAGCTGGTAACGATGTAACACAGTTTAATTCGAATTTTATAAGTTTAGCAAAATTTGATGACAAATCTAATAAATATGAGTTCTTCAATAGCGAAACAGGTCAAAGCCGCGGTGATTATGGCTACTTCGATGTTGTACACGAAAATAAAATAAGAGCCCATGTTTCAATTGGAAATAATAAATACGGTGCTGCTCTTGAGCTTACTGAACTAAATAAGAATAAATTTACGTATAAAAGAACTGGTAAAGACCAAACTGGTAAGGATATAACTATATTCGTTGAACATGAACCTTATAAAGGTGATATGAAACCACAATTTAGTTTTTAATTGATTTGATTAAAAATCTACTTTTTATATTCGAAACATGAATTAGTATACGCTGACCGTTTTGTTCAGCGTATACTATTTTTTACATTGAATAACCACTACAGCTCATCAATTACTTTCGTTAGCTTTTGAAGCGCTGATAAAAGGTTTGTTAACTCTTCAGGTGATAAACTTGCATAATATTTTTCAGAAACCTGTTGCATATATGCGTCCATTTCTTTTTTATATAACAAGCCTTTCTCACCTAATTCAACTGAAAATGCACGTTTATCTTCTGCATGTTGCCTTCTGAAAATATATCCTTCCGTTTCAAGTTTCACTAACTGCTGGCTAATGGCACTTTTCGTCACATTCATTTTTTCAGCTAACTCTTTAGGAGTGGATGATGGGTACCTAATAATTAATGTTAACAACGTATATTGCTGATTATTTAAATTAAAATTCGTATAAGATCTTTCTTTCGTTTCAAGTAATATCCATAGTTCTTCAAGTGTTTGATTGATTTCCTCAGCTATATTTTTATTTATCATACTTCTCTCTCTCACCTTTTCTTCTCCAATTTTTCGGGTTTAAATACTTTTTATATTTTGCCACCACTTCTTTTCCAACAAAGACAGCACCTATCAAAAATAGAATTTCTCCTATTACTATACACCCTGGAATGACAATGGTCTTTACCTGCGTCGAAAGTGAAGTAAATGGTATGATTAAAGCACTTCCCCAAAGTAGAACATATATGATTAGAAGTCCTATTCCAATTTTAAAAAGCAATGGCTTTTTTTGTTTATTTTCGTTTGAAATTATTTCTTTTTCCATTTCAAAACCCCCGAATACAATTTGATTTAGTTTACTTAACTAAACTATATATCAAGATTGATTTGATTGCAAGACTTTAAAATGTATTCACTAAAATTGCGTTTACTTGAATTCCAACCACATATTTTGAAAATAATTTTATTTGTATTCCCTATAAAAAAACACTTCTTCCGTGGAAAAAGTGTTTTTTTATACTTAATGACTAATACTAGCTGTTGGGTATAATGTTGTTCCTCCAATTGAAACTTTTATTTCATTTGTTAATGGAACGTTTTGTTCATTAATAATTGTTCTCCACCATTCCCATGCAAGACCTGTACATTCTCTTGCTACAATTTTTATATTTTTTGAATTCGGTGGAAGAGGGATAACTGTAGAGTAATGAGCCGTTTTGTCTTTTCCACTACCATCCCACGTTTTATGTGTTAGTACTTCGTTACCCTTTTGATCAAATGTGAATTCATCCCAAGATACATCAAATTGAGCAACGTAAGCACCGTAATGATCAAGTGTCATTTTAGCACTTGAATATTCTGTAGTTGTCGTCTCAATATAATCTGTATTGTTATGAACAGCAGCAGTTGCATTATCTTTTAAGAAAGTACTTGTATATGAAATTGGGTATGCTGGATTTTTAAGACTTAATTCAGCATTATCTTTAATAATATTTCGGATTTCATTGAAATCTTTAGTAACAACCTTGTTATGTTCTTTCGCATCTCCGCCTAATACTACAGCAGTAAAGGTACTTTCTTCAAAAATATCTTTATACTGTCCACTTGTTTCAACGCTGTTATTCTTAAGTAAGGCTTTAAAAGCAGCTTGTACATCTTTGCTCTTAGATGTTGTTTCTAATTTTACATAAATCGTTCTACCATAAGCTACATTTGAAACCATAACAGGTGGAGCCGAATTATTTACGCCTTTTCGAGTTAACTCGTCAAAAGTAACGCTATTATCAAAAAGGTCGGATGGATTGTTAGGTAGTTCAGCACTTACCGTATAAAATATTTGCTTATACGCCGCTACCATCACTTTTTTCTCTCCATTTGCAACCGCATTAAAATCAATATTTAGACTGTTATCAAGATATTTAGCGTTAACATTAAGAGCACTTGCAATTTGTGATTTACTATAAACCATAGATTCCGTATACTGCATTCTTGCAGGTAACGTATGTGTTGTAGAATACTTTTCATTCCAAGTAGATACTAAATCGTCTACTGCTCCAGCTACATTACCATATGTCGGATTTTGGACAGTGATTGTATTTTCTTTTCTCATGCCCGGTAAGTCTATACTAATATTCAAAGGCTTTCTCTTAGCCACTAATAAACTCGGTTGATTGTCTGCAAAAGCTTTATTAGCAAGTTGTACAGCTCCTGGATACGTGCGATTCACTACAGAATCAATAATTGAAATATCGACTGGTGACGTTGTAAGTGATTTTTTCTCGCGTTCCACTACTACAAATTTACCATTTGAATTGATACTTTCTTTCGGAACAAAACTTTCTACTTTATCACCATTTACAGCTAAAACCTCTTGATTATTATATTTAAGATTTGCTATACCAGTATCAATGCCACTAGCATTTTTGGTTACATCAGTTGCATTACTTGCTTGTGTTTCTGCGAAGGAAATAGATGAATAATTAATAGTGCATAGACTAACTAATAAACATGCAAGGAACTTTCTTCTTTTAGTGTTTTTCTTAATATTCAGAAAAATCACCCCGTTCTTTTTTTAGTAAAATATGATAATGATTGATAAATGATTGCTAACTAATAAATTTACATAAATGCTTTTAAAAGTTCTTGAATTAACGGGATTACGCCACCTACAAATTTTAAAACTGCCATTGCGATTTCCATATTATTTCCTCCTTTTTATTGCTACGAAAATGTGATTTATCTTTATGCCCTCATTATAGTGACCCCTTACACTTTTATCAATACACTCTGATATGCAATATTACATATACAAAAAACAAGCTGAATTCTTTTGAAAAATTATACAGAGATATTTTTTCGTTTGGTACATACTTGAAAAGGTGAAGCATTCTTTTGCATTTTATGAGTAATCACATAAAAAAAGCTGCTGCCTATAAAATACAGACAGCAACTTCAACTAGAGTGTCTTGCATAATCTACGCAAGACATTTTATAACTAATAAACTGCTATTGGCCCATAAGGACCATTAATAATTTCTATTTTTGTTTCAAAAATATCTGTCAAAAGTGTTGAGTCCATAACCTCTTCTACTGTTCCAAAAGCAGCAATTTGTCCATCTTTCATAGCACAAATTTTATCCGAGTATTTAGCTGCAAAATTTATGTCATGCATAACAGTCAAAATTGTTCTTCCAAATTCATTAGCTGCACGTCTTAAATGCTCCATCATTTGAACAGAACGAGCAACATCAAGGTTGTTCAAAGGTTCGTCCAAAAGTACATATTCCGTCTCTTGGCACAGTACCATCGCTACATATGCCCTTTGTCTTTGACCACCAGAAAGCTCATCTAAATATCTATTCTCTAAACTAGTTAAATCTAAGAAATCGATATATTTAGAAATGATAACCTCATCTTCTTTAGTCAACCTTCCCTTTGAATAAGGAAAGCGCCCAAATCCAACTAATTGTCTAACTGTAAGCCTAGTTACAAAATGATTTTCTTGTCGCAATATAGTCAAAACTTTTGCTAAGTCTTTCGATTTAGATTCAGAAACATCCATATTTGCTACCTGAATTTGACCTTCATCCATATCTAAAAGTCTGCCAATCATCAAAAGTGTCGTTGACTTTCCAGCACCATTTGGTCCAATTAAAGAAGTAAAGCCTGCTTTTGGTATTTCAATATCCAAAGGTCCTATTTTTACCTTATCAGTATAGAACTTTTTAACATTATCAATTTTTATCATAAAGCCCTCTTCCTTAAAACTATAGTTAAAAATATGATTCCACCAAATAATTCAATAATAACTGAAACTACACCTTGAGCATGGAATACATGATACATTAAAAAGTATGCACTCGTCATTATTAAAAATCCTATGGCAAAAGCCATTGGGAAAATATATCTATGATCATAAGTTGACGCCGCCTGATAACTCAAAGTCGCTACTAAAAAGCCGTAGAAAGTAAGTGGCCCAATTAGAGCTGTTGAAATAGACATCAAAATAGCTACTAATACAAGCGTATAAATTACACTAGGTTGATATTTAACTCCAAAAGAAGTAGCAACATCCTTTCCTAGTGACAAAACATTCAAATTCTTAGAATGAGCAAAAATTAATACTGCTACAATTATGATCATAGGAATTACAATAGGAAAATATGCAGGATCTGCATGATTAACAGAACCAAATAATCTTGCTTGTAAAATATCAAATTCTGAAGGCGCAAGTAGTTTTCTCATGAAAGTTGACACAGAATTTAGCCCGGTACCAATAATAATTCCAACTAAAAGCATAAGTTGTAAATTCCCGTATTTACCGGAAAGTAACCATCCATAAAGTATCAAACTCATGAAGACCATAACAACAACTTGGAATAAAAATGATCCAATTCCATTAAAATTTATTAACGCACTAGCACCAAAGAAGAATACTGTACTCGTTTGAATTGCTGAATAAAGTGATTCGAAACCTAAAAGTGAAGGAGTAATAATTTTATTATTCGTAATAGATTGGAAAGCAACTGTCGACAAGCTATGGCAAACCGCAGCAATAATCATTGCAACAATAGCTACTATCCTTCTCTTAACGACTGGGATAAAAGAAGGTGAATCTATCGGAACTGGATTGTTATACACTAAAAGGCCATATGAAGAAAGGAGACCTAAACCAATCAATGTTATCAGTAAAATCCAATAACGCCTTGCTTCCTTCTTAGAACGAAAAGCGCTAGCTGATCTACTTTCATTATGAAGGCTAGAATCGATTTCGACATTTTCTTTATTTCTATATTCTAATGTGATCATCGTAGCCTCCTTGGTTTTCTTTTTCTCAATAAAATAGTAATAAACACGACTGCTCCCACTGTTGCAAGGATTAATGAAACAGGTAATTCAAAAGGCTTTATAATTGTTCGAGAAATGATATCACAGGCAGTTATTGATCCCATTCCGATCACACAAACCCAAGGTAAATTACTCCTAAGATCATCACCTCTAAACATTGAAACGATATTTGGCACAATTAATCCTAAGAAAGGTAAGTGTCCAATAACAGCTGCAACAATTCCAACTGCAACAGAGATAAGAGCAGTCCCAAAAAGAACAATTCTATTGTAATTAACTCCAAGACTTGTTGCGACATCTTCTCCTAGTCCAGCTAAAGTCAATCTATTAGCATACATAAAAATAAGAAAAGTAATGATAACAATCAGCCATAAATATTCATATCTTCCCACCTGAATGTTAGCAAATGAACCTACAAACCAAGTTTCAATACTTTGCGTCTTTTGAAAAAGGAGTCCTAAAAAAGTAGACACTGCAGAAATTACTGCTCCAAGCATCAATCCAATAATCGGAACAATTAAAGACGAACGAAGCTTAACTCTTCTTAAAAATAGAAAGAAAATCATAGTTCCTATAAAAGAAAAAATGATTGCACCAGTCATTCTTTGAACTAAAGTCGGGGCAGGAAATAATAAATACACAAAAAGCAGGCCTAAGCCTGACCATTCAATAGTCCCCGTTGTAGTAGGTTCAACAAAGCGATTCTGTGTAATGAGTTGCATTACGAGCCCTGCCATCGCCATCGCAGCTCCAGTAAGCATTAATGCAGCTGTTCTCGGAACACGAGTTATGAAAAACATCTCTGTCCCGTCCTCTTGTCCACGTATATCATAAACTCCAGTAAACAGTGATATAATCCCTAAAATTATAACAACTATAACTGCTATTATAAAAGGTTTTGTCCATATTTTATTTTGATTATAAAACTGGGGTTGAGAAATATTCTCAACCCTAGAAATCATATTTTTTGACACTGTTTCGTACCCCTTTACACTACTTAGCTAAAGTTTTTGCCATATTTCCAAATAACTCTATATAAGTTTGAATTGATTCATTTGTGTAAGTATCTTCTGGTGCATAAATAACTTGTTTTTTAGAAACAGCAGTTGTGTTTTGAAGAGCAGGTGATTTAGAAATAACATCCTTAGCAGGTGTTGACTTAGCTGCATCAGATGTTGCAGCATCACGATCTAATACGAAAATCCAATCAGGATTTGTTTGTGCAATAGCTTCAACAGAAACGTCATCACCTTTATGACCTGCAGTAGAATTTGAAACTTCTAACGCTGGAGTCCAACCGAAAATTTCATACATTGGTCCCCAAACGCGACCAGAGTGCGGCGCAGCAAAACCAATATTACCACCAGTAACGATAACACTCATAACTTTATCTTTTCCGTTATAAGCAGATTTTGCTTTTTCAATAGATTTATCAAAATCAGCTACTAATTGTTTAGCTTCTTTATCTTTATTAAAGATTTTTCCTAAAGTAATTGTAGAATCTTTAAGTCCTTTTACTAAGTTTTCGCCAGGCTTAGTAGCTTTCTCAGAAACATCAAAATTAAGATCAATAACTGCTGCATTTGGTACTAATTTTTTGATTTCTTCGTAATGGTCAGCAAATCTTTGACCAACGATTACAAGGTCAGGGTTTGCCGCTGCAATAATTTCTAGATTTGGTTCACGGTGATTCCCAATATTTTGAACTTTTTCATCCTTTTTATATGCTGAATCAGCAGGCATGATATCCTTTGGAGCAGCCGCTAATTTAATTCCCCAATCAGATAAAGTTTCAAAAGTTCTGTTATCCAAAGCAACTACATTCTTTGGGTTTACAGGGACTTTAACAGTTCCATGAGCATCAGTGATTTCAACCGTTTTTGGCTTATCACTACCATTATCTTTATTATTAGCCTTCGAAGTTTCTTTACTTGAATCTGAGCAAGCTACTAACATTAAAGTGAAAACTGCTAGAATACTCACTAATTTTAAAAGCATAGATTTTTTCATATGTATACTCCTTATAGTGTGATTTATTTCGAAAATGATGACATCCATAGATTGAATTAGAAGGTAACTTTTATTCAATTGAATCGCTATTGATAATCATTTTCATTTGAACATCCTGTTAATTAGTATAGTCATTAATTCTGTGAAAATCTTGTGAATGGTGTGAATTCATAAAATCAGGCATAAAAAGTAATATGTGAAGTCGGGCGTATTGATTAACCTTTATTCTTCAGAGCGTGTCGATTTTTTTCGAGTAGACACTTTCAGTAGATCCGGTCTCAACTAATGCGAGCTAGAATCGTCCCCTCCACACTACCCAAAAGATGCTCATTAATAGCTAATGTTTTCATAATCCATTGCCTGATAGAAATATTCTTTTTACAGTTTTCATCTATTAATATTTCTCAGAAACTATTTGATTATCACATTTAACAAAAAAACGAGTAAAACTGAATGTAATAGTTTTACTCGTTTTCTATTACCTTATTTTATCATTCAATCATTGAATAGCCTCTGCCGTGTATCGTTTGAATATATCTCTCTTTCTTCTCGCACTTTAACTTTTTTCTTACATACCCAATATATAAGTCTACTACATTTGGATTTACTACTACATTATATCCCCATACTTGATTCAAAAGCATTTCACGGCTCAATATTGTGTTTTTATTCTTGATTAAAAATACAAGTAAATCGTACTCCCGCTTAGTAAGCGAGAGGTTTTTGCCACCTTTTTTCACAATATTGCTAGATGCATCAACAAAGAGATCTTTAAACTGAAAAAAGTTTATCTCCTTTTGCTGGTTACAATCACTTCTCCTTAAAATTGCTTGAACTCTTGCTACTAATTCTTCTTTCGCAAATGGTTTTCTTATATAATCATCTGCTCCTGCTTGTAACCCTGCTACGCAATCCTTACTAGAAATATTGTCAGTCACAATAATGATCGGTGTCGTTTTAACAAGTCGTATTTGTCTGCAAATTTCTGGTCCAGATATACTTAATGAATCCCAATCCAATATGATAATATCCCAATCTTGTTCATATATTATATTTAAACCTTCGTTTTCATTGTGAAGTTTTAAAATGAAGTAGCCTTCTTGCGTTAAACCGCTTACGATTTTCTTTGCTGAAGACCGTTCATTTTTAATCACCAACACCTGCTTCACCGATGGTTCACCTCTACTTCAATATAAATTATTTAGATAAAAAAATTATCCCAAAAAAATAATTTAAGATTTATAAATTTAAAACCCCTAAATAATCCATTAAAACAGTTTATTAGGAGAACTCTATATAATCTTACAATAGGTATGGATAAAAACACAAAACATATGAAGATTCGAATAAAGTGAAAAAATAATAAGAACTCAACAATTGGGCGTTTACTAGCAGCTATATTATCTACCTGCTTATCGTCAATAACCATTTCTTTATTTTCTATTTCAGAGATATCGTCCCATCAACTTCAGCATTCTATAAAACCACAAACAAAAAGAACCATAACCTCGCCAACCTGGCAAAGTTATGGTTCATATCATACAAAATAAAAAACCACCAAATATGTATTGGTGGAGACGGTGGGAGTCGAACCCACGTCCAAAAATATCGGCACTTAAGCTTCTACGAGTGTAGTCGATATATTAGCATTTCGCGAACTCTTCGGCCTATCGACAGGCTTCCAAGTTGCTAGTCTGGTTGTTCTCTTCCTTTGTCCTCAGACGGCGAACTCCGGCGTAGTCCACTTAGTTTGAGTCCCTTACCCTACCACATGGACGATGGAGGGAGGAACCTTTAGTGCAATTAAGCAGCTAAAGAAAGATTGTTTTGTTTGCCAATTATAGGCTTTGACGTTTTAACGAGGCCGATCCCCTCGACTCGCAACCTAAGCTCGAACTATCCCTGTCGAATCCGTAACGTCCCCATGATAAAAATGGAGCATACGAAGAAAATATCGTGATAGCTACTAAGAGCTGTTTTTCAATGTGCAACAACCTTACATAAGTTATTATATCATACGCGCGCCGTTTTACAAATGTAAATATCTGTATTACATCTTTTGGCGATCACGGAACACGCGTGCAATTTCACGTTTTGCTTCTTTCTCTTTTAAATCGTGACGTTTATCGTATTGTTTCTTACCTTTTGCTAAACCAAGTGCCATTTTTGCAAATCCATTTTTCAAATAGATTCTAAGTGGAACTAATGCGTAACCTGTTTCTTTTGCAGCGCCCGCTAGCTTATCAATTTCTTTTTTATGAAGAAGTAATTTTCTCGTACGGAGTGGATCATGGTTGAAACGATTCCCTTGTTCGTATGTATTAATGTGCATATTATGAACCCATACTTCACCATTATGTACACGTGCAAACGCATCTTTCAAGTTCACGCGACCAGCGCGAATCGACTTAATTTCCGTTCCTTGAAGGACAAGCCCTGCTTCGTATGTTTCTTCGATGAAATAATCATGAAACGCTTTTTTATTTTGTGCAATAACCTTACCTGTACCTTTTGGCATATAACGTCCCTCCTCTATTTTTACTATTGTAACAAATGTTAATAAAAAGCGAAAGTGGCTCGTTCAGAATGTGAGGCGGATAGAGCTTCTGACCTTGAGGCGCTCTTTGCCTCTAGAGAAGAAGCGAAGCCGCCAAACATTCTAGCCACTGTAGCTGGATTATACAAAAAGCGAAAGTGGCTCGCTCTCAAGCCACGAAGAAAAAAGAAAACGGCCCCGCTTTTCATCAAAGCGAAGCCACTCTTTTCTTACTTACGCTTTTTCTTTTTCTTCTTGAATCCTGGTACGTTTTCGAAGAATGCTTTTTTCTTCTTACCGTTACCATCTTTTTTTCCTGGCTGGCTAGCAGAAGCGGATGCAGATGCAGATGCAGATCCTCTTCCTTTTCCTTTACCACCACGGTCAAATTTTCTACCTGTGCCACGTTCACCGCCGCGCTCATTACTGCGCTCGCTACGTCCACCGCGTTTCTTTCTGCCTGTTCTTGGCTGCTCGATAACGACTGGACGATCTTTGAACTTACGGCGAGGTGTGCCTTTCATGCCAACGATTTCAAAGTCGATTGCACGCTCGTCTTTGTTTACGTTAATAACGCGAATTGTAATTTCGTCACCGATGCGGAATACGTTTCCTGTACGTTCTCCGATCATAGCGAAATGTTGCTCGTCATAACGGTAGTAATCATCCGTTAAATAACTAACGTGTACAAGACCTTCAATTGTATTTGGAAGCTCTACGAATAAACCGAAGTTTGTTACAGAGCTAATCATACCGTCATACTCTTCACCGATCTTATCAACCATATACTCTGCTTTTTTCATCTCATCTGTTTCACGCTCTGCTTCAACAGCACGACGTTCCATATTAGAAGAATGCTCTGCAATCTCAGGTAATTTTTCACGCCATTTTGCTTGCGTTTCGTTGTCGACTTTACCGTTAATAATGTATTCACGAATTAATCTATGAACAATTGTATCCGGGTAACGACGAATTGGTGATGTGAAATGCGTGTAGAACTCAGTTGATAAACCGAAATGTCCTAAGCTATCCGCATCGTAACGCGCTTGCTTCATAGAACGAAGCATTACTGTTGAAATAACTACTTCTTCTGGCTGCCCTTGAACCATTTCAAGAATTTGTTGCAGCGCACGAGGATGTACTTCATTCGCACGTCCTTTTACCGCATATCCGAAGTTCGTTACAAACTCGAAGAAACGCTCTAACTTATCTTCTTTCGGATCTTCATGGACACGGTACATGAATGGTACGTTCATCCAGTGGAAGTGCTCTGCTACTGTTTCATTCGCAACAAGCATAAATTCTTCAATTAACTTCTCTGATACAGAACGATCGCGCATGACAACGTCTGTCGGTTTTCCTTCTTCATCCACTAATACTTTCGCTTCTTTAAAGTCAAAGTCAATTGCACCACGGCGCATACGTTTTTCACGTAAAATTTGTGCCAATTGACCCATCTCTTTAAACATCGGTACGAGCGGCTCATAACGCTTAATTAACTCTTCGTCCTCATCTTCTAAAATGCTTCTTACGTCAGCATAAGTCATACGCTCTGTCGTTTTAATCACACTTTGGAAAATCTCGTGTTTAACAACATCACCTAAGTTGTTGATTTCCATTTCACAAGATAATGTCAGACGGTCTACTTTCGGATTTAATGAACAAATACCGTTAGATAGACGGTGTGGAATCATCGGAATTACACGGTCAACAAGATACACACTCGTCGCTCTTTCCGCTGCTTCTACATCAATTGGAGAACCTTCTTGAACGTAATGACTTACATCCGCAATGTGAACGCCTAGCTTGTAGTTACCGTTCTCAAGTTTCGTTACTGTAACAGCATCATCTAAATCTTTTGCGTCTGCACCGTCAATCGTTACGATCATTTGGTCACGCAAGTCACGGCGATCTTTTAAATCTTCTTCTGAAATCGTTTCTGGTACACTGTTGGCATGTTCCATCACTTCTTCAGGGAACGCTAAAGGCAAGTGATGTTTATGAATGACAGATAAAATATCTACTCCTGGATCATTTTTATGACCTAGAATTTGAATAACTTCACCTTCTGCACTTAAACGATTCTCTGGATAGCTCGTAATTTTCACAACTACTTTATGACCTTCTACAGCGCCCATAGATGCACTTTTCAATACGAAAATGTCACTTGTCCAGCGCTTATTGTCAGGTATAACGAACCCAAAGTTTTTCGATTCTGTATATGTACCAACTAACTCTTTCGTTCCGCGTTCTAAAATGCGTACAATTGAACCTTCTTGACGCGAACCACTCGATTGGGAACTAAGGCGTGCTAATACTGTATCGCCATGAAGCGCACCGTTTAATTCTGTAGGCGGTATGAAAAGGTCATCGTCTCCCGTTTTCTTCTCATCTGGTACAACGAATGCAAAACCACGTGCATGTCCAATTAACTTACCGCGTATTAAATTCATCTTTTCAGGAAGACCGTAACGGTTGCTACGTGTACGAATAACAAGTCCCTTCTCTTCCATCATTACAAGTGCTTTTACAAAATCTTTAAAGCCCTCAGAACCTTCAATTCCAAATGCCTCTTCTAACTCTTGTATCGTTAGCGGTTTATACGCTTCTTCTCTCATAAATAATAACAACTTATCAATATGTTCTTGTGTGATTTCTTCCAAGCAAAAATACCTCCTTTAAAACCTTATATTATTTAGTGTATCCGAAAGATAGGGGATGTATAAAGCGAAACTTCAATACTCCCCTTATGATTTTTACAGTTTTCACAAAAAATTCCTTATGAAAAAAAGAGGCAACTAGATCTTACCAATCTAGTTGCTCCAAGAAGTTATATACATCCTCATGTAGCTCGTCACGTTGTTTATCAAGTGTAATGACATGCGTAGAGTCTTCATACCATTTAATGTCTTTTAACGTAGATTCTACACCGTTATAAATAATGTTAGCACTATCTGTATTAATCATTTCGTCATGACGTGCTTGTACAACAAATGTTGGTGCATAAATCATATCCACATTGTTACGTACGTCAGCAATTAATTGTTGTAATGCTTTTAATGTATTCATCGGTGTCTTTTGGAATTCCAACATTTCTTGTTCAATTTGTTCTGTTGATTTTTGCTCACGTTTTTTATATTCGCGGGCATATGCCAATATACCTTGGTACATCGTTTCTTCGCTCTTAATATACATAGGTGCACACATTGGTACTACACCTAAAACCGGTACTGTATAACCCAATTTTAAAGAAAATACGCCGCCAAGTGACAATCCAACAACAGCAATTTTCTCAAAACCTTTATCTTTTAAAAGCTGATATGCCTCCGTTACATCTTGCCACCAATCTTCAGGCCCTGTATGAACAAGCTCTTCTGGTGGTACACCGTGCCCTTTATAAATTGGCGCATGACAAGTATAGCCTTTCTTTTCTAAGAAACGCCCTAACATACGTACATCAGCTGAGTTCCCTGTGAATCCATGTAGTAATAAAACAGCGCGGTCTCCACCCTCAAATGTAAATGGTTTCGGAGATGCTAATTTCATCATGTATTTCTCCTCTTTCTCTTCTGTAATCTAGTCGTATTCTTTCTATATCTAGTGTACCATATTTGTATTTCTATAATCTAATTAGAAACATCTTTCAAATAGCAAAACAAAAAAAGAAGAACCATTAGTACCATTCACTAACGCTTCTTCTTTCAATTCTATAAATTGAAGTACGTAACACCAATTGTTAATACAAAGAACAATACAGCTAAAACAATTGTAATACGGTTTAATACCGCTTCAATTCCACGTGCCTTTTGCTTACCAAATAATTGCTCCGCACCGCCTGAAATTGCACCTGAAAGGCCTGAGCTATTACTAGATTGCATAAGTACCATAACAATCATTAAAATCGATACAATAATAAGTAAAACTGATAATAACGTATGCACTTGGCGTACCTCCTACAAAGATTCAGTTATTGTAACTGTAGCATAAATTCTATAGAAAAGCGAGAGCTATAGAGGCGCTCTCGCTTTTCTTCTATTACATAAACATCATCGCAAATAACGGTCCAAGTAAACATGTCAAAATTGCTGTTAATGTCATTGTTACCGATCCAATAACACCTTCATGTTCGTTATTTTTCATCGCTCTCATAACACCCATAATATGAGAAGCACATCCAAATCCGATACCTTTACCAACTGAGTTTGTAACACGGCTCCATTTTAATAAAAGGGGTCCTGTAATCGTTCCAGTAATACCTGCAATAACAACGAAAGCTGCTGTTAAGGAAGGTACACCACCGACTTGCTCTGAAACACTCATCGCAACTGGCATTGTCACCGATTTTGGTAAAGACGATAAGATTAAGCTTTTATCCGTTCCCATAAGTGAAGCAATCGCAAAATCACTAGCGATTGCAACTGTTGTACCTACTAATACGCCACCAGCAATCGGTACAACATATTTTTGCAGAACATGACGTTGTTTATAAAGAGGAATTGCAAATGCTACAACACCGGGTCCAAGTAGCTTTGCAATCCAGCCACCACCACTTTCCATATAATGTTGATACGGTATATCAAGCACGATAAATAGGAAAGCCATTAATCCAGTTGCTACAAGCATTGGAATGGTGAATGGTGTTGGAAATAATTTATAGATTTTTTTAGATAATTGATATAATAGCACCGTAAAAAGAACCCAACCGACTCCGATTAATATTTGGCTCATCGCGACTCTCTTTCCTTCCTATTCGCAAGATATTGTCCTGTATGTCCTGCGACAATAATAATTAAAAATGTACTCGCTACAACTGTAATGAAAAGAGAAATTCCTTTACTCATAAAAAAAGCACCGTAATTCATTAGGCCAAGCGTTGGCGGAATTAATAAAAACGGCATAATAGCAACGAGTGTTTCTGCTCCTAAATCGAACCATTTCACTGGCAGAACTTTTAGGCTAAGTAAAACAAGTAAGAGGAACATTCCAATCAAACTTCCTGGAATCGGAATATTTAACATTTCTTGCACCCAAGTTCCAACCATATAAAACACGTAAAGAGCAGCAATTTGGACAAGAATCTTTGTAAATTTCATGTTCATCATCCCTCATGTTTATACGATCTTCTGTTAATATCTTTATCATAGTATAAATTGTAAAAAGCTGCAATTTATCAACTTGACAGCAAAAACAGCCTATGTTATACGCTTACAACCTTGATATGACTGCATTTCTAAACGAAAATTATGTCAAAAACCTTGACCTAATATAAAAAGTTTTTATTTTCTGAATTTAAAAGACTATTATTTCAATAAAATAATCTTTTTATTCTTAAACTTACATATATATAAAGTGAAACTTTAATCCATGAGATTCCCCTCATCCTTATTGATTATTAGCCCTCACCAAGCTGGTTTGTACGGGATAAACAAGATAGGTGGTGAACATATGCCCAAAAAAGTTCTCATTTTTTGTGATCCTGGGATTGATGATACGATGGCTCTCCTCTTAGCATTCTTTATCGATGAAATAGAAATCGTCGGTATCGTTGCTGATTACGGCAATGTTCCAAAAAAAATGGCCGTAGAAAATGCTCATTTTTTTAATAACAAAACAAAGAATAGAAATATCAAGATATTCGGTGGTTCAGAACGTCCCCTTACTGGTGCCCCACCTGCGTTTTTTACGGATGTACATGGAAAACAGGGGCTCGGTCCAATTATTCCAAAGGTGAATGTGACTAACGGAGAAATGGAGAATTTTTTTGAAGTTATTCCTCTTATTGAACAGCATAAAGATGAATTAATTATTGTGAGTTTAGGAAGACTTACCTCCCTAGCAATTTTGTTTATCATGTGCAAACAGTTAATGAAACAAATTAAATCTTACTATGTAATGGGCGGTGCCTTTTTACATCCTGGTAATGTTACCCCTATTTCCGAAGCAAACTTTTATGGCGATCCTACTGCCGCCAATATAGTCCTTCAATCCACAGCTAACATGTACATATACCCATTAAACGTCACTCAATACTCCATCATTACACCAGAAATGGCAGAATACATTGAGGCAAAAGGAAAAGCTCCACTTGTCAAACCGTTATTTGATCATTATTACTACGGATATTATAAAGACGCCCTACCACATTTAAAGGGGAGCCCCTTCCATGATACAATACCAATACTCGCTTTACTTGATAACTCTATGTTTACCTATCACAAATCACCTATCGTTGTCATGACAGAATCTTATGCACAGGGGGCAAGCATTGGAGAATTTCGCTCTTTAGGAGAATCTAAACCATTTATTGATTGGCCGAGTCATCAAATAGCAATTGATTTTGATTATAACCGCTTCTTCAAACATTTCATGTCACTTATGACGGGTGAACAATTTTAGCATAAAAAAACAGACCGTGATTTCTCACGGTCTGTCGTTTATTTTCTACAATTATCGTTTGATGTTGTAGAAAGATTTGATACCATCGTAAACAGCGATTTCGCCTAGTTCGTCTTCGATGCGTAATAATTGGTTGTACTTAGCAATACGGTCAGTACGGCTCATAGAACCAGTTTTGATTTGGCCAGCGTTAGTTGCAACTGCGATGTCAGCGATTGTAGCATCTTCAGTTTCACCAGAACGGTGAGATACAACTGCTGTGTAACCAGCACGTTTAGCCATTTCGATAGCTTCGAAAGTCTCAGTTAAAGTACCGATTTGGTTAACTTTAATTAAGATTGAGTTAGAGATACCTTTTTCGATACCTTCAGCAAGTTTTTGAGTGTTAGTTACGAATAAATCATCACCAACTAATTGTACTTTATCACCGATACGCTCAGTTAATAATTTGTGACCATCCCAGTCGTTTTCGTCTAAACCATCTTCGATAGAGATGATTGGGAAGTCTTTGCAAAGCTCTTCATAGAAATCAACCATTTCTGCAGAAGTTAAGCCAGTACGGCCTTCGCCTGCAAGGTCATATTTACCAGTTTCTTTGTTGTAGAACTCAGAAGAAGCAACGTCCATTCCTAAGAATACGTTCTCGCCAGCTTTGTAACCAGCTTTTTCGATAGCTTCGATGATTACTTCTAAAGCTTCACGGTTAGAACCAAGGTTTGGAGCGAATCCACCTTCGTCACCTACTGCAGTGTTAAGACCTTTGTCATGTAATACAGCTTTAAGTGCATGGAATACTTCAGCACCCATACGGATTGATTCTTTGAATGTTGGAGCACCAACTGGTAAGATCATGAACTCTTGGAAGTCAACGTTGTTATCAGCGTGAGAACCACCGTTGATGATGTTCATCATTGGAGTTGGTAATTGTTTTGCATTGAATCCACCAAGGTAACGGTATAATGGAAGACCTACGAAGTCAGCTGCTGCGTGAGCTACTGCCATAGATACACCAAGGATAGCGTTAGCGCCTAGTTTACCTTTGTTTGGAGTGCCATCTAATTCGATCATAGCACGGTCGATACCAGCTTGGTCAGTTACATCGAAACCAGCGATTTCTGGAGCGATAATTTCGTTAACGTTGTTTACTGCGTTAACAACACCTTTACCAAGGTAACGAGATTTGTCACCGTCACGTAATTCTACTGCTTCGTGCTCACCAGTAGATGCACCACTTGGTACGATAGCGCGTCCGAAAGCGCCGCTTTCTGTGTAAACTTCTACTTCTACAGTTGGGTTACCACGAGAGTCAAGGACTTCGCGAGCATAAACATCAATAATTGTTGACATAATAAATTCTCTCCTTTTTATATAAGCAAATTATTTAATAATTGTTTTACCTGTCATTTCTTTCGGTTGTTCCACATTTAAAAGTGTAAGCATTGTTGGAGCGATATCTCCTAAAATACCACCTTCACGAAGCTCTACATCATTTTTTGTAACGATGAAAGGAACCGGGTTAGTTGTATGAGCTGTCATAGGACCGCCATCAGCAGTTAACTCCTGATCAGCATTACCATGGTCAGCAGTAATAAGTGCTACACCATCTTTTGCAAGAATCGCTTCTACAACTTTTCCTAAACATTCGTCAGTTGCTTCTACTGCTTTAATTGTTGGTTCCATCATCCCAGAATGGCCAACCATATCACAGTTCGCAAAGTTAAGAATGATAACATCATGTTTATCATTTTCGATTTCATTTACTAAAGCGTCCGTTACTTCGTAAATGCTCATTTCAGGTTTCAAGTCATACGTTGCAACCTTCGGTGAGTTAATTAAGATACGCTCTTCTCCTGGGAATTCAGCCTCACGACCACCGCTAAAGAAGAATGTAACGTGCGGATACTTTTCAGTTTCCGCGATGCGAAGTTGCTTTAATCCCGCTTGCGCAACAACTTCACCTAAAGTGTTATCAAGGTTCATTGGCTTGAATGCCACGTAACCATCTACAGTTTCACTGAAGTGTGTCATACATACGAATTCTGGAATGTGAGGTACTTTTTCACCACGATCGAACTCACGGAAGTCTTCGTTTGTAAATACACGAGCAATTTGAATTGCACGGTCTGGACGGAAGTTATAGAAGATAACTGCATCATCATCATTGATTGTTGCAACTGGCGTGTTATCTTCGTTAACAATTACAGACGGCAATACGAATTCATCATAGATACCGTTCGCATAAGAGTCTTCTACACACTCTTCTGCTGATTTATAAGTAGGGCCTTCACCATTCACCATAGCACTGTAACATTTTTCTACGCGATCCCAACGCTTGTCACGGTCCATAGAGTAATAACGACCAGAGATAGTCGCGAATTGTCCTACTCCTGTTTCTTTAATTACTTCATTCGTTGCATCGATATAACCTTTTGCTGTTTGTGGTCCAACATCGCGGCCGTCTAAGAATGCATGGATATAAACTTTCTCCACGCCTTCTTTTGCTGCTAGGCGAAGAAGAGCAAACATATGGTTCATGTGACTGTGCACACCACCGTCAGAAAGTAAACCGAATAAATGAAGTGCAGTACCTTTTTCTTTTACACTTTTAATTGCATTTTGGAAAGTTTCGTTCTTATCGAACTCACCTTCACGAATTGCAACGTTAACGCGTGTTAAGCTTTGATATACTACGCGGCCAGCACCGATATTTAAGTGACCAACCTCAGAGTTACCCATTTGACCTTCTGGAAGACCTACCGCCTCACCACAAGCTGTAAGCGTTGTGTGAGGGAATTTGTTCCAGTAACCATCAAAATTAGGTTTCTTAGCTTGTGCTACAGCATTCCCGTAAGTTTCTTCACGAAGTCCGAAACCGTCAAGAATGATTAAAGCTGTTGGCTTTCTCATTTTACCGCCCCCAGAAGACCTAAGAACGAAGCAGGCTCTAAGCTAGCACCGCCAACTAAAGCGCCGTCGATGTCAGATTGTGCCATATACTCTTTAATGTTTTCTGGTTTTACGCTACCGCCGTATTGGATACGAACAGCTTCTGCAGCTTCTGGAGAAACAGCTTCTGCAACAACTTTACGGATGTGCGCACATACTTCGTTTGCATCTGCAGAAGAAGAAGATTTACCTGTACCGATAGCCCAGATTGGCTCATAAGCGATAACAGTTGCTTTAACTTGCTCTTCTGTTAAACCTGCAAGTGCTTTTGTCACTTGACCTGCTACTAGATCAAATGTTTTTCCGCTTTCGCGCTCTTCTAAAGTCTCACCACAACATACGATTGGTGTTAAACCATGTTCAAATGCTGCGATAGTCTTTTTGTTTACTGACTCATCTGTTTCGGCAAACATTTCACGACGCTCAGAGTGGCCAAGTACTACATAGCCAACTTTTAAGTCGCTAAGTGCTACTGGGCTAATTTCGCCAGTGAATGCACCATTTTTTTCGAAGTGCATGTTTTGTGCACCTACTTGTAAGTCAGTTCCTTCAGTTGCTGCTACAAGGCGCTCTAAGAATAGAGCTGGAGAGCAAACTACTGCATCAACAGCTGAAGCTGCTGGGATTTGACCTTTAACTTCCTCTACGAAGCTAACTGCTTCTGATAGAGTTTTATTCATTTTCCAGTTACCTGCGATAATTGGTTTACGCATGCTTTGCACCGTCCTTTTTCTTTGGCTGCTACTTATTTGTCGTTAAGACAAACTACACCTGGAAGCTCTTTACCTTCCATGAATTCTAATGACGCACCGCCGCCAGTAGAAATGTGGCTCATTTTATCAGCCATACCGAATTTTTCAACAGCTGCTGCAGAGTCACCACCGCCGATAACAGAGTATGTATCTTCTGCATCTGCTAATGCTTGTCCTACTGCTTTTGTACCTTCTGCGAATGGAGTCATTTCGAATACACCCATTGGTCCATTCCATACAACAAGCTTAGAATTTTTAATTACATCTGCATAAATTTCACGTGTTTTAGGACCGATGTCCACGCCTTCCCAGTTAGAAGGGATAGAGTCGATACCAACGATTTTAGTTGTTGCAGTTTCAGAGAATTCCTCAGTGATTACAACATCAACTGGCATGTAGAAGTTTACGCCTTTTTCTTTTGCAAGTTGCATAAATTCTTTAGCTAGTTCAATCTTGTCGTCTTCACATAGAGATAGACCAATTTCATGACCTAAAGCTTTAACGAATGTGTAAGCAAGTCCACCACCGATGATTAAGTTATCTACTTTGTCTAATAGATGACGAATTACACCGATTTTATCTTTTACTTTCGCACCACCGATAATAGCTGTAAATGGACGTTCTGGGTTAGAAAGTGCTTTACCAAGTACATCTAACTCTTTTTCCATTAATAGACCAGATACTGCTGGTAGGTAGTCTGCGATACCTGCTGTAGAAGCGTGAGCACGGTGAGCTGCACCGAATGCATCGTTTACGAAGATGTCAGCAAGTGCTGCAAATTCTTTCGCAAGTTCTGCATCGTTCTTTTCTTCGCCCGCATAGAAACGTACGTTTTCAAGAACTAATACGTCGCCTTCGTTCATTGCTGCAACCATTTCTTGTGCAACTGGTCCGAATGCTTCGTCCGCTTTTTTAACGTCTTTACCAAGAAGCTCGCCTAAACGTGCTGCTACTGGAGTTAAACGCATTTCTTCTACTACTTGACCTTTTGGACGGCCTAAGTGACTTGCTAAAATAACTTTCGCACCTTGCTCTACTAAATATTGAATTGTAGGAAGAGCTGCACGGATACGAGTTTCATCTGTAATTTTGCCTTCTTTCATAGGTACGTTGAAATCAACGCGGCAAAATACACGCTTACCTTTTAAATCTACGTCACGAATTGATTTTTTGTTCATTGGATTTCCCTCCGACTACTAGTTAGGATTGACAAAACCCACTCAAAAGCTTAACACATTTGCTTTTAAAACGAAAGAAGAGAGAGAGGGAACAAACCCTCTCCCTCGTTTTGTCATTGATAACTTATATAATTAAGAATTAAAGACCTTTTGAAGTCATGTAAGCTGCTAGGTCTACTACGCGGTTAGAGTAACCAGTTTCGTTATCGTACCAAGAAAGTACTTTAACCATGTTACCTTCCATTACCATTGTAGATAATGCATCGATTGTAGAAGAAGCTGTACATCCGTTATAGTCGATAGATACTAATGGCTCTTCGCTGTATCCAAGGATACCTTTTAATTCGCCTTCAGCTGCTGCTTTGAATGCTGCATTTACTTCTTCAACTGTTACTTCTTTGTCAAGTTCAACAACTAGGTCAACTAGAGAAACGTTAGCAGTTGGAACACGTACAGCGCCACCGTTTAATTTACCTTTAAGTTCTGGTAATACTAATGCTACAGCTTTAGCTGCACCAGTAGATGTTGGGATCATGTTTTCAGCTGCTGCACGAGCACGACGTAAATCTTTGTGTGGTAAGTCTAAGATTTGTTGGTCGTTAGTGTAAGAGTGAATTGTTGTCATCATTCCGCGTTTTACGCCGAATTTTTCGTTTAATACTTTAGCGAATGGAGCTAGACAGTTTGTAGTACAAGAAGCGTTAGATACTACGTTGTGGTTAGCTGCATCGTATTGTTCGTGGTTAACACCCATAACTACAGTGATATCTTCGTCAGAAGCTGGAGCTGAGATGATAACTTTCTTAACTGATCCACCTAAGTGTTTCTCAGCGTCTGATTTTTTAGTGAAACGGCCAGTAGATTCTACTACTACTTCTACTCCGTAGTCGCTCCATGGTAATTGAGCTGGGTCACGCTCAGCGATAACTTTAATTTCTTTACCGTTAACAACGATGCTGTTTTCGTTAGCAGATACTTCTGCATTTAAAGTTCCGTGAACTGTGTCATATTTTAAAAGGTGAGCTAATGTTTTAGCATCTGTTAAGTCATTGATTGCTACTACTTCTACCTCAGAGTTGTTAAGAGCTGCGCGGAATACGTTACGTCCGATACGTCCAAATCCATTAATACCAATTTTAGTCATTTGAATTTCCTCCTTGGGGGATTATATTAAAGGGTAAAACCCTTTGTTAACTGTTTTGCTGCACCTTCATCTGTAATTAGAATTGAAGTGTGCCCTTGTTTAATTACAGCCTGTATTGCTTTTGCCTTTGAAGAACCTCCAGCGACTGCAACAACGTGAGATACATTTTGTAAATCCTCTAGTTGCATACCAACTGTTCTTACTTTATGAACAACATTTCCTTCTTCATTAAAGTAGTAACCGAAAGCTTCGCCAACTGCTTCGCTTGCCTGAATCTTTAACCAATCTGCTTCTGAAGTACTTCTGCGACGTGCCATTGTTAACGCATCACCTATTCCATGAATGACGATATTGGAAGATCGAATCAACTCAAGAACTTCTTTCACGGAAGGCTCTGTCACAATAGACGCATATGCTTCGCTGCTAACATGATCTGGAACATACAATAAGCGATAATTACTCATCGTATTTTGCGCCATCTTGGCACAAATGGTATTGGCTTCTAACTCGACGCCTTCTCCAATTCCACCACGTGCTGGGACAAATAGCATATGTAAATCTTTGCAATCAAGTTGCATCATGTCCGCAGCAGCAGCTAGCGTAGTTCCTCCAGCCACAGCAACGATATTATTCGCTGTCAGACGGTCTTTTATACAAGTCACACAAGCACGGCCCATCTCCAGTTTGACCCAAGGTGATTCATCACTATCACCAGGGACAACGAAAACTTCATCCAAGTCTAATGTTTCCTTAAGTTGCTTTTCTAAAACCTTTAACCCGGAAATTTCTTTCATAAAGTCTTCCAAAGCAAGAACTAAAGCTGTTCCTTCTTCTGTCAAAGTCATTCCAGAAGAAGCGACGTGAACTAAGTTTTGTTCTTTCAAAACTTGAACTTCACTTCGCAATACTCGTTCTGTCATACCGAGACTTGCTGATAAGTTTCTTCTTCCAATCGGCTGCATGAGCCTAATGTATTGAAGAATTTGCATTCTCGTTTGCATAACAGGTAGCAGATCAGGTAATAATTTTTTTGTGTTCTGAATCCATGAGCGCATATCTTTTCTCCTCACTACATCGGTTCATTTTTCCTTTGTGGTCACTTTACGTCCCGTAGTGACATTTTGTGTCCCACATAGGTTAAAAAAATAATCCCTGCTACGTGTATTATTGTAACAGGAGATAGAAACTTATTCAACTCTTAACTGCATTCTTTATATAGTTTATTATGACACCTTTGTGAATGTTACCATATTCTACTTGTTTTCCGTCCATTTCTACAACCGGAATCATTAAGTGATATTTTTCTAAAAGGTCATTATCTTCATATATATCTATTTCCTCGATTTGAAAAGAATATTCACATTGTACTTCCTGTAAAACTTGTTTTGCCTTCACGCAAAGGCCACAATCTTTTTTAGTATACAGTACAACTTTCATCTTCTTCACCTATCCGATCGTTTTTCGTAATGACGAAGCTGGGATATGCATTTGTTCTCTATACTTCGCCACCGTTCTTCGAGAAATAACAATTTCATGCTCTTCTTCTAATAATTTTGAAATCTTTTGATCTGAAAGTGGCTTTTTCTTATCCTCTGCCCCAATTAGCGTTTGAATAAATTGTTTTACACGTTTTGTAGAAACTGCTTCATCTTCAATCGTCGAAACGGCATTGCTAAAGAACGATTTCATCTCAAATAAACCGTGTGGTGTTTGCACATATTTATTTCGCGTCGCACGACTAATTGTCGATTCATGCACACTTAACTCTTCCGCTACCTCTTTTAAAGCGAGAGGTCTTAAATACTCTGAACCTTTCCAGAAGAAATCACGTTGTTTTTCCATAATAATAGTCATTACTTGCAGCAATGTCTGTTTTCTCTGCTTCAAACTGCGCATAATCCACTGCACATGCTGATACTTTTCTGATACGTAAGATGCTACTTCACTTTCACTATTATTAAGAAGCGCACTATATTCAGAATGAATTTCAATTCTCGGCATATTTCTCTCATTCATTTGTAAAACGAGGCGATCGCCATCTTTTTTTACCGCCATATCAGGTACAATGTAAAGTGGTTTATCTGAAGAAAACGCAAGACCTGGTTTTGGTTGTAATGACGTTATACAATTTACCGCACTCTGCAATTCCTCATTACTACACTTCAACACTTGAACGAGCTTTCGCCAATCTTTCTTCACGAAATAAGCGAAATGATCTTCTACAACCTCTTCTGCTAATCCATTACGTCTTTGTAAGCGCTTCAATTGCAAAGTTAAACATTCCTGAATATTACGCGCCCCTACCCCTGCTGGCTCCAGTGATTGGACAAGCTCTACAGAACGGTCGACTACATGAATATGTGCAGAAAGGAGCTCTGCTAACTCTTCATTCGTTTCTTGTAAATATCCATTTCCATCCATGTTCATAATAATGAAAGAAGCTACTTTTCGCTCTTCTTCATCTATTTTATAATACTGTATTTGATTTAATAAATGTTGCTGAATCGTTGTAGAATCCACACTGTAGATCTCCATCTGATTCTCGACTTGTTTGCTGGTATTTTTACTGTTGTTAGAGCTCTTTTTCTTCTCCCTCTCAAAACCACCTAACTCAATAAGGGGATTCTCTAACGATTGCTCATACAAAAACTCCGATAATTCTTGTACATTATACTGGAGCATTGTAATCGCTTGCCTTAACTCTTGTGTCATTGCCAAACGTAAGCTTTGTTCTTGTAAAAGACTTGCCTTCAAACTAATCTCCCCCTTGTTTCTATTGTACAATAAGTTTGGTAAAAGGAGAATGCTATCACAGACACCCATTCCAAAATATTATTAATTTATATGTATTAATGAGATTTACAACTTACAACCGAAATTTGAATAATATTGAAAGAAAATAATAACGTTTATTTTTAACACTAAGTACTAATAGTAAATATTAATACAAGATATTAAAACGGGCAATAAAAAAAGAGAAGATCCCATCTTCTCTTCCACTAATCAACTATTTTTCAAAAGCTGAAATAACTTCAAGCTCTTACCGCTTCGCAAAATACCCTTTGGATATACTTTCGCAGCAAATAAAGAAATCAGGCTAATACTACTTAACAGAACCAATATAGACGCTGCAATTTCCATACCACTCACAGACCCATTAATAATCCTAACTATCATACTAATTGGAGCTGTAAACGGTACATATGATGTCACCCTTGATACTAGCCCTTCAGGGTTATCAAGCACTACTAATAACTCCACCACTAAGCTCCCCATCAATATAAGAGTAATTGGCATCGTTGTTCCAGATAATTCTTCTGGCCTGCTTACCATAGAACCAAACACTGCGAAAAGTGCCGCATAAACGAAGTAACCGAGAACAAAATATAACAAGAAATATGCAGCGTGCTCACCTGTAATCATATTTACATCAATATTCACTCCAAAAAACGAATCCGATACTTTAAAAATTCCAGATTTAATATATAGCGCCATACTAAAGAAGAAGATAAATAACTGTGTCAAACTAGCAAGACCGACTCCTAAAATTTTCCCGAAAACCATATGGACAGGAGATACTTTTGTGACCATCACTTCCATAACACGTGAGGCTTTCTCTGATGCAACTGCTGTCGCGATAGCATTTCCATATGAAGTGATTGCTAAGTACATAATCGCTACTAATAAATATACTAGTAAAAATGAACTTGTTTCTTCATTATTTAAGTTTTGTTTTGTCGCTTGCACGTTCATCGTCAGTGATTTCACAGCCTCTTCTGATAACTGCTGCTTAACTACCGCACTTTGAAAATACTGATTTTGTACAAATACCTGTGCACTTTGAATCAACTTAGGATTATCTAGCTTCATAAAGTAATCTAATACTGGTTCAGCACCCGCACCCTCTTTTAATATAAAGAGCGCTTCGACTTTCTTATCTAACAATTCTTGCTTATATTGATTTAATTTTGTTTTATCTCCCAAAGACCAATCCCATTCTGGAAGAGCTTTACTAAGATTAGATTGATCCACCGTAACATTAGGTACTTCAGAAATAAATACAACCTTTGCTTTTTCTTTCTCTCCAGAAAACTTTTGTACTAAAGTTGGAAAAGAGAATAAGAATATCCCTCCTCCTATTAATAGCAATGTCATCCCAATAAATATTTTCGTTCTCACACGGTCCCAGTACGTTTGCCCTAAAACAATCCAGAAATTCCTCATTACTTATGCACCCGCCTTTTCAACAAAGATTTGATGTAAAGAAGGTTCTTTAATAGAAACATCTCGGATATATTGTTTAGTTTTAATATCTTCAAGCAGCGAAAATGCATCCTCTCCATCATTAACTTTAATCATGAACGTACGATTAACTTTTTCAAAATTGAAATTCTTCTCCTTAAGAATAGGTTCAATATCCCCTTCCGTTTGCAACGTCATATATTTATATTGATAACTTTTCTTAATATCTGACAAGGCACCCGATAATACAAGTTGACCGTTTTTCATAATACAAATTTCCTCACAGAACGTTTCTACACTGTCCATTTGATGACTACAAAAAATAATCGTTTTTCTTTGCGCAATTAACTCGAGCACAACATTTTTTAACATCTCTGCATTTACAGGATCCAATCCACTAAATGGTTCATCTAGTATGATGAATTCCGGATTATGCAATATCGCTGAAATCAATTGGATTTTTTGTTGATTTCCCTTTGACAATTCCTCTGTTTTCTTCTTTAAATGTGGTGTCATTTCTAATTTTTCTAGCCATTGTAACGCATGCCTTTTTGCAAGATTAGCTGGCATTCCTTCTAACTTGCCGAAATACACCAATTGCTCCACTACATTCATTTTCGGGTATAATCCACGCTCTTCTGGTAAATAGCCAATAGATAGATCTTTCTTTGAAAAAGGGCGATTATTCCATAGAATTTGGCCGCTATCCGGTTTGATTAAATCTAAGATCATACGAATCGTTGTCGTCTTACCAGCACCATTTCGGCCCAGCATCCCTAAAATTCCACCTTCTTCTACACGTATATTTAAATCATTAACGGCTTTATATTCACCAAATGTTTTATTTAATCCTTGAATTTCAAATGCCATCCATAACAGCTCCTTTTAGCTTTTTACGAAATAAATAACCGCCATTCCTAATACAATCCCGCCTACCATCAACAAAAACTTTTTCATAACTATTTCCTCCTTCATTAACTTGTTAAGTTGTATCTTTATCATAGACTTCTTTCTGATGCTATTGCCCGCAATCCGTACTGTATTTACCGTAAAAAAAGCGAACCACTCTTATGTGGTTCACCGCAATTTCAACAGATGAAGTTGATTGTATGAAAACTTCTTAAATGTTATTATAAAAATATTCAGAAATTAAATGATGTACCTACAAAGAGAGGTGTCCAAACCGTTGCAGATACAACGTAACTTCGTTTTCATTTCATGTGTAACTATCCTGTATTTTTGTTTACAAGGCTATATCTTATATAAAATAAACCAACCATATAGCGGCGTTCTTATTTCTAAAACAGACTCAGCTACATACACAATAGCAAAAATTAAATCCTCCGGTTGGGCTTTTCATACGGACTTAAAAGAAGGAGATATAATCTATTCAATTAATAAAGAGAAACCTCATTTAGGAATACTTCCTGGATATCAAAACCAATCACTAAATGCATCTGAAATACAAGTTAAAAAAGACGATATCACTCAAACTTATAAAGGAACAGAACATTTCATTGATTATCGTGACAAAATCATTTCTGTATACTTCCCCTTCCTACTCGCTTTTATTTGTTTAGGGTTATCTATTTTTCTTTATACAAAGAAGCCTTTGAACCGAGAAACATTCTTTTTGATCACGTTTCTATTCATGACTTCCTCAAGTCTTCTAATTGCAGTTGAATCTGGTAAAGGTGATTTTATCGCCCTCATTATTTTAAGTATTGTATTTCAAGGTACACCTATGTCTCTCATTTTATTATTGAATGAATTATTCAAGAAAAAACAACTATACGTCATTTCTATGAGATTTCTAAAAATCGACATTGCAATTGGCATCATTTTACTATCACTCTCTATTTTAATGATGTTCATTCCATTTCCCGTAGTTAATACCGATGGATTAGAACTAATTTACCTTTCAATAAATATTATCTTTTGCATATACTTTTTAATCCGTGCCTATATCAAATATCACAATACAGTACATAAACCATTTTTAAAATTAATGCTCACGATCCATTCCATTGCCTTCTTTCCGTTCGTTACACTCTATGCTCTTCCAGATGCAATATTCAGTACACCGATTCTCTCAGCAGATATTGGAGCTATGTTCCTAATCGCTCTTCCAATCGGTTATTTTTATTTAGTAGCGACTAAGCAGATTTTTGATATAGATTTTGTATTTGATCGTTTACGATATTACGCATTTCTGTCACTAATCCCAACTCTATTAATTGCAATCATTACGAGCTGGAGCATTTATTACAAAGACAATTTTCTCTCTCGACTGCTGCAAAGTTTTATTATTATTTTCCCGTTAAACATTCTATTTCTCATATTAAAAGAAAGATTAGATTTTACATTCCGTAATCACCTCTTTCGGACTAAAACAAACTTATACGTAAACATTGAACAGTTTACCGCACAGCTATCATCTATTATGAAAACAGAAGAGTTAGAGAAAAAATTCACTAATGAAATCGTTTCGATGTTGAAACCTTCTTTTGTTCAATTTGTTCAATATGATATGAAAGACAACACATATACACAATGCAACGGATATGGACAAACGAAAGATTTCACACTTTCTAAAAAGAAAAAATGGAGTATGGCAGCATTACTAATTAATGATTTATTAGAGGATGATGGATGCATCGGCATTTACTTATACTCTACTAAACATATAAAACACTACATCTGGATTGGAAGAAAAGTGAATAATATTAAATATAATACGCATGAAAAATCATGGTTCATCACTGTCACGACATACGTCCGTCTTATTTACGAAAACTTGTATACCATTAATGAAATTATTCATTCTCTAGAACAGGAGAGTTTAGAATCCAAAACAAATTCTGCAAGCTTATCACGCCTACTCTTTCAAATTTCTGAACAAGAAAGGCGCCGACTCGCTTCAGATTTACACGACTCTGCATTACAAGATCAAATCGTATGGTACCGCAAACTAGACTCTTTACTAAAAAACAAATCCGTTCCACTAGAATTAAAAAATGAACTAAAAAAATCCACTTCGGTATGCACGATGTAATACAACAAATTCGCGACACATGTAATGAATTGCGTCCATCACTTTTATCAGATGCTGGTTTAATTGGTGCATTAAGAGAATTGCTAGCCCAAACACAATTACGTGTGCAGTTTCAAATTCAATTTGATCATGAATCAATTCAAGAGCATCATTACGATTTTGACAAAATTTTATCTTTATATCGTATCATTCAAGAACTACTAACAAACGCAGATAAACATTCCGAGGCAACCATCGTATCGATTTTTTTATGGGAAGAGAATAACTGTATTTTCCTAGACTACCGAGACAACGGCAAAGGTTTTAATATAGACACTCCCTACTCTCCTAAGCAGCATATGGGGCTTTCCGGTATAAAAGGAAGGCTTCAATCAATTGGTGGAGAAATACATATAGTATCCGAAGCTAAAAAAGGACTTCAAATAAACATTACAGTTCCGAGGTGGTAAATAATGATTCGAGTATTAATTGTAGATGATCATCAAATTGTAGGCGAAGGAACAAAGAGCATGATTGAATTAGAAGAAGATATGCAAGCAGAATATATTTTAAATGAACAGGAAGCACTTATAAAAAGTGACGCTACACCTTTTGACGTATACCTCTTGGATATGAATATGCCCAATTGTAGTGGTATTGAACTCGCCCAGAAAATATTACATATTCAAACAGATGCAAAAATCATTTTATATACAGGTTTTGAATACGTATCCCAATTCAATTTATTAATAAACTCTGGTATCAGCGGCATTATTAGTAAATCAGCTTCTCAGCAAGAGCTATTAATGGCAATTCGTGCAGCTGTAAACGGATATACTTTACTTCCTATTTCGTTATTACGTCAACTACGTACAGACGATATAACGACTCAACAACTTGAAAATAAAACCGCTCTTCTTACACAAAAAGAATTAGAAATCTTAGAATCCGTCTCTAAAGGAAGTAGCAATAAACAAATTGCTGATGAACTGTACATGAGTTCAAGAGCTGTAGAATACAACCTAACAAAAATCTTCAAAAAATTAAAAGTAGGATCACGCTCCGAAGCTTTAACAGAAGCAATGAGACAAGGCATTTTGAAAGTACACATATAAAATGAGACTTCCATCAGTTTGTTTTGTTTAACCCTCAAATAATAGAATAAATAAAAAGTCCTAACCTACAAAACGTAAGTTAGGACTTTTTGACGCGCCCAGAGGGATTCGAACCCCCGGCAGACGTGGTACCGGAAACCACCGCTCTATCCGACTGAGCTATGGGCGCATGATTATAGAAAACACTTCATTTTCTTCTCATAATAATAGCAATAAAATCCATCTAAATCAATAAAAATATCCCCATAATACCTTATGCACCTTAGCTAAAAGCATATAAAATCTATTCCACCCCTAAATTTTCCAATCATAAATTCACCCCAACTCACAAATTATAATCTTTGAATTGATATTCCAAAGGGGGCTTCATTCAATGACTGTAATTACAAAATTAAAGCAAACTGTTTCTGGATTAAAAAGTGCACAAGCTAGCTTAGAGGGATTCGCTCTTGATACGGATAACCAACAAGCTAAGCAACTTTTCCAAACAGCTGCGCAGCAAACACAAACGATTATCGATTCTTTAAACCCACGCGTTGAAGAAGTCCAACAAGAAGAACCACAATACTCACAGCAATAACGAATCGGTCTTGCTGTGAAATAGAAAAAGGATGATATGCAGTCATCCTTTTTCTATCACATTACATATTGCAATAGAAATGGAATGATAATTATGCGAAAACTCGGCCTCATAACCGCATTATTTGCACTTCTATTTAGCTCTTTTACCGGATGTGATAATAGTCCTTTAGATAAAAAAGTGAAAGAAGAAGCAAAACGAACGGAGAAAGAAAAAGGTCCAAAGTTAACAAAGACGAGTACGGAATCCTTTAATCAATCTATATCACAAGGAGCGAAAAAAAGAGCTCTCGCTATGGATGAAATTATAAAAAGCACAGCAGTGAATTCAAATTTAGATCTCTACATAGCAGTTACACCTGAGCATCACGAAAGGTTTGGATTAAAGCCGCTGCGTAAAAAGCTTCAAAAGCAACTAAGTGATGAGCACCCTACTTTCGATGTTCGTGTCAGTACAGATAAAAAAATCTTTATGTTACTCGAAAAACTCGAAAGAAAAATTAAGGAAAAAGAAGTATCTAAAGATGAAATTAATAAACAATTAAAATTCATTGGTAAAAAAATGGAGTCTAACACTTAACGCTTTTTAAAAGAAAAGGAAGGATTGCAATGGCTAGTAAAGATAAAAACTTAACCCCTGTACAACAGGAGTATAAAAAATTCGAACAAGAACGCGAACCGAAACGACCTGTCTTAAAAAATTGTATAAAAGCCTTTTTCGTCGGTGGTTTTATTTGCTTCATCGGACAACTCATTTCTACTTTTTACATCACATATTTTGATTTCACTGAACGCTCAGCAGGCAATCCAACAGTCGCAACTCTCATTTTCATCTCCATGTTACTAACTGGATTTGGTATATATGATCGTTTTGGACAGTTTGCCGGAGCAGGTACAGCTGTACCTGTTACTGGATTTGGTAACTCTGTTATTGCCGCATGTATTGAGCATCGAACGGAGGGATTTGTCCTTGGCGTTGGCGGCAATATGTTTAAACTAGCTGGTTCTGTTATTTTATTTGGTGTATTTTCCGCTTTCGTCATCGCACTTATTAAAACTATTCTCGTTCAATGGGGAGGGCTATAAATGTTACAAGGACACCGAACGTGGGTATTTGAAAACAAACCAGTCATTATCTCAACAGGGGTTGTCGGTGGACCATTTGAAGCAAAGGGGAACATCCCAGAAGACTTCGATATCCTTCATGAAGATTTATGGCTCGGACAAGATTCCTATGAAAAAGCACATAAAATTTTATTCGAAGAAGCTTGTAGTCGCGCTACTGAAAAAGCAGAGCTTCGTAAAGATGATATTCAATTCGTACTCGCAGGAGATTTAATTAATCAAATTACTCCAACAAGCTTTGCTTGCCGCACACTGGGCACTCCTTATCTCGGATTATTCGGGGCTTGCTCTACTTCTATGGAAGGTTTAGCACTTGGAGCAAGTATCGTAAATGCAAAAGGTGCAAAATATTTATTAACTGGAGCTTCAAGCCATAATACTGCTGTAGAAAAACAATTCCGCTACCCTACCGAATACGGTGGACAAAAGCCGCCTACTGCACAGTGGACAGTAACCGGAGCAGGAGCCGCTATTTTAAGCGATACTGGCCATGGTCCAAGAGTAACATCTGCAACGATTGGGCGAGTTGTTGATATGGGATTAACCGATCCGTTTAATATGGGAGGCGCAATGGCTCCAGCTGCAGTTGATACAATTGAAGCCCATTTACGTGAACGCCAAATTGATGCCTCTTACTACGATTTAATCGTAACAGGCGATCTCGGACATGTAGGACGCGAAATTGCTTATGACTTACTACATAAACACGGAACGAAAGTAACGAGCGAACAATTTCAAGATTGCGGAATTATCATTTATAGAGAAGGACAACCTGTCATAGCTGGTGCTAGTGGGCCTGGATGTTCCGCAACAGTCGTGTACGGTCATTTATTAAACCGAATGAAAAGAGGAGAGTTCAAAAAAATACTTGTCGTTGCGACAGGCGCTTTACTATCTCCACTTACATTCCAACAAGAAGAAACGATTCCGTGTATCGCTCATGCCGTTTCGATTGAATTTGGAGGTGCAACGCAATGATTTTTTTCTGGGCTTTCGTCATTGGCGGACTCATATGTGTAATCGGCCAACTTATGTTTGATGTCGGCAAACTAACACCCGCTCATACAATGGCAACACTCGTTGTTGCTGGAGCTATATTAGATGGATTTAATTTGTATGAGCCATTAATTGATTTCGCTGGAGCCGGGGCAACTGTACCTATTACAAGCTTTGGTAATGCCCTCGTTCATGGCGCAATGGAAGAAGCTGCAAAACATGGCATCGTTGGCGTTATTACCGGCATGTTTAAAGTAACGAGCGCTGGTGTATCAGCAGCTATTATTTTCGGCTTCATTGGAGCATTATTATTCAAACCGAAAGGATAAGAGGTATTTATATGACTGTTATCGCTAGCGTAAAAACTTGCCTTGCTAGTGTAAGGGGCGCCCAAGCAAGTTTAAGCTCCCTTTCATTAAATTCACAAGACGAAGAATCAAAACGCGTATTTCATGAATGTATGTTAGAAATGGACAGCGTCATCGCTGATTTAAAGGATAGAATTTCAGTATTAGAACGTGAAGAACCTCAATATAAAGGGTTTTAAGTAGACTGGAGGAAACGACTATGTCTCACCTGCCGGAATGGACACTTGTCATTCTTCGCTCTGTATTCATATTAATTATTTTATTCGCTATTACGAAATGGTTAGGGAAAAGACAAATCTCTCAGCTTTCCTTTTTTGAATACATAGCCGGAATGACGATTGGTGACATCGCTGCCCAAGTATCTACAGGGCTCGATTCAAAATTTTTTCACGGCGTCTTTGCGATACTCATTTTCGCTGTGGTACCTTTTTTAACAGGAATCCTCTCTTTAAAGAACAAAACAGCTCGGGACTTCTTTGAAGGGAAATCTACCGTATTAATAAAAGACGGAAAGATACTCGAAGATAACTTGAAGAAAGAAAAATATACGAGTGACGAATTACTGGAACTTCTCCGTGGAAAAAGTGCGTTCAGCGTAGCTGAAGTCGAATTTGCTGTCTTAGAACCAAGCGGAGAATTAAATGTATTATTAAAGAAAGATTCCCAGCCACTTACAGCAAAAGACATCGGTTTAAAAGTACCAAACGAGAAAGAACCACAAACTGTTATTATGGATGGAAATGTACTAGATGAACCTCTTTCAGCAAGCGGACATAACCGCGCTTGGCTACATTCAGAATTAGAAAAACTCGGTGTTGTTATTGAAAATGTCTTCCTCGGTCAAGTGGATTCATACGGACAACTTACTATCGACATTTACAATGACAAACTCCAGATGCCTTCTCCTCAAAACAAACCTTTATTATTAGCATCTTTAAAAAAATGTCATGCTGATCTTGAACTATTTTCCTTAGAAACAAAGTCGAAATCAGCAAGCGAAATGTATAGTAAAAACGCGAAACAAATCGAAAAGATTTTAAATAAAGTAACCTATCTTTTAAAAGACTAATTATCGAAAGAACGCTTCAGTTAAAAGGCGTTCTTTTCTTTTTTCTCCAATTTTCATAACGTTTAAATTTATGTAATTCGGTTATGATGTTGAAGATACATAAGCAGGGAATTTCGAAAACATAGCGAATATTTCATGGTACAACTACATATTTTTTTGATTTAAAGTGGTTTCGTTTGACCTTTATTGACCATAATTGTATTATAAGACTAAGAAAGCTTTATAAGGAGGAAATAACAGATGAATTTAATTCCTACAGTAATTGAACAAACAAATCGTGGAGAACGCGCTTACGATATTTACTCTCGACTATTAAAAGACCGCATCATTATGCTTGGTAGTGCAATTGATGACAACGTAGCTAACTCAATCGTTTCCCAGCTTTTATTCTTGGAATCTCAAGATCCAGAAAAAGATATTCACATCTACATCAACAGCCCTGGTGGTTCTATCACAGCGGGTATGGCAATCTATGATACAATGCAGTTTATTAAACCACAAGTATCAACAATCTGTATCGGTATGGCTGCATCTATGGGTGCATTCTTACTTGCAGCAGGTGAAAAAGGAAAACGTTATGCACTTCCAAACAGTGAAGTAATGATTCACCAACCACTTGGTGGAGCACAAGGTCAAGCGACTGAAATCGAAATCGCTGCAAAACGTATCCTATTCTTACGTGAAAAACTAAACCAAATTCTTGCTGACCGCACTGGTCAACCACTTGAAGTACTACAACGCGACACAGACCGCGATAACTTCATGACAGCAGAAAAAGCTTTAGAATACGGTTTAATCGATAAGATCTTTACAAATCGTTAATAACTAAAAGCGAAAGCGGCTCGTTTAGAATCGCAGGGCGATGGAGCACCTGATTCCGAGGCGCTTTTTGCCTCGAATGAAGGGGCGAAGCGACCGGAGATTCTAGCCGCTGGAGCTGGATACATAAAAAAAGCGCCCTATTACAGGGCGCTTTTTTATTATCATGCACCTCCGTCTGGATACCCACCCTGGTATTCACCTAAATATATCAACGATTTTTCAATTATATCGAACAAAACTTAAATTATATCAACGATTTTTTTAATATATCAACGGTTCGACACAACATATCGATTTACCGACAATCTACGACAAGGACAAACCACCTACATACCCCCTATCCCAAAAACTCCCTTTAAGTAAACCGCAAAAACAAAAAGCTATCGCATATACGCGATAGCTTCTTATTGTACATATGCAGCTAATGCTTCTAAAGCCTCTTCTGCATCTGAACCTTCTGTTGTAATTGTTATCATGCTTCCAGTTCCAATTGCTAAGCTCATAATCCCCATTATGCTCTTTGCATTTACTGTCTTTCCATCTTTCTCGATGAAGATATCTGCATGAAAGCGATTTGCCTCTTGTACAAACAACGCAGCCGGACGTGCTTGTAAACCGTTTTTTAATGAAACCTGAACTCGTTTTTGAACCACAGCTCCATTTCCCCTTTAACCTCTTATTTTTTTACTAACGTTTCCCCCGCGCGTAATTTCTCTGCGATTTCATCGATTTTACGCAAACGATGATTAATACCCGACTTACTAATCTTCCCCCCGGATACCATCTCACCTAACTCTTTCAATGTTACATCTTGATAATCTCTTCGTAATTGTGCAATCTCTTGTAATTTATCCGGCAAAATATCAAGACCAACTGTCTCATCAATATAACGAATATTTTCAATCTGTCTTAGTGCTGCACCAATTGTTTTATTTAAATTAGCTGTTTCGCAGTTCACTAAACGATTTACAGAATTACGCATATCACGTACGATTCGAATATCTTCAAATCTTAAAAGTGCATTATGAGCACCTATAATATTTAAAAACTCTGTAATTTTTTCTGCTTCTTTCAAATACGTAATGTACCCTTTTCTTCTTTCCAACGTCTTACTATTTAAATCAAATCCGTTCATCAGTTCACATATAGCATCATTATGTTCCTTATATAACGAAAAGATTTCTAAATGATAAGATGATGTTTCTGGGTTATTTACTGAACCACCTGCTAAAAATGCGCCACGTAAGTACGATCGTTTACAACATTTCTTCTCAATCAATTCTTGTGATATATTTCGAATAAATGAAAAGTCATCTCGAACGATATGAAGATCAGCTAATATTTCGCGAGACTTCTCAACAAGCCGCACAATATATACATTATTTTTCTTCAAGCGCATTTTTTTACGGACAAGCAATTCTACCGTCACGTCATATCCTTTTTTCAAAAGCGTATAAATCCTTCTTGCAATTGCCGCATTTTCCGTTTGAATATCGATAGATAGACGACGGTTTGAAAAAGAAAGCGACCCGTTCATTCGAAGTAACGCTGATAATTCTGCTTTCTCACAGCATTCCTTCATCTCAAGATTCGTCAACTCTTTCTTTGTTTCTGATGCAAATGACACAGTCAACACCTCCTTATACGATTATTATGGAACAAAATTCTTGTCCTATATGAATGAGGAGCGCTACCTCAAACGAGGCAACGCATATTTATAACAATGAATATAAAATGGACGCTAACTTTAACGTATCATGCCTTACAACATGATCATCATACTTCGCTAATCCCTCTTGAATAACATCAATATTATTTTCAACAAAACGTTCTTCATCCACTACAACTGGTGTAGACATTTCTTCCTCATATGACTTGCGTAATTCACAAGGAATCTCACGGTTATTTACAATTGCAGTATTGATAAATGGTTGCCCTAAATGATCGTGTAACGCCTGCACATGATCAAAAGCAGTATATCCCATCGTTTCACCCGCTTGTGTCATAACGTTACATACATATACCTTCTTCGCCTTTGCAGCAAGAACAGCGTCTCCAATTTTGTTAACAACTAAATTGGGCAATATACTCGTATACAAACTTCCAGGACCGAAAACAAGTAAATCAGCTCGTTTAATCTCAGCCAACGTTTCATGCAATGGCTCTACATCTTCTGGAGTTAAAAAGACACGATTAATCTTCTTTCCGTAATAAGGAATCTTTGATTCACCTGTTACAATTTCCCCATCTTCAAGTTCCGCATGAAGTACCGCACTTTGATTCGCTGCTGGTAATACACGTCCTCTGACATTTAATACTTTACTTGTTTCTGTAATTGCATGGAAAAAGTCTCCTGTAATCGAGGTCATACCTGCCAACAATAGATTTCCTAACGCATGACCTTTCAGTCCGTCTCCTGTTGTGAAACGGTGCTGAAATAAAGCTTCTACCAGTGGCTCTACATCCGATAACGCAACAAGTACGTTACGGATGTCACCTGGAGGTGGAATTTCTAGCTCATCACGTAATCTACCCGAACTGCCACCATCATCAGCAATTGTAACAACTGCTGTAATATCAACAGGATATTGCTTTAATCCTCTTAATAAAACAGAGAGTCCAGTTCCGCCTCCCATGATGACAATTTTAGGCTTTCTCTCTTTTTTCATCCCTTAATGGCCCTTTCTCTTCTCCACATCACGATGAGATACATGAACACTATACTCTGGTTTCAAATGTTTCCCAAGGTATTCTGTAAGCGTAACAGAACGATGCTGTCCACCTGTACATCCAATTGCAATTACAAGTTGACTTTTGCCTTCTCTTTTATAATGAGGCAGCATGAAAGTAATCAGATCCGTCAACTTCTCTAAAAACTTATGTGTCTCATTAAATTTCAGTACATACGAAGAAACTTCTTCATCTAGTCCTGTTAATGGCTTCATGTGTGGAATGTAATATGGATTTGGTAAAAAACGAACATCAAATACTAAATCTGCATCAATTGGAATACCGTACTTAAATCCAAATGACATAACATTTACACGAAATGCTTGCTCAGTTTCTGTTGAGAACAAGTGAACAATTTTTTCACGTAATTCTTTCGGTTTTAAATCCGATGTATCAAGCACAATATTCGCTCGTGCCTTCATATCTGTTAATAAATTACGCTCTGCTTCGATTCCCTTTAACGGCAAACCAGTTGGTGCAAGTGGATGCGAACGTCTCGTTTCTTTATAACGAGTTACAAGCGTACTATCTTTCGCATCTAAAAATAAAATATGAGGAATAATCCATGTACGTTCTGATAAATCATCAAGTGCTCCCCATAAATGTTCAAAAAACTCGCGGCCACGTAAATCAATACCAAGTGCCACTTTATTCATTTTCCCTTTTGAATCCGCCATAAGCTCAATAAACTTTGGCAATAACATCGGTGGTAAATTATCCACACAAAAATATCCTAAATCTTCAAAACTTTGTAAAGCTACTGTTTTTCCAGCTCCAGACATCCCTGTAATAATTACCATTTTTATATCATTATTCTCTGTCATTGTATCCTCTCCTTGACGGTTTAACTCGGATCTAATCGATATGAAAGCAACTCAAAATCTGGGGTATATACAAATGTACCGTAGATTATGCCATTTCCTTTAATTAAATAATCAATAATGTGATAATCTCCTGGCGCCATTGCTAAATCATCAATTTTATCAAATGTATGCCAACCAATGATGCCTTCTTCGCTCTCTAGTTTGTTTTCTCCTGCAAAATCTGTCGCTAAAAAGGAGAACATCATCCATTCAGAAACAACTTTATCACCTTCTTGGATGACAAAGGTGAAGACCCCCTTTAACGCTGGGTTTTTCAAATAAATACCTGTTTCTTCACGATACTCGCGAACAACGGAATCTCTTACAGTCTCACCACGCTCCATTTTCCCGCCTGGTGCAACCCACCAATTTCGGCGAGGTTTTTGGAGTAAGAGTACTTCATTATCTCTAATTAACACACAGTTTGTCACTCTTTGCATGTTTCTTCACCTCAGCTACTTGCAGTAAAATTCCTCACTGCATACTTCTTTCATTATACTATCAAAAACAGTTTGCTACAACGAAGGAGCCAGTCCTCTTTCGCTAAGCACATGCTACTCAGCAATTTAAAAAAAGCTTTCTATAACAAGCAATGTAAATGCTTAGACTTTTAATGAATAGCATGAAAAATCCCCTTAACGCTTTTTATCGCCAAGGGGATTAAAGTACTTATTTCTTACCGAAATAAGTAACAATCGCAAATCCTAAAACAAAGGTAATAATTGAACTTATAATTGAAAATCCGCCAGTCGGAATCCCAGGGAATACAATTACAATCGAACCGATTACAAGTCCAATAATTGCCGCAAATGTCATACTTTTATAACGATCTAATAAAAAACTAATGCCTTTACTACTTACAACAAATCCAACCATAACACCAGCACCGATAACCACGATTAAAGGTAAGTTAAGTGTAGTTAAAGCATTAATTGCTGTTGGATACACACCAATAATTAATAAAATAAACGATCCACTAATTCCAGGAAGCAGCATGGCCATACTAGCCATCCATCCTGCGAAAAATAAACCAATTGCATTTAAAATTGTTAACGTCGTAATTGGATCTGCTGCCTTATCTGGTTTAAAGAAAGCTGTAATCGCAACAAGAATTGCTGCAACTATTAATAAAACGATGTGCTTACCTTTAAACGACGACTTTGCATCAGCTTCCCTCATTAACATCGGTAATATACTAATAATTAAACCGAGGAAGAAAAATTGAGTCGGTTCATAATGATTTGCAAGTAAATATTTAATAACGTGACTTAACGTTAAAAATGCCGCTGCCACACCAGCTGCAAGTGGAATTAAAAATCCTAAATGTTTTTTCCATTCACGACTAAAGAATCCACTAATTGCCGCAAGCAATTGTTCATAAATCCCTAACACAACAGCGATTGTACCGCCGCTCACACCAGGAATTAAATCACTAACGCCCATACAAAATCCACGATATATATTACGCCATTCCATACTGAATAAATTCCTCATTTCTTATAGTGATTTTTTCCGTAAAGTCCAGTATATCAATAAGAAAGCTTATAATCCTTATATTTTTTGACAAAACTTTGACATTTTCACACAAAAAAAGAAGAAAGCTCCTGTCGGTAGCTTTCTTCTCACAAGGTATATTATCCCTTATTTTTCTGATACAGTTTTTAATTCCTCTAATAATTCTTCTACGTAATGTTGTGCACTTTGCGCTGCAATACTACCGTCACCTGTTGCAGTTACAATTTGACGAAGCATTTTTTCACGAACATCACCAGCTGCGAAAATACCAGGAATTTTCGTTTCCATACGCTCGTTCGTTTCAAGGTAACCATTTTCATTTGTAATACCTAGTTCAACAAATGGTTTTGATAAAGGTAACATACCGATGTATACGAATACGCCGTCAGTTTTGACTTCTTTCTCTTCTCCACTATTTACGTCCACAAGTGTTACACTTCCTACTTTACCACTTGCTTCGTTGATTTCTTTTATCGTGTGGTTCCAAATGAAATCTACTTTTTCGTTTTGGAAAGCACGGTCTTGTAAAATTTTCTGTGCACGAAGCGTGTCACGACGGTGAACGATCGTTACTTTTGATGCGAAGCGCGTTAAGAACACACCCTCTTCCACAGCAGAATCTCCGCCGCCAATTACGATAAGTTCTTTTCCTTTAAAGAATGCTCCGTCACATACTGCACAATATGATACACCGCGGCCGCCAAGTTCTGTTTCACCCGGTACACCAATTTTTTTATACTCTGCACCGCTTGCAACGATAATTGCACGTGCTTTATATTCTTTTTTACCAGCAATAATTGTTTTGTATTCCTTACCATCGATGACTTCTTTCACATCACCGTATGCATATTCAGCACCAAATTTCTTCGCATGCTCGAACATTTTATTTGATAAATCTGGTCCTAAAATAGACTCATAACCTGGGTAGTTTTCTACATCTTCCGTGTTTGCCATTTGGCCACCTGGAATACCACGCTCAAGCATTAATGTGCTTAAATTTGCACGAGATGTATATACTGCAGCTGTCATACCAGCTGGTCCTGCACCAATAATAACGACATCATAAATTTTTTCTTCTGACACACTATTCACTCCTATCCATTCCTACACAATTAAGTTACCCTCATTATACTGTTAGCATCATTTTTTTCCCAATGATTTGCTTATCTTATGTGTGCGTACGCTTAACAGCTTGCACATACTTTCGGACAGTCGCTACAGATACATTATATACATCTCCAAGCTCCGACTGTGTCATTTTATTTCCTTGTTCGCCGCGTACAATGTATTCAATCGCAGCTGACCAGCCGTACACATTTGTAAATATGTCTCCAGATGTATATAAACGTATGAACGTACAAAACCAAAAGTGTAAACACTCTTCAATTAATTCATCATCTTTTTTCGTATAATTGTATAATGCATCCGCGATTCTCGCGCACTGCTCAAATTGCTGTAAATCAGCTGGAATACTCTTATGACTATTAAGTAAAAAGAAGTACTTTGCAAGTTGTGATACGATGGGAACACCGTTCTTCGCTTGCGTTATATCAAAGAAGAATCCCACCTTCTCCGGCGTTGACAATTCATTCATTAAATATAAAGCTAGCATTTGTTCTTCTAGCGTCGCACTTTGCTGAAATGATTTTCGTAATTCTTCAAATAACACGTTTTGTCCTTCATCTGCTAAATTCAGCGCATTCCACGGTTCTTTTCCCTTTTTATCAGGATGCAATTCCACGACATATTGCCACATTTTTTCAGCTAGTTGCTGATCTTTCACCATATAAGCAGAATATGCAAACCAATAATAAAAACTAACGTCTCCCTCATATCCTTGACGCTTTAATAATTTGAACCATTTATATGCATGCTCGAAATAACCAATTGTTGCAAGTGTAGTTCCCAGTTTCAAACGATGTTCAAATGAAATCGGATATACCGAAACTAGCTGTCCCGCTAACGCTTCTACTTGTTTATGCTCTCCAATTGAATATAGAAAAATAAGCGTATTACAAAGCGCATGTATATTACCAGGATTTTTCTCTAAAATCATTTCTGTTAACTTCAGTGCTTTGTCTACATTACCAGATTGAAAATGTGCAATGGCTAAATTATTATGACCTGACCAAAATTCCGGATAATCTTTCGTAACAATTTCTAATGTAGCAATTGCTTCTTCCAATTGTCCATTACGAATATAACGATTCGCTTCTTCCTGCATAACAATTAAATCATCTTCATCTTCAATCTCTTCCGCACCCATTGCTTCTTCTTCCATAATCTCAAGAAGTTCTAATGTATCTTCTACGAATTCCTTCTCTTTTGCAACTTCTAAATAGCGATCCGCATATTTCTTCGCCTGTTGAAATAACCCCATATATGCATAATTATTTGCAATAAAATAATAGCACTGTTCAAGTTCTGGATTAGATCTAACTAACTTTAAGAAGATTTGATTCGATTCTTGATATTCACCAGCCTCAGATAATACTGATGCTAATTGACATAAAATAAACGGCTCCTTCTCACTTTGTGCCGCTCTTCGAAAATATTTAATTGCATCTTGCAATTTTTGTCCTTTGTAAGCTCTCATCCCTTTTTTATAAAAGAAGTCCGCTAATTGATTAAAAGAGATAACTTGTCCGTTCTCCTTATATATCCTTTGATTTTTCCCCATATATCCTCCAGTTTTTTGTTTTCTTCGTTCACACATTCTTCTATCTATAAGTATAAACGATTCCGTAAAAAACAAAACAGTATATTATACTCAATTATTTCCTTTTTATTCATAAAAAAAGAGGAGAAATGTTACATTTTCACCATGAACCTTCTCTGGCGGTCATTTGCTCTTTCGTATAAATAATACGCATTGGATTTCCACCTACGAAAGCACCGCTCGGTACATCTCTATGAACAAGTGTGCCAGCTGAGACAGTTGCACCGTCTCCAATTTTCACACCTGGTAATATTGTTACATTCGCTCCAATCATCACTTCATTTCCAATAACGATTTCCCCAAGTCGATATTCACGAATTAAATATTCATGTGCTAAAAGCGTTGTGTTATAGCCAATAATCGAATTCTCTCCCACAGTTATCTTTTCTGGGAACATAATATCCGGCATTACCATAAGCGCAAATGATGTTTTCTTTCCTACTTTCATCCGTAAAAAAGTGCGGTACAACCAATTCTTCACAGATAAAAATGGCGTGTAACGTGCAATTTGGATAATAATAAAGTTTTTCATTACCTTCCAAAAAGACACTGTTTTATACACATTCCATAATGAATTTTCTCCTGAAACAGGATAGCGCGTTGTCCGTCGCAATTAGCTCGCTCCTCTACTAACTTACTTGGACCTTTATGAACGGTTCATATTAGACAAAATCGGTAGCAAATCACTCATTTTATCTAGCATAAAATCTGGCTTGTAAGCTTCTAAATAAGCTCTACCTTTCAACGTCCATGAAACCGCAGCTGTTTTCGTCCCCGCATTTTGACCACCGACAATATCATGATGATTATCCCCAACCATCAATGCTTCTTCTGGTTTTGCATCTAATAATTCAAGCGCTTTTTGAAGTGGCTCTGGATGTGGTTTCACATGCTCTACATCATCAATTGTCACGACAACATCAAAAAATTCATCAAGCTTTGACAACTGTAATCCCATCTCAACGGTTTGTCTCGCTTTCGTTGTAACAATACCCACTTTATAACCTTGCTTCTTCAACTCTCGAACTGTTTCATATACAGTTTCATATTCTTCTACTAATTCATCATGATGATCATGGTTAAATTTACGATAGCTTGTAATCATCTCTTCAACCTTATTTTCATCAATCTTACTGAAAGTATCATGCAAAGATGGACCGATAAATGGCAACACATCTTCACGCTTATATTGATTTGGATAATATGTATTTAAAGTATGTAAAAAAGAAGAAATAATAAGTTCGTTTGTATTAATTAAAGTTCCATCTAAATCAAATAACACTGTATTTATTCTCATCGCCTTAGTCCTTTCGCCTTCCTGAATATGAAAGAAGCAGCATCTTATAATAAGATGCTACTTGTCTCTAATTTTCTAAATATCTTTTATCAGCTTGCCCCATTTTTCGTCTCACAATAATGAAAATAATAGAAATAACAACAAGTCCAATTGACATTACTTGTGCAATACGAAGTGGTCCTAGCATTAAACTATCTGTACGTAAGCCTTCTACGAAGAAGCGTCCTACTGAATACCAAATTAAATATGTGAAGAATAACTCCCCGCGACGTAAATTCACTTTTCTTAATGCAAGTAGTAAAATTACGCCTGCAAAATTCCATAATGATTCATATAAAAACGTCGGATGATAGTACACACCCTCAATATACATTTGATTAATAATGAAATCTGGTAAATGAAGACCTTCTAAAAACTGTCTCGTTACTTCATCACCATGCGCCTCTTGGTTCATAAAGTTTCCCCATCGGCCAATTGCTTGTCCTAGTAAAATACTTGGTGCAGCAATATCTGCCAACTTCCAGAAAGAAACCCCGCGTCGCTTCGCAAAAAGAACACCGGTAATAACAGCCCCGATCAAACCACCATGAATCGCCAAACCACCTTGACGAATATTAATAATTTGACTCGGATTTTGTGCGTAATATTCCCATTCAAAAATAACATAGTACATTCTCGCAAAAAGAATAGCGATCGGCACTGCAATTAATACAAGGTCAACAAATGTATCTTTTGGAATACCTAGCCTTTCTCCCTCGCGAGTTGCCAGCCAAAGACCTAATAGCACACCTGTACCGATAATAATCCCATACCAATACACAGGAAACGGCCCAAGTTGGATAGCTACACGGTCAAGCTGTGGTACAGAAGCTAACAGCATATGTATATGACCTCCCTCTCCAAAGTTTACTCCTGATTTCCTAACTCAATTGCACTCATTAATCGTTCAGAGAACTGCTGTGCTGCATTGACTCCCATACGTTTTAAACGGAAGTTCATCGCTGCTACTTCAATAATAACAGCCAAGTTTCGACCAGGACGAACTGGAAGTGTAATCTTCGTAAGTTCTGTATCAATAATCTTCATCTTCTCTTCATCAAGACCTAAGCGATCGTAATTTTTCTTTTGATCCCAAATTTCAAGATTAATAACAAGTGTAATACGCTTATAATTTCGCACTGCCCCTGCACCGAATAACGTCATAACGTTAATAATACCTAGACCACGAATTTCTAATAAATGCTCAATTAAATCTGGTGAACTTCCGACTAACATGTCTTCATCTTCTTGACGAATTTCTACACTATCATCCGCAACAAGGCGATGACCACGCTTTACAAGCTCAAGAGCTGTCTCACTTTTACCAACACCACTTTGACCTGTAATTAAAACACCAACGCCGTAAATATCTACTAACACACCATGAACAGCAGTTGTTGGTGCTAACTTACCTTCTAAATAGTTTGTTAAACGACTTGATAATCTAGTTGTCGTTTGAGAAGAACGTAATAAAGGCATACCTGATTCACGTGATGCTTGTAATAACTCATCTGGTACATCTTGATTACGAGTTACAATAATACATGGCGTCTCCTCAGTACAAAGCGCTTTCATTCTCTCTTGTTTTTGCTCTGACGTTAACGTGTCAAAGAACGTAAGCTCCGTCTTTCCAAGAAGCTGCACGCGATCTGCTGGATAATATGTAAAAAATCCTGCCATTTCAATTCCAGGTCGTGATAAATCACTTGTATCAATCGGACGATGAATGCCTTCTTCACCACTGATTAACTCCAATTGAAATTGTTCAATTAAATCTTTTGTCCTTACTTTCGGCATATGTATAAACCTCCACTCCGCTGCGGGTTCAGTCTCGTTTGATGTAAAATTCCATTCTATCGGATATTGTACCATTTTTTTCTGGAAACAAGAAATACGGTTTCTAATAAATAGAAAAAAACATTTCATACGAATAATGAAATGTTTTTCTTTTTGTCACTTTCTCTTTTTTTCATATAGAGGTTCAACAATTGCCTTTTCAATTATCATATTAAAAATTGAAATACAAATTGCCGCAACAATCGCTACACCAAATCCTGATATATTAAAAGCATCTCCTAATAATGAATCTGCTATTTTTAACGTAATCGCATTAATAACAATTAAGAAGAAGCCGAAAGTTACAACAGTAATTGGTAGCGTAATTAAAATTAAAAACGGCTTTACGAACACATTTAAAACCGCCAATATAATACTAGCAATAATTGCAGTTTGTATATTTGCTACGTAAAATGCATCTGGTGCAATCCCTTTTAAAAGTCCCGATACAGCGATTAACACAACGCTATTTACAAGAAGTGATACAATCCATCTCATTTCGTCACACATCCTTTTAAACATATATATTTCATCATACGCTAATAGATAATAAACGCAAGTATGATACGAACACTTATATCAACTTATTCTATCTTTCATGCTTGTATACCTACTAACACTTCCTCGCAAAATAAGGACCACACCACCTATGTTCATGAGTTTTTACAAAGGTCCAAGTGAAATCTTTATCTACGATATAGATATCACCTTTATATGCATCGTCTGTCTCACACAATATATCATCCATATGTAACAAACTCGCATCCTTTATTAACAGTACCTCATCACAGTGTTGATAGAAAATGTAGCAATCCTTTTTCACTTCATTATGAAACGCGTTTTCCGCTTCTTTACCCTCTAAACACTTCTTTTTCTCATAACTAAATATGTGCCATAGATAACCACATGCATACTTATCTCCATAAAGAAAAATATCTTCTTTTTCTTTATCACTTAAATGATTTGCAAAGTGATCCTCCCAGCGCTTTCGAAAATATACACCCCAACTTTGAAACTCTCTTACCTTCATATGTTTCTTCCTTAACACCTCTAAAAACTCCATCTTCTCCCCCTATACAATAAAAACCGAGCGTCATTTCCACTCGGTTTTCATCAATAAACTTATTGCGATAACTCTACTTCTTTTATTTTCTCTTTCATTCTTGCTTTATCACGATTTAAAATCTCTTTTAAATACTTACCTGTGTATGAGCGCTCTTCTTTCACTACTTGCTCTGGCGTTCCGGAAGCAACGATTTGTCCACCTTTATCTCCGCCCTCTGGTCCAAGGTCAACGATATAATCAGCTGTTTTAATTACATCTAAATTATGTTCAATTACAAGTACCGTCTCACCGCTCTCAACAAGACGTTGCAGCACTTCTAGAAGACGCGCGATATCATGCGCATGTAAACCAGTCGTTGGCTCGTCTAAAATGTATAACGTACGTCCTGTAGAACGACGATGTAATTCAGAAGCTAATTTCACACGCTGCGCTTCACCACCAGATAACGTCGTAGCTGGTTGCCCTAATTTCATATAACCAAGCCCAACGTCTACAAGCGTTTGAAGTTTACGCTTAATTTTTGGGATATTAGCGAAGAACTCTACTCCATCTTCAATTGTCATCCCTAACACTTCAGAAATATTCTTATCTTTATATTTCACTTCTAACGTTTCACGATTATATCGTTTACCGTGACAAACTTCACACGGAACATACACATCTGGTAGGAAATGCATTTCGATTTTAATAATTCCATCACCACGGCACGCTTCACAACGGCCACCTTTTACGTTAAAGCTGAAACGTCCTTTTTGATATCCGCGCACTTTTGCTTCATTCGTTTGTGCAAACACATCACGAATATCATCGAATACACCTGTGTACGTCGCTGGATTAGAACGTGGTGTACGACCAATTGGTGATTGATCAATATCAATTACCTTATCTAAATGTTCAAGACCTTTAATCTCTTTATGAGTACCTGGCTTCGCTTTCGCTTTATATAACTTTTGAGCTAACGATTTATATAGTACTTCATTAATCATCGTACTTTTACCAGAACCAGATACCCCTGTTACCGCTACAAACGTACCGAGTGGGAATGACATTTTCGCATTCTTTAAGTTATTCTCTTTTGCGCCGACAATCTCTACTTTACGTCCATCACCTTTACGTCTTTCAAGTGGAACTGGAATAAACTCTTTACCACTTAAATACTTCCCTGTTAATGAATTCTCATCTTGCATAACTTCAGCCGGCGTCCCTGCTGAAACGACCTGTCCACCATGAATACCTGCACCAGGCCCTATATCAAGTAAATAGTCAGCAGCCATCATCGTATCTTCATCATGTTCAACAACGATTAACGTATTGCCTAAATCACGCATTTCTTGCAATGTACGAATAAGACGATCGTTATCACGCTGGTGTAAACCAATTGAAGGCTCATCAAGAATATAAAGTACGCCAGTTAGACGAGAACCAATTTGCGTCGCTAAACGAATACGCTGCGCCTCACCACCTGATAACGTACCAGCCGCACGACTTAACGTTAAATAATCTAAACCAACGTTCACTAAGAACCCAACGCGCTCCTGAATTTCTCTTAAAATTAAATGAGCTATTTTTTGTTGCTTCTCCGTTAGCTCTACATTCGAGAAGAATTCTTGTACTTCTTGAACTGAATACTTCGTTACGTCAGCAATCGTTTTATTGCCAACAAATACAGCTAAACTCTCAGGCTTTAAGCGTCCACCTCTACACTTTGGACAAGCTTGTTCTGCCATATACTTTTCCATTTGCTCACGAATGTAATCGGAACTCGTTTCACGATAACGACGTTCAATGTTTGGAATAACACCTTCAAATAAGATCTCATTTTCCTTTACTTGACCAAATTCATTTACATAGCGGAAATAAACTTTCTCTTCTCCGCTTCCGTACAACACTTTATCAAATAAATCTTTCGGTATATCTTTCACAGGCATATCCATATCAACGCCGTAGTGGTTACATACAGATTGTAAAAGTTGTGGATAGTATTGTGAACTTGTCGGTTCCCAAGGTGCAATCGCATGTTCATTTAATGATAAATCCCAGTTCGGGATAACAAGCTCTAAATCTACCTCTAGCTTTGAACCAAGTCCATCACAAGAAGGACATGCTCCGAACGGACTATTGAATGAGAACATACGCGGCTCTAATTCTCCAATTGAAAAACCACAATGCGGACAAGCGTGATGTTCACTAAACAGAAGTTCCTCTTCTCCCATAACATCGATTAACACTCGTCCCCCGCCAAGCTTTAATGCACTTTCAAGTGAATCAGCAAGACGGCTTGCGATCCCTTCTTTTACAACAATACGGTCAATTACAACTTCAATGGAATGCTTCTTGTTTTTATCTAACGCAATATCTTCAGATACATCAAGCATTTCACCGTCAACGCGAACACGAACATAACCTTGCTTCTTAATATCTTCAAGTACTTTTACATGCGCACCTTTACGCCCAGAAACGATAGGCGCTAACACTTGTAATTTCGTACGTTCAGGATATTCAAGAACGCGGTCTACCATCTGTTCTACTGTTTGTGACGTAATTTCAATGCCATGATTCGGACAAATTGGCGTACCAATTCGTGCAAATAATAAACGTAAGTAATCATAAATCTCCGTTACCGTTCCAACAGTTGAACGTGGGTTACGACTCGTCGTTTTTTGATCGATTGAAATTGCTGGTGATAATCCTTCAATCGTGTCCACATCCGGTTTATCCATTTGTCCTAAAAACTGGCGCGCATACGCAGATAACGATTCTACGTATCTGCGCTGCCCTTCTGCATAAATCGTATCAAATGCTAATGATGATTTCCCCGAACCAGACAATCCCGTTACAACGACAAGCTGATTTCTCGGAATGGTTACATCAATATTTTTTAAGTTATGTGCTCTAGCACCTTTTACAACGATAAAATCCTTGCTCTTACTCACTTTTTTCACCCTTCCGCTTTTAATTCTAATAGTAAATCTCTTAGTTCAGCTGCACGCTCGAAGTCTAACGCTTTTGCTGCTTCTTTCATTTCTGCTTCCATCTTCGCAATTGTCTTTTCGCGCTCTTTTTTCGTCATTTTCTTAGCAGGAGTTGCTTCGTATGTTTCTGTCTCTTCAGCAGCTGTCGTTGCACGGATAACATCACGAACGCCTTTTTGAATCGTTTTCGGCGTAATACCATGCTCTTCATTGTAAGCTTCTTGTATACTACGACGACGCTTCGTTTCTTCAATCGCAATTCCCATAGATTTCGTTATACGATCTGCATACATAATAACGCGGCCGTTTTCATTACGCGCGGCACGACCGATTGTTTGAATTAATGAACGTTCTGAACGCAAGAACCCTTCCTTATCAGCATCTAAAATAGCTACAAGTGATACTTCCGGAATATCTAATCCTTCTCGCAATAAGTTAATGCCGACAAGTACATCAAATTTACCGAGGCGAAGATCGCGGATAATTTCAATACGTTCTAACGTTTTAATTTCAGAGTGAAGATAGTTAACTTTAATTCCTACATCTTTTAAGTAATCCGTTAAATCCTCTGACATTTTCTTCGTTAACGTCGTAATTAATACACGTTCATTTTTTGCAATACGATCTTGAATCTCTCCTAATAAATCGTCAATTTGCCCTTCAATTGGTCGTATATCAATTGGTGGATCTAAAAGCCCTGTTGGACGAATAATTTGTTCTATTACTTCTGGCGACTGCTCTAACTCATACGGTCCTGGCGTTGCTGAAACATAAATAACTTGATTCGTTTTCTCTTCAAACTCATCGAATGTGAGCGGTCTATTATCTAAAGCTGACGGCAGACGGAATCCATGATCCACAAGCACTTGCTTACGCGCTTGGTCCCCGTTATACATCGCTCTTACTTGCGGTACTGATACGTGCGATTCATCCATAACGATTAAGAAATCTTTCGGGAAATAGTCTAATAGCGTATACGGCGTTGCCCCCGCTGGACGAAGTGTTAAATGACGGGAGTAGTTTTCAATACCTGAACAAAATCCCATCTCGCGCATCATTTCTAAATCATAACGTGTACGCTGTTCTATACGCTGCGCTTCTAACAACTTGCCGTTATCATTTAATTCCTTTAAACGCTCTTCTAATTCTTTTTCGATATTTTCAATAGCGACCTTCATCTTTTCTTCACGTGTAACGAAGTGAGATGCTGGGAAGATTGCTACATGATCACGTTCTGCTAATACTTCACCTGTTAACGCATTTACTTCACGAATACGATCGATTTCATCACCGAAAAATTCGATTCGAATACAATGCTCATCAAGTGATGCCGGGAAGATTTCAACTACATCTCCTCGCACACGGAATGTACCACGCTTGAAATCAATATCATTACGTCCATACTGTACATCAACAAGTTCACGAAGCAATTGATTACGGTCTTTTTCCATACCAACTCGAAGCGAAACAACTAGCTCGCGGTATTCTTCTGGAGAACCTAAGCCATATATACACGAAACACTCGCAACGATAATTACATCGTCCCGTTCAAATAATGCAGACGTTGCCGAGTGACGCAATTTATCAATTTCATCATTAATCTGCGCATCTTTTTCAATAAACGTATCTGTTTGTGGTACATACGCTTCTGGCTGATAATAATCGTAGTAACTAACAAAATATTCAACTGCATTATTCGGGAAAAAGTCTTTCAACTCACTATATAACTGCCCTGCTAACGTTTTATTATGAGCCATAACAAGTGTTGGCTTTTGCACTTCTTTAATGACATTTGAAATCGTAAATGTCTTACCCGTTCCTGTTGCTCCAAGCAACACTTGCTTTTTCTTTCCACTATTAATTCCCTCTACAAGCTTCTCTATAGCTACCGGCTGATCACCTTGCGGGGAATACGCTGAGACAATTTCAAATTGACGTTCCAAGAAAATCCGACCTCCTCATAAAAATCTGTATTATTATTTTACCACGAATACCTATAAAAAACCTAAAAAAACGAACAGATATTCGGTAAAGTTTTCGACAATATACACATAGAAAAAGGAAGGAGTAAATACTTCCTTCCTCTACCAACTCTATTTTTTTGATACATATAATAAGTCATATCCATTGCGCCCAGCTTCATTCATACAATCTGTTAACCGATAAGTACTTTCTGATTCGCGCAGCTCTTTAACAATACTTTTACAACTATCTTTATGTAATCCTTTATGGTCACCAGCAAACTTGTCTTGTCTACTATCTAACACATAAAGGATATCTTTCCCACTATGCTCTAACGTTTGAAAAACCGGGTCACCTTCATCGGTATACTGTACAATTCTTATTTTATCAACTTCCCCTTGATCAACGTTCATAACGAACTGTTCGAATTTATCTAGATTGGAAGTTCCTACTCCCTTTACAATGACATCATTCTTCTTATCAATTGTAGTGCTAGATGGTGAACATGCTACTAAACTAAAGAGAAATAGACATATACAGCTGATTCTTTTTCTATTGTCATCCTCTCCTATAAAAATTATTTGTATACCAGAAAAGCTACTTTCAACTATGAAAGTAGCTTTTCTTTTCCTTTCTCCTTCTTCGGAAAAATCACATATGAAAATGAAATTGCTGTATCAACTAAAAATACAATCGCCCACACTTGGCTCACGCGACTTGCAGCTTTATTTAAAACGATTCCCGATTCTAACCAATTACCCCATTGTTCAAATGGAATAAATCCATACGCGAAGAAAAAGAATATGTGCACACCAACGAATAAAACAAGATGTAATACCCAATTTTTTATTTCCTGCTTTGCATAGGCCATGCCTGTTAATTCTACCTGTTCTTCAATAATAGGCGCCGGTTCATTACGCCATTTCGCAACTGATTTTTGTGCAAATATATCAAGCTTCTTCAAATCCTTTTTCCCGTAGAAAACTGCATACAATAAAATAATTACAGTAATAATTTGAAAGTTAGAGAACTTTCCTGTTTGATAATAGTCCACTACTCCTAAAGTTAAAATAAACACTTCATTTACGAGGAGTACAATTCCGATAATAAAACTCGCCTTTTTCAAACGGAATCCGTAGCGAAGTAAAAAGAAACCGATAGCTGATAACCAAAATACAATTTCTGCCCCAATTAAAAAATACCAACGATATTCTGCGAGTATACTCATTTATCCTTCTCCCTTTCATCATAAATACGAAAAGCCTCATCCATATACACTAAAAGTTCTTCTTCAATTGGATACATGCTCATTTTCTGTGAATCTTCCTTCGATTTTCTAACTTCCCATAACTTATCTAAAAACGCTTCATCACCATTGGCCATTTCTAAACACTTCTGCATTAATCTCTTCATTGCCCCTTGTACTTCATCACTAGCAGCTTCTTTACCGTCTTTCATAAAAGTGCGTAATTGCTTTAATAAATCTACCCATTCTAAAACATTCGGATCTTCCTTACTCATGTTTGGTAAATTATGAAGCAATTTTTGTTCTTCCTTTGAAAACACTTCATTTTGAAATATTTCACGTATACGAGAAGACTGCTTCGAAAGCTGAATCAGTTCAAACATAACTTTCCAATCGAGTTCTCCCTCCACATCTACCGAATAAACAACTGCTTGTAAAACACTCTCCATTCGATTAAATTTCTTTTGTTCTTCCTGTACAAACCGAAGTTGTTTTTCAAGCGAATTTTTTAAATCCAGCTCACCTTTTACTAACATATTCGCAGTTTCTTTTAATGAAAATCCCATTTCTTTTAAAAATAAAATTTGTTGCAAACGAATAACGTCATTTTCACTATATAACCGATGTCCACCCTCTGTTTTTCCGCTCGGCTTTAATAAATCTATTTGATCATAATAACGTAGTGTACGTACTGTAACCCCTGTTTCTCTCGTAAATTGTTGTATTGAAATCACTACCATCACCTCTTCCCTTTCATTATAAAAGATGACGTTACGTAACTTTCAAGCGTTTTGTAAAAAAAATACAAAAAGCTGTTTATACAAAATGTATAAACAGCTTTTATGGAAATAACCCCTTTTGTATGGCGCGCCCACAAAATAAAATAAGTGCTCCAACAACAACACTCGTTGCCGTTTTATGATAATGGGCTAATAATAATAAATAATACGATAAACCTACAGTACCAATCATAATACAAATGCTCGGCACTGGATTACGAGAAAAGTTTTGCATTCCCCAAAGAAGCGAAAATATAGCTGTAGCGACACATAACACCGGTAATCCCATCCCAGTTCCCCTTTTTCTATCTATTATTCCTTGTTGCTAACACACTCGTTGATGCGATACTAATTAATACACCAAAAATAGCAATATATAATAGCTCAGTTACATGTACTGCTTGCCTATCTAAATACTTATTTACACAAAGATACATAATAAACAAGAAAACGAAGCTTGTAATACAAATCATAAAATATGACTTCATCTTGTTCACAACTCGCTCATCAATTGATGGTACTCCCTCTTCTTTCAAACGCTTCTGCTCTTTATATTCCGAAATTCCATATAAAATGACTAGCGCTACATTCGATATAAAAATAGTTCCCCACGAAATACTTAAAATCATTAAACTCGTATTTAAAAGAATTCCTGCTACAAGCAAACTCTCTACGAATCTCATGACCTCTCTTACTCATACATGATCAGCCTCTTTTCGATTTCTATATTTCCACTTCGGCCAATAGTTCACAAGAAAATACCCCCACTGCCCTAGTACAAATAAAACAAACGGCATACCAGCATTTCCATCAACAATTAAATTATATAAACTCCATATCGCTAAACTAATCGTAAAAAATAATCCTACATATTTAAACGCTTTATCTGACTGAAATCTCTCAAACTCATCCTGCATTTTTTATTCCCCCTATCGCTATGCTCGTTTTCCTACCATTTCTCTCCCCTTACTCCAGCGTAAATATTTCCTCCACCTTCACTCCAAAATATTTGGCAATTTTTAAAGATAACTCTAGACTCGGATTGTAATGATGATTTTCAATCGCCACTATCGTCTGCCGCGTCACTTGCATCGCCTTTGCCATTTCAACTTGCGTTATATGATGTTGCTTTCTTAACTCTTTTATTTTATTTTTTACACCCATAGGATCCACCTTCAAAAGTAAAGATATCTTTACTTGAATTATAAATATTTTCCAGTTACAAGTAAAGATATCTTTACAAATTTTAGAAAAACATTTCATTGAACATCTACTCTAACAAAGTACAAGAGTAATTCAATTTATATCAGCGATTTTTTAAATATATCAGCGCAACTTAAATTATATCGGCGATTTCCCAAATATATCAGCGCAACTCCATTTATATCGGCGATTTTTCAAATATATCGACATCCGTAGCGCTACTATAATCATAAGAAAAAGCTGTCCCCAAATACCTTCGGGAACAGCTTTCTCCTCTACTACATAAATCCTAACGCATATACAAGAACGTATCCAAGAACCGATAAGCAAACCGAGCCAATCAGCCCTGCCACGAATGCTTTACTTCCTAATTTACGGAACGTTTTAAACTCTACATTTAAACCGAGCCCTGCCATCGCCATTGCGATAAGCATGTAAGCAAGAACAACAATGTATCCCGCAACAACTTCTGGAATAATCCCGAGTGAATGCACTGCACTCATCGCTAAGAACCCGAAAATGAACCATGGTATTGGAAGTTCGCGCCACGATTTCTTTTCTTTGCTACCTTCACTCTTACCAAACCATAGACCAATTAAAATCGCTACTGGCACAAGCATTGCTACGCGCGTTAACTTCACAATAACTGCGATGTCTACAGCAGTACTTCCTCCTGGCGCCGCAGCTGCGATGACATGAGCGATTTCATGAAGCGTCGCACCTGAGAATACACCATAACCGTACGGAGATAAACCAAGCACTGGATATAATAACGTATAAATAAGCGTAAATATGGTACCTAAAATCGCGATGATTGCTGCCCCAACTGCTGTTTCATCGTCCTTCGCTTTCACTTGCGGTGCAATTGCCACGACCGCGGCTGCGCCGCAAATTGCCGTACCGCATGCTGTTAAAATCCCAAGTTTCTTTTCTACTTTAAATACTTTCGTTAGTCCGTATACAACAAAAATAGTAAATGTAATAACAACCGCCGCGATGACCAATACTTTCGGTCCCGCCTTCGCAATATCAACAAGATTTAATCGCATTCCAAGTAAGATGATCCCAAAGCGCAGCAACTTCTTACTCGCAAAGTTCGTTCCTGCTATCGCCTCGTGAGGAACTCCAATTGCAGCGCGCCAAACCATCCCAATTAGAATAGCAATTACTAATTGTCCCATAATATTTAAAAATGGAAGCTCTGCTAAATATTTCGCGGCAATTGCGATTAATAATGTAATCCCAATTCCTTGCGAAAATCCAAAACGCTTCTTCTTTTGTATAACAAGTGTTTGTTCCATTTTGAACCACTCCAATAATCGTATTGGAACATGCATGTTCTTTCTACTTACATTATAAGAGAGTTTCTATAATAAGTTTAATACCAATACCAAATCTCTATCATCAGAAATACTTATGATAAGATGATAGAAAAAGAAAGGAGCCCATTATATGAACGTAGACATTTTAAAAATTTTTGTTACTGTCGTTGAACAGAAACACTTCTCCCGTGCAGCAGAATTATTAAACCTTTCACAGCCTGGAGTAAGTATGCATATACGCAACTTAGAAAACGAATTTGGCACTACGCTTATTCAACGCTCCCCGAAGCACGTCCAAGTTACTGAAGCTGGAAACATATTATATATACATGCAAAGCAAATGCTCTCTCTTTACGAAGATGCTAAACAAGAAATTAATGAACTACATAACGTTGTAACAGGAACACTTCGCATTGGTGCTAGTTTTACAATTGGCGAATACTTACTTCCAAAAATACTGGCTAACTATGCGAATGAAAATCCACACGTCGAAGTTCATACTTTCATCTCAAATACAGAAGACGTTTTGCAAAGCCTTCGCTCTAATCAAATTGATATCGGCCTAGTGGAAGGACTAGTCGTATACGCCGACGTAGATGTTGAAACATTTATGCAAGATGAAATGAAGCTCGTCGTCCCGCCAAATCATCCATTACTCCGCACAAATGAAATAAATGAAAGTACACTCCAAGATCAAGTATGGGTATTAAGAGAAAGTGGTTCTGGTACACGCGCTTATAGTGACCGCTTTATTCATCAACACCATTTAAAAATGAAACGATTCTTTACATTCAGTAGTATCCAAAGCGTAAAGGAAGCTGTTAGTGCCGGGCTTGGCATCGCTATCCTTTCTGATTGGACTGTACGGAAAGAGCTATTAGCAAAAGAACTATTCCACGTCGAAGTTCCAAATGAACAACTAATCCGTCCGTTTTCCATCGTGCGCGGTAAATATTTCATTCCATCTAAAGCCATTCAAGTGTTCTTAAATCATGTAGATTCTTTTGCGAAAAAACAGAGTTGACCTTCACATTAGTGTGAAGGTTTACAATACATGTAAAAGGAGTGAAATACATTGCGAATTGGAGAATTATCAAAAGAAACTGGCGTTAGTGAAAGATCACTAAGACATTACGAAGAAAAGGGCTTACTCCCTTCTAAGCGCCTTGCAAATGGCTACCGTGATTTTGATGAAAGTGCCATCGAAAAAGTGGAGCTTATTCAAATGTACTTACAAATTGGCTTAAATTTAGAAGAGACGGCAAGGATGTTGCGCTGCCTTGAAATTGAACCGCACCTGTACGACAATCCGTGCAGCAGTATCCTTACGCTTTACGAAGATAAACTCAATGAAGTAACAAAGCAAATCACATTACTTTCCAACATCCAAACGAATTTGCAAAAACACGTTTCACTCCTAAAACATGCAAAAGAAAAGGAATGATTACATGTTTGTTATACATGGCAGTTCAAGACAAAACGGAAATACAGAAGCTTTAACACATATGATGATAGAGGACATTGAAACAGAACAAATTTATTTGCGTGATCATACCGTCTATCCTATTACAGACCAACGTCATGATGCAGAAGGATTCCAATCCGTAAATGATGACTATGAGCAGTTAACCAAACGCATGCTAGAGCACGACACGATTATCTTTGCTACACCATTATATTGGTACGGAATGAGTGGACATATGAAAAACTTTGTTGATCGCTGGTCACAAAGCTTGCGCGATACATCTCTTCATTTCAAAGAAAAAATGAAAGGCAAAAAAATGTATGTTGTCATCGTTGGCGGGGATAATCCAAAGCTAAAAGCATTACCGCTTATTGCTCAATTCCAATATATCTTTGATTTTGTTGGTTCTTCATTTGAAGGTTATGTTATTGGAGATGCGAATGGACTGGATGAAATTAAAAACGATGCTGAGGCGCTGGCAAAAGCACAATTGTATAATAATAAATTCAAAAATAGCGAACAGAAATAAGTTTGACAAACCCTTTTGTATGCGCATACAATAAAAGTAATATTATGAAAGGAAGGTACTTTGACCAATGAAGTTCTAATTCTCTTATTTATTTCATCCATCACAAATAGTGAACAAAAATGATGAAAACTAGCAGGGGATTAGTCTGTCCATTTGTCGATACTTTCTTTCGAAACGATCATGTAAAAAATCGTTTATTTATGTACGATTTTTTACATACAAGGGCGACGTTTATCCTCTCTAGTGAAACTAGGGAGGTTTTTTTATGACTATTTTATTCGCACGTAATATTGAAAAGAGCTTTGGTGATCGCACACTATTTACATTACCATCACTGGAAATTCAAGCACAGGATCGCATAGGAATTGTCGGAGTCAACGGAGCTGGTAAATCTACGTTATTACAAATATTAAGTAAAGAAATAGAAGCTGACAGAGGCATAGTAACTCATCATAGTTCTATCGCCATCATTCCTCAGCTCAGCGAAGAACTACCGGAAACCGCTTCTTCTCTCGCAAAAGGAAAATGGAGTATTTCAAACGTTACCGACGCAATGAGCGGCGGTGAACGAATGCGACTAAAGATTGCGCATGCTCTCGAACAAAATGCAGGCATTTTATTCGCTGATGAACCAACAAACCACTTAGATATGGTCGGTACAGAGCAATTAGAAAAGGCACTTTCATCTTATAAAGGGGCACTTGTTTTAATATCGCATGACCGTGAATTTCTAGATAATATATGTACCAAAATTATTGAAATTGAAGACGGTATTATTCAAGAGTACAAAGGTAATTATTCAAACTATCGAAAACAAAAAGAACGTGAACGAATACAAAAACAAGCAGAATATGAGCAATATATACAAGAAAAAAATCGTTTAGAACAGTCCATTCTACAAAGAAAGCAACGTGCTTCTAACATGAAAAAAATCCCAACACGGTTCAGTTCATCTGAATCTAGACTTTATAGGTTAAGTGGGGCTCATGGCCAAGAACAGGTTAGTAAAGCAGCGAAAGCATTAGAGACACGTCTCGAAAAACTAGAAAAGAAGGAAAAGCCAAAGGATCTTTCTCAAGCTCAATTTGACGTGCAATACCATACACCCATTCATAGTAAGGTGGCAGTACAATTCAATAAAGCAACAAAGAAAATAGGCGACCGTATACTATTTAAAAATATGAATGGAACTATTGCCCCTGGTGCAAAGCTTGCCGTTTTAGGGGCAAATGGAAGCGGCAAAACCACTTTGTTCAACATGCTTCTCACAAACGAGCGTGGCATGCAGCTATCGAAAAGTTGTAAAATTGGATACTTCGAACAAACATTATCTATTTTAAAAACAGATAAAACCATTTTAGAAAATGTTCTAGAAGAAACAAACTATACAGAAGCATTCGTTCGCACAATACTTGCACGACTTCTATTCCGCCGTGAGGATGTTCATAAACCTGTGCACGTTCTAAGCGGGGGTGAACGAATGAAGGTTGCACTCGCAAAAGTATTTTTAGGAAACTATAATATGCTTCTGCTAGATGAACCGACAAACTATTTAGACTTAGCGACGCAAGAAGAATTAGAAACCATGTTACAAGAATATCCTGGCACAATACTTTTCATTAGCCATGACCGTGCCTTTATTCGCTCTGTTGCAGACCATATTCTACACGTAGATGAGAATGAACCAAGAATCTTCCACGGTAATTACGAGCAATACACAAAAAGAACCACCGGAGATTCTGTAAACGTTACTGAGCAAGAAATGTTACGATTACAAACAAAATTAACAGAAGTCATCGGCCGGATTTCCATTCCAAATCATCACGATGACATCACATCTCTCGAACAAGAATACGCAAAATTATTAACTCAAATTCAAAAGTGTAAAGAAGCACTCTAATGTCTTCCCTATATATCGACGGGGCATTCCACATTTCCCAAGAAATATTGAATCTTCGACATAGAATACAAAAAGCCGTGCATCAGCACGGCTTTTCATTTTAGATACGGACAGCAGTCCCGCTCACAGCAACCATTAGCATTCCTTCGCGAACTACCTCGTAATCCACGTCGATACCAACAATTGCATTTGCATTTTTTTGTCTTGCGAAAGTTTTCATTTCTTCCATTGCGATGTCGCGTGCTTCTTTTAATTTACTTTCATAAGCACCCGCACGACCGCCGACAACGTCACGGACGGAGGCGAAAAGGTCACGAACGATATTCGCGCCCATAATCGCTTCTCCATTGACAATATCGATGTACTCAATAATTTCTTTTCCTTGAATTGTAGACGTTGTTGTTACAATCATACTTTATAGCCTCCCATATGAGATTTTTACCTACTTATGGTGCACTAATTCTGTACAAATTATATTTACGAACTAAACTGAGCTTCGTATAACCTACTGTATCCTCCACCTTGCTCAATTAATTCATTATGTGAACCTTGTTCTGCAATACCATCTTTATTTACAACGACGATGCGATCTGCATTTTTAATCGTTGCAAGTCTGTGAGCGATAACTAATGTTGTACGGCCAACAGATAGCTCCGCAAGCGATTTTTGAATCGCAAGTTCTGTCTCTGTATCTAATGCAGAAGTTGCTTCATCCAATATTAAAATTGGAGGGTTTTTCAAGAACATACGAGCAATAGCTAGACGCTGCTTTTGTCCACCTGAAAGTTTCACGCCGCGCTCACCGATAACAGTATCTAAACCGTCCGGCTGTGAGTAAATTAAATCTTCTAATTGCGCACGTTTTACTGCCTGCCAAATTTCAGCTTCTGATGCTTTTAAATTTCCGTAAGCGATATTTTCACGAATTGTTCCTGAGAATAAGAACACGTCTTGCTGCACAATTCCAATTTGCTTACGAAGTGAAGATAATGTCATATCTTTCGTATCAATTCCATCAATTTGAATCGATCCAGATGATTGTTCATAAAAACGTGGTAATAGGCTACATAACGTCGTTTTCCCAGCTCCTGATGGTCCAACGAACGCAACTGTTTCACCTGCATGTATTTTCAAACTAATGTCATTTAAAATCGGTTCTTTGTTTTCATATCCAAACGTAATGTTGTTATATTGAATATCACCGTGTACATGCTTCACTTCCATTGCATCTTTAGAGTCTACAATGTCAGGCTCTGTTTCAAGAAGCTCTACATATCTTTTAAAACCGGCGATTCCTTTCGGATAGCTTTCGATTACCGCGTTAATTTTTTCAATTGGGCGGAAGAAAATATTCGTTAATAGAACGAATCCGATAAATCCACCGTACGTTAATTCTCCTTGCAGCACAAACCATGTACCGCATATTAAGACGAAGAGCGTTACGAGACGCATGAGCATATAACTAATCGACGAATTTAACGCCATAATTTTATACGCCATTAATTTTGTTGTACGGAAACGAGCGTTGTTAACAGCAAATTGCTCTTTCTCAAACTTTTCATTTCCGAATGCTTGTACAACGCGAATACCACCAACATTGTTCTCAATGCATGCATTAAAATCAGCAACGTCTGAGAATAAACGTCTAAATGTACCTGTCATTTTTTTATTAAAGTAAAGTGCTAACCATAATAGGAATGGAATGACGAAGAACGTTAATAACGCTAACTTCCAGTTGATCATCATCATAAATGAGAATGCCCCAACTAAAGTCATTACGGCGATAAATAGATCTTCTGGTCCATGGTGAGCAATTTCCCCAATTTCCATTAAATCGTTTGTAAGGCGTGAAATTAAATGACCTGTTTTATTATTATCAAAAAATCTGAATGATAGCTTTTGAATATGATCAAATAATTTCTGCCTCATATCTGTTTCAATGTTAACACCAAGCATATGTCCCCAATATGTAACGACATATTGTAAGCCTGCATTTAACATATAAACTGCGAGTAAACCGAAACAAGCCCATAAAATAAGCGTCCAGTTTTGCCCTGGCAATAACTTATCAATAAATTGATTTACGATAAGCGGGAAGCCGAGTTCTAATAATCCTGCGACAACCGCACAAGAAAAGTCGAGTATAAATAAACCTTTATACGGTTTATAGTACGAGAAAAATTTACGCAGCATATCTTACCTCCATTTTCCAAAATTAAAAAGACTCCCTAAATGATAACCATTATCAAATAATTATTCAAGTTATCCGTCTATGAAACTGAAAATAAGCTTTGCGATAGTTGTCGTTTTTTGCTGGAAAGTCGATATATTCGAATAATTCCCGATATATTTCGAGTTGCGCTGATATATTTGCAAAATCGCCGATATATTTCAAGTTGCGCTGATATATTCGGAAAATCGCCGATATAAATTTCATTTACTAACTACTCTCCCATCTCCCAAAAACAAAAAAGGTACCACCACAAGGTGATACCATTCCTTCTATTACATCGCTTCCGAATCCCACTCATGCTCCTGTTCAACGAATACAATACCTAATTCGTGATGTCCACCAGCATATAATGCAGTTTGTGCAAGACGAAGCTCACCATTTGTATCTAATACTTCTAATTTACAAAATGCTCCTGTCGTCTTCGTTTGAAGCGCATCATAAAATTCCTCGGCGCTTTTTGGAATGACTCCATTTACTTTCGTAATAATTTCTCCAGGCAGTAATTTCAGCTCTGCTCCAATTGTATTTGGAATTGTATCTAGTACAACGAGCCCATCATTGCGTGCAGCAAAATACGCTGGTCTTGTTTCATCGGCAATTTTTTCTTGCATCGAAATTGTGAAACGCCCAAGCATAGCGACTCCCATCGCGATAATTGCAAGTACGTGCCACCAGTAACTTGCAATTCCTAAAACGAGCACAAGTCCTGCTAACCCATAAACACGTCTTCCTGTAAATAATAAAGCTTCCGTCGGCTCATAACTTTTAATATTTCTCATAAATCCAATTAAAAATGGAACGAGGAATAGAGAATATGTATTTGAACCTATTGAAACGACAGGCCACCATGAAATAAACTGCGTTACCGCATCACCCGGTACAAGAATAAAAATAGGAACGATCCATAAACGCTTTGATTCGTGTAAACCAATCTTTAATCCACGCTTCCCCTGCCTAATCCTCGGCGTCGAATATCCTACTGCGTTTTTAGAAATCAATAAGCCTTCTACAATAAGCATAACGCCTAGTAAAATAACAAGGGATACAATGGTACTCTCTTCACCTTCTCGAAGCTGTAAAAAGGAAACTGGTAGCTTAGAAGATAATAGAACACATACAATCGCAATGCTAAATGTATAAGCCGCCGATAAACATCGATACATAGCCGTTAATCCAAATAGTAACGTCCAAATTAAAATGGCCCATAAGCTTGCTTTAGAAACAACAAGTCCAAGCCCAATCGTAATAATAGATACTACTAATCCGTATCCAATCCCTGCAAATAGAGAGGTTCGCAGTTCAAACCAAATATCATAAACTTTAAAAGAAAAATCTTTTCGTTCTCTTAACATACGTAAGTATCCAACGAAGATACTACTTATTACAAATATATAGACAGCAGGGTGTAAGAAAAAACGTCCAACTGCCCGCATTATTTCAAAAATCCACGCCTCCACGAACTCATTCACCACCATTTATATCATTCTTTCTTTTTATATTATCATAACTAAACAAACGTTTGTTTAACACAAAAAAATACAGGCAGCAAACTGCCTGTATTTCTTCTTATTTTGCCATTAATTTTAATGCTGACTGTAATTGTAAATCATTTTCTCCAGAACGGATTTTTTCGATAATTTTAGTTTGAATCGCTTCAGCTGTCTTTTTATCAAGCTGTCCTGTCGCTTCCATTTCATTTGCATTTTGGAATGCTTTCAAAGCCGATTCTGTCTCTTTACTAAAGTATCCATCTTCACGACCTGGTACATAACCTAAGCTCTTAAGCATTTCCTGAGCATGTTTTACTTGTACATCATTTGAATTGTATGAAAGTGTTTTTTCAATTTGAATTGGTGTCGCATGATAATAATTTGGTTGCTTCACTTCTACTGTTGGCGCGATTCCCTTTTTATGAATCCAGTTCCCATCCGGCGTTAACCATTTAAACATCGTTAATTTAATGTTGCTGCCGTCTTTAAATGGAACAGCTTGCTGGACAGTACCTTTACCAAATGTCTTTTCACCAATTAAATCGTATCCTTCTCCTTCTTTTAGCGCACCCGCTAAAATCTCTGAAGCAGAAGCACTTCCATTATCAATTAATACTGAAATTGGATATGGTTTTCTCTCTTTCAGTTCCGTAGAGAATTTCTTCTTCTCACCATTTCGCTGCTCTACTTGTAGCATCGGCTTTTTATTCGTCATAATTTCCCCTAGTATATCTTCTACACTATTTAAGTAGCCACCAGGATTACCACGCACGTCAATAACTAAGCCTTTTATATTTTTCTTCTCTAACTCTTTTAACTGATCCTTAAATTCTTTCGCTGTATTTTCAGCAAAAGAAGTGATTTGCATATAACCGATATCTTTTCCGCTCTCTTGCTTCACAGAACTAAACACTGTAAAGATCGGAATCTTTTCACGCTTAATTTTAAATACAATCGGATCAGTTACTCCCGCACGTTTAATTTCAATTGCGACAGTCGTTCCCTTTTTACCACGAATTTTTAATACTGCTTCTTCACGTGATAAGTCTTTCACACTGTTTCCATCTACAGATAAAATTTGGTCATTCGGTTTAATTCCTATCTTTTCTGCTGGTGAACCTTTAATTGGCGATACGATAATAAGCTTACCGTCCGTCTTGTTCACCTCAGCCCCAATCCCCTCTAATTCGGGATCAAGCGATTCACTAAACTGTTTGGCTGTTTCTTTATCCATATACGTGGAATAAGGGTCCTTCAGCGTAGACAACATACCTTGTATTGCACCTTCAACTAACTTTTCATCTTTCACGTCTTCCACATAACGTGAATCAATTAGTGCATACGCCTCATTAATTTTTGCCAAATTCCCTTGCGCAGTGCTAGCATTCCCACTCGAAATTGTTTGCGTTACTTCTGATGGGTTAACCCCAAATACAGACATGCCTGCAAACATTCCGCCAGCACCAATTAAAAATGCAACAACCATTCCAATAATTGCAACTCTACGTTTCAATGCGGAATTCCCCTTTCCAAAACACACAGGTGGTGTAGCAAAAGGCATCACACAGTGTGTGATGCCTTTACCTATTTCTACTATATGATAAGCTTGTACGAATTATGTTTGCAACTTTTTATACTTTTAAGAAGCGACGAATTGACATTACACTTCCCCACATACCGATTAAAGCACCGATTAACACTAGTAAACCAGCTAATTGGAATACGAACGGACTGTATGGTAGAAGCTCGAAAATTGTTCCGCCAAGTTTTTCATTAAACACACCTTGCAACGAATTATACGTAATTAGAATTAGGCCAATTGGAATAATTGATCCTAATACTCCTAAGAATAATCCCTCTAGCAAGAATGGCCAACGAATAAACCAGTTTGTTGCACCAACAAGTTTCATAATTTCAATTTCTGTACTACGAGCATAAATTGTAATTTTAATTGTATTAGAGATTAAGAACATCGCTGTGAATAAAAGACCAGCAATTAACGCAATCCCAATGTTACGACCAGTTTTTACAGTATCAAATAATCGTTCAACTTGTCCTTTTCCGTACTGAACATTACTAACAAACTGCATTTTTTCAACCTTCTTCGCGATTGTCGCTGTATCGGTTGGTTCTTTTGCTTTTACAACGAATACGTTTTTAAGTGGGTTATCTTGTTCAAATAACTCAAACGTTTTTCCACTATCACCTAAGCTTTTAATTAAACGTTTTAACTCTTCTTCTTTAGAAGAATATTTAATAGAATCTACTTTTGCAATCTTACTCATATCTTCTTCTAATTTCTTTTGATCCGCTTCTTTTGCAGCTGGATCAATGTGTACACGAATCTCTACATCTTGCTCTACTTTCGTCGCAAAATGGTTCATATTCATAATCGCTGTTAAAAAGACACCTACAAGTAATAATGTAACTGTTACTGCACTAACAGAAGCAAATGTCATCCATCCGTTACGTGATAGATTCTTTACACCTTCTCGCAAATGTCGACTAAGGGTCTTAGCCTTCATATCCGTATCCTCCCTCAATCTCATCTCGAACAATTTTTCCGCCTTCAATCGCGATTACACGATGACGGATTGTATTTACGATATCTGCATTATGCGTCGCCATAACAATCGTTGTGCCGCGCTCATTAATGCGAGTAAAAATATTCATAATATCAAGAGCTGTTTCAATATCTAAGTTACCTGTTGGCTCATCGGCAATTACAACCTTTGGTCTATTTACAATTGCTCTTGCAATAGCCACACGTTGTTGCTCCCCGCCCGAAAGCTCACTTGGAAGTGCGTCTGCACGATCTTCAAGGCCTACAAGACCTAGAACTTCTGTTACACGCTCACGAATTGCATCCGGTTCTTCTTCAATTACTTCTAAAGCAAACGAAACATTCTCATATACCGTTAACTTAGGTAGCAATTTGAAATCTTGGAAAATCACGCCTAATTGACGACGAAAATACGGAACGTCTCTTTCTGCCAATGTTTCGATAGTAAGTCCATTTACATTAATAGATCCTGTAGATGGTTTCTCTTCACGATACATCATTTTAATAAATGTAGATTTTCCGGCTCCACTCGGTCCAACTACGTATACGAATTCACCTTGTTTAATGTTAACTGTAAGACCAGCAATGGCTTTCATACCATTCGGGTACTCCTTATAAACATTCGTCATTTTTATCATTATTTATCACCCAATACTTAATGATTTTTTTCGAAATACTTTTCTGTACATCTGAAAACAAAAGACATCCTTCATTTTCATTTAGTCATCCTTGTTGAAGATAGTTTACTTATGCTTTCTCATAAGCAATACCACTCTATGTAATATATTTCAGCAAAATTCTACAAACCCCATTGTAACATCAAACGGTTTCCAATTTGGATACATTTTTGTTACAGTTATGTTACATACCAGAAAAAAGGAAAACGAGTTGACTATATTATCAACTCGTCCATTTCACCTTTTTTATTTATGTTCAGCTAACCATTCAGACACTTTTTTCGCATCTTCACCTTGAATAAGTCCTGGTGACATTGAACCGCGGCCTTTTTTAATAATCTCTTCGATATCTGCAGCGTCGTACTTACCGCCTACTTTTCTTAAATCAGGTCCAGTTGCCCCTGATAAATCTGTTGCGTGACATCCCGCACAACTTCTTTGGAAAATTTGTTCTGCGCTGTCTGTACTTGCAGACTGTTTCGAAGACTTACTCTCTTCTTTATTTCCGCATGCTCCTAAAGCAAAAACAACCGATGTCCCTAGCGCAATAGCCAACAATTTCTTTTTCACTTCTATCGCTCCCCATTGTTGATATTCTTTTTATTCCTAACACACTCATTTTCATTATAAGCATTATCTTTATATAGAAAAACTAAGGTGTATTTCATATTCCTCAAAAATACAGTGAGAACCTTGATAAAATAAAGCTTTCATAAGTTGTTTCAATTCTGTGAACAACTTAAAAAACTTCTATAAAGCATCCTTTTTAAAAGGAAAATTAGAAAAGTTCTATATAAATCTTTACCATATTACCGCTCTATTTTACTATTCTCTACTTTTTACAAAACAATATACAGCATTGTAATCTACATATAATCCCATCAAAAAGAGAAGTTGTCGTTTCCAACTTCTCTTCCTCTTTACTTCATCTATAAAAATAAAATCAAATTCTTTATATCCTCTATTGTCCTCAGCATGCGCCAACAATTTCGTTGGCTTTTTTTCGCTTATTAGATGCGAGAACGTAAGTAAGCATCAATAAATGGATCAATCTCTCCATCCATAACAGCTTGTACGTTACCAACCTCCGTATTTGTACGATGGTCTTTTACAAGAGAATACGGGTGGAATACGTAAGAACGGATTTGGCTACCCCATCCGATTTCTTTTTGCTCTCCGCGAATTTCATCTAATTCTGCTTGTTGCTCTTCTAGTTTCTTTTGATATAATTTCGCTTTTAACATTTTCATCGCATGCTCACGGTTTTTAATTTGAGAACGCTCCGACTGACATGTTACAACCGTATTTGTCGGTGTATGTGTAATACGAACTGCTGAATCTGTCGTATTTACGTGCTGTCCACCAGCTCCACTTGCTCGGTACGTATCAATTTTTAAATCTTCTGTACGTACTTCGATTTCAACTTCATCATTGAACTCTGGTACAACTTCACAAGATACGAATGATGTATGACGACGCCCTGAAGAATCGAATGGTGAAATACGTACAAGACGATGTACACCTTTCTCTGCTTTTAAGTAACCGTAAGCGTTATGACCTTTAATTAATAAAGTTACACTCTTAATACCAGCTTCATCACCTGGTAAATAGTCAACCGTTTCTACTTTGAATCCGCGTTTTTCAGCCCAGCGTGTGTACATACGTAATAGCATAGAACCCCAGTCTTGTGACTCAGTCCCACCTGCACCTGGATGTAATTCTAAAATCGCATTATTTTTATCATAAGGATCACTTAATAGTAACTGAAGCTCATACTCATTCATTTCTTGAATTAAGCCTTTTACTTCTGATTCTAATTCCTCATGTAAATCTTCATCATACTCTTCTTTTAAAAGCTCATGCGTGATTTCTAAATTTTCGAACGTCTCATCTAACTGACGGAACTTTCCAACCATATCTTTTAACGCATTCGCTTCATTAATTACAGCTTGTGCGCCTTGTTGGTCATCCCAAAATCCTGCGCCCATCATTTTCTCTTCTAATTCTGCAATTTGTTTCTCCTTAGTAGGGAGGTCAAAGAGACCCCCTAAAAGCCGCTAATCGCTTAGCCATTTTCTCTAATTCCTGTCTAATTTCTACTAATTCCATTTCCTTCACCTCTATGTAATTGCTGTTACTTTCGTATGAAAACAAGGGAAACTCTCTCCACTTATTACGGAGAGAGTTTAATCCTTCTTAATTATACATTTTTGATATAAAAGTTTGCAAAACAGCCTAAGCTACCGTCCTATATTACTGAACGATACCACAGCAGTTTTTATATTTTTTACCGCTACCACATTTACATAAATCGTTGCGGCCCACTTGGTCACCTTTTACAACTGGCTTTTTCTTTGCTTCTTCACCATCGCTAGAAGGATGAACAGCTTCACCTTGAACAACTTCTTGACGTTCTAAGTTTTGTTCAATTTCAGCTTTCATAATGTAACGAGAAATTTCCTCTTCAATAGAAGCAACCATTGACTCGAACATCGCGAATCCTTCCATTTGGTACTCACGAAGTGGATCGATTTGACCGTAAGCACGTAAATGAATACCTTCACGAAGGTGATCCATCGCATCAATATGCTCTGTCCATTTCGTATCTACAACGCGGAATACAACAACCTTCTCAAACTCACGCATTTGCTCTTCTGGCATAAGCTTTTCTTTTTCATTGTATCGCTCAATTAATTTCGCAATAATTGGCTCGCTCATTTCCTCAGGAGCAAGGCGACGTAATTCTTCTTCTTTTACATCTCCGTCTTGAAGAAGGTTTGTATTTAAGTAGTCAACAAGACCTTTAATGTTCCAATCTTCTTCAATTTCCTCTTGTGTATGAAGAGCAACAGCACGTTCTACTGTAGATTTCATCATACCTTCAATAATGCCGCGTAAGTTGTCAGACTCCATTACCTCTTGACGCTGTTTGTAAATAACTTCACGTTGCTGACGAAGTACATCATCATATTGCAGTAACTGCTTACGTGCATCATAGTTATTTCCTTCAACACGTTTTTGTGCAGATTCTACCGCACGAGAAACCATTTTACTTTCAATCGGCTGAGAATCATCCATACCAAGGCGGTCCATCATTGCTTTCATATTATCTGAACCAAATCGGCGCATTAATTCATCTTCCATCGATAAGTAGAATTGCGTAACACCAGGGTCCCCTTGACGACCAGCACGACCACGTAACTGATTATCAATACGACGACTTTCGTGACGCTCTGTACCGATAACTGCTAAACCAACGTTTTTCACATCGTCTCCAAGCTTAATATCTGTACCACGACCTGCCATGTTCGTCGCGATTGTTACAGCACCTTTCATACCAGCCTCTGCAATGATATCTGCTTCACGAGCATGGTTTTTCGCATTTAAGATGTTATGACGTACACCTTTACGCGTTAACATTTTTGAAATAAGCTCTGAAGTTTCAATTGCAACTGTACCTACAAGAACAGGTTGTCCTTTTTTATGACGATTTACAATATCCTCAACAACAGCATTGAACTTACCTTCCATTGATTTAAAGATTAAATCGGCACGATCATCACGAATAATCGGTTTGTTTGTCGGAATTACAATAACGTTCATATTGTAAATGTTACGGAATTCCTCTTCCTCTGTTTTCGCTGTACCAGTCATACCAGATAATTTTTCATACATACGGAAGTAGTTCTGGAATGTAATTGTTGCAAGCGTCATGCTTTCATTTTGAATTTCTACACCTTCTTTTGCTTCAATCGCTTGGTGTAATCCTTCGCTATAACGACGACCTTTCATAAGACGACCAGTGAATTGGTCTACAATTACGATTTCGCCTTCTTGTACAACATAATCTGTATCACGATGCATAACAACGTGTGCACGAAGCCCCTGATTAATATGGTGAAGAAGTGCTACATGTTTTAAATCGAATAAGTTTTCAATATGGAAAGCTTTCTCTGCTTTCGTAATACCATCTTCTGTTAGCATTACATTTTTCGTTTTCACATCAAATGAATAATCTTTTTCATTTTCTAACGTACGAACAAATGCATTTGCAAACATGTATAGCTCTGTTGATTTTTGAGCTTGTCCTGAAATAATAAGCGGCGTACGTGCTTCATCGACTAAAATAGAATCGACTTCATCGATAATAGCAAAGTGAAGTGGACGTTGAACGCACTGCTCTTTATATAAAACCATGTTATCACGTAAGTAATCGAATCCAAGCTCATTATTTGTGCTATACGTAATATCAGCAGCATAAGCCTCTTGTTTCTCTTCGCGTGACATACTATTTAAGTTAATTCCTACCGTTAAGCCAAGGAACTCATGAAGTTGTCCCATTTCGCTCGCATCACGTTGTGCTAAATATTCATTGACTGTAACAACGTGAACACCTTTTCCTGTTAAAGCATTTAAATATACAGGTAATGTAGATGTTAACGTTTTACCTTCACCCGTTTTCATCTCAGAAATATTCCCTTCATGTAAGGCAATACCACCCATTAACTGTACGCCATATGGACGCATTCCAAGAACACGAGTTGCCGCTTCGCGAACAACTGCAAAAGCTTCAGGTAGTAAATCATCTACTGTTTCACCTTTTGTTAGACGTTCTTTAAATTCAAGCGTCTTTCCTTTTAATTGTTCATCAGTTAGTGGCTTAATAGATGACTCTAATGCATCAATTTGCTCAACTGTCTTTTGCATACGTTTAATTTGGCGTTGATTTACATCAAACACCTTTTTTAAAATACCGATCATAGGAAATACGCTCCTCTTTTTATTAAAATAAAACTTCCGATTGTTTTTCTTTTTCTCTATTACAATCAGTCGTTATAAAAATCAAATGTATGTTATGCCAATTTTTCTCCTAATTAAAAAAACTAAAATGTATATACCTAATGATAATTGTAACACTTGTCTTATAACTATGACAACAATCGGCCGATTGTCTCGTTCTAAATTAAGAAAAGTTTTTTAAAAATCTATTTTCAGCAAAAAAAGCGCAGCCTCATTTGGCTGCGCTTTCGAATTATTATTTAGTTTCGATTAAACCGTATTTCCCATCTTTACGGCCATATACAACATTAGTTTCGTTTGTATCAGCATTTGTGAAGACGAAGAAATTATGTCCTAGCATATCCATTTGTAGGATTGCCTCTTCAACGTCCATCGGTTTTAAATCGAATCGTTTTGTACGTACAAGTTCTAATTCATCTTCTTCTACCTCATCCAAAACAGCTACTGCTTCCGGAAGGATAAAGTTCGTTTTTATAGAACCTTTCTCACGTAACTTACGATTTACTTTTGTTTTATGTTTACGAATTTGTCGCTCAATTTTATCAACTACTAAATCGATAGCAGCGTACATATCGCTATTAGTTTCTTCTGCACGAAGTAATAAATCAGTAAATGGAATTGTTACCTCGACACGTTGCTTGTCAGAGTATACTTTTAAATTAACTTTAATCTCTGGGAATGTATCAAAATAACGCTCTAACTTACTTAGTTTTTTCTCTACATATTCCTTTAATGCTGGAGTTACTTCAATATTTTCACCACGAATGTTGAATTTCATAGATGAATTCCTCCTTTCAAGCCTATGTACTATAATTTCGACATTGGCTTAAAAACTCCTTCTAACTTTTTTAAAAAAATTAGTGGAATTGCGATTTTTTTATCGTTTTTTGTTGAAATGAAAAGATGCATCGTTTCTATCTTTATTTTATCCTATTAACATCGTGAATAACGAATATTTCTGTGGACAATTCGTTACAGAAAAGAAACAACTTTTTGACAACTTACCCTATAACAAAAACCCCTTGCGAAAAACAAGAGGTTCTACTACATATATATAACGTTGCCACAAACGCAGCTTTCTCTTCCCAAAACAATATACCCTACAGTTTCACAACATTAGCTGCTTGTGGCCCACGTGCTCCATCTACAATGTCAAACTCTACTTGTTGCCCTTCTTCCAATGACTTATACCCATCTTGTTGAATAGCAGAAAAATGGACAAATACATCGTCACCATCTTCACGCTCAATAAACCCAAATCCCTTTTCTGCATTGAACCATTTCACTCTTCCTTGCATGTTCATTCCATTCCCTTCACTCTAAAAATCAGGGCATTCGCCCCATATTTTGACTATAACGAATGACAACATATGAAGTCAAAGAAGACTTATCGCCTTTTTATTATCCCTTTCGACACTGTCATATTAACTTCTACAAAGTGTCAAACTAGATACTTCCCTTGCCCCTCTTTCATATAACAAACTTCCGATTTGCCTAACTGTAATCCCTGTCGTATACACGTCATCAACGAGTAAAATATGTTGCCCAGAAAACATCTCTTCTCCCTGAAAATAAAAAGGATTGCTTCCTGACACCCTTTCTTTACGTGTCTTCTTACTTTGCTTTTCTGTTTCCCTTCTTCTTAATGATGGATAAGAAATTTTGACAGGCAAACAAGTTGCTAATAACTCAGCTTGATTAAAACCACGTTCAACTTCCCTTTCCTTACTAAGCGGAACAGCGATAACAGTTGAAACATTGGCAAAACACTTTTGAAATAAACTTCGAAAAGGACGATAAAAAATGTGCACTAACTCTGCATCCCCCCGAAACTTAAACTGCGCTACTATTTCTTTCATCTCATCATCATACATATATAACGAACGGTTTTTAAAAGAACGATACTTCTCCTCTTTCATCCACCTTATACAATCTATACAAATACCGTCTTCTTGAAATGAGGCAGGAACAAATTCTAAAGGTCGCCCGCACTCCATGCAAATTTCTCCTATAATATAGGAAAGTTTCTGCTCACATCTATCACATATATATTTTCTATGACACTTTACAAAAAAAGTGTACCAACTAACCTTTTCTACAAAACACTCATCACAAAGTAAACAATGCATTAATCGATCAATCCTTGTTCTTTCGCATTTTTATTCATACCTTGAATATGTTTTTTCGCGCGCACCATCGCCTCTGTCTTGCCATAGTGAAAATAAATGACCTCTCCATACGGTGCTTCAAAGCTCCGCCCTGCTCGGCCCGCAATTTGTACGAGCGCACTTTCTGAAAATATTTCTTCTTCCGCCCCTAAAACTGCAACTTGCAAATTTTTCACCGTTACGCCTCGCTCTAAAATTGTCGTTGTAACTAATAATGGGATTTCTCCCTTTCTGAACGCTGCGACTTTCTCTTTTCTCATCGGATCTTCTGCATGTACCCCTTCAACTTTATTATGCAATGATTTCAATAACGAGCTTATTTCTTCTATATATCGTACATGGGGAACGAATAAAAAAACAGGATACTTTTTGTTTAAGTGCATCTTTAACCATTGTAGTAAAACTCGAGGAATTCTTTCACGGTTGAGGCTTTTCTTCCAATTTCCGCACCAGCAAAATAGAGGAACTGGCAACGGATGACGGTGATATCGTCCAGAAACAATAACACCTTTTTGTTCACCTTTTCTAAATTTTCGCTTCCACGTTTCATCTGGAGTCGCAGTTAAATAAATACGCGCCGCTTTTTCTTTCATCGCTTGTTTTACCGCGTACTGTAACATTTGATCTGCACAATATGGAAAAGCATCTATCTCATCTACAACTATGACATGAAACGCCCTATAATAACGTAATAATTGATGCGTGGTCGCAACGACTAATACTGCATCTTTTTCTTTATCTACACTCCCTCCATATAAAGCCGCTACCTTTATATATGGAAATACTTCTTGTAATCTCGGTGCTAATTCCAAAACAACATCCGTTCTTGGCGTTGCGATACAAACTCTTTCTCCTTTTTGAAGCGCTTCGTTAATACCGTAAAACAACATCTCTGTTTTCCCAGCCCCGCATACAGCCCAAATAAAAAATGATTCTTTTTGCTTAATAGCCTCTATAACTCCTTGCGCCGCCAAATTCTGGCCAGTAGACAACGTCCCGTTCCACTGTAACAAATTTGAATTCTTTTCTCTCTTTCTTTCAGCAATCCCGCGAACAAGTACAGCACATTCACTTACTCTCCCCATCGTTATACACTTCCGGCAATATGTGCACACTTTACTGCACCTTTTACATAAAAACGACGCAAATAGCCGCCGATCTACATTTCCACAGCGTTGGCACATATATTTAGAATTCTTCTTTTTTACACCTTGTACACATACAATCTCTCCCTTCTTTTTCAAATCGTTTAATTTCCTCTGTAAATCTGAAGAAAGTTCTTCTAATAGCAACTGTTTCCCCGCTACCATCAACAATCACCTCCAGCACTACTATAAACCTTTCTCATCATCTCGTAAAAACTCAAAAAAGCCGATAACCTACTTATAAAATAGTAAGCTATCGACTTTATACACGTTTTTTATTCTTTTATAAATCCTAGAATCGACCGTATCCTAAGAAATGTTTTTGGTTATACGAACTGTTAATATCACCGTACGCAATTCCTTTATCACTAGCATGAATCATTTGGCCATTACCAACATAAATACCAATGTGAGATGGACCTGCTTTATAAGTACCTTGGAAGAATACTAAGTCTCCTGGTTGTGGGCTATCTACTTTAGAAACTGAGTTCCAGTAACCCCTAACGTCTTGACGACCTACACCAAAGATGTAAGAAATGAATCCACTACAATCAAAACCACCGTTTGATGGGGATGCACTTCCCCAAACATATGGTAAACCTAAGTAGCTTTGTGCTTTACCAATTACGCCACCCACATTTGGAGCTGCCTTTTTCTCTTCTTGTTTAGGTGCTTCTTTCTTAGGCTCTTCTTTTTTTGGTTCTTCTTTTTTAGGCTCTTCTTTTTGAGCTTGTCCACCATTGTTTGCTGGTGCAGCTTGCTCTGCAGGTGCTTGTGCTGGCTGAGCTTGCGCAGCTTTAGCAGCTTGCTCTGCTTGTTTTTGAGCAGCAGCTTCTTGTGCAGCTTTTGCTTGTGCTTCTTCTTCTGCAATGCGTTGTAATTGCAGTGCTTGTTTCTCAAGCTCTTTCAATTGACCTTCCGTACTTGTCATTGAAGTTACAACTGTATCCATTTTACCGCTTAAATCGTTTACTGCTGTTGCTTTTTTCTCTTTTTCAGCGTCAAGTTCTTTCTTAGCAGTTTCAATTTGAGCTTGTGCTTCTTTTAATTCTTTTTGTTTCTCTTTTACCGTTGCAACATCTTTTTTCACACTAGCTTGGTCTTCTTGTTGTGTTTTCATGATATCTTCATCAGACTCAAGAATTTTAGAAACAGAAGTTAAACGATCAACTAAATCTGCAACGTTTTTAGAGTTTACAAGAACTTCTGTTACAACGTTCGTATTTGGTTGTTCTTGAAGTGCAACTAAACGCTTTCTTAATAGCTCTTCACGTTTTGCAATCTTTGTTTGTAATTCTGCAATATCTTTATTTTTCTTTTCAATTAATTGCTCAGTATCAGAAACTTTTTTCATTGTTTCATCAAGCTTTGCAGCATTCTCTTGAACAGATTTATCTAAACCTTGAATTGTTTTGTTTAAGTCATTCATTTGCTTTTGTAATTCATCACGTTCTTGTTGTTGTTTATGTAAAGTGTCATTTTGTGTGTTAATTTGTGATTTCACGTCAGAAATTTTATCTTCTGCAAATACATTTGGTGTTAGCCCAGAAAACATTAATCCTGCAACTAATGCACAAGATGCCATTTTTAGCTTTTTCATTTTATTTTTTACACCGCTTTCTTTTTTCTTTTTCCGTATATAACCTATAAAATTTATACCATAATTCGGGATTTTTTTTGCTAATGTTACGTTTTTGTAAAACAAATGTAATATTATATGTAGCTCTAGCGCAAAATGCGTATATTTTTGTATGTATGTGTAGAAATTTATATACTTTTCTCACTTCTATAAACAAAGAAAAAACGTAAGGAATCCCTTACGTTTTATTAAATATACGAATACGAATACAAATGAAATACTACTTCATCCATTTCTCAGCCCAATTTTGGACCTCATCCATAACACTTTCTAACGCTTTTCCCTTGTCAGTTAAGCCATACTCGATTCGAACTGGTACTTCTGGATAGACATTACGAACTACAATGCCCTCGCTTTCCAATTCCTTTAAACGCTCTGACAACATACGATCGCTCATATTTGGGATAATATCTGCGATTTCTCTAAAACGTTTCGACTCTTCAAGCAAAGATTTAATAATTAAGCCAGTCCACTTCTTACTAAGCAGAGTAAAAGCTGACTCAAACTTTGGACATAAACAAGAATTATGCTCCATATGTTTCACCTCTCTTCTATTATAATATAGTTTCTTGTAAAAAGTAAGTTATAAAACTTTCCTCATTATTTTATTTTACGTACATTTTACCATTTCCAAATATTAACTTGTCAACTAAACGTAACATACCCGTAAAAAAACCCTCTTAAAAAGAGAGCTTTTTATATCTTTATTACTTCGTATACCATCCAAGACCTAATGCACCTTCACCTAAGTGCGTACCAATTACAGCTCCAAAATAACCTGTACGAATTGTGACGTGAGGATATTTTGCTTCTAATTCTTTCTTCCATTCATTCGCTTCTTCTTCACGTTGTGCATGAATGATAACTGCTTCCATAGGTACACCTTTACTTGCTTGCTCATCAAAAATTTCAATGATACGTTTTAATGCTTTTTTACGTGTACGAATCTTTTCAAACGGAATAATGATTTTATCTCTAAAATATAAAACTGGCTTCACTTGTAACAGACTGCCGATGAAAGCTTGCGCGCTATTCAATCGACCACCACGTTGTAAATGATGTAAATCATCAACTACAAAATAGGCGTCCATCGTTTTCTTCATTTCATCAAAACGAGCGATAATCTCTTTTGGGTTCTTTCCTTCACTTGCTAACTTTGCACCTTCACGCACATAAAATCCTTGTACTTCACAACTAATTTCAGAGTCATACGTGTATACATCAATACCCTCTACCATCTGTCCAGCTGTCGTTGATGTTTGATATGTACCACTAATTCCACTTGATAGGTGAATACTAATAACTGCATCATAATCTTTAGCTAGTTCTTCATATAGCTCAACAAACTTTCCGATTGCTGGTTGAGAAGTTTTTGGAAGTTCCTCTTGTTCACGTACTTTCACATAAAAATCATCTGCTGAAATTTCAGCTTCTTCTTGATAAGATTCTGTTCCAAACACAACGTTTAATGGAATCATATATATATTGAGTTCATCACGAATTTGCTTCGGTATATATGCCGTACTATCAGTAACAATAGCTATTTTCATTTTCGTACCTGCCTTATAAAAAGTTTTATTTCCTAATTTTACACGAAAACTACAAATGGTGCATCCATACATGAAAATGCCGGTTGAAATTATACCTACCATCTCGACAAATTACAACAAAAAGATAAAATACTCACCAAAAACTTCAGCATATTTAGAAAAAATGTTTGAATATAAAAAGGCTCGCTTTTAAAATGGAAAGTACTAGTCATTTTGATAGATAGGGGCGTACACAAGTGCTATTACAATATTTAACAATCAAAGACTACGGCGAACACGAAATCGTCATTCAAAAATCAAGATTTATTTGTTATATTAGCCGAGCAACGACTGAGGAAGGGGCTCAAAAATTTATACAAAAAATAAAAAAACAACATTGGAATGCAACACATAATTGTTCCGCTTATTTAATTGGCGAACAAGATCATATTCAAAAAGCAAATGACGACGGCGAGCCTAGCGGTACAGCTGGCGTACCAATGCTGGAAGTACTTAAAAAACGTGGACTAAAAGATACCGTCGTTGTCGTAACACGCTATTTTGGTGGCATTAAACTTGGTGCAGGTGGATTAATTCGTGCATATGGAAAGTGTACAAGCGAAGGCATTAATCATGTCGGTGTTGTCCAGCGAAAACTAATGCGTGTGATGCAAACCGAGATTGATTACACATTACTTGGCAAAGTGGAAAATGAATTACGCAATTCAAAATATGCCATTAAAGATATTCATTATCTAGAAAATGTCACATTTGATACGTATGTAGAAGAAGACGGCAAACAAGCATTTACAGATTGGATGATTGAATTAACAAACGGGAAATGTACAATTACAGAAGGAGATATGTTGTACTTAGAACAAGATGTTATCTAAGCATAACCCATTTATCACCTTCAAAGATTAATGTAGTGAATTACTTCCCTACAAATGAACTAACGAACTAAGGAGATTATATATGGAAGAACGTTATTATCATCTCCAAAATAGCAGAATAAAAAAGAAGCGAAGAAGGAAACTTTTCTTCTTCCTTATTTTCGCATTTTTATTTGGCAGCATAGGAGTTTATGTGTTAAATTCTTACTCTTCTCTTATGGGGATGTATAGTGGTTTTACTCGTGAAAAATCAGATTTAAGAAACAAAGATGTAGAAATTACAAAAGAACCTTTTACAATTCTCATTATGGGTATAGAAGATTATGCGACAGATGGTCAAAATGGTCGTACAGACTCATTAATGTTTGCAACAGTCAATCCAAAAACGCAAAAGATTTCACTTATGAGTATTCCTCGTGATTCTCGAGTTAAAATTGTTGGCAAAAATAAGGAAGACAAAATTAACGCTGCCCATGCTTACGGCGGAGAAGAAATGGCAATCAAAACTGTCGAAGGCTTTCTAAAAGTTCCTGTAGACCATTATCTGAAAATTGATTTCCAAGGCTTTAAAGGTATCGTTGATGCTGTTGGCGGCGTTACCGTTGACGTACCCTTCGATTTCTGGGAGCGCTCTGACGTGGATTACTACAAAAAAATTCAATTTAAGCAAGGACAGCAAAACTTAAACGGTGAAGAAGCACTTGCTTACGTCCGTATGCGAAAGCAAGATCCAAATGGCGATTATGGTCGAGCTGCTAGACAAAGACAATTACTGGCCGCTGTTGCTCATAAACTAAACTCCACCTCTACTGTATTTAAAATTAAAGATTTAACAGCTGTCGTTGGAAAATATATAAAAACCGACATCCCTATTTCAGACGGACTTGCTCTTTACAATAAACTTTCTGGATTTGATCCTTCTACAATGCAAACGTTAAAGCTTGAAGGCGAAGACAAAAAGATAGGCGGTATTTATTACTTCCTTCCAGATCCAATCAGTGTAGAAACGGTGCGTAACGAAATTGAAAAAGAATTAGGAGAAAAAGCAAAAAACCTAACTACAAAAAACAACTCAAATCCTGATTCAAATTCAAGTTCTAATTCTAACGAACAAACAAAAAAAGCAACAAACAAAAATAAAACACCAACTGATCCGCCACCTTCTACAAATGCTCATGCAGAGTGGATTATGCGCAATCAGCCGTAACAAAAAGGCCCAATCTATTCGATTGGGCCTTTTTTATTTACTTATTAAAGTGCTGTAAAATTGCTTCTACAATACGCTCTGATGCACGACCATCACCGTAAGGGTTAGATGCTTTCGCCATCTTATCATGAGCTTCTTTATCTGATAACAGCTCATCAGCAAGACCAAAGATTGTCTCTTCGTCTGTTCCTGCTAATTTCAGCGTACCTGCTTCAATACCTTCAGGGCGCTCTGTTGTATCACGAAGAACAAGAACTGGTACACCAAGGGATGGAGCTTCTTCTTGTACACCACCAGAATCCGTTAACATTAAGTATGAACGAGCTGCAACATTGTGGAAATCAATTACATCTAGCGGCTCAATTAAATGAATACGGTTATGTTCACCTAAAATTTCATTTGCTATTTCACGAACAACAGGGTTCATATGAACAGGGTACACAACTTGTACATCTTCATGTTTGTCAACAAGACGCTTAATTGCACGGAACATATTACGCATCGGTTCACCTAAGTTTTCACGGCGGTGAGCTGTCATAAGTACAAGACGATCATTTCCAAGTTTCTCTAGTACAGGATGACTATATGTTTCTTTTACAGTCGTTTGTAGCGCGTCAATCGCTGTATTTCCTGTGATGAAAATACGTGACTCATCTTTATTTTCCTTCTGTAAGTTCGTTGCTGATTTTGCTGTTGGTGAGAAATGAAGATCCGCCATTACACCTGTTAATTGACGATTCATCTCTTCTGGGTATGGAGAATACTTATCCCACGTACGAAGGCCCGCCTCAACATGACCTACTGGAATTTGATTATAAAAAGCAGCTAAGCTTGCAATAAATGTTGTTGTTGTATCACCATGTACAAGTACAATATCCGGCTTCGCTTCTTTCATTACTTTATCCAAACCTTCTAAACCACGCGTTGTAACATCAATTAAAGTTTGGCGGTCTTTCATGATATTTAAATCGAAATCTGGCGTAATTCCAAAGATACTTAATACTTGATCTAACATTTGGCGATGCTGTGCTGTTACAGTCACAATCGATTCAATTTTTTCTGGTTGTTTTTGCAACTCTAATACAAGAGGTGCCATTTTAATTGCTTCTGGACGTGTCCCGAAAATTGTCATTACTTTTAAACGTTCAGTCATGTGATTGCCTCTTTTCTTTCACTAATTACAGCTTCTATTATGACATATAAAAATATGCATGAGTACATCCCTTTTTAACGCATAACAGAAACTTTTCTATTACAAATACTTTTTCTTCCTACCGAGTAATAATCTATCTTTTGTTTCTTAACATCTTCATCAGTATAACAATTTCTCCCATCAAATAAAATAGGCTCCCTCATAAGTTGTACGTACTTTTCTAACGGATAAGTTTGAATATCTTCCCATTCTGTTACGATAAAAACCGCACTCGCATCTCTAATCGATTCATCTATACATCTACTATATTGTATAGCATCTCCAAATATATTTTTCACATATTGAATTGCTTTTGGGTCGTAAAGAACAATTTCTGCACCTATATTAAGTAATGCTTCTATTATAATAAGAGATGATGCCTCTCTAATATCATCCGTATTCGGTTTAAAGGATGCGCCAAGAACTGCAATCCGCTTTTTACTCATGTTCATAACTTTTTTCGCTTTTTCAATCAATAGCAGCTGTTGCTTATTATTTACTTCAATAACCGCTTTTAACAAACGAAAATCATGAGCAACATTTCCCGCAATTTGCACCAGCGCTTTCGTATCTTTCGGAAAACACGACCCTCCGTAGCCAATGCCCGCATTTAAAAAAGATGCGCCAATTCTCTTATCCATTCCCATCCCTTTGGCAACATCTAATACATTCGCGCCTACCTTCTCACATATATTTGAAATTTCATTAATGAAACTAATCTTTGTAGCTAAAAAGGCATTCGACGCGTATTTAATCATCTCTGCACTTTTAATATCTGTAACATACGTTTCTAAACATAATTCACTATACAAACTCTCTACTCTTCTTGCTACTTCCTCACTATCCGCTCCAATTACAATACGATCTCCATGAAAGAAATCATAAATACCTGAACCTTCACGCAAAAACTCTGGATTCGATACGATATGTACTGTATGCCTCCCTTTTAACTTCTCCTCAATCCATCCCTTCATTACATCATTTGTACCTACTGGAACTGTACTTTTCGTAACAACAATAATATCGTTCGTCGCATATAATCCAATATCGTTACAAGCACTCTGAATATACGTTAAATCTGCCGTCCCATCTAATAAAGGTGGTGTTCCAACTGCAATAAATATAAACTCTACATCATCAAATGCCTCTTCTTTATTTGATGTAAAAATTAAAGCATTATTCTCATATGCATAATTTATTAATTCATGTAATCTAACCTCATAAATAGGTAAATCCCCTTGTTTTATCCGTTCAATTTTTTCATCATCTATATCAAAACATGTAACTGAATACCCTAATTTTGCCAATCCCACTCCTGTAATCAATCCAACATATCCAGTACCTACTATCGTAATTTTCATTTCCTTTTCGCACAGGAATTTACAATAGAAAAGATATGAAATATAGAACTCTCCCTGCGCTTCCCCCTCTCATATTAAAAATGTGAAAACCCTTTTCCTTCTTCATTATATGAATTACTTCCCTTACTTTTTTTAAAGTTTTTGTAAAATTAAATGTACTATAAAGTAAAACTTAATTAGTAAAAATGAGGCTGCCAGTTCACGCGTGATAAATTCCCACATTTTAACACGAGACTTACTTATTTCTACGTGCAACACTTATAATACTGAAATAAAAGTATTCACTATCGAAGAAAAAGAGGAAATGTCACATTCCAAGGTTCAGTACGATTAACCTTCTCATATGATTCAACATTCTATATACAATTGTCATATATTCTATTCGCTTCCATTAACCGTAAAAAGAAAAAAAGATTGAATTCTAATCTTTTTGTGATACCATATGTTATGAGCCTGTAAATAAACATCATAATTTTCAGATAAATATATTTTCAAAAAAAAAATTACGTTAGACTATAAAGGGTGGGGTATTAATGGACTCACAAGTGATTTATGCCATTTTGGCATCTTTCATCACTGTACTTGTCGTTACTCCTTTAGTTATTAAATTAGCTTTTAAAATAGGAGCGACAGATAAGCCAAACGCACGTAAAGTGCACCAAAAGATTATGCCACGTCTTGGCGGGTTAGCAATATTTATTGGTGTAGCTGTAGGATTTGTTGTCGGCGGCTTATATGAGCAAAGAATGTTATCGATAACGCTAGGTGCAATTATCATTGTAATCATCGGAATTTTAGATGATATGTACGAGTTATCTGCGAGAGTAAAATTCGGTGGACAACTGTTAGTTGCCATTATGATTGTAAAAAGTGGATTATTAGTGCAAGTATTATATATCCCATTCTTTGGGGATACTGAACTTGGATGGCTTGCTTATCCAATTACAGTATTTTGGCTTGTAGGTATTACGAATGCAATCAACTTAATTGACGGCTTAGATGGATTATCTGCTGGGATTTCATCTATCGTACTTGCAACGCTAGCATATATGGCCTTTACTAGCCCATGGGGTACTGGAACAGCTATTATCTTGCCACTCGCATTAATTATATTAGCAAGTACAATTGGATTTTTATTCTACAACTTCCATCCAGCAAAAATTTTCATGGGAGATACAGGAGCACTATTTTTAGGATACTGTATTTCTGTTATATCGTTACTTGGATTATACAAAAGTGTAACGTTATTCAGTTTTATCGTTCCAATTATCATTTTAGGTGTACCTATATTTGATACGATATTTGCAATCATCCGTCGTATCGTAAATAAAAAACCTATTTCAGCACCAGATAAATCGCATTTACATCACCGCTTACTTGCAATGGGATTCTCTCATCGCAAAACGGTACTAATTATATACGCATTCGGTATTTTCTTTAGTGTAAATGCCATTATTTTCACTACTGCAACGTTATGGTTATCCATTATTCTTCTTTTCGCTTTGATTTTCTTCACAGAAATCATTGCTGAAATAATCGGGCTTGTACATGAACGCTACAAACCAATCATTTCCTTTTATAAAAAAGTGAAAAAACGCGAAGACTAATTGTAGTATAGCCTTTTCAATTATGAAATATTCAAATAGCATCCTCTTTCTTATAAGAGGATGCTATTTTTTATTCTCATTTTATATTTCCAAAATATAGATTGTTTGAGAGTTCCTCTATTGGAGAAAGATATACATAATAAGAAAAGTATCAAGTTTTCTTTTTTACATCTTGATTGTCAAACTGAGGGTGAATGTTATGATCAAGCGAGTATTTCAATGTATTATTTTATTTTTAACGATTACTATGTACGTATCATCTAATACTGAAGCAACAACTATTATTCCTGCTGAATATCATCCAAATACTGGAACAACTTCTCCTACACAAAAAATTGCGTACTTAACATTTGATGACGGACCAAACAAATATACTACACAAATTTTAAACATCTTAAAAGAAAAGAACGGAAAAGCAACTTTCTTTGTTATTGGTGGAAAAGTACCACATTATAAAAAGACAATGCAACGATTAATTAAAGACGGACATTATATCGGACTTCACAGTATGTCACATGATGTAAAACGCCTTTACACTGGTGACCCTTCCACTTTAATTGCAGAAATGGAGCAAACACAAAGCATTGTCCAGCAAGTTACGAAATTAAATACACATCTCGTTCGCGTTCCATATGGTAGTATGCCTTACTTAAAAAAGAATTACCGTGACGCACTTGTATCGGCCCAGTATAAAATGTGGGATTGGACGATCGATACATACGACTGGAAAAGCTATGACAACCCTTCTGCCATACTCGAAAGAGTACGTAATCAAAGTGATGAACAAGTCGAAGTCATTTTAATGCATGATTCGAGTGTAACCGTACAAATACTGCCAAAAGTAATTGATTATTTACAGTCACAAGGATACAAACTTCTTCCCTATAATCCTTCTTCTCATCTCAAGGTAAATTTTTGGAAAGACACAAGATTGTAACAGCTTTAGTGCCTATATGCTAAAGCTGTTTTATTTTTCTCTTCCCACCCTTCCCATTTTTGTGTAAAATTTTAAATAGTGATGAAGTTTCGAGGTGAATAGAAATGAAACGAATAGATCTCATTTTTAACGCAATACAAAAAGGCAATTATACAGAAGGTGTAACCGCATCAGAACTCGCTACATTTCTGCAACTAGATCGTGCCAATGTAAGTAGCGATTTAAACAAACTTGTAAAAGATAAACGTTTATTAAAAACAAATACGCGACCTGTTCGTTTTTACATAGAAACGAACACTTCGGTGGAAACGCATTCAAAAGACATAACTTCATTGGATACATTTGCAATTGAAAATACGAGCCTTAAAATTGCAATTGAAAAAGCGAAAGCTTCTATTCTCTATCCTCCAAACGGTATGCATACTTTACTACTGGGAGAAACAGGGGTCGGAAAGTCTATGTTTGCTTCTTTAATGCACGAATATGCAATTGAAGTTGAACAGCTTCCCAAAGATGCACCATTTATCGTCTTTAACTGTGCTGATTATGCAAATAATCCACAGTTACTACTCGGGCAATTATTTGGGATTAAAAAAGGAGCTTATACAGGAGCAAGTGATCAAAAAGGGTTAATTGAAAAAGCACATGAAGGAATTCTTTTCTTAGATGAAGTACATCGCCTGCCTCCAGAGGGACAAGAAATGCTTTTCACCTTTATTGACCGCGGAGTATACCGCCGCCTTGGAGAAACAGAGAACGAACGTAAAGCACAAGTATTAATCATTACTGCAACAACAGAAGAACCAAATTCATTTTTATTAAAAACATTTACAAGACGTATACCGATGACTGTTACGCTGCCACCACTTCGTGAGCGTACACATAAAGAGCGCTTTGCTTTACTACAGCTATTTTTCACAAATGAAGCAATTCGTCTGCGAAAAGACATTCACGTTAGCCCAAATGCAATGCGTGCTTTCGTCTTTTACAATTGTCCCAATAACATCGGTCAATTAAAAACAGATGTTCAAATTGCCTGTGCGAAAGCCTATTCTGATTTGGTCACAAAGAAACGTGATTCTGTCTATGTTTCAAGTACAGATTTACCTTGGTATATGAAAGAAGGGTTGTTCATTGAAAGGAAGAGCCGTCACTTATACCAAATACCAAATGAAACATTTGTATTTACAGGTGAGGAAGGTTGGAGTAATCATAAAACAGAAGATGAAAAACGCTCTTCTATTTACGATTATATTGACTATAAATACGAAGAACTTCAAGCACGTGGTATTGAAGAGGAAGAATTAGAATTACTAATAGAAAATGATGTTCAAAGCTTTTTCGTACAATATTTTAACCAAATATCCAAAAAAACAAGCCATGAAAATGTTTTTAAAATTGTGGATCGTAATATCGTTTCCGTATGTGAAAAAATAGCGGAACTTGCTGAAAAGCATTTATCTAAGACGTTTGATGAAAAAGTATTTCTTGCTTTAAGTTTACATGTACAGACAACTCTACAACGTTTACAAAGCGGAAAACAAATACATCACCCACAATTAAATCAAATTCGTACGAAATATAAAGAAGCTTTTTCCGTAGCTATGCAATGCATTCAACTACTGGAGGAAGAATTAAAAATAACAATGCCTATTGATGAAGCTGGCTTTTTAACAATGTTCTTCGTTGTTGATCCAATTCCTGCCTCACAAACAGAAGTAAAAGTATTAATATTAGCACACGGTAATGGCATCGCAACTGAAATGGCAAACGTTGCAAACGAACTTCTCGGCATTGAGGAAGTAACCGGTATTGATATGCCGTTACACGAATCACCGAAAGATTTCTTGGAACGTGTGAAAGTGTATATGAAAACACTACAAAATGTAAATGGGCTTCTCTTACTTGTCGATATGGGGTCACTTGCTTATATCGGTGACATATTAGAAACGGAGTTCAAAATCCCTGTACGTGTTCTCTCGATGACGAGCACACCACATGCACTAGAAGCAGCTCGAAAAGCTCAGCTCGGTTATTCATTAGATGCGCTGTATGAAACAGTAAAAAATTTAACACCGTTTTACTTAAACGTACAAGAAGAAAAGAAAAAACCTCTCTCTCCAATGAAATCTGTTATTTTAACAGCTTGTTTAACTGGTGAAGGAAGTGCTTTAGCTATTCAAAAAATGTTAGAGAACTATTTACGATTTGATAAAGACTTAATTGAAATTATTCCGATTAGTATCGTCCATGAAAAAGATTTAACGAAAATGATCGAGAACATAAAAAAAGAGCGTAATATCATTTGTATCGTCACGAATTTCGATGTGCAAGTGCCGTGCTTAACATATCATTTCCAAGACATCGTAAACTACACAGCGATTCAGCCCATTCAAGAATTAATTACGTATGAAGAAACATATGCAAAAATGGCGGATATTCTTGAACAACAAATGCAGCGTAACGATGGGGCATTACTGATTAAAACAATTCGTTACGCATTAAATACAATTCAAGAATTAATTTCCTTACAGCTAACTCCTGATAGCTTAATGGGGGTTATTCTGCATATGAGCTGTATGGTTGACCGTCTTCAAAAAGGAGAAAGCCTTCTTCCTCACCCTGATAAAGAGAAAAGAAGACAAGATGAATACTGGATGTATATGAAAGTAAAAAAAGCATTGCAACCGATTGAAAATACATTTGAAATACAAATACCTGATGACGAAGTATTTTACGTTATGGACTTCTTTATTAAAAATCAGCCTGTTAAAAATTAATTGAGGCCGTTTTTAAAAATATCGACCGTAACGTGAGTTATATCGGCGATTTTCAAAACATATCGATTTACCGACAATAATCGCTAAAACTAGCACCTTATATAATGAGAAAAGGCTGTTCCAACATATGGACAGCCTTTTCCTCTACTTCTTTACTTTTCTAACTCGCCCTCTTATTTCTCCTCTTTTTTGTGATTTCGTATGAACATTAACATATACATTTGCTTGAATAATTTCTTGAAGTAAATGTACAAATGATTTCCCTTGTAAAGGTCCCTCAAAATCCTCTACATTCACTACACCAGTAATACTTCCCTCGTTCAAACTAATCCCTTGCTCCAGTGGACCATACAAATATAAAACAACAGGACCAATTTGAGTAGACTTCCCTAAATGAATTTGACACGATGTAACCTTTTCTATATTTTTTAGTATTACTCTGTAATGCAATTTCGTTAAATCATCACTAAAAATAAACTCTGCTACCCCAAAAGCTTCTGTATTTACAGGAGGCACTTCCCTCTTACCTGTTAACCTGGCAAAGAAATGTGTTGTCATAAGGCATTCTCCTTATATAAATTTCCCAGCACTACTTCTACTACTTTATGGTTTAGACATAATCATTTATGACTTTTTCAATTTTAATTACAAAGAAAAGATTCACAAAATCTTTACATTAAAATCGTTCCTGTAGATTGAAAGTCTCTTGTATAATGCACATAGAAAAACATTATAGGAGGTTATTTTGAAAAAAAACAAACACATCTTTCACACATTATTAGAGATTTTTCTCGTCTCATTTAAATTAGGACTTACTTCATTCGGCGGTCCTGTCGCTCATCTCGGCTATTTTCACCACGAATACGTGCAAAAAAGAAAATGGATGGATGAACGAAGCTATGGAGATTTAGTAGCGCTATGTCAATTCCTTCCTGGTCCTGCCAGCAGTCAAGTCGGTATGGGGGTTGGATTATTAAGAGGCGGACTATTAGGAGCTATTATTTCATGGATTGGATTCACTTTACCGTCTGTACTTGTTTTGGTTTTCTTCGCCTCATTCCTTAATCAGTTCGATCTTGGAAGTGCTGGCTGGATTCATGGACTAAAACTTGTAGCAGTAGCTATTGTCGCTCATGCCATATGGGGAATGGCGCGAAAGTTAACTCCAGATCGCAACCGTGCGACGATTGCGATTGTAACTGCCGCAATTGCCTTATTATGGCCAAGTAGTTGGACACAAGTCATCCTTATTATAATATGTGGCTTTATCGGCTGGTTTTTATATCGCAACCAACCAATTAGCCAATCACAAAATATAAAAGTACCTATTTCAAAAAAGATAGCAGTTTCTTGTCTCGTCTTATTCTTTGGACTATTACTGCTGCTACCGATATTAAGACCGTTTTCTTATTACATCGCTTTATTTGATAGTTTCTATCGCTCTGGCGCACTTGTATTTGGAGGAGGACACGTCGTGCTGCCCCTTCTTGAAGGTGAGTTCGTACAAAACGGAATGATGACGAAAGAACAGTTCCTAGCTGGATACGGATTAACACAAGCAGTACCAGGACCACTATTTACATTCGCCTCTTATATAGGAGCAGTATTAAACGGGACGCTTGGGGCAACACTCGCAACAATTGCGATTTTCCTCCCTGCTTTCTTACTCGTTATTGGTGTTTTACCATTTTGGAACAGTGTGAGAAAAATATCATTCATACAAGGCGCACTACTTGGTGTTAACGCCGCAGTTGTTGGTATTTTAATTGCCGCTTTTTACGATCCTATTTGGACGAGTACAGTTATAAATGCTTCAGATTTCGTTTTCGCTTCGCTTCTTTTTTGCTTACTAGCTTTTTGGAAAACACCACCTTGGGTTATCGTTATACTGGGAGCCTTTGGCGGATATATTCTGTCCATTTTATAAATAAAAAACGACGGCATGATGTAGCCGTCGTTTTTTCTATTAAAACTTCACAAGCTCTATGCCTTCTGGCAACTCACTCTCTGTTAAAATACGCAATTCCTTCACACGATCCATTACGTAAGAAGAACGCTTCACAAGCTCTGGATCAATATATGCTGGATGAACCATAATTTCTACCGTTTGTTCACCTTGTACTCTTTCTTTTAACTTCACAAAGTAATCTTCCGTCACACCATCCGCATAAAAGTCACTGTAAAACACATCAGAAAATGGATGCACCGCTCTATCTTCCTCACAACGACGAATCGGAACATTATATTTAGCCGCTAATCTCTTAAGAACATCATGTAAAATCGGTAAACCATGCACATGATGATGACTATCTAAATGAGTTGGTGTTAATCCGTAAGATAAAAACTTCTCAATTTGAGCAGTCCATTCTCTCTCAACTTCTTCTGGATTTATATTCCCTTCCCTTACAACACTTTGTTTATGAAACGATCCGTTTTCCCCTACGAGTGACGGTACATCCTTTAACAGTGGTTCTCCTGCCGTTAATACGAGATGTACGCCTACTCCGAGTAGGTTGTACTCTTTCGCTAAGCGTACCGCATGCTCTGTTCCTGGCATATTCATCATCATCGTCGTTGAATTTACAAGTCCATTTATATGCCCATCAATAATGCCGTAATTTGTACCTTCTGTAAGACCGAAATCATCTGCATTTACAATTAACTTAATCATCATAATACCTCCTAATAGAATAAAAAAAGCGGGCTAAATAGCGCCGCTTTTACTTCTCTACCTTTTTAAAGAACTGCGGAAGATACTCTTTATGTGCTTCCAACATTTCATCTAAAATTTGTTTTGCAACTTTATCTGATGGTACAAGTGGATTGATTGTCATAGCAAGCAGCGCCTTATGATAATCCCCTGTAACAGCAGCTTCAATTGTTGTGCGCTCGAATGATTTAATTTGTTGTACTAAACCGCGAACTGGTACTGGAAGGTCTCCAACTGCAATTGGTTTGGGGCCTTCTTTCGTAATAATACAGTTCACTTCAACAGCTGAATCATGTGGTAAGCTTGCAATTGTTCCGTTGTTTCGTGTATTAACAGGCTGGATATCACCTTTATTATTGTAAATAGACGTAATTAAGCTACATGCTGCATCACTATAATAAGCTCCGCCACGTTTTTCTAATTGTGGTGGTTTAATATCTAAGTTCGGGTCTTTATATAACTCAAATAAATCATTTTCTAATTGTTTTACTACTTCTGCACGTGTACCTTTTTCAACAGAAGCTTCTTTCTCTTCTTCTAACATTTCACGTGTTTTGTAGTAATAACGATGGTATGGACATGGAATCGCACGAAGTCCGCGAATAAAGTCTGGCTCCCAGTTAAGCGCTGCGATATTTTCCATCGTAATTTGTTTTTCTGGATCTGTCACAAGCTCTAACACACGGTCCATTACACTTACGCCATCTAAGTATACATCTAGTCCGTATACCATATGATTTAAACCTGCGAAATCAACGTGAACACGACTCGCATCTACTTCAAGTAATCTTGCAAGACCCATACGAATTCCGATTGGAACGTTACATAGACCAACTACTCTTTGAATATTTGTATAACGAAGAACTGCCTCTGTTACCATACCAGCTGGATTTGCAAAGTTAATTAACCATGCATTTGGACAGAGCTCCTCCATATCCTTACAAATATCTAAAATAACAGGAATCGTTCTCAACGCTTTGAATAAACCACCAGGACCATTCGTTTCCTGACCGATTACATCATACTTTAACGGAATTGCTTCATCTTTTGCACGTGCTTCTAATAAACCAACGCGAAGTTGTGTTGTTACAAAGTCAGCATCTTTTAATGCCTCACGGCGATCAAGTGTTAAATGTACCTCGATTGGTAAGCCTGATTTTTTCACCATACGTTTCGCTAAGTTACCAACGATTTCTAACTTTTCTTTTCCTGCCTCAATATCTACTAACCAAATTTCACGAACAGGAAGCTCATCATAACGCTTAATAAATCCTTCAATTAACTCTGGTGTATAACTAGATCCACCGCCGATTGTAGCAATTTTAATTCCAGTCATGCTTTATTCCCCTTTCGCTTCAAGCTTTTTATAAAGATCGATAAACTCTGCTGCTAATTCTTTCACTGTAATCGCATTCATTAAATGATCTTGTGCGTGAATTAAAAGAACACTAACCTCTGTTTTTTCTCCTCTTGCTTCTGATTGTATGAGCTCTGTTTGGAAATGATGCGCTTCATTAATCGCTTCTTTTGCCTTTACCATCGCTTCATCTGCTTCTGCCATTTTCCCCTGTTTGGCAAATTGAAGTGCCTCCATCGCAAAGCTTCGTGCGTTACCACTATTTAAAATCAATTGGAATGGAATTTGTTCTGCTGTAGTCATCATAATTACCGCCCTCTCTATAAGGTTCAACCGATTTAAATACCCCTTCAGTTTGAACATGTCTATTAAAGTATGAATTTATTAATGATAGTTTAGTGTTCATATAGATGTTTTTCATCTTTTTGAACATGATATAAAGGTAATTATTCTGACGAGCTATAGGAACTCGCCAGAATAATATTTTTTAAAGTGATACTGAATTGTCGCTTCCTTTTGTTTCAGCTTTTGCAGCCTGTACATAAGTACGGTCACACATTAATACGAATGGATAGTAAATTACTACCGCGATTGCAAAGTTTACTACTTGTAATGCTGCACCAGCGATGCTTCCGCCCGCTACAAGATAACCACTAAAGATTGGTGGCATTGTCCATGGAACTAAAGCAACTGTTTTTGGCACCCATCCTAAAGAAATTGCTGTATAAGAAGTAATTACTAATACAACTGGTGTAAGTACGAATGGAATGATTAACGCTGGGTTTAATACAATTGGTGTACCGAAAATAACTGGTTCGTTAATGTTGAAGAAACCAGGACCGATAGATACGCGCCCCACACCGCGAAGCTGCGCACTTTTTGCAACAAGCATTACCGCTACTAGGAATGCTAATGTTGCACCTGATCCACCGATGTACACATATACATCAAAGAATGGTTTTGTGAAAATATGTGGTACATCATATGCAGACATACCATCGTTAAATAATTTAATATTTTTTTCTAATGCTGGTAAATAAATCGGGTCAATAATACCACCAACGATATTAGGACCATGTAATCCGAAGAACCATAATACATGAATAAGTAACGCTACAATAATTGCACTTGGTAATGTACCTGCTAAACCTTGTAATGGTACTTGAATTGTTTCAAATACGATTTTATGAATACTTGTTCCTGCTAATTTCACTGCTAATTGAATACTTGCTGTTACGATTAAAATAACGAATGCTGGAACTAACGCTGCGAATGATTTCATTACTGCTGGTGGAACACCATCTGGCATTTTAATTGTAATATCTCTTTGAACGAAGAACCTAAATGCCTCTGTTACAAGAAGAGCTACAATGATAGAAACGAATAAACCTTGTGATCCTGTCCACGCTAAATCAATACCGCCTTCTTTTGGCGTTGTCGGAGAAATAATAATTAATGCACCGAATGTAATAATTGCTGCTGACAATGCGTCAACGCCGTAAGATTTCGCTAAATTATAACTTATCCCTACTGCGACTATGAGGGCGAGTATAGCGAAGGAACCTGCCCACATACCACCGCCGATATCTTTCCAAACGTCACCGAATGCACCTTTCATAAATTTTTGGAATGCATCCACTGGTAAGTTATTAACAAGTATTGCAAATGATCCAACTAAGATAAGAGGCATAACTGCGATAAATCCATCACGGATCGCAACTAAGTGACGCTGCGACCCAATTCTACCTGCGATTGGAACTAAATATTTCTCCATAAATGCAATAAACTTTTGCATTTCGCTTCCCCCCTAATTATTTTTTAAGTGTTAATGCGTGATCTAAAACTGCTTCTCCATTCATCATGCCGTAGTGCATTGGATTGATAACGTCGATTCCAACGTTTCTCTCATCAGCAAGCGTTTTCATTGAAGAAAGCATGTAACGAACTTGTGGTCCTAGTAATAATACATCTGCTTGATCGATATTCGTTTTTACTGCATCCCCAGATACAGCCCAAATCTTGCCTTCTAAACCGCGAGCTTTTGCAGCCGCTTCCATTTTTGTAACTAGTAAACTTGTAGACATCCCTGCTGAGCAACATAATAAAATATTCATTTGAAAATCCCCCTTGTGTAGTATAAAAAATTTATGTTTTATTTATTTTTCTTTACGCTATTTATTAATGCAATTAGCGTGCCAACTTTTTAAAACCACTAAAATCAGCACTTTTTCGACTATTTTCTTTGTGTGTTAACGCTTTCAATTAGTGTGTCGTCCAAAAAACACACAGTGTGTTATAAAACAACACGCTTTTAACACATAACTGTATGAAAATAGATTAGTGTTTAGTTGTCTAGTTGTGTTTAATATGAAAAAACACTAAAAAAACTTTTTTATCGTAGGAATCTAGTAAAAAACAACATTTTCTTGGGCTCAGTCTTCTATCTATTCTATTGTCCAAGCAAACTCTACTAGATTACATAAAATAAAATAGAATAAAATAACACAATTCGAAAGGGGATTCCTATGCCAAAACATAGAAAAAAAAGCAAAATAAAGATTTATAGAATAACAAGCTATAAAAAAGACAAGCGTTCTGAATTAGACTCTGACAAATTTGAACTAGAACAGCAGGACAAGCATGATATACAAGACAAACAGGATGAGCAGAATAAGCAAGATAAGCAAGTACAATCGGAAAATGTAACTATAGTACCTACAGATTCACACAGCTTAGATGTGTGGGATGAAATTTCTCTAAAGGAAATACAAGCTGGTGAACATACGAGCCTATTTGAAGAAAAGAGTAATTATCAAAATATTAATTTAGTCCAAGTAAACGATGTTCGCTTATACTTGGACAAGCAACTACAATTCAGTTCCGTTGATGAGCAAATTTATCATGAAGCACTTGTACATCCGATTATGGCAAAAGTAATTGATCCAAAACGTGTTCTCATATTAGGTGGTGGCGATGGCCTTGCCTTACGAGAAGTTTTGAAATATGAAACTGTGCTACATGTAGACCTTGTTGATTTAGACGAGGCAATGATTAATATGGCACGTAATGTTCCAGAAATAGTATCTTTAAACAAAAATGCTTTTTTTGATAATCGTGTGAACGTGCACGTATGCGATGCAAAAGAATTTCTAAATTCACCTTCATCTTTATACGATGTAATCATTATTGATTTTCCAGACCCAGCGACAGAATTATTAAGTACTTTATATACAAGCGAACTATTTGCTCGTATAGCTACATTCTTAACAGAAGATGGTGCTTTCGTCTGTCAATCTAATTCACCTGCTGATGCACCTCTAGTATATTGGAGTATCGGTAATACAATTGAACACGCTGGATTAACTGTGAAGAGTTATCATACAATCGTTCCTTCTTTCGGAACTGACTGGGGATTTCATCTTGCTACTAATTCTGCACATGTACTCGATCAAATTGAACAATTATATGTAGTACCAACTCCTCGAACATTGCCTGCTCTTCTTTTTCCTTTATTTCAATTTAAAGAAGAACATTTAGAACAACGTAACCTCGCTCTTTTAAATTCAGAATCAAATCTTATCTTACATCAATGCTACAAACAGGAAATGAAGTTTTGACAATATTATAATAAGGAGTGCTACCCTATGGAATATTCTACTTTTGGCAAGCATATAATAGTAGATTTGTGGGGAGTGGACTTTTCCCTATTAGATGATATGCAATTTTTAGAATATCATCTAGTTACAGCTGCAGATTACTCTGGTGCCCATGTTTTAAACGTAAGTAAAAAAGAGTTCCAGCCATATGGTGTTACTGTATTAGTGTTATTATCAGAAAGCCATCTTTCCATTCACACTTACCCGGAACAAAATTTTGCAGCTATTGACTGTTATACTTGCGGTACAACCGTTGAACCACAAATATCGATTGATTATATCGTAAATATATTAAAACCGGAGCGGATGCATATAAAAAGATTAATTCGTGGTATAGGAGAAATTGTTACTGCCGATTAATTATAACTCTTACTCATCCGAAAAAAGGAGGATTGTAAAATACCATCAGCGGGATGAACATTTCGCTGATGGTACAGGCACATACATAAAATGAAATTTTAATTAGTGGGTGTTTTACTGCCCGTTAATTCAAGATAAAAAAACCTTGCATAAGCAAGGTTCATTCATCCACCGACATCTTCCTATATAACTCTACAAACTCACTCGCTAATTCTTTCACCGTAATTGCATTCATTAAATGATCTTGCGCGTGTACCATTAAAAGAGTAACTTCGGTCTTTTCGCCACCAGCTTCTTTCTGGATAAGCTCCGTTTGTACACGGTGCGCCTCTTTTAATTCCTCTAGTGCTTCTTGTAATTTAGCTTCAGCTTCTGTAAACTCCCCACGCTTCGCACAATCAATTGCTTCCATTGAACAACTTCTCGCGTTTCCCCCATGCAAGATTAAATGAAAAGCTTTCGTCTCTATCGTATCCATTTTAGTTCTTTACTCCCCCTTTTCTTCCGCCAGTTTTTGTTTATCCCATATTTTTAAGAACGGTAAATAAATGAAGAATGCTAGCGCAAAGTTAACAAGTTGCAAAATAACACCTGAAATTTTCCCGCCCGATCCTAAATATCCACTAAAAAGAATAGGTGTCGTCCAAGGTACAGCGGCCCCACTCGGACGTGCGACCCATCCCCATTCCATTGCAAAGTAAGAAACAATTGTTAACACAACTGGAACTAATATGAATGGAATTAGTAAAAGTGGGTTCATTACAATCGGCATACCAAAAGTTACCATCTCATTAATATTAAATATACCAGGTGCAATTGACAATCTCCCTAAACTTTTTAATTGTTGACTTCGTGCAAATAGTAACATTCCGACAACTAGAGCAAGCGTTGCACCAGAACCGCCCATATAAATCCATAAGTCAAAAAACTGTGCCGTAATCGTATTTGGTACATCTTGCCCAGCTTGAAAAGCAACTCGGTTTTGATCCATTAACGACAACCAAACGGGGCTCATTACACCACCAACAATAGTAGCACCATGAATTCCACACGACCAAAGAACATGAACGAGAATAACTGCTATTATTGCGCCCCAAAGACTAGCACCAAGTACACTAAGTGGTTCCTGTAAAATTTGTCCTACAATATTATGGATACTGCCAAAAGAAGTATTTTCTATAATTAAGCGTAAAATCCAAATAACTGTTACAACAATAAATCCTGGAACAAGTGCTGCAAATGAACGCGTGACAGCTGGTGGAACTGTCTCTGGCATCTTTATAATTATCTTTTTTTGTACAATAAATCGATACAGTTCAGTAGATATAAGTGCAATAATCATTGCTACAAATAACCCTTGGCTTCCCATTAATGCAGCTGGGATAGCGCCTTCTACAAGTACACTTTCTTTTGTACTTGGTATAATATATGCAACTTGAAATGGAGTCGCAAGTAAAAACGTCACAAGCGACAATGCCCCGGATGCTAAAGCATCCACTTTATAATACTCTCCAAGCCTGTAAGCGATTCCAAAAACAGCTATTAAAGCCATTATATTAAAAGTTGCACTAACTGGATACCCTAAAGCTCTCTGCCAATTCTCACCAAACAAACCTGCCATAAACTCGTTATATCCGGGTATCGGCAGTGCACTAATAATGAGGAAAAACGATCCAATAATTAAGAATGGCATCGTTAAAATAATTCCATCTCGAATTGCTTGTAAATGCCTCTGCTCTGCAACCTTCCCTGCTACCGGCATCACATACTTCTCTAAAAACCGTATCATCTATCCCACTCTCCTCATGGTTTCATTGACAAAGCTGCTTGCAAGATAGCTTCTCCATTACAAAGTCCGTAATGAACAGATTGAATGACATCAACAGGTATCCCTTTATCCTTACATAATTCTTTCATTTTCGGTAATAAATAACGTACTTGCGGTCCAAGTAAAAGGACATCAGCTTTATCAATATGACTATTCACTTCAGAACCTGATACTGCCCAGATTGTTACTTCTATCCCTCTTGTCTCTGCTGCTTTCTCCATCTTTGTAACAATCAAACTGGAAGACATTCCCGCTGCACAGCAAAGTAAAATATTCATCCCGCTTCCCTCCCCTTTTTTCTCTACCTAAATTATGGTGCACTCCTTGCCACCACTAGGTTACAAATATATATGTCTAGATTTCCTGCTGTATGCCGAGCTTAAAAACAAAAATTTCTTGGTTTTCGCGCTATTCCATCTATCCGTATTCTCCTAGTAAAGAGAACTCTAACTCGCTATAATGATTCAGTATGACTTTTTTTAATTGATAGGAGGATATATTTATGAAGGCATATCGCTTTCCACTTATTTTATTATCTTCTATCCTAATTGGTGGTTTCATTGGTTATTTCATGGGTGCCGATGCAGTTGCTTTAAAGCCGCTTGGTGACATTTTCTTAAACTTAATGTTTACGATTGTTGTACCTCTAGTGTTCTTTAGCATCGCATCGTCTATTGCTAATATGGATGGATTAAAACGTTTCGGTAAAATTATGTCTAGTATGGCTGGGACTTTCTTATTTACAAGTATTTTAGCTGCTATTTTTATGATTATTGTCGTGAAAGTATTCCCGCCAGCACAAGGTGTTGTACTAGAACTAACACAACCTGACAAAGCCGGCAAAGCTGTTAGTGTTGCAGATCAAATCGTCGGTATTTTAACAGTATCTGACTTCTCGAAGTTACTATCTCGTGAAAATATGTTAGCTCTTATTTTCTTCTCTATCTTAATGGGGATTGCAACTTCAGCAGTTGGCGAAAAAGGAAAACCATTCGCTACATTCCTACAAGCTGGTGCAGAGATTTCAATGAAGGTTGTATCTTTCATTATGTACTACGCTCCAATCGGACTTGCTGCTTACTTCGCAGCATTAGTTGGTGAATTCGGACCACAACTTCTTGGAACTTACTTCCGAGCAGCAATGGTATACTATCCAGCTTCTCTAATTTATTTCTTTGTATTCTTCACATTCTATGCATACCTTGCAGGTCGCAAACAAGGTGTACAAGTATTTTGGAAGAACATGGTCTCTCCTACAGTTACATCACTTGCAACTTGTAGTAGTGCCGCAAGTATTCCAGCGAACTTAGAAGCAACGAAGAAAATGGGTATTTCTTCAGACGTTCGTGAAACAGTTGTCCTTCTTGGTTCTACACTTCATAAAGACGGCTCTGTTTTAGGTGGCGTATTAAAAATTGCTTTCTTATTCGGTATTTTCAACATGGAATTCGAAGGACCGAAAACATTAGCAATCGCACTTGTTGTTTCTCTATTAGTAGGAACAGTAATGGGTGCTATTCCAGGCGGCGGTATGATCGGTGAAATGTTAATCGTATCTCTATACGGTTTCCCGCCAGAAGCACTGCCAATTATCGCAGCAATTAGTACAATCATTGATCCACCTGCAACGATGTTAAACGTAACAGCAGATAATGCTTGTGCTGTAATGACAGCTCGCCTTGTAGAAGGTAAGAATTGGATCAAAAACAAATTTGCTTAATAGATAGAAAGAGGATGCTCGTTTAGAGCATCCTCTTTCTTTATTTGTTGATAAGTTGATATCTCCTCTCGCCACAAATTTGTTACAATCTTCACAAATATTCCACATCCTTGATCCATTCTCCGTACTATAATCATGTATGGAAAAGGAGATGGAAACGATGACACAAAGCGCACCTGAATTTAAAGTTTTGCAAAGCATTGCATTTCTCGCTGTCGTTTTGCAAAGTTCGTTATTATATACAATGAATCAAGGAAATGTCTTACTTGAGCAATCCCTCATTATGGGTATGCTATTTAATCTTGCAAAATTCTCAGCACCAGCATTCATATTTATCGTTGGATTTCACTTAATTCGTCACTATACGAAGCAATTAGTATATAAAGAATATATTTCTGAAAAAGCGACACACTTACTCATTCCTTATTTCTTTTGGTCTATTCTTTACTTATTAACAACAAACGATCTTATTACATTACAAAGTGGAATAAAAAGTTTATTACTCGGAACAGCCGCGCCCCATCTTTGGTACGTTATTATGATGTTCCAAATTCACTTATTGTTCCCTTTACTATGCACACTTTTTTATTGGTTTCAAAAACGAACAGAAAATAAAAAAGACATATATAAATATATGACCTTTTTCGCTTGCCTATATTTTCTATTAATGTGGTTCTCTTCCCACTATATTTTTAATGGAGAAAAATTAACAAGTTCAACAATTTTACATTATACAGATCGATCATTTCTATTCTACTCATTCTATTTCGTTATGGGTGGCATTGCCGCTGTAGCACTAAAAACTTGGCGGCTATTCGTCATGAAACATATCCCGCTTATAACAATATTATTTTTCATCTTATTTTTATTCATCAATTATGAGTTGTTTAGTTTTTACGGAGCAAACTCTATTCATTTAACTGTTTCTACCTATTTAAAGCCATCTATGTTTTTATATATCGTATGCGAAATTATCATACTGTATGTGTTATCTATTATGATAGTACAGCGTCGTGGTTTCTTATATAAAACGTTACGTTTCATTGGAAATTACACGTATGGTGCTTATTTAGCTCATTTATTCTTCTTGCAACTATGCACAAAACTTCTTTCCTTATTCACGCTGCAAGAAAATACTATATTATATACCCTATTACTATTTGTGTTAACGGCCATTATCTCTATTTCAACAATGGTCATTTGTAGCACAATACCATTTCATACTTGGATTACAGGACCTTCTCCTACAACAAAGATGAAATGGACGAAGGTTGTATTCCGAAAAAATCATAAAAAACTATTCAAGCCATATATTTGATATAATAATACGCATATAAAAAGAAAGCGAGAGACACCTATGATTAATCAAGTTGGACAAATTATGCTATATGTAAATAACCAAGACGAAACAGTACAATTTTGGACAGAAAAAGTAGGGTTCCAAATCATTGCGGAAGAAAATAACGGAAATGGCTTCCGCTGGATTGAAATTGCACCGGCGAAAGAAGCAGGAACAAGCATCGTCCTTCACGATAAAGCGTTAATCGCGAAGATGCAACCTGAACTAAACCTAAATACACCTTCACTTATGTTCTTCTCAAATGACTTAGACCGTCTATATAAAGATCTTTCTGAGAAAAATGTCACAGTTGGACAGGTTGTAGATTTACCTACTGGTAGAGCATTCAACTTTGCTGATAATGAAAATAATTACTTTGCAGTAATGGAACGTAAATAAAAAATAAGCTATCCGAAAAAATCGGATAGCTTATTTCATCTTAAGAAACTTGTTCTACATTCGTTTCTCTATGCTGTATATAACTCGTAATCCAAGCAATTCCACCGGCAACAACGAGATAACATAACAATATTAAAATTTGCATTTGTAATTGCGACCAATCTCCTAAAGAGATAACATCTTGTAATCCTCTAAGAGAATGAGACATTGGGAGAAACTGTCCAATTTTACTAAGAACAACTATATTTAATTCTCCTGGGAAAGTACCTCCGCTCGTCGCCAATTGCAGGACAAGAAGGGTTACCGCTAAGAACTTTCCAACAAGACCAAATACTGTTACTAGCATAAGAATAAATGTCATGAACGTAAAGGAAATAACAATACTTGATAAAACAAAAAGTGGCACACTTGCGACTTCTAATTTCATAACACCTAGCACAACTACATCTACGAGTAGCGCTTGAATAAGTCCAATTAAATATACCAATCCTAGTTTATTAATAAAATGTACCGTTCCGCTTACCTTCATATTTTGTCTGCGGCCAAGCGGTAAAATATTCGATGCCATAATTCCGCCAACATAAAATGCAAGCGATAAGAAATATGGTGCAATGCCTGAACCGTAGTTAGGAACGTCAGAAACTGTTGACTTCACTAACTGAACTGGCTCTGAGAACATCGTATTGCGTGCATCATCATTACGAATATCCGCTATCTTCTCTGCGCCCTCTCCTAATTTCCTAGAAAGTTCTTTCGCACCATCATCAAGTTTAACAAGTCCGTTCGTTAACTGATCAGCACCATGATTCAGCTCTGTTCCGCCACTCGCAAGTTGATTTACACCTTCTTGTAATGATGTAAATCCATTTCCCCACTTCGTAAATCCATCAGCCAAATTCGATGCACCATCTGCTATCTTTTTCGTTCCAGCAGTAGCTTCATTTAACTTAACTCCGAATGTATTTATGCCTTCTTCAATCTTATGTTGACCGTCAGTAAGCTTCTTCGCACCTTGTGTCAATTGTTGTTGGCTATTATTTAAAGTACTTGTTGCTTTAGCTAGTCCGTTAGATGTAGCAACAATTTTTTGAAAAGCGGGATCTTGCTGCACTTCTGGATGATTTTTCACGTACTCTTCTAATTGTTGTTTTATACTATTAGCTGCACCATCCGCTTTTACTTGGCCCTCAGCAAGCTTCTCACTTCCGCTCACCCATTCATTTGTACCGGCACTTAATTCACTAACTCCTGATTGTAACGTTTTTTCACCTTGTGCTAATAACTCCATACCACTATGAAGTGATGTCGCTCCTTGACTCAGCTCATTTGCTCCTCCGGTTAAAGCAGATTGACTAGATGCAAGCTTTTCACTTCCTTCTTTCAATTTCGATGTCCCATTACTTAAACGATCAATACCATCCGCAAGCTGATTCGCTCCATTTTTTGCATCGGTCGTTCCTTCATGTAACTTCTCAGCACCATTACTTGCATCACTCAATCCTTGTGCCAAATCTTGAAACTTTGAAAAGACACCTTCTGTATAAGATTTCGTAATACTATTTGAGATTTTTGTTTTCATATTTTCAACAGCTGTCGTTCCAATTTGAGCCGCTACAAAGTTTTTACCTGGATTTACTTTGTACTGCAACGTTGCCGGCTCTGGTTTCTCATCCATAAGTGTACTTACCTTTTTAGAGAAATTTTCTGGAATCGTAACAACCATATAGTACTTATCTTCTTTTAGCCCTTCATCAGCATTTTTTTCTGATACAAAATGAAAAGCCAGTTCTTTATTCTCCTTTAAATTTTTTACAAAATCGTCTCCTGCATGAATTATTTTCTCATCCATCGCAGCACCTTTATCTAAATTCACAACCGCAACAGGTAATTTATCTAATTTTCCGTACGGATCCCAATATCCAGCTAAAAAGAATCCTGAATAAATTAACGGAACGATTAATAAAAAAATTAAAGCGATACGTCCATGTTTATGGTGCCACATCGCTTTCCAATCTTTAAATACAAGTTGAATTCCCTTCATGAAACATACTCCTTCTCCGAATTTAACACCATTAGAATGGTTTAACAGATTTACTATACACGTCACTTTCCATACTGTATAATACATCTTTAATTATTAATTCATTCCTTTTGGTCTATAGAAAGGAGACTCGAAATGGAACTGCTCCAGTTAAAATACTTTCAGACAGTGGCACGACTAGAACATATGACAAAGGCAGCTGAAGAATTGCATATCGCACAACCTTCACTCAGCAAAACAATAGCTAGACTCGAAAAGGATTTAGGCGTCCCTTTATTTGATCGCCAAGGCCGACAGATTACTTTAAATTCTTTCGGAAAAGTATTTTTAAAACGAGTAGAACGTATTTTTCATGAATTAAGCGAAGGGGAACGAGAAATTAAAGATTTAGCCGAATTACAACAAAGCTCTATTACACTAGCCGTTTCTATTCCGAGAATATTACCAGAACTACTTGGCTCTTTTTTACTAGAACATCCTAACGTTCGGTTCCAACAATTTCTTGCATCCACTCCTTCTATGAAACGACAACTAGATAATATAGAAATTGACTTTTGTATCTCCTCTGTGCCAATTGAAGGGGAAGAAATTGTTTGGGAACCACTTATTACAGAAGAAATTTTCTTAGTCGTCCCTTCAGGCCATCGTTTATCAGGCCGAGAAAATATCCACCTGCATGAAGTAAAGGACGAACCGTTTATTAGTATGAACACTGGCTATGGATTTCGGCACTTAACGGATGAATTTTGTAAAGAAGCTGGTTTCACTCCACATATTGCTTTTGAAGTCGATGAACCGACCGTGATTAGCGACCTCATTAAGCAAGGTCTCGGCATCGCTTTTGTTCCAAGTTTAACTTTATTAAAAAACTCTACTTTAGCATCGAGCAAGTTGCGTATTATTGAACCCACTTGTCAGCGAACCATCGGATTAAGTTGGTCAAAAAAACGCTACTTATCAAAAACAGCTCAGCAATTCCGTGAATTCGTGATTGACTACTTCTCTAATATTAGGACGTAAAATTATATGAACAAATAAAAGGTGCCACCCTCATATGGTGGCACCTTTTATTGTTCACTCTTTTTTAATTCCATTTCAGCTAAAAGTGGTAGTACGTTATCAAAAATATGCGTATTATTATTTTCACCTGTTACATATCCACCGTAATATCTACTAAATACGTTGTCATTTCGGAATGTGGCCATATGATCATACAATTCCTTCGCAAACTTTGTATCACCTGTTTGTAGTACGTACAAAATCGTTAGTCCATACGCGGCCGGCGATTCATAATTCACAGTTTGTTTTCCCGTTTCTAAATTGTAACGACCGTATAGCTTTCCATCCTCCTGGAACTTCTTTTTTATAAATTCCAAATAAGCAGCTGATGAAAGACCACCTAAACTTCGATGATATGCAACGTATGATTGGTCAATAAGATTCACTTCTTTATCGTACGTAAATGTACCATCTTCTTTATACTCTTTTGGGAATGCCCAGCCATGCCTTGGATAATCTGCTAAAAATTGAACGACTTCCTGATATTGCTGAGCAGAAACTTTGCCGTACTTCTTCATATAGGAGAATGCACGCGGATTTATGTATGATGTTGTTACAAAATTATTTTGTTTCCCTGCATCTGCATCATAATAATCAACATAATAATTATCTTTTTTATTATAACGAAGTACAGCATCACTTAATTGATCGGCAAGGTTTTTATAACGCTCTTCCTTATACATTTCATAAGCACGATATAATTGTTCTATAATACGAAGATCATCTATAAGTGCATTTGTAGCTGACTGTCTCTCTCCCTTTTCAGAGAGTTTCCATAAAACGATATGATTCTTATATATGAAATTATCTTGAATAACCTTTACTTGCTCATCAAATAACGCCTGATCATCTTTATCAAGTGTATACTGTAACCATAATCCCGCCGATTCTGATAAAGCTTCACGTCCCTTAGCTTCACCCGTACCTGCCTTAGTATCTACTAAACGATACGTGGCAAGTGTTCCATTGTCATTCACCATATGTCTTAAAATAAAATTTTCTGTACGGTTTCCTTGTAAAGCTGACCAAAATACAATTCCACCTAAAGCGATTAAGAAGATAACTCCAATCCCTATATATAAACGTTTCCGCAATCTTTTCACCTCCCTAGTAAGGCTAACCTTAATTTTATCAGAACATACATAAATTTAAAAAAGACAATCTATTAGATTGTCTCCCCCCATTTCTATCCCTCGCAAACCTCTTTAGAAGGTTTATATAGCGATTGTACAAGTCGATCATATTCACGACGTGTAATTTCTTTATTATATAGCTTCAATAATAAATCTCTATGCTCTTTTGAAAATGCCATCTTTTTAATGACTTCAGGATACATAAAACACCCTCTCCATTTCACATAAACTTCTTCATTCCAAAAACAGAACTTACGTTCGCATAAAAGATTATAAAAGATTCCTGAGCAAAAAACAAACAAAACATGACCAACTATTTATTTCTTTCTATTCAAAATATTACAACATTATATTATCATATTCACTTTTTAAATACATATATATTTTTGGTAGTTTTTTTGAATAAATCTTCCAATTCAATCAGAAAATAATGGCAAAAAAGAAGAGGAGTTTACATATGGATACGGTAACATTAGCAAGAGCATTTTTCGGTTCTTCATTAGCATTCCACATTATCTTTGCAACACTTGGGGTCGGACTTTCATTGATGATTTTTATAAGCGAAATACTCTATCACTGGAAGAAAGACTCCGACTATGCCATTATGGCGAAAAGATGGACAAAGGCGTTTGCTATTCTTCTCGGTGTAGCAATTCCAACTGGAACAATCGTTGGTGTGCAAATCTCACTTCTTTGGCCTGGTTTCGCCAAAATTGTTGGGCAAGTTATTTCTGTTCCCTTCCAAATTGAGATTTTCGCCTTCTTTTTGGAGGCTTTATTCATGTCAATTTACGTATATGCAGCCGATAAACTTCCTCCATTTATGAGATTAATATCGCTATTTTTCGTCATGCTTGGTGCCACGGCATCCGCCGTGCTTATTACATCAGCAAATACATGGATGAATACACCAGCAGGCTTTTCAATGAATCCAGATGGATCTGTTTTTAATGTTGATCCTTGGAAAGCTTTCTTTAATCCGAGTTTTGGTACAAGTGCATTCCATGTCGTTATTACGGCTTATGCAACTGGTGCGGCTGTCATTGCTTCTATCGCTGGATTTAAATTATTGAAGAAAAATTTAAGTACACGTGAAATTGCTTATCATAAAAAAGGGCTGCTATTAGGGCTTGTCGTTACATTTATTACAGGCGCTACGATGTGGCTTTCAGGACATGAATCAGCGATCGCCTTACATAAACACTCACCTGAAAAACTTGCATCTGCTGAAGCTTTATTTGAAACGACATCACACGCACCGCTATCCATTGGCGGCGTTGTGGATCCCAATACACTTGAACTAAACTATGCACTTGAAATTCCCAACATGCTTAGCTTATTAGTGGGACTAGACCCTAGCACTGTCGTAAAAGGTCTAAAGGAATTTCCCCAAGAAACATGGCCACCATTTTATACACATACACTATTCAACTTAATGGTCGGCACCGCTGCGTTTACCTTTGCAGTTGCAGCAATTGCGCTCTTATATTGGTACTTCGTTTACCGAAAAAAGGGAACAGAACTACCGAAGTGGCTACTTTGGGGGGCTGCCGCATGCGGACCAATTATGATGCTCGGTATTGAATTCGGATGGATTTTCAGTTGTAGCGGTCGTCAACCATGGACAATTTATGGTATGCAACGTACCGTCGATGCATCTACACGCGCCGATTTCGTCGGTCCTTTATTTGTTTTGTTCATCATTTTATATATTGGACTCGCTATTTTAACAGTCATTGTTCTACGGACATTCTTTAGAAGACATCCATTAAAGAATGATTTACAACACCAAGGAGGCGATTCTCATGCATGAGGAAAGTATTGCAATCATCATCTTATGGGCCCTTATTTTCGTATACAGTATACTAGGGTCCATTGATTTTGGAGCTGGTTTTTGGGGCATGGTATACGCAAAACATCCGACGCTCGCTGCTAAACTTGCGAATCGGTACTTATCACCAACTTGGGAGGTAACAAATACGTTTCTCGTCTTCGTCGTTGTCGCATTTCTCGGCTTCTTTCCGAAAGCGGCCTTTACTCTTGCGACAGTAATGTTCGTACCAGTTATGTTAATTTTAGTGCTCGTTGCAGTACGTAGTACGTTTATGGTATTTGCTTACTCCTTGCCAAAATATCAGTACCTTCTTCGGGTTATTTCAGGTATTACTGGTCTTTTAATTCCAGCACTATTAATTACCGTTTTACCCGTTACAGAGGGAGCCTATATTACAATGTCTGAAGGAAAAGAAGTACTCCTGTATGGAAAACTTCTTTCTAGCCCGGTTATCTACTGTTATATGCTTTTCGGACTAACGTCTGAACTATTTCTCTCCTCTCTCTTTCTTGCTGATTTTGCGAGAGAACAAAGTTCAGAAGATACGTATAGAATTTATAGAAGAAATGCTATCATTCTTGGTCCTGCAACGCTCGTTACAGCAATCATCGCCCTCGTTGTAATGGACCCAGAAACACATTGGCTTATGCAAGGATTAATAAAGCAATTCCCGTGGTTTACAGTTTCTATTGTTTTATTCGTTATCGGATACTCGTCCCTTTGGTGGACAAACAAAAAATACAATACACTAGGATACCCTCGCATTGCCGTTTTAGCTGTCGTCGCTCAATATGCATTTGCAAGCTACGCTTACGGTGTCGCGCATTTACCGTATATTATTTATCCTGACGTAACTGTATTTACAAGCTTCACAACGACAGAAACGTTCTATGCACTGCTCATTCTATACGCAATTGGGATTGCAATTTTATTACCAGGATTTATTTTCTTCTGGAATTTATTCTTGAAGGATCGTACTTTTTTGAAAGAAAAATAATATAGTCTTGGAGTCTGTCCCAAAAGGCATTTTGGAATAGACTCCTTTTGTCATGTTTTGTCGATAAGTCGATATATTTTAAAAATCGCTGATATATTTTAAGTTGCGCCAATATATCTCCATAATCGCTGATATATTTTAAGTTGCGCCGATATATTTCAATAATCGCTGATATATTTTAAGTTGCGTCAATATATCTCCATAATTGCCCATATAAATTTCATTTACTATTTTACTGCCCCAATAATTTATAGACTCCTCTCATAATAGTTATTTCACTATTCGTGACACTTGTCCTTTAGCTTGAAAAACACATATTCGCTTCATCTCGTTATACGTCTAGTTCTTCTTATTTTTTGCTGAATATACTACCAATATAAACTTGAGACAAGCTACATCTGTTCAAGGGAAAATAGAAAGGTAGGCAAAATATGAGCATTGAAATATGGATTACTATTATTGTATTCTTCTTAACGATGATCGTTATCTTTTGGCGGCCTCGAGGTTTGAATGAGGCGTGGCCAGCAGCAATCGGAGCTGGTATCATCATAATTACTGGACTTGTATCAAAACCAGACGTCATGGATATTATAAGTAAAATTGGCGGTGCTTCCATAACAATATTAGCGACCATCGTCATGGCAGTTATATTAGAAAGCTTCGGCTTCTTCCATTGGTCCGCAGCGAAACTGGCAAATCTAGCGAAAGGTTCTGGACGCCGTCTATACTGGTATATTCAATTATTATGTTTTCTTATGACTCTTTTATTTAATAACGACGGTAGTATTTTAATTACAACTCCCATTTTAATTCTTCTTCTAAAAAACCTTCAATTAAAACCACATCAACAAATTCCTTATTTATTAAGCGGAGCTTTAATCGCTACCGCATCTAGTGCACCAATTGGTGTAAGTAATATCGTAAACTTAATTGCATTAAATATCGTTAATATGACTCTTTATATGCATACTGCTATGATGTTTGTACCTGCAACATTAGGCTTATTATTTATGTCATGGCTCATGTATACAGTTTTGAAGAAAAAACTTCCGAAAAAATTACCTGTTTCTTCATATGATATTGAAGAAATTTTCTTCACGAAAAACTTCCATCCACTAAAAGGAAATAATTCTGTTGATACGAAACAAAAACGGACAAGATTCATGTTAAAAGTATTAGGTTTCGTCTTCCTGATGCGCTGTCTTCTATTCGTTGCATCCTTCTTATCCATCCCAATTGAAATCGTTGCAGTACTTGGTTCACTCGTTCTTCTCATTTGGAGATGGTACTACTTACGAACAAACCCTGTCGACATTTTGAAAAAGACACCGTGGCACATTTTAATTTTCGCCTTCTCTATGTACGTCATTATTTACGGACTCCACAACGCAGGATTAACAGCTGCACTTGTACAATGGCTCGAGCCAATTGTGAATCAGCATCTACTCTATGCTAGCTTTGCAATGGGCGGACTTGTATCCATCCTCTCTAACGTCTTCAATAACCATCCTGCCCTTATGATTGGTACAATCACATTAACAGAAATGGGACTAGATCCAGTCACATTAAAAACAATCTATCTTGCAAACATCATTGGTAGTGACATCGGTTCACTATTACTACCAATTGGTACACTAGCTTCACTCATTTGGATGTATATTCTGAAACAAAACAAAATTAAAGTAAAATGGAAAGACTATTTAAGTGTATCCCTTATCGTTATCCCGCTCACAACAGTCGTCACACTATTCCTCTTATTCTACTGGGTACATCTCTTCTTTGCCTTATAAACAACAGAATCCCCATTTGCTACCGTCTTAGCAAATGGGGATTCTTCTATAATAAAGTTAGGTACTACAGTGTGATCAATCAAGTAAAGAGGTGTAACGTGTTATTGATATAAATGACTACCAGCTTCTTTAAATTCTTCTGCTTTCTCTTTCATTCCTTTTTCAATTGCTTCTGTCGTTTCTAAATCATTTTCTTTTGCATATTCACGAATATCATGTGAAATTCTCATACTACAAAACTTCGGTCCACACATTGAACAGAAGTGAGCTGTCTTTGCCCCTTCTGCAGGCAACGTTTCATCGTGATATTCCATCGCACGTTCAGGATCTAAAGATAAATTAAATTGATCGCGCCAACGGAATTCGAAACGTGCTTTTGAAAGTGCATCATCACGCTGATGAGCCGTTTTATGTCCTTTCGCAAGATCAGCCGCATGCGCTGCAATTTTGTACGTAATAACACCCGTGCGTACATCATCTTTGTTTGGCAAACCTAAATGTTCTTTCGGCGTTACATAACAAAGCATCGCCGTTCCAAACCAACCGATCATCGCAGCTCCAATTGCCGATGTAATATGGTCATAACCGGGTGCAATATCTGTCGTTAGCGGCCCAAGTGTATAAAACGGCGCACCCTGACAAATATCAAGCTCTTTCTCCATATTCTCTTTAATTAAGTGCATCGGTACGTGTCCAGGTCCTTCGATCATAACTTGCACATCATGTTTCCAAGCAATTTTGGTTAATTCACCAAGTGTTTCAAGCTCAGAAAACTGTGCTTCGTCATTTGCATCTGCAATCGATCCTGGACGTAATCCATCTCCAAGAGAGAACGAAACATCGTACTGCTTCATAATTTCACAAATCTCTTCAAAATGAGTATATAGGAAGTTTTCTTTATGATGGAATAAACACCACTGCGCCATAATCGAACCACCACGCGAAACGATACCTGTCGTACGCTTTGCAGTAATTGGAATGTAACGAAGCAATACACCAGCGTGAATCGTAAAGTAATCAACGCCTTGCTCCGCTTGCTCAATTAACGTATCACGGTACACTTCCCATGTTAAATCTTCTGCAATTCCATTTACCTTTTCAAGCGCTTGATAAATCGGCACAGTTCCAACTGGTACAGGCGCATTACGAATAATCCACTCACGCGTCGTATGAATGTTTTTACCTGTAGATAAATCCATAATTGTATCTGCACCCCAGCGCGTTGCCCACGTCATCTTCTCTACTTCTTCTGCAATAGAAGAAGATACAGCAGAGTTTCCGATATTTGCATTTACCTTCACGTGGAAATTACGCCCGATAATCATCGGTTCTGCTTCTGGATGATTAATATTCGCTGGTAAAATAGCGCGGCCTTCTGCGATTTCCTTACGAACAAACTCCGGCTCTACTCCTTCACGAATTGCAACGTATTCCATCTCAGACGTAATAATGCCATTACGCGCATAATGCATTTGCGTAACATTTGCACCTTGCTTCGCTCTAAGCGGCTGGCGATCCATTTGCGGGAAAACAGGTGTATGTTTCGAAGCCACTTTCACACCATCATCCTCTGGTTTCACCTCGCGCCCTTCATATGCCTCTACATCCCCGCGCTCCATGATCCAAGAATGACGCGGCGTTGGAATTCCCTTTTCCAGCTCCACTTTATACTCCGGATCCGTATAAGGACCGCTCGTATCATACACACGGACTGGAGGATTTGGGATGCCGTTCGTTTCGCTTTGTTCAATCTCACGCATCGGCACTTTCATGCCTGCGCGTGGTCCATCCACATATACTTTCTTACTCCCTGGTAAACTCGATTTCAATTCAATTTGCTCAGCTGAAACAGACTGTTTCATAACCTTTGTTGCCTCCCCTGTTCGTGACAAGGACGAGATATGGCCAGCGCATGCCAAAATAAAAAGAGCCAGGTCCATAAAAAAATAAGGACCTGGCTCATAAAGACATCATTATGTAAAGCCGTTAACTTCCCTACGCTGGTACGAGCCAGATCAGGTCCAAAGGGTTAAGAAGATCACGCGCTTCTCTCTCAGCCTACGCATACATTAGGCACCCCTAGTTTATCACTGATTTAATTTTCAATACTTTCCCATCATACACGATAATCTGAAAAATGCAAAGGTTATTTCTTTTTCTCTTTATGGAATCATCCACGTTAAATAATATGCTTGAACATACGTTATAATACCAACAATAATTACGAAGAACACCCTATTGTAAAAATAGTTTATGATTTAACATGGGAGTTTAAAAACATCTTCACCACAAAGAGTGTTGAGAATCTTAACCATTGTATTAAGAAAATTAAGAATACTAATATACAAGAGTTTAAGAGCTTTACGAATGGATTAGCCCGGGATATTGAAGCTGTCAGAAATGCGGTAACTTATGAGAATAATAATGGTCTTACCGAAGGGAGCATAAACAAGTTAAAGCTTATTAAAAGAATCATGTATGGTCGATGCAAATTCTCCACATTGCGGACAAAGATTCTACTTTTGGAGAGAATGAAACTTTTCAATTAACTCCGGGAAGAACCATTTTTTACTTGCCAAATACATTCATCAGTCCCGTTTGCCAAAGAGCCTTTGTCTCTGCTGTATTTCGCTACAACTGCTACTGTTACCTGCCATACAACCTGCAATAGAGATAGGTAACAATTTACTATACAAGGAACAAAATTGACCTGCTCCTCCATTTAGTGATTTAACTATCTTTATTATTCAGAGCTAAAACTCAAAGAAAAATCTCTTACATTTATTGTAATGTAATTCCCTTAATATGTTAATTTTTTTTGTTGTCTTGTTAGTTAAAGGGGTACTTAGTACAAAAAATAACCGTAGATATTAGCACGAACACTGTTCTTGTTATAATTATTTTTTTTCAGAACGTCTATAATCCTCTTTTAAAAAATATATGTAAATATAATAAAAAACGAATGATTAATAGAAATATTCTACACCACCCGTTTTTTATCGGACTTCTTTTTACTGTACTTTTATTTTCTTTATGAGTTATTAGAAAAATAATTGTCTATATAAGTCTTTATTTTTTCAAAATTCTTTTCCATAAATAAGATTGCTGGTACTTCAATTATTGGAAGATTATTTTCATTATCAAAAGCTGGACACGGTTTGGGAACTACCAAATAGTCAACTGAGTTTTTATCCCTAATATAATTAATTGAAACATCATAATACTTAGAAAAATATCCCTTCAAATCATCCTGATTCCTTAAAAATGGTAGAGAAAATATTGAACCATAATTTATACCAGCGTCGACAATTAATACAAAGCATATTTTTTTCATGATACACCCTCCTCGTATAATAAGTTTTAAGTTAATAACTGTTCCTTGAAAATTAAATAGTTTTTATCTTCAAGAGCTACATCAAAAAAATGATGTATGGGTAAAATTTAGTCTTGGATACTGGGGGATTTCCCTAGATAATGGAAGTATGGAAATGGATCCATCGGGAATATGCTTACTCCTCCTGTAGTTCGACCACGTTAAAAGACTGTGACCCAGACCAAAATGCACTGCATACGCACAAGCTGTATCGGTTTCCTTCACTTACCTCTCATAATGGTGGGAGGGGCAGCTTAGATGAAGGCAATCATTGAATACTCATACGCGAGGTTGTGGCTATGTTTTTGACTCTAGGGAGATCCCACAGTATCCAAGCTCATTCCAAATACTATTCAAAGAAAGGAGGTCCTTTCTTTGAGATTATTCGTAGCTATTGATGTAAGCTCTGAAAAACTTGATGTATGTTTTCTTGACAGTCATGACACTGTTTTGAAAGAAATTTGTCTTTCAAACGATGTGAATGGTGCCAACGCCATTAAGGAGGATGTTCTCCATTTTCATCAGTTGTACAACTATAAAAAAATTGTCATTGGTATGGAATCTACTTCCGTCTATAGTTTCCGTCCTTCCATGTTCCTAACGGAAGATAAGGATTTGAGGGCTTTAGACGTGGAAGTGGTCGTACAAAATCCAAAAGCCATCCATCGGTATAAAAAACTCTTTGAAGAAGATAAGACCGATAAAATAGATACTTTCCGTATTGCCGATTTTTTACGAATCGGACGGTATAATAAGTTTCTTATCAAGGAGGAAAAATACGTTGCCCTTCAACGTTTAACACGATCTAGATATCAACTCGTTCACCAGCAAACAGAATGTAAGCAACACTTTCTGAAGAACCTTTACTACAAATGTAATACGTTATCGAAAGAGTTAAATACCTCTGTTTTTGGTGCGACGATGATGGAAATACTCTCAGATTCCCTTTCGTTGGATGAAATCGCAGAAATGGATCTAGAAGCACTCGCTACTCTTCTTCAGAAAAAGGGGAAAGGACGCTTTAGCGACCCGGAAGATTTAGCGAAAACCATCAAGAAAGCCATACGTGACTCCTACCGACTAGGTAAGGTCGTTCAAGACTCTGTGGACGTTGTATTAGCCACTTATGCACGATTGATTCAAACATTGAAAAAACAAATCAAAGAGATAGAAAAAAGCATTACTGCTTTATTCTAAGCCATTCCAGAAGCGAGATATTTAACAAGTGTTCCAGGCATTGGAGTCGTATACGCCGCGGGAATCATTGCGGAAGTTGGACAAATTGAACGCTTTGAGAACGAAGCACAATTGGCCAAATACACCGGTCTTTACTAGAAAAAATCGCAATCTGGAAACTTTGAATCGGAACGAACACCCATGACACGAACGGGAAACCAGTATCTTCGTTATTACATGGTTGAAGCTGCCAACTCTGTACAATTTCCTGAAGCTACTTACCGTGCTTATTATTTAAAGAAATATGATGAAGTTCCGAAATACAAACATAAAAGAGCCCTTGTCTAAAGCCGTAACTAGATTCGCTAAATTGTTTTTCAAATATTGAACCAAGCACTTGACTGATTGCTTGTTGAACAACCCTATCCACTACTGTCGGTATTCCCAATTTGCGCATCTTCCATAAAAAGAGCCAGGTCCATAAAAAAATAAGGACCTGGCTCATAAAGACATCATTATGTAAAGCCGTTAACTTCCCTACGCTGGTACGAGCCAGATTAGGTCCAAAGGGTTAAGAAGTTCACGCGCTTCTCTCTCAGCCTACGCATACGTTAGGCACCCCTAGTTTATCACTGATTTAATTTTCAATACTTTTCTATCATACACCATAATTTGGAAAATTAAAAGTTTATTTCTTTTGTTGTTTATGGAATCATCCACGTTAAATAATAAGCCTGAACATAAGTCATAATACCAACAATAATTACGAAGAACAAACTATGCTTCACTGTAAAACGGAACAAATCCGATTCTTTTCCAGCAAGACCAACCGCTGCACAAGCGATCGCAATCGACTGCGGGGAAATCATTTTACCTGTTACACCGCCTGTTGTATTTGCTGCAACGAGAAGCACTTCAGATACGCCGACTTGCTGCGCTGTAATGGCTTGTAAATTTGAGAACAGTGCATTCGCAGACGTATCAGACCCTGTTAGGAATACGCCAATCCAGCCTAAGAATGGTGAGAAGAACGGGAATAGGCCGCCAGTTCCGGCTAATGCTAACGCTAACGTGGAAGATAGACCAGAATAGTTTGCGATAAATGCAAATCCTAGTACGAATCCGATAGATAGAATTGGCATTTTTAATTCGCTTAACGTTTCTTTAAATGTCACTACTGCATCTTTTACATTCATTTTCAAAATAAACATGGAAATGATACAAGCAATTAAAATCGCTGTTCCAGTTGCCGATAATACATCAAACTTCAGAATTGCCTCGTAAGGCGTTGGTTTATTTACAATTGGCTCTGCTTTCATTACTAGATTATGCAGACCTGGAATTTCAAACTTAAATACAAGACTTGCTAAAGCCCCTCCTGGAGTGAATAATGCCTTAAAGAAACTTTGGCTCCAAATGACTACCATAACCGTTAATACGATAAATGGGGACCATGCCTTCACTACTTTTCCAAACGTTAATTTCGGCATCGATGCCGCTGTCGTTGTTGCTGCTACTTCACTATTTGCTTGCCCAGATTGATAAATTTCTTTCGGCTGCCAAACTTTTAAGAACAGCGCTAAACTAATTAAACTTACAAGTGCCGATGTAATATCCGGAAGTTCTGGTCCTAAAAATGTCGCTGTAATGAACTGCGTAATCGCAAATGAACTACCCGCTACAAATAACGCAGGCCACGTTTGTCGTATCCCCTTAAATCCATCCATTAAAAATACGATAAAGAATGGCACAAATAATGATAGGAACGGTAATTGATGCCCAGCCATTTGTCCAATTTTATGTGGATCAATACCTGTTACTTGTCCAGCAACTGTAATCGGAATTCCCATCGCTCCGAACGCCACTGGTGCAGTATTTGCAATCAAACAAAGACCTGCTGCGTATAAAGGATTTAACCCAAGCCCCGCAAGAAGTGCTGCTGTAATCGCTACTGGTGCCCCAAATCCTGCCGCTCCTTCTAAAAATGCTCCAAATGAAAATCCAATTAAAATAACGAGTAGACGATGATCATTCGTAATCGATAATACCGATGCACGAATCACATCGAATTGACCTGTTTTCACAGAAATTTTATATAAAAATACCGACATAATGATAATCCAAGCAATTGGCCATAATCCGTATAAGAAACCATATCCGGTCGCTGCCATTGCCATCGTGAACGGCATTTTATAAGCGAATAACGCTACTAAAACTGTAAGTACAACTGTAATAAATCCTGCCACATACCCTTTCATGCGGAAAACTGCTAAAGCTAAGAAAAAAAAGATAATCGGAATAAGTGCTACCGCTGCCGAAATCCAAATGTTTCCGAATGGATCATAAACTTGTGTCCATGTGTTCATTGTTCTCTCCCCCTAAAGAATCCCCTTTTGAATAGAATAACCCCATCAATAGACTATCAGGTCATCATACCTTTAAGTCTAAAATAAAAAAACGTTTAAGAAAACGTTTTCAACAACTTTCATTTATACTGTACCATAACAATTTCTATTAAAAAAGATTTTTTTGAAAATTTTATTATTTAACAGAAAATCTTACAAAATCGTCACGTTCTTGTAATGTTCATCGATAGGAAGTTTGCCAAAATTATTGCATAATAATAGTATAACAACAGAAATTATTTATGAGGTGATATATATGAACGGAAATAAAATATTAGCTGCGTTATCATACTTTAGTGTACTATTTGCCCCTATCTTATTCCCTATTATCGTTTGGATTGTAGGAGACGCTGAAACAAAACCACATGCAAAACGTGCTCTATGGACACACATCATTCCAAGTATCGCTACATTCATTGGCGTAACTATTTTAGGAATTATGGGTCTTGGATCTGATCAACCAGATGTAACACTTGGAATTGGATCAATGATTGTCTTAGCTATTTGCGGAATCATCAGCTTATACTACTTCATCTGGAACATTGTAAAAGGAATTAAAGTGCTGAAAGCTTAATTTTAAACAAATGTTTGTTTAAAAAGGGCCCCTTGCAAATTGCAAGGGGCCCTTTTCCTAATTCGTTCACTTTATCTTCTGCGTTTCTTCTTTTTTCTCATCATTTTCTTTCGGCGTGTATTCACTTTATCCGCTATAATGTGGAGCGTACTTGCCACAACAATTCCCATTAAGAATGTTACAATTTCAACCTCATGTTTCTGCGCAATTTCTATTAAATTACCATCCAATGCGATTACATTTAATAGTAATAAAAATGGAGAAAAGACAATTAACATGTACGCAATACGAATCACATCACCAAGTATAATCGTATGCGTAAAGAAAGATCGATGTGGCATTACTTTCTTATAAGGATACCAAAATATACGTAAGAAACCCCATTTGTTATAAGCATTACTGTACGTATCTAAATCTGGTGTTAAAAATGAAGTACCTACTAAAAAACCAATTGCAAAAGTTAATAAAAAATCAAAATTTGTTAATCCATACGAAAAGAGCAAAAACAAAACAACCGGAAGGGATATTAAGTTTATTTTCGTATGCGTTCTTCCTGATGGCATAATGCACTTCCTCGCTTACGTTCGTCCTGTCACCTCATGACAGATTTCACCTATTGACCTAATTTCTGATCGATAAATGTTGTGTCTATATCCGAACCAAACCATTCTGCCAACTTCACTCGTGCCTTATCTTTCACATCTTCATTGACGTATAACGACACCTGTATTAGTGCGGCCGTTAACGCCCCTAAATCATCCGTATAGCCAATTCCAGCAATGAAATCTGGAATCGCATCAATCGGTGCAATAAAATAAGCAAGTGCTCCAATTACAATAATTTTCACTCGTTTTGGAACATCGGGTCTTTGCAAAACGTAAAACAGTAATAAACTTGCATAAATGACCGACTGCCCTGCTTGCTTTGCAACATGTTTTACTTTCTTCCAAAACGCTTCAACTGAAAATTTTTGTTTCATGTAAAAAGCCTCCCTATTTTTAAAAAGAAATAAGCTACAATATGTTATCAGTAAAAGTTCATGGAAATTACACAAAACCTATCAATGAACTTTCATTGTAACAAACAAACTAAAAAAGAACAAGTGTTCGTTAATTTTCACACGATTTCCTTCATATAATAGATTTCTAGATAACCCTTACCCATCTTCGTTTCTTATTTCTCAACAAAGAAAATTTTCACTTCCACTTAACATTCTGCTCTACCTTTGTTATATTTTCTAGTTGACGGACATATAAACGAATGTTAAAGTTTTCTCTGGTAGTGACAAATCTTATACAAAAAATGTAAAATGTTATAGTGTTTCTCAGAAATGAATTTTGTTGTATAATACAGAAATGACGTTATGCTTATGAGCAACAAAAGAAACCAAAAGGGTATGCATAGTTATAGTCGTATATGGGTGAATATAGAACCTTTAATTATGGCCAAGAAAACTATGTATTTTTTATTTTAGCATTTTTCGCTCCAAAATCGACCAAGCCTGATAGAGAAAGGGTGGAAATGAATGAAAGAAACCTTGAAATCACAATTTCAAAATGTGCGTTTCACTGTATTCGTAGCTTTAGCCTTATGGCTGAAAACTTACCTTATTACACGCACAAGCTTTGACTTAAAACTTGAATCTTTCATGCAAGAATTCATTTTATTCCTTAGCCCATTAGCAGCATCATTACTGCTTGTTGGTCTTGCATTATTTGCAAAAGGGAAAAAACGTAACTATATAGCACTTGGAATTAATTTTGTCTTAACAATCGTTCTTGTTGGTAACGTAATGTTCTACGGATTCTACAATGACTTCGTTACATTACCGGTGCTAGGACAAACATCTAACTTCGGAAGTTTAGGTTCTAGTGTGAAAGAATTATTTAACTACAAAATTATCCTTGCATTTGCAGACATTATCATTTTCTTCGTTCTATTGAAGAAAATGAAGAACTTTGCACCTACAGAGCGTGTAGCACGCCCGATGCGTTCTCTATACTTCGTATCAACAGTTGCTATTTTCTTCGCAAACTTAGGACTTGCAGAAGCTGAACGCCCAGAACTATTAACACGTTCATTCGACCGCGTTATGCTTGTTAAAAACTTAGGATTATATGTACACCAAGTATACGATCTTGGCTTACAAGCAAAATCAAGTTCACAAAAAGCATTCGCTGACGGTAGTAAATTACAAGAAACAGAGAACTACGTAAAAACAACACAAAGTAAACCAGATCCAAATATGTTCGGTACTGCAAAAGGGAAAAACGTAATTGTTGTCTCTCTTGAGTCATTACAAACATTCTTAATTGGTGCAACAGTTAACGGACAAGAAGTTACACCATTCTTAAACCAATTTACGAAAGAAAGTTATTACTTTGATAACTTCTTCCATCAAACAGGTCAAGGTAAAACATCTGATGCTGAATTCCTAGTAGATACTTCGTTATATCCACTAGACCGTGGTGCTGTATTCTTCACACACGGTAACAATGAATATACAGCAACTCCAGAAATTTTACGTCAGCAAGGGTATCACACGTCGGTATTCCACGCAAACAACGCAACATTCTGGAACCGTAACATTATGTATCCAGCACTTGGTTATGATCGTTACTACAACGAGCTTGACTACAAGATTACGCCAGAAACAAAATTAAATTGGGGATTAAAAGATATCGAGTACTTCGATCAATCTATTGATATGTTAAAACAAGTGAAGCAACCATTCTATACTCGCTTCCTTACTTTAACGAATCACTACCCATTCACTTACGATGACAGTACAAAATTAATCGACGAATACAATTCTGGTGATGGAGTATTTGACCGTTACATGGTAACCGCTCGTTACTTAGACGAAGCAATGAAACACTTTATTGAGCGTCTAAAAGCAGAAGGTATTTACGACAACTCAGTAATCGTATTCTACGGTGACCACTACGGTATTTCTGAAAACCATAACCGTGCAATGGCACAGTTCTTAGGAAAAGAAGAAATCACTGCATTTGACCATATGAACTTACAAAAAACACCGATGTTTATTCACGTTCCAGGTCAAAAAGAAGGTAAAACAATTTCGAAACCAACTGGTGAAATTGACATTAAACCAACTATTCTAAACTTACTTGGTGTAGATTCTACAAATGACGTTCGATTCGGTCATGATGTATTCTCACCTGATAATAAAGGATTCGTTGTTCTTCGTGACGGTAGCTTCGTTACAGATAAATACATGTACACAAACAGTACATTCTATGACCGTGCTACTGGCGAAGTTGTACAATTACCGAAAGAAGAATCTCAACCACTAATTGATCGCGCCCAAAATGAATTGAACATGTCTGATAAAATCATTGAAGGTGACTTACTTCGCTTCTCTGAAAGTAATAAGATCAAAACTGGTGAAGTAAAAACAGTTATTAAAGAAGAAAAGAAGAGTGCTGAGTAATCTCAGCCTCTTTTTTTATTTTCTTCCATACAACTACTTATATTCATTAACTTTAAAATTACATAACCTTTACCAAATATTCACATAGTGTTAATGAAGAATCTCTATAATAAAATATGTAAACGAGGTTCTACATATTTCTTATCTCTCATCTTTCGTAAGATCCCTTAAAGAAGTGTGTAAATCTTTTGTTTCTACTTTCTTATAATTGTCTTTCAACATGTTTTGTTTCCATACACAAAACATTCAACGAGACAATGTCCCTATGAAAGATAGCTACCCTCCTTGTGCAGCATTCCATAAGAATGTTGCTTTTTTTTATTTAAAAGCAGGATTCTCATTCTTATTTTCGAATTTGTATATACAAAATGCTGTAAAGTGAAACTTTAATCAGCCCTCACCAATCGGGCAGCTACGGGCAGTTATTCGCCCAATTCACTTCTTTGCTCCACCCTAATTTTTAAGTGAAAGTTTTACTGCCCGTGAATGCGGGGTAAATCATCCTTACTTCTCTATGATTTACAAATACATATACGGTCATATGTAGAGAATTACTTACATAAAAATTACTATAGTAATTTTTATCTCGCATGAATGAAAGTTTCACGTTACTTACGTACTTACGAAAGGATGGGACGGAAATTGGCATACGAAAAATTTGTACTTTGGAATGATGAAGTTATTGATACAACAAAACAACAAACGTACATAGAACTTGAAGAGAGAGGTTCGCAGTTCGGAGATGGTGTCTACGAGGTTATTCGCCTATATAAAGGGAACTTTCATTTATTAGATCCGCACATAACGAGATTATATCGATCCATGGAAGAAATAGAATTATCGCTCCCTTTCTCAAAAGCTGAGCTCATCACTTTACTTTACAAATTAATTGAACGAAATCATTTCCATGAAGATGGCACAATTTATTTGCAAGTATCTCGTGGTGTACAAGCTCGCACACATATATTTTCATATGACAACCCTCCAACAATTTATGCCTATATTACAAAAAAAGAAAGACCAGCGTTATGGATTGAATATGGTATACGCGCTATATCAGAACCCGATACTCGATGGCTACGCTGTGACATTAAATCATTAAATTTATTACCAAACGTACTAGCTGCTACGAAAGCTGAACGAAAAGGCTGTAAAGAGGCACTTCTCGTAAGGAATGGTATTGTAACGGAAGGAAGCCATTCCAACTTCTTTTTAATTAAAAACGGAACTCTTTACACACATCCAGCCAATCACCTTATTTTAAATGGCATTATTCGTCAATATGTCCTTTCTTTAGCGAATACTCTTCACATACCTGTACAGGAAGAACTTTTCAGCGTTCGTGACGTTTATCAAGCAGATGAATGCTTTTTTACAGGCACAACGATTGAAATTTTACCAATGACCCACCTTGATGGAACCGCGATTCAAGATGGGCAAGTTGGGCCTATCACCAAAAAACTGCAAAAATCATTTAATCAAATCTTGTTACAATCCAATATGGCATCTTCTTAAACCCGAATAATTTCTGTCCTTTCACATTCAATATATGCATTTAAATGGAAATCAAGGTGTAAATTTATGCCTTGATTTTTTCTTGTAATCTTTTTGTCATATTCAGATTCCCACATAAGCCTTGACAGTAATCGACATGCTCTTTAGAATTTTTAACAGTTGGTAAATATTTCTTCACTACATTACAGACAGAAAGGAATCGACAAATTATGAAAAAGTATCTTGCCGGTCTTGCGGCAGTGTCTGTAGCAGGAGGAGCAGCACCTACACTTGATAGTGTTCAAGCTGCACCTGAACAAAATACACAAAAGGCTGCTACAACTGTCCAAGCTTCTGCGTCAAACAACTCATCTTATACGGTAAACGCGAGCGTATTACATGTTCGTGCGGGATCAAGCACTTCTCACGACATCATCTCACGCGTTTATAACGGTCAATCACTAAACGTGATTGGCGAAGAAAATGGTTGGTTCAAAATTAACATTAACGGAAAAACAGGCTTTGTTAGTGGCGAATTTGTATCAAAAAGTGGAGCAGCAAACAACAATGTAAGCACAGGTGGAAATAATAAAGTTACCGCTGATGTATTACGTGTACGTACAGCTCCTAACACTTCTAGTTCTGTTTCTGGACGTGTATATGAAGGACAAACATTAAACGTAATTGGACAAGAAAATGGTTGGGTGAAAATTAACCATAATGGACAAGTAGGTTATGTAAGTGGCGAATTCGTATCTGGCGTTTCTTCTAATGCAGGTTCTTCAAACAACAATACGAATAATAACAACCAAGAAGTAAAACCAGCAAGCGGAAACTATACAGTAAATGTATCTTCCCTTCGTGTTCGTACTGGTCCTAGCACTTCTCACACAACTGTAGGTTCTGTCAAAAAAGGACAAGTAGTACAAGTTGTTGGCGAAGTTCAAGATTGGTTCAAAATCAATTACGCAGGACAAACTGCTTATATAAGCAAAGACTACGTAACAAAAGGTGGTTCTAACGAAAACGTTACAGAAGGCAACAAACAAGAGCAAAACAATAATGGAACTATTCAAACTGGTGGTTCTTACGTAGTTAACGCTACATCTTTACGTGTTCGTACAGGCCCTGCCGCTTACCATAGTGTAATTGGTGGCGTTTTAAACGGTACAACATTAAACGTAGTTGGATCTGAAAACGGTTGGTTTAAGGTAAATTACCAAGGAAAAACAGGCTTTGTTAGTAGCGAATTTGTAAAATTCGTTAAAGGTGGCACTACTACTCCTGAGCAACCAAAACAACCTGAACAGCCTAACCAAGGTGCAATTGGTGACTACTACATTAATGCTTCTGCACTAAATGTACGTAGCGGCGAAGGTACAAATTATAGAATCATAGGCGCACTTCCACAAGGTCAGAAGGTTCAAGTAATCTCTGAAAACTCTGGATGGAGCAAAATTAACTACAACGGTCAAACTGGTTATATCGGAACACGTTACCTATCTAAAACACCAGTTGGAGGCGCAGTAGATAATAAGCCTAACAATAACCAAAATAACAATCAAAACAATAACAACAATAATAATACAGGCAACAATAGCGGCGACAGTTCTTCCGTACTTGCATATGCAAAATCAATGCAAGGTGTACCATACGTTTGGGGCGGAAGTTCTGCTAACGGTGTTGACTGCAGTGGTTACATCTACCACGTATTTAAGAAATTTGGTCATAACATTAACCGCCAAAGTGTTGCAGGATATTGGAGTAGCCTACCAAAAACTTCAAGTCCACAACCTGGTGACTTAATTTATTTCCAAAACACTTATAAATCTGGTCCTTCTCACATGGGTATCTACCTTGGGGGCGGATCATTTATCCAAGCTGGAGATAACGGTGTAGCAATCGATTCATTAAGTAAATCTTATTGGAAGAGCCACTTCTTAGGATACACGAAAGCACCTTAATTAATAGTTTCAAAGCCTTCTAGTTTACTAGAAGGCTTTTTTGCTATGAGTTCAACATATTACTCCCTTTCTCCTACCTTCTCTCTACAAAAATAATGTATCCATTCTTCCATTTCATACACTTTATTCTGCAAAAACAATGCATAACGTTATCATAATGTATATATTCCCATAAAAAACATAACCTATTTCATGTCTATTTATTTCATATGTGTTTTTTTGAAGAATTTTCTTTTTATTTAAACTTTTCATTAGACGTTTGACCTCCGATGTCCATTATGATAAGTTACTTAAGATGTTATATTCGTAAACGTATAGACAACTGGTTTATACACTGTTTTTACTATGAGGAAGGAGCATACACTGCATGAATCTTTTATGGGGAATTGGCGGCGTGATTGGAGTATTAGCAATTGCATTCTTACTATCTTCCAACCGCAAAGCTATTAATTGGCGCACAATTTTAATTGCGCTAGCATTACAAATGTCATTTTCATTTATCGTATTACGATGGGATGCTGGTAAAGCAGGTTTAAAACACGCTGCTGACGGTGTTCAAGGATTAATTAATTTTTCTTACGAGGGAATTAAGTTCGTTGCTGGGGATTTAGTCAACGCAAAAGGACCTTGGGGATTTGTATTCTTTATTCAAGCACTACTTCCAATCGTATTTATTAGTTCATTAGTAGCAATCTTATATCATTTTGGTATTATGCAGAAATTTGTTAGCGTCGTTGGTGGCGCATTAAGTAAACTTCTTGGAACTTCTAAAGCAGAAAGCTTAAACTCAGTAACGACTGTATTTTTAGGACAAACTGAAGCTCCAATTTTAATTAAACCTTACTTAGCACGTTTAACAAATAGTGAATTCTTCGCTATTATGGTAAGCGGTATGACAGCTGTTGCTGGATCTGTTCTCGTCGGTTATGCAGCAATGGGTATTCCGTTAGAGCACTTATTAGCAGCTGCAATAATGGCAGCTCCATCAAGCTTATTAATTGCGAAATTGATTATGCCAGAGACAGAAAAAGTAGATAATAACGTTGAACTTTCTACAGAACGTGAAGACGCAAACGTTATCGATGCAGCTGCACGCGGTGCATCTGAAGGTATGCAACTTGTTATTAACGTAGCAGCAATGTTAATGGCTTTCATCGCATTAATCGCTTTATTAAATGGATTATTAGGATTGATTGGTTCTCTGTTCGATATTAAACTTAGCCTTGATTTAATCTTCGGTTACTTATTATCACCATTTGCAATCTTAATCGGAGTTTCTCCTGGTGAAGCTGTACAAGCAGCAAGCTTTATTGGTCAAAAACTTGCAATCAACGAATTCGTTGCATACGCAAACTTAGGACCACACATGGCAGAGTTCTCTGACAAAACAAATCTAATTTTAACATTCGCAATCTGTGGATTCGCAAACTTCTCTTCTATCGCAATTCAATTAGGTGTAACAGGAACGTTAGCTCCTACTCGCCGTAAACAAATTGCACAATTAGGGATTAAAGCAGTTATCGCTGGTACATTAGCGAACTTCTTAAATGCAGCAGTTGCAGGTATGATGTTCCTATAAACTTATATAGAGTCTTCTCTTTCTACAAGAGGAGACTTTTTTCATACAATCCAAGCGTCTTTTGTGCATCTATTAATCACTTTATGCCAAATATAATAACATTATGATACAATAATGTTTAAGTCTTTTTATTTTTCTAATAAAAATAGCGATACTACTTGTCGTTGCCCTTCAAAAGAATGTAACGACATGGTCAATTTCTTAATAATTGTGCATACTACAAGTATCTATTGATGAAATAGCTTTAAGGAGGAAAGGTTTGTGAAAGATAAGTTCTATAAAATCCTCTCTATGTGGATTTTACAAATTGTATTTTATTTTACTACTGTACATGTGACGAAATATGAGCATGCGCTCATTTTTACAATAATATACGTAATCGTAAATGTACTATTCTTATTTTTAGCTGACAAAACAGCATTTGTTTTCTTCATACTAGGAACCATTATTTCCGTATTTTATTTGTTCTATCAAGCATGGCTTCATTTATGGAGTACATCAGATCAATGGCAATATATGATTATCCACTTCCTGATGGCAGCTAACTTCTTCATTGTATATATAACAACTCACCTATTGAAAAAAGTGATTCATGAAAATAAAACTTTAACTGAGCGTGTGAGAACATTAGAACAATATATTGGAGAATCAAAATTACTAACAAGACAAGAATTCGAGAGACGCCAAGCATTATTAACAACTGCAATGAATCGTCGTAATGAAACAGGCGTTATCATTTACTTTGATTTCACTTCCTTTAGTAAATATACGAAGGAAAGTGTTATGGACCGTGTAGCTTCCTTATTAGTTGAAACGGTAAGGAATGATTTTGACCTTGCTGCTGAATATGATAATAATACGCTAGTTATTTTATTACAAAACACAAATGAAGCTGGTGCTGACATTGTAATGAACCGCCTAAAACCAAAAATGGAGCAATGGCTTGCTGCTGAAGCAATCCGAGATATAAAAATTTCACGCGAGCACATTGGAAACAAAGGACAGACACTGTTATGATGACTCTCGTTATACTTCTTTTATTCCTTCTGTTTTGCGTACTCGTTTTTTGGATCAGCATCACATTTTCAATTAAATATGTACTGATTTTTACGGCCTTTCTATTCTCCGGCTTACTCGTTTACTACTCTTTCTTAACAATTGCGGGCTTAATTCATCGAAATAGCAAACGAAAAGATCGTACGCTAGAACATTATCCGAGCGTCGATATTTTCATACCTGCCCATAATGAAGGCGTCGTTATTAAAGATACTTTAGAGGCGATGGCGAAGATTGAATATCCTGGAAAGCTAACTATTTATTTATTAAATGATAACTCTCAAGATGAAACACCTGAAATCGGCGATGATTTCGACAAAGCTTATGCTCATATTCGCCATATTCGTGTTCCCCCCGGTGAACCGAAGGGTAAATCACGTGTACTAAACTATGGGCTTAGTATTTCAGATGGTGAATACTTCTGTGTGTACGATGCAGATAACCAACCTGAACCACACGCACTGCGAATGCTTGTAGAGCACGCTGAAACAACTGAAGATGCTGTTGGAGCTGTTGGACACGTTCGTACAGTAAACGAAAAGCGAAACTGGCTGACGCGAATGATTTCACTGGAATTTCAAATCTTCCAGCTCCTTATGCAATCTGGACGCTGGTTACTATTCCAAACAGGCTCACTGACAGGAACAAATATGCTTCTTCGTCGCTCCGCACTAGAAGAGCTTGGTGGCTATGATCCTTATGCAATTGCAGAAGATGCTGAATTAACATTAAGAATTACACAAAAAGGTTATCTCTTACCAATCGTCCCAGAATCAGTTACTTGGGAACAAGAACCAGAGCATTTAAAAATTCTTATTAAACAACGTACACGTTGGCTCCAAGGGAATTTATACATTTTAGAAAAAATGTTCTCGTCATTAAGTTTCTTTAAAGGAAAGCTGCTTGTTCATTCCTTACAACAAGTTCTAGTGTATGTTGTATTTTGGCTATTCCTAATCATTTCAAACGTTTGGTTTGTAATTGGGCTACTCGGGATATTCCAAATTCAATATAGCATTCCGCTACTATTTATGTGGTATGTCGCATATATTACATATGTTTCTCAATTATTTAGTGCCCAGAGTGTCGAACGAACCTTTACACCGACTAATATTTTTATTAGCGTTATTATGTACTTTACGTACGCACAGCTCTTTACGTACTTATTTATTCGTAGCTTAATCTTATACTTACGTGCAAAGAGCAAGAAACAAGTCATTGGCTGGGATAAGACAGTTCGATTCAAAAAAGATAAATAATAACAATAAGCACAGAGCGCCGTATGCTCTGTGCTTATTTATTGCCGTATAAATTATATATCAGACAATACCCCTTAGCTGAAAGTAATTTCACGTCCATCCCCCAACGAACGATCGACCTTCATTTATATACGAAAAAGTGATTGCTATTTTTGTAGAACCAATTGCTTCTCTTGCTGTTCTTTGCGCGTTTCAGTCTTAGGTTCCGTGCTTTCTTGGACACTACGATGTGCCACACGTTTCAAACAAATATGCTTCCACTTTCTTTCGTAACGTTTCATTATTCTAGATGTCCCCCTTGAATGCGCTTTAAAACTATTTGAAATCGCTTACAGGAAATAATATAGCACATATATATAAACGTGACAACACATTTCCGACATATTTTTGACAAAAATACGAATAGAATTCGTAAGGTATCGAATATTGTCGAAACCTATCGTTTTTTCTTCGTATAAAAGGCATACTACTTATATGGTAAAGTATTTTATTTCCCCTACCCGCATTTCAAATTCCTTCTATATAAAGTGAAACTTTCATTACCCATCACCAATCGGGCTTTTACAAGCAGCTCGATTTATTTGCTTTTGCTGAATTTTGAGGTGGGGTTCTTACTGCTCAGCAAATAGAGGGATAAAAAAAGAGCTGATATGAAATCAGCTCTTTTCCTTCTATTATTAATGACGCTTCATACGTCCTTCTTTTTGTAACTCTTTAAATAATGCTGCCATCATAAAGAAAATAACAAAGACGAACGGGAATGCTGCAATGATAGCTGCCGTTTGTAAGGCTTCTAATCCGCCAATATATAATAGCGTAGAAGCTATCGCGGCTAGAACGATACCCCAAATCATTTTAATACGATTTGGTGGGTTTAAACTACCATGTGTCGTTAACATCCCTAAAACGAATGTTGCAGAGTCTGCAGATGTAATAAAGAATGTAGAAATAAGAAGAATCGCTAAAACAGATAAAGCTGATCCAAAGCTTCCCATCTGATCAAACATAGCAAATAATCCTACTTCTGTTCCCATCTCTTTAATTTTTTCAAAGATATGTGCATCACCAAACAGCTCCATATGAATACCAGTCCCGCCGAACACAGAGAACCAAAGTGCACCAATTACGGTCGGCACAAGTAACACACCGATAACAAACTCACGAATCGTACGACCTCGTGAAACACGAGCAATAAACGTACCTACGAATGGTGACCATGCAATCCACCATGCCCAATAGAAAATTGTCCACGATTGAATCCATTGGTTTCCACCTTCGTCTAATGGACTTAAACGGAAGCTCATGCTTGGTAATTCCTGAATATAAGAACCGATTGTTGAAGTGAAGTAATTCATAATAAAGTTTGTTGGACCCGCAAATAATACAATGATCATAAGTGCAAACGCAAAAATAATATTCGTATTACTTAAATATTTAATTCCTTTATCAAGACCTGTTTGCGCAGATAACATAAATAATACTGTTACGATTGCAATAATAACTAACTGAGTCGTTAATGAGTTCGGGATAGATGTTAGATAACTAACACCACCTGCAATTTGTTTTGCACCGAGACCTAATGATGTTGCAACACCAAACACAGTTGCGAAAACAGCTAACACATCAAATGAATGAGCAATACGCCCGTGTTCCCCGCCCTTAAATAACGAACCTACTGTCGCACTAATCGTACTTGCTTTTCCTTTTCTAAAGGTAAAGTAAGCAATACATAACGCTACAAACGCATATAGTCCCCAAGGATGTAATCCCCAATGGAAAAATGAAAAACGCAGTGCAAGGCGCGCACTTTCCTCAGTTGCACTCTCTCCAAACGGAGGTGCGTATAAATGGTTTAATGGTTCGGCAACGCCCCAGAAAACTAAGCCAATACCCATACCAGCACTAAATAACATAGCAAACCATGTCATATAACTATAATCAGGTTCGTCATCATCTTTACCTAAACGAATAGAACCGTATTTCGAAACAATTAAAAAGATAGATACACCTAAAATAATAGAAACGGAAATAATATAAAACCATCCAAACTTACTAACTAATGCAGTTTGAATTGCGGTTGTTACATTTCCTAAGCTACCTTTTCCAATAATAGATTCGGGAATAATCCCCCAAATTGTAAATGCAATACATAATGTTAATGAAACGATGAATGTTTTTGTCAGTTTCCTCATCAAATCCCCCTTCGTAGGTTTCGTTTTTGTAAACAACATAAATTCCGATATGTAAAATCGGATAGAAAACTATAATTTTGCGGTGATTTTCTAACTTTCACCTTCACCAATTCGAATTCTTATGGACAGCCTTACCTTTCGTATAACCTTTTCACTCTGCAAGAGCTACAAGTTAGAAATACTGCTGTCAAATTGTGTGAGAAAAACGCGGATAGGAATGTATTTTCCTAAAAAAGGATGTGTTACATATGTAAAAAAGGGCAAAGTTCTTCCTTGCAACCCTTTCGTTTTGTAACAATTATGCGGTTTTTTTGCTAGTATATAGCACGTGTTTATAGCTTCACAAACAAAATGTTTATGTTTATATAACTATATTACCCATAAAACGGTAAAATACTCAAGGAATGTAATCGTTTAGTAAACATTATGTAACATTCCTGTAATATTTTTATTTACGTCGAAAAAAACATGTTGTATTAAATATTTTGAATATAACTAGAAACCTATGAGTCATATAGAATGAAAAACGCTTTCCTATATTTTTTGTTATATTACAGGATGTTAACGACTTATTACGAATGGTTTGTAATTGTGTGTTTTCCCCAAATCCGAAAAAATCTGTTGCTATAATGAGGACACGAAAACAAACGCAATGGAGGCTATCATGAAAAAATTAATTGGTATAGCAACAGCAGCAGTTTTTGGTCTTGGGATTTTCACATCATCTGCTAATGCAGAAACTGTTGTAACAACAGACGTACTAAACGTACGCGAAAACCCTACTACTGAATCAAAAGTTGTCGGTAAATTACTAAACGGTAATAAAATAGATGTTCAAAATACAGAGAACGGATGGTCAAAAATTACTTTAGACGGTAAAGACGCATTCGTAAGTGCAGAGTTCACAAAAAGCATCTACTACGTAACAGCTAACGTATTAAACGTACGTGCTGAAGCGAACACAAACTCAGAGGTTCTTGGAAAGTTGAAGAAAGACGATGTAATCGAAACAACGAACCAAGTACAAAATGAGTGGTTACAATTTGAATATAACGGGAAAACAGCTTATGTTCATGTTCCTTTCTTAACAGGTACAGCACCTGTAATTGAGAAACAAGAAACAACTGCTCCTGCTAAAGCTGCAGCACCAGCTAAGGCTCAAGCACCTGTAGCACAAGCAAAACCAGCTGCTAAGCCTGCTGTGAAAGCTGCTGAAACTAACACACCTTCTGGTGGTCGTGAGTTAACAGTTGTAGCTACAGCATATACAGCTCACCCGAGCGAAAACGGTGGCACATATGGCGGCCGTGTATTAACTGCAATGGGTCATGATTTAACTGCGAATCCAAATATGAAAATGATCGCTGTTGATCCGAAAGTAATCCCATTAGGATCTAAAGTATGGGTAGAAGGTTACGGAGAAGCTATCGCTGGAGATACTGGTGGTGCAATTAAAGGTAACCGTATTGATATCTTACTTGGATCAGATAGCGCTGCTCAAAAATGGGGACGCAAAACTGTTAAAGTGAAAATTTTAAAATAACCAATGACTGCTAAATTACAAGCCGGTTCTCTTTATTGAGAGCTGGCTTTTATTTATTTATAATACATATAAGGAGGCTACGCCCATGAATTTACAAGCAAAAGTAGACTGGATTGGTACGCCAAAACCGTACATATATAAAGATGAAGTGACATATAACGCTACTTCTATTGATTTTTCACTCGCTGGCGATGATAACCGCTATAAGTTAATTGTGCTCAAGTCTGAAAACAATACACATTACAAAATTGTGCAATATGGAATAAAACCAGGCTCTCAAAAGCCATTTCCTATCGACATTCCATTTGAACAAAACATGTTACCAATTATAGAACAAATATTACATGATCCATATGTACAAGCGATACTAAAGGAAACACACTCATAATTGTAAAAAAATATATCAACGATTTTTCAATTATATCTATCATAAATCGCAATATATCAACGATTTTTCGATTATATCTATCATAACTTACGATATATCAACGGTTCGACACGAAATATCGATTTAGCTACAAAAAAGAAGCTGTTCAAATATTGAACAGCTTCTCTCATATTAACGAGTTGGACCAGATACATCTTCTGATTTCAACGTATTATTTGCACCAAGAGAATGATACAACATCTTTCCATTTCCATTCACAGTTATAATATGTTCGTTATTAAAACTTTTGAACTTCACAGATCCATCACCGTAACGAATATGGTACTCTTCATATGTCGTTACTTTATATTTCGTAGCACTTTGACGCTCTACATTACGAACTTCCATCGTTAATAAGTCTTCTGTAATTCCTTTTTTGTGTAAATACTGTATATAATCACGGTCTTCCTTATACGATTTCCCGCTCTTATCATAATTATTTTCAATTAAACTAAAATCATTTAATGAAATTGCACGTACGTTATCATAAATATGATTTCTTACAAATTCGCCCACTGCTGAACTTGATGTTTCTTTCGGGAATTTTAAGTAATATGTGCTTTGGTCTCCAATTTTAACACTTTCAGATTTCATCACACCAAGATCAGTAGTTTTCTCTAAATGTACTTCTACTGTTTCATCTGTTGGTACAGGACCAAGTTTATAACTTCCATAATTTAATTTTCCACGTTTTTTCCCATTCACAAATACAGTTGCATCACTTTCATCAGAAGAAATGCTTACATACTTGCCTTCAAGCGATAAATCCACTTTCACCTTCTCGCTCTGTTCATCCGCTAGATCTACTTCTTTCTCTGTTTCTAATTCAGTAAGTTCTGTCTTCGCCGTTGCCTTTACAACATATGTACCTGGGAAGTATGGCCCCAACTCTTTCGAAGTTTTATCACTAGAAAGCTCTGCTTCTTTTTTGTCATTCACATATATTTCTGCATTTTTTGCAGTTGTACTAACGCTCATATAATAAGATTTCATGCTGAACTTATACTTTGGATATAAGAACCACTCTTTTCCCTCTTCTACTATTTCCCCGTCCTTAAATGAAGATTTATCTTTTGTTAACTTTTGATCTACTGTCTCTTTCTGTAAATAAGACAGTAATTGTTTGTTGTAAGAAGGATTCTCTTTTAAATAACGCATGTACGCTTTAAGATCCTCTGTCTTAATCTTTAAGCTTGAATCATTTGCTTTTACAAACTCATCAATTGCATTAATATCTTTCTTTTGGAATGCTTCAATCATTACATTTACTTGCTTTTCTTTTGAAAACTTATATGCTCCAAATTTATATGCCCCAAATAATAATGCAGCAATAATGGCAAAACCAATGATTAAAAATAAATTTTTTTTACTTTTCACTGGTTTTGTCTCGCTTTGTAATTCTGTATATGAAGCAGCAGTGTTATCAACGATTACTTCTACTTTACTCCCACACTCAGGACAAAAGTTCAAATGGTCTGCAACATTCTTTTTACATGTTCCACAAAACTTCAACGTGCTCTCCTCCTATTTCTTAGCTAATTTCATTCCAGCAAATGCCGCTACATATGTCACAATAAAACTAAACAAAATTAAATATGTAAATGAATTTTGCATAGATAGTACTGTTCCGCTTGTTCCAAATAAACTTGTTACAGTTCCTGAAACATTAATTTGGAACTTAGAAATCATATTCATTACAATCATCATAATTGTGTAAGAACCACTGCATACCGCTAATGTAATATATATATTGGCAGTCAGTAATTTAGCTAACTTTCTTCCCGCTCTAAACATAAAGAACAATGGAATAATAAGCAGTAATAAACCGTAATGGAATACGTTATTCACTTTATCAAATTCTGCAAGGCTTCCCTCATTTGCTCCTTTTGAAATCAATATCTCTCTAAGCTCTACGCCATTTACAGAGACGCCTGATATAAATGAAAACGATAGTGTGCTCTCATATGCATTTGATTTCTTACCAATTCTAGTAAATTCCTTACTAAGTGCTGGACTTGATACTTCTAACGGCGCAAAATGAGCCATACTCCATAATTGAGGTGTTAACTCTAATGCTAATAATGTACTTTCAGATTTTAAAGTTGTTATTTCTTTTAATGGTTCAATACCGTCTTCCTTACTTACTAACGCCATAATACAAACCGCTACTGCTGTTACTAAAAGTCCTTTTATCATAGCCGAAACACCGTAATAAACAGACGCTCCATATGGCATTAACTCTTGAAATGCTGCCGCCATATTGTTTTTGCTTGTATGAGCAATAAATCCTAATAAGGTAAATAATGTCCCACATACAAAACCACTCAATAAACTCTTCATCGCTGAATAGCCAACCGTAATCTTACCTGCTTCTGAGAATGGGATTGCAAAAGATTGTGATGCTATAAAACTTATAATGAATAAAAAGACTCCATAAATAATACCAACTGTTGCTGCCATAAAGATTTGATCTTTAATCGTTTTCGCAACATGCTGTTTCCCTAACCAAATTCCTGTACCAGCGAAAATAATAAATGGAATGATTAATAATAATGTAAATGGAGTATGCCAAGATAAAGAAAATATCAATCCACTATCATCGTTAGCTGTAAAACCAAGTAAATGGTAACTTAACATCGTAGAAGTTGCACTCGAATAAAAACTTGGCAACATTTCTAATTCTTTCGCAAATTTGCTAAACATCTCACTTAACATAGAGGCAAATAATAAACTACCAATCCAACCAGCAATTAACATGAGAATACTTGCAACAGCCCCACCAATAAAACCTTTTTGTAAAACGGCTTTATCTGCTTTAAATTCAACTTTAGGAGCACCATCCATTGTAGGCAATTTTACAGTTTGTTCTTTTTTCTTCACAACAGATAAAGAATACCCACACTTTTGACAATATAAATTTTTTTGAGCATTTTCACTGCCACAACCTCTGCAGTATTTTGCAGTATCTTTTTCTAATGTTACTGCATCTATAGCTCCTGCAATCTCCATACTACCTTCATTTGGGCAATAATTTACTTCTTCACCATGTTGTTTTCCACATGTGCGACAATACATTTAATTCACTCCCCACTTTGCTTAATTCCACAAACTGGACAGTAAGTAGAGTTTTTATCGATATGCTCATTACATGAAATACAATTTACCGTTTCACCTTCATTTTCTACTGCTAACATCGGGTTAGGCTTTCCACACGAACCACAAAACTTATCATTTATTGATAAAGGTCCACCACATTCGCATGTAGCTTTTTCACCTTGTTGTTTTTGCAATTCAACAATGCGCTTTCTTGCTTGATAAATAGCTACATCAAATTCTTGAACTGGAGCAATCATTTCTTTTAAGCTCGCTTCATTTACTCCACTTCCTCTTAATTGAACATACACTTGCTGTCCAACCTCTAATAGAACCTCTGCTTTTTTCTGCATTTGCACTTGCATTCCCTTTTTCAATTGAGCAATTTCTTGTGCAACTTGCAACTTCATTTTCCCTTGTTCTATTCCTTCTTGTAACTTATTCATTCCACTACCTAACTTCGTCTGTAAATCCGACAAATCATTTCTCCTCCTATAAATATATATTCATATATGAAATTAACATTTTATATATTACCATGATTTTCAAGTTATGTAATCCAAATTTCATTTTTTCTGTTTTGAGCATTTTTTGTTTATAATGGTAAAGGAAAGAAATATGTGTACGGAGGAATATTATGCTGCAACACTCAATTACGAAAGATGAAATTATGATGATTGCGAATGAGTTCGTTCAAGGACTAGATCCACAGCAAACAGCTGATCAGGAACATGTCGCTACAGCTCGGCACCTATATCGTAGTGGTGTTGTCTACAACGTTGACTTTGATGGTTATACACTATCAGGAACTGTAGATGCGGAAGGCAACGTATATAGCGTTCATATTCCGATTCGTAATGTCGCTGAAAGTTATTGTGATTGCTTCGCACCAACACAATGTGAGCATATGCTCGCTGTATTACTATCTGCAGCGTCTAGTTTCGGGCAAGTAGGAGATGTATTAACTTTATTTAAAAATAATACGAAACCTTCCCTTCCTCCTATTCGAACTGCAAGACAAGTATTGCAATCATCAGCTTTTGAAGAAACGGATTATAAAAGTTGGGAATCATATTTTGAAAAAGAATATGAATCATTTAAAAAAGAACAAGCTCGCCTTACTTATAAACAAATGTATTTTCTTATGAGTATCTTTACAGATTTCTATACGAAGCTTGAGCGGAAAGCTCCGCGCGTCATCGCCATACATGAATTATTCAGGTTACATGCAGCACTTTACTGCTTTCAAAAATTATTAGAAGAAATCCAGGCATTCGAAGCAAACAAAACGTATTCTTATCACCAACCTGTTAATGTCGTTCGCCTATTTGTAGACAAAGTGGAATCCATCGTTCGGGACTTACAATCAGAAGCGATTCCTTCAGAGTCTGAAATAATTTTGCAAGAAACAGCTCGTCTTGTTCATGAAGTATTCTTCTCTACCGACGCTTATACACAAGAGCGATTTTTCATTTATCGCCACATATGGAGTGAACTTTTAAACAATAAAGAGAAAATACAAGAGGAAGAAAAACGAATCGATACGAAAATCAATCCACTATCTAAAGCATTAGCGTCTTCTCACCTTCTCTTTTTAAATGAAGAAGATCTACTAGCGATGGACTTACTAAAAAAACAGCCTGCTTCTGTTGTGAGTCTATACTTCTATTGGTTAGAAGAACTATTAAGTGCCATGCAGTGGGATCGTGCAAAAAACTGGCTTTCCTTTACGTATAAACAAGTAAAGAAAACGCTCCAAGATCACGAAAATACGATTTTCATAAAAGATATCGTTCGGCTATTTGTAATCATGTATGAAACATACGCAACACATACAAATGAACAAGCTGGTTTTGAAATGATTTTACAAGAACTATTACCGTATAGTTTCACAAACTATGAACAGTACGTACTCGCGAAAAAACAGTATCACACATGGGCAGAGCTTCATCTCTTATATGGGTTTGAAGCAATTGAACTGTTAAAAGAACCACTGAAAGATATTGAGAAAGAAGCGCCAGAAGCAGCACTTCCTCTTTATCATCTTGCTGCTGTAGAGGCAATTGAAGAACGAAATCGTAAATCATATAGACGCGCAGTTCGTTACTTAAAGAAATTACGTACATTATATAAACGATTAAAACGCACCGATGAATGGGATGCTTTCATTATTCACATCGCCAATCTCCATTCACGTCTGCGTGCACTACAAGAGGAATTACGGAAAGGAAAATTAATCGATGATCAATCAAACTGAAGTAACAATTAGGCTCCAGCATGTTAGTCAAGGTTGGTTCCTTTGGGGAGAAGATGACAGCGGTACTCCATTATCCGTAACAAGTTGGAAACGAAATGCATTCACATGGCACTCCACTTCTTTCTACGGTACGTTTCTAAAAGAAGCAACCTTCGAAGGAAAACAAGGTGTGCTACTAACAAATGCACAAGCCTTTGAATACATTGCAAACAAACCGATGAATTCCTTTGCACATATTCAACTGAACGGCCCTATTACAGCACTTACAAAAGATGCAAATGAATTATGGGATGCCTTTACGAGTGGTAGCTTCGTACCAGATATGGAGCACTGGCCCAAGCAACCATCTTGGAAAGTTCAAAATACGCCAATTGAAGATGACACATTAGCATCTCTTTTCTCAGCAGCAGTTAATGAAAGCATATTACAAGATAATCGCTCAAATGACGGCTGGGAAGATGCTAAAAGACTATATGAACATTACGACTTTACGAAAAGACAATTGGAAACAGCACTACATGAAGAAGATTGGCTTCGAAAAATTGGTTATATTGAAGATGATCTTCCGTTTACAATCGGACTAAGACTGCAAGAACCACAAGAAGAATTTGAAATGTGGAAGCTTGAAACAATCGTGACACCAAAGCGCGGGGCGCATCGCATATATGTATACGAAAACATCGATTCCTTACCGAAAAGATGGCACGATTACGAAGAACGTATTACAGAAACACAAGAAGGTTTTAGTAAGCTCATACCGTGGTTAAAAGAAGGAGATACGTTCCGAAATGAGCTCTTTGAAAGCGAAGCGTGGAACTTCTTAACAGAAGCAAGCAATGAATTACTTGCAGCCGGCATTACAATTTTACTACCATCATGGTGGCAAAATTTAAAAGCAACAAAACCGAAATTACGTGTCCAGCTGAAGCAAAATACAGTACAAACACAATCGTTCTTCGGTATGAATACGCTCGTTAATTTTGACTGGCGAATTTCGACGAACGGCATTGATTTATCAGAAAGCGAGTTTTTTGAACTCGTTGAACAAAACAAACGTCTATTTAATATAAACGGTCAATGGATGCGACTAGATCCAGCCTTTATCGAAGAAGTAAGGAAACTCATGAACCGTGCCGATAAATACGGACTAGAGATGAAAGATGTTTTGCAACAACATTTATCAAATACGGCTGAAACAGAAATTGTAGAAGATGATAGTCCGTTTACTGATATTGAAATCGAACTAGATGGATATTATGAGGAACTATTCCAAAAGCTACTTCATATTGGAGATATTCCAAAAGTAGATGTCCCTACTTCACTAAACGCAACACTTCGTCCGTATCAACAACACGGCATTGAATGGCTATTATATTTACGAAAGCTTGGATTTGGAGCATTGCTAGCTGACGATATGGGACTCGGGAAAAGTATTCAAACAATCTCTTACTTACTATATATAAAAGAAAACAATCTCAAAACAGGCCCTGCATTAATCGTTGCGCCGACATCTGTTCTTGGAAATTGGCAAAAAGAATTTGAGCGTTTCGCACCGAATTTACGTGTTCAATTACATTACGGAAGTAATAGAGATAAAGGCAATTCATTTGAAGATTTCCTTCAATCGGCAGATGTTGTATTAACATCTTATGCATTGGCTCAGCTCGATGAGGAAGAACTAACTTCATTATGCTGGGATGCTGTTATTTTGGATGAAGCACAAAATATTAAGAACCCACATACGAAACAGTCAAAAGCAGTACGAAACTTACAAGCAAATCACAAAATCGCTTTAACTGGTACGCCGATGGAAAATCGCCTCGCTGAACTTTGGTCCATTTTCGACTTTATTAATCATGGATATCTCGGAAGCTTAGGGCAATTCCAACGTCGCTTCGTCACACCGATTGAAAAAGATCGTGATGAAGGAAAAATTCAGCAAGTTCAACGGTTTATCTCACCATTTTTACTGCGCCGAACGAAGAAAGATCAAACAGTCGCATTAAATTTACCAGATAAACAAGAACAAAAAGCTTACTGTCCTCTTACTGGTGAACAAGCTTCCTTATATGAACAACTTGTTCAAGATACACTGCAAAATGTCGAAGGATTAAGTGGAATTGAAAGACGCGGCTTTATATTACTTATGCTGAACAAGCTAAAACAAATTTGTAATCATCCAGCTCTTTATTTAAAAGAAGAAGAGCCACAAAATGTCGTTGAACGCTCTATGAAAACAAAAACGTTAATGGAGCTCATCGAAAATATAAAAGATCAAAATGAAAGTTGCCTCATCTTCACTCAATATATCGGCATGGGGAACATGCTAAAACGTGTGCTAGAAGAAAAATTCGGCCAGCGTGTCCTCTTCTTAAACGGTAGTGTGCCGAAAAAAGATCGCGACAAGATGATTGAGGAGTTCCAAAACGGAACGTATGACATTTTCATCTTATCCTTAAAAGCTGGCGGAACAGGATTAAACTTAACCGCTGCCAACCATGTCATTCACTACGATCGTTGGTGGAACCCAGCTGTGGAAAATCAAGCAACAGACCGCGCATATCGCATTGGTCAAAAACGATTTGTTCATGTTCACAAACTCATTACAACAGGAACATTAGAAGAAAAAATTGATGAAATGCTAGAAAGAAAACAATCTCTAAACAATGCGGTCATCACAAGCGATAGCTGGATGACTGAACTATCAACAGACGAACTAAAAGAATTACTTGGTGTATAAAGCGAAACTTTAATCAGTGGAGGTTTTACTCCCCGCAAAAAAAGCGCTAATCTTATTTGAGATTAGCGCTTCTTTCTATTCCAAAACCAATTACTTATTATAATTCCCGTTAATCCGCCGCACGTATCAAGCAATGAATCTTGCCACATTGGTGTGCGGTCTCCCGTATACCATTGGTGAATTTCATCAAATGTTGCATAACCCGCAACGAAAAGAAGGGCATATATAAAACATCTTTTCCTCGAATGACCTGATCGATGAAAAGCGTAATAAATCAATGAACCTAGCATAAAGAACACCATAAAATGAGCACCTTTACGAAGGAAAAACTCAATAAATCCGCCTACACCTTTATTCGCAATACTAACAGGGGTTCCTCCACCATAATCAATAGATACCCATGAAAAATGCTCTTTCACAAATTCAACATTTACATATTGTTCAATATCTGAACGCATATCCTGCTTTTTATATGGTTGTGCCGAAGAATAGAAAATCAGCCCCATCCATAGTAATACAGGAATCCAAAATAACCATTTACGATTCATTATCCAGAATTCTCCTCTCTTAATCTTTTAAGGGTACCAAAAAAAAGAAAAAATTTCACGCCAAAACATGACATTTGTACTCTATTTATAAAGTGAAAGGAGGTGATACACATGGCAATTGAAACAATCGTAATGGATTTAACTTTACGTCTTGTCTTAAACAACGGATTAGATAAGAACGGCAAAACAGTTTTCAAGAGCAAACAATTTAAACGTGTTAAAACAAATGCGAGCTTAGATCAAGTACACAACGTAGCTCATGCTCTAGCTTCCTTACAAGCATCACCACTTCACGCTGTACAACTTGTAAGCACATCAGATCTTTCTAAACTATAAAGTAAAACTCGGATCAGTGGGGATTTTATTCATCCCCGCTGATTATTAGCCCGCAATTTAACCGGCAGACCCAAATCCCGTAAATAGCGGGATAAACACAAAGGAGGGAATAACACATGCAAGTACTAGAGTTGATTTTCGCAAAAGAAGATGGAAAAACAGTCGTTTTTTCTATCGATACGCCCATCACACCAATCGATGCACAAGTCGTAAATCAAGTAATGGATACAATCCTTGCCTCATCTGTATTTTCATCCATTGATGAAAATACAAGAAAAAAGGGAGCTCGCCTTATAGAAAAAAATGTATCTGAAGTTCAAATTACTTTATAAAATAAAAAAGACGAATCTGCATCATTTTGCAGATTCGTCTTTTTTCTTCGGCATTTCAATCGGGATAAAAATCTTTGAAAAACCGACGCATACATACTTATAATGTTCTTCCCCTATATCAAACTCAGTCGTATATGTTGAGAAGAATATATAATCATTTCGCTTCGTATAATGATCGATTAATAACCCAACTTGTGGCTCAACATACTTTTTCGCTAACTTTTTACCGGCCGATGCCAAGTCGCCAAGGAGACCCTCTTCATTCTCTTTTTGAACTTCATCTAGCTTCTTACTCACATCATTACGCTTCATAAACTGCTTCGCTGCCCATTCTGTATATTCTCCTTTACTCGGATTACTGTTTGCTAAATATACTAGGAGAACGACAACTAAAGCCATAATAATATACTTTTTCTTCATACTATATCACCGCCTACTCTTTTCTATTTTCATATATATGTACAAGCGATGCAAATTAGAAAGACTATCACCTATTGATTGTAAACGAATAGCCAAAATTTACAATATGAAATAGAATATTAACAGTAAATTTACTTAATTTATATATAATTATATTCGGAATGAAAATTATAAGGGAGGATATAGAATTATGGATAATGAAAACAACATTTTTATTTCTAGTTCTACAATGATGCTTGAACCATGTAAACACCCTTATTACCGTACAAAAATTATTGACAGTAGCGGAAACCATCTTTACTCCTGTCAAACTGCTCTCCAACTTATACAGAAATCTTGTCTAACAAATATTCATTCTACTTATCAAGGGAGACGTAATGCTGTAAAAACAAAATTTAAATTTAAACAAAACGTTCCAATTCCAATCAATCATAGAGAATATATTTGTGCTTTCCCAACAGAATCTCCTGCTTCTCCAAATTGTATTTGGCTTTTCTTCAAACATGTTCATACAATAGAGTTTTTCAAAAAAGCTAAACGAGCTAAAATTCATTTTTCAAACGGAGCTACCGTAACGATACAAATTAGTCCCCATAAGTTAAGCCAGCAATTATGGAAAGCTGGATATGTATTATCCCAAATGAACATGCAAGATTCATCACCTTAATAACAAATAGAATGGAAGGTAGTATTTCCTTACCTTCCATTCTATTTTCTATTTTTATCCTCTTACACTATCTCGCATTTTCTCGAGTGCTTGCCGATACATCCATCTTACTTGATAATATGTCATTTCCATCTCTAACGCGATTTCTCCCATAGTCTTCCCTACAAAAAAACGTTCAAAAATAATATACTTCTCCTTCTCATCTAACACGCTCATAAAATCCTTCACTCTTATTTCAACATCCTCAAAATGAAAGATATCCTCATACTCTCCTACACATACACATATCTCCTGCACTGCGAACTCTTTCTTCAATCTCTCTAATATATAACCTCGCACCGTGACAACTGCATATGCAGGGAAATACCCCTTCTTTTCATCAAATCTTTCATACGCATGCCAAAGACCGATTAAACCACATTGATAATACTCTTCATAATCTTTACGAATACCTAATTTCTTTATTTGATTTACAATCATCCCTTCATACAAAACAACTGCCTCTTTAAAAGTCGCTGGCTTCACACAGTACCCGTTTCTAAAAGGTATACCTTTCTAGTATTCCGCGGTACCTTCACAATATAAAAATAAAGAAAAGATTTCACTGTGAGTCATTTCAAATACTACCGACGGAATTTGAAATTACACTATATAGAATTTGAAATTCTGTTGGTGGTATTTGAAGTAAGGGTAAAAATAAAAAAGGTGATTCTCAGGTAAAGTCTATTCTATAGGATATTTCTTTTATAATAAAAGGGTAATTTGAATCAGAGAATGTCCAAAATGACAAAATCTATTTACAGAAAGAGAAATTAAATTTCTATCAAATAATCCATACGTAAAATCTATAAATCAAAAGGTATCACTTTTACAGAGGAATTTAAGCATATTTTTATTGAGGAAAATGAAAAAGGAAAGCTACCTCGACATATTTTTGAAGAGTATGAATTTGACATATAGATATAATTGGAATGAAACGGGTTATTTCATTAGGAAGTAGATGGCACGCTAATTATCTGGAAAATGGCATATTCACTTTATTGAACTTGTGTATAGAATGTGCTGAAAAAACCTTGAGAGAGAGCTTATGTTAGAAGAAAAGTATGCCTGTTTAAAAGCCAAACTAAACTTACTAAAGGCAGAAAATGAATTGCTAAAAAATTAAACTTATGGAAGAGAGGATGAAAAGGAAATAACACTATCACTTAGTCAGGAATTTCTCTTGATTCGTTCTGTCATCATAAAATATAACCTAAGGAATATGGTCAGGCATATGTGTAAAATAAAAATAGCTTTTGGAAGCGGAATACTCATAATTGCATAGGCTTGAGTCACTGCTACGGTTAAAAGAAAAAGCATCACCTTTTTGGCAATACTTTTGAAACCAACTTTACTTTTTAACTTCTTGTTATAATCTGATGCTAATACTCCTGTGATATAGTTAACAGCCTCCATGATAAATAACTAGAACTTTCAATATTGTATTTCATCCCCCCAAGAAATATCCACAGAATTCACTAAAAGTAGTTATAACTACTTTCATTAATACATTAATATGATCCATTTCGGCTCCCCTTTAAGAAAAATGAAAAGGAGACATACCGCGCTCCCTCCTTTTCCATTTTTATTCTTTTAATTAATCAAAGTACATTACTTTCGTGATGTTAGCTTTTAATAAATCTATTGACAGCACTCTTTGATTTCAAGTTCCCCATTTTATAATCATTAAGTATATCTAGATAATTATAAGTTTCATTAATAGCAATAATATCTTTGGGATTTATGAATTGTATTTTAAAATCTTTAGTTTTTACATGCCTTTCCTTATTAATTTTATAAAATTCTTTTTATAACATCTTCTGTTTTCTAACATTCAATTTTTCTTTTGACTATACCACCTTTCGGCTTAAATTTCTTTTATTTAGATTTATTATTTTTTCGATTTTTTACGAGTGTTTCAGATAACAATTCAATTACTGGAGAGACAGTTAAACATCCTTTTTTTGAATAAAAGCCGTATTTTATTCAAAAGTACATTAGTATAATCCTGCCAATATTAAGTGAAAAATGTTATATTAATAGTTGTCATATTTTTAATATTAGAGGAGTTACTTAAAATGTATAAAACGGCATTTCTTTTGATTGTATTTTCCGGTTTCTTTATTAATTTTTTACCAATAAGTCCAATTTATCTTTTTTTCACACTGTCATTTGTAGGGCTATTTCTACAGACCTTAAAAAGAAAAAAATTGGTGTTCAATTCTTTAATTAGTATAACAATGGTCCTTTTATGCTACTTATTAGTTACACAGTTAATGATTATTCCAGAAAAGACCAATGCGTTGTATAACGTGATATTATCACTTATATACTTTGTTTTTAGTTTTCAAGTTTTGTATAGTTTAAGTTCTGATAAGATTTTGAATATATCAGTTAAGTTCATTAACATATCAATATTGCTTGTAATAATAGAAACTATTTGGAGGCTTACGCATCCATGGCAACCGCAAACAACATGGCAATTCATGCAAGTGGATTCAAGTTTTTATAAGTACAAAATGAATAGCATAATGTACCAAGATTCGAACTTTGTAGGGATTTTTATAGTAACTTTGTTTTTCTTTTGTATCTACTTAAGACGTTACCAAGCAATATCGCTTAAATGGCAGATGTTTATGTTAACCATTTTATGCGTACTTACTTTCTCAAGAGCTGCTATATTTACGCTGATTGCATTTTATATCTTGATAGGGTTCAAAACAAAAATAATGAAAATTTTATTATCCATTACAGCAATTATCACAGGGGCTACCTTCATTTTCGGTTATATGAATTCGGACATAAGTTTCTTATCAAAAATCGAAATTGTAGATAGGGCTTTTGAGTTTTTAAGTGATACAACTATGAGTAATGTTTTACTTGGTATTGGGTTTGGTAATTCTTTTGAATACCTAAGAATAGGTGCACATAATTTCATGATTACATACTTAATAGAGTCTGGTTTAATAGGATTCATCCTTTTATTTGTACTCTGGTGGAGAATACTTAAAAAAACTAAATTTAAAGCAGGAATTGTTATGCTACCATTCTTATTAGCAGGGATGTCTTTGGCTGGTCATGCAATTACGTATCTCTATTGTATATTTGCAATCATTTACATCCTTGAAAAAAAGTATGGATCAAATGAGGGAAATTCAAATCCTTTGTTCTCCAAAACAACATAATGTTTACAATAAAAAGAGCAAATCGCTCTTTTTATTTAATTAAGCTGCTAATTGAATAATTATGTTCCATTTAACCACTAAATTTACATCTGTTGAATTAGTTAATACAAATTGTTTGTTCGCTCCATCTTCAGTGATAGTGATTTTTCTTGAAAGTGCACCATCCACAGATGTAAGTGTTGCTATGTTTAAAGTTGTTCCGTATGATACAAAAGATATTCTTGATAAGTTGCTTATGCAGAGTTATCGGAAAATGATGACAACACACACAGACGACCTACAGAAGAACCACCTGTACTTTTTTCAAACTTAGAAACAGGCATATTTAACACTGAACCATTATTAACACTTTTATAATTGTTAATAATTCTAAATTCACCTGTTGTGTTTTCTAATATTTGAATAAGAACATTGGAAAACTTAGTGTTTATGAATTTAAATTCGTTATAATAAACAACTAATGCTAGGATATCGCCACCCAAAAACACAATCAACAAAAAGAAAATTTTCAGAAGGAATATTCTCTTGTATTATTAAGGTTCTATCAAGGTTGCATTTTACCATTTCACTATTCTTCAAGAAGTTAACCAATATACTCTCAGTGGATGTAGTTTTTATTATCTTAATATAACATTTTTAATGTAAACTCTATAAAATCCAGTATTATCACCTCAAATAAAAAAGGACGTTTCCCGACACCATCAATATTGACGTTTGTAATTTCTAAATCTGCGCAAGCGTTAATCTCAATATTATCTCCTAGAACATATTTACAGATAATGTTATTTACTTTTCCTCTTTTAGACCGAGTTAAAGTAATAGCGATTCCGGTACTGTGAGTTAACGTTTCGAATATTAGATTGTTCGGCGTGTAATCTTCTACTTTATAGAAATGAATTCCGAATTAATACATATTTTTAACTACAAAGTTAACAATTTCGATATTATTACAATCTTTTTTCGAATACGTCCCGTAAAAATAAAACCTCTTGTGTTTGTCATTCCGTTCCCATCACACACAAAACTTTAGGTATTCTGGGCCTACAAGAAAAACGGGGAGGATCTAAACCAATATATGAAATAAGTCAAGATGCTAGAATACAACAATTAAACGCGGAAAATGCATACTTAAAAAAGCTATTAGATACGAAAAAAGGGCTGAAATTAAAGAGAGTAAATCAGTAGCATGAGAGATCATTCATACCTTAAAACGGAGTTTTTTAATTGGATTTCCCTGTAAAATTGCAGGTGTTTCAAGAAGTGGCTATTATAAGTGAAAAAAGAATCAACAATCCCTCTGAAAAAATGAAAGGGGACCAATTTATCATGTCTAAAATAGAAAAATGGGGCTACAAGCTAAGATTCAAAAAAAGTGGCGAAATTTTACTTTGAAGAAACAATCCATCGTGTCGGAAAATCTGTTAAATAAAGAATTTTCAGCTACACGGCCAAATGAAAAATGGGTTTCAGATATAATCTATCTTACCTTTAATAATAAGCGCATATATCTTTCAATGATATTCGATTTTTACAATAACGAAGGTGTGGTCTATCAAATGAGCAAATACAACAATTTAAAATTAGTTACAGACACATTCAATAAAGCCTAAAAAAGAGCGGCCCACGAAATAGTATTACATAACGACCGTGTTTATCAGTATACGTCAAAAAAATATAACCAATTACTTAAAAAGCACAAAATAACTGTGGGTATATCTAGAAAAGGAAATTGTCATGATAATGCGTGTATAAAGAGGGTTTCTGATAATTTTAAGGCGGAATGCTTTTATAGACATACATTTTATGAAAAGACAGAAGTCTGTAAAACTATTAAAAGATATATAAGCTTTTTCAATAATAAAAGATTTCAAAAAATATTAAACAACCTTAGTCCTATTGAAATTAGAACTAAGGCTACTTAATGAAAAGATACCTAATCTATTACTGTCTACTTAACAGGGGTAAGACCAGGATACAGAAATTATCTTCTTTATGGCACATAACTTTTTTTAATGTCCTTTACAAAGAGTACAGATTATGGGAGAGCCACCTTTCTTAACAAATATATCATGCACCAATGCCAGCTAACCCTCTTACAACGCCTAATCCAATTGTTAGGATAAAGAAGATTACAATTAAAATCGTAGCTTGTTTCTTACTTAAACCAGCTACAATGTGTAAGCCTAGTCCTGTTAGAATGAGGCTCCAAATATTAAAAATTTCAATTGAAGAGGCAATTCCATGTGCTACTGTCCCTTGTTCAAATAAAGGAGCTAAACTTGTATAAACATCAGTGCCATTTCCATCAAAAATAAAGCCTAATCCTGCATTTAACAATCCGCCGATATAATAAACGAGATTAGCATATAAGTAAATCGATAATATTTTCATGTACGGTGTATCATTGCTCATAAACATCATAATAATTTTATAAAAACCTGCCGCAATAAAGAGACCTATAGGTGTTCCTAATAGACCAACAAGTGCGCCTCCACCAAGGGTAAATCCTTTTACCATTGCCCCTGCTTCACCATTTAATTCTTTTGCCAATTCTGGAGTACTAATTAATGTTAAGTAAGACACTGCTGTTGCTATAATCGTTCCTAATATAACAAATAAGAAAAATACTCCCCAAACCGGACTTTTCGTCTTCATTCTCTCAAACTGCTCACCTGGAGAAGTAATCATTCCAAATAATGATGGCTTCTTCGCACCTACATCTTGCGTATTAATATTTGCTTCCATTATAACGCCTCCTTCTATTTATATAACCCGTTCTAACGGGCGGTTCACTTCCTCATATAGAGGCTACGAACCGCCCACTAGAACGGTAATGTGTAGTTCTACTACATTATTAATTACTCATAACGCAATGCTTCAATTGGATCTAATTTCGCAGCTTTATTTGCTGGAATTAATCCAAAAATAATACCGAGTGTCATTGAGAACAGTACGCCTCCAACGACAACTTCCCATGAAACAAGTGGTGGCCATTTTGCGAATGTAGAAACGATATATGCTCCGCCATACCCAAGACCAATTCCGATTAAACCACCTAGAAGTGTTAACATAACAGCTTCAATTAAAAACTGTAATAAAATTTTACTACGTGTTGCTCCGAGTGCTTTACGTATCCCTATTTCGCGTGTACGCTCCGTTACAGATACGAGCATAATATTCATAACACCAATACCACCAACAACTAGTGAAATACCAGCAATACCACCGATGATCATCGTCATAATATTAGTAACTTTAGAAACACCTTCTTGGAATTCTTTTAAATTCACCAATTCATATTTACCTGGAATATCACTTGGTTTACGACCATTTAATACATCAACAGCTTTTTTCCCTGCCGTTTCTAAATTATCTACGTTTTTAGATTGAATGGCGATACTTTGAATTTCATCTGTTCCGTATAAGACGGGCCATAAAGTAAGAGGAATTAACATTTCCTCAGCCTCGAATCCCATAAACTCATTATCTGATTTATAGACACCAATAATTTGCATCGGTTGTCCTTTCATTTCAATAATTTTCCCTACTGGATTTTCATCTTTAAATAACGTCTCTTCTGATTTCGTACTAATCATAACAACGTTATTTCCTTGTGAAATATCAGATTCATTTAATGAACGGCCTTTAACCACTTTCACTTTATTTACTTCAAAATACTCACTATCAAGTCCAATAACATTAATCATTGATTTTTTATCATTAATGTCCATTGTTTCCATCGTATTATTCGTCGTAATAACATGGGAAACATCTTTAACTTGCTTTACTTCCATAATATCTTCTTCTGTTAATTTCGGTACTTGATGCCCACCCATACTGAACTCATCATTAATATCCGGTTTAAATTGAATTGGCATAAGATTATTACCAGAACCAGCGATTTTCGACTTCAGCATCGCTTCTCCGCCTTGCCCAATTGCAACGACAGTAATAATCGAACCTACCCCGATAATAATACCGAGCATCGTAAGAGCTGAACGCAGTTTATGAGCTAAAATAGAAGAAAGGGCAATTTTTATACTATCTAGTAAACTCATACCGCACACCTTCTATCTTCTGTAACTTTCCCGTCTCGCAGTACAATGCGGCGGGAAGAATAAGCTGCTACTTCCTCTTCATGCGTAACCATAACAATCGTCGTACCTTCTGCATTAAGCTTCGTGAAAATATCCATAACTTGCTCACCAGACTTCGTATCAAGTGCACCAGTCGGTTCATCGGCCATAATGAACGTTGGATTATTCGCAATCGCTCTTGCAATCGCTACACGCTGCTTCTGTCCACCTGATAACTCATTTGGTAAATGATGCACGCGATCTGCCAATCCAACTTTACCTAGTGCCTCCAAAGCACGCTTGCGACGCTCCGCTTTCTTCACGCCACCATATACGAGCGGAAGCTCAACATTTTCCACTGCCGAAAGACGCGGAAGCAAATTAAAGTGCTGGAATACAAAGCCAATATATTCATTACGAATTAAAGCAAGCTTTGACTCGTCTGCTGTTAAGATATTCACATCGTTCAGCATATATTCGCCTTCTGTTGGACGATCTAAACAACCGATAATATTCATAAGCGTTGATTTACCAGAACCAGACGGTCCCATAATCGAAACGAACTCACCGCTCTGAATTGTTAAACTAATACCATGCAAAATCGGCACTGCCAATTTTCCTTGATAATACGTTTTAGCAATATGGTTTAACGTAATCATTTCTCTTTCACTTCCATTCCGTCATACACATCGTCGGAAGGATTTTTAACCACCTTTTGCCCCACTGTTACGCCTTCAGTAATCTCTGTCCAGTCTCCATCAGTAGAACCTTTTTTCACATTTTGTTTACGAAGCTTTCCTTTTTCCTCAACATAAACAAATGCATCATCGCCTTTTTCTACAATGCTTTTACTTGGAACAGCAATCATCGTCTTATTCTCTAAGTTTACTTGCAGAGAAACGTGATAACCTGGAGATAAACCATCTTGACTATCAAGGCTAGCTTTATATGTATACTGAGACATATTTTGAGTTGCTTCACCCATGCCGCCAGCTTGCGCCATCTCTGCACTTGTTGGGAACTCACTTACCTCTGTAATCTTACCTGTCCACTTCTTCTTATTATTTGCTTTTGCAGTTACAGTGAATGTTTGATCCTTTTGGATTTGTGACTTTTGAAGCTCAGTTAACGTACCTTGAACTTGGAATGGATCTTTAGAAGCTACTTGTAAAAACGCTTTTCCTTGACCACCTAACGCTTGAGATGAACTTTGTGCCGCATCTTTATCTAACTTTTGAACAACACCAGCAAAATTGCTATAAATCGTAAGTTCTTTCTGCTTCTTACTTAACTCTTCTTTCTGCAACTTTCCTTTTTCTTTCTCAAGGTCAATTGTTTTTTGTCCTATCTCTAACTCGTTTACTTGCTCGTCCATCGGATCTGTTACTTCTTTCCCAGCTCCGTTATCTTTCGCCTTCTTAATTTCTTTCTTCAACGAATCAATCTTCTTTTTCCCTTGATCATAACGCATATCCGCCATCTTCTGATCAAGCTCAGCTTGCTTCATTTGAAGGTTAATCTCTTCATTATCATAAGAGAATAACTTCGTGCCTTTCTCTACCTCTTGCCCTTCTTTTACCTCAATATCTTTCACTTTCCCTTTGGCCGGATCTGCATAGAAGCTTTCAATATTACCAGGCTTCACCTGACCAGAAATTAACTTCGTATTATTCAGCTTACGCTCTGTCACTTTCTCAAAACTTACAGCATCAGCATTTGTTGATGCACCCTTCTTCTTACCTTGCATAACAAAAATATTAATTGCCGCTACAATAACAATTAGTGCAATAACCCCAATAATAATCCATTTCTTCTTCTTGTTTGGAGTACGAACCGTATTTGGTAACATAGTCTCTCTCCTTTTTACAACTTAATAGTTTAATATAAAATTGTATAAAACTTTCTGAAAATATATTACATATTATTACATTATTTTTACAAAGTTTTACACATCCAATTATATTGTAACAAAAATTCCAATGATTAGAAATATGACATTATATCTTTTAAGATAGATTTAAGGAAAGGAAAAAGGATAATTTAAATTGAATTTTCAAGTACTTTTTATATGAATGTAAGCCATCTTTTATTAATAAACTTCTTACCAAGATAAATTATTAAAATCATTTTCCTAATTGTACTACTATCATTTTTGTCATATATATTTGACATTTCATTTATTCAATTATAAAATGTCAAATATATATGACATTTTGGTACACGAGGTCTACAACCATAAATGGGAGGGTTATATTTGAATAACGTTAAACAATATCGAAAATCTGAAGGGCTATCGCAGCTAGAGTTAGCTAAAAAAGTTAACGTGGCGAGACAGACAATAAATTTAATTGAAAATAATAAATATAACCCTTCTTTAGCCTTATGTATCGAATTAGCAAAAGCACTAAAAACAGATTTAAACAGTCTATTTTGGGAGGGAGATTAAATGATGAAAATTGAATGGAAAGAAAGAGTTTATAATAGTTTTGTTGGAACACTGAGTGAGAGAGATGAATATCAAAAACAAGAAATCAATAAAGAATTATCTGTAGCTGGAATTGGTTTATGGTGGCTAAATATGTTGGTAATGCTTATTATGTTACTTGTTGATACTATGAACCACACAATATCTATAGGAACAATATTCATTTTTCTATCTAATATGATTTATGCTAATTATTTAGTCTTTAAATTCAAGAAAAAAGGTTTAAGTGATACTGAATGTGCAACAAAAGAAGAATATTTACAACACAAGAAAAAATTAAGAAAAGCTGGCTTAAAAGCAGGTGTGCTTTGGGGCTTTCAAATGTTTGTTTTTATGAATTATATCCTTCCCTATGTAGGTTCAGAAGAAATCTCTATTTCTTTATTTAAGGTTGTAATTTTCATCTGTGGCGGTGGATTTTTCGGTCTAACTATGTACGTGATTGGTTTATTAAATCTAAAAAAATTATATTAAGTAACAAAAACCTTTTACACATTAAACTCCAATTTTACATACTGTTTGTTTTTTCTAAATAAAAATATAAAAGCTATCCAATATAACAATTGGATAGCTTTTTCAAATAAAATATTATACTACTTTAGAAGATTTTCTCTCATGTCCCATTTGAACAATCAGTAAGAATATTGTTGATAAAATACCGCCTGCTAACAGTAACATGAAGCAACCATCCCAGCCAGAACGATCAACAATAATACCAATTGCTGCGTTAGCTACGAAACTACCTCCAACATAACCGAACAGACCACACATACCAACTGTTGTACCTACTGCAAACTTCGGTACTAATTCCATTGCACTTAAACCGATTAAGAACTGTGGCACATAAATTAAACAGCCAATTACAGAAACTGCAATACTTACAACAAGTATACTAGTTGCTTGCCAATATACAATCGTACCAACAACAACTCCAGCCATACTCATAACACATAATGGCATACGTTTTCCTTTGAATAATTTATCACTTAAAAAACCGACAATTAAAGAACTTGGAATCGCTGCTGCTTCAAATATTGAATATGCTGCATGTGCTTCTGTTTTCGTAAAACCTTTAACTGTTGTTAAGTAAATCGGTACCCAGTTAATAACACCGAAACGAATTAAATAAACAAATGCATTTGCAATACATAAGAACCAAACAAATTTATTTTTCACTACATACTTCATTAAAATTTCTTTTGGTGACATCTTATTAGCATTATCTGCTTTTTCAAGATTTTCATAGTCATTACGATACTCATCAATTGGCGGAAGACCTTCAGATTCTGGCGTATCTTTCGCATTAATCCAAACAAGAACGGCAATTACCATTGCGATAATCGCTGGGAAAATAAATACGCCACCTTGCCAATGACTTTCACCGAAGATACCTACACCAATTCCAATGAATGGTGGAACAAGTAATCCACCAACGTTATGTGAAATATTCCAAAGACCTGTTTTCGTCCCACGTTCTTTCTTTGAAAACCATTTCGTCATAACAATACTACAAGGTGGTGCTCCCATACCTTGTACAATACCGTTTAGAACAAGTAATGTTAAGATCATCCCAAAGGAAGATGCATAACCGAAACAAATATTAACAAGCCCAGATAAAAATAAACCTACTGCAATAAATCGTTGAGCAAATGCCTTATCCGATAAATTACCCATAAAGAATTTACTAAGTCCGTAAACAACAGCCATTACTGCACCTAATAATCCGATTTGTGTAGTGCTAAATCCGAACTCGTCTACTAAATACGTAGTAGATAAATTAAAGTTACTACGAACTAAATAATAAGCAGCATATCCAACTGAAATCCCGATTAACACACGAATACGTAGTAATCGATATACACGATCAATCATATCCGCTGGCAATCTTTCAATTGCAGGTGCTGGCTTAAGCCATTTAAACATATATTTTCGTCTCCTTTTCTCACTTCAGAGAGAGACGCTGTCTATTCCATATCTCGATTATTCCACTATTTGATATATTTTGGTTCGTCCTTCTAACCGGCTGTCCTTCTATTTCTTTCTCATTCTTCGCAAACATCGTTGGTACGCCAAACGACACTTTTTCTAAAATATGCCCCGCTTCTTCTGATAAACAATAATCAATAAATAAATCCGCGATAATACCAATCGGTGCACGTTTTAGTTTCGAAATCGCATTAACAGATAACCCTGTTTGCTCAGGTTCGTTACTTAAAATCGGAAAGCCTTGTTTTTGAAGCATTCTCTGATCTCCCATAAAGTTGATGCCTATCATATATTCACCGCTCGCAACAAGTTCTGCTGGAATGTAACCATTCACTGTTACTTCTCCAACTTGTTCTGCCAGACTCTTCACATATTCCTTCGCTTCCTCTTCACCTAACGTATCAATAAGTGACTGGAAAAACGTATATGCTGTACCTGAAACATTTGGATCGGGCATGACAATCTTTCCCTTATATACTGGATTCAATAAATCTTTCCATCTTAACGGATACGAGAGACCGAGCGGCGCTATTTCCTCGTTCCACCGCTCTTTATTAATCGCAATTGCCAGCTTCTCCACTTCATAACCGTACCAATAACCATCTTTATCTTTAACAGTTTTTGAAATACGATTTGCATGTTGGCTTATCACAGGAATAGAAAGATTTTTTTGCTTCATCATTTGATGCGCATCTACTGTACCGCCAATAATAATATCCGCCTTCGGATTTCCAGCTTCTTCTTCCACTCTACGAAGAAGTTCTTCTGTTGAAAGACGAATAAATTCATACGTACATCCGCGCGGCTTACAAAATGATGAAAGTAACGCTTCACCAACTTCCTCACGAGCCGCTACATACGCAACAATATGACGATCATCCAAAATAGGGAGACCATTTTTACTATATTTAATAGAGGTTGTATCTCGAGAGCAACTAGACATCGCTCCTCCAATTACTAGCAAAAAGAAGAAAAAGGCTATCTTTCTCATGACGCATTCTCCTTTACGAATAACTCTGCTAGAGAGCTTTTCATATACATGACATTTCCGTTATTATCACCGAGATATTGCACAACAAAGTACGATGGATACACAGAAATCGTAAGAATATCTTCACGATCATTCTTTACACGCTTACCTGTTTTATAAGCTGTAATATAAGCAATCGGTTCATTCTGCGATTGTAATAACTTCTGAATTTCTCCGTAATCTGTAATTTGCTTTGCGTACCGAATAGAATCAAGTATGTGCGTAAGATTGATAGTACGTACCACATCACCTTGACGTACTACGACATCCTTTGCTGAAGCAAAGAAATCACTAATACGCTCTGGCGTGTAATACAGGCTTAATAAATACGTTTGAAGTGCTGAAATCATCGGATCCATGCCATTCTTTCCGTATACATTTTCCCCATACTGGAACAAGTCACCTACTGCAAAAGTACGCTTATGTCCATTCAAGTACGTTACTTCTCCAGTAAATACTTGTTCTTGGCTCTTAACGCCCTCAGGCTCTATTCGAATTCGGTCAAAGAATGAAACAATCGTATGCAAACGAACTTCATCCGTTACAACAATTTCTCCCCACTTTTCATGTCTTACTTTCACTTCAATTGGAAGAGATTCATTCACCCTTTGTAAAACGGCTTGTTTATCATTTACAATGTTGATTCGATTATAGATTTGCTTCTCCATAACATAAAACAAAACAAGAGAAACAATCATACAAATGACAAACATAAGAATTTGAAATGATAGCCTTTTCATTTCTGCCTACCTCCAAGATAAAAAAACGTTGTTTCGAAAATACCGCATAATTGTTTCATAAATGTATCATTTAACCGCTTTCAAGTTTTTTATGTCTTCCATCCTTCTCGGAAGCAAAAATGTAATGAATATTGTAGTACCTATTTCTTCACTACTCTCAATCCGCATGCCTCCGCCCTGCTTACTCATAATCTCCTGACAAATATACAAACCATAACCATTCCCGTAACTAGAAGGAAGTGCCTTTCCTTTCGGAGACTCATTCCACTCTGCAAGCACCACTTCATCTATACCGATCCCATCATCATGAACAAAAACCTTCGCTTCATGCTCATTTACAATTACATTCATACGAATGTGCGAAGCATCACTATACTTAATTGCATTATCAAGCACATTTAAGAAAATTTGCTTCGTCTTATCAAAATCCGCAACAACATGTACATCTGTTAACTCATTTATCACTTCAATTTCAAATTGATTTAGACGAGGCTTCACAATTGAAACTGCTTCCTCTGCCAATTCCTTTATATTCACAACTGTAGGAGACACTTCAAACGTACTCGTTCCATATTTCGAGGACTTAAGCAATTCCTCTACAAGTGATAATAAACGCTCACTTTCCACAGCCACATAACGAAGACTTTCTTGTACATCTTCTTTCGAATGTAACTTCGGAATTAAATCAACATAACCGATAATTGCCGTTAGCGGGGTTTTTAACTCATGCGTAATGCGATCTAGGAAATCTTTCTGCTTCTCCTTCTCCTCCTGCAATTGCTTAATATGCAGTTCAATTCCATCGGCCATCGCGTTAAAAGATGCTGAAAGCTGAGCGATTTCTACGTACTCATTTAACTCAATCTTACTCTTATAATCACCATTCGCGAGCCTCTGTGCCATTTGTCTCAACTGATCAATTGGTTTATGAAGAGACTTCGCCAAACGAATCGCAAAGAAAATACCGGTAGCTACTAGGCAAAGAGATGTCATTAAGAACGTCCAACTCACATTTGTTAAAACTTCCTTCTCACCCGTTAACTCATTTATAAAACGAATACTTCCAATGACATCGTTTCCATAATATACTGGGCTTGAAAACAAAAGAATAGGAGCTGGATCCGCCTCCTCAAAAACATAAGACTTCTTTCCCTTCAAGGAACTCTCAATGTCGATGTTACGGTGAAGCAATGCTCCTTTTTGTGTATCTGCAACAACATCGCCATTCTTCCCGATCATCTGCACACGGACATCCATACGCTTTGCTAAATACGACGCAATTAAAAGTGAATTCGGACCAAGCGTATCCACTTCTGCTTCCTTCTCTAAATAATTCATCGTATAAATTTGTGCTTCTACACTTAACTTTTCTAAAGAATCTGCTGCGTTATGATACATATTCTTTTCTAACGTAATATAAACAACTGCATATAAAAGAACAAAAATCGGAATTAACAGCCCAACTATTCCGAACACCATATTTCGCTTTAAAGACATACCATCACCACTTAACAATCCAGTTTATAGCCAACGCCATAAATTGTCTTAATATATTCTCCGCTCGTCCCAAGCTTCTTGCGAAGTCTCTGCACCATAATATCAACTGCTCTCGTATTTCCGATATACTCAAACCCCCATACTTTCTCAAGCAACTCATCCCTCATAAACACACGCTGCGGATTTGAAACAAACAACTGACATAAATTAAACTCTCGGTACGTTAACTGAATCTCCTGTCCACTCACATGTACCTTTCTTTCCTTAGGACAAATCACTATCTCTCCAGCCTCAATTACTTCATGACTTACAGCCGCCTCCGTCTTCTTTACACGCCGCGCCATATTCTTAACCCGAAGAATAAGCTCCGCATAATTAAACGGCTTCGTCACATAATCATCAGCACCAAGCTGCAAGCCAAGCAACTTATCATTCATCTGACTCTTTGCCGTTAACATAAGCACCGGAATATCCCTATCCCTCTCACGGAACAAACGAAGCAACTCATACCCATCCGTATCCGGAAGCATAACATCCAAAATCAATACATCCGGCCCTTCATTCCATCTCTCTAAAGCTTCTCTCCCATCAGCCGCTGCCAATACTTCATAACCTTCCATCTCCAACTGCATCCGAATCAAATTACGAATACTCGATTCATCATCAACCACAAGTATTTTCATTATTCTCCTCCTTCCATCATGTATTATAGTACAGTTTAGTATAGCAAAAATCGTACAAAAAAAGAGAGGGTATTGTCGAACATATTTTGTCGACGATACCCTCTCTTTCACTTATTATATTTATTTAGCATATCCATTCGGTTGCTTTTGATGCCAATTCCAAGCATGCTCAATAATTGTTTTCACATTTACATACTTAGGATCCCATCCTAACCTCTCTTTCGCTTTTTGAGAAGAAGCAACTAAACGCGCTGGGTCGCCTGCACGGCGAGGTGCTACTTCAGCTGGAACCTCATGATTTGTAACTTCACGAACTGCATCAACGATTTCTTTTACACTGAAACCATTACCATTTCCTAAGTTATAAAAATCGCTCTCTCCGCCACCTTGTAGATCTTTAAGCCCTAGGAAATGAGCCGCTACTAAATCTTCAACATGAATATAATCACGGATACAAGTACCATCTGGTGTATTATAATCATCACCAAACATCATAATCTTCTCACGTTGACCTAAAGCCACTTGCAGCACAAGAGGAATTAAATGTGTTTCTGGACGGTGATCTTCCCCAATAATACCATTTGGAGTTGCACCAGCCACGTTAAAGTATCTAAAGATTTTATAACGTAAATTTGAAGCTTGGCTATACCAATGAAGCATCTTCTCGATTGCTAACTTCGTCTCTCCATACGTATTCGTTGGATTCGTCATCGTTTCCTCAGTAATAAGATCAACATCTACCTCACCGTACGTTGCCGCAGTAGAAGAGAAAATGAACTTATCTACCTTAAACTCATCCATCACTTCTAACAAGCAAAGGGCACCATACACATTATTATTATAATATTGAAGGGGCTTCTCCATACTAACTCCAACTAAAGAATCAGCTGCAAAGTGCATAACCGCCTCAATATTTTCTTGTTTAAAAACATCCCTTAAAAATGATTTATCACGAAGGTCGCCATTATAAAACTTCGCGCCTTCCGTAATTGCATCTTCATGACCAGTTTGTAAGTTATCTACTACTACTACAGATAAACCTTCGTCTACTAATTTTTTTACAGCGTGAGAACCGATGTAGCCAGCTCCGCCACAGATTAAGATTGAATTCATTTTGCCCCTACTTTCTATACATCTAGTCTTGTAAATTAAGAATCATTAACTCTAGTAGATTAAACCATAATCATTTAGCTCAAAACTCTTTATGCTTCACTATCCATATAGCCATTTTTATTATTTGATTGCCATTTCCAAGAATCTGCACACATCTCTTCTAATCCGCGTGTTGCCTCCCAGCCTAATTCACGCTTTGCTTTCGATGCATCAGCAAAACATACTGCCACATCACCTGGGCGACGTTCTGTAATTTTATAAGGAACTTTTTTGCCCGAAACTTTTTCAAACGCTTCAACCATCTCTAGTACACTATAGCCCATACCTGTGCCCAGGTTATAAGCATCTACTCCTGTTGTATTCAGTACTTTCTCTAGTGCTTTTACGTGACCTTTTGCTAAGTCTACAACATGAATGTAATCACGGACGCCTGTTCCATCTTTCGTTGGGTAGTCATTTCCAAATACACTTAATTCTTTTAGCTTACCTACTGCCACTTGCGTTACATATGGCATTAAGTTATTTGGAATTCCATTTGGATCCTCTCCAATGCGTCCACTTTCATGTGCACCAAATGGGTTGAAGTAGCGAAGTAACGCGATACTCCATGCTGTATCCGCAAATGCCACATCACGCATAATTTGTTCAATCATTAATTTCGTTTGACCATATGGATTTGTTGCACTTAATGGAAATTCTTCCGTAATTGGTGATGTTTCTGGAATACCATATACTGTTGCAGATGAACTAAAAATCATCTTCTTCACATTACGCTTTTGCATAACTTCACATAATACTAATGTGCTAATAATATTATTATTATAGTACATTAATGGCTTTGCTACCGATTCTCCTACAGCTTTTAAACCTGCAAAGTGAATGACAGCTTCAATTTTATTTTCCTCAAAAATTTTATTCAGTACCTCGTAATTCACAAGATCCTCTTTATAAAACTTAAATTGTTTTCCTGTTAACTCTTTCACTCGATCGATAGACTCTATTGAGCTATTTGAAAGATTATCTACTACAATAATTTCATAATCATTGTTCAGTAATTCTATGCATGTATGACTACCAATATATCCTGCTCCACCCGTTACAAGTATTGCCATAAATATACCTCCAGTACTATTAAATATTAATAAAAAAGAAAATCATTTATCTTTTATAAAACAAATGATTTCCTCCTCACAGATTTTATTTAGCGATAAAATAATCCGTTACATATTGCGCCCAAACTTCATGCCCTTTATCACTCGGGAAACCAAACTCTTCTTTTAAGTAAGGTAAAATAGCCTTTGTTGTTGCATCGGGCCAAGCACCCCAATGATCCACATATGTATAACCATTTTGCGTCGCAAATTGCTTTAATGCCTCAATCGCTTTCGGATAATTCTTCGCACCATAAACTGGATTTGATGGTTGAATCATAATCGTGGCGCCCTTCGCACTAGTAGAAAGTGCTTGAACAAACTTCTGTGTACTCGCAACAGAGTTCCCATTACCAGTTTTACCGTTATCAGTAATAAATGGTGGCTCAAATAAAATTACATCTGGATTCTCTTTCGCAATCTCTTTATCACGCTTATTCGCGATTAACTCTTCTGTGCTTTCACCCTTATATTCCTTTACAGTCACATTCCATAAACCTTTACCGTAAGCAGTTTCTAAATTAGACGTTAACTTAGCTGCCCAAGCACCTTTTTCAGATGAAGAAGCTTCATCACCAACAATAACAAGATTTACTGCCTTTTTATCCTCAGCAGCTTTCTTTAACTTCTCTTTCACTGCATCTGGCAAGTTCTTCGCGTATGCTTCATTAAAAGATGACTTCGCATCTTGTTTTTTCTCTTCCTTTTTCTCTTCTTTCTTCGCTCCGCTATCTTTCACTTCAGCCTTTGTTTTCGTTACTTCACTCGTTTGTCCTGTTGCATTCGCAATCTTCTTATTCCAGTACAGTTTACCACTCACAACCGAAGCAACAAACAATACAAAAATAACAAGGACAAGTACCGCTTTCTTATTCATCGATTCACCTCATCTATTAATCTCACAATATATAATACTAATATAAATCCATGCAAAAATAAACCCAACTCCTTCCAAAGGAGTTGGGTTATTACATATTACTTAGTCACTTCAAGATGCGCTCTTAACTTATTCGTTAAATCTTGTTTTGCTGCATCCGGAACATAGTAATACCAAATACCGTCGGCAGCTTTGTGTCCGTCTCCTGAGATTTGGATATCCTCACTGTTCTGCAAACAATCTTTATAGTTCTTTTGCATATCAAACATTTGATCTTGTGTTAAGTTTGTTTTCACGTTCTTTTGAATTGCTGTAAGTACATCCCCATAACTTGTTAAAGAGGAGAAGCTTGCGCCCTTTTTAATTACAGCTTGCATAACTTGACGTTGACGCATTTGACGTCCGAAGTCACCGCGTGGGTCTTCTTTACGCATACGTGTATACGCCAGAGCTTGGTCACCAGTTAAGTGGATAGTCCCCTTTTGGAAGTGCTTTCCTTCTAGAGAAAACTCTAAATCATTATTAACATCCACACCGCCTACTGCATCGACAATATCCTTAAATCCTTCCATATTTACTTCAATGTAGTAATTAATAGGTACATTTAAGAACTTTTCTACAGTTGCGACAGACATATCTACTCCACCAAATGCATACGCATGGTTGATTTTATCACTTTTTCCTTTTCCAACGATTTCTGTATATGTGTCACGAGGGATACTTACTGTTTTCATTGAATTATTTTTAGGATTTAAAGTAATAACCATTAGGGAATCTGAACGGCCTTTATCCTCACCACGCTCATCAGCTCCTAATAATAAGATAGATACTGGTTGGGATTTATTAATTTTTTCTTCTTGTTTATTACCTTCATCACGCTTTAATGGTTTATGAACTTCATCTAATGTTTTTGAAACAGAAGAATATATAGTATAAGCGTAAATTCCACCACCTATAATGACTGCCCCCATAATTCCAAGAATCCATAAGGTAACCTTCTTTTTCATTATCATACCTTCTTTCTAAAATCTGGTTCACCTTTAATATATTTTAACCTTCAACCAAGTCGTGCCTTTAACTTTAAAATCAATTCCTTAACTATAGAGACACATTCCTTTAAAAGGCTATAATTTGTTAACAACATCATAATAACTATCATACATGATATCATGATGTATACCATAATATCCATATTTAGATACTGAATTACCCCTGCTATTGCAAATAGAACTAGATTTTTTGATAAATGTATCTTATCTATTACTACATCAATATACTTCCTAGTGTCAATAATCCTAATAATCCACATTGCAAAACAAGATATACAAGTACCGACTGCTGATGCCACAGCACCAAATTTCGGTACAAAAGCAATATTTAATATTATATTTAACAGCCCAACCACTAGGGTACTATAAAATATACTGGCAGTCCTTTTAGCTAATAGATGTGTTACTGAATAAAACCCTGCCATAACAACAAAAAAATTAGCGCCTAACAAAAATGGTATATATACCCATGATCCAAAGTAATCCGGAGTAGCAATAACTTTAACTATAGGCTTTTGTACTAGTAACATAAAAATTGAAACTGCCACGAAAAACACATAATACACCTTGAATACCTTGGAAAAAATAGCTTTATTTTCACTTGATTTATATAATTGATTAGCAGTGGTTTGCCATGCCAAAGTAAATATGCTTGAAAATATCATTAATATACTTGCATATTTAAAAGCTAAAGCATATAATCCTACCGTATCAAAATTTGTATATTCAACCAAAATAAATCTATCAGAAGCATTTATAAACCACCATGCTAAAACATTTGGAACTAATGGGGCCCCATACTTCAGCATTTCCTTAGCATATACACTACTATAAAGGCTTAATCGCACATAACGCCATATTTTAATCCAGGTCACTAATATACATATACTGAAAACGTTAGAAAAAATAAGGGAATAAAAATATCCATCTACCCCCATTCCCTTTGTATGCAGTAAATAAATTGCCCCACTAGCAAGGAGAGTAGTTTGTAAAATATCTGTGGCTGCAAAGGCCATAGATTTCTCAATCCCTCGCGCGATTTGTTTAAAAACACCAATAAACATAGCACTAATACAAACCCAAAATACCAATATTGACCTATCTTGTAAAATATCATCATTAACAGAAGACTGACTTATAAAATATGATACTATTCCAAATATAATAGTTGAAAATAAAATAACTATTATAGTAGACGATATTATTTTTCCCCGCTCTTTATCGTCCGAGGCATCTAACAAAAATCTATAACTTGCATCAGACAATTGAAAACTAATAATCGGTACCAAAATAAATACAAGTACATTAATAAGCTCTATATAACCAAATTCTCCTTTTGTCAAAGTGTGTGTGTATAGCGGTATTAAAAGAAAGGCTATAATTTTAGTACCAAAGGAACCAAAGGCAAAAACTATTATATTCTTTAACAAATCTTTGAACTTGGAATTAATATATTTCCCCTTCTTTCATATTTTCATCTATGTTTTAATGATCTACTTTTTCAACGTTACATTGTCACAGATTTTTGTCCATCGATCATAATAAGTAGAATTCTTCCCGTAAGAATTATCAATTACCACATTTTCTTTATTCATTAAACAAGACAAAATATGTCCGTGTAACCTAGATGTGCTTATACACTGATACTCCCCAAATACTTTAATAGATTTATTTACTAAATAATCGCTATAAAGTTCCCATAATTTATGAATAGGTAATATATTAAACATTACTCTATCGATCTTGCTTATAAATTGAAACATGTTCACTGTCTTATGGTCCAATTTTGATAATAAAACAGGCCAATCTAAAATATCACCTTCAGGACTCCCTGTTCCCTCTAATTTTAAGTTTATCTCATCATCCGTACGAATAAAATGTAACACTTCTTTTTTAGCCACTTCTTCCACATGAATAGGCCATAATTGATGAGCCATATCTGGAGATAGATATGCATTTACATTAAATTCATTTTTGATTATCTCATAAGATTTTTCATCCCTTACAAATAAATGCACATCTTTGTGCTTATTAAAGATCGCAGCTGTTTCTTTTAAATTTTCCTTGGACTTATAATAGATTGTTTGGGGTAAAATAACTATCCTATTATCTGGATAATTTCCAACTAAGTACTCTCTTAATTGTTGAGGCCCCCTATATAAATCACCAAAATTACCTCCACCTTGACAAACAATTATACAATCTTGAGGTAATTTCACTTTTTTTCTAAAATTCATAAAACTGTATCTTGCCACTACCTCAATCTCATTATCTTTAAAAAACTTCTCTGTTCCCTTCATAATTAATAAATCGCCAACATTATTATAAACAGGGTACTCCATATATATAATTCTTGATTTCCTTGGAATAGCAGTTAAAATCTGCTCTAATTCTCTTTTTAATCTTTCCATAGGATGCAAATTACTTTCTGTCATATAAAAATATACTCCTTATTCTTTATTAATACTTTCACAGATTTTATTGGCATAAAGCCTCTAAATTATTACATTTGGTCCTTCATATATCGTTATAATTTATCCAAATAAAAAAGGTATTACACTTATTATCACCATTTAAATCAATAACCTAGTAACCATTGACATAACCTACAAATTCACTTCTTTCTCTCGCAGAAGATACTTATACATCATCCCTCTAATGCGATTAGGTAAAATCCTAAAAATTGATCTAATAAATAAATTTACAACAAATTCAGACCTAGTAATAAATTGCATTTCCACAAATTCTTTTTGTAGTTCTAATTCTTTTATTAAATATTGAATTCCACCTCTTCGTTCAAATAAAGACACACCTGCTCGAACTAACACTAGAGATTCTTCTATATTTGCAAATCGATATCCCGATTTCAACATCCTTACCCATAAATAATAGTCTTCATTCCATAAAAAGTGTCGATATCCTCCTGAATTAATAACCGCTTCTTTACGAAACATAACTGACATATGGTTAAGTGGATTTCTTTTTTTAGCTGCCTTAAAAATTTCTTCATGCGAAGTTGGGACCTTCCTAACTGAAACGATTTCTTTAGCATCTTTCTCAAATTCACTTATCCATGTTCCTACTATAGATATATCTGGGTTTTCACATAAAAAATTCAATTGTTTTTCGAACCTGGTAGGAACACATATATCATCACTATCCATTCTTGCGACTATTTCGTGGCTACAAGAATTCAATCCAATCCCTAACGCCTTACCCAATCCTTGATTTACTTCCAATTCTACTATTTTAAATAGATTAGGCTTTAATTCTTGATATTTTAAAATTATATTATCTAACTCCCTAGTTAATTTCCCATCTTTTACTATTACAATTTCATCAGGCACAATAGTTTGATTTATTAAACTCTCTAAACAAATAGCTAAATATTCAGGTACCTCTTTTTGATATACAGACATTAATACTGAATATTGCATACTCACTCTCCTTTCTTATTGTTGTAATTAGTATTTTTTTGATATATCCTCTGATATTTCTCTGTCATAATTTCCGCTGACAAGTAATTAATTATGATATTACTTGCCGCAAGTGACATATCAGTATAGTTCTTAGTTATAGTATCTTGCATTTTTCTCGCTAAATCTTTATAGTCCCCTGTCGAGAATAAAAAACCAGCAGTTTTATCTACAGACAACACTTCACGATGTGAGTCAATATCTGATAATATTACTGGTAATCCTGTTGATAATGCCTCCATAACAGCCATTGGTAAACCCTCTGAATACGAGCTAGCTACATAGAAATCAGAAGCCTTATAGTAATCTATTGGATTATTAACTTTACCAACTAGTTTGATATTATTATCCCCATTTATATATTCCTTACACTCTTCATACAAATTACCATCACCAACTATCAACAACACATTATCCTCATTTTTATTAATACTTTTAAATGCATCGATGACCATTAATGGATTTTTTCTAGGAATTAGTGCCCCTAAATATAAAAAAACTTTTTTCTCTTGTGATATACCTAACATATTTCGTTTTTTCATTTTTTCTTCAGTTGTTGTGTAATTAAAAACATTGGTATCAATACCATTTTGGATAACTTCGTACTCTTTTTTAGTCTTTTCTTTAATCTTTTTACTTACTGAATATGAACATGCAATTGGTTCTTTTATTTTCTTAAATGACCACGAATTAGTAATTGCCATTACTGTCCCTAGTATTTTCTTATATGCTAATACATAATCTTCATATGGATAATTATGTATAGTAGATACAGTATAATAATTTGATAGGTATACTGCTGAAAAGATATCTGCTCTTATTCCATGAGAATGAATTACATCTGGATCCAATTCAGCTAAAACACTTCTGATATATTTTTTTTTAGTAAATGCCCCCATCATTCCATCTATATCCAATGTAAAAACTTTTACATCTAACGCTTCAAATTCTTCCTTACGAGAATTAACCTTTTCTTCCGAAAAGGTTAATATTATTGGCTCAAAATTTTCCCTATCCATATTATTAATAATATTATAAATAACATTTACTGGACCGCATCTCTCTAGAGTTGAAACAAAATAAAGTACTTTCATCTTAGCTCCTCTCCTATATACCTTAAATATTGATTGAACCTACTATCCCATGTATTATCAATTAAAAAATCTTCTATTCCATCTAAGCAAACCGAATAATTTATTTCTTTTGCTTCTTCTTCAATAAAAACATAATTATTGTTTTGATAATTTAAAACTTCTGGAATTGGTGTTGAAATCACTGGTACACCTGCTCCCAAATATTCAAATAACTTAGTAGGAAAAACACCCTTAGTAAATTCATTCACTTTATAAGGAATTAATCCATATTTCATTTTCTCCAAATATTGTTGTAAGTCATCTTTAGATACTTGACCAGTCATAATAACATTTTTATATTTTTTTAATTGCAATGCAGTTTTATCTAGTACACCACCAACTATAAGAAACGTGAGCATTGGATTCATTTCTATTAATCGAAATAAATACTCATAATCAATATGTGGATGTAAATGGCCTACATATCCAACTAATTCTCTATCTTGTTCTTTTTCAAATAAAATTTTTGTAGCATCATATCCCTGGGGGACATATTTTATATTTGAATTTAAATGTTTATAATCTTCAAAGGTTGCTAAATTATCAACAAACACTATATCAGCCTCCGAAACGGCTTTTTTTTCCAACTCTTTCATTTGGTTACTCAATTTCGGATTAGCTTGCCTACGCTCCGCTAAATCTATTACTTTAAAACTAGATTGTTGAAAAAACAAATAATTAGTTGGATTAATATAAGTGGCCCAAAAAAAATTTTTCTCGCCCAATTTCGCCTTCGAATTAAGGATTGAATAATTGATTCTTGTAGATAACTTATCAAAACGATGAATATAATAACTATTAATAAAATTCATATTCTCCGCTGTTTTTTGTGAATTATTAATAGATTTCTGTTTTTTTAATTTATTACATACCTTTTTAATGAATTCTGCTGAAAAGACATTATAATTAATTAAACCTAAAGGGGGAAATATATTAATTTCTCTATCTATAGATCTTGCAAATCTATAAACAAGTTCATGTTGTCTCTCCCAAGCATGAGACCAATGTTGGGCTGGAAAGAAAGTAAAACTATCAAACTTCTCAAACAAAAAAAAACTCCTCCAATCTAATTAAATCCATAGACTATTTATATTCATTTGTTACTCTCATACTTTATATTAGTTAAACAATTATATAATCCTAAAAACATCCAAAAATACCTTGAACTCAAAAATTCTACAACAAACCCTTGCATTAAATAAACAGTTATTCTCACGAAAAAACTATTCCGAATTAACTTATATTCATTTAATAGTTCCATAACCTTCAATTTGTATAAAGATATTATTTAGAATAAAAACGCTAAAAAATCTATGAATCCAAACTTAACCATTATCCTTAATATGAGATTATGCCAATTCAATTGAACAACCAAATTCACAATATACCTTAATACATTAATTATTATACTATTGCTTTTAATTGGAATGATTCTATAATATTAATATCCCTAAATTATTACTGTATAGTGTGTATATACTGGCTTTTTAACTAACTAGAAAAACACTTTTTATTCTCCATATTCCACGGCCAAAGTGGAGATATCTGTCATCAAGCGTTACCTTGCTCCGTTTCCCGTAAATACTACCTTTATTGTTTTAATAAATATTAAAACATCTAATTTTAGGCTTTCATTTTCAATATAATACATGTCTAATTCAAATTTCTCTCTTGGCGTAATATTATACCCACCATTAATTTGTGCCCAACCTGTTAAACCCGGTTTAACTAAAATTCTCATTTGAAAATCTGGAATTTCTTTTTCAAATTGGTCAATAAATATTTTCCTTTCAGGTCTAGGTCCAATGATAGCCATTTCACCCTTTAAAACATTTATTAGTTGTGGTAATTCATCAATTCTCGTCTTTCTTATAAATGCACCCATTTTAGTCACACGTGGATCATTTTGATTTGCCCATTGTGGTCCTTTTTTTTCTGCATCATTTCGCATGGATCTAATTTTTAAAATCATAAAAGGTTTATTCCCCATTCCAATCCTCTCTTGCTTATAAAAAATAGGGCCAGGTGACTCCATTTTAACTAGTATTCCTATACATAGAATTAGTGGAGAAGTTAAAATGAGAAGTAATAATGAAAAAATAATTTCTAAGCATCTTTTTATAGATCCATAAATTGTCCCAGTCTCTCTATTATATAATCTCTCTTTTTTCAATTCCCATGTTACATCTTGGACTCTATTATATCTCTGAGGCTGCACTATTTTTACTCCTCCTTTTATATTTTCAATTAAATAATTCTAATCCCCTCATAATTAATTTAACTATTTCTTCAAGATACACTTAAAGAATACCCTTGCTACTAATCTTCTTAATAATTTATCTTTTAAATCCAATATAGGGAGACTAAAAATATTTTTTGCCATCCATATCCCATGTTTTGAACCTTTTCTGCAAATATCTATCCATAATAGCTGAATGATTTTTGCCACATCATGTCCGTCAGATATATTATTTGAATTATATGCCATTTCCAATTCTTCTTTTGCTTGTACTATTTCTTTTTTAGAAAGATAGGTCTTATCATATTTATTTCTATTGAAATTAATTCCAATTCCCTGTAGAGCTTTCATTGAGATTGATATTTCCATTTTTTTTTGTTCAACCTCATGTACTCTACTAATCCCCGTTGAAGATAAACGATAAAATAATAAAGGTTGTTTTAGATTTACAATCTTATACCTGCTACTAACTCTCTGAAATAATTCATAGTCTTCCGCATGTATAAACGCTTCATCATAACGGATATTCTCTTTTTTGAATATCGAATTTCTTATCATAACTGAAGGGTGTATTAAACAGTTTTTCACAACTAGATAGTTTTTTATATTTTCCGTACCCTCTACTAAAAATGGAAAAGAAAACCTCTTACCAATAAATCTTAAACTGGTTCCACAAATTACAATTTCCTTGTCCTCGTCCATTGTTTTTACTTGTAATTCTAATCTTCGAGGATGTGCAATATCATCACTATCCATCCGTGCGATATATTCTCCTGTAGCCAAATCCAGTCCTTTATTAAGAGTACGAATTAATTTTAAATTTACTTCATTATTCACTAATCTAATCCTAGAATCTTGAAATGAATTTATAATCTCTAGTGACTTATCTGTCGAGCCATCATTAATTATTAAAAGCTCAAAATCCTTATATGTTTGATTTAAAATACTTTCTATAGCTTCACCTAAATAGCTTTCTCCATTATATACTGGCATCAAAACAGTGACCCTTGCCATAAAACCCTCCATTTAAACTCTCATTTTCGTTTCTTACTACTACAATAGATCTACCTATATTTTAATCTTTTTTTGCTGTACAACCTCATTCATATATTCTATTAAAACTTCTTTAATCTCTTCATTCTGAAGTGCCATCTCAATCGTCGTCTTAATAAATCCAAATTTCTCCCCAACATCGTAACGAGTGCCTTCGAAGTCATAAGCAAATACACGTTGAATTTCATTTAATCGTTGAATTGCATCTGTTAATTGAATTTCCCCACCTGCACCCGTTTGTTGATTTTCAAGAAACATAAAAATTTCTGGCGTTAATACGTAACGTCCCATAATTGCTAAATTTGATGGAGCTGTGCCTTCTACTGGTTTCTCCACAAATTGACGCACTTGATAACGACGATCATTTTGTTCAACTGGATCGATAATACCGTAACGATGTGTTTCATTTTCAGGCACTGTTTGTACACCAATAACCGATGATTGTGTACCTTCATATTGATCCATTAATTGACGTAAACATGGCGTTTCTGCTTGTACAATATCATCACCAAGTAATACTGCAAATGGTTCGTTTCCTATAAATTTACGCGCGCACCATACCGCATGTCCAAGTCCTTTCGGTTCCTTTTGTCTTATGTAATGAATGTTAATTCTTGAAGAAGCTTGTACCTTTTCAAGCATTTCATACTTTCCTTTTTCTAAAAGGTTTTGTTCTAATTCGAATGAATGATCAAAATGATCTTCAATCGCGCGTTTTCCTTTTCCAGTAACAATAATAATATCTTCAATTCCTGATTCTATCGCTTCTTCTATTATGTATTGAATTGTTGGTTTATCGACGATAGGTAACATTTCTTTCGGCATTGCTTTCGTTGCTGGTAAAAACCTTGTCCCCAGTCCAGCAGCTGGAATAATTGCTTTTCTTACTTTTTTCAAATCTAGTACCCCCAAAAATAAATTATTATATTTGTATGTAGCAATAACAAAAACCCTACTTATAGGGTCGTCTTTACAACTCCATAAGTAGAGTTTCTATCATAAATAAATTATGGGCATCTAACCCATCCTCACGTCATACTCCCGACGACAAGCGTCTAAGGTAGGTGCGAAATAAAAATTTCTACCCACAGCACGACCGAGTGCCCCCATTGATAACGGTTAGGAGACATCACCAGTTCTTTATTTAAAAAATACCAAACAATTTTTTACGACGAATTTGTTCTGGATCTTCTTTGTAAATTGCCTTCCCGCTAATTAATAAGTACGGATTTTCTTTCAAATCACTCATAACACTCATTCCAAATTCTTTCTCAATTAGTTCATAGCTTTCCGCTAAATGAAATCCTCTCGATGTCGTGTTATGCGCATCTGATGCGATCATATGTGTTAAATTATGTTCCACAAGCTGTAGTGAGAATTTTTTAATCTTTTTACCAAATTTCCCAAGCAAACTACCTGCTGTCACTTGTGTTAATGCACCTTTATTAACAAGGTTATATAACTTATCTGGCCGCTCGATTAACTCGGCATTACGTTCTGGATGAACGATAATTGGAATCATTCCCTTTACACGTAATTCGTATAATAATTGTTCGGTATAACGAGGTACATGATTCGATGGAAATTCAATGAATATGTATTTATTTGTTTCATTTAAAGTAACGATTTTACCAGCCTCATAGTCTTCTAATAAATCACCATATAACCTGACCTCTTGCCCCGGTAAAATAGTAAGTGGAATATTATGTTGTTGTAGTTCATCATTTAGTTGTTTTACGTGATGAATAATTGAGGTACGTTCATTTACATATTTGCCATTTTGATGGTGCGGCGTTGCGACAATGGTATGTATTCCTTCTGACACGGCTTGTTGTGCCATTGCTAAACTATCGGTTACTGTCTGTGCACCATCATCGATACCAGGTAAAATGTGACAATGTAAATCTATCATTTGTTTCATCCTCCCTCTCTCCTATAAAGATCTTTTTTCCCTTGAATATGAGATATTGCTCATATTCAAGGGAAAAAAGGAGATATGTTTTTATCATATCTCACTTTAAAATTAGTTTGCACCGTAGTAATAATATAAGCCTTCTTCACGTTCACGATCATTTAGAACAACACCTAACAATTTACCTTTAGCCGATTCTAACAAACCTTTTGCTTTTACTGCTGTTTCTTTTTCTGTTGATTCACTACGAACAACAAGAATAGAAGCATCACATACATTTGCCATAATTTGCGCATCGGTAACAGCTAAAATAGGTGGCATATCAAAAATAACTAAGTCGTACATGCTGTATGCTTGTCCAAGAAGTTCTTTCATTGATTTCGACCCTAGCAATTCGGCCGGATTTGGCGGAATTGGACCACAAGCTAAAAAGTGTAGATTATCAACTAATGTTGTTTGCACACATTTCTCTAAACGTTCACTATGTGTTAATACATTCGTTAAGCCAAAAATGTTATCTACTTGGAACATTTGATGCATCGCCGGCTTACGCATATCAGCATCAATTAATAATACTTTCTTTCCTTGTTGAGCAAACACAACTGCCATATTAGCTGTCGTTGTTGTTTTCCCTTCACTTGGGTTTGCAGACGTGACCATTAATGAATGTAAATTCGTATCAATAGCTGCAAATTCAATATTCGTTCGAATATTACGATATTGTTCTGAAATTGGTGATTTCGGTTGTTGATGAGCAATTAATTGACGGCGTTGACGATGATTTTTTTTCTTTTTAAATAAATTAAGAGCCAATTGTTTGTCCCCTCACTTTTCTTGATGCTGGAGCGTGTGATTTCACGTTCATTGTTTCTTCATCCATACGAGCTACAATCCCTAATACCGGTAAGCCAAGTAAGTTTTCCACATCTTCTTCTTTTTTCACTGTGTTATCTAAGTACTCTAGTAAGAATGCAAGGCCAACTGAAGCCATTAAACCAACAACGAAAGCGATTGCCACATTTAACATTGGACGCGGTTTAATTGGAGATTGATTTTCTGCAACTTCTGCTTTAGATAATACTGTTACGTTATCAACACTCATGATTTTTGCAATTTCACCTTTAAATACTTCTGCAGTTGTGTTAGCAATATCCCGAGCAAGTTTTGGATCCTTATCTATTGCTGTTACAGTTACGACTTGTGAATCCTTTTCATTTACTACTTCAATTTTCCCATTTAAATCTTGAGTCGTAAGATCTAATCCCAACTTTTCTTTCACTTGATCCAAAATAACCGGACTTTTAATAATAACTTTATATGTATTCGTCAATTGAATATTTGATTGAATTTCCCCCAACTGAATGGCTGTACCTTCTTGCTTCTTCTGATTAACAAGAATTTGCGTCGAAGATTGATAGATTGGTGTCATAAAGAAAAAGCTAATGATAGCACTTACAATAGCTGCACCAAAGGCGATTACGAGGATCATTGCTAAACGTTTTTTTAAGATATGAAATAACTCTTTTAGACTAATTGTTTCTTCCATAGGTTCCTCCAACTTTCTAAAATTTACACATAGGAAAAATTATAACATATAAATCTTACATTTTTTATTTTTAATAATTCAGTTCTATATTTGTTCACAAGAAACAAGTTTAATCTTACAAAATAATCTTAAATATGACAACACATTCCAATGATTTCCCAAAAATTTTATCATATCATGCTTTTTACACTGTATAACTTGATAAATAATTTTCAGAAAACAAAAAAGCCAACAAAAATTTTGTTGGCTTTTTATATTTTAGTAATAACCATACTGCTCTTTTTCTTCTCTTTTATCGTTTAAAACGACTCCAAGTAGTTTGCCTGATGCTTTATCTAATATTTGTTTCGCTTTTACGATTTTATCTTTTTCCGTCTTTTCACTTCGTACAACGAGTACGATTCCATCACATTTATTTGCAAGTATTTGTGCATCCGTAACCGCAAGGACAGGTGGTGTGTCAATTAATATAATATCAAACATGTTATATGCTTCTAGCAACGCCTCGTCCATTGCCCGGCTTCCTAATAGTTCTGCTGGGTTTGGCGGGATTGGACCTGCTGCCATTAAGTATACGTTCTCTATATCTGTTTTTTGAATGCATTGCATAAGTTTTGCTTGTCCTGATAATAAGTTTGTTAACCCATTTGAACTATGAATGGCAAATAAGTTTTGTATCGTCGGCTTACGCAAGTCAGCTCCAATTAATAAAACTTTCTTTCCTTGTTGTCCGAAAACAACTGCTAAGTTTGAGATTGTTGTTGTTTTCCCATCACCTGGATCGGCTGAAGTAACAATAATAGAACGAACATGATTATCTACAGATGTAAATTCAATGTTTGTACGAATGTTACGGTATTGTTCTGTAATACGCGATTTAGGCTCTTTATGTGTAATTAATTGTCGTAATGGTTTTCTTTTCTTTCTCCCGAACATATTCATAATCTCCTTTTGTGAAATGCGACATTTCCCTTTTCTCTCTTTTATGCTCGATTTCATACGTCTAATTAATATTTTTGCTGATTTCCCCATATCTCATCATAATCAATAACATTCTACTTTGTCTTACTTAAGTACCTTAACAATATGACAATGCCTTTATTTCTTTATTACCTTTATCACTTATCCTGTTTTTTAGATAAATAATAAAGTAAGTATATGGTAATTACCATCTATTTACAAGGTATTTTCTGATTAGTTTGTATATTATCGTTTCATCGTTATATAGCATAAATTAAAAAAATCCCCTTGTCTTTTTCACAAGGAGATTTTTTAGTACTATCTATTCTTTTTTATCACCAATTGCAAATGTAATTTCTGCCTCACATGCAACTTCACCATCTACTGTTGCGATTGCTTTTCCTTTTCCAATTGGGCCGCGTACGCGTGTCATTTCTACTTCTAGACGAAGCTGATCACCTGGGCGTACTTGTTTTTTGAAACGGCAATTGTCGATACCTGCAAAGAAAGCAAGTCTTCCGCGGTTTTCTTCTTTCTTTAATACTGCAACTGCTCCGACTTGTGCTAATGCTTCTACAATAAGTACACCAGGCATAACTGCATAGTCAGGGAAGTGTCCGTTAAAGAATTCTTCGTTTGCGGATACATTTTTAATCCCAACCGCTCTTTTGCCTTCATCTACTTCTAATATTTTATCAACAAGTAAAAATGGATAGCGGTGAGGAATGATTTCTTTAATTTGTTCTATATTTAGCATGTAACAATCGCCCCTTTTGTAATATTGGTCTTACCACTTGGACATATTGCTATTATCCCATTTTGTTTATTGTTTGTCATTACAAAGTAACATTTTATATTTAGTACAACTTCCTAAAAAAAATGCACACACTCTATTCCATTAAAATAGTTGCACATTTTTGCAACTGACACGGAGGTGGAAAAGAGTGTATGCCCAAATTAGGGAAAGGCAATATGTATTGAAACATTATTTGCCTTAATGTCGTATTCGACTCATTATATTATAAACGTTTTCAATTAAGGAAATATTAAATTTAACCATATATATGAATATTTTACCTGTTTCCTTCATATTTCTCTATTTTCCTTCCATTTTCGCAAAAAAACAAAATAAAAAAATATAAAAACAAAAAAAAGAACTAAGGCGTCAGCCTTAGTTCTTTCAAATTATCTCAAAGCACGCTTTGGTAATCTGTCGATATTCTCTAACATAATACCTGTACCAACCGCAACGCAGTGCATTGGGTTTTCAGCAATTAATACTGGTACTTTTAGTTCTTCTGCTAGAAGCATGTCGATACCGTGTAGTAAAGCTCCACCGCCTGTTAGAATAACACCGCGGTCGATGATATCTGCAGATAATTCTGGTGGTGTGCGCTCTAATACGCCTTTTGCAGCTTGTACAATAACAGCTGCATTTTCTTTTAATGCTTCTGTAATTTCTTCAGAGCATACTGTAATTGTACGTGGTAAGCCTGTTACCATGTCACGTCCGCGAATTTCAAGTTCTTCGCTACGTGCACCTGGGAATACTGTACCAACTTTAATTTTAATATCTTCTGAAGTACGTTCTCCGATTAATAGCTTATACTTACGTTTAATATAGTTTAAGATCTCCATATCAAACTTATCGCCAGCCATTTTGATAGAGGAAGAGGTAACAATATCACCCATAGATAGTACAGCGATATCTGTTGTACCTCCACCAATATCAACAACCATGTTACCGCTTGGTTGGAAGATTTCCATACCAGCACCAACTGCGGCTACTTTTGGTTCTTCTTCTAAAAATACTGTTTTACCACCTGAACGTTCAGCAGCTTCACGAATTGCTTTTTGTTCTACTGATGTAATATTTGTTGGACAACAAATTAAAATACGAGGTTTTGAAAAGAAGCTCTTTACGTCCAATTTGTTAATGAAATACTTTAACATTGCTTCTGTAATTTCGAAGTCTGCGATTACACCATCTTTAAGCGGACGAATTGCTACAATATTACCAGGCGTACGTCCCACCATGCTTCTCGCTTCTTCACCTACTGCTAATACTTTACCACTATTACGATCGATTGCCACAACAGATGGCTCATTTAATACAATACCCTTACCTTTAACATGAATTAATACGTTAGCCGTACCTAGGTCAATTCCGATATCTCGCGCAAACATTCCCGTTTTTTCCTCCTCGATATTCAAAATCAGGTTACACCCGAATTCTTTTCACCTAATTTCTGATTTTATCATAAATTTAACAGAAACGTAATATTCGCAAAAAGAATTCTTCTGAAAAATATTACCGAATGTGAACGGAATGTTTGCTACTGTAACATTATTGACGTACAGGCTTCTCTACATCTTCTTTTCTATACTTTTGCTTTGTTGCTTCTCCACCTCTTAAATGACGAATAGACTTATGATAATCAAGAATTTCTTTCACTTCATTTGCGAGCTCTGGATTAATTTCTGGTAGACGCTCTGTTAAATCTTTATGGACTGTACTCTTTGATACCCCAAATTCCTTTGCAATGACACGCACTGTCTTTCTTGTCTCCACGATATACTTACCAATCTTGATAGTTCTCTCTTTGATGTAATCGTGCACACCACTCGCCTCCCTAATTTGGATGTGAGAAGGGTGAAATGAGCCTCGCTGCATACGACTAAGAAGTAAGTGTGAGTGCTGTTTGTAAGCGTTAAACATTCTTGGATTTATAATGAAATGATTCACGATTTCTCACCTCAAACACTCTCTTTGCTTTGGTTTATACCATTGTATTGCCCGCACTACTGATATATGCTACATGTTCACTATTTTTGCGGACTAAGTTAAGAAAAATTACGTTTTTTTGTGAGAAATACGTTAACAGTGACTATTTTGACGAAAAAAAAATGACACCTTATGTATAAGGCGTCATTCTTCTCTTTCAAACTCTTCTTCTAATAATTGATGGTGGGGAACCTCTTTCTTACCGGCAATATAATAATATAAGGTGAATAAAACAAACAATAAAATAATAGCAGTCGACAGAACAAATAAAAATGACACAGTATCCCCTCCCTTTTGTAATATATATTCGAGAATCTCGTCATTTTTCCTTGTTTTTGCAACTTTTTTCTCGAAATTAAGTATTTTTATATAAAAATAAAAAAATCAGCTCCCCTAGTGGGAACTGATCTTTTCACTTTCTTATTCTTGTGAAGAAGAATCGTTAGATGATTCTGTAGAACCATTTGTTGATTTTTCTTCTTTCTTCGGTTCTTCTTTTTTGTCACTAGTTGAACCGCTTGTTGATTTCTCTTCTTTTTGAGACTTGTCTTCTGTTTTACTTTCAGGTTTCGTGCTCGTTGACTTCTCTTCTTTTTGAGATTTGTCATCAGCTTTTTTACCAGAAGCATTCGTAGCCTTTGCAGCACCTGCATCAGCTTTAATTTCTGTTACTGATTTATTTAAGTAACGTTCAGGGTTCACAGCCACATTGTCTTTACGTACTTCAAAGTGAACGTGAGAGCCTGCCTCTTTATTCATTGCACTTAGACCGGATGTTCCTAATACTTCACCTTGTGCAACTCTTGCACCTTTTTCTACTTTCACACTGCCTAAGCTTTGATAAGATATCGCTACACCATTTCCACTATCAACTGTTACAACATAACCAAGAAGTGAATCTTTTTCAGCTTTCGTTACTGTACCACTTAAAGCAGCAGCAACATTGAATTCTTTTCCATTCTTCGCAGCAATGTCAATTCCTTTGTTTGGGGAATATGTGTTGTTATAAAAGACAAGTGCTTTTTCTTGTTCCGCCTCAGTTGCTGCATCTTCATAGAATTTCTTCTGTACGACTACTTCCGCATTCGCGGCAGCTGGCATTTTCACTACTTCTGAAGATTTCGTTACTGGTACTGCTGGATCTTCCGATTGTGTATACGGTGTTGCTTGATCCTGGTTTGGAGTCTTCTTCGGATTAGCTCCTTGGAACCATAGCGCAACCATTAAGATTACCGCTGCACAAGCAATGTATAGTGCCGGAAACACCCATCTTTTTTGAAATAAATGTACTACCTTTTGCGACTTTTTATTATTTCTTCCTCGCATTCCATCATCACCTCAGCAATCATTTTGAACAATATTCACGTATCCTATACAACGTATAACTAATTACTTTTCGACAAAATCTGTAAAAATATGTATAAGAACTGTAAAATTTCCGAGGAAATGATAGAAAAAAGAAAAAACTGAGCACTTTTGGCTCAGTTTTTAGTCTAATTGTTTCTTTTTATATACGATTAAACATACAACGAGCGATATAATAAGCCAAACTGCAACATTTAATACATGCCCACTAATACTACTAAATCCCGCCCCACCTACTAAGCTTTTAAGTGCTTTCACAATATGAGATGTTGGAAGATATCCAATCATCGTCTTAATTACTTTATTTTCAACCATTGGCTCAAACTGTACAGCCAAATACATCGTCATTAATATCGGCATTCCAATTATTGATGTTTGTGGTACAGAAGATGCAAGTAATCCGATCATTGTTCCAAGTACGATAAACAAAATAGTTCCGCATAAGAATATCAATCCTACCAATGGAAGATTAATATTTAACTGATCTAAAATGAATAAATTTGCAATACAAATGACCATCGTCAGACCCGATGTTAATAAACTCTTTCCAAGTAGAACTTCAACCGAAGATGCCGGTGATAGCATTAATACACGCAATGTATGTTTTTCTTTTTCTTCTGCAATTACCATAGATTGAACAAAGCCTGCGACAAATAGGAAGGCCGTTATAGTAGTAATACCTAACATTTCCTTTCCCACTCCAAATCTGCTAAACAAAAATGAAAGTATAATTGGTAAAAATGCCATTAACAACACTTGTGAATTTGTCTTAAAATCTTGTACTTCTTTTCTAAAAATAGCTGATACACGTCTCATTGAAAATGTCATTATAATCCCCTCCCAGTAACTTCAATAAAAATATCGCCTAAAGTTGGTTCGTGTGAATGAATGGATAGTAATTCTCCTTTGTTCATCCATTCTGAAATACGTTTTGCACCTAATTCATCTTTTTGCACTACTTCTTTTTGCTTATCCTTTAATACGACTTGTATATGATCCTTAGCGTATTTTAAGCGCAGGTTCTCTGGCGTATCAAGCGCTACAATTTCTCCGCCACAAAGGAAGGCAATACGGTTACAAAGCGTTTCTGCTTCATCCATGTTGTGAGTCGTTAAGAAAATCGTCGTTCCTTCTTCATTTAAGTCTTTTAAGATTTTATGAATGTTTTGTACGTTTACTGGATCAAGTGCAGATGTTGGTTCATCTAAGAAGAGGATATCTGGTTTATGAAGGATTGCTCTCGCTAGTGTGACGCGTTGCTTCATTCCCTTTGATAATTTTTTTACTGGTGTTTTTTTATCATCTAATAAATTTACTTGTGCTAGTACTTCATCGATTCGTTCTTTTTTACAATCGTATAAGTCACAAAATAATAGTAAGTTATCATAAATGCTAAGTCTTTCATATAAGCCGCTGTTATCTGTTAAAATACCAATTCGTTTATAATCGATGCTACTTGGTCCTGTAATATCTTTCCCTAATACTCTTACTGTTCCAACACTATGAAGCAATTGAGAAGTTAAAATTTTTACTGTTGTCGTCTTACCAGATCCACTCGGTCCGAGGAATCCGAATATCTCTCCTCGCTTCACCTCAATATTTACATTTCGAAGTGCCGTTTTTCCGTCGAAACTTTTCATTACATCTTTCATTTCAATTGCCAATGTCATTTCTTCATCCCCTTTGTTTTTCTTCTTTATAGATGAAAGTCGCTTTAGCGCTTTTCGTTCGTTTGTTTCACTTTTCTTGACTCAATCATATGAAAAACAAAGGGTTTACGCAGTAAAATACCGGTAAAAGGAGTATTTTTACCGGTGAATGGATCGCATGTTAAGCTTATTGGAGCACTTTTTATAGCCCAATCACGCCTTTTAATTCATCCATGCGTCCTTTTGAAAGCGGAATTGAACTTTTTCTTTCGTCATCCAAAATTAAACTAAAACTGTTACGAGTCCAAGTAATCACTTCTCGTACTCTTTGTAAATTCACAAGATACGAGCGATGACATCTAAAGAAACCAAAACCTGTTAATCTTGCTTCTAGTTCACTTAATGTTAATGCACATACGAAATCACCTTCACGAACGTGAATATGCGTTACTCCGTTTTGCGTTTCAATGAAATGGATTTCCATCGGATCAAGTAAAATGATTTTATCGTTCACTTTCGCAGGTATTCTTTCTAACTTCATTTGCGGAATTATTTGAACGACCTTCTCTTCATCGACTTCTTCAGCTTCCTCTTGTTCAATTTCTACTTTTTTCACACCGTCATTGTTTAGTATGTATACATCTTCCGTTAACGAAAGAGCATCCGATAGGAAAGATGACGTAATAAAAATTGCTTTTCCTTGTTCTTTCATTTTCATAATCGCTTTTCGAATAATAACCGTACTCTCTATATCTACATTTTGCTCTGGCTCTTCCAAAACGACTAAATCCGGATTATGAATCATCACTCGCCCAATATGAAGACGACGTTTCTCTGAAAATGATAGTTTTTCTATTTTAACGTTTAACTTATCTAAGAGACCAACATATTGTACAACTTCTTCCGTACTCATATTTGATTCATAAAGCCCTATTAACAACTTAAAGTATTCTTTCACCTTCAAACGATCATATGCCTCATCTTTCAAAAAACAAAAACCGATGCGGGAATAATTTTTCTTTCCAATTGCTTCTCCTTCAAACAGTACATTGCCAGTTGAAGCTTCTTCTTCACCAATAATAATGCGGTGTAACACTTTAGCTGTATGATTATTGCATTGCAAAACAATACATTGTCCTTTCTCAACCTTTAGCTCAATTTCCGGTAACTGGTTCGCCTTCCCTAACTGTTTCAACTCTAGTAACGCCATTTCATTTCCCCCAAATGCCTTTTTATCCTATTATATCAAACAGTTAATGGAAAATTATGATATTTTAAACAGAAAAAATAGGTGCCAGAGTTCTGACACCTATTTCTTCACCATCAATTTTCCTTCATAATCATTCATCGTCTTTATTTCAACGCCTTTATAGTAATGAGCGACGATATCTGTATATTTCTTTCCTTCCGCTGCCATGCCGTTCGCCCCATATTGACTCATACCAACGCCGTGACCGAAGCCTTTCGTCGTAACGATGATTTTATCTCCTTGTTGTTTCCACGTAAAATCAGAAGAACGTAAATCTAACTTTTCACGAACTTCTTTTCCTGTTAATGTTTTTCCTTGAAAAGCTACATCCTTTACGCGCTTTCCTTCCGTAAGGTCTTTAATATTTCCAACCTTCCCGTCTGCTAGCACTTTCACACCGAGACGTTTTTGAAAATCAGCTACTGTAAATGTTTGCTCGCTCGTAAACTTTGGAGAGGCTTGATCCCACGGACTATCTACACTTTTCAAGTACGGATAATCATTTCCCCAATAGTCAGCTGCATTTTCTGTTCGGCCATTACTCGTTGAAAAGAAGGATGCTGAAATTGGTTTTCCATCATACGTTAAAACTTGTCCTGCTGTTTTCGAAACGGCTTCTTCGATTTTCTTCAAATTATTTTCGTAGTTATTACCCCATTGCTTCTTCAATTCATCTTTGCTTTTGTACACTTGATCTTTCACCGTATCTGTCACGTCCGCATTATTTTTCTTTCCTCCGCTTAGCATACGTTGTACTACAAATGTTCTCGCTGCTAATGCCTGCGCCTTTAGTGCCTCTATTTCAAAACTGGCATTCATCTCAGAAGCTACTACACCTGTCACATACTCCTCCACTGGTAATGTTTCTACCTTCTTCTGTTTTTCGCGATATACAGCAACTTGAACAGCTGTATCTACTTTTCCTGGAGCTGGTATGCTTTCTATCGCTGGAGGAGTTTTAGAGGCCGTTTCTTCCCCTACTTTTGCTTTCGCAAATGGAATAACAAGGGCTGCAGGTACAATGATAACGAGCGCTATTAAGAGCGCTACTGTAATAAAAAGTGGCTTTGAAAATTTCATCCTATTTTCCCCCAATATAAAAGCTTTACTCCATTCATTCTTATGGAACAACTCTTTCTTTTAGAACATACTTAAGGGGAAGAGTATAAAACGGAAATTTTCTAAATATTTTTACTGGTACGTGCATAAGTATAGAATTTATTGACTATAACAGTAATAACCCAAAAAAATAGCCCCTATGTCAAAAGACATAGAGACTATTTCAATTAAGCGTGAAGATCAGAAACTTCTTGTTCTTTCACTTCTTCTACTTTTTCGTTTACACGTTCAATAGTTGCACCTAATGCAGCTAATTTCTTATGGAAGTTTACATAGCCACGGTCAAGATGTTTTAACTCAGTTACACGAGTATAACCTTCTGATACTAAACCAGCTAAGATTAATGCAGCTGCAGCACGTAAGTCAGTTGCTGCTACTTCAGCACCTTGTAAGCTGTTTGGACCGTTCATAATAACAGAACGACCTTCAATTTTAATATCAGCATTCATACGACGGAATTCTTCAACGTGCATAAAGCGGTTTTCGAATACCGTTTCTGTAATCATGCTTGTTCCATCAGCTTGTAGTAATAATGCCATCATTTGTGATTGCATGTCTGTTGGGAAACCTGGGTGAGGCATAGTTTTAATATCAACCGCTTTTAACTTATCTGGGCCGATAACACGTACACCTTCGTTTTCCTCAATAATTTTAACACCCATTTCTTCCATTTTCGCTGTAATTGAGCGTAAATGTTCAGGTACAGCATTTTCAATTAAGATGTCTCCACCAGTAATTGCTGCTGCAACCATGAATGTTCCCGCTTCAATACGGTCAGGAATAATAGAGTGGTTTGCACCATATAATTTATCAACGCCTTCGATACGAATCGTTCCAGTTCCAGCTCCGCGTACTTTCGCTCCCATCGCATTTAAGAAGTTAGCTAAGTCAACGATTTCTGGTTCTTTCGCTGCGTTTTCAAGAATTGTTGTCCCTTTTGCTAATGTAGCTGCAGACATAATGTTTTCTGTCGCGCCTACGCTTGGGAAGTCTAAGTAGATTTTAGCTCCTTTTAGTTCTCCCTCAACATATGCCTCAACAAAACCGTTACCAACCTGTACTTTTGCTCCCATTGCTTCGAAGCCTTTTAAATGTTGGTCAATTGGACGTGAACCAATTGCACATCCACCAGGAAGTGCAATACGAGCACGACCGTTACGTGCTAATAATGGTCCCATTACTTGAACAGATGCACGCATTTTACGTACATATTCAAATGGTGCTTCAATGTTTAGTTCTTTAGAAGAATCGATTGTTACTTGATTATTTTCAAATACGACTTCAGCATTTAAATGACGTAATACCTCATTAATTGTGTATACATCAGACAAAACTGGTACTTCAGATAGTACATTCTTTCCATCACTCGCTAATAGGGCTGCAGCGATTATAGGTAATACAGCATTTTTTGCGCCCTCAACACGCACTGTGCCGTTTAACCGCTTTCCGCCACGGACGATGATCTTTTCCAAATTATTCCCCTCCGTGTCCTTTTTTCAGTATCTATTCACTCAATACTCAGAAGTTATGATCGGTGTGCCAACCACAATTGTATCTTTGTTGTCTGTAGAACGTATTGCTATTTGCACATTTATTTTCTCTCTATTTGTTGAAAGAGCGTCATCCCACTTTTTATTGTATGCGGAGACTGACACAAATGCTCTTTCTTCTACTTGTTCGATCGCTCTTGCTGAAAGATCTTTCAAAACCTGATTGGTTTTATTTTGCAAAACACCTTCAATCTTATCATTCAGTACACCTTGAACACAAGTGTAAATTATAGGTTTTTCACTAAAAATTTTATTCATGTTTTGAACATACTTCGGGTCCCATTTCGCCCCACTTAATTCAAAGATAATGAAAGTGTTTTCTTTAGTATTTTCTTTACTCCAAGTTACTACTACTCGTTCTTCATAAGAAGAAAGCTTTTTATAGGATGTAGCTTTATATCCATCTGGAGATTGCTCTACTTCCCACTTTTGAATATTTGCCTTTTCCTTCACATCGTTTAACAACTTTTGAAACGTATGTATGTTAGAAATTGTTTTTGTTTCTCTCGCTAACCATGACCATTTTTCTACTTTAGCATCATTTTTCTCTAAAGCCTTGATCATGCTCTCCATTTTCTGTTCATCGCTTATCGGTTTCATCTCTCTATATCCAACCAAAAATAAAACAACACTAAGTGCAACAATAAGAATGGCTTTAAGCTTCAATTTCATCCCCTCCTATCCCCATTGTTAACGGAGATTTGAGGTTCTATACACTTACTTTACTAAATACGTTAAACTCTTCGAATAGCCTAAATAATCAAGGAAAAAGTTACTTACAGATGTCCCAATTGCAATTGTAATTAAGATGAGTAATACTCGCGTCTGCAGCACTTTTCCGGACTTCATTAAACGCTCAATGTGAATGCCTTGTAAGGCCCACCACGTAATGGTAATAAACAATAAATGCGAAACAATGGCAATCAGTGCTTGTTGCCCTAAAAGTTGTGCCAAAAAATCGACCCCTTTTTACTCAGCTACTACTTATGAAAGAATATAAAAACGATACCATAATAAGTAGGAGCTACACTTTTTCAAATGCACATAGACATCTTACATTTTACATCGTGATTTTCTTTCCAAAAACGTATATCTACATTACAAGTTAACACAAAATAAAAAGCGCAGAGTACTGACTCCACACCTTTTATTTTCACTATTGTACCACGTTCCCTAAGAAGAAGAAATCTTTCATCAATGGAAAATATTCATAAAAGAAATTGTACCCAATCATCGGCATAATCCCTAGTATTACAATCGAAATTGCACAAAGACTCATAACAACCTTTATATTTAACGGTAACCGTATTCTCTCTTCTGTCTCTCCGGTGCGGAAAAACATTTGTTGTAAAATACGGAAATAATATACGAATGAAACAACTGTCGTACCCATCATAATCGAAGCTAGTACGTAATGTGCTGGCTCTACATGAAGTGCGCCTAAAAAGATGTTAATCTTTCCAATGAATCCAGCCGTTCCTGGTATCCCAGCCAGCGATAAAATAAAAATTGTCATCATTATCGCTGTAAATGGCGACCTTTTATATAAACCTGTGAAAATTGTTATATTTTCCTCATCATTTTGTAAGATTAAGCCGTGGATAATGGCAAATGCGCCTATATTCATAAGCATGTATGCCAGCATATAAAACCACATGCTATCCATCGTAAATGGTGATAATGCCACAAGTGGAACGAGTAAATACCCCGCATGTGCAATACCTGAATAAGCAAATAAACGCTTTATATTGTATTGTTTTAACGCGACTACATTCCCAACAATCATCGTAATACTTGCTAGCACTGCAATATATATACTCATATGCCCATATAAAGATTGCATATCTCCTTGTATTAATACACTTGCAAAGATCATAAGGAACAAACGAATAATGAGTAGGAACCCAGCAATTTTAGAAATCGTTCCAAGAAAAGCAGTAACAGGTGTAGTCGCTCCTTCATACACATCAGGTGCCCACATATGAAACGGCACTGTGGCAATTTTAAATGAGAGACCAACTAGCAATAAAAGAAATGCGAGAGCTAACAATAACTGAATACCACTAGCGAGCTCCCCAGTGAGTACCTTTTGCATATCTACAATGTTAGTTGAACCTGTAATACCGTATAAATAACTCATTCCGAAGAGCGTAATCGCCGTTCCAATTCCTCCGCTAATGACATATTTCATTGCCGCTTCATTTGATGCACGGCTCTTTTTTCGTATTCCTACTAAAATATAAGAAGAAAGTGAAAGTAACTCCAAACCAACGAAAAGGGTAATAAAATCAACACTAGAAGCCATGAACATCGCACCAAGAAGCGCCATTAAAAATAAATAATAATATTCGCCCTTATCTTCGATTGGATTCTTCTTATCATCGCTCATCGCGGTGCATAAAATGAGAGCTGAGGCGCCTAATAGCAACGTTTTAAACCCTTTTGAAAATCCATCTAACACAAACGATCCATTTAAAATATCTCCTGCCGGTTCGCTATATAGAGTAATTAATGACACGATTGCTAATACGATGGCAGCAATCGCACCAAGAGCTACATATCTATGGTTCAGCTTAAAAAACAAATCACATATGGAAAGAAGGATGGCGGCGCCGAGAATAATAAATTCTGGCACCATTAGATGCCACGATAAGCTAAGTAACGTATTCATATCCATCCTACTTCACCCCCAATGTTTTCAATGTATTTTGAAGCGGATCTCCTAGTATCTCTGGCATAACTCCAATTGCAATAATACAAAAGATAAGTAGTAAAACAGGGACATACTCCCATCCGTGTATATCAGATTTTGCTTCCCACTCTTTCTTTCCAAATGTCACTTGAAGTGTCGCCCTTAATACATACACAGCGGTTAAAATGATGCCAATCACACCGACTGCAGCAATGACGGGCTCTCCTTGAAATAAACCGAGAAAGGCAAGAAATTCACTAACAAACCCAGACATCCCTGGTAATCCGAGCGATGCCATTCCTCCTGCTAAGAAGAAGCCGCTAAGTACTGGGACACTTTTTGCGAGTCCACCAAGCGCTGTAATGTCTGATGTTCCGAAACGTTGTTCTATAACACCGAGTAAGAAAAACAGCAAGGCTGCAATTAAACCGTGCGATACAACCTGGAATAACGCTCCTTGTGTACCAGGTGCATTAAGTGACGCAAGTCCCATTAACACAATTCCCATATGCGAAATACTAGAGTAAGCCAGTACTTTCCTAAAGTCTGTTTGGATGAGCGCTAAAAAGGCACCGTATAATAAATTAATTACGCCTAATATCGCAATTAGTGTTGCAACATCGTGAAAATATTCCGGGAATAGCCCTTTCCCGAAGCGAATAATACCGTACGCCCCAATCTTCAGCAAAACACCCGCATGAAGCATAACTACAGCTGGATGCGCTTCTATGTGTACATTGACCATCCAGCGGTGCAACGGAAAAACAGGTAGTTTAATTGCAAAAGCAATCATTATGGCAATAAATACACTAAGCTGCAAACTACTTGGGATGACGAGTGCTCCCTCTGCGTTTACGCTTCTTAATATCTCTTTCAGCTCCACAATATTTGTTGTACCTGTTTTCGCGAACAAAATTGAGAAAACAATGAGCAAAATAGCTGAGCCAATACCGTTATATATTAAATAACTATACGCAGCCTTTTCACTCGACAATTTTCCCCACTTTCCAATTAATAAGAACATTGGTGGCAACGTAATTTCAAAGAAGATAAAAAACAACATTAAGTTTTGAGCAGCAAAGACGCCGAGCATTCCTATTTCTAGCATGAGTAACAGCATATAAAATGCTTTTAAATTTCTTTTAATAGAAAAGGCTGCAATTGCTGCAAGCGTTGCTAGAAGAGCCGTCAGTACCATCATGACAAGCGACAAACCATCAATACCGAGCTCGTAATAAATAGAAAACCACCTTTTATCTACCGCTGTAAAATCGCCGAACTTAATCCATTTCATCTTTTCATCGAATAGTGACAAATTCTTTCCAGAAGCATATGTACAAGCGAGGACGATAGCGATTCCAAATGGAAGTGCCGTCCCAAATAAGCCAAGCGCTCGCACTGTACGCAATTCCTTTTTCGGTGTTAATACAAGCAATAAAATTCCTAAAAGCGGGGAAAAAATGAAGAACGTTAACAACAAATCATTCATCGTAAATCCCCTCCCGTATAGAGCAAAATAATGACGAGTACAGCGAGCGAAACCGCCGTTACAGTACCGTACACTTGTACATTCCCGTTTTGAAGTTTCGATCCAAGGTTACTTGTGCCTTTCACTACACTTGCAATTAAAACTGCAATTCCTTCGACTACATACACTTCAAATAAGCGAAGCACATGAGCGATTCCTTTCGTAATAGGGATCACCGTCATGTTGTATAGTTCATCCACATAATATTTTTCTTTCAAAAGATTATAAAGCGATGTTTCCGTACCCCCAGCCCAATTCCTAGAAATTGATTTCTTGCCATATATGAAATATGCAAGAGCGATTCCCGCAAATGAAACGAGTGTCGCAACAATCATAATCCAAACTGGTCCATGCGCTTCTTCAACCTTAAACCCTACATCTTTCGTCAACCAATCTCCGAGAAACGTCCCAAACCATGGTGTATTTATATATCCTACCACTACTGCGAGAACGCCGAGAACAATCATTGGATACGTCATAACGCGAGGCGATTCATGCACTTCTTCCTTCGTCTTCGTTTCTCCAGTAAAGACAAGAAAGTATAGGCGGAACATATAGAACGCTGTTAAAAACGCCGCAATTACCGCTAAAGTAAATAAAACGTAATTGCCATTCATCCACGTCGCCGCTAAAATTTCATCTTTGCTGAAAAAACCGGAAAGCAGCGGAACACCGCTAATGGCAAGGGTACCTATTAAAAATAGCGTACCAGTTACTTTCATCTTCTTCTGTAAACCGCCCATTTTATTAATGTTTTGCGTATGCACAGCATGAATTACACTTCCTGCCGCCAAAAATAGTAGTGCTTTAAAAAAAGCATGTGTCGTTAAATGAAATATACCAGCTACATAACCGGCAGAACCTAACGCGAGCATCATGTACCCGAGCTGGCTAACTGTAGAATAAGCAAGCACCCTCTTTATATCTGTTTGCACAAGACCGATAGAGGCCGCAAAGATTGCAGTGAAAGCTCCAACGATTGCCACTGTCTGCATCGCCACTGTACTTGCTGAAAATAGAGGGAACATCGTCGCTACTAAATATACGCCAGCTGCGACCATCGTCGCCGCGTGAATAAGTGCCGAAACGGGCGTTGGCCCCTCCATTGCATCTGGCAACCACGTATGAAGCGGGAACTGCCCTGATTTCCCCATCGCCCCGATAAAAATTAATATCGCTGTTATTGTAATCATGTAAGGAGGTAGATCCCCTGTATAAATCGCCCTAAATATTGCGTCATATTCAAAACTACCTGCGTACCAAAAAATTAAAATCATCCCGATAAATAAACCAACATCCCCAATACGGGTCATAATAAAAGCCTTTTTTGCAGCAGCCTTCGCTTCTTCTTTAAAGAAATAAAAACCGATAAGTAAAAATGAGCCAAGGCCAACTAATTCCCAAAATATATAAAGTTGTAATAAATTCGTTGATATAACAAGCCCTAACATCGCAAATGTAAAGAGTCCTAAATATGCGTAAAAGGTCGGTAATCGTTCATCACCTTTCATATAACCTTTCGAATACACATGTACAAGTAGACTCACAAGCGTCACGATAAATAACATTAAAGCTCCTAATGCAGTCACTTCAAAGCCGAATGATATATCCACATCTCCAGCTCTAAGCCACACCCACTTATGCTTCACGCTTGCTTCTGAAAACCTTTCTATTAACACAAGTACCGCAAGTATAAAGGAGAGAAAGACGAAAAAAATACTAAGTACGCTGCTTCCTTCTCTAATTTTCTTCCCGAATATAATAAGTAACAAAAACGAAACGAGTGGGAAAAGCGGTATGAGCCATGCATAATCGATCATTGTTTCCTTCCCCCTTTTTCGGTCACAATGCTATCCTTTGAGCGTATCCATTTCATCCACCTGAACTGTCGTACGATTACGATATAAAGCAATTAAAATAGCGAGTCCTACCGCCGCTTCCGCTGCCGCTACAGCCATCGTAAACAGTGAGAAAATTTGACCTGTTAAATTCGGAAATAAGCCTAATTTACTAAACGCCACTAAGTTTAAATTGGCAGCATTCAGCATTAATTCGATACAAACTAATACGATTACTGTATTCCGCTTTGTTAAAGCTCCAAATAGACCGATGCAAAACAAAATAATCGCAAGTGTTAAATATGCAGAAGCTGGAACGCTACTCATTGGAATCCTCCTCTTTCTCGTCCTTTTTCGCAAGTATAATTGCGCCAACAAGTGCTACAAGTAAAATAACTGAAGTTAGTTCAAATGGAATAATATATTTTGAATAGAGAAGTGTACCGATTTGAAGTGTGTTATTTTCATGGAGAGGTAAACTTCCTTGTGTGCTTTCATTTGCAAAATCAACATTATTAACAGCGAAATACATAACCGCTCCAAATGCTACAACTGCAAAGAAGATAATCCATTTTCGAAGAGTAAGACGCGATTCATTTTCCGCGTTATGTTTCGTTAACATAATGCCGAAAATCATAATAATTGTGATTGCACCAGAGTAAAGTAAAATTTGTGCAACGCCTATAAATTCGGCTGACAAAAGAAAATACAAACCTGCAATGCTGAGAAATGTCAGAACGAGAGCTAGCATCATGTGCATAACTTTCGTTAAGTTCAACATAAGAACACCGCCGATAATTGCAGACAAGGATAGTATAAAGAATGCTACAAACTCGCCATTCATGCCTTATTCTCCTTCCTGACGTTTTCGTCGTTTTCGTCAAGCCACTGCAAATTTTTAAATAAGTCATCACGTGAATATTCCGCGAGTTCAAAGTTATTTGTCATGACAATTGCCTCTGTCGGACAAACTTCTGTACATAAATCACAAAGAATACAAATTTCAAAATTAATATCATACGTGTCGATAATTTTTCCTTTTTTCGTAGGATCCGGATGTTTCTTTCCTGTTAACTGAATACAGTCTGTCGGACAAATGTTAGAGCACTGATTACAAACAATACATTTCTCCGGATAAAATTTTTGAATCCCCCGAAAACGGTCTGGCAACGGCAACGGTTGATTTGGATAATCATACGTTACCTTCTTCTTGCTCAAATTACTTAATGTATATTTTAACCCTTTAAATAGTCCTTTCATCTCTTACTGGCACCCCCCTCATAGATTAGAAGAATAACTCCTTAATCAATGCCGTTAAGAAAATATTTGCAAGTGCAATCGGCAATAATACTTTCCATCCAAACTCCATTAACTGGTCACCTCTTATACGCGGGAACGTAACGCGGAACCAAATTAATAGAAAGACTACACTGCTAAATTTCAAAGCAAACCATACGGCACCTGGGATAAATCCAAGAAACATGACTGGATTCCATCCGCCTAAAAAGAGCACTGTAATTAACGATGCCATCCCGAAGAAATATACGTACTCTGAAAGCATGAAAAACGCCCAGCGAAAACCTGAGTATTCTGTATGATATCCAGAAACAAGTTCTGACTCCGCTTCCGGCAAATCGAATGGCGTCCTATTTAACTCTGCAACTGCTGCGATTAAGAAAACGACGAAGCCAATTGGCTGTACGAAAATGTACCAGACCTTCTCCTGCGCCGCTACAATCTCATTTAAATTCAGACTACCAGCTAGCAAAACGATACCAATTACACTCATTACGAGCGGAATCTCATAAGAAATCATTTGCGCCGCCGCACGCATCCCTCCTAAAAGGGAATATTTATTATTCGATGCCCATCCCCCAGTTACAACACCTATCGTCGTAATACCGGAAACAGCAATATAATAAAGTAGCCCGACTCCAATATCTGCAAATTGAAATTTATCAGTGAACGGGATAACCGCAAGCACCATAAATGCTGGTGCAAATGCAATGACAGGCGCTAATATAAACAGCGGTTTATCTGCTGCTTTCGGAATACTATCTTCTTTCAATAATAGTTTTAAAACATCAGCTACCGTTTGCAGTAAACCGAATCGGCCTCCAACCTGGTTTGGTCCAATCCGCCCTTGCATAAATCCCATCACTTTCCGTTCTGCCAAGATTCCATATGTAACGAAGCCAAGGACTGCAAATAGTAGAAGTACCGCTAATCCGAAAAAAATGAAGAAATTCGTCCAGCTTGAAGGTGATTGTAAGAGCGTCTCAATCATTAGCCATCAACCTCCCCAAGTACAATATCAACTCCACCTAAAATCGTAATTAAATTAGCGATGTTTTCACCTTTCAATAACTTCGGTAAAATTTGCAAGTTATAAAAAGATGGCCTACGAAACTTCAAACGGTACGGCTCTTTCTTTCCGTCACTTGCGATATAACAACCAATCTCTCCGCGCGGCGATTCGATACGTACAAATGCTTCTCCCTTAGGTGCCTTAATAATTTTCGGTACTTTTGCCAGCACAGCTCCATCTTTCGGGAACTGCTGAACCGCTTGCTCAACAACCTTTAAAGACTCCTCGATTTCTTGCATTCGGCAAACGTAGCGATCCCAAGCATCTCCCACGCTTCCAACAGGAATATCAAAATCAAAACGATCATAAATCGAATACGGCTCATCTTTGCGAAGATCCCAGTTTACTCCAGTGCACCGCAAATTTGCTCCGCTTAAAGAATACGAGATCGCTTCTTCCGCGCTATATATACCAACGCCTTTCACACGATTTAAGAAAATCTCATTACCGCTAACAAGATCATGATAACCTGCTAATTGCTCCCTCATATACGGAACAAACTCTTCCACCTTTTCAATCCAACCATCTGGCGCATCCCACTTCACACCGCCAACTCTCATATAGTTAAAAGTAAGCCGTGCCCCGCATAATTCATTTAATAAATTTATAATCATCTCTCGTTCACGAAACGCGTACAAAAACGGGCTGACCGCTCCTATATCAAGAAGATTCGTCCCCCACCAAACGAGATGGCTCGCAATTCTTCCTAGCTCCATCGCAAGTACTCGCAAGTATTCGGCACGCTCTGGAATTTCAAGCCCCATCATCGTCTCTACAGCATGGCAAATGACGTAATTATTCGTCATGGCTGATAAATAGTCCATTCGATCTGTATAAGGGATAATTTGCGTATACTGTAAGCTCTCAGCGATCTTTTCCGTCCCGCGATGCAAATATCCAATAACAGGTGTAGCTTCTTTAATAATTTCTCCGTCAATCTTAATTACGAGCCTGAACACACCATGTGTACTCGGATGCTGAGGTCCTACATTCAAAAGCATCTCTTCCGTGCGGATCATAGCTACACCTCCACATCATACGGTTCATAGTCTTTTCTAAGCGGATATCCTACCCAATCATCTGGCATTAAAATACGCGTTAAATTCGGATGCCCTTTAAATACAATGCCGAGCAAATCGTATGCTTCTCGCTCCGGCCAGTCAGCTCCTTTCCAAAGCGCTGTCACAGATTCGACTTGCGGCGCTTCCCGGTCTAGCTTTACCTTCACCGCTACCGATTGTTTCTTGCCATATGAAAACAAATGAACATACACTTCCATATGTGTCACAAAATCCGTCGCATGTAGCTCTGACATATAATCAAAAGCAAGTCCCTCATGGAATCGCAGTGACTCCATCACTTCATAATACTTTTCGGGATCCACCACAAGAGTTGGCACATCCTTTGACAGTTTATTAATGTAGGAATCTACTAATGCACCCTCTCCTAACTTCTCCCTAATAGCCTCAACATACTGATTTAAATACGGCTGATTTACGGACGGTTCTTCCTGCTTCGGCTCATCCTCTTTCTTACCTTCAGCTCCCTTTGTCTTCGCTCTTGCAGCCGCTGCTGCTTTCGCTTTTGCCGCTGCAATTGCCTTTGCCTTTTCATCTCCCGAATCCCCATCACCTTGCGAGGCTTTCTGCTTCGCCAATGCTGCCGCTTTTACCTTGGCGGCCGCCACCGCCTTCGCCTTGGCTTTCGCTTTTTCTTCTTCCGTTACTTCTTCGGTTCCTTCTCTTTTCTGCTTCGCTAACGCTGCCGCTTTTGCCTTTGCAGCTGCTGCTGCCTTCGCCTTGGCTTTCGCTTTTTCTTCTTCCGTTACTTCTTCGGTTCCTTCTCTTTTCTGTTTCGCTAACGCCGCCGCTTTTGCTTTTGCGGCTGCTGCTGCCTTCGCCTTGGCTTTCGCTTTTTCTTCTTCCGTTACTTCTTCGGTTCCTTCTCTTTTCTGTTTCGCTAACGCCGCCGCTTTTGCTTTTGCGGCTGCCGCTGCCTTCGCCTTGGCTTTCGCTTTTTCTTCTTCCGTTACTTCTTCGGTTCCTTCTCTTTTCTGTTTCGCTAACGTCGCCGCTTTTGCTTTTGCGGCTGCTGCTGCCTTCGCCTTGGCTTTCGCTTTTTCTTCTTCCGTTACTTCTTCGGTTCCTTCTCTTTTCTGTTTCGCTAACGCCGCCGCTTTTGCCTTTGCAGCAGCTGCTGCACGTCGCTTTGCTTCTTCTATAGTAATATCATCATTTTTTGGTAGCGCTTTCTCTTTTTCTCGATCTTCCTCCTCAAGTTCACTTATTTCCGCCTCGTGTTTCGCTACAAGGCGTTTTCTCGCTTCTTCTTTCGCACGCCTAGCTGCTTCTTTTTTCAGATCCTCTAAATCTTTATTTGGATTACTCATTTATTCGTCACCTGCTTTCCGGTCTTTGCCTCGTAACGAATTTTCTCTTTTAATTTATTAATTCCATAGATTAAAGCAGCTGGATTTGGGGGACAACCAGGAATATACACATCAACTGGTACGATTTGGTCTACACCTTTCACAACAGCATATGAATTCACATACGGACCACCTGCTGTCGCACAAGATCCCATCGCAATAACCCATTTCGGTTCGGGCATTTGATCATATAAACGCCGAACAATAGGAGCCATCTTCTTCGTTACTGTTCCCGATACAATCATGACGTCCGATTGTCTTGGTGAAGTTCGAAAAAATGACCCAAATCGATCTAAATCGTAATGTGATGAGCCTACCCCCATCATTTCAATTGCACAGCATGCCAGTCCGAATGTCATCGGCCATAAAGAGTTGCTCCTCGCCCATCCTTTCAACTGTTCCAATGTAGAAAAAAAGATATTTCGTTCTAATTCTGCTCGCTCATTTGGATGTAATTCCTCAAAATTTATAACCATTGTAACACCTTCTTTTTCCAAGCATACGCTAATCCAACTAGCAACATTACAACAAAGATGAGCATTTCAATTAATGCAAATAAACCTAGCTTGTCATACGCAACAGCCCAAGGATATAAAAATAAAGTTTCTACATCAAAGATCACAAACAATAAAGCGAAAATATAATAACGAGCATGAAACCGAATATTTGCATCATGAAAAGGCTCAATTCCACTCTCATACGTCGTCGCCTTTGCTGCACTTGGTTTATTTGGGCGCAGCATCCTTCCTAATGTAAGAGCCACTACCGGCAGCAATATACCTAATAGCAAGAAAATCAAAACGATCATATAACTATTTTCATATACACTTGCCATTGTGAAACCCTCCCCCCTAAATTAAGAACAAGTTCACATAGTAAACAATATGTCCTAGTTGCAGTAATTATTATTTTTAAATTTTTCTAAATAATGCAACTATTCTAATCATTATAGCAAACTTCAAATTCCTATGTCGATATGTTGGGAGACAGAAACAAGAATTATTAAAATCTATCTTTACAACTTGCTATAATTGTGCAAAATAAATATAAAACTTATATATGCTTTTCAAGAAACCGTAGGTGATATAAATGAAAAAACAAACACATGTAAGTATTCTTATAAGCATTGTATTGCTGTCTATAACGCTTCACTATGTAGCAATGCCTTTTGTATATGAATACTCATTTCCTTTTCAGCTATTAATCGGAACGAGCACCCTATTAATTGATATTATCGCTTGTAGTTATATACTTTATTTTTCAAACATGAAAGAAGGGCTATCTCGTTTATTTTGGATCATATTATCTGTTGGAGCTCTCTCTTATTTTATCGGTGATATAGTCGTTGCCTATCAGCGTTTAATTGTAAAGGACTTCTATACGTTCGTTGATCCATCTGACTTTTTTTACTTACTTTTTTTAGTTAGCTTTACGTTTGCCTTTCTATACGAAATCATTTATAACCGAGATTTATTAGAAAAACTTTTTATGCTATGTGATATTTGTATTATCGTTACAGCCCAATTTACTTTAAGTTACTACTTACTTATTGAACGAACTATTCATATCTTTACAACATCCTATATCGACATATTTGTTCAACTTACCTATCCAATGGCTGATTTACTCTTTCTCTTAATAGGAATCAACCTTTTATTCAAACCACTATCCTTATTACCTAAAAAGGTCGGTGCACTTCTTGGCAGTGCTTTAATTTTATATGCTACTACAGATGCGATTTATGCTTATATAAAATACTTCATACCAGAGTATTCTATGTTTACAGTTACTCCTTTCTATCAAGTAACCTTAGTACTAGTAGCAATCGCCTGTATTCTCCATACAAAAAAGCCTGAAAAACAAGAACAAGTACTACTAACACCTAAAATTGGCGAATCAATCCGATTATCATTACCGTATATTTCGGTAGTAATGCTTATTGTTTTTATATTAGTTGAATACGTTTTTGCGCCTATTATAGTAATCGGACTTATAATAACTTTTTCTTTCGTTCTCATACGTCATAGTTTAGTTCGAAAACAAAATAAAATATTATTGATCGCTCAAATGCAATTCAACTCAGAACTCGAGAAACAAATTAAACTACGTACAGAAGATTTAGTAGAACAGAAAAATGAACTCTATCATAATCAACAAATGTTTAAATCTTTATACGAGCATCATCCAGATCCAATTTTCACATTAGATTTGTACGGTAATTTTCTCAAAGTAAATAACGCTGGTACTACTTTACTCGGTTATCAAACGAATGAATTATTAAACCAGCCTTACTATTCACTCATATACGAAGAAGATTTAGAAGAAATGATTAACGCCTTTCATCGCGTGAAAAAGGGATATTCTATTTCTTTAGAAATACGGGCTTACCATAAAAACAGAGATATTTACTACTTGCACGTTACCGCCGTACCGATCTTTTTAAAGGAGAAAATTTCTGGGGTTTATTTAATGATTAAAGATATTACGGAAAGCAAACAACAACAAGAACAAATCAACTTCCTAGCATACCATGATACTTTAACAGAGCTTGCAAATCGACGTGCATTTCATCAACATTTAGAACAGGCAATTGCACGAGCAAAAATATCGAAAAAGCCTTTTGCTGTTATGTTTCTCGACCTAGACCGTTTTAAAGTTATTAATGATACCCTCGGTCATCGAGTAGGAGACCTATTGCTCATCGCAGTAGCAAAAAGGCTCGAAAGAATAGCAACATCAAATATGAAACTCGCGCGGCTAGCTGGGGATGAGTTCACAATCCTTATCGAGAATTACAAAAAAAAGCCAGATGTCCAAAAAATAGCTGATAGGATTGTAGCGGCCATGAATGAGCCATTTGAAATCGAAAATCAACATTTACAAATCTCACCGAGCATCGGAATTGCAATATATCCTGAAGCAGGTGAAGATGCGCTATCCATTTTGCAGCATGCTGATATGGCCATGTACGAGGCAAAGAATAAAGGAAAAAACGGTAGCTCTCTTTACACGAAAGAACTATATAAAAAAATGGAACGAAAAGCTCGAATTGAAAAAGATTTGCCAATCGCTTTAGTAAACAAAGAATTTTATCTCGTTTATCAACCACAAATTGATACGACAACAAATAAAATTATCGGTGCTGAAGCTTTAATACGATGGAAACACCCGCTATTAGGTGACATTTCACCATGTGAGTTTATTCCAATTGTAGAAGAGACGCCACAAGTAGTCCCACTTGGACATTGGGTATTACAAGAAGCTTGTCTCCAATTAAAAATATGGCATACCTTTGGCTACCAAAATTTAAAAATAAGTGTTAATTTATCCGCAAAAGAATTCCGGCAAGATCAATTAATCGAAAACATTTCACAAATATTAAACGACGTGCAAGTCGACCCAAAATATGTAACACTTGAGTTAACAGAAAGAATTGCAATGATTGACGAGAAAGAAACGTTATTGAGACTGAAGCAATTAAAAGAGTACGGTATCCAAACTTCCATTGATGACTTCGGTACTGGGTATTCTTCTCTTGCTTATTTATCAATTTTTCCAATCGACACATTAAAAGTACCGAGAGAATTTACACAATTAGCTGATCATCGTCCTGAAGAACGAGCCATCGTTTCTACAATACTTTCCCTCGCAAATACTTTAAATCTTTCAGTCGTTGCCGAAGGAATCGAAACCGAAAAACAACTTAAGTTTCTGCAAAAACATAACTGTAAATATATGCAAGGTTACTATTTCAGTAAACCACTTACTAGTAATCAATTTATAAAATTTCTACAAAAAACCCCCAGTATGAACAAATAATTCATACTGGGGGTTTTATAGTGCTAAATTTTTTTCTCATAATATTCTTCTGCAATCTCTTCGTAAAAAGCTGCAGATGTCGTATAGAAATATGGAATTAACCATAAGAATCCAATCCCTAACGTAATACAACTTAATATAAACCAGCCAATAAAACTTAAACATAAAATGAAATACTCAATCTTATGTCCATCCATCATACGACGACTTTCTGTAATAGCTTGGTTCAGTGAATACTCAGGATGATCGTTTATAATAAAGTATGTCATCGCATAAGAAAATGATTTAATAATACCTGGAATAATGAACAATAACGTCCATAAGAAAAGATAAAGATTTACTAATAAATATAATAAAAATGATTTTAGAAATCTCTTTCCCTCTGAAAACCAAATGAATACATTACCAATACTAGCTTGCTTTTCACGAAGGATATTTAAACCAAGGTAATATCCACCTAAAGTTAACGGTCCAGTAACAAAAAATGAAAGAATATTCGTTGAAAGTGAACCATTTGTTTTTTGCCAACCGAAAATTAAAGAAAATCCCCAATCAACACTAAAACTAAAAGCCGTGATAAGAATTGAAATGAGTAGTGTAGCTCCAACAGCTAATCCCCATTTCCCTTCTAATGAATCTAGTGCTTCTCCTTTTAAATCACTAATCATGCGTAGCCTCGCCTCCTATACACAATAATTCTATTAGTATAGCATGTTCCTATTGAAATTCACCTTTTGAAATGTAGCGATAAAAGTGTGCTGTCGTCGTACTCATATACGGACTAAGCCAAAGAAATCCTATTCCAAAAGTAAGCAGCGCTAAAATAGCCCATCCTATGAAGCTCAGCCATAAAAGAAACAAATCTAACTTATGACCCTTCATAAGATTCTTACTTTCCTTCATCGCCTGCGAAACACTATATTCTGGATTTTCAATCATCACATAGTACGTCAGTGCATAAGAAAAATACATCACAATCATACCAACAATTGAAATTGCTAATAGTACGAAGAAAGCTATTGCAAATGACGTATTCCCTTCTTCACCTAACAATGCAAATAAGCCTATTAACAGCATCGGAATCCATGTACCTGTATATAACAAAATCGCAAGCATTGCCCACATTGTTTTCATCATTCTTTTAAAGCCACGAAATCCTTCGAATAAGTAATCTACTTTAGCATCTTCTCGTTTACTAATCTGTAAAAATACATTTGTATAACCATATGACGTAATCCCATACGATGCGTTACTCAAAATTATCATAATGCAATAAAAAATCCCAAAGGTAATACCTGCTCCAATTGACATCGTTTCCTCTTCAAATGATCCAGTTAAGCTTACAACTGAGAGAAATATAATAATTCCTGGAATTAATAGTATAAGCATTGCAGCCAGCGAAACAACATAACTTAAAATAAAATATAAAATTGTTGATCCAACACCTAGTCCCCATTTTCCCTTTAAAGAGTACAATGCTTCTCGCTTCATTTCACCAATCATTGATCCATCCCCTTTATGAAATATAAATTGTTGTACACTTCTACTTATACAAGCATCAATATAATTATACCAGTTTTGTAAAATTATCCATAAAATACACAAAAAAAATCCGTAAAGGCAAAGCCCTTACGGATTTTTTTACTTCATATCGGAAACGTTCAAACGGTTCACAGCACGTTGTAATGCCATTTCTGCACGTTTAAAGTCAACATGTGCTTGTTTATCTTGCAGACGTTGCTCAGCGCGACGCTTCGCTTCATTTGCACGATGGATATCGATATGGTTTGCTTCTTCAGCAGATGATGATAATACAGTCACTTTATCTGGACGAACTTCGATAAAGCCACCGCTTACTGCTACATAATCAGTGTGTCCACCATTTTTCAGACGAACTGCACTAATTTTTAATGGTGCAACAGTTGGAATGTGACCTGGTAAGATCCCCATTTCCCCACTCTCTGCTTTTACACTTACCATTTCTACTTCTTTTTCGTAAACCGGTCCATCAGGAGTTACAATACTGACTGGAAATGTCTTCATACTTCGTCCCTCCTAAGGCCTTACGCCATCATTTTCTTCGCGTTTTCAATAACTTCTTCAATGCCACCTACTAAGCGGAATGCATCTTCTGGAAGGTCATCATATTTTCCTTCTAGAATTTCTTTGAAACCACTAACTGTATTTTTTACAGGTACGTAAGAACCTTTTTGACCTGTGAACTGCTCAGCTACGTGGAAGTTTTGAGATAAGAAGAATTGAATACGACGAGCACGATGTACAACTAACTTATCTTCTTCAGATAACTCATCCATACCTAAGATAGCGATGATATCTTGAAGTTCTTTATAACGTTGTAAAGTTTGCTGTACTTGACGAGCTACTTCATAATGCTCTTCTCCTACGATTTCTGGAGAAAGTGCACGAGATGTAGATGCTAATGGATCTACGGCTGGGTAAATACCCATTTGCGTTAAACGACGCTCTAAGTTTGTTGTTGCATCTAAGTGAGCGAACGTTGTAGCTGGTGCTGGGTCAGTATAGTCATCGGCTGGTACATATACCGCTTGGATAGACGTGATAGACCCTTTATTTGTAGATGTAATACGCTCTTGTAATTGACCCATTTCTGTTGCAAGTGTTGGTTGGTAACCTACCGCAGATGGCATACGACCAAGAAGGGCAGATACTTCAGAACCCGCTTGCGTGAAACGGAAGATGTTATCGATGAACAGAAGTACGTCTTGTCCTTGCTCATCACGGAAATGCTCAGCCATTGTTAAACCTGTTAATGCAACACGTTGACGTGCTCCAGGTGGCTCGTTCATTTGTCCGAATACCATCGCAGTTTTCTTGATTACGCCAGAATCGCTCATTTCGTGGTATAAGTCATTACCCTCACGAGTACGCTCACCTACACCAGCGAATACAGAGATACCACCGTGCTCTTGTGCGATGTTGTTAATTAATTCCTGAATTAATACTGTTTTACCTACGCCGGCACCACCGAATAGACCGATCTTACCACCCTTAATGTAAGGAGCAAGTAAGTCTACTACTTTAATACCAGTTTCAAGAATTTCTACTTTAGTAGATAATTCTTCGAATGCAGGTGCTTGACGGTGAATTGGATCACGATGTACATCTGCAGGAACCTCACCATCTAAGTCAATTGCATCACCTAATACGTTAAATACGCGACCAAGTGTTACATCACCAACTGGTACAGAGATTGGTTTACCAGTATCTTCTACTTCTGTGCCACGAACAAGTCCATCTGTGGAAGACATTGCAACTGTACGAACTGTATCATCACCTAAATGAAGTGCAACTTCAAATGTTAAGTTAATACTTCCGTTTTCGTTGCTTTGTTTTACCGTAAGGGCGTTGTAGATTTCTGGTAGCTTTCCGCCATCAAACTTAACGTCTACAACCGGACCCATGATTTGCGTAACGCGCCCTTTATTCATCGGGTTCCCTCCTAGCTTTCTTTTAATTAGCCAACTTTCTACGAGCAGCTAGCTTTTAATTTTTTATTGGTTTATAGCTTACGCGACTCTTTTGACAGAGCCGCTTCCGCTTTTTAATACTATTCTAACGCTGCTGCTCCACCAACGATTTCCGTAATTTCTTGCGTAATCGCTGCCTGACGCGCACGGTTGAATGAAAGTGTAAGTGAATCGATAACTTCCATTGCGTTGTCTGTAGCACTCTTCATTGCTGTCATACGCGCTGCGTGTTCACTTGCTTTACCGTCTAGTAATGCACCGTACACTAAGCTTTCTGCGTATTGTGGCAATAGTACTTTTAAAATTTCTTCTTCAGAAGGTTCGAATTCATAAGCTGTCGTCGGTTTGTCAGACGCCACATCAGTAAGCGGTAAAATTTTATTTTCCGTTACCTCTTGTGAAATTTTACTTACGTAATGGTTGTAGTAAATGTACAGCTCATCATAAGCACCATCTGCAAACATCGCAATTGCTCGAGAAGCAAGGTCTTTAATATCAGTAAATGATGGGTGGTCAGATAATCCAACTACTTCATCAATAATGTTAAAGCCGCGACGTTTTAAATAATCACGTCCTAGTCGTCCAAGCACAATAATAGAATATTGGTTTGAATCCATATTATGACGTTCACGAATTACGTTACTTACTGTACGTAATACGTTACTGTTATAACCACCTGCTAGTCCGCGATCAGACGTAATAACGATGTATCCTGTACGCTTTACAGGACGCGCATTTAGCATTGGATGATTAATCCCTTTGCTTCCTTGCGCAATGCTCGCTACTACTTCTTGAATCTTTTCCATATACGGAACGAAAGATTTAGCATTTTGCTCTGCACGGTTTAACTTAGATGCAGATACCATCTCCATCGCTTTCGTAATTTGACTCGTTTTCTTTGTCGAGTTAATCTTCGCTTTTATATCGCGTAAAGATGCCACAGGTTTTCACCACCTTTTTTCCGGAAGTTGGCACGATTAGTAAGAATCCTCTTCCTAATCTACGTTGCAAGATATTCTTGCTCATGATTGAAGGAAAAGAATAGGTGCACCTACTCTTTTCCTTTACATGACCTTTAGCAATCTCAGAGCCCGAGATGCCTTTTATATATACTATCTAGCTCCAGCGGCTTGAATGCTCGGTGGCTTCACTTCTTCCTACGAGGCAAACACCGCCTCTTCGTCAGAAGCTCCATCCCCCTCACATTCAGAACGAGCCGCTTCCGCTTTTATTAATCTAGTTCCGCCTCCTAGCCCCTTTCGTCTAAGAACCTTCCCCACAAGAAGGTAAAAAGCACCTTCTGTGAGAAAGAACCTTAGCCGATGAGGCTGAACAGTCGGCTTCACTTTTTATTATTATTCAGAAGCTACGAATACTTTTTTAAATCCATTGATTGCTGCTGCAAATTTGTCGTCATCCGCAAGTTTCTTAGTTGTGCGGATTTCTTCTAATAAGTCAGTCGCATTAGAATCTAACCAAGCATGGAATTCTTCTTCAAAACGAGTGATATCTACTACTGGGATATCATCTAGGAATCCACGTGTTAAAGCGTAAAGAATGATAACTTGTTTCTCTACACGTAATGGTTTGTGTAATCCTTGTTTTAATACCTCAACAGTACGAGCACCACGGTTTAATTTCGCTTGAGTTGCTTTATCAAGGTCAGAACCGAACTGAGCGAACGCTTCTAACTCACGGTAAGATGCAAGGTCAAGACGAAGTGTACCTGATACTTTACTCATTGCTTTAATCTGAGCAGATCCACCTACACGAGATACAGAAGTACCCGCATCGATCGCTGGACGTACGCCAGAGAAGAATAGGTCAGATTGTAAGAAGATTTGTCCATCCGTAATAGAAATTACGTTTGTTGGGATGTATGCTGATACGTCCCCTGCTTGTGTTTCGATGAAAGGTAGTGCAGTTAAAGAACCGCCGCCTTTTGCATCACTTAATTTTGCTGCACGCTCTAATAAGCGAGAATGTAAGTAGAATACATCCCCTGGGTAAGCTTCACGACCTGGAGGACGACGTAATAGTAATGACAGCTCACGGTAAGCCGCTGCTTGTTTTGATAAGTCATCATATACTACTAATACGTGTTTACCATTGTACATGAACTCTTCACCCATTGTTACACCAGCGTAAGGAGCTAGGTATAATAATGGAGCTGGTTGAGAAGCAGATGCAGTTACAACGATTGTGTACTCTAATGCACCGTGCTTACGTAGTGTTTCTACTACGTTACGTACAGTTGATTCTTTTTGTCCAATTGCTACATAGATACAAATCATATCTTCATCTTTTTGGTTAATGATTGTATCAAGTGCAACCGCTGTTTTACCAGTTTGACGGTCACCGATGATTAACTCACGTTGACCACGGCCAATTGGTACAAGAGCATCGATCGCTTTAATACCTGTTTGAAGTGGCTCATGAACAGATTTACGATCCATTACACCTGGTGCTGGACTTTCAATTGGACGAGTGTTTGTTGTATTGATTGGGCCTAAACCATCAACTGGTTGACCTAATGGGTTTACAACACGACCAATTAGTTCTTTTCCTACCGGTACTTGCATGATGCGACCAGTACGACGAACTTCGTCACCTTCACGAATTTCTGTGTAAGGTCCTAAAATGATAATACCTACGTTGTTTTCCTCTAAGTTTTGTGCTAGTCCCATAACGCCGTTAGAGAACTCTACAAGTTCACCAGCCATAACGTTATCAAGACCATGAGCACGCGCGATACCGTCACCAACTTGGATAACTGTACCAACATCACTAACTTCGATTTCAGACTGATAGTTCTCGATTTGTTGCTTTATCAGTGCGCTAATTTCTTCAGCTCTGATGCTCATGTGCTTCACCCCTATCTATTCTTCATTAATTCACGCTGAATACGTGCTAATTTTCCTTGTAAACTTCCGTCATAAATGCGATTTCCAATACGTACTTTAATGCCGCCTAGTAAATCTTCATCTACAACATTTTTCACGCGAATTGCATCTTTTCCTGTTCTCTTCGCAAATGCTTCTGCAATGTTAAGCTTCTCTTCTTCTGATAGAAGACGAGTAGAATATACAGTTGCGTCCGCTACGTTACGTTCTTCATTAGCAAGAACAACATATTCATCTGCAATTTCAGGTAAGATATCAATGCGTTTGTTATCAATTAAAATATATAACGTATTTAAAATAGATTCAGAAACAGATCCGAATACGTTTGCAAGAAACGTTTTCTTTTGTTCCTTTGAAATGTTCGGTTGCGTTAAAAAGCTATGTAGTTCTCCGTTCTTTACATAAACGTTTTGTACAAGGCGTAATTCCTCTTCAAACATTTCTAATACGTGTTTTTCTTTAGCAATTTTAAAAAGAGCGACAGCATAACGTTTTGCTACAATCCCATTGCTCATCGCGCTTCTCCTACTTCTTTAATATAATCGCGAATTAACTTCACTTGATCTTCTTCTTTTAACTCTTTTTCAATTACTTTAGAAGCAATTTGAACAGATAAAGAAGCAACTTGTTCTTGTAAAGCAGCAATTGCTTGCTCTTTTTCGCGTTGAATTTCTTGTACAGCAGATGCTTTAATTGATTCTGCTTCTTCTTTCGCAGCAGCAACAATAACATCTTTTTGATCTACAGCTTGCTTTTTCGCTCTTTCGATTAACTCTTGTGCTTCAACACGTGATTGTTTTAACATTTCACGTTGTTCTTCTACTAATTTCTTCGCCTCAGCATTACTTCTTTCTGCAGCGTCGATTTCATTAGTAACATGCTCTTCACGTTCTTTCATAATTCCCATTAAAGGACCCCACGCAAATTTGCGTAGCATTACTAATAGAAGTAAGAAAATGAACAATGTATAAGCAATCGTTCCAAATGGAATGGCAGCACCTAATAATAAAGTTGGCACAAGGATTCACTCCCTTCAAAATATCTAAATTGATCATATGAAAAAAAAAGACATACGTTTCATTCATAAAGCAATGGCGAAGAAAGTTCGGAAAAACACTCTTCGCCATCTATGTAAGGGGAGTCTCCCTTATTTGTTCATTACGATGAATGCAATAACTACACCGATGATTGGAAGTGCCTCAACTAAAGCAACCCCGATGAACATAATTGTTTGAAGTGCGCCTTTTAATTCTGGTTGACGAGCAACACCTTCGATTGTACGTGATACGATAAGACCGTTACCAATACCTGCACCTAATGCTGATAAACCAATTGCAATTGCAGCTGCGATTACACCTAAACTCATTTAATTTGTCCTCCTTTGTATTATAAAAAAATAAATTTTTTCTTACTTAAATTATATTAATGGTCATGGCTTACTTTATGAGCCATATAAACCATCGTTAACATAACGAAAATAAATGCTTGGATTGATCCAACGAATACACTGAATCCCATCCATGCTAACATTGGTACAAGCGCACCTAATGCCCCAAGGACTGATGCTCCGCCCAACTTAGCAAGTAATCCTAATAAGATCTCACCTGCATAAATGTTACCAAATAAACGAAGACCTAACGTTAATGTGTTAGCAAACTCCTCAATAACCTTTAATGGGAATAAGAATTTCATAGGTTGGAAATAACCTTTTACGTACTCTTTCGTACCCTTCATCTTAATTCCATAATAATGGGTGAGGGTAACTACCATCACGGCTAATGTTAATGTAACTGCTGGATCAGACGTTGGTGATCTCCACCATGCAATATGTTCGCCAGCTTCAGTTGCTGAATACATGAATGGTAAACCAAGGAAGTTCGATACGATGATAAACATGATAAGCGTAACGCCAAGCGTTAAGAAACGTCCACCTGTTTTCCAGTCCATCGTACTATTGATAATCCCTTTCACGAAGTCAAACACCCATTCCATGAAGTTTTGCATCCCGGTTGGGCGAAGAGCTAAGCTGCGAGTTCCGATAACAGCGATTAAGAAAACAATAACTGCTGCTACAGTAACCATCATAACTGATGACAAATCGAACGTTAAACCTAGAAATTCAACTAATTTACCGTGTTCCACTAGTAATTCACCTCTCTTCCCTGCTCTTATACTCTAAATAAAGAAAATCTATGATCATGACAAGGTATCCTGTCAGCAATCCTACACCTAGGCCCCACATCGCGATTAACTCTTGATATTTGGCTGCAAATAAAATTAATAACCCAATCGTGGCGAATCTTGAATATGTACTTACCGCTGTTGCCTTGAACTTCACGTTTTCTCCATTTGTTACGCGATCTAGCAGCTTGTCTGTTCTACGTGCAATGATGCGCAAACTAAGAAAACTGAAAATCGTCCCGATAATCAGTCCAAGAAATACATCCTTGTAAGAGGTAAATCCCCATCCTAGCACTAGAAGCGCAAGCAAGTAGTACATATATTTCTTTTGTCTTTGGACAAGTCCATGTACGTCTATCATCATTGCTCTCCCGAATAGTAATGTCGAATGAGTCGAATCATTGCGTATACCCCTGTTCCTAGTCCGAGTAATAACCCTATAATAAGAAACAACGGAAACGTTCCAACCTTATTATCAATCCACTGCCCACCAAAGATTCCAACAAGAATAGAACCGACTAATTGAGCAAGAATACCTGACATTAAAGCATAAGCTTTTATATGGCTGCGATCGTTTTTTTGCAAGGATTCATCCCTCCAATATGTAACCCTCATTCACGATGTGTTAATAATAACTCATTTTTTTGCATAAATCCTATACAAAACAAAAAGTTTACATTTTCGTCACGGAATAGATGTAATTTTGTCACTGAAAGCCCTACCATCTATCCCCGTTGTTAGCATACAATAGGGTATTAACAGTGTCAACGAGAAATCGTAAAAAATCTAAAAATTTGAGTATTAGGCATTTCCTCCCAAAAATGAAAACGTTCCCCTTCTAAATACTGGTTACATATATGCAATTTCTAACAGTTTTCTCTTTATAATAGAAGGAAATGTTCACAAGTTTGTCACTATTATATTTTCGAGATATAACGCTTTTCTTCCATAATATAGTGTTCCTCAGACGTAAGACTTCTATATTATATGTGAGGTGTATGCAACTTATGTTGTATATACGATGTATATTTATCCTCTCCCCCTCCCCTACTTGCTTACAGCAAAAAAGACGAGCTGGGGAATCTCCCCTGCTCGTCAGTTGTCTTACTTCGTTCCGAATAAACGGTCACCAGCATCACCAAGACCTGGTACTACATATCCGTGGTCATTTAATTTCTCATCTAATGCTGCTACATAAATATCAACATCAGGATGTTCTTCTTGTACTACTTTTACCCCTTCTGGAGCTGCAACGATACACATTAATTTAATTTGTTTCGCACCGCGCTTTTTCAGAGAGTTAATTGCTTCAGCCGCAGAACCACCTGTTGCTAGCATCGGATCTAGTACGATAAAGTCACGCTCTTCTACATCCGTTGGAAGTTTCACATAGTATTCTACCGGTTGCAATGTTTTAGGGTCACGGTATAAACCAACGTGTCCTACTTTTGCTGCTGGAATTAATTTCAGAATTCCATCAACCATTCCTAAACCTGCACGTAAAATCGGAATTAAACCAAGTTTTTTACCAGCGATCACTTTTGTTGTCGCTTTGCTTACAGGTGTTTCAATTTCAATGTCCTTAAGTGGAAGGTCGCGAGTAATTTCGAAAGCCATTAAGCTTGCTACTTCGTCCACTAATTCACGAAAATCTTTCGTACCTGTATTCTTATCGCGAATATATGTAATCTTATGTTGAATTAACGGGTGATCAAATACATACAGTTTTCCCATGTGAATCTCTCCTTTAGATGATATTCATGCGTTTGCACGCTTTTTTACACTATTTACGATTGTAAAGAAAACGCTACTAATATTCAAGGGCAAATTTGGCAAAATCATGATTTTACAATGAATCTATCTAGTATCTTTACCAATTATGGGAGCTGTATCCTTCATTATATCGCCAAAATTTATTCATCATTTGTATACATACTTTAAAAATAATATATGTCCAAAAAAAAGACCGCCAAAACAATTAAGTCTCGGCAGTCTTCTTCAATCTATTATAGATTTGGATACATTGGGAATTTGCTAGTTAACGCTTCTACACGCTTACGTACTTCTTCTAACGCAGCTTCATTTTCATGATTTTTTAATGTATAAGCAATAAGTGACGCAATTTCATCCATTTCTTCTAAACCGAAACCACGAGATGTTACAGCTGCTGTACCGATACGTACACCACTTGTTACAAATGGGCTTGCTGTTTCAAATGGAATTGTATTTTTGTTCACTGTAATACCAACTTCATCTAATACGTGCTCTGCTACTTTACCTGTGATTTCTAAGTTACGAACATCAATCAAGATTAAGTGATTGTCTGTTCCGCCAGAAACAAGTGTAAGTCCTTCTTTTTGAAGACCTTCAGCTAAGCGGTTCGCATTGTTAATGATATTTTGTGCATATGTTTTGAAATCATCTTGAAGTGCTTCACCAAATGCAACAGCTTTTGCAGCGATTACGTGCATAAGTGGACCACCTTGAATACCAGGGAAGATTGATTTATCAATTTGTTTTGCAAATTGCTCTTCACATAAAATCATACCACCACGCGGACCACGTAACGTTTTATGTGTTGTCGTTGTAACGAAATGTGCATGTGGTACTGGATTTGGATGTAAACCAGCAGCTACTAAACCTGCGATATGTGCCATATCAACCATTAAATAAGCGCCCACTTCATCTGCAATCTCACGGAATCGCTTGAAATCGATAACACGAGGGTATGCACTTGCACCTGCAACGATTAATTTTGGTTTATGTTCTTTCGCTTTTGCTAATACATCATCGTAATTAATACGGTGAGAGTCAGCATCCACGCCATATTCTACGAAATTATATTGTACTCCACTGAAGTTAACAGGGCTTCCGTGTGTTAAGTGACCACCATGAGATAAGTTCATACCAAGTACTGTATCGCCTTGCTCTAAAATCGTGAAGTATACTGCCATGTTCGCTTGTGCACCAGAGTGTGGTTGAACATTTACGTGCTCTGCGCCGAAAATTTCTTTCACGCGATCACGTGCGATATCTTCTACTACGTCTACGTGTTCACAGCCACCATAGTAACGTTTTCCAGGATATCCTTCAGCATACTTATTCGTTAAAACAGAACCTTGTGCCTCCATTACTGCTTCACTTACGAAGTTTTCCGAAGCAATTAACTCAATCTTTGAACGCTGTCTTCCTAGTTCTGCCTCAATTGCAGCAAATACCTTTTCATCTTGACGTTTTAAATGATCCACCAAAATCCCCCTTTTCTGAACGAATTACATCGATTCCCAACAGTTTTTTCTTATTTATTCAGAAAAAACGAAAATTCAGGTTGTAATTCTTTCGAACCTTCATGTTTTCAACTACATTCTAACATGACTTTCTATATCATAAAAGAAAAAAAAGACCGAAAATCGGTCTTTTCTTTCTTCTATTATAAAGTCAGACAACATACCTTTTACCTTATGATAAACAGGTACTATATGACTTCCTAATTTCTCATATTTAACGGCAAGTGGTAGTCTCTTCCACTGCCGCATAGACAGCACGTGCTCCACCAATTAGTTTTCCACGTGTTTTGGCCATCGTTACATGCGCACTTCCAATTTCCTTCACACTTGTACGAACCGGAACAGCTACATGCTTTAAATGCATACCGATAAATGTATCACCAATATCCATTCCTGCATCAGCTTTAATAAACTCAACTACTACCGGATCTTTCAAATTGTGATACGCGTATGTCCCCAATGCACCACCTGCTGATCTAACAGGCGTAACTGTTACAATTTCAAATTGATATTTTATCGCTACTTCTCTCTCAACTACTAAAGCACGGTTTAAATGCTCACAACATTGAAACGCTAATTCAATACCTGTTTGCTCTTGAAATTGTTTTAACTCAGAGAAAATCGCCTCTGCTACTTCCATCGTTCCTGATGTTCCAATTCTTTCGCCTAGCACTTCGCTCGTGCTACAACCCACTACAAAAACTTGACCGCTTTGTAATGAAGCTTGTTCTTGGAAATCAGAAAGCGACATTTGTAGCTGTTCTCTTACCTTTACGATTTCTGTCATTACGCCTCTTCCTTTCACAGGTTGGTTCACCAAATTATATTTCACACTACTGATAGTTAGAATCTATTACTTTGTTTCGTATGTTTTAATTTTTCCTACGCGGTTTTCGTGACGACCACCTTCATAATCAGTTGTTAACCAGATTTTCGCGATATCACGCGCTAGACCAGCACCAATTACACGCTCTCCCATTGCTAGCATGTTAGTGTCATTATGCTCTCTCGTCGCTTTCGCGCTGAAAGTATCATGAACTAACGCACAACGGATACCATTTACTTTGTTTGCTGCGATTGACATACCAATGCCTGTCCCACAAACTAAAATACCACGATCTACTTCACCATTCGCTACCATTTCAGCTGCTGGAAACGCAAAGTCAGGGTAATCAACAGAACCAGCTTCACATTCACAACCTAAATCAATATATTCAATATTTAACTCTTCTAATAAACTTACAAGTTCTTTGCGGATATTCATACCGCCGTGATCAGATGCTATTACTACTTTCATTTTTACCCCTCCAAAGTTTCAATCAATTATCTTCATTTCACACTCGCTACCTCATATAGGAAGAAGTGATCTCCAATATCGTATTATACACCAAACATCAACCTACTGAATGTTTTTTCAGTAAAGTTTGTACAAGTTTTTCCATCTCATCTAACGTTTCTTTATAAATAGAAAGCGAGCCTCCAAATGGATCTGAAATGTCCTTGCCTATACCTTCAGTTAATCCATATAACGTATTTAATTTCTTTTCAACGCTCGGATAATGCCCAAGTACAATTTGCTTATGGTTTTCTGTCATCGTTACGACAATATCAGCCCAATCAAGCAAAGTTTCATTTACTTGCTGCGCCGCATGATCAATTGAAATTCCTTTTTCAGCTAAAGCTTCCTTCGCATGTACCGATGCATCGCTCCCAGGATAGGCGAAAACACCAGCAGATTGCACTTCAAACTTATCTCCTCCGTGATGACGAAGCAACGCCTCAGCCATTGGACTACGACATGTATTGCCAGTACAAACAAATAACACTCGTTTCATTCAAACCCACCCCTATATTCGATTTCTTATCATTCATCATAACTTACATTAGAATAGAACAAAAGAAATGTGAATATACAAAAGGCGCATTTCTCTTATATTTTTTCTAAGAAAAATGCGCCTTATCCACATATATGTGAAACCCTATTTCCAAGTGCCTAGAGTATTTTAACATACATACTGAACACGCAACAAAAATAAGGAATCCATTTCATACGAAACGGATTCCTCTTATATTGCAATTATTTCATTGTAACTTTCATTACTTCTGTTGAACCTTTTGTAGCTGCTACGCCTACAGTTGTCTTAATAGACTCAGCTGCATCTGTGTTTGTAATAACAATTGGAGTAATTGTGCTTTTCGCTTTTTCACGGATTAATTCTAAGTCGAATGAGATTAATTTATCTCCAGCTTTTACAGCTTGGCCTTCAGAAACGTGAGCTTCGAAACCTTCGCCTTCCATTTTTACAGTTTCTAATCCAACGTGGATTAAAATTTCTGTACCGTTTTTCGCTTTAATTCCGATAGCATGTTTTGTGTGGAATAATTGTACGATTTCACCATCAACTGGAGATACAACTACACCTTCAGTAGGATCGATTGCAACACCGTCACCCATCATACGACCAGCAAATACTGGATCTGGTACTTCTTCAATATTTTTCACTGCTCCAGTTAATGGAGCTACGATTGTTTCTTCATTTGTTTTTGAACCAAGACCGAATAATTTTTTAAACATAGGATAGTCCTCCTTATAATTTACCTAAAAGTTTATAGGGCAATCCCTAGTAAAACTCGGGATACATGTAAGACTTCATACTTCGAATATTATACTGTAAAAACGCTTTCGAAATAAATTATGTCATTACTAATAGACTCTTATTGTAGCGCTTCACAAAATTCCAGTCAATTCTGATTGTCTGAATAACAATTAGAAGTTAACTTCTATTTATATTTTCTCTTTTTTTGCCCAACTTGTCTAGAGGTCTTTACTACATTTTATTTTTTGTTGTTAATTTGTAAAATTTAATTCAAACTTTTTTCAAAATCTACTTGACTATAGTAAGTAACTATTTTATTATTACTTACGTAAGGTAAGTTAATAACTTTTAGGAGGTTTTTAAAAATGATGGATTTCGGTCTACTTATTATTCGTCTTATTATAGGAATTACATTCATGGGTCATGGCGCTCAAAAATTATTTGGTTGGTTCGGCGGTTACGGTTTAAAAGGAACAGGTGGCTGGATGGAGTCAATCGGTTTACGTCCTGGTGTATTTATGGCATTTATGGCTGGCGCAACTGAATTACTAGGTGGTTTCTTATTCGCATCAGGTATTTTCATTGTAGTTGGTTCATTATTTATCGTTGGAACAATGTTAATGGCTATCTTCACTGTTCACGGAAAAAATGGTTACTGGGTAACACAAAACGGATATGAATATAACTTAATGTTAATCGCTGTTGCTGTTGGTGTAGCTTTAATCGGACCTGGCGCATACGTTTTACTTTAATTTTTATCTCAAATTTGAGATTCTTGAAAAAGAACTTACTTCATTACAATTGAAGTAAGTTCTTTTTATGAAACAAAATATTATTTCCAGCAGGATTTTCTCATCGTTATCTTGTAAACAAACAATAAGTATTCATATTTAGAAAGGGGATTACAAGCATGTTATCCATTAATCCAAATGAACAAACTGAAAAAGATAATTACAAATTACTTACTGGAAGTATCATCCCTCGCCCTGTCGCATTCGTTACTTCTTTAACAAAAGACGGTGTATTAAACGGCGCACCATATAGTTATTTTAATATTGTCGCTGCTAATCCACCACTTATCTCAGTATCTGTACAACGAAAAGCCGGAGAAAGAAAGGACACTTCCCGAAACGCAATTGAAAAAGGTGAATTTGTCGTACATATTTCTGACGAATCATATGTAGCAGCAATTAATGAAACAGCAGCTAATCTCCCGCCAAATGAAAGTGAAATTGAACTAGCAAAACTAACACCAATCGAAAGTGAAGTCATCTCTGTTCCAGGTGTAAAAGAAGCAAATATTCGAATGGAATGCGTATTAGAACGTGCAATTCCACTTGGCGGAACGGAAGACTCACCAGCTTGTGATCTACTAATTGGACGCGTCGTTCGTTTCCACGTTGCCGAACATCTATATGAAAAAGGGCGCATTCACGCCGAAGGACTCAAACCAATAAGCCGCCTAGCAGGACACAACTATGCAAAATTAGGAGAACAATTTGAATTAGTTAGGCCAGTTTAAAAGCGAAAGCGGCTCGCTCAGAATGGGAGGGGGATGGAGCTTCTGACGTAGAGGCGCTTTTTGCCTCGCAGGAAGACGCGAAGCCACCGACCATTCTAGCCGCTGGAGCTAGATATATCTAAAAGCGGAAGCGGCTGGCATTGGAGCTCTCGACCTTGAAGCGCTTTTTGCTTCATGCGAAGAGCTAGCCGCTGGAACTGGATATATTTAAAAGCAATGGGGCTAGATTCCTCCCATCACTCAAATATAAAATCCCCTGCTTTTTAGCAGGGGATTTTATCATTGTAATTCTTCCTTCTTTTCCTCTAAAGTAGGCATTTTCTCTTTTTTCGGCTTCCCTAGCTTAATTACGAAGAAGTATAGGGAAAGCAATGTAATAAGAAAAACAATTAAAAACGGGTACGGAGAGTAAAAGGCACGCGCCGCCTCAGTCTTTCCCGCAACAAATTTCAATGACTCAATATCTAAAAACTCAGCAAACATTTGTACACCGAGCATACTAAACCAAAAAACAAAAAAACTAATAATAATACCAAAAACTTGCTTCAATCTCGTCATTCATCTCATCCTTTCTATATCTGTAATTTTTAGCGTAATAAATATAGTACAAACAAAATATTCACAGAAAGGAACTATCTCACCATTCACGAATTAACTTAATCCAACCTAACATCGAAATTTGCAAAATAATACCCCAAATTATAAGTCTTCTTAGCCATCGAGGAAAGAAGGTTAAAAATTTAACATACCATTCCAATAGCTTGTTCATAATTCCCTCCTACATAAAATTATATAGGAAAAAGGATATATAATCCAAACCCAACCAAAATGATACCACCTACTATCTCACCGTATGTACCGAGCATATCTTTCGCATGTCTCCCAATTAATAAACCAATCCACGCTAATAACATGCTAACAAATCCAAACAGTAAAATCGTAATAATTGTCTGTGCTCCATAAATACCAAGACTAAGCCCTACTGAGAAACTATCTATACTGACGCCAAATGCAAATACGAATAAACTAATTCCAATAGGGGCAGTTCGAGTCTCTTCATTTTGTAAAATGGTCGAATATACAATATAAAGCCCTAGTCCGATTAATAAAATAGCACCCGCAAAATGTGCGATATCTCCATATTTCTCTGATAAAAAACGACCTAGTACCATTCCTATAAACGGCATAATAATATGAAATATACCTATCGTCATACCAATATACAGGATTTGTCTTAACTTTAGGGGCATCATCCCCATACCAAGACTCACCGAGAACGCATCCATCCCTAAGGCGAATGCCATAATTATTAAAGGTATTAGCTGTTCAAACGTCATTCATGCCCCTCCTTGGACGTGCTACTTCACAATATGCTTATCCAAGGAGAAATATTCTGTTTGCTAATCTTACCTTATCATTCAATAATAATATGATGTCCTGCCGCTTTTGTTAAACGATTCATAATTGCATTCCCTATTCCTTCATTAGGGAATGACTCACTAAAAATAACATCCACTTCACTTGCATCAAATGTTCTAAGTACATCATATAATTTAGTCGCAACGCTAGCTAAGTCACTTCTAACACCACAAGATAATATAACATCTGCACTATATACATACTGGTACTCTTCTGTCGTTAATACGCCTACTTTAAATCCTTCTTTCTTCTTCTCATCCACAAGATGCTGAATAAACTCACGTGAGCCCTCAACAATACTAAGTGGTGCTTTCGGCGCATAATGTGTGTATTTCATTCCAGGCGATTTCGGTTTTTCCTTCTCATCCTTTAAAGCTGGATCTAAAGAAACAGTACCTATCACCGCTTCTAATTGTTCTTTCGTAATCCCACCTGGACGTAATATTGTTGGAACCGTGCTTGTACAATCAATTACAGTTGATTCAACGCCTACTCCAGTTGCACCACCATCAACAATACCTGCAATCCTCCCATTCAAATCTTCATATACGTGAGAAGCTAATGTTGGACTTGGACGCCCTGAACGATTCGCACTTGGTGCCGCAACAGGTACATTCGCCTCTTCAATAAGAGCAAGTGCAATTGGATGATCAGGCATTCTTACTCCAACCGTATTAAGTCCTGCCGTCACCTTCTCTGAAATTCCTTCTTTTCTCGGCAAAATAATTGTTAATGGTCCTGGCCAAAAATGCGCCATTAACTTCTCTGCAACTGGTGGAATTTCTTTCACAATCCCATCTAACTGAGATTTTGTACCTATGTGGACAATGAGTGGATTATCACTCGGTCTTCCTTTCGCTTCGAAAATTTTCGCGATTGCTTCATCATCCATCGCGTTTGCCCCTAACCCATATACTGTTTCCGTAGGGAAAGCAACCGCCTCATTTTCTCTTAATAATTTTGCTGCTTCTTGTAACTGTGGATAATATTTTTTTCTTTCCACAACATTATCCACAACCCACATATTTGTATGCATTTTTTTCCACGTCCTTTTCTAGCCTTAAATACTTGTCTATTTTTAGTTTACTATGAGATTTATCCAAAAGACAAACAAGGTTTATCCACAAAATGTGGATAAACCTAATTAATCCGTGGATAACTTTGTGAATAGCTGACAATTTAGTATTATTGCATTCTGCTCTTTTATATTTTTACAAAAATGTTCTAGCTGTTGAATTCCCTCTGGAACCTCATCCTTTTCTATAGTAAAAAAGTCAAAGAACTGAAAGATCGGTACAGATTGTGGATGATTTGTTAGTAAGTACAATTGTTGAACACTTTTTTCTTTCATATACTGCAAAAACATTTCAAAAAAATATAAGAAAGTCTGTTTATCCACATGAGGTGTGAATAAACAAGAACGAATAAGTACATCTTCCCCACTTTGTTCATAACCAATTACAGCTCGTATTTCTTCCGCCTCTTCCAAAATCATAAATTGTGCGTACAACTCATTTATTTTATCATCTTTTTTATTAGCTTGTCCGAAAAAAGAATGTAATCTTTCCACATCTGCTTTCGTAGCAAAATACACTTTCTTCATAATAAATCCCTCCTCATTTTTATATATGAGGAGGGATTTATTAATAGTACTATTTAGAGAATAAAGATGTAAAAGCTTCTACAATAAACAATTTAACTTCTGGCTTTTTTTCTTCCTCTTCTACTTTTACATACTCATTTTGCTTTTCTTGTTTTTTCTCCACAGGTTTCTCCACTTTTTCCACATTTTTTGTTTCTTCTTTACTTACAGGCTGCTCTTCGACTTTTGTTTCATTTTTCACTACTTTCTTTTCAGAAGCTGTTACTTTTTTTACTGCTTCCCGCTTTACAACTTTCGTTTCTTTTACCTCATCCTCTTTTTTCTCTTCTACATTTACTACTTCTTCATTATCTATTTGTTTTACTTGCTCCTCTTCAGGAGATTCAGCCTTCACAACATGTTCTTCTTTCCTTACAGCTGTACCACTTGAAAAATCTAAGAAACACATCGGTGGAAATAATACACACCACCAGTTTGCCCCTTCACCTTCCCCAATTGTAATTAAGACTGCTTCATATTCCCCTGCCGGATAAATAAAATTCCCATATACCTTTGTAGGAAACTTTACATTCTTACTAAATTTCACTTGAAATGAATCTTTACTTCCTTCTCTTTTTAACGTATTTTCCACCGTTTTCTCGATTTCTGGAATATGACTTTGAATTACTTTGCGTGCCTCTTCAAATGAAGTTAAATCCGCTACCCATCCATCAATTTGTGCTTTTACTTCATCACGCACTTTACGCTTCAATGCCTGGTCTTTATCTGAATCACTATTTGCTAAAATTCGTAATCGAACGGCCTCTTTCGGAATAACTGAAGGCCCTTTCGCATCAGCTTTCATATATCCAAACTGCACAAGTAACTGTGCACCAATTAATAGTATAAGAAGATAAGCAATAACTTGTTTTTTCATTTCCTCCACCGTCCCTTCTACAAACAGTGTGGACAGACTTTCATCTTTCTAAACTATTAAATTCAAAATCTATATGAATTTTCCCACAAAAAAATAGAGTAAGGTGTGAACCTTACTCTATCTCTGCAAATACCATACGATCTTTTCCGTTAATATCGAAAACAACCTCAACATGAGCATGTGGAAAAGCTTGTTGTAACAATCTTTTTACATCCTCACCTTGTCCTACTCCAATTTCAAACGCCACAATCGCTTTCTTCTGCAACACATTCGGCAATTCTTCCATAAAACGGCGATAGAAATCTAATCCGTCTTCACCACCAACAAGTGCTCTCTTCGGCTCATGCTCTTTCACAACAGGAGAAAGACCACGCCAATCCTCTTCCGGTATATATGGAGGATTTGAAACAACAACATCTAGCTTTTGACCCGTTTTATGAAATGGTGACAATAAATCACCATGATAGAACGTTACTTCTGCACCTAAAGCTTTTGCATTTTCTTTTGCAACTTCAATCGACTCTTGTGCAATATCTACTGTATACACATGAAGATTTTTATTTTCTAAAGCAAGCGTAATAGAAATCGCTCCACTACCTGTACCTATATCTGCTACATGTAGTTTCTCATCACCAAAATGGCGCTCGATTCTTTCTAATACTCCCACTATAAGCTCTTCTGTTTCCGGCCTTGGTATTAATACTTCTTCATTCACAAAGAAAGACCGTCCATAAAACATTTCATAACCAATCATATATTGAATAGGAATACCTTCTACATGCTTATGGATAAACTCCGTAAAGCTTTTCTCTTGTTCCTCAGTTATTTCTTCACGCATATTCATAAGTAATCCTGTTCTGTTCACCTTTAATACATGACAAAGGACAATTTCTCCCGCATTTTCATCTCGTCCATTTTCCTGTAAAAAAGAAGAAGCCCATTTCAGGGCTTCATAGACACGCATTACTCAGCTGCCTCCATCTTTTGAGCCTGATCTTCCATCACTAAGGCATTGATGAAATCATCTAACTTACCTTGTAAGATTTGATCTAGCTTTTGAATCGTTAAACCGATTCGATGGTCTGTAACACGGTTTTGCGGGAAGTTATACGTACGAATACGCTCTGAACGATCTCCCGTACCAACAGCTTGTTTACGGTTTTGATCATACTCAGCTTGCGCTTCTTGTCTAAACTTATCATAAACACGTGCGCGTAATACTTTCATCGCTTTTTCTTTATTCTTGATCTGTGATTTCTCATCCTGACAAGATACAACTACACCAGTCGGTAAATGCGTTAAACGCACCGCTGACATCGTTGTATTAACGCTCTGTCCACCAGGTCCACTAGAAGCGAATGTATCAACACGAACATCTTTCTCATGAATATCAATTTCTACTTCTTCTGCCTCTGGTAATACAGCTACAGTTGCTGTAGATGTATGAATACGTCCACCAGATTCCGTTTCAGGAACACGTTGTACACGGTGAGCACCATTCTCGAATTTCAGCTTCGCGAAAGCACCTTTACCATTAATCATAAAGATAATCTCTTTATATCCACCTAACTCTGTATAGCTAGCCTCAATAATCTCCGTTTTCCAGCCCTGTACCTCAGCGTAACGGCTATACATACGGTATAAGTCACCAGCAAATAAAGCTGCCTCGTCTCCACCAGCAGCTCCACGAACCTCAACGATAACGTTCTTATCATCATTAGGGTCTTTTGGAACAAGTAAAATTTTCAGACGCTCTGATAATGTTTTATCTTGTGATTCTAACTCAGAAACTTCTTCTTTTACCATTTCACGCATTTCTGCGTCTAACTTATCTTCTAACATTGCTTTCGCATCTTTTAATTGCTCACGAACATTCTTATACTCACGATACACCTCTACCGTTTCCTGTATATCAGACTGTTCCTTTGAATATTCACGAAGCTTATTTGAATCACTAATAATCGCTGGATCACTTAACAATTCATTTAACTTCTCATAACGATTTTCTACAGCTTGCAAACGATCTAACACATCATTCACCTCTACATCCTAGTATCTAATACAAATAGTATATGGTACTTACTCAAAAAAACGCAAATTATATTTAAAAGTGGTGGTGGCTTGTTCAGCTCTGACCAGCTAAGGTTCTTTCGACCTAAAGGTGCTTTTTACCTTTCGGGCGGAAGGTTCTTAGATGCGAAGAGCTAGCCACCGGAACTAGATATATTTAAAAGCGCAAGCGGCTCAAACCGCTCATTCTCTCTATTTTGAAAAAAACCCGCCTTGCGCAGCGAGTTTTACTTATCTTTGTTTGCAGGTACTGCATGACAATGACGACAACGTGGTTCATACGATTCTGAAGCTCCAACTAAAATAATTGGATCATCAAATGCCGCTGGTTCGCCATCAATTAATCGTTGTGTACGACTTGCTGGAGATCCACATACAGAACATACTGCTTGTAGTTTTGTCACATGTTCAGCAATCGCCATCAGCTGAGGAACTTGTCCAAATGGTAGACCACGGAAATCTTGGTCTAAACCAGCTACAATGACACGATAGCCACGATTTGCCAATACTTGCACCACTTCCACAATGTCCCCATCAAAAAATTGCACCTCATCGATTGCAATAACATCCAGCTCTTCTGTAATATGTTCAAATATATCCTTTGAAGCTGAAACAGGAACTGCTTTTACCTTTAATCCGTTATGTGATACAACATCTTCTTCACTATATCGATTATCAATACATGGTTTAAATACAATTGCATGTTGTTTTGCAAATTGCGTACGGCGCACACGGCGGATTAGCTCTTCTGACTTGCCAGAAAACATACTACCGCAAATCACTTCAATCCAGCCATTTTGATTTATTAAGTACATGAAGCTCTCCTTTCATCTACTTTTCAGTTAAAAGTAGGGTAAAGGTATAATATTTTCGCAAAAAAAACAGACAAGCGAATACATACACTTGCCTGTTTTATGTTTTTATTACTTAAGACCGTATTTCTTATTGAAGCGGTCAACGCGTCCGTCTGCAGTAGCAAACTTCTGACGTCCAGTGTAGAATGGGTGAGAATCAGAACTGATCTCAACTTTTAGTAATGGATAAGTGTTACCATCTTCCCACTCAACAGTTTCGTTAGATCCTTTAGTAGATCCGCTTAAGAATTTGAAGCCTGTGTTTGTGTCCATGAATACAACTTTCTTGTAATCTGGGTGAATTCCTGCTTTCATTCTTTTCATCTCCTTCCGCCCTGAATCATTTTCGAAACAGAGTTTTTCATCTTCAGCTGCATACACAACTATATTGATGAAACACATATGATGAAATTATAACAAGGCTAACTTCATTTTGCAACTACCTGTTTTTGTCTTTTGAAATTAAAAGTGTAGACGGCTCGTTTAGCTCTGACTGGCTAAGGTTCTCTCGCACAAAAGGTGCTTTTTACCTTTAGTGCGGGAGGTTCTTAGACACGAAGAGCTAGCCGTCGGAACTAGATACAATTTAAAAGCAGAAGCGGCTCGTTCAGAATGGGAGGGGGATGGAGCTTCTGACGTAGAGGTGCTTTTTACCTCGTAGGAAGACGCGAAGCCACCGACCATTCTAGCCCTGGAGCTGGATATTATCTTAAAAGTGGAGGTGGCTCGCTCAGCTCTGACCAGTTAAGGTTCTTTCGCCCTAAAGGTGCTTTTTACCTTTCGGGCGGAAGGTTCTTAGATGCGAAGAGCTAGCCACCGGAGCTGGATATCATCTAAAAGCAGAAGCGGCTCGTTCAGAATCCAGGACACTTCGAACTCTCGACCATGAAGCGCTTTTTGCTTCATGCGAGAGAGTGAAATGACCGGAGATTTTAGCCGCTGGAGGGAGCTCATCCAGCTCTGACTGGCTAAGGTTCTTTCACTTATCTCTCTCTTTAATATCACCTAAACAGCATAAAAAACTCGCTTACTATAAAATAAGCGAGTCCTGATTTTTTTCCCTTTACTTAGTTGTTACATACCTTTTCGAGTCTGCAACAATGTTTTGTAAAAACTCTTCATTTGTCTTCGTTTGACGAAGCTTACGTAAGAAACTTTCAACAAAGTCTGGTGTATCACGCATTGTCTTACGAATGCCCCATAACTTGTCTAAATGTTCTTTTGGAATTAATAGATCTTCTTTACGTGTACCAGAACGACGAATATCAATCGCTGGGAAGATACGACGTTCAGCTAATGAACGATCTAAGTGAAGTTCCATATTTCCAGTTCCTTTAAATTCCTCGTAAATAACATCGTCCATACGTGATCCTGTATCAACAAGGGCTGTTGCTAAAATTGTTAAGCTACCGCCTTCTTCAATATTACGTGCAGCTCCAAAGAAACGCTTCGGTCTATGGAAGGCAGCTGGATCGATACCACCTGATAATGTTCTACCACTTGGTGGAATAACGAGGTTGTAAGCTCGAGCTAAACGGGTAATACTATCCATTAAAATGATAACATCTTTCTTGTGCTCTACAAGACGCATCGCACGTTCTAACACAAGCTCAGCTACTTTAATATGATTTTCTGGTACTTCATCAAAAGTAGAACTTACAACATCTCCTTTAACAGAACGTTCAATGTCTGTTACTTCCTCTGGACGCTCATCAATTAAAAGTACAATTAGTTCTGCTTCCGGATGATTTGTTGTAACACTGTGCGCGATTTCTTTTAATAGACTTGTTTTACCAGCCTTTGGAGGCGCAACAATTAAACCACGTTGTCCAAATCCAACTGGTGCGATTAAATCCATGATGCGTGTCGGTAACTTTTTCGGTTCCGTTTCCAATTTCATTTGGCGATCTGGGTATAATGGTGTTAATGCAGGGAAATGCACACGCTCTTTTGCTGAATCTGGATCATCTCCGTTTACAGCTTCAACTTGTAATAACCCAAAATAGCGTTCATTTTCTTTCGGAGGTCGTACTTTACCAGAAACCTTATCTCCATTACGTAAATCGAAACGACGAATTTGCGAAGCTGAGATATAAATATCTTCTGAGCTTGGAGAATAGTTGATAGGACGTAGGAATCCAAATCCTTCTGATTGAATAATTTCTAATACGCCTTCCATGAAAAAGAAACCTTCTTTTTCTGCTCGAGCTTTCAAAATAGAAAAAATCAGCTCTTTTTTCGTTAACTTGCTATAATACGAAATCTTAAATTCTTTCGCAAGCTCGTATAACTCTTTTAATTTCATGTTTTCTAATGCTGCAATTGACAAATTCATTCAGACACCACACTTTAACGTTATTCTCTTTTTTCATGGGTAAAGGGAAAAAATACGGAAGGCAAATAATTAATAATGAAAGGCAATAAGTTCAAGTAGGGTAATATTCACTATTGTAACCCTTTTATCTAGTTTTAATCAATACGTTGGAACACAAATACAAGAAGCGAAGACAAGAAAATTTGTCTTCGCTTCTTATTTAATTTAGTTCCAGCTCCGATAGTTAGAAAGATCGACCATTTTAACCTTTCTGAAGGAGCTGCTTACGCTTTTTATTTAATCTAGCTTCAGCAGCTAGAATGGTCGGTGGCTTCACTTCTTCCTGCGAGGCAAAAAGCGCCTCTACGTCAGAAGCTCCATCCCCCTCCCATTCTGAACAAGCTGCTTACGCCTTTCATTTAATCCAGCTCCGGTCATTTTACTCTCTCACTCGAAGCAAAGAGCGCTTCAAGGTCGAGAGTTGAAAGTGTCCTGCGATTCTGAGCGAGCCGCTTCCACCTTTTACTTAATAACCAAGTTCGGTTTTTTATTTAAGCTATGACGACCATCTACGAAGCGAACTGTGCCTGATTTTGCGCGCATAACAAGGGATTGCGTTGTTCCTACGCTACCTTTAAATTGAACACCGCGTAATAGTTCTCCATCTGTTACGCCTGTTGCTGCAAAGATTGCATCGTCACCTTTTACTAAGTCCTCCATGCGAAGGATACGATTAATGTCTTCTATGCCCATTTTTTTACAACGTGCTAATTCAGCTTCGTTTTGTGGCAATAGTTTTCCGTGAATTTCTCCACCTAAACATTTTAAAGCAACTGCTGCTAATACACCTTCAGGTGCTCCACCAGATCCAAATAAAATATCTACACCTGTACGATCAAACGCTGTATTAATCGCTCCAGCTACATCTCCATCATTAATCAATTTAATGCGCGCACCAGCTTTACGAATTTCTTCGATAATTTCTTGATGACGTGGACGATTTAAAACTGTCGCTACAACATCTTCAATATCTTTATTTTTCGCTTTCGCAACTGCACGTAAGTTATCAATAATAGGCGCATCAATGTCGACCGCCCCAACTGCTTCTGGGCCAACCGCGATTTTATCCATGTACATGTCAGGGGCATGTAACAAATTACCGTGGTCTGCAATTGCAATGACAGCAAGAGCATTCCAGCCACCAGCTGCTACGATGTTTGTCCCTTCTAAAGGATCAACCGCAACGTCTACACGTGGTCCATATCCTGTACCTAATTTCTCTCCGATATATAGCATTGGTGCTTCATCCATCTCACCTTCACCAATTACAACTGTACCTTTCATCGGAATTGTATCAAATACATCACGCATAGCTGATGTTGCTGCACCGTCTGCCTCATCCTTTTTCCCGCGCCCCATCCAACGCGCTGATGATAAAGCTGCAGCCTCTGTTACACGTACTAACTCCATAGATAAACTTCTTTCCACGATAATCCCTCTCCTTTAAGCCTTTATATTTCTGCCGTATTTTGTGAACCGTGTTTTTCTATAAAGTGCACTTCCGCAAGTAGTGATGCTTCGCTTCCCCCTTGCGGAAGTATCACTTATGCGTTCTTCATTTCTTCAATTTCTTGCTTTGTCATTTGTTCTCGCCAAATGTTTGCACCAAGCCCTTTAAGCTTGTCCACTATATTCTCATAACCTCGATCAATATGCTCAAGTCCTGTTACTTCTGTAATTCCATCTGCCATTAACCCTGCAATAACAAGTGCCGCTCCTGCTCGTAAATCACTCGCCTTCACTTTTGCACCTTGCAGTAACACAGGACCAGTTACAATTGCCGAACGACCCTCTACTTTAATTTGAGCATTCATACGACGTAATTCATCAATGTGTTTGAAACGGGCACCGTAAATTGTATCTGTTACAACTCCCGTCCCGTGTGCCTTTGTTAAAAGCGTCGTAAACGGCTGTTGTAAATCCGTTGGAAAACCTGGATATACAAGCGTTTTGATATCAACTACTTTTAACTTTCTATTACCGTTCACCGTAATTTGATCATCGTTCGTTTCAACTTGAACACCAGCTTCTCTTAGCTTTGCAGTAACTGATTCTAAATGCTGAGGAATAACGTTATCAACCGTTACTTCTCCTCCTGATGCAGCTCCTAGAATCATATACGTACCAGCTTCAATACGATCTGGAATGATAGTATGGTGACAACCATGTAAAGAGTCAACACCATCTATTCGGATTACATCAGTACCAGCACCTTTAATACGTGCTCCCATGCTTGTTAACAATGTAGCTACATCAATGATCTCAGGCTCTTTCGCTGCATTTTCAATAACAGTTCTACCTTTCGCTCGTACAGCTGCTAGCATAATATTAATCGTAGCTCCTACACTAACAACATCTAAATAAATACGTGCCCCGCGTAGCTCATCTGCTCTTAAATAGATGGCACCTTGTTCATTCGTAACATGTGCACCTAGCGCTTCAAACCCTTTAATATGCTGATCAATCGGCCTCGGTCCTAAATGACATCCACCCGGAAGCCCAATAACAGCTTTTTTAAAACGGCCAAGCATTGCACCCATTAAATAATAAGAAGCGCGCAATTTTTTCACTTTTCCATTCGGCAAAGGCATTGCAACCATGTTAGAAGGATCGACTACCATCTCTTCCTCCTGTCCATAAGTTACTTTCCCTCCAATTTCCTCTAGTAAGTCTCCTAACATTTTCACGTCCGAAATATTAGGGACACCACCAATAGTTACTGGAGTATCTGCTAAAATTGTCGCTGGAATTAATGCAACGGCACTGTTCTTTGCACCACTTACTCGAATTGTTCCATTTAAAGCTCTTCCGCCTTCAATTAGCAATTTTTCCATATTGAGCTCCCTTCTTGTGAATGTATTTACTTTCTATCTTTTTATAGAAAGCTCCCCTTAAGAATCTCAATTACTCTTTCCATCCCAAAACTCAATAAATAGGAAACCATTATCTTCATTTCTCCTGTAGCACGAATAGATAAAGATCAACTATTCATCGAATTCACTTTATCAATTTAGATACGTTATCACATTTATTAATAGGACTATGCACATTATTTTCTATTTAAAAACCAAAAATGATAAAATCTTTAGACTTGTTCACGCTTTCATTATACAACGAAAGGAAACCGTCTAAAAGACTAGACGGTTTCCAAAACGGAATTTTATTCTTACGCTTTACCGTTAGAACCGAATTCGCGAATTTTACCAATAACAGTTGCTTTGATAGCGTCGCGGCCAGGTCCGATAAATTTACGAGGATCGTAAACTTCTTGGTCTTTGTTTAATACTTCACGAACAGCTTTTGTAAACTCGATTTGGTTCTCAGTGTTTACGTTGATTTTTGAAGTACCTAAAGAGATAGCTTTTTCGATATCAGCAGTTGGGATACCAGTACCACCATGTAATACTAAAGGTACGCCAGTGAAGTCACGAACTTGTTCCATTTCAGCGAATCCTAAGTTAGGCTCACCTTTGTAAGGACCGTGTACAGAACCTAAAGCTGGAGCTAGGCAATCGATACCTGTTGCTTCAACAAGGTGCTTACACTCTGCTGGGTCAGCGTAAATTACGCCTTCAGCGATTACGTCGTCTTCTTGTCCGCCAACTGTTCCAAGCTCAGCTTCAACAGATACGTTACGAGCGTGTGCGTATTCTACTACTTGTTTAGTAGTTTCAACGTTTTCTTCGAATGGGTGGTGAGAAGCGTCGATCATTACAGATGTGAAACCTGCATCAATTGCTTCTTTACATTTTTCGAAGCTTGAACCATGGTCAAGGTGAATCGCTACAGGAACAGTGATGTTCATTTCTTCGATTAAAGCTTTAACCATAGCTACAACTGTTTTGAAACCAGTCATATGACGAGCTGCACCCTCAGATACACCTAGGATTACAGGAGATTTTTCTTCTTCCGCAGCAGCTAAGATAGCTTGAGTCCACTCTAAGTTGTTCATGTTGAATTGACCAACTGCGTATTTTCCTTCTAGTGCTTTGTTTAGCATTTCTTTCATAGAAACTAAAGGCATGGTGAATCCTCCTAAAAAACGTTTTTTGTATCCGATAAGTTCTTATCGCTGGTAGTATGACCAGAATAAGGTAAAATATGTATATCTACATACCGGACTTTTTTCTACACTCAATAGGATAACAACTTGTACTCAAAAACTCAACCGTATTCACCTGCACAATAGTCCATGTAAACGCTTTTTTCCATATTTTTTATAAAAAATTCATTTTTACGCCTCTACAGCGAGCTCATTTCTCACAGCTTGACGAATTTCATCAATATCAAATGGTTTAGCAAAATGCATTAAAGCTCCTAAATCTTTTGCTTCTTGGATCATATCAAGCTCTCCATAAGCAGTCATTAAAATTACTTTAATACTCTCATCAATTTCTTTTACATGCTTTAAAATCTCTATACCATCCATGCCTGGAATTTTCATATCTAACACTACTAAATCTGGATTATCTTTTTTCACGATATCTAAAGCTTGAAATCCATTCGCTGCTTGGAATGTCTGATAACCTTCTTTTTGGAACACTTCATGTAATAACACACGAATCCCATATTGATCATCAACGATTAAAATTTTACCTTCCATAATTCCCAACCTTTCTGTGTAAGTACAAGATTTAAAGCTTCTTATATCTTAACGATTTATTTTCGCTATTCTTTGGCAAATTCCTTCCTATTCTTTCTTATTTTACCGTTTCCTATTTTGTTATGCTACCCTACGATTTCACCTTTCTAAAAAAATAAATTATAATGAAAGCCGGCAAACACGTACGAAGGGAGTAACATTATGTTAAAAATTTTTTCAACTCAATTAAGTGGTTATTTCTCCAGAGTTTCTCAAAAAGAAGAAATGAATATAGAAGATAGCGCTCGTTTACTTGCTCAAGCACTAGTTGGCGATGGTTTCATTTATTTACATGGTACAAATGAAATGGAGGGCGTTGTTGCCGAGGCACTATTCGGTGCTGAACCAATGAAGCAAGCAAAACGCTTATTTGAAAATGGTAAAGAAGTAGAAGTAACTTCTGCAGATCGTGTACTTCTTATTAGCCGTTTTTCAACAGATGAAGCGGTTGTAGAAATTGCAAAAAAACTACAAGAAGAGGGACACTCTATTGTCGGCATTTCTGCTCTTCAAGAAGGTACGGAATCACTCGAACGATATACAGACGTACATATTGATACAAAACTGTTAAAAGGTCTTATTCCAGACGATGAAGGTAATCGCTACGGATTCCCAAGTTTAATAGTAGCTTTATTTGCTTATCACGGAATCAAATTTACAATCGATGAAATGTTAAATGAATATTAAAAAAAGCGCCTTATTTCAGGCGCTTTTTTTATTACTTGCTCTCTTTATTCGTAATAGAAGCTCTTACGAAGTCATGGAACAATGGTTGTGGACGGTTTGGACGAGAAACAAGTTCTGGGTGGAACTGTGCTGCCACGAACCAAGGGTGGTCTTTTAATTCAATGATTTCAACTAGACGGCCGTCTGGGCTTGTACCAGAGAATACAAATCCTTCTTTTTCCATATCAGGACGGAACTGGTTGTTGAACTCATAACGATGACGATGACGCTCATATACAACCGGCTCATTATAAGCATTGTAAGCATTTGTTTCTTCAGCAAGCTTACATGGGTATAGACCAAGACGAAGTGTACCACCTAGGTCCTCTACATCTTTTTGTTCTGGTAATAAGTCGATGATTGCATATGGTGTGTCAGGGTTGATTTCAGAAGAGTTAGCACCTTCTAAACCTAATACATTACGTGCGAATTCGATTGATGCAAGTTGCATACCTAAGCAAATTCCTAAGAATGGAACTTTGTTTTCACGAGCATATTGAATCGCAACGATTTTACCTTCTACACCACGATCGCCGAAGCCACCTGGTACAAGGATACCATCTGTATCGCCAACTAATTCTTTTACGTTTTCTGCTGTTACATGCTCAGCATTTACCCATTTTACTTCTACATCTGTGTCGAATGAGTAACCAGCATGACGAAGTGCTTCTACAACAGAAATATAAGCATCTTGAAGTTCTACATATTTACCAACAAGAGCGATTTTTGTTTTCTTAGAAAGATTACGCACTTTGTTAACTAGCGCAGTCCACTCTGTCATATCTGCAGCTGGATTGTCTAATTTTAAGTGATCACAAACGATTTGGTCCATGTTTTGTTCTTGAAGAGATAATGGAACCGCATATAAAGTATCTGCATCGCGAGCTTCGATAACTGCTTTTGTATCGATGTCACAGAATAATGCAAGCTTGTCTTTCATATCTTGAGAAACAGGCATTTCTGTACGAACAACGATAATGTTTGGTTGAATACCTAAGCTACGAAGTTCTTTAACACTATGTTGTGTTGGTTTTGTCTTCATTTCACCCGCTGCTTTTAAGTACGGGATTAACGTACAGTGAATGTACATTACATTGTCACGACCGATGTCGCTCTTAATTTGACGGATTGCTTCTAAGAATGGTAGAGACTCGATATCACCAACAGTTCCACCGATTTCTGTAATAACAACATCCGCATTTGTTTCACGGCCAGAACGATATACGCGCTCTTTAATTTCGTTAGTAATGTGAGGAATAACTTGAACTGTTCCTCCTAAATATTCACCGCGACGCTCTTTTTGAAGAACTGAAGAGTAAATTTTACCTGTTGTTACGTTGCTGTATTTGTTTAAGTTAATGTCGATGAAACGCTCATAGTGACCAAGGTCTAAGTCAGTTTCAGCGCCATCATCTGTTACGAATACCTCACCGTGTTGGTATGGGCTCATAGTCCCTGGGTCTACGTTAATGTATGGATCAAACTTTTGAATCGTTACGTTTAAACCACGATTTTTTAAAAGTCTTCCAAGAGATGCTGCTGTAATACCTTTTCCTAAAGACGATACTACACCGCCTGTTACAAAAATATACTTAGTCATGAAAAAGCTCCCTTCTATTTTGCTGTTATATAATCACCGTTGCAAAGCGCAACGTATGTAGATAACACTGTATCCATCTTATTGTTAGACTCTTTTTATTTTCTAAACAAAAAACAAAAAAGAAAATTGCTCCCCTCATCACAAAAAGTAATAAGTAGGGAGCAATTTTCTTTTATATTTACACTTTAAAAGTATTATCGTCCTTTTTTAAAGAGCCCAAAAATGATTCTACATGGACGATAATGAAAAGTCAAGAACTACAGTTCTTCCTCTTCTTCTTCTTCAGTTTCATCATACTCAAGTTCTTCTTCAGCGAAGTCGTCGTCATCTTCGTCTAAATCATCAAGATCGTCGTCATCTCCGTCTTCTTCTTCAAGAACCTTGTCCAAATCTTCTACATCGTCTTCATCTTCACTTACGTCTGCATCGTCGAAGTCATCTTCGTCTTCTTCAATGTAGTCGTCAAAACCGTCTTCTTCAACTTTACGTTTCTTCTTCGGTTTTGGTTGAGGCAAGATTTCTTCATCAATTTGCTCATATGGGTACCAGCTGCGTAGTCCCCAACGATTTTCTCCTAAATTAATGAAACGTCCATCGATGTTTAAGTCTGTATAAAATTGTGCGATTTTCGCATTAACTTGCTCTTGAGATAGTCCCAGCACTTGAGCGATTTCTTGAACCAACTCGTTGAATGTCGTTGCTTGTTTTTTATCCCCTAAAACGCTATGTACAACTTCAATCATTGAACATTCTTTTAGCTCTTCTGGTGAATATTGCTTAAAATCCACTTATGCGGCACTTCCTTTCATCAAATATAACCTTATATATAACGGCCTGCTTAAAAAAATCCATACTATTCATTATAAACAAAAGTCGCACAAATATGCTACAAAAAAAACGGGAAACTTTTATAGGGTAGTAAAATTATAATTTGTCTGTTCCTTATTTCGGAAGCATATGGGCCCCTTGCAATACATACCTAATTTGCATTTCTGTATATTCTTCGAGCGTATACAGTTTTTGCAGCGCCCAGCGTCTAAATCCCCACATCTGTCCTTGTATAAAAATATTATGCGCAAGAAGCTGTATTTCTTTTTTATTTAATGTAAATGTTCCATTTTCCGTACACTGTTCTAAAATATTCTCGAACATTCCTACCATTTGAAACTCCTTTTCTAATACATACGGAAGTGATTCTTTCGGTAAAAAGCGTACCTCTTGATACATTATCAATACTTCTTCCTGTAATTCGTCCATCACTTTAAAGTAATTCGTTATTGCTATCTTTAAACTTTCTATACTCCCTTTTTCTGTACACACTACTTCCTCTAATCTTTCTTTTACATGTTCATATATACTATCACAAACTAAATATAAAACATCATCTTTGGTACGAATGTACTCATAAAGTGTCCCTATACTAAACCCAGCCGCTTTTGCAATCTCTCTCGTTGTTGTACGCGGAAATCCTTTTTGTTTAAACAGTTGCACCGCACCTTTAATCATTTGTTCACGTCTTAACGCAACTAATTTTTCATCTTTCACCGATGCATGCACATTATGTTTAACCATTCTCTTCACCTCTCTCTATTATTTTTTGGAAGGAAAAAGCGTAGGAAAATACCTACGCTTTCGTTCCTACTTCGTTAACATACGAGAAATTACAAGCCTCTGAATCTCCTGTGTTCCTTCATATATTTGTGTAATCTTTGCATCTCGCATATAACGCTCTACTGGATAATCTTTCGTATAACCGTAACCACCAAATACTTGCACCGCTTCAGTCGTCACCTTCATCGCTGCATCGCCTGCAAATACTTTTGACATCGCTGATTCTTTTCCATACGGAAGCCCTTCTGATTCAAGCCAAGCCGCTTGATATGTTAAAAGGCGTGCTGCTTCTACATCTGTTGCCATATCCGCAAGTTTAAAGCCAATCCCTTGCTGCGCCGCAATTGGTTTTCCAAACTGATGGCGCTCCCTTGCATATTCTACAGAAGCATCTAAAGCCCCTTGTGCAATCCCAACAGCTTGCGCCGCAATACCGTTACGACCTCCATCTAATGTTTGCATCGCAACTTTAAACCCTTGCCCCTCTCCTCCAAGTAGATTCTCTACAGGAATACGGCAATCTTCAAACATAATTTCAGTCGTTGGTGAAGAGCGAATCCCTAGCTTGCTCTCCTTCTTCCCAACTGAAAATCCCGGTGTATCACTTTCTACAATAAATGCACTCGTACCGCGCTGCTTCGATTCAGGATCAGTTAGCGCAAAAACAACATAAATATCAGCAATACCGCCATTTGTAATGAAAATTTTTGATCCATTTAAAATATAATGATCGCCATCTCTCTTTGCGATTGTCTTCATTCCACCAGCATCCGATCCAGATCCTGGTTCCGTTAAGCCGTATGCACCAATTTTCTTCCCTTCAGCCATCGGCCGTAAAAACTTTTGCTTTTGCTCTTCCGTCCCAAATTTAAAAATTGGCCATCCCGCAAGTGAAGTATGCGCAGACAGTGTTACACCTGTTGAAGCACAAACGCGAGATAATTCTTCAATAGCGATTACGTATGCTAAGTAATCGCTTCCAATTCCACCGTACTCTTCAGGCCATGGAATACCAGTTAAACCAAGCTCTGCCATTTGATCAAATAACTCTCGATCAAATCGCTCTTCTTCATCACGCTCAGCTGCTGTTGGTGCCACTTCATTTTTAGCAAAATCTCGAACCATTTTTCTTATCATTTCATGTTCTTCTGATAGTTTAAAATGCATCTCCGTCTCCCCCTCGCCCTTTTATAAAGCACGGCTAATAACAAGTTTCTGTATTTCACTTGTTCCTTCATATATTTGCGTAATTTTCGCATCACGGAAAAATCGTTCTACTGGATAGTCTTTCGTATAACCGTAACCACCAAATACTTGCACCGCCTCAATCGCGACTTCAACCGCTGTCTTAGAAGCAAATAATTTCGCAATAGATGCTTCTTTACCGCATGGTAATCCTTGTGCCCTAAGAGATGCCGCTCTATATACGAGTAACCTTGCTGCCTCGACACTTGTTGCCATATCTGCAAGCTTGAAGCCAATCCCTTGCTGCGCCGCAATTGGCTTCCCGAATTGCTCTCTTTCTTTTGCATAATCAATTGCACAGCCAAGCGCCGCTTCAGCAATTCCTAAAGCCTGCGCACCGATTCCAATTCGCCCAACATCTAAATTCGCCATCGCCACTTTGAATCCTTGTCCTTCTTCCCCAAGTAAATTCTCAGCTGGCACTTTCATATCTTCAAAAGTAAGTTGTACTGTACGAGAACCGAGAAGTCCCATCTTATGTTCATCTTTTCCAATGATTAAACCAGGTGTATCTTTCTCTACTATAAATGCAGAAATACCACTTTTTCCTGCCTCTGGATTTGTAGAAGCGAATACAATGTATGTACTTGCTTCACCACCATTTGTAATAAACACTTTCGATCCATTAATAATATAATGATCACCTTTTTTCACAGCTCTTGATTTCAAACTCCCTGCATCTGATCCTGCATTTGGCTCTGTTAAAGCAAATGCACCTAAATATTCCCCGGTTGCAAGTTTAGAAACATATTTTTTCTTCTGTTCTTCTGTTCCAAAATATAAAATCGGATTCATTCCAACTGACGTATGTACAGCTAAAATTACACCAACTGTTGCACTTACCTTTGAGATTTCCTCAATTGCTAGAATGTAAGAAATAAAGTCCATTTCTGCCCCGCCGTATTTTGCAGGCGCTGGAATACCCATTAATCCAAGCTCACCCATCTTTTGCAAAATCTCTTTCGGGAACACCCCTTGTTCCATACTAGGAACAAAGGGAGCTATTTCCTTCTGTGCAAAATCCCGAACCATTTTCCTCATCATTTGCTGCTCTTCATTAAAACGAAAGTTCATATATTCCGCCTCCATTTGCTATATATCCTTTAAATAATTTGGTAAGACCACTATGTTGTAACAAAGGGGGCATTTATTCGTAAACGTAGAATCCACGACCTGTTTTACGCCCTAACCATCCTGCATTCACATACTTACGTAATAACGGACATGGGCGATATTTACTATCTCCTAATCCTTCATGCAACACTTCCATAATGTATAAACACGTATCTAAACCGATAAAATCGGCGAGTGTCAAAGGCCCCATCGGATGGTTCATACCAAGCTTCATGACTTCATCAATTGCTTCTTTCGTCGCTACACCTTCATATAACGTATAAATTGCTTCGTTAATCATCGGTAGCAAAATGCGATTTGATACAAAACCTGGGAAATCATTCACTTCAACTGGTACTTTCCCAATTTTTTTCGTAATATCTTCAATTGCTTCATATACCGCATCATCGGTAGCCAAACCACGAATAATTTCAACAAGCTTCATAACTGGAACTGGATTCATAAAGTGCATACCGATTACTTTTTCCGGACGCTTCGTTACCGCTGCAATTTCTGTAATTGGCAGAGATGACGTATTCGTCGCTAAAATTGCGTGTTCTGGAGCAATTTCATCTAGATTCGCAAAGATTTTCTTTTTAATATCCATTTTCTCAACAGCTGCTTCAATAATAAGATCCGCTTCTTTCACACAATCTAAATCAAGCGTTACTGTAAGACGATTCAATGTGGCTTCCTTCTCTTCTTCCTTCATACGTCCTTTTTCTACTTGGCGTGCTAAGTTTTTCGTAATGATAGCCAATCCTCTATCTAATTGCTCTTGCTTTAAATCTTGTACCTTCACGTCATATCCTGCCATTGCACATACTTGTGCAATTCCTGATCCCATTTGCCCTGCACCAATTACAACAATGTTTTGTACACCCATTTTTTCTTCCCCCTTAATTGTTAATAAATTTTATACCCTCGAACTTTAATTAGTGAACTTCAATCATCACTGCATCCCCTTGACCGCCACCGCTACAAATCGAAGCAATTCCAATTCCGCCGCCGCGCTGCTTAAGTGCATGGATTAGTGTAACGATAATGCGCGCTCCGCTTGCTCCAATTGGATGTCCCATCGCTACCGCGCCGCCATTTACATTCAATTTTTCCGGATCAATTCCTGCGATTTCTGTACTTGCAATTGCTACCGCTGCAAAGGCTTCATTAATCTCGAATAAATCAATGTCTTCAATTGTCTTTCCTGTTTTTTCAAGCAATGCGTTAATTGCATAACCTGGAGTTCTTGGGAAATCTTTAGATTCCACTGCAATTGCTGTATGCGCCAAAATTGTCGCTAATGGCTTTCTTCCTTCTTGCTTCGCTCTGTCTTCGCTCATTAATACAAGTGCGGCACCACCATCGTTTAGTCCTGGCGCATTACCAGCTGTCACCGTCGCTGTCTTATCAAATACAGGTTTTAACTTTGCTAACTTTTCAATCGTTGTATCTTCACGTGGCGCCTCATCCTTTGCAACGACAATAGGATCGCCTTTTCTTTGCGGAATCGTTACTGGCACGATTTCCTCTTCAAAACGCCCTTCTTTATGCGCTGAAACCGCACGCTGATGGCTACGATATGCCCATTCATCTTGCGCTTCGCGAGAAATTCCATCTTCCTTTGCAACTTCTCCACCATAAACGCCCATGTGTGTACCTGAAAATGCGCATGTTAAACCGTCAGCAACGTTTAAATCAATAACTTCGTTGTTGCCCATTCTGTATCCCCATCTTGCTCCACGTAAAATGTAAGGACTGTTACTCATCGACTCCATACCGCCAGCTACAATCAGTGATTGATCGCCAGTACGAATAATCTGATCCGCTAACGTAACCGCACGAAGCCCTGATGCACAAACTTTATTCACTGTTTCCGTCTGCACTTCCCAAGGGATTCCAGCAGCCCTCGCAGCTTGGCGCGATGGAATTTGTCCCTGCCCACCTTGAATAACCGTTCCAAATATAACTTCTTCAACATCACTAGCCGCAACATTTGCTCTTTCAAGCGCTGCTTTAATTGCAATTCCTCCAAGTTCCGTCGCTTTTACATCCTTTAAAGATCCTCCAAATTTTCCAACTGGTGTTCTTGCAGCACTTAAAATAACTGTTTTACTCATTTTTCTTTCCCCCATTTCATTTTTTTACACTGAGCGCTCGCTCGGTATCCCTACGTTGAGAAGAGGTGCAATCATTGCACCTCTTTCTAAAGTTGTATACATTCTTACAAACTACATCGCTTCTTTTTTCTGTCCGATAACAGATCGTTCTAAAATCTCTGTCACATCAAGAGTTTGAACTTTCTCTTCTACCTCTTTTGCTTTCGTTCCATCACTGATCATCGTTAAGCAATATGGACAACCTGTACCGATAATAGATGGTTGTACAGCTAATGCTTGTTCTGTACGAGCAACGTTAATACGAGAACCTGTTGTTTCTTCCATCCACATTAAGCCACCACCTGCGCCACAGCACATTCCAGTTTCACGGTTACGTGCCATTTCTACAAGATTCACTCCAGGAATCGCTTTCAAAATGTCACGTGGCGCTTCGTACACTTCGTTGTATCTTCCTAAATAACAGGAATCATGGTACGTAACTGTTTCTTCAATAGCGTGAACAGGCTTTAAGCGCCCTTCTTTCACCCACTGAGCTAACAATTCTGTATGATGATAGACTTCTGCTTGCAAGCCAAAGTCCGGATACTCATTTTTAAATGTGTTATAAGCATGAGGATCAATCGTAACGATTTTCTTCACTCCTGCCTTTTCAAATTCTTCGATATTCTTTGTCGCCATCTCTTGGAATACAAATTCATTTCCGAGGCGGCGTGGTGTATCTCCAGAATTCTTTTCTTTATTACCGAGAATTGCGAATGAAATGCCTGCTTCGTTCATTAACTTCGCAAACGATATCGCAATCTTCTGACTACGATTGTCGTATGATCCCATTGAACCAACCCAGAATAAATACTCGAATTCCTCCCCAGCTTTTGATTTTTCTTTTACAGTTGGAACTGTTACTTCATCATCACCTTGGCGCCATGTTTCACGCTCTTTACGGTTCAGCCCCCACGGATTTCCTTGACGCTCGATATTTGTCATCGCGCGTTGTGCTTCCGCGTCCATTTTTCCTTCAGTCAAAACGAGATATCGACGTAAATCAATAATTTTGTCAACATGCTCATTCATAACTGGGCATTGATCTTCACAGTTACGACACGTTGTACATGCCCAAATCTCTTCTTCTGTAATAACATCTCCGATTAAACTCGGATCGTAAGCGAGCGTTGTAGACGCTGATTCTTGTTGTCCTTTTCCAGCTGCCATCATCGCTAACTGATTTCCTTGTGTATTATTGAAGGCAACTACTGGAACCCACGGTGCTTTTGATGTTACCGCAGCTCCTTTATCAGTTAAATGATCGCGAAGTTTTAAAATTAAGTCCATCGGCGATAACATTTTTCCTGTTCCTGTTGCCGGACACATATTTGTACAACGGCCACACTCTACACAAGCGTATAAGTCAATAAGTTGATTTTGTCTAAAGTCTTCAATTTTACCAACACCAAATGTTTCTTGCGTTTCATCTTCAAAATCAATCTTTTCAAGCTTCCCTGGGTTTGAAAGACGACCGAAGAATACATTAGCTGGTCCTGCAATTAAATGTGCATGTTTTGATTGTGGAACATACACTAAAAACGTTAACAAAATTAGTAAATGCACCCACCAAGAAAAATAGAACACTGAAATGGCTACGGTTTCATTTATCCCGCTAAAAACGTAAGCGATTGCAGAAGCAATTGGTTCACTCCATGAAAGCTCCTCGCCATGCCATATAAGTCCCATACCGTTACCAAGTAGCACAGAAATCATTAAGCCACCGATAAAGATAAGAACAAGACCTGATTTGAAGTTACGTTTTAAACGAACAAGCTTTTCTACATAACGTCTATGAAAAGCCCAAAATACTGCAATTAAAATAACAAGTGTGACAATTTCCTGGAAGAATGTAAATGCAGGGTATAGTGGTCCAAGTGGAAGATGTGATCCTGGTGCGAGTCCTTTCCAAACGAAGTCAATTGCTCCAAATTGGACAAGAATAAATCCGTAAAAGAACATAACGTGAATGATGCCGCTTTTCTTATCTTTCAGCAGCTTTTTCTGACCGAAAACATTGACCTTAAGGAGATCCCAACGCTCTTTAAAACGACGGTCAAATTCAATCTTTTTCCCTAACTGTATGTAGGCCATTCTCGTCCGTATAAGATATACAAACAAATATCCTGCATAAGCAATAACAGCAATGGCAGCCAGCCAATTAATGATCAGTAAGCTATTCATTTTTATGCTACCCCTCTCTTTGTAAGCCTTCTTTCTTTTTTGAATCTTCAAAAATATATAATTTTCTGAATTATATCCCCTATCCCCATTATATAATGAGTGAGCATTCAGTCAACAGTTTTTTGTTATAGAACAACACATTTTTTCATAAAGCTGTTTATTTCGGTGAAACTATAAAGTGAAACTTTAATCAGCAGGGGTGGTTCATCCCCCGCTGATTATTAATTGAACCAATCGGGCTTTTACGGGCAGTTGATTTCCAAACTAGCTTCTGCTTATTCATCAATTTTTGAAATAGGAAGCTTACTGCCCGTTAAAGCGGGATAAAGTGACACTTTAACCAGTACAAGATCTATCCTCTAAAGAAATTTATAATAACAGCCGCGCTACCCGTATCATTTGTAACACACTGAAGGTGAAAAGAATGCGAAGGAGGGAATTCACTAATGCTCTACTTATCTCTTTTGTTAATATCCGTTGCTCTTTGGATTACAATTGACCTTTCATACGGGAGACTTCTTCATTTAAAACGAGTAAGCTCTCGCACTTTCCCTTTACGTCAAAGTGATTTTCACCTTTATACATACGGGAAAGATTTGTATGACGCTTTATTTACTGATATAAAACAAGCACAGCATCACATTCATATTTTATTCTTCATTGTAAAAAACGATAAAATCAGTCGTGAATTTTTAAAATTGCTGATTGATAAGGCTCAGGAAGGAATTGAAGTACGACTTTTACTTGATCGATTTGGCAGCCATTCTTTATCAAACGAAGCTATTCGCTCCCTGCAAAAACATGGTGTATCTTTTTCATTTTGTCATAAGGTAAAATTTCCTCTGCCTTTCTTTTCTGCCAATCAACGAAATCATAGGAAAATTACAGTGATTGATGGGAAAACCGGCTATATCGGGGGATTTAATATCGGTGAAGAGTATCTAGGGCATAATGAATATTTAGGATTATGGCGAGACTACCATTTACGTCTTACAGGAGAAGGGGTTCAAGATTTACAAAAGCAATTTTTGCATGACTGGTTTGATGATACGAAACAAAATTTATTAGATGCTTCTCTTTATTTTCCAAAACAAAACCCAGGTACCATCCTGCATCAATTTATTCCGACTGATGGGGCTTATTTACAGCATACTTTTTTACATTTAATTAACGCGGCAAAAAAAGAAATCTGTATCGGTACACCATATTTCATTCCTGGAAAAAAAATTATGAATGCTTTATTAAAAGCAAGAGAAAGAGGGGTTCAAATCACAATTCTTGTTCCAGAAAAAGCTGATCACCCTCTTGTTCGAGAAGCCAAATTTCCGTACTGCCGAAAATTAATACAGGCTGGTTGCAATATTTATGCATTTCAACAAGGTTTTTTTCACGCCAAAATTATTATAGTAGACGATGATATTTGCGATATCGGAACAGCAAACTTTGATATGAGAAGTTTATATATTAACCATGAAATAAACTGCCTGTTATATAATAAACATTTCATTCAAACAGTAAAAAAGAAATTCCATGAAGATCTAGAGAATGCATCTGTACTTTCCTATAGCGATGTAAACCCGCCTTCTCTTATCGATAGAGGAAAGGAATGGATTGGAACAATGTTTGCTTTCTTTTTATAGGAAAGACAATGAATAAAAGAGGTGTATCTCATATGCTTATACGGTTTGGATATGTCTCACATGCAATGGCACTCTGGGACTGTTCTCCTGCCAAAACAATGACGTTTACAAGCTTTAAGAAACTCAGCAAGCAAGAGCGAGAAGACAAACTGTACCATGTTATAAGGCAAAATTTAGAGCACACAATACGTATCCTTCATTACAATATAGCGCATGAAATCCCACTATATCGCCTATCGTCTTCCATCGTCCCACTTGCAACACATCCCGAAGTCGAGTTTGACTATATTGGGGTATTCACACCACTTTGGCGTAAAATAGGGGCTTTAATTAAAGAACACAATTTACGAATAAGTTTTCATCCAAATCAATTTACGCTATTTACAAGCGACAAGCCACATATTACTACTAACGCTATTACGGATATGACTTATCATTATAAAATATTGGATGCTATAGGCATTGCAGATTCTTCTTACATTAATATTCATGTAGGTGGAGCCTATGGAAATAAAGAAAAGGCAATTGAGCGCTTCCATGAAAACATAAAAAAACTTCCTACACATATAAAAAAACAAATGACTCTTGAAAATGATGATAAAACCTATACAACCGCTGAAACTTTATCAATTTGCCAAAAAGAAAATATTCCATTTGTATTTGATTATCATCATCATATGGCCAATCTTTGCGAGGAACCACTAGAAGAGTTGCTTCCTGCAATTTTTGAAACTTGGTCACATACAAATATCTCTCCTAAAGTTCACATTTCCTCCCCGAGATCGGAAAAAGAATTTAGGGCTCATGCTGAATATATCGATTTAGAGTTTATTAAGCCTTTCTTACACATTGCAAAAAAACACAATCATAATTTCGATATTATGATTGAAAGTAAACAAAAAGACTTAGCATTATTCCAATTAATAGATGAACTTTCTGCTATAAGAGGAATTAAAAGAATAAGTGGTGCAATGTTACAGTGGTAAATTGTAACTTTGCACCATTTTTTCAAAAAAGTAATTTTTATAGTAAAAAACATCCTATTTTATATGCTATTATTTAAATTAGCATTCCCTCGAGATTCAACTTTATTGAAACGGAGTCATAATATGATTAATCAAAAAAAATATGTACAATTTGTCATAATATACATATCTATATTTGCTCTTTGGATACTCTTTATTCCAAATGAGTCGCATATAAAGGAGATTGGAATTCTTTTCTTATTCTGTTTCGCTGCACTTTTTTCTTGTCACTGTTTATATAAAGCTATTAAGAGAATGAAACGCAGTGATAAACTATTTTGGATTTTATTACTATGTACTTGCCTATGTGGATTAGTTATGGAGATAACCCTATTTCTTAGTTCACTTTCTATACATGATCAATCTATATTTTCATATAAAGCATTACCTTTTTTTATCATACAATATATTTTGCTCTTTGTTGGATTTGCTATAAAGTTTATAAAAAATTATTCTATTAAGGGGCTTTCTCAATTTTCATTCGATAGCATCTTTATTATTATTATGAACATTTATTTCACCTTAACTTTTATCTTAGACCTTTCAAGCTTCCACATGTTAACAAAGGATACTTGGATTTTAATTGGGTATTTCATTGCACAATCATTAGTAATTTACGCCGTTATTAGCCTATATAGAAGAGAACAATATTCTTCTAGTAGAATTGCATTAATTATCGGTTTCACTATTATACTCGTATACGGTTATATTCATCTGTTTCAATTGAATTTTGGGATGAAAACTTCTGCTGAAATTAATTATTTAATACACACTGCTTCTATTTTATTAATTGGACTTTCTTCCATACTATATATTTTAGATAAACCAATGCAGCATGAAACGAAAACAAAATATTATCGATTCGATTATGTACGTTTTATACTGCCTTATTTTAGTATAATTATTACTTTTTCTTTTATTATCATTCAACCTTGGGATGATAAATTCATGTTAATCGGTCTCGTATTATCACTTATTTTGTTATTCTTGCGGCAACTTTACATGTGGAAAGATAATCAAGCACTAATTCATACATATGAACAGTTGACTACACAACTAGAGGACGAAGTTGAAGAAGGTGCATTTGCATTATCAAAAAGTGAACAACGTTATAAATCTTTATTCGAGGACCATCCCGATGCCGTTTTCTCTTTAAATATGAATGGCATTTTTCAACAATCTAATAAGGCGTGCGAAAGCTTATTTACTGCCTATTATTGCGAAGTGGCAAGCTATTCTCTGGTACACTTCATTGATTCAAAAGACCACGAACTACTAAAGAAGGCTTTACAAATTACAAAGGAAGGTAGGCCACAAACGTTAGAAGTTCGTACAAAAGAACAAGAAGGCTATTATTATTATCTCCATATTACACTTATCCCTACTTTTATAAACAAAGAAGTGGTCGGAATGTTTGGGATAGCACGTGATATTACCACCTTATATGAAAAACAAAAACAAGTAGAACATTTAGCCTTTCACGATGCACTTACTGGATTACCAAATCGTCGAAAGTTCGAAAAAGATTTAAAAGCCATTTTAAATACAGCCCAAACTAACGCAAATGATGTCGCCGTCATATTCCTTGATTTAGATCGATTTAAAAAAATTAACGATAGACTTGGCCATGACGTTGGAGATTTATTATTAATTGAAGTAGCAAAAAGATTACGCGGTTGCTTGCGTTCAAAAGATATCGTCGCTCGCCAAGGTGGAGATGAGTTTACAATTCTATTACCAGAAATGTACTCAGAAAAAAGTGCAATTTTTATAGCTGAACAGATTTTAACTATTTTAAACAAACCATTCTTCATTCAAGGCGAAGAACTCTCTATTACACCAAGTATCGGAATTGCGATGTACCCTGATTATGGAACTGATGTAAATGAGTTAATGAAAAATGCTGATATGGCTATGTATCGTGCGAAAGCAAATGGAAAAAACAGATTTGTTTTCTTCTCAAAAGAAATGAGTATCGCTCAAAATGAAATTCAATTCTTAGAAGGTGAACTTTCAAAAGCATTACAACAAAATGAATTTTTCCTTGAATACCAGCCACAAGTAAGCACAAAAACAAAACAAATTATCGGTTTTGAAGCATTAATACGTTGGAAGCATCCAAAACTCGGTATCGTATCTCCTGCCCAATTTATCCCTCTAGCAGAGGAAACTGGTTTTATTATTGAACTTGGCAATTGGATTTTACGTACTGCTTGTTTAGAGGCAAAAAGATGGCATAATCAAGGTTTCTCTCACTTAAAAGTTGGTGTAAATTTATCTGTTGTTCAATTTAACCATGCAGATTTAATCCCAACTATTTCAAAGGTATTGGAAGAAACAGAACTGAAACCCGAAGCACTAGATATTGAAATTACGGAAAGCATCGCAATTAATCAAAATCAATCTGTAGTTGCAAAACTAGAACAACTTCAAAATCTCGGTATTCAAATTTCAATCGACGACTTTGGAACTGGTTATAGTTCTTTAGCTTATTTAACAAAATATCCAATCAACACATTAAAAATCGCTCGAGAGTTTATTTGTGGAATTACAACTAGCCCTTTAGAAGAAGCAATTGTCTCTTCCATTATTACACTATCAAAAGAACTAAATTTAAAAGTGATTGCAGAAGGTGTAGAAACGGAAGAAGAATGGGAATTTTTACATAAACAAAATTGTGATCACATTCAAGGATTCTTTATTAGCAAACCTGTCTCTAGTAAAGACGTTTGGATGTTACTCCATAAAAAAACAACCGTCTAAGTAAGACGGTTGTTTTTTAGAACTCAAAAGGTACTTCATTAGCTAATTGTACCTCTTGATTATTATGAGAAATTATTTGGTTTTTCTCTAATGCTGTATCTCCTAATGAAATACCCCATGCCATCGCTAACGTTAGTAAACTACCAATAAGTAGTTTTTTCATATTCCATCACCCGCATTTTTTTCTTTAAATATATCATGAAAAATTATCCAGACTTTATGCAATTATGCATATTTGTTCTTTATGTCTTTTTTATTTCTTCATTTTTTTTATAAGTGATTCTTTTAATTCATGGTTTCCTAATATATCAAAAAAGAAGCATGCTTTTTCGTAAGCATCTTCAATTTCTGCTCTATCACACCCAAGTTTTGCTAGGCATTCACCTTTTCGAAAGTATAACTGTCCAATCAATGTCATACTGTTAATTCGACACGATAGGTCAATGGCTTTATTTGCGTGACAAAGCGCTTCTTCGTATTGATTGTCTATGTATAATGCTTTTGCATGATTATGTCTCACCTTCACATCAAACTCTTTATTATCATGCAATGCCTCTAATTGTTTTAATATATTTTCAAACAAATCAATACCCTGCTTCAAATAGCCGTTTTCAGCATAAATGTTTGCAATTGCATTTTCAATATAAAGGTTCTGATATACATCTATTCCTACCAGTTGTTGATTGAGCAATTTCTTTAATTCTAAAATGCAATATTCGTAATCGATTTTTTTCAATACGTAAGCAGCTACATAATATTGCCATTGAAGAAATTGCTGAAGCTCGGGATGATATTCTTCCTTTTTCAATTCATTGCATACTCTATTATAAATTTCTTTATATTTTTTTTGCTTACAAAGTAGAATAATTTGATCTTTTAACTGCTTATTCCTCTCAATATCAGAATAAATGAGTACCTCATAAAAATGAATGATGGGAACTTGTAATTTTGCTGCAATACCTTGCAATATATCCATACTTGGGTATACCGCGCCCGATTCAATTCGACTTACTTCCGATTGATGACATATGTTCTCGGATAACTGTTTTTGTGTTAATCCTCTCATCACCCTAATTTTCTTAATTTCACTTCCTAATTTTTCTGCGTGCATACTTACTCACCATCCCATTATAACAATCTAGTTTTTTAAGTTGTCATACCACTACAATAATGTGAATTCGACAATTTTTGATATGAAATAATGCATAATATATATATAATTCGGCAAATTTTTCATACAATTCATCTCACATACAATAATAGATTAGGAGTGTTATAGATGAATTATAGAAAATTTGCTAGTGCTTTCGTTACGTTCGGTCTCCTTTGTCCTTTATCAACAAAAGCTATTCATGCCCAAGAATTAGATAAAAATGAAGTCAAAGTTGAAATTGCTCAGCCTGGTTTAACAATTGGAAAATTAACAGAACCTCAAAATGATACGAAAGAAAATATTGCGAAAAAGTATTTAAAAGGTGAGGTAAACGGGGCTAAAGCTCAACAAGAACAAGTCACTACTGAAAAAAATGTAGATTTCCAACCTACAAATAAAGAAACCAAAGAAAATCAAACCGAAGTTCGCCTTGCACAAACATATAAAAACTATAAAGTATATGGCCAAGATCTCATTGTAAAAGTAGATAAAAATGGAGTGATCACAACTGTTAGTGGTAAAGTTGTTCAAAATTTAAATCAACAACCTAATCTTACTATAACAAATTTTTTGTCGAAAAATGAAGTAAAATCTAAATTACGCGATATAGTTCAAATTCCAAGTGATGCAGTTGAGACAGAATTCTCTAGCGAAACCGTTGTTTATAAGAAAAAAGATGGCTATTATACATTCGCAACTGTTATTACATTTACTTATGAAAACAATGAACAAATTATAAACGGCAATGCTATCGTTGATTTAAAAACTGGCGAAGTACTTTTCCAAGAAAAATTCATTAAAAACAAAGAGAATAAGACTATAAATCAAGTAACATCACCTAGATTATCCCCTGCAAGTGAGCAAGGAACTGGGAAAAATGCACTTCAAGAAAACATCTCTTTCAATATTGCCAAAGGAACTGATGGGAAGTTTTATTTAGCAGATTTATCACGCGGAAATGGTATTTATATTTATAATGCAAACTACGCCGATTCTCTCGGAGGATATAGTCAAGCTGGTTATCCAGGGACACTAATTTCAAGTAGCAATCCTAATTTTGCAGATAAAGAAGCCGCGGGCGCTATGAAGAACATGAGTGATATTTACGATTACTTTAAGAAAGAACATAATCTAAAAAGTTACGACAATAAAGATTCAAAAGTTGTTGCTAGTGTACACGGTTTTGATTCTACTGAAGTTAGTGATGGTGTAAAAGAAGACTATGTAAATGCATTTTGGCATCCCGCTTGGAACCAAATGGTATTTGGTGATGGTTTAGACGGAAAACTAACATCCGCTCTTGATGTAACAGCTCATGAATTTGGACATGCTGTATTCAGTGGCACGACGAAAAATAAAGTCGTGAGATATCCAAGCGCTGAAACATCTGCACTAAACGAGGGATTAGCGGATTTCTGGGGTACACAAATCGAATATTACGTAAAGAAAGATAAAGGAAACTGGATTATGGGCGATACATTAGGTGGCCTAACAATTCGTGATATCCCAAGGGAAATTGGTGACGGCGGTCATAAACTATATACAAATTTACAAGATTTCTATAACGATGGTAATAATCAAGAATCACACGTGAATTCTGGTATTATCAGTCACGTATTATATCAATTAGCTGAAGGTAAAACATATAACGGTGTTGCTGTTCAAAAACAAGGAAATGAAAAAGTAAGTAAAGTTGTTATGCGTGCATTGCAAAATTATGCAACTTCCGCTGAAGACTTTGAATCACTTCAATCTCATATCGTACAAGCTGCAAAAGATTTATATGGCACTGCCGTATCAAATGAATTTGCAAAGGCATTTGAAGCACACGGTTACAAACCGTTACAAAAAGTAAATCAAGTAATAGAAGTACAATAATTATAAAAAGAAGGTTACCTCTCATAGGTAACCTTCTTTTTATATCCAACCCTTTTCTTCCGCAATTGTAATTGCCTCAATTCTATTTTTCGCATCAAGCTTCGCTAATACTTCAGAAATATAATTACGTACTGTACCCGGCGAAAGATAAAGTGCCTTCGCAATTTCGTTTGCCGTCTTTCCTTCTTTCGCAAGCAACAGTACTTCCTTTTCGCGATCTGACAACGGATTTTGCTCCTGCCATAAGCCAAACATTAAATCTTGGGAGACCTCTCGTTTCCCCTTCATTACATTACGAATTGCTGCCGCTAAATCTTCACTTGGGCTATCCTTTAATAAATAGCCGTGCACACCAGCTTTCATTGCTCTTTCAAAATATCCCGGCCGTGCAAATGTTGTTAAAATCATTACTTTGCATGATGATTTTTCTTTCTTTAAAGTCTCAGCGACATCCAATCCACTTTGAATCGGCATTTCAATATCCATAATACTTACATCTGGCTTTAACGATTCAATTAATTTTAACGCCTCTTCCCCGTTCGCAGCTTGCCCAATTACTTCGATATCATCTTCTAGATCAAGCAGGGCCCCTAATGCACCACGAAGCATCCGCTGGTCTTCTGCAATAATAATTCGAATCATGCCCTCACCTCATCTTTTCCTGTTCTAATAACAACTGGAACTTTTACCGTTAATAACGTCCCTGGATTGATTGTACCTAGTTCAACAAATCCATCAATAAGAGCAATTCGTTCTTTCATGCCGCGAATACCATTTCCATCATGATTTTGATCTGTTAAACCGATTCCGTTATCTTCTACTTTCAAAATCAGTTCACCTTGTGATTCTAATACAGAAACTGCGCACCGCGTTGCCTTACTATGTTTTACAACATTTGTAACGGCCTCACGTAAACACATCCCGACAATATTTTGTTCAATTGGTGATAACGAGCTCGATCTTGCTTCTTGCCTCACTTCTAATTCAATATTAGCTGCTTGTAAGATCGCTTTTATTTGCTCTAGCTCTTCTTCTACCGTAATCATACGCATATCAGAAATTAATTCTCTCAGCTGTTTTAAAGCTGTACGAGAAGTTTGTGTAATTTCCTTAGCTTCCGCACTTGCACGCTCTGGATTTTTCACAATTAACTTCTCAACGAGCTGGCTTTTTAAAGTAATAAGAGATAAGGTATGCCCTAATGTGTCATGAAGATCTCTTGCAATTCGCTGCCGTTCTTCACGTTTTACTAAATCTTTAATTTGCTCGTTCGCCTCATCTAATTGATTTCTTAACATCTTTTTCTGATTAAAATTACGCATACCAAATGGCGTAAGAAGCATTAAAATAAACATAGGAACGATATTTACTAAACTTGTAGTTGTTATTTGATTCATATTTACAAATAAAAATGCTCCAAGCATTATAACTAACGAGCATAACAGCACTCGAAATACTTTCTTATTTGGCGCAAACCCCATCGCACTTGCTGTGAAAAAGCCAAAAAATATCATAAAAGGATTATAAAATAAAGCAAATAAAAAGATGAGTATCATTTGAATGCATGCCCATAAAATAAACGTCTTCTGAACAAAATATAGCTGACGGTATGTGATAATAAAAAGTATCAACATACCGCTTCCTAGCACAAGCTTCCATCCTGATGCTTGTGCTAAATGATAAATTGGAAATAATAAATACACAAGCCACATGTACGGAAAAAATCCCATATGTTTCGGAAAAATCTCAATCCTCTTCTTCTCTATCATTTATACCGCTTCCTGTCTTTTTCTTATATATATTGATACTACAACAAATATAAGGAAATAACCTCCTAATACCGCGATATTTTCCCATCCAATTGATTTTCCAGCTACAATATCCCACGCACCACTTCCGAAATGGTATGTCGGTGTCCATTCACCAATCGTTCTTAATATTTTTGGGAATACTTCAATCGGCATCCACAACCCGCCAACTATAGCTAAACTCATATTTAAAATATTTGCTAAGCCAGCAGCTGCGTCCGCCTTCTTAATGGAACCTATTACTGTTCCTAACGCTAAAAATGGTGTTACCCCTAACAATAACCATAACCCCGCACCAATCCATTGCCCTACCGTTAACTCAACATGATTAATTAGTATCCCTGCAATAAAGATAACTAATATTGAAAAAGCATTTACTACTGTTTGAGCGATAATTTTTGCTGTTAAATATGCTCCCTCTGGAAGCGGTGTAATTTTTAGAAGATGTGTCCATCCTTGCCCTCTTTCCTGAGAAAGTCTCACACCGAAACTAAAGAGTGCAGTCCCTACAATACTGAAAGTTGCCATCGAAATTAAATAATGTGCTTTCCACGCATCTCCGTTTTGTGGTACTTGAACAACATTTGTGAAAATGTAGTAAAACATAACAGGCATTAATAATGAGAAAAAGATAAATAATTTATTGCGGAATGTACGTAAAATTTCTATTTTGCACTGCGTCCATAACGCTCTCATGCGATTTCCTCCTTCTGATTTGCAACGAATTGTTCAAATGCCTCATCAAGACTTCCACGTTCAACTGAAACATCTGTTACAGGTAAACTCCTTTGATAAATGGCTTTTAAAGTTGCATCCGTATCCTCCGTTGTTAAAATGAAGCGTCCTTCGTTTGACTTTACTTCTGTTACATTTGGTAATTCCTTTAGTAATTTTGTAGGAATGCTTTCCTTTGAGTAAAATGTGATTGTTTTTCTCGAAATTGTTGCTTTCATTTCGTCTGGTGTACCATCTGCGATAATCTTTCCGTTCGCAAATAATAAGATACGATTTGCTAAAGCATCTGCTTCTTCTAAATAATGCGTCGTTAAAATAATCGTTTTCCCTTCACTTGCTAACTTTCGAATCGTTTCCCAAAACGTTCTTCGAGACGTAATATCCATTCCGACTGTCGGCTCATCTAAAAATAACAAATCTGGATTTCCCGCAAGTGCAAGCGCAAAGTTTAACCTTCTTTTTTGCCCACCTGATAACTTCTCACATCTTTGCTTTCGCTCTGATTCTAAATTTGATAACTGCAGTAACGTTTCTTTCGCTATAGGATTCGTATAATAACTACGGAATAACTCAATTGCCTCTTCCACCGTAATACTATCAATGACACTTACTTCTTGCAGCATCGCACCGAGGCTATTACGAACATCTCTATGCTTTGGACTCTTTCCAAATATAAAGACCTTACCTTCTGTTGGGTCCTTTAATCCAAGCATCATCGACATCGTCGTTGTTTTCCCCGCACCATTCGGACCAAGTAACGCTACTATTTCCCCTTTATTTACATGAAATGAAACATTATTTACTGCGTTTTTATGTTTAAATGTTTTAGAAACACCATTTACTTCAATAATCTTTTCCATCTCTCCACCCCCGCTGTTTCTTATATTTACATTGTATTACTTGGAAAACTTAGGAAACAGTATGATGCGTCATGACATCGATATGACAATTGTCATGTATTCTTTATGAGAGGAATCAACCCGCATACCGCAAGCGAGTAGCAGGACGAAAATAAACATGATACAATCGGATAAGATATATATTCGAGGAAGGACAGTGGTTTTCATGATTATTCGTAATGAACAAGATTTAGAAGGCTTACGAAAAATCGGCCGCATCGTTGCGCTTGCACGTGAAGAAATGAAAAAACAAGCGAAGCCAGGTATGACAACGAAAGAGCTTGATTTGATCGGTAAAAAAATATTAGATGAGCATGGTGCTATTTCTGCACCTGAAAAAGAATATGATTTCCCAGGTGTAACTTGCATTAGTGTAAATGAGGAAGTTGCTCATGGTATTCCAGGAGATCGTGTATTAAAAGAAGGCGACTTAGTAAACGTCGATGTATCTGCTGCACTTGATGGCTATTATGCAGATACAGGCATTTCATTTGTTCTTGGAGAAGACGAGGCAAAAGAAAAACTTTGCCAAGCAGCAGTTGATGCATTTTGGGCAGCAATGAAAAAGGTTAGAGCTGGCTCAAAACAAAATCAAATTGGTCGTGCTGTTTCAAACTTCGCACATAAAAGTGGATACAATGTTATTCAAAACTTAACTGGTCACGGCATTGGTCTTAGCTTACATGAAGCACCAAATCACATTTTAAGTTACTATGATCCAATGGATAATGCGCTTCTAAAAGACGGTCTTGTTATCGCTGTAGAACCGTTCATCTCTATGAAAGCTGATCATATTATTGAACGTGGTGACGACGGTTGGACATTCGTTACACCTGATAAAAGTCTTGTTGCACAATGTGAACATACTGTTGTCGTAACACGCGGCGAGCCAATAATCTTAACAGAAATCTAATACCAAAAACGGCTGTTTTGTAGATTTATTCCACATAAAACAGCCGTTTTTATTTTTGGGAAAATATGTGAACCATTGTTGAACTCTTTATCATTTAAGTATATAATCTTTAGCGGAGGTTACTTAAGCTTATCTTTACTAAAAAGATATTGTAACTAAGGAGTAAAACACCTTCTTTCTTATTGTTTAAACAGGCTCAAAAATGACCGTAGTAACGTGTTAGTCGAATATTCTGTAATCCTTATATTTCTCTAACAATGTAAGAAACTATCACCTTTCAACTTCGGTCCACTAGTCGCACAACTCTCTTTAGACAAAATAAATGACTATTTTCAAAGTACATATTGTCTTCATTCTGACCAAAACCAACCCTATCTAGATTTTTATTTCCACATAACTTTAAGGCAAAAATAAGCCTTCACAAAGGGATACACTACCTTGGTTAGTATGTATCGTAAAACTTACCTTTATAACCATTCTTTTTTACTAGATATACATGAAAACTATCTCACATATAAAGGTCTGATATCATTATTTATATCAGTATTTTTTTCGACATTTTTTGTCGAATTGTGTATATTTCCATAGAACTGTGTAAATATACATTTTGTTTTACGTTAAATAATATTGCTTTGAACATAATTCTGTTTGTCTGAGAACGCGTATAGAAACGGAGGGATAACAAAAATAAATAGCTTATAACAAATACTTTTAATATTCCATTTGTTCATGTGGAATAAGTCCCCAATGGACAAATGAATGTTCAGAGGAGGAAAAATGAAAAAACTTTTTAATGTATGTTTAATTGTATTCGTACTATTTTCGCAACTTGCTAGTTTTCCATACAATCAAGTAAGAGCGGAAACCTTAACAGGAGATTCCTTATTTGACACTGTTGAAATGAAAGATGCAACGAATCATATTATTGACGAATCAAAAAATCCTAACAATTTAATAAAGATAGGATCAACCATTCAAGTAGAATACGCTTGGTCAATAAAAGATCAACAAGTTGCACACGCAAATGATACAGCAGTAGTTCAAATACCACTTGCATTAAAAGTATCTAAAGATTTGCAAGGGGATTTAGTAACAGATCAAAAAAATATTGGTCAATATTTTATAACAGCTAAAGATAATAAATTAAAATTAATATTTAATGATCAAGTAGAAAATTTGAAAGACGCTAAAGGAAAAATTAAAGTTGATACCGTGTTTAACTCAACTTTAAAACCTGGGGAAAAATCAGTTCAAATCGCTTTTCCTTTAGGAACAATGGTTCAGCCTATATCAGTTCCTGTTCAAGTAGAAAACTCTAAAGAAGATGGCACCAAACAGGATACTAATAAACAAGCGCAAGATCCAGTAACTAAACCTGTTACTGACAATCCGGAGCAAGATCCAGCAACTAAAACTGTTACTGATAATCCGGAACAAAACCCAGCAGCTAAAACTGCCACTGATAATCCGGAACAAAACCCAGCAACTAAAACTGTTACCGATAATCCGGAACAAAACCCAGCAGCTAAAACTGCCACTGATAATCCGGAACAAAACCCAGCAGCTAAAATTGCTACTGACAATCCAGAACAAAAGCTATCAAGCGACCCTGCTGAGAATACAAATTCAGGTCCAAAGCAAATAACAACAAACATTTTAACCAGTGTAAAATTGACGGATAAAGACGGAAAACCATTTACAGAGGATAACCGTCCAAGTACAGATTCCCCTGCCAATATTGAGTTTACATGGGAACTTTTAAAATCAATGAATGTGAAAAATGGAGATTACTATATTTTTGATCTTCCTAAACATTTTAAGATTTACAATACAATTAACAGTCCTTTATATGATAGTGAAAACCATCAAATTGGTAATTTTACTGTTACAAAAGATGGAAAAGTCACGATGACATTCAACGATTATGTTGAAGAGCATCCAGATGTTGCTGGTAACCTACAATTAAAGACAGAATTTAATAAAGCTGAAATTAAAGGTACAACAACACAAGAAATTCCTTTCCCGATTAAAGATAAGGATGTTTCTATTACAGTTGACTTTAAGCCTAATGTACAAACAGCTACGAATAAAAAGGGTTTACCTGATAGACCAATTAATACAAATGAAATTAATTGGAAAGTAGAGATGAACAAAACGAAAGACACCCTTAAAAACGCTGTTTTTAAAGATAACATTCCACAGGGTACAAGCTTAAATAAAGATTCTATTAAAGTTTATTATTTAGAAGTTGATGTTAATGGGAATGTAACGCGTGGTGCAGAAGCTGAGCCAACAGATTACAATATTATTTCATCAGATGGCTCAAAATTGGAGATTGCTTTCAAAGATTCTATCAATAAAGCATATCAAATCGAATATGCCACAAAAATTACTGATGAAAATATTAAAAGTTTCCGAAATAACGTTACGATAACGAGTGATAATCAAAAGCAACAAAACGCAAGTTCTACTGTAACGGTTTCTCGTGGTACACACTTAAATAAAACAAGTAAATATGATCCAAAGACGCAAACAATTGAGTGGACAATTACTTACAATGGTGATCAAAGAGAGATCAAAAAAGCAGATGCGATTTTAAAAGATATTTTTGACGATACACACGAACTAGATGCAAATTCTATTGTTGTAAAAAACGCTTCATATAATGAAAAAGGAACGCTTGTAACAGGAGACGCTGTTAATAATTACACTGTAAGTAACAAGAAGAATGGATTCGATTTACAGTTTAATGATGATATTAATAGTGCTTATGTGATTACCTATAAAACCAAGCCAACTAATAAAGTTATAGAAGATGGAAAAGTAAAAAATAAAGTTACAGCTGATAATGATTCAAGTAAAGAAAATGAAGCTAGCTTCAAGCAGCAAAATATTATTAAATCTAATAATAAAGCTGAAACAAATTATAAAGACAAAACAACAACTTGGACAATTATAGTAAATAATAACAACTATCCATTAAGCAACGCGATTATTACGGACACCTTTGATTATGGTGGATTACAATTAAAAGATAAGAAACTAGAAATTAAAGACGGAAATTATACCCTTCAAGCTGGGACTGACTATGTTTTAGATGTAACAGATAAAGGCTTCAAAATTACTCTTATAGGTACGTATCAGTCTAATATGACAAAGACATTAGTCGTAAAATATACGACAGACTTTGATTATACAAAGCTAGAAAGTGGTAAAACTTCATTTAAAAATACAGGTAACCTTTCTTGGATAGATACGGATTCTAATCCACAATCAAATAAAGTTGAAGCTAATTTCGATCCTGATACTTTCACAAAGGCAAATGGTTATAAATACGGTTCTTATAACGCCCAAACGAAGGAAATTACTTGGATAATAGGCTTTAACTATAATAATGTTGAGATTAAAGATCCTTATGTTATAGACGTAATACAAGATAAACAAAAATTAGTGCCTGGATCCATTGAAGTGCGCGATATGATTCTAAATGGAAATCCTGATAATGCACAACCTGGTAATGCTGTACCAACTGAGAAATATGAACTTGAAGAACCTACAGAGAAAAATAAAAACACCCTAAAGGTTCATTTCAAACAATCAATTAATTCACCTTACTATATTATCTTTAAAACAAGCCTTGATGGTGAACTTATCCAAGGCACCTACAAAAACGAGGCAGATTTAAAAGATGGCTCTAAAATCGTAAACACCCTTACAGGTGACACTCAAGTAAATAAAGGTGGTAGCTTCGTTACTAAAAAAGCTGTGCAAGACGACAACTATATTAATTGGAGTATCGCAATTAACGAAAGCCAATCAACCATTGCAGATGCCGTTGTAACAGATGACCCAACCGAAAATCAGGTAATTGTGGAAGATTCATTCCACTTATATCCTACAACTGTTGATCCATATGGAAATTTAACAAAAGATACAGTAAACGAATTAAAAGAAGGAACAGACTATAAACTCAAAATAACAACAGACAATAATACCGGAAAGCAACATTTCGAAATTGCCTTCTTGAAAAAAATTGATCGAGCTTATATTTTAGAATATCGCTCACTTATTAATGCAGACGATAAAGAAAAAGTAAGTAATAAAGCGAAAATCACAGGCAATAAGTTGACAGTTAAAAACACAGAAACTACTGAAACGATTGAAGTGAGAATGTCTTCTGGTTCAGGCGGAGGATCTGCTACTAAAGGCCGTGGAAACCTTGAAATTATAAAGGTAGATAACGACAATAAGAACGCACTATTAGCTGGGGCAGAATTTACTTTATACGATCGTACAGGTAAAACTGTTATCCGTAAAATTACAACAGACAAAGACGGTATCGCTAAATTTAATAATTTAAAACGCGATAAATATTTATTAAAAGAAACAAAGGCTCCTGAAGGCTATGTAATTAGCTGGGATTTAAAACAAGGGAAAATTGTTGAACTTGGTACACAAGAGACTACAACATATAAACTTGCAAATAAGAAGTTTGTCGGTAAAGTAGTTTTAACAAAGTCTGATGACCTGAATAAAAACGTCACACTGCAAGGTGCCGTTTTCACACTACTTGATAAAGACAAAAAAATAATTTCAGAACACGAAAAATTAACAACAAATGATCAAGGACAAATTACTGTAGATAATTTAAAACCAGGAACTTACTACTTACAAGAAACAACTGCTCCTGAGCATTATAAATTAGACAGTACACCTATTCAATTCACAATCAAAGAAGATCAAACAACAGTAATAAACCGAACTGCAATAAACAGTTTGATTCCAGGATCGGCCATTTTAACAAAATTCGATAAAGATGGAAAAACTTTAGCAGGTGCGGAGTTCAGTGTACGCGATCGATATAACAAAGTAATTCGTGGATATGAAAAATTAACGACAAATGATCAAGTACAAATCGAAGCAAAAGATTTACGCCCTGGAGACTATCAATTTGTCGAAGAAAAAGCACCTAAAGATTACGACATAGATAAAAAACCAATTGAGTTTACAATTATAAAAAGTCAAAAGAAAGCAGTTACTGTTACTGCGACGAATCACCTCATTAAAGGTGGTGTCACTTTAACAAAAGTCGATGATGTCGATGGCACTGCCCTTGAAGGTGCTGTATTTAAAATTGTCGATGCGAATGACGAGAAACAAGTAATTCGTGAAAATATAAAAACAGGTTCAGATGGAAAAGTTACCGTTAAAGATCTAGAGCCTGGTGTTTATAAATTTATCGAAACAGAAGCTCCTAAGGATTATACGTTAAGTACAAACCCTATCGAGTTTACAATTGATAAAAGCCAACAAGCTCTTGCTACTGTTACGGCAAATAACAGCTTAAAAACGGGCGAGGTTGAATTATTAAAAGTTGATGAGTTTGGTGAGAAAAAACCACTAGAAGGTGCTGTATTCAAACTTGTCGATACAAATAATAATGACGTTTCCCCTCACACTAACTTAACTACTGATAAACACGGTAAAGTTAAAGTTAGTAACCTACGTCCTGGTACGTATAAATTTATTGAAATAGCTGCTCCTGAACATTACGTTTTACGAGCAGAACCTATTGAATTTACAATCGATAGAAGTCAGAAAGAAACTCTACTTGTGAAAGCTGAAAATGCTTTAAAACCAGGAGATGTTGAATTAACAAAAGTTGATGATATCGATGGTACAGCTCTTGAAGGTGCTGTATTTAAAATTGTTGATGCAAATGATGAAAAGAAAGTTATTCGCGAAAATGTAAAAACTGGTGCCGATGGTAAAGCTATCGCTACTGGCTTACGCCCTGGCGATTATAAATTTATCGAAGTAACAGCACCGAAGTATTACGACAAAAATACAAAACCAATTAAATTTACGATTACAGAAAGTCAAACAACTCAGGCTACTGTTACCGCTAAAAACAGCTTAACAAAAGGCGGTATTGAGTTAACAAAAGTGAATGCTGCAGATGAAAAGGAAACACTTGAAGGTGCAGTATTTAAAATCGTTAATAGAGATACTAATGAAGATGTTCGTACGGACCTTGTTACGAATAGTAAAGGAATGCTAGTTGTAGATGACTTACGTCCTGGTAACTATAAACTTATCGAAACAAAGGCTCCAACTTATTACGATGTAAATGTAGAACCAATTGAATTTACAATCGAAAAAGGACAACAAAAACTTCTTCCACTTACATTTAAAAATAGTTTAACGAAAGGAAAAGTTAAACTGATTAAAGAAGATGATGTGGAAAGTAGTAAAGCTCTTGCCGGCGCTGTATTCACATTGCAAGACGCAACTGGCAAAGAAATTATGAAAGATTTAACAACAGATGATCACGGAGTATTAGTTATTCCTGATTTAGCACCAGGGGATTATCAATTTATCGAAACAAAAGCCCCTGAACATTATAAATTAGACAAAACACCTATTAAGTTCACAATTAAAAAAGGTAGTAAGGAAGATCTTCCTATCCCTGTTACTGTAAAAAATAGTTTACTTACAGGTGGCGTCACTTTAACAAAAGTTGATGATGTTGATGGCACTACTCTTGAAGGTGCAGAATTTATAATCGTTGACGCTCATGATACTAAAAAGGTAATTCGCAAAGGTTTAACGACTGATAAAAACGGTAAAATTACTGCTTCTGATTTACGTCCTGGAGACTATCAATTTGTTGAAGTAAAAGCTCCAAAAGACTATAGCTTAAGCAAAGACTCTATTCCGTTTACTATCGAAAAAAGTCAAAAAGAGAATATTACTGTTACTGCTACTAACAGTTTAAAGAAAGGTGCAGTAACATTAACAAAAATTGATGACATCGATCGTACGATGCTCGAAGGTGCAATCTTTAAGATTGTTGATATGAATGGTAAGGAAGTTCATACGAATCTTGTTACAGATAAAAACGGTAAAATTTCTGTTTCTGATTTACGCCCTGGAGACTATCAGTTCATTGAAACAATTGCTCCTGAGCACTATGTATTAGATGAAACAACGATTCCATTTACAATTGAAAGAAGTCAAACGAAAGAGATCAATGTTACAGGCAAAAATGCTTTGAAAAAAGGTAGCGTTGAACTAACAAAGATTGACGATATTGATATGAATACAAAACTTGCTAACGCCGTATTTAATTTATTAGATGCAGACGGGGAGCTAGTTGAAGAAGGCTTAAAAACAAATGATGAAGGTAAAATTGTTGTTGAAAATCTACGTCCTGGTACGTATCAATTCGTTGAAACAATTGCTCCTGAACATTACGATTTAGATAAAAAACCTATCGTATTTACAATTAAAAAGAGCCAAACTGAAACTCTTCATATCACTGCTACAAATGCTTTAACAAAGGGTGCAGTTAAACTTTCTAAAGTAGACGATGTTGATGGCACTGTTCTTAAAGATGCAGTATTTAAAATTGTTAATATGAACGGTGATGTAGTTCATAAAGACCTTGTTACAAATGAACAAGGAATAATCGAAATTAACGACCTACGTCCTGGTGATTACCAATTTATCGAAACGAAAGCTCCTAAGCATTACGTTTTAGATGAAACACCAATCAAATTCACTATTGAAAAAGGACAGAAGAAAGTTATTTCTTTAACTGCTACAAATGGCTTAAAACAAGGTAGTATCGAATTACTTAAAGTTGATGATTTAAACACTCAAACAAAACTTGCCGATGCGGTATTTAATTTACTAGATCAAGATGGCAAAGTACTTAAAACAGATTTAAAAACAAACAGTGAAGGTAAAATCGTTATCGAAAACTTACGTCCTGGTACGTATCAATTCGTTGAAATAACGGCTCCTGAACACTATGATTTAGACAAAAAACCAATTATATTTGCAATTGAAAAAAGCCAGAAAGATATTGCTACCGTTACTATGAAAAATAGTTTAACAAAAGGTGGCGTGGAACTTTCTAAAGTGGATGATGTCGATGGCACTACTCTTGAAGGCGCAGTATTTAAAATTGTGGATATGAATGGCACTGTAATTCGCAAAGATCTTGTTACGAATCAACAAGGTAAAATTAGCGTTTCTGACCTACGTCCTGGTGATTATCAATTCATCGAGACAACGGCTCCGAAACACTATGATTTAAACAAAGAGCCAATTCCATTCACAATTACAAAGAGCCAAGCTGATCCTATCTCCGTTACAGCTACAAATAGCTTAACGAAAGGCGCTGTGGAACTTTCTAAAGTAGATGATGTAGATGGTACTGCTCTTAAAGATGCGATATTTAAAATTACTGATATGAATGGTAACGACATTCGCACTGAGCTTACAACAGATGTACATGGAAAAATTTCTGTTTCTGACTTACGTCCTGGGGACTATCAGTTTGTTGAAACGAAAGCTCCTGAACACTATAAATTAGATAGTACACCTATTAAGTTTACAATTAAGAAAAGCCAAAAAGAAAAGCTCCAAGTTACTGCTACAAATAGCTTAACTGAGGGTACTGTAGAATTAATAAAAGTGGATGATATAAATCCAGATACAAAACTTTCTGATGCAGTGTTTAACATCATCGATGCGAAGGGTAAAATTGTTCGTTCTGATTTAACTACTGATAAAGATGGAAAGATTTCTGTTTCTGATTTACGTCCGGGAGATTATCAGTTCATTGAAACGAAAGCTCCGAAAGATTACGATTTAAATAAAACACCTATCGATTTCACTATCGAGAGAAGTCAACTAACTCACGTTTCTGTTACTGCTAAGAACGGCCTAACAAAAGGTGGCGTGGAATTAACGAAAATTGACTCTGTAGATAAAAAAGAGATGCTAGAAGGTGCGGTATTTAAAATTACTGATATGAATGGTAACGACATTCGTACGAATTTAGTTACAAATAAAGATGGTAAAATCATCGCGAAAGACCTACAACCAGGAGACTATCAATTTATTGAAACGAAAGCTCCTAAACATTACGACTTAAATGAAGAACCAATTAAGTTCACAATCGAAAGAAGTCAAACAAAGCATGTCTTCGTTACAGCTATTAATAGCTTAACGAAAGGTAGTGTGGAGTTAATTAAAGTTGATGATACCAAGCAAAACACAACACTTGAAGGTGCAGTATTTAAAATTGTTAATAAGGATGGACACGATGTTCGTACCGATTTAACTACTGATAAAAACGGCCGTTTAGTTGTGGATGAATTACCACCAGGAGACTATGAGTTTATTGAAACAAAAGCTCCTGAACACTATGACTTAAACGACACACCTATTAAGTTCACAGTTAAAAAAGGCCAAGAAAAAATCGCCTCTGTTACTGCTACTAACAGCTTAACTAAAGGCGCAGTTGAATTAACTAAAGTTGATGACATCGATGGTACTACTCTTGAAGGGGCTATCTTTAAAATTGTAGATATGGTCGGCAAGGATGTTCGTTCTGATCTAACTACTGATAAAGATGGTAAGATTTCTGTTTCTGATTTACGTCCAGGAGATTATCAGTTTATTGAAACGAAAGCTCCAACTGGCTATGATTTAAACATTAAACCAATTCCTTTCACAATTACGAAAGGACAATCTCAGGTTACCTCTGTTACAGCTTTAAATAGTTTAACAGCAGGTTCAATTGAGTTAACTAAAGTTGATATTGATCACCATGGAACACTTGAAGGTGCCATTTTCAATATTTTAGACCAAGATGGAAAATTCATCCGAGAAGGTTTAAAAACAGATCAACACGGAAAAGTAATCGTAAATGATTTGAAACCTGGTACTTATCAATTAGTAGAAACAAAGGCTCCTAAAGGCTATCAATTAGATGCATCACCAATAAACTTTACAATTGATAAAGCCCAAGCTACGCCACTACAAATTACAGTTTCAAATAAAAAAATTGAATCTTCTTCAGGTGGGGATGACAAGCCAGTTACTCCTCCAAATAAAGAAGAAAACAAAGGCAATGAAATATCTGAGAAACACGAAAACGGAACTTCCGAAGAAACATCGAATAAAACAGATAACAAACAGCAAGATGATCGAAATACGGATAAACACCTTCCAAATACAGGTCATAAAGAAGACCCTACACAAACAGTAGGTATCCTTCTTCTACTAGCTGGATTATTAAGTATTTTGGCTACAAAACGCAAAAAAAATTATTAATAATTTTTTCACATCCAATCAATTTCTTAATTGATTGGATGTTTTTTTATACAAAAAGGACGATACATAAAGTATCGTCCTTTTAACGGGGTGAGGCTGCCCAAAAGTACGGAAAACCTTTGAACAGCCTCTTATTTTCATATGGATGCCTTACATATATCACTGATAATAATTATGAAATGCGGAAACATAATTACCATCAACTGATTCAAACATGAGAAATGAAACCCTACAGTGATTCCATTCCTCTACATAATCTAAAGTTTGGGTACACTAGATTCATGCAATGTAGGAGCTTTCAGAGTAGAAAGCGAACCTTCGTTTAAAATGATAGCATACATATCTCCCTCAAAAATATGCAAATATGCATATATCGTTTTTATTTCTCAATGTCTGAATATTGAAAAATAAAAGGTGCAAAGGTAAAATAAAGTCATTATCCGTCTTCTTTTGTCAGTCAGAGAGAATAGAAGAATAGGAGAGGAAAAAATGAGAAAATCATTGAAACAAAAAATAGTAAGCTCTTTGCTTGCTGTATCACTCGCTGTTAGCTTAGCTCCAATTGGGCAAGCAAAAGCGGATTCCACGTCAGAGGTTACACAAACTCCATCTATTACAAAACAGATTGATCCAAACCGCGCGATTGAACATGTTCGTTTCTTATCTGAAACAATTGGTCCTCGCCCCGGTGGAACAAAATCCGAAGAATGGGCTTCTCGTTACATTGGTATGCAGCTTAAATCAATGGGCTATGACGTAGAATATCAACCATTTCAGGTGCCCGATCAATACGTTGGATTCATTGAATCACCACTATCAACAAAACGTAATTGGCAAGCTGGTGCTGCTCCTAATGCACTCATTTCTACAGAAGCTGTTACAGCTCCCCTTATCTTTGTTCAAGGTGGGACAAAATTAGAAGATATTCCAAATGAAGTAAACGGTAAAATTGTTTTATTTGAAAGAGGAACGACAGTTACAGACTATAATAAACAAGTTGAAAATGCTGTTAGCAAAGGTGCAAAAGGTGTTCTTTTATACAGTTTAATTGGCGGACGCGGAAATTATGGACAAACCTTCAATCCCCGCCTAACGAAAAAGCAATCTATCCCTGTCTTTGGTCTTGCTTATGCGCAAGGAAATGCATTTAAAGAAGAAATCGCTAAAAAAGGGACAACAATTCTTTCCCTAAAAGCGAGACATGAATCTAAATTAACATCTCTAAATGTTATCGCCAAAAAGAAACCAAAAAAGAGTACAGGTAATGAAAAAGCAGTCGTTGTAAGCTCGCACTATGATAGTGTTGTCGGAGCACCTGGCGCAAATGATAATGCTTCTGGAACTGGATTAGTATTAGAACTAGCTCGTGCTTTTCAAAATGTAGAAACTGATAAAGAAATTCGCTTTATTACCTTTGGTTCTGAAGAGACTGGATTACTTGGTTCGGATTATTACGTGAATAGTCTATCCCAAAAAGAACGCGACCGTATTTTAGGTGTCTTTAACGCCGACATGGTTGCAACAAATTATGATAAAGCAAAGAATTTATACGCTATGACACCTGATGGCTCTACAAACTTTGTAACAGACGCTGCCTTGCAAGCAGGTAAACAACTAAATAATGACCTCGTCCTACAAGGTAAATTCGGTTCTAGTGATCATGTTCCATTTGCTGAAGCTGGTATTCCTGCTGCTCTATTCATTTGGATGGGTGTGGATAGTTGGAATCCATTAATCTATCATATTGAGAAGGTATACCATACACCTCAAGATAACGTATTAGAAAACATTTCACCTGAACGAATGAGAATGGCATTAGACGTTATCGGAACAGGAGTTTATAACTCGCTTCAAAAACCTGTTCCTCAAACTGAACAGAAAGCTGCTTAATCATTTAAAAGACCACTGATTTTATCAGTGGTCTTTTATTGAGAAAAAATATATATGCATAAAAGCATATTTTATCCTACCCATTATCGTATACAATATTAACTGTAACAACACCGATTACAACTAATAAGGAGGCTTTTTCTATTATGAAAAAAATGATTTTAGCAGGTGCATTAACTTTAGCAGGAATTACTGGAGCTACTGCGTTTATTCCTGAAACAAAAGTCGCTGCTGCCGCTCAAGAACAAAGCTTTACAAAATTTTATTCTTTGCAAACTGGAGGTAGTTCTGAACAAGAACCTATTTTCCTTCAAAAAGGACAAGAACTAACAATTCATCCTAACAGCAAAACTCCTAGTTACAGTGTTTATGACTCAAATCATAACCTAATTGGACGTTATTCTGATGGTTACGGCCGAATTTTCACTGCAAAAACAGATGGAAATATGTATGTTCAATTTCATGCACCTTACGTTTACTATAGTCCTGTTAGTTTTTCTGTTACTTATACTATTCAATAAAAAAGAGGTCCTTTATAGGGCCCCTTTTATTTCTCTTGCCAATTCACTTTTACGAATCCATCTTTCACTTTTAATCCACTTATATTCAATACATACTCTTCATTTGCTTTTAAAGTAACTGTAAAACTACCTTTTTTCGATTCACAGATTTCCTTTAACTCCTTTATCCACATAAGAAAGTTGGTGCCTTGATGAAAAAACCTTTATCCACGTCTCTTGAAAAATATCTTCCGCATCTTCTTTCGTTTTCGCTAACTTATAGCATAAGGAATATATTTGCTTCTTATATATATCAATTAATTCTTCTACCTTTTCTTCCATCATAAGCCTCCTGTCATTTATATAAGACGACGCAAATTCCCTTTTTGTTTGATAAAATTTTATTTTTTTATTATCTCCACATAAAAAGGCAATCACAACATCGTGTGATTGCCTTTTATTTAAAAACGAAAGTCCGCTTCCGCTTTTCTTTATGTCCAGCTCTGCCTCCTAGCCCCTTCTGTCTAAGAACCTTCCCCACTAGAAGATAAAATGCATCTTCTGTGGGAAAGAACCTTAGCCTTCGGGACTAAACAGTCGGCTCCGCTTTTCTTTATTGTCTAGCTCCAGCAGCTAGAATACTCGGTGGCTTCGCGCCTTCCTCCGAGGCAAAGTACGCCTTTCTGTCAGGAGCTCCATCCCCCTCCTATTCTAAACGAGCCGCTTCCGCTTTTCTTAATTACATTTTTTCTGGTGCAGATACTCCTACGATTGCTAATGCATTTTGAAGTGTAGTGCGTACTGCTTTCATTAACTCGTAACGAGCTTTACTTAATTCTAAATTATCTTGGTTTAATACTTTTTCTGCATTGTAGAAGCTGTGTAATGTTGCTGCTAATTCAAATGCATAGTTTGTAATACGGTGTGGTAGACGTTTTTGTGCTGCATCCGCAACTACCGCTGGGAATTCACCAAGTTTTTTCAGTAACTCTACTTCTTTTTCAGAAGTAACAAGTTTGTAGTTCACATCTCCGCCTGTAGCTAATCCTAATTCTTCACCTTGGCGAAGGATGCTGCATACGCGAGCGTGAGCGTATTGTGCATAGTATACTGGGTTTTCATTAGATTTTGATACAGCTAAGTCCATATCGAAGTCTAAATGAGAGTCACCGCTACGCATTGCGAAGAAGTAACGCATTGCGTCCACGCCTACTTCTTCCATAAGCTCACGAAGTGTAACTGCTTTACCCGTACGCTTACTCATCTTCATTTTTTCACCATTTTGGTATAGTTGTACCATTTGGATGATTTCTACTTCAAGCGTGTCTTTATCGTAACCAAGTGCTTGAATAGCAGCTTTCATACGTGGAATATAACCGTGATGGTCAGCACCCCAAATGTTAATTAACTTATCGAAACCACGCTCTAATTTATCACGATGATACGCGATATCTGGCGTTAAGTATGTGTAAGAACCATCATTTTTAATTAATACACGGTTTTTATCGTCACCGTAAGTCATTGAACGGAACCAAGTTGCACCGTCTTCTTCAAAGATCTCATCGCGCTCTTTTAATACAGCAAGTGCTTGATCAATTTTCCCGTTTTTGTATAATGATGTTTCTGAGAACCATACATCAAATTTAACACGGAAGCTTTCTAAGTCTTTTTGAAGTTTTGCTAATTCATATTTTAAACCGTACTCACGGTAGAATTCATAGCTTTCTTTTTCATCAGCTTTCGCATAACGATCACCGAATTCTTCTGCTAAACGTTTACCAATTCCAATGATATCCGCACCATGGTATCCGTCTTCTGGCATTTCTTTTTCTAAGCCTAAAGCTTGCATGTAACGAGCTTCAACAGAAAGAGCTAAGTTATGAATTTGGTTACCAGCGTCATTAATGTAGTACTCACGAGATACATCGTATCCTGCTTTTGCTAATAGGTTACATAAAGTGTCACCTACTGCCGCACCGCGTGCATGTCCTAAGTGAAGGTCACCTGTTGGATTCGCAGATACGAACTCAACTTGTACTTTTTCACCTTTACCAGTATTCGTTTCACCGTAAGCTTCACCAGCGTTTACGATTGTTGGAATTAAATCTGTTAAGTAGCTATTATCCATATAGAAGTTAATAAAACCAGGACCAGCGATTTCGATTTTTTCAATAGAAGCTTTTGCTTTATCGAAGTTTGCAACTAGTTCTTCTGCAATCATACGAGGTGCTTTTTTCGCAACGCGTGCAAGTTGCATTGCCATATTTGTAGAGAAGTCACCATTTGTTTTATCTTTTGGAGATTCTAATACAACGTTTGGAATTTGTTCTTCTGTCGCTAATTCTGCCTTTAATACAGCAGCCTGAATTTCTTCTTTAATCAATCCTTTTACCTGTTCTAAGGAATTCATTATTTTGCCTCCTTCAAATTAATTGTAATAGTATATCTGCCAGCTTCTTGTTCACTTAGAAGCAATGCGTACGTTAAGAAGAGTTGTCCTTTTTTCTTTTCATCCGACCATTTAAAAAGAACGTTATCAGTCTTTGTTTGCAATGCAAACGTACCAAGTTCACTCGTATACGTACCAGTTGTCCATTCACCTTTCGCATGCGTCTGACGCATAGAAACAGCACCTGAACGCATAATGAGAACTTGTTCATCTTGAATTTTAATAATTGTTTTCACTTCGCCTTGTTCGTTCGGCTCCTGGAATGTTACATATGTACCTTGACCTTTTACATAGTATTGACCATTTGCTTCAAAAGCAACGGTTTCCTTCCTCGCCCCTTCACGGATTTCTGTTACGAAATGAACGTGTACCGGCAAGCCTGCAAGTTGTTTCTCCACGTCTTGCACACCTTTCAAATGTTATAGATATTAAATACTACTTATAATAAATCACTTTTCCTATCATATCAAAAAAAGACTCTGTCTGTCTGCTGAAAAATCAGGAAAACTCCATTTCAAAAAATAATTCACTTCTACTTTATTTCATATGATAAAATATTTTTTAAATCTAAATATTCTTTCAATTAAAGAGGTGAATGTAGTGATACCAACAAAGTTAAAAAAGGGTGCTGAAATACGAGTGATTTCACCATCGTGTAGTTTAAGTATTGTTTCAAATGAAAATAGAAAACTTGCTATAAAAAGATTAACTGACATGGGCTTTCAAGTTACATTCTCAAAATATGCTGATGAGATAGATCGATTTGCTTCCTCCTCTATTTCTTCCCGCATTCAAGACCTCCATGAAGCATTTCGAGACCCTAATGTAAAAGCTATTTTGACTACACTTGGCGGATACAACTCAAATGGTTTATTGAAACATCTCGATTATGATTTAATTCGTGAAAACCCGAAATTTTTCTGTGGTTATTCTGATATTACTGCCTTAAATAATGCAATTTACGCAAAAACAGGGCTTGTTACATACTCAGGACCCCATTTCTCTTCGTTTGGAATGGAGAAAGGGCTCGGGTATACAACCGATTACTTTTTAAAGTGCTTAACTTCTAATGAGCCTATTGAAGTCCTTCCATCTGAAACATGGAGCGATGATTCTTGGTATATAGATCAGGAAAATCGAGAATTTATTAAAAATGAAGGATATGTTTCAATTCAAGAAGGAGAAGCTACGGGAGATATTATCGGTGGCAATATGAGCACATTTAACTTACTGCAAGGTACACCATATATGCCAAATTTAAAGGAGAAAATTTTATTTATTGAAGAAGATAGTTTAACTGGAACATCTACTCTTAAAACTTTTGATCGTTATTTACATTCCCTTATGCAGCAGCAAGGTTTTGAATACATAAAGGGAATCGTTATAGGAAAGATGCAAAAAGGTGCAGAATGTACGATAGAAGACATTCAAGAAATGATTGCTTCAAAACCTGAACTTGCACATATCCCTATCATTGCAAACGCAAGTTTCGGGCATACAACCCCGATTTTCACTTTTCCAATTGGTGGACGTGCAAAAATTATTTCTCACAAAGAGAAGACATCTATCACTATTTTAACGTACTAAAAAAGGAGCGAATGAGTCGCTCCTTTTATGGTTTTTCTATTTTTTCCAACGCTTTTTGCGGAATGGATTCTTTCGGGATTTCAGCCCATCCTTTTCCTTGCATACCTTTTGCATAAATTTTTATAAACGCCCCCGTATGCAATTCACGGTTCATCATTCTTTTAATAACCTGTAACTTTCCATCTTCTGTATACCCTTTAAAAGTATACAAGTATTCTCCGTCTTTTTTCTCACCTTTATCTATAACCGCATAATAATCTTGTATTTCTTTATTTGAAAAGAAGTTGTCTACAAAAGCATGTACACCTTCTGTTTTTGTGTTCAAATAATACGCTGTTCCACCTAGAATAATGGCGAATACAGCTAAAACTTTAATTACCAATTTCATACATGAACCTCCTGTTTGCACTTCTTTCTCGCTAGTATTATATCTATACTTGTATTATACGGAAAAGAGCATACTATACTCTATCTAAAAGTCTTACACTTTCCTTACATTATTGTAAGGGATTTTTTCTTACAGCCAGTTCCCAAGAAAAAATTTTTCCGTTTCATACACTTTTATATTATTATTGAATGATACGAATTTTTATTACAAAAATCAAAGGAGACAGTTTTCAAATGGCTATCTTGCAAGGTTTAGCACTATTACTTGTTGTACTTTGTCTATTTACACTTTTCAGTTACCGTGCGCCTTACGGAATGAAGGCGATGGGTGCTTTAGCTAATGCAGCAATTGCAAGTTTTCTTATTGAAGCATTTCACCGTTATATAGGTGGAGAAATGTTTCATAATGACTTTTTACAATCAGTAGGAGAAGCTTCCGGTAGTATGAGCGGTGTCGCAGCAGCGATTTTAGTCGCATTAGCAATCGGTGTTTCCCCCGTATATGCTGTTTTAATTGGTATCGCTACTAGTGGATTCGGTATTTTACCAGGATTTTTCGCTGGATACGTTTGTGCCTTCGTCGTGAAATTTCTCGAAAAGAAATTACCAGCTGGTGTGGAATTTTTAGCAATCCTATTTATCGCTGCACCAATCTCACGCGGAATGGCAATGCTTATGGATCCGCTCGTTAACGCCACACTTGGTAAAATCGGTTCTATGATTTCAGTTGCAACTACAGAAAGTCCTATCATTATGGGTATTATGCTTGGTGGATTAATAACAGTTATTTCTACCTCTCCACTGAGTTCTATGGCACTAACTGCAATGCTTGGATTAACAGGTTTACCAATGGCAATTGGTAGTCTGGCTGTAGCAGCTTCAGCCCCAATGAACTTTATTTTCTTTAAACGCTTAAAAATTTGTTCAAAGAAAGATACAATTGCTGTAGCAATCGAGCCTTTAACACAAGCCGATGTTGTTTCAGCAAATCCGATTCCAATTTATGCGACAAACTTCGTTGGCGGTGCACTTGCTGGTATTATTACCTCTCTGTTCCAGCTCGTTAATAATGCACCAGGAACAGCATCACCAATCCCAGGACTTCTTGTCTTATTCGGATTTAATGACGTTGTAAAAGTAACAATTGCTGCTATATTATGTGGAATCGTTACCACTATTGTCGGATACATCGGATCTATTGTGTTCCGTAAATATCCGATCCGCTCTGCTGATGAAATTCGCGGAGTTACTTCGGAAGAGAAGGTTGCATAAGAAAAAGAGCTATTCCCATCGTTTAGGAATAGCTCTTTTTTGTATCGCGTAACGGCAAATGAAATTATATCGGCGGTTTTTTTAATATATCGGCGCAACTCGAATTATATCAGCGATTTTTTTAATATATCGACTTACCGGCACCTAACGACAAAATAAGAGCCCTCTAATCATATAGAGGGCTCTTACTTTATCTAGCTGCATCGGCTAGAATAATCGGTGGCTTCACTTCTTCCTTCGAGGCAAAAAGCGCCTTTTGCAGGAAAGAACCTTAGCCACTGGGCCTAAACAGTCGGCTTCACTTTTATTTTATCTAGCTGCATCGGCTAGAATGATCGGTGGCTTCGCTTCTTCCTTCGAGGCAAAAAACGCCTCTATGTCTGAAGCTCCATCCCCCTCACATTCTGGGCGAGCCGATTCCGCTTTTACTTCACCCAACCGAGCAGCATTTCCCGCACGAATTTGCTTGCTGCGACTGGTGTTTGATCACTATGGTCGTAGACTGGAGCTACTTCTACCAAGTCTGCTCCAACTACATTTATATTTGAATTTGCAATTGCTACGATGGAATCTAATAATTCTTTAGATGTGATACCACCAGCTTCTAACGTTCCTGTTCCTGGAGCGTGAGCTGGGTCTAATACATCAATGTCGATTGTGACATAGACTGGGCGGCCAGCAAGTTTCGGTAATACTTCTTTTAACGGTTCTAATACGTCAAATTTGTATAAGTTCATACCTACTTCTTTCGCCCATTCAAATTCTTCCTTCATTCCAGAACGAATTCCGAAAGAATATACGTTTTCCGGACCAATTAAATCACACACTTTACGAATTGGTGTAGAGTGGGATAAAGGCTCCCCTTCATACGATTCACGTAAATCAGTATGAGCATCCATGTGGATGATTGCTAAATCCGGATATTTTTTTGCCATTGCCTTAAAAATTGGCCAAGACACTAGGTGCTCACCGCCGAGACCTAGTGGAAACTTATCGGCATCTAAAAGTTTTGATACATACTCTTCAATCATGTCTAAGCTGCGTTGTGCGTTTCCGAATGGTAATGGGATATCACCCGCATCAAAATATTTTACCTCTTCTAGTTCACGATCTAAATACGGGCTATATTCTTCAAGACCGATTGATACTTCACGAATACGTGCAGGGCCAAAACGAGATCCCGGACGGTAACTTACTGTCCAATCCATAGGCATCCCATAAATAACTACCTTTGACTCTTCAAAACTTGGATGACTTTTAATAAATACTTTACCTGAATAAGCTTCATCAAAACGCATATTCTTTTCCTCCTTATGTGGAACTTAAGGTATCCCAACCTTTCACTATTTCTCAAATTTGGAGCGAATTGCTCCTCTTTCTCGATTTACCGGGTCTTCTTTTTAACAACAAGAAGACGATTTTCTCTACAGAAGTGTAAGTAGCTAGCATGTTCAAGTCTTCTGGACAAACACCTTAAATGAGCTACTTACACTTTATTTGTTTGATACAATTCTCTTACTTAATTAAATCGCCAACAAATTTCGGTAATGCGAATGCTGCATTGTGTAATTCTTTTGTGTAGTATTTCGTTTCGATTTCGTGGAAACGCTCTTCACTTACTTCTAATGGATCATGTTTTTTAGATCCAATTGTGAACGTCCAAAGACCACTTGGGTAAGTTGGAATGTTTGCTGTGTATAAACGAGTGATTGGGAAGATCTCTTTTACGTCTTTAAACACAGTTGTAATTAGTTCTGGTGTAAACCAAGGGTTGTCCGTTTGTGCAACGAAAATACCATCTTCTTTTAACGCTTTTGAAATTCCAGCGTAGAAGCCTTTTGTAAATAGGTTTACTGCTGGTCCTACTGGCTCAGTAGAATCTACCATAATTACATCGTATTCATTTTCGCTTTCTGCGATATGTAGGAAACCGTCTCCTACTTTTACTTCTACACGCTCATTATCTAATGCGCCTGCAATTGATGGTAAGTATTGTTTAGAGTACTCAATTACTTTTCCATCGATTTCAACAAGAGTTGCTTTCTTTACACTTGGGTGTTTTAACACTTCACGAATAACACCACCATCACCGCCACCAACAACTAATACGTTTTCAGGGTTTGGATGTGTAAATAAAGGTACGTGTGCTACCATTTCGTGATAAACGAACTCGTCCTTTTCTGTTGTCATAACCATGCCATCTAAAATAAGCATGTTTCCGAACTCTTCCGTTTCGACCATATCAAGTTTTTGGAATTCTGTTTGCTCCGTATGTAATGTGCGGTTAATACGCGCCGTAATCCCAAAATGTTTTGTTTGTTTCTCAGTGAACCATAGTTCCATCGTACAATCACGCCTTTCAATGCAAATTTATAATAGGGACATCATTAATGTCCCCTAACAAAAATAAAACAAAACATCCAAAATGTATAGTTAAAAGTACAAAAATACCGAAAATATATTTTAGTCAGAGGGTTCTAACATATGTGTGGAAAGGGTTTGCACCGTAAAAGGAAAGAAAACCCTTTCTTAAGAAAGGGTTTTTGTCTCTATTTCTAATGGTTTACGAATTGGAATTAGGATCATAATACAACCAACTAACACAACAATTCCACCTACTAAAAACGGACTTTGTGGTGAAACAGTATGACCGATAATTCCTGATAAAATCGGAGCAATCGCACCACCTAACCAACGAACAAAGTTATAAACACCTGACGTAACAGATCTTTCATAAGGTGAAATATCCATTACATAACTTGTATATAATGCATTGTTTAAGCCAGATGCCAACCCTGATAAAACGATAAGAGTAATTTGTAACCACATAATTTTCACAAAGAATAGTGCAATTAAGAAAATCGCAAATACGAGTAAACTACCCTTCAATAATGTTTTTGGTTCATATTTCCCTTCTAGCTTATGTGCTAAAATTGCAGAACCGTAAGCTAACGCGAGTCCCCATCCGCAAAATACAAAGCCTAATTGAATAGCTGATAAATGCATAATAAGTGGTGAATATGCTAACACGACAAAAAATCCGTAGTAGTATAGCATCCCTGAAATGGCACCTTGCATAAATGGTTTATACTTCACCAGGTTAAGTAATTCCCCTACGCCAGCAGCCTTACGCTTCACTTTTCGTTCTGGTTCTTTTACAAAAAAGAATACTAAAATAAATGCTAAGAAAATTAAAATACTCGTCGCGAAAAACGGATAACGCCAAGAATGACCACCTAATATCCCACCTAATAACGGTCCGCCAGCCATACCTAAGCCGATAGCTGCTTCGTATAATCCTACTGCTTCATGAACTTCTTTACTTAATGCAATCAATAAAGTCATCGCCGTCGCGAAGAACATCGCATTCCCTAATCCCCATCCAGCGCGGAAAAGAGATAATTGAGCAATCGTTTGCGATATACCACATATAAACGCAAATACAGTCACAATCGCAAGACCGATTGTCATCATCCGTTTATCACCAAATCTCGATGCAAATATACCAGCTGGTAACATCATAATTGCCATCGTTAAAATATAAGCGGTAAATAACATTTCAACTTGCCAATGCGATGCACCAATTTTCTCTGCAATAATCGGCAAAATTGGGTCGACTACTCCTATACCCGAAAAGGCAAGGAAGGTAGCCACCACTGTAATCAATCTCCCTAGTTTTTGTTTGCTCTCCATTTTGATTACTCTCCTTTTGTGCTCTCTAAAAATGTTACTGCACGATGTAAACTATCTTCTAGTTCTGCCTTTACACGTTGCATTTGCTCCATTTTTTCGTCTAACGTTTGCACTTGTTTTTCAAGCATATCTTTAATTTCTTGAATCACTTCACGATCACGAGGGTTTTCGCTATTTCTTCTTTGCTCCATTCTTTCTTTTAGTGATAAGAAATGCTGCATTTCTTGAAGTGTGATTCCTAGCACTTCTTTCGCTTCTACAATTCTTTTAATTCTGGCAATATCCTCATCCGTATACAGACGGATATTTCCCTCACTACGTTCTGGGGGATGAATTAAACCAATTTCCTCATAATAACGAAGTGTACGTTTTGTTAAACCGACTTGCTTTGTTACTTCATCAATTTTATACATGTTTATTCCTCCCTTCACTTGATTATTACATTTTACGTTAACGTTAACTTTTCTGCAACTGTTAGACTTTTGTAAATGTTTGTCATATTCAATTGTATTTTCACTAAAGCAGTTTCATAATAAAAGAAAAGAGATAATAAGGAGAATTTCACATGAGTAAACCACTTATTTTCGCTCACCGCGGAGTAAAAGGAACACATCCCGAAAATACGATGATTGCCTTCCAAGAAGCAGAACGCATTGGTGCTCACGGAATTGAACTCGATGTCCACTTATCAAAAGATGGTGAACTTGTCGTAATTCACGATGAAACCGTCGATCGTACAACAAATGGCGTTGGACTTGTTTCTGAAAAAACGGTAGAGGAACTACAATTATTGGACGCTGGTAGCTATAAAGACCCTTCTTTCCATGAAGCAAAAATCCCAACGTTGCGTGAGGTTTTCATTTGGCTTTCCACAACGAACTTACAACTAAATATTGAATTAAAGACAGATGTTATTCATTACCCAAATATTGAGGAAAAAGCTGTTGCACTTGTACGTGAATATCATCTTTCTAATCAAATTGTATTTTCATCATTTAACCATGACTCTGTTTCATTATTAGCAGAAATTGCTCCTGAAATCCCAAGAGCAATTTTATATGATACACCACTTGCTGATCCAATTTCCGAAGCAAAACATAGAGAAGCAAGTGGATTACATCCAAACTTCCAGTTATTAACGAAAGAATTTGTGCAGTTAGCACAAGAGCAAGGATATGTTTTCCGTCCATATACAATTAATGAATACAAAGATTTACAAACTATGATTGATTATGGTGTAGATGTCATCATTACCGATTGGCCAGCACGTGCCTTTGAGCTCCTTTCTTAATGGAAAGGGCTTTTTTATTTTCGAAATTTCATTGTTTAAAATAAACGAAAACCCTCAATACTAATACAATAACGCTTGTATTAATGAGGGGCTGAAAAAAGATGGATCAAACTATGAATCCAAAACTTAAAAAATATAAACGTCTTTTCTTCACCGCAATGTTTTCGTGCGTCCTTTTCTTCGTTTTTTCTTTTTTTGTTATTATTATAGTTGCAAAAATTATGGGACCTCCTCCTGTTGCGGTCCCGCAAACAAGCGTCTTTTACGCAAACGATGATACTGTTATTGGACAAAGTAACGAAATTCAAAAACGTTACAATGTCTCTCTTAATGAAATTTCACCTTATGTAAAAGAAGCGACCCTTTCTATTGAAGATCAAAGATTTTATAAACATCACGGCTTCGATTTGAAACGGATTGCAGGTGCAATTGTTGCTGATTTAAAAGCGATGGCAAAGGTACAAGGAGCTAGTACAATTACACAACAATACGCGCGTAATCTGTATTTAGATCATGATAAAACGTGGAAACGAAAATTGTTAGAGGCAATGTACACTATCCGCCTTGAAGTAAACTATAATAAAAATCATATTTTAGAAGGATATTTAAATACAATTTATTACGGACATGGCGCTTATGGCATCGAAGCTGCGTCCCGTCTATATTTCGATAAAACGGCAAAAGAGTTAACATTAGCAGAAGCTAGTATGCTGGCAGGTATCCCGAAAGGGCCAAGTGTCTATTCTCCCTTTTTGAAAGAGGATCGTGCTAAAGGACGACAAGCTCTCATATTAGATGAAATGGTAAAGCAAGGATATATTACGAAGCAAAAAGCAGCCTTAGCGAAGAAAGAAACACTAACTTTTGCCTCATTAGATACGAAAAAAGTAGCAGAGGTCGCACCATATTTCCAAGATGCTGTACAAGCTTCGCTTCTTCGTGATGTCGGATTAGACGAACAAGCTTTACAACGAGGTGGCTTACGAATTTATACAACGCTAGACCCTAAACTACAAGCTGTAGCAGAACAAGCTGTAAAGGATCATATACCTGACACAACAAACATACAAACTGCTCTCGTCTCTATGAATCCAACGACAGGTGAAGTGGCTGCTCTTGTTGGCGGAACCGATTATACTACGAGTCAATTTAACAGGGCTACACAGGCCATTCGTCAGCCTGGTTCTACATTTAAGCCATTTCTATATTATGCGGCATTAGAACGAGGATTCACGCCTGCTACGCGCTTAAAAAGCGAATATACTGTATTCACCTTAGGTGACGGCGTTTCAAAGTATAAACCGAAGAACTATAAAGATTATTATGCAGATGATTTCGTAACGATGGCACAAGCTCTCGCAGTCTCTGATAACATATATGCTGTGAAAACGAATTTGTTTTTAGGAGATGACGCGCTTGCAAAAACAGCGAAACAATTTGGAATTACAAGTGCATTAAAAGATGTACCTTCTCTAGCTCTCGGTACATCACCAGTAAAACCAATTGAAATGGTTAACGCTTATAGCATGTTCGCAAACGGTGGAAAAGAAGTAAAACCTACTTTCATTCGCCGCATTATGGATCATGAAGGAAATATATTATACGATGCTCATTTAGAGAGTAAACAAGTTCTCGACAAGAGCAAAGCGTTTGTAATGGAAGAAATGATGACTGGTATGTTTAATAAGAAACTAAGCAGTTATGCTGCTGTAACTGGCCAATCGATGTTATCAAAATTATCAAGAACATATGCCGGCAAATCTGGTTCTACTGAAACGGATAGTTGGATGATCGGATTTACTCCGCAAATCGTAACAGGTGTATGGGTCGGATATGATCAACCTAAATCTATTTCAAACGTAGCAGAACAAGGATATGCGAAGAAAATATGGACTGATACGATGGAGAAAGGCTTAGATGGACAGCCTAAAAAAGAATTTAAACAACCAAGTGACGTCGTAGCGGTTAATATCAATCCAGAGAACGGTAAAATTGCTACAAAAAATTGTCCTATTTCTGTGAAAATGTATTTCGCTAAAGGTACTGAACCGACTGAATATTGTATGGATCACGTCGATGATAAAGAAGAATTTGAAAAAACGACTGAAGAAAAGAAAAAAACAAGTTGGTGGAAAAAATATCTTCCTTGGTAAAAAAAATAGCTGACGGGCACCCGTCAGCTATTTTTTATTCACTTAATAATGCACGGCGCAATTCTTCACTAGATTCGTTCCAAATCGCTTCATTATGTTCTTTCAAGAACGTACCAAGTACCTTTTTAGATGATTCATCCATATGGTCAACCATAATGTGACGCTTCAATGATTTATCCATTTTATTTACGTGTTCTGGAAGTGATTTATATCCGCGGCGAATCTCACGGTCAACTGTCATTTCACAAGCTGTTACACCTGCGTAATACGCACCTGTCGCAGTTCTTTCAATTGTTACCCAAACAAGCCAAAATGGTTTTCCATTTGGAACTTCATCTTTATTTGTTAAAAACTTAATACCTTTTTCTACTGTACTACGCGCATGCATCGCACCGATATCAACGAATGCAGTCTTCTCTAGTACATCAACAAATACAGGTGAAATGTTTTCTAAGCTTAATGCCCCAACACCAAATCCACCATGTCCATCTGTTGAATCATTTTTCACGATATTAAAACCGATTTTTTTCTTTTTCTCTGTCATATGTAAAATCCTCCTCACTTAAAAATTATAAAAGGCCAAAAATAGGCGCAATGATGCTATCTAAAAATACAAATACATGCGGAATAACTACCTGAAAAATAGGTTGAATTGTATAATTACTAAGCGGTGTAATAACGAGAATTAATAACGCAATTGCCCCGTATTTTTCATACTGTGTCATTTTCGCGCGAATATTTGCTGGCGCTAAATCTTCCACAACTCGATATCCATCAAGTGGCGGGATTGGTAATAAGTTAAATACAAGTAAAACGATATTCAGCATAATAAAAATCTGGAAAAATTGCGCTAACGTATCTGCCACTGCAGATGGAATTGAGTATAATACACCAAATTTTAATAAGCTATACCAAATAATTAAACCAATTGCACTTAAAATTAAGTTACTAATCGGCCCTGCAATTGAAACTAATATACCTGCCAGACGCGGTCTTTTAAAGTTATATGGGTTAACAGGAACTGGTCTTGCCCAACCGAATCCAAGAATTAATACTGCAATCAAACCGATAGGGTCTAAATGGGCCATCGGTGATAACGTTAAACGCCCTTGTCTCTTTGCTGTATCGTCCCCAAATTTATATGCAACATATGCATGTGCAAATTCATGAACGGATAGTGCAATAATAATTGCCATTGCTACTAACGGAATTTCGTGCAATGGATATCTAAATAACTGATCCATACTTCATCTCCTCTTCCATATGTCAAAAAAAGAAATTATTTGTTTTTTCGATTGTTCTTCCCCATAATCCGCTATAATAAGAGTGTAACTTACATAAAAGGAGCGATTGTACATGCCATACGTAACAGTGAAAATGCTAGAAGGACGCACAGAAGAACAAAAGAAAGCTCTTGCTGAGAAAGTAACAGCAGCAGTAAGCGAAACAACTGGTGCTCCTGAAGAAAACATCGTTGTTTTCATCGAAGAAATGTCTAAAAACCATTATGCAGTTGGCGGAAAACGCTTAAGCGACAAATAATTTCAAGTTTTTTCATAAGAAGCAGCCATTAGCTGCTTCTTATTTCTTTCCTTCTAACAACTCAATAATTCTCTCTTTATATTTTCCTTTTCTTCCATCTTCATAGATTAAATCATGTGGATAGAATAGCTTTTGATCCGTTCTTTTCTTACCTGTAATCGCCTCAACAATATCCGACTCACGTGAAAGCTCTCTAAGCTCTCCGTTTGGCATAAGAAGTAGGATTGGTAGACGCTCTTCTTCTTCTCCTGCACGATAAAAGTCATACGGTAAGTCTGATGTTGAATCAACTACTAAATAATACTCCGGATCAAGTCCAATCTTTTTAAATAAACTACTTAATTCCATCCAATTATCTAAACCGTGTTTATCTGTAAACTCTACATACTTAAATAGATTTCGATTCATAAAACGGCGGCATAAATCGCTTAAAATTGGATCTTCTTCTTCCTGCCATACTTGGAAGTAGTAATACATAACGTTCTCGTCTAACTTTAAATAATCCTCTACTGTTACTTCTTCTTCAAATAAAGAATAGAAATGAACAGGATGATTTTTAAATGTATAATACTTCTCGTGCAGTGATTTCGCACGGTGTAAAATCTTCATTAAAATAACTTCTGCACTTCGCGTTACCGGGTGGAAATATACTTGCCAATACATTTGATAACGACTCATAATGTAATGCTCAACAGCATGCATACCACTATTTTTAATGACTACTTGATTCCCATACGGACGCATTACACGCAGTATACGTTCCATATCGAAGTTTCCGTACTTTACGCCTGTAAAATAAGCATCTCTTAATAAATAATCCATACGATCCGCATCAATTTGACTCGAAATCATACTAATCGCTAATTTATTAGTAGACGTTTTTGCAATTACATCTGCTACCTTTTGTGGAAACTCCTTATCAACACGACTTAATACATCATTAATCTCCGTATCGCCAACGATAATCTTTTGCGTAAATTTCTCATGATCTAATGAAAATACTTTTTCAAACGAGTGAGAAAATGGGCCGTGGCCGACATCATGAAGTAATGCCGCACATAAACATAACAATCTATCTTCAGCATTCCAATTTGGTCTGCCATCAAACACATCATCAATCATACGACGAATAATTTCGTATACACCTAACGAATGAGTAAAGCGACTATGCTCTGCACCGTGAAATGTAAAAAATGTCGTTCCAAGCTGCTTAATACGGCGCAAGCGTTGAAATTCTTTCGTTCCGATTAAATCCCAAATAACACGATCACGCACGTGCACATATTTATGTACTGGGTCTTTAAACACTTTTGTTTCGCTGAGTTTGTCGTTTAAATATACCACTTTCCGACATCCCCCTTTCTTTACTACATTCTTACTTTATATTATAAACGAAATGAGAAACAGAAAGAAATGAAAGACTGTATTAATTCCCTTTATAAAAAGAAAAAATCACCTTTACCGAAGTAAAAGTGATTTCCTTTATACATTATTTACCTAAAACGAATTCAGCAACTTCGTCTAAGATCATATCTTTCCCAAGTGGGAAGTAACCTTTGTTTAAGTCTTCATTTTTAATTGTAAATACGTGGTTGTTTTTAACAGCGTTCATGTTTTTCCAAATTGATTCTTCTTGGAATTCTTTCAAGCGCTGAGAACCGTCACCAGTTGTAAACACGAATAAGTAATCTGGGTTGTAATCGATTAAAGCTTCTTTTTGTACTTGTACTAACGGTTTATCAGTTGGTGTACCTTTAACTGCTGGTAGTTTTAAATCATTAAAGATTACGCTACCGTAACCGTAGTCACCGTATACGCGGAAAGCATTTGGATATGCAGCCATTTTCATAAATGTTGCTTCACCAGTTTTAGCGACGATTTTGTCATGTAATTTGCTTGCTTTTTCATCATACTTTTTGAACCATTCTTTTGTTTCTTTTTCTTTACCGAAGATTTGACCTACTTCTTCAAATTTTGGACGCCATTGATCTAATGGAGTGTTTAACATAACTGTTGGTGCAATTTTAGATAATTGATCATAAATCTTTTCTTGACGATTATTTACAAGAATTAAATCTGGTTTTGCAGCAGCTACTGCTTCGATGTTAATTTTATCGCCCCAAGCAGAACCAACTGGTTTAACGTCTTTTAGTTTCTTTTCAATATGTGCATCAATTTTTTCTTGAGATGTATTAGCAGTAATAACCGGTTTCATACCGAAAATTAATAATTCTTCTGTTGAACCACTAAGGTCAGCAATTTTCTTTGGGTTTGCAGGAATTTTAATTTCCCCTTTTGCATGTTTTACAGTGCGCTCTTCAGTCTTTGCATCTGCTTTCTTTTCTTCTTCTTTGTTAGAACAAGCTGCAAATAGTACAGAAGTCACAACTAGTACCATTGCTAATAGTGCCATTTTAAAATTCTTCATGTTCCCACTCCTTCTAGCTGTATTTATCTTATAAGTTACAACGAACTATAAGAAACAAAGATAACAATTAATCAATATATATTTATTAATTGTTGTTAATAACCCATTCTAACGGGCGTTCAACTTCCCATTCTTATATAAGAAGCTCAACGTCCATTAGAAGTCCCCCTCTTCACGAGGGGGTTCTACTTATGCTTTTTTACGCAATTGATTACTAATCATCGCTAAATCATATGTTAAACAAATTGGCTTACAGTTTACTGGACATGGAACGATTTGAGCTTCAATCTCAAATACGTTACGAAGTGTTTCACTTGTCATAACTTCATCTGGCGTTCCTTGTTTCATTAACTTACCTGCTTTTAATGCAATCATATGATCTGAGAAACGAGAAGCGTGATTTAAGTCATGGATAACCATAACAATCGTTCTACCTTCTTCTTCATTTAACTTTTTCAATAAGTTTAATACTTCTAATTGATGAGCCATATCTAAGTACGTCGTTGGTTCATCCAATACAAGTAATTCTGTTCCTTGTGCAAGAGCCATTGCAATCCAAACACGTTGACGTTGACCGCCTGATAGCGCTTCTGCTGGACGATTCGCAAATTCTTTCATTCCTGTCACTTCAAGTGCCCAGTTAATGTAGCGATAATCCTCTTCTTTCAACGTGCCAAACCCTTTTTGATGAGGGAATCTTCCATATGACACAAGCTCAAATACAGTAAGACCCGTTGGTACTTCTGCAGTTTGTGGTAAAATCGCCATTTTCTTTGCAATTTCTTTCGTTGGCTGTTTCTCAATTGCTTTTCCGTCAAGATAAACAGTACCTTGCTTTGCCTTCAAAATACGAGACGCCGTTTTTAATAATGTGGACTTCCCACAACCATTTGGTCCAATAATTGTTGTAATTTTCCCTTCCGGAATTTCAACTGTTAACCCATCAATAATTAAACCTTCATTATAGCCAACAGATACCGCATCCACCGCTAAAGTTGCCATACGAAAAGCCTCCCTTTATTTTGTCCTCATAAGTAAATAAATGAAATACGGTGCACCAATTACAGAAATAACAAGACCGACTGGTATTTCTGAAGTTGTTAGTACACTTCTTGAAATTACGTCTGCGAATAAAAGTAAAAACGTTCCTATTAGCGCAGCTGTGGGCAACATAATTTGATGTTTACCACCAACAAGGCGCCTTGCTAAATGCGGGGCCATTAAACCGATAAAGCCAATTCCGCCGGCAACAGCAACAGATGCACCTGCTAAACAAACTGCAATAAATAATAATTTACGTCTTTCTTTTTCTACGTTTACACCAAGGCCAACTGCTGTAGAATCGCCTAGGTTCATTACATTTAATATGTGTGCTTTACTTATAGCAAGCGGTAAGAAAATAACCATCCATGGAAGTACACTTAATACGAATTTCCAATCTGTCCCCCATAGACTTCCCGCCAGCCAAATCGTAGCAAAACGAAAATCGTTAGATGTCATCTTCATAGAGAAAATTAAACTAACAGCTCCAAATCCAGCTGCAACGGCAATACCGACTAGTATTAATCGAGTCGATGAAACGCCGTCTTTCCATGCTAGTAAATAAATAATTACCGCTGCTAATATCGCTCCAACTAGTGCGAAGAATGGAAGAATGAATACAGATAAAAATGTACCAGTCCCTACTTTTCCGAAGAAGAAGTAGACGAATATAACAACTGTTAATCCCGCTCCAGCATTAATACCTATAATACCTGGATCAGCAAGCGGATTTCGTGATAAACCTTGCAAAATCGCGCCTGACATAGCTAAAGCAGATCCGACTAGTATAGCAATTACCATACGCGGCATACGGAATTCAAATAAAATAACAGACTGATCTTCAGCCCCTAGTCCAACCAATGACTTTAATACGTCCATTGGCGGGATTTTAAAAGTTCCTGTATTTAAACTAATAAGAAATATAGAAACGATTAGTCCTACTAAAATCGTTAATATAGAAATGTTCTTTTTTGTTAAGACACTCGTCCTCACATCTTTCCTCTCCCTTCATTACGTGCTAAGTAGAGGAAGAATGGAACCCCAATTAGCGCTGTAATTGCTCCAATTGGCGTTTCAAATGGCGGGTTAATAACGCGAGATAACATATCTGCACATTCAATTAACAGCCCACCTAAGACCGCAGAACATGGAATAACCCATCTATAGTCCGAGCCTACGAGGAAACGAGTCATATGCGGAATTACAAGACCAACAAATCCAACTGATCCTGCCATGGAAACTGCGGAACCCGTTAAAACAAGAACAAGTACTGTTCCTATAAATTTAATCAATGTCGTATTTTGACCAAGTCCAATTGCAATTTCTTCACCGAAGCTCAAAATTGTAATATATCTCGACATCATAATTGCGATAAAAAGACAAACAAGGCCAATTGGCACTAACATATTAATACTTTGCCATTTCACTCCAGCGACTCCGCCTGCATTCCACATACTCACCTCTTGGGCAAGATTGAAATACAATGCGATTCCAGATGAAATTGCCCCTAATAAAGCACTAATAGCTGCACCTGCTAAAGCTAATTTCACAGGTGTTAATCCACCTGGTGAAGAAGATCCAATTCCATATACAATGCTTGCACCAAACGCAGCTCCAATAAAAGATGCGATAACAAACATTAAATAAGGTGAATTAGGGAAAAATGCATACATAATTGCAATTCCAAATACAGCTCCATCTGTAATCCCCATTAACGATGGTGAAGCAAGTGGATTTCGCGTCATACCTTGCATAATTGCTCCTGATACCGCTAAAAAGGCACCTGCAACTACGCCCCCTATTGCTCTAGGCATGCGAAGCTCTTGAATTACGTTATGATGTGTAATAGATCCATCAAACTGAAATACAGCTTGCCATACAGTCTTTAAACTAATATCTGCAGCCCCAAAAGAAATAGAAACTGCCATGCTTAAAGCTAACAAAATTGTACCCGCTACTAAAATAATAGAAGCGATGAGCGGTCTGCTCTTAATCTCTTTAACATTCTCTTCTTGCTGTTCTATACTGCTTGCGCTCGCTTCCATCCCTCAACCATCCTAACCAACAACATATATTTATTGAAATGAAATTTATTCTCAAATAGTAATAAAAAAATTAGGTGAATTGTTATTCCCCTGATAATGATTCTCAGAATCAGACACTTCTATTCTACCTATCGCTTTAAAAGACTGTCAACCATTATTTTGAAATATAAATTTATATAAATTGGAATTTTAATACAAAAGTTATGTCCATCCTTTAGAAAACGTTCATCCACACAAGATTACTTTCGCAGAATAAACCATTCCTCTTATGGGCATAAAAAAAGAAGAGGAATCTTTTCACTCTTCTTTTTCTTACTTATTTAACTTTGCTTCAATTTTCACGATTAACTCATCTTCTGTTGGAGCCGCAACTGGACGGTTATTTACAAATGCGAATGATTTTTTACGACCAGGACCACAGTAAGACTGACATCCAACTTCAATCGTTGCACATGAATCTACTTTTTTTAGCTTCGGAACTAACGTTTTAACGTTCGTTGCCTGACAGTCATCGCACACGCGAAACTCGTTTCCCATTATATAACACTTCCTCTATTTTAAACTTTTCTCAAGTACATTTAAAAATAAACACTAAATGGTATTTTACCGCTCTTTGAAGCTCGTTGCAAGTTTCCCTACAAAGCCTATTCTCTACATATTGCTACATATTTATATGCTCTCCTACAGAAGCGCTCACCATTCATGGGAAAATTTTTACCTTTCATCGAAATCTACCATATTTTTAAAAGCTTTGTATAAAAGTTTATTTTTTTGCCCATTATAAAAATAGGAAGTTCATAAAAAGAAAGGGAGTTGAATCTATGAAAGTAAGACAAGATGCTTGGACAGATGAGGATGATTTATTACTTGCTGAAACGGTACTTCGTCATGTTAGAGAAGGAAGTACGCAATTAAATGCATTTGAGGAAGTAGGGGATCAGTTAAATCGTACATCTGCTGCTTGTGGTTTCCGCTGGAATGCTGTTGTTCGCTATAGCTATGAACAAGCTCTTCAACTAGCAAAAAAACATCGTAAAGATAAAATGCGTGCTGCAAGCGGTGAACAAGCGAAAAAACGTTTACTTTATACACCACCAGCTTCAGATTCGATAACTGATTATGAAGAATTAGTACAAGAAGAATCAATCGTACAATATAAAGAAGCTATTCCATATCAAGAATCTACTGCTCCTGCTGCAAGAAGCTCTATGACAATGCAAGATGTTATTTATTTTTTACAAACAGTCGGATCTTCAAATATAAAAGTGACAGCTCTTGAAAACGAGAATACGAGATTGAAACAAGAAATTAAAGCACAAATCCTTCGGAATGAGGAACTAGAAAAGAAACTAGAAAAATTAGAAAAGCAATCTCATACTGTACAAGAAGATTACGAAACACTTATGAACATTATGAACCGTGCTCGTAAATTGGCAGTCATGGATGACGAAGAACGTTCTCAAACATCTTTCCGAATGGACCGAAACGGTAATTTAGAAAAAATTGCAGAATAAGAAGGATGCATGTAATGCATCCTTTTTATTATTTCACCTCTAAGCTCCCCCTTTATATGTGAGAAAACTCCATTCTTCATTTTTTGCTATAATAGAGATTGTCATTTTAAAGATAAGGGGTTAGTTATATGAGCAATTCCCGTTCCATTTTATCTCAGCCAGAGTGGCGCATTGTAGATCAATCTAGTTTAGGACCAACATTCCATGCACTTCAGTCATTCGCAATGGATGACACATTATGCACAAGCATTGGAAATGGCAAGTCAGCCGCAACAATGCGTTCTTGGATTCATCACAATACAATTGTCCTTGGCATTCAAGATTCACGCCTTCCGCATTTAGAAGAAGGTATTTCTTTTTTAAAACAAAACAACTTCAATGTCATTGTTCGTAATTCTGGCGGGCTTGCGGTCGTGCTTGATGAAGGTGTTTTAAATGTATCACTTTTATTTCAAGAAACAGAAAAAGGTATCGATATCGATCTTGGATACGATACAATGTGGCATTTGATTAAGGAGATGTTAAAGGATTACGACGTTACTATCGAGGCAAAAGAAATTGTTGGCTCTTACTGTCCTGGTAGTTATGACTTAAGTATTCGCGATCAAAAATTCGCTGGTATTTCACAACGTCGTATTCGCGGGGGTGTCGCTGTCCAAATTTACCTCTGTGCTACCGGAAGTGGCTCTGAGCGTGCCGCACTCGTTCGTGATTTCTACAACCTAGCAATTCAAGGGGAAGAAACACGCTTTACGTACCCTGAAATTGTACCAAGTACGATGGCCTCACTCTCAGAATTACTTGGCGAAACCATTACAGTACAAGATTTAATGATGCGTCTTTTAAAAACATTGCAGCAATTCGCTCCAAAGTTAACAACATCTCAATTAACAATAGACGAGATTCCTTTATATGAGACGAATTTACAACGTATTATTGATCGTAATAATAAAGCACTTGGCTTAGAAAAATAAAGACCGTCGCTATAATAGCGACGGTCTTTATTTCAATTCATTATAGAATTAAAGTGCTTGAGCTGCTGTAATTAAAGCTAACTTGTACACTTCTTCTTCGTTACATCCACGAGACAGATCATTTACAGGCATGTTTAAGCCTTGTAAGATTGGTCCTACTGCTTCGAAGTTACCTAAACGTTGAGCGATTTTGTAGCCGATATTGCCAGCTTCTAAGCTTGGGAATACGAATACGTTAGCATCACCTTTAATTGTAGAACCTGGAGCTTTTTTCTCAGCTACAGATGGTACGAATGCAGCATCGAATTGGAATTCTCCATCTAAAGTTAACTCAGGAGCCATTTCTTTTGCAATGCGAGTTGCTTCTACAACTTTTTCTGTTTCTGGAGATTTCGCAGAACCTTTTGTAGAGAAGCTTAACATAGCAACACGTGGATCAATGCCGAATAACTCAGCAGTTTTCGCACTTTCGATACCGATTTCAGCTAAATCTTGGCTGTTTGGTGCAATGTTAATTGCGCAATCAGCGAATACATATTTCTCTTCTTCACGTACCATGATGAATACGCCAGAAGTTTTTGTAACGCCTGGTTTTGTTTTAATAATTTGAAGTGCTGGACGAACTGTATCAGCTGTAGAGTGAGCTGCACCACTTACTAAACCGTGTGCTTTGCCCATGTATACAAGCATTGTACCGAAGTAGTTTTCGTCTTTAAGGATTTTGCGAGCGTCTTCTTCAGTTGCTTTACCTTTACGGCGTTCAACGAAAGATGCTACCATTGCATCCATTTCTTCGTATGTAGCTGGGTCGTAAATATCAACGCCTGCTAATGTTAAATTCATGCTAGCAGCTTTTGCGCTAATTTCTTCCTTATTACCAACTAAGATTGGTTTTACTAACTCTTCTTTTGCTAAACGCTCTGCAGCGCCTAAAATTCTTTCATCAGTTCCTTCAGGAAGTACGATAGAAATGCCTTTTCCTTGAACTTTTTCTTTTACTGTTGTAAATAAGTTGCTCACGAATAAACCCTCCTACATATGTTAAAAAAACTCTATCTTTAAGAATACTGCTTTTCTTCTATATTTTAAACTTATAGCTCCCAAAAAATAGATAAAATAAAAATGATTATATTTTCATAAAATTCAGCCGTTAAATTCACCTTGCTTAAACACTTAAATGTGACAATTTTATGCGCCAAGGTTTTATATAGATGATTTTAAAACTATATATGCTATAGTTAACGTGTAAAACTATCATTAACTGAGGTGAATAGAATGAGTGAAGCAACAACAACGTTAGATGGCTGGTATTGTTTACATGATTTACGTTCTATTGATTGGGCTGCATGGAAAACATTATCTAGCGACGAACGCGGACAAGCAGTGTCTGAATTTTTAAATGTCGTTGAAAAATGGAACGAAGTAGCTACTGCGAAAAAAGGTAGTCACGCAATGTATACAGTTGTTGGCCAAAAAGCTGATATTATGCTTATGATTTTACGTCCAACAATGGAAGAGTTAAATGAAATTGAGACAGAATTGAATAAAACAACTTTAGCTGAATATATGGTTCCTGCATATTCTTACGTATCTGTTGTTGAATTAAGCAACTACCTTCCAGCTGATGAGGATCCATACCAAAATCCGCAAATTTTAGCTCGTTTATATCCTGAATTACCGAAAGCAAATCATATTTGCTTCTATCCAATGGATAAGCGTCGCCAAGGTGATGACAACTGGTACATGCTTCCTATGGAAGAACGTAAAAAAATGATGTACAGCCATAGTAAAATTGGTCGTCAATACGCAGGTAAAGTACGCCAAGTGATTTCAGGATCTGTTGGATTCGATGATTTCGAATGGGGCGTAACATTATTCGCTGACGATGTTCTTCAATTTAAGAAACTTATATACGAAATGCGCTTCGATGAAGTAAGTGCTCGTTATGGTGAATTTGGAACATTCTTCGTTGGAAACATTTTACAAGACGAAAAAGTAGAGAAATTTTTACACATATAAATGGTGAAAAGGAACGAAATTCGTTCCTTTTTTTATTCTTCTCTATATTTATCCTCAAAAATCTCCTTTTTTCTGCACTTTTGAAGAAAAACCAACATTTTTTCAAATTTCTTGTAAAATTGTAACCTTTTTATATGTAAAGATATGCTAAAATGATACGAGCTATATGCTAAATAACGATGCGAAGGTGATAATCTATATGAAAAAAATCTTGTCTATTTTACTATTGCTTGTATTGTCAATTTCTTCCTTAGGAGTAACAACATCCCATGCGGAAGAAAAAATACATATTGAGGCGGCGGCTGCACTTTTATTTGATGCAGATACAGGAAAAATACTTCACGAGCAAAATCCAGATGAATTGCTAGCTATTGCTAGTATGTCAAAATTAATTGTTGTTTACGCTGTTTTAGAAGCAATTAAAGAAGGAAAAATCACATGGGATACGAAAGTAAATATTTCTGATTACGCTTATGAAGTCTCTCGTAATAATGAATTCTCTAATGTACCGTTCGAAAAAGGACGTCAATATACTGTAAAAGAATTATATCATTCTATTGTTATATTCTCTGCAAATGGATCTAGTATTGCTTTAGCAGAACTTCTTGCAGGAAGTGAGAAAAACTTCTTAAATCTTGCAAATGAACATGCTAAAAAGCTAGGATTAAAGAAATATAAATTTGTAAACGCTACTGGCTTAAATAACGCTGACTTAAAAGGAAAACATCCTGAGGGTACTGATCCAAATGCAGAAAACTCTATGTCAGCTCGTGATATGGGTATGCTTTCAAAAGCAATGATTACAAAGTATCCAGAAATGCTAGAGGATACAAAACAAAGATTTAGAAACTTCCCAGACAATCACCCAAAACCAATTCGTATGGAAAACTGGAATTGGATGTTACCAGGAGCTGCTTTCGCTTATGAAGGTACTGATGGTTTAAAAACCGGAAGTTCTGATACAGCTGGATACGGATTTACCATTACTGCTAAACGTGGTGATGTACGTCTTATCTCGGTTATTATTAAAACAAAATCAATGGATGAACGTTTCACGGAATCTCGTGAATTAATCGAATATGGATTTAATAACTTTGAAAAACAAAAACTAAAAGTTAATAAAAACAATACAATCTCTGTAGTAAAAGGGAAAGAAGACCAAGTAACTGTTGCACCCGAAAAAGAAATAACAGTAATTGCGAAAAAAGGTAGCAAAGAGCCTTATAAAATTGGAACTGAATTAGATAAATCTCTTTCTGAAGATGGACATTTAGTTGCTCCTATTAAGAAAGACACCAAAGTAGGCTCAATTACTTTAGAATCAACTGATAAATATGGTTTCTTAGACGGTAGTAAAAGTATGAAAGTTACTGCAAAAACGACAGAGGAAGTTGAAAAAGCAAATTGGTTTGTGTTAACAATGCGCTCTATTGGTGATTTCTTCTCAAACTTATGGTCTAAAGTTTTTTAATAAAAAAGCTGGCTCACGCTAGCTTTTTTATTTTCCACTCTCAATGTAAAACTTCGTTTGGTTGTCATATCTGAGTCCTTTTCCTCATACGTATGAACTAGTAATTGTTACACACTTCATCTAGAGATAAAGTGAAACTTTAATCAGTGGGGGAATCCCCCGCTGATTATTAGTTGAACCAATCGGGCGTTTACGGGCAGTTTGATCTCCCATCTAATTTCTTTACTTCAACCAAATTTTAGGGCAGGAGTCTTACTGCCCGTTAATGCGGGATAAACCTCTTTCCAAAAGGTATTACAAAAAGAGAGGTGACACATAATGGGCGTTATTGCTTATAACGAAGAAGATGTAAAGTTGTTGGCTAGACTGATGCGTGCTGAAGCCGAAGGAGAAGGGCAACAAGGAATGTTAATGGTCGGAAACGTTGGGGTAAATCGTGTCCGCGGAAATTGTTTAGACTTTAAAAGCATTCGTAATTTACGTCAAATGGTTTATCAAAACCCCGGCGGTTTTGAAGCAACGCAAAAAGGATATTTTTATCAACGGGCACGCGAACAAGATATTGCCCTAGCGAGACGGACCATTCAAGGGCAACGTTTTTGGCCTGCCAACTTTGCCTTATGGTTCTTTAGACCTGAAGGTGCATGTCCACCAACTTGGTATAACCAACAAAACTCTGGTCGCTTTAAAAAGCACTGCTTCTTCCAGCCATCTGCTGGAGACTGCCCTAGCGTATATTAAGGAATAAAAATGAGGAGGGATTTTTGAATGGCACAGCAACAAAATCCGTACTATGGAACAGGTTTTTATCAACCATCTGGAACTTATGTACAACCGCAACAAATGACTCAACAACAGCAGCAAGCGATGCAACAACAAACAGCTCAAGCTGCGCAAGCTCAATATGCAATTTCTCAAGGCATGTTACCTCTAGAGCAATCCTATATTGAAAATATCCTTCGTTTAAACAAAGGTAAGCAAGCTACGGTTGTAATGACCTATGAACGTGGCAGTTCCCTTGGCACACAATCTTATACAGGTATTATTGAAGCAGCTGGCCGTGACCATATCGTTATTAGTGAACCGCAATCAGGAAAACGCTATTTACTACTAATGATCTACTTAGATTACGTAGAATTTCCAGAAGAAATTACGTATTTACCTAGTCAACAAGCAACTTATACTCCAAGACCATAAAAAAAGCTGGCAAATGCCAGCTTTTGTTTTTTTATAATCCTTTTACAACTGCAGTCCCTACTAGAATCCACGCCACAATAAACGCTACACCACCAAGAGGTGTAATTGGACCAAAGAACTTAATACCTGTCGTACTTAATGCATACAAACTACCTGAGAACATAATAATTCCAGCTACCATTAGCCAACCAGCAGTAGTTAAAAGTGATGATTGAACCTTATCCATCAATAAAGCAACTACGAATAGTCCACCTGCATGAAACATTTGATATGTAACGCCTGTTTTCCACACTTCTAACATTTTTGCAGAAATTTTATTTTCTAAACCGTGTGCTCCAAAGGCCCCTAATGCAACAGATAGCCCCGCTGCAATACAACCTAGTAAAAAGAAAATTTTCATCTTAATTCCCCTTTTTTACCTTTATCATAAGCAATTTTTGCATATAAGCCAAACGATTTATCTTCTAAAAATCAAATAAAGAATTACCGTTTGCATCACTTTCTTTTATATATACCGGCTCCCCAGAAACAGGTGCAATTGGTTGCATAGTTGTTACTGGTTGTGATCCAATTACTTGCGATGGAATTTGCGGTTCTCTATATGTAGATGTTTCAACTTGTTCATCTAATAATAAGTCACATAAAGCACGCACAACTAATAAATGTTCTTTTGACTTTTGTCCTTCACTACTTTTCGCCTTCGCAATTTCATTCGCCATTTTATTTAAAATCTTGTCGCTAGATATTTGCATTCCTTATCACCTCGTACTTTGTAATTCTTTCTCGAATTGTCCCAATTTCTCTACTGAACCAAATACTATTATCATATCACGTTCTTTCAATTTTTCCTGCCCTGTCGGATTATGTATAATATTCCCATTTCTTGAAATCGCTAATATTGTTACATCAAACTGATTCCTTACATTACTCTCTAGTAACGATTTACCAACTAATATTGAATCTTTTCCAACTAGAATTTCTTCAATGACAAATGACTGTTCTACTCCATACAACACTGTATCAATATAATGAACGGTTAATGGATTTGCAATACCTTTTGCGATATGAATACCTGCCATACTAGATGGATTAATAACCTTATTTGCACCGGCGCGCCTTAATTTCTCTTCAGTTTCTGGCTTTTCAGATCTCGCAACAATTTTAATCGTATCGTTTAATCCTCTTGCTGTTAATGTAATAAATACATTTTCGGCATCATTTGCAACAATAGCAACTAAACCAGCCGCTTTTAAAATTCCGGCATTATGTAATACTTGATCTTCCGTTGCATCTCCATGTACAAATAAAAGCTTTTCCTGCTCCAATATACTTTCATCTTTATCAACAACGACAAATGGAATATTCTTTTCTTGCAATTCATGTACAACTTGAAGCCCCACTCTACCGCAACCACATACTATAATATGATTTTTCAACTGCGCTATTTGTTTATCCATCTTCTTCCTCCGTACTGCATGAAATAAATTCCCTTCAATAATCATAGCTGCCACTACCCCAATTGCATACGTAACAATACCTACGCCAACAGGAATAATAAGAAGCGCAAATACTTTCCCCGCTTGCGTTACAGGAACGGCATCTCCGTATCCAACAGTCAATACAGTAATCATTGTCATCCAAAATGCTTGAAACAAACTAATCTCTTCAATCGTCATAAATCCTATCGTTCCTAGAATTACAACAAAAGTCATACATATAACTGCTATCCATAATTGCTTACGTGCATTCATACCGTGTTTCAACTCTTTTCTCTATCTACAATCTTTGCCAGTGGAAATAAAATACGTATATACTAGATACGGAATCTATGAAAGAGGTTGATATAATGAAGACATTTCTTTCCGCCTTACAATGGGCACTATTTATTTTAGCTGGAAGCCTTATTGTACCAATTAGTGTCGCAACTAGTTATGGTCTTGATGGTGCTGAAGCTATCGCATTCGTACAAAGAACGTTATTTGTTCTAGGTTTTGCTGGTCTCTTGCAAGCTATATTTGGGCATAAACTTCCTATTCAAGAAGGTCCTGCTGGCCTTTGGTGGGGAATTTTCTCCCTTTACGCAAGTTTAGGCGTCGTGCTATTTGGATCAAGCAATGAGACACTTAAAGTTCTTCAATATGCTTTCTTATTAAGCGGTATTATTTGTATTATTCTTAGCGTTTTTGGACTTATTGATAAACTTGTTCGCTATTTTACACCGACAGTCATTGGAACGTATTTATTTCTTCTTGTCGCGCAGCTTAGTGGCTCCTTCTTAAAGGGAATGTTTGGCCTTGATGGAAAATATACAGAAGTACAACCTAACGTATTTATTCTTTCACTCATTGTTATTTTACTATCCTTTTTCATCATGAAGCTACCTATTATTGGACAATATTCCGTTCTTTTCAGTATCGTATGCGGCTGGATATTATTCGCATGTTTCGGATTATCTAATCCAATAACACCAGTGACAGACATAATCCGTTTTCCATCCTTATTTGTTTTCGGAATGCCTCGTGTTGAATGGAACATGGTAATTACGGTCATTTTCGTTACACTCTTACTTCTAACAAATATGTTAGCAAGCATTCGCGTTGTACAAAAGGTTGTCTCTAAATATGAAGAAAACGCTGCATCAGATCGTTTTAAACAAGCTGGCATTATAACAGGAATCAACCAATTGCTAGGCGGCCTATTTTCAGCTATTGGGCCTGTCGCTATTTCTGGATCAGCAGGTTTTATTGCAACGACTAATATTTATAAACGTCTCCCGTTTATATTAGGGTCAAGCTTTATTATTGTCGTTAGTATATTTCCAAAGATTACTTCATTCTTTGCAGCAATCCCTGTTGCAGTTGGTTATGCCGCTATTTATCCTGTATTCGCAAGCATGATTGGTCTCGCCTTTCGAGAATACGAAACTGTCCAGGATAAAGAACGATTATTTAAAGTAGCCGGTCTTTCAATCTTTACAGGAGTCGGAGTTATGTTTGTTCCAGCAGGAGCATATTCCACACTTCCACCATTTCTAGCATCGTTTTTAAGTAATGGTCTCGTTCTTGGATCTGTAATGGCAATCTTGCTAGAAATACTATTTTCTCGTTCCGCTGCAAAACAAATATCTTAAATTGGAAAACTTCCATTATTGCACTCTACCTTTAGAGTTGTTACGATAAAATCAAACTTTAATCATTGGGGTTTTATTCTTCCCCAATGATTATTAACCAATATTATGAGCAACAACTCATAATAATTTATCTACTTCTTTTCAAAGAGGTTTGATGTCTTACTATTATTCCTCAACATCTTCATGAACATGTATTTTGATTTCAATTAAAGAAAGGAATTTTCTATATGACTTATAAAATGATTGTTTTAGATTTAGATGATACTTTATTACGTGATGACCATACTATTTCACCTCGTACGAAAGAAGCGTTAATGACTGCACAAGAGCAAGGTGTAAAGGTTGTACTTGCTTCTGGACGTCCAACGTTTGGTATGCGCAATGTAGCCAAAGAACTTCGTTTAGAAGAATACGGCAGTTTCATTCTATCTTTTAATGGTGCAAAAATTATTAACTGTAAAACAAACGAAGAAATCTTTAGTAGTACGCTATCTCCTGAAATCGTTCACAACCTATTTGAAATTAGTCAAACTGAAGATGTATGGATTCATACTTATATGGGCGATGATATCGTAACGGAAGAAAATAATCCTTATACTGAAATTGAGGGCGATATTACCGGTATGCCAATTGTTGTAGTAGATGACTTTAAAGCCGCAGTTAAAGAGCCTGTAGTAAAAGTATTAATGAATAAAGAGGCTGAACGCCTTGTTGAAGTTGAAAAGAAACTACAAAAACAACTAGAAGGCCAATTAAGCGTGATGCGTTCGAAACCATTCTTCTTAGAATTTACAGAAGCCGGTGTTACAAAAGGAACGAGCTTAAACAAACTGATTCAAAAGCTTGGCATTAAGCGTGAAGAAGTTATCGCAATGGGCGATAGCTATAACGACCAAGCAATGATTGAATTTGCTGGTCTTGGCGTTGCAATGGGAAATGCACCTGAGGATATTAAAGAAATTGCAAACTACGTAACAGATACAAATATGAACGATGGTGTTGCAAAAGTTGTAGAGAAATTCGTTTTAAAAACGGATGTACTTGTTTAATATTTTCATTCACAAAACCTATTTGAAGTCAAATACTTCAAATAGGTTTTTATTTAAATTCTCATGCTTTTGTGACTATATTTTGAACTTTGCACTATTCTCGTAGTGTAAACTTTCTTTTTGTATATAATGAAACAAAATAGACTATTTTATTTTGAAAAAGAATACAAATTTACTATATACAAGCATACGTTAAAGGAGGCTACTTTATGTTATCTACACCAATCGGACGATTAAGAGCAATTGGACTAGTTGAGGGTATTTCTTTCCTATTACTATTATTTGTAGCAATGCCATTGAAATATTTCGCAGGATTTGCAACAGCTGTTAAAATTACAGGCATGGCTCATGGTGTTCTATTTATTCTATTCATCTTTGCAGTAATTCAAGTAACAATCGTACACCGTAAATCAATTTTATGGGCACTTGGAGCATTCGTTTCATCAGTTATCCCATTTGGTACTTTTGTACTAGATGCAAAATTAAAGAACGAGCAACAATGATAATAAAAAGGTAGTTAACAACTGTTAACTACCTTTTCTATTTATAAATTTGGAATTTCCCAATCAATTTCTCTTTCGCCCATATTAGCTAAAATCGTATTTATTTTAGAATATGGCTTACTACCAAAGAAACCACGTCTTGCCGATAATGGGCTTGGATGTACAGATTCGATAATATGATGATTCGGATTCGTAATTAATTTCTTCTTCGCCTGCGCATGGCGCCCCCACAATATGAAAATAACTGGCTTTTCACGTTCGTTCAACAGTTCAATTACACGATCTGTGAAGTGCTCCCATCCTTTTCCCTTATGAGAATTTGCTTCGCCTTGACGAACTGTTAATACGGTATTTAGTAATAATACTCCTTGTTCCGCCCATTTTACTAAATAACCGTTATTCGGGATTTCATAACCATATTCATCTCGAAGTTCTTTATACATATTTAACAATGACGGTGGTGTTTTAACACCAGGTTGCACAGAAAAGCTTAAACCATGCGCTTGATTCGGTCCATGATATGGATCTTGCCCTAAAATGACAACGTTTGTATTTTCATAACTTGTATACTGAAGAGCGTTAAAAATATCTTCTACCTTCGGATAAACAACATGCGTGCTGTATTCTTCTGTCAAAAAACTGGATAGAGTAAGATAATACTCTTTCTCGAATTCTGGTGCCAATAGTGGCTCCCAATCATTCTTTAAAACATTTTCCATACTGTCACTTCCTGTCTAATTAATTCACCATATCCTGTCTTGTAAATACTACGAACGAAATAACAAGAGAAACAACTGCCCAAACAGTTAAATTCATCAAAGAAAATCCCATCGATAAACCTTGTAATGCAGGTAATTTTCCTGATAAATAATCCGTTAATGATAAATTCACACTAAAAATATATTTGGCGCCTTCCCAAGATGTTGCGAACGAGCTTAAAATACCGCCTGCAATTAATGCAGCTAGCATAACGCCCATACCAGCTGGTGTATTACGAATTAAAACAGAGACCATAAATGATATAGTTCCGACAACGATAGCAACAAACCAGGCTAGTCCATACGCCATTAAGATGTATTGCCACTGCGGAATAAGATGCACAAAGTTCGTATTTAACGTTTCCTTATCAATGACGAATCCTGTTAAAACAGGTAAATTCCATCCCGAGTACCCAAATACAAGCCCTGATAATATGTAAGCAAACAAACCTACAAGAAACAGTATGAGCGAAATGAAAAATAACATCGTCACGTATTTACTAAGGAGTATTTTCCAGCGCCGAATCGGCCGCGTAAGTAACATCTTCATCGTCCCATCACTTCGTTCTCCTGAAACGATATCAATGGCGACAATCATTACGAGAAGCGGAATAAATAATGTAATTCCTTGTTCAATAAATGCTCTGACAAAAGTCGGTGCACCCGGTGCCATCGGATTAATATCATGATCTAAATAATATTGTTGTTGCTCAACTCTTACCTTTAACCAATCACGCCATTCTTCTGGCAACCTAGAATTGTTCAACCGGTTCTGAGAATCAACAATTTGCTGTTGCAATGAAACCTTCCAATCAGTTGTACCGAGTCTTTTTTGTGTCGTTTCTATTTCACGATACTGCGCATACACAAAAAGCGGGATCAAGATTGCTAAAATAAGCATGACAACAAAAATACGTTTCTTGCGGTAAATCTTTTCTGATTCATTTAAAACTAGATTCGCAAATTCACGCATGCTGCTCACCCCTTGTGAGTTCAATAAATAAATCTTCTAGCGTAAATACAAGCTCCTTAACGCTATGTACATCTATTTCATTTGCGACAAAGTGTTTATTCCAACTACTTATAGATGCAATATCCATGCGGCATAGTAATCGATCGCCTTCTACACTCACTTCCCTTACTTCTTCGGCCGCTTCTAGCATATCTTTCGCCTTAGAAATCGGTGTAACAATCCATTCTACACGATCACTTGCTGTTTTAATTAATTCTTCAACCTTGGCAACTGTTATCATCTTTCCTTTATGAATAATAGCAACGCGATCGCATATCATTTGCACTTCACTTAGCAAGTGGCTTGAAATAAACACGCTCATATTTTCTTCTTTTACAAGCTTATGTATAAATTCCCTAAGTTCTCTAATCCCTGCTGGATCTAAACCATTCGTTGGTTCATCTAATATGAGCAATTTCGGATTTCCAAGGAGCGCCTGCGCAATTCCAAGGCGTTGTTTCATACCAAGTGAGTACGTTTTTACCTTGTCATGAATTCTTTCATCTAAATGAACCATTTCAGCAATTTCAATAATACGTTCATCTGATATATCACCTAACATACGAGCAAATTGCTTTAAATTTTCCCATCCCGTTAAATATGTATACAACTCTGGGTTTTCAACGATACTCCCAATTTGACGCATCGCTTCTCTGAAATTTTCCTTAATCGAATAACCACCGATAGAAATCGTACCTTCTGTCGCCTTAATCAATCCGACTAACATTCGAATGGTAGTCGTCTTTCCAGCACCATTTGGTCCTAAGAACCCGAACACTTCTCCTTGCTTTACATCAAAGGAAATATTCTCTACAAGAGTCTTCTTTCCAATTACCTTCTTCAAGTCTCGTACGGAAAGTATCATCGTCATTTTACCCCTCCTTGTTCTAGTTTTAATTTACTTACAACATTTTGAACTAAACGTTCTGCCATATACGTATAACCTACTTCGTTCGGATGAAAATGATCAGAGTATAATAAATCTTTCCCGCGGTTTTGGAATAAATCAAATGTCGGTGTAATATACACATTTTTATCGTTTAGCGCTAATTTCTCTAAAGATGCATTCCAGTCCACAACAATGTTTGAAGACCCTTTTAAATCTTCTACATCTTCAAAAGGATTGTATAAACCAAGCCAAAAAATCGGACTATCTGTATTTAATTTACGAATTTCTTCTATAATTTTCTTTGCTTCATTTTGAAACGTCTCTGTGTCAGGACGATACGTCTCTAAATCTATTTTCCCAAGTGATTCCCAGCCTGGGAACAAATCATTTCCACCAATCGTTAACACAATTACATCTGCTTGCTTAATTGAATATTGAGCGCCATTACTTTCAATTTGTTTTAATAAATCGGGCATTTTTGCACCACTAACTGCTAAATTTGTTAATGCAATTTTTTGCTTATAATCTTTTTGTAAATCCTCTTTCATTCGCCCAACATAGCCAATTCCTTCTTTATCACCAACGCCACGCGTTAATGAATCACCTAAACTAACGATTTGTAACGTTCCCGTTTTCTTTTTCTCTTTTGCCACTACATCGGTCTTTTTAATTAAATTTGAAGCTTTCGGATTTAATACATCATTTACACCTGAAACAAAGCCATATGCAAATAAACAGAAAGATGCAATTGTAATGAGTAGAATTACTTTTACTACTTTTGATCTCATATCAAAACCCCTTTTAGCCCTCATAGATTGTCCATAATTATACCAAACGAAATTTTGAAAAGCGATTTTCACACCTTCTCAATTATGTCGTTTCTCTATCTATTAACTCTGGTAATAACTCTATATGCTTCACATCTAATTTCTCTTCATTAATCTTTTCATATAATAATTCAAACGCTTTTACTCCAACGTTTTTACTAGAATGCGAAATCGTCGTTATACCCAATATATCTGCCACCTCTTGATCATCACACCCGATAATCGTAATATCCTCTGGAATACGAATTCCTTGTTTTTTTGCTTCTGTAACCATCCCCGCTGCAATATGGTTACAAGATACAAGGAACGCTGTCGGTTTTACTGACATATGAGCCCATTCTCTAATTACATTGCGTCCATCTTCCACTGTAAAACAACCTTCAAATTTCCAGGTCTCTAACGGTGTTACGATACTCTGTTGAAGCGAATCTTCATACGCCTTCTTTCGTCTTTGGCTATTAACACTATTACTTCTTCCAATACAATATCCAATACGTGTATGACCGGCATCTATTAAGCTTTTCATCCCACGTGAAAATACTTTGTAGTAATCGATATGTACACTTGAAATGCATTTTGAATCTATTTCTTCACACATAACAATCGGGCCGAATTTCGTATATTCTTCAAGCTTCTCCTTACTATTTGTCCGAGAACAAATAATAACCCCATCAAGCTTTTTCATTTTTAACATATTCAAAATTTCTAGTTCTCTTTCTTCACTATAATTCGTCTGGCAAAGCATCATATTATAATTATTCTTTGCTGTCTCTTTTGATATCCCCTCGATAATAGCGCTATAATATTGATCATTTACGTGTGGCAATAAAACGCCAATTACATTCGTTTTTCCTTTCACTAAATGAATTGCATTCACGTTTTGCGTGTAATTTAATTCTTCTATAATCGCTAAAATTTCTTTTCGTTTCTGTTCATTTACGTACGGATGATTATTTAGTACACGTGAAACAGTTGAAACAGATACTCCAGCAAGTTCAGCAATCTTTCTTATATTTGTCATCTCATTTTCCCCTTTTCACAAAAATTCTCCCTTGACCTGGTAAGCTTTCCACAATATATCCTTTCCTAGCAAATACATTTAGAAAGGATATACAACTATGCTTCGATTCAAATTAGAATATATATTTTTCATTGGCGGTTTACTCATTCTTGCCATCGGTATTAATATGATGACGACAATTACTTCCTTTGGACTTAGCCCTTATGATTCCTTCTTTATTGCACTATATCAAAATTTTGGGATAAGTATTGGTTTTTGGATTTTCATGATTAACTTTGCCTTTACACTTATCGTACTCTTTTGGAATAAAAAACAAATTACAATCGGTACAATTATAACGATGGTTCTTATTTCTCTTTTTGTTGATTGGATTGGTTCCATTACAACTATTATGGACGCTATCCGCTCTCTTCCAAAATATATAACACTTATTTGCGGAAATCTATTCGTTGGAGCTGGAATTGGTCTTTACGTCTCTACAAACCTTTGTGCAGCGCCTCAAGAAGCTTTCGTTTTAACGGTTGCCGAGAAGAAAAAATGGACGTTTAGAAGAACAGAGATTTCATTAGCCTTTTTATTTTTAACGTTAAGCTTTTTATTAGATGGACCTATCTATTTTGGAACAATCATCTTATCCTTTACAACAGGTTGGATTATCCAAGCATTTATTCAAGTTGGTACGCAGATTTTAAATAGAAAAGAGCCTATTAAGCAAGCTGCTTAATAGGCTCTTTCTGTTTTATGGTAAGAGATACTACTTAGCATCCCCTTCAATTCGATAGTTCGCTTTCAAACAATCTATTTCTACATACCCTTGCAACGTATGTAGAATATAATCATAATCAGCAAGAGACGCACGATGCGTTACAATTACAATTTCAGCCTTTCCTTTCTCTTCAAGCGGCATTTGAATAATTTTCTCAAAGCTAACTCCGCGCTCAGAGAACAATGAAGTAATTTTTGCAAATACACCAATTTCGTCTTTTACATGCAGTCTTAAAAACTTTTTCACGACAATTTCGTCTGGCTCTTTTAATACTTTTTGATATTGTGGGACTACAGCACTATTTCCTGTTACCCCTAATCTAATATTTTGCATTACAGCAACTAAATCCGAAACAACAGCTGTAGCTGTCGGTAAACTTCCTGCGCCTGGTCCATAAAACATCGTTTCCCCAACTGCTTCACCATACACATACACAGCGTTATATTCATTTTGTACTGCTGCAAGAGGATGTGTATTTGGAAGTAAAGTTGGTTCAACTGTAACCTCCAATTTTTCACCATCTCGTTTTGCAAGACCGATTAATTTAATTGTATAACCTAAGCTCTTACTGTATTCAATATCTTCCTCTGTAATAGAGGTAATACCTTTTACTTTCACATCTCCAAGCTCTACATTTGTAGAGAAACCGAGGGTAGCTAAAATCGTCATTTTTCTTGCTGCATCTAAACCTTCTACATCTGATGTTGGATCTGCTTCTGCAAATCCAAGTTGTTGGGCTTCTTTTAACACGTCGTTATATGCTCTCCCTTCGTCTGACATTTTCGTCAAAATAAAATTTGTTGTTCCATTTACAATTCCCATTACTTTCGTAATAAGATCTGAAGAAAGTCCTTCTACGATACTGCGTAAAATTGGAATTCCCCCTGCCACACTCGCCTCATAGAATAAATCAGCCTTATTATCTTTTGCTGTCGCTAATAATTCAGCTCCATGTAATGCCATTAAGTCTTTATTTGCAGTTACAACATGCTTTCCGCTTTTTAAAGCTTGTAAAATATATGATTTTGCATCATCAATGCCACCCATCACTTCAATAACAACATCAATATTTGGATTATCTAAAATTTCATTTGCATCTTGTGTTAATAGAGTAGAAGGTACCTCTACCTCTCTCTCTTTCTCAATGTTTTGCACTAATACTTTCGTTACCTTCACTGGACAACCTACTTGGTGTATGAGTCGTTCTTGATGATCCGTAATAATACGAACCACACCACTGCCAACTGTCCCAAGACCTAATAACCCAACTTGAATTTCTTTCATAGTACTGTCCACCCCTCAAAAATTGTGTTTAGATGAAATTATATGAGTAAAAAATATGAAAAACAATGTATTTTGAACATTCGGAAAAATAAAGGTTAATCTTTACAAGGAAAACGTTGCCACGTGTTACACAATCTTTCTTTACAATATATAAGGGGTTTCTTGATACACGTAATAATTCAACCAATTAGAAAATAATAAATTACCATGACTCCTCCACCTAACAAGCGGCTTTTCATCTGGATTATTATGTTTAAAATAGTTTTTTGGCACATCAATATTTAATCCCTTGTCACGATCTCGTTCGTATTCTTGTTTTAACGTCTCACAACTATATTCGCTATGTCCAAGGGCAAACACTTGCCTTCCTTCTGGCCCAATAACAAGGTGAACACCTGCTTCTTCAGAGTTTGCTAACAATGTTAATTCTTTCACTCCTCTAATATCATTCTCTCGTACTTCTGTATGACGAGAATGCGGAGCAAAAAACAATTCATCAAATCCTTGTAATAATTTCACATGTTGCTCGCAAACTTCATGTTCAAATACACCGAACACTTTTTCCTTAAGGGGATACTTTGGAACACCATAATGATAGTACAAGCCAGCCTGTGCCCCCCAGCAAATATGGAGCGTAGATGTTACATTCGTTTTTGAATACTCCATAATATGTTTAAGCTCTTCCCAATAATCTACCTCTTCAAAAGCAAGGGTCTCCACTGGCGCTCCTGTAATAATGAGCCCATCAAACTTTTCATTTTCAATATCACGAAACGTTTTATAAAAGCTTGTTAAATGTTCTTGCGTTACATTACGCGATAGATGTGATTCCATATGAAGCAAATGAACATCTAATTGTAACGGTGTGTTTCCAATTAAGCGAAATAATTGCGCCTCTGTATCTTGTTTCGTTGGCATTAAATTTAATATAGCAATTTTTAAAGCACGTATATCTTGTGTTTCTGCCCGCTCCTTCGTCATTACAAAAATATTTTCTTTTTGCAACACTTTGCGAGCCGGTAAATCTTTATCAATTATGATCGGCATGTGTTTTGCCTCCAACTAGAGCTGCTTCCAAATCTGCAATAATATCAGAAACATCTTCTATACCAACCGATAAACGAATTAAATCAGATGTAACACCCGCTAAACGCTGATCTTCAGCATTTAATTGTCTATGCGTCGTACTAGCAGGATGTATAACGCAAGTTCGTGCATCAGCTACGTGCGTTACAAGAGTTGCTAGTTTTACATTTGCGATAAATTCTTTTGCTGCTTCTAATCCGCCTTTAATACCGAAAGTTAAAACACCACTAGCACCTTTTTTCAAGTACTGTTGTGCTAATGAGTAATTTTCATTACTATCTAAGCCTGGATAATTCACCCATTCAATACGTTCATGATTAGCAAGCCACTTAGCAACTGCAAGAGCATTTTCACTATGACGTTCCATTCGTAAATGCAATGTTTCTAAGCCAATATTGCTAATATATGCATTGAATGGGCTCATACAATTTCCATAATCTCTTAATAGCTGAACACGTGCTTTCACAATATACGCTGCTGCACCAAAGTTTTGAACGTAACTTACACCGTGATAACTTGGATCTGGTTCAACAAGTTCAGGATACTTTCCATTTGTCCAATCAAAGTTTCCACCGTCAATTACAATACCGCCTAAGGAGCTCGCATGCCCATCGATATACTTCGTCGTAGAATGAACAATAATATTTGCCCCATGTTCAAACGCCTGGCATAAATAAGGAGTTGCTAATGTATTATCAACGATAAAAGGTACCTCTAATTCTTTAGCGGCAGCTGAAAATTCTTTAAAATTTAAAACATTCATCGCTGGATTTCCTAACGATTCTGCATAGATAAGTTTCGTCTTGTCATTAGCAAGCGCCGTGATTTCATCTGCCGTTAAATTTGGATTAAAGAACGTAACATCAATGCCAAGCTTACGTAAACTCACCCCAAATAAATTAAACGTTCCCCCGTAAACAGTTGAAGAGCAAAGTAAATGGTCTCCACTACTACAAATATTTAAAACTGCGAGCATAATAGCTGCTTGCCCAGAAGCCGTTGCAACAGCTCCTACACCGCCTTCTAAATCTGATAACTTCTGCTCAAATGCTGCTAGAGTAGGGTTTCCAATACGTGTATAAATATATCCTTCTGCCTCTAAGTTAAATAGAGCTGCTAAATCATCCGAAGTATCGTATTTATACGTTGTGCTTTGATAAAGTGGTAAAACACGTGGTTCACCATTCTTTGGTGTATAGCCACCTTGCACACAAATTGTTCCTTTTCCCCATGATTCTCCCATCTCTCATTCTCCTTTCTTTTATACAAAATAAAAAACTGCCCCTTTCCTGAAAACAAGAAAGGAGCAGTTTGAAAACACGCTCTAAAGGCTCTTTCTTATCTCTCAGGATTACTACCTGCAGGATTTGGCACAATTCCGTTATACGGCTGTTGCCAAGGTTTCATCGGGCCTGTCCCTCCACCTTTTCTTGATAAGACTATGCAATTACCGTTGATTTTATAGCAATAATTTCCTAATGTCAAACAGTTTTTCTGAATGTTCTAAAATAAATGTTAACAGTTTCATATAAAGCAACAAAAGAAATATATTCTAGTCTATTTCAAAAAAGACCTTTAAAAACCTCAAATCAGTCTATAAAATTAAATAAGTAATTTAACCTATAAATTCAAATTCCCCAAAAGTTAGCCTATATGTTGAATAGGCCATCTTCTCAAAAAGATACTATATATATTCAATCCATTTTTCACTAGTATATTTCACTTTTTTCCCTACTAAGATTTACATAACGGAGGTATAACATGACAAATAAAAAAGATATGCATTACATACTTGCTCTATATGGCATTCTTCTAGGATCTATAGTAGGAGCTACAGTCTGGTTATTTTTAGTCACAATAAATATTGGAATCCACTTTATTTGGGGATACTTGCCTGAAGTTCTCTCTTTTCCCTCTTATTACACCCTTTGCGTAACAATAATTGGCGGGGTCCTTGTTGGTCTATCACAAAAACATTTCGGTACATACCCACGCCTTATGCCTGAAGTGATGGCTGAATATAAAAAAACTGGTCGAATCGAATATCGCTTTGTCCATCGGGCTACTTTAACAGCGATTATTGTTTTAATTTTCGGTGCTAGTCTTGGTCCAGAAGCCGCACTAGTTGGAATTATAGGCGGACTGTGCACATGGGTAGGGGATCGCTTTAAATTTGCCTTAAAGGGTATGAATGAGCTAACCGAGATCGGAATTGGCGCTACTTTAAGTGTCATTTTTAACGCACCATTATTCGGTTATTTAGCACCAAATGAAAATGAGGGGGAACAAATTGCTGCTTTTTCTAAAGGAAAAAAAGCGATTGTATACTTAGCTACTACTTTCGCAGGTTTTTCTGTTTATTTACTACTGAGTAAACTTGATAATCGTGGATCCTTTATTGTTGATTTCGGGGAAGGTGCACTTTCTTTCAATGAATGGATCGCATTTCTTCCACTTGCTAGTATCGGCGCTATAGTTGGTTTCTTTTATTTCAAGTTAGAATTCACATTAGAAAAGTTAATTCACCCTTTTAGAGAATACAAGCTGACACTCGGAATTATCGGTGGTATTTTATTAGGAATTGGGGGAACTTTTCTTCCGTACACATTATTTTCAGGGGAACATCAATTAAAAGAATTAGTTGTTGAATGGAGCCATTTATCTTTTTGGATACTACTTCTTTCAGGGATTTTAAAGTTGTGCATTACTGCCGTTTGTTTGAACACAGGGTGGCGAGGTGGACATATCTTCCCAATTATATTTTCTGGTTCAAGTATCGGATACGCAGTAGCATCTATTCTTCCTATAGATCCAGTAGCATCTGTTGCCATCGTAACGACAGCAATTTCAAGCTATGCGTTACGAAAGCCAATAGCTATAACATTACTATTACTTATGTTTTTCCCGCTTAATTTACTATTGCCCATGCTTGGTGCAGCTGCTATCGGGAATGCCTTTCCACTCCCAAAACATAACGAAAATAAAAATTAATAAAAATAGGCAGTGGGGACGAAAGCTCCACTGCCTATTTTTATTACACATGCTGCTTTAATAACGCTTCTAACTCCTCAAAATTATGCACTTCATATGTCGGTATAATCCCACTATCATTTAATTTCCTTTCTGGATTAAACCAACAAGTATCAATTCCCGCTACATATCCACCTTTAATATCAGCGCTTAATGAATCCCCAATAATCAGCCCTTCTTCAGGTGCAAAGTTAGGAATCCGTTCAAAAACATAATCAAAATACTCTTTCATCGGTTTTTGAAAACCTGTATCTTCCGAAACAAAGACATCTTTAAATAATGAATGTAACCCTGCATTACGCAAACGTTTATCTTGCGTCTTAGAAACACCATTTGTCACTATATACAATTCATACTCCCCTTGAATTTGATTTATAAATTCAAACGCACCTTGCATGAGTTGATTTCCTTCTTCTAAGTAGTTACGATAATTATTTTCGAATAATATTCCATTTACTTCTTCTCCATACTCTTTAAACAACAGAGAGAATCGTGTATTTACAACTTCATTGCGTGATAGTTCACCTTTTTCAAAAGCATCCCAAAGACCTTTATTTATTTTTTTATAACGAGTCTCTATCTCGTCTGTTAAAGGGATTCCCTTCTCTTCAAAAAGTACCCGTAAAGCCACTTTTTCAGCCTTTTGGAAGTCTAGTAATGTATCATCTACATCAAATAACAATGTTTTATATTTTTTCATAAATTCATCACACTCTCTTTTCTACAAAAACAAATTTACATAAATCGTATCATTCCTTCTTGTAAAGATAATAGGAGATATCTCATACTATACATAGGGGTGAAAATATGAAAATCAGCAAAAATGAGGAAGAAATTTATCAATACATGCGAATCCATCAATTCCATACCCTATTTTCATTTCATGTCTTGCCATATGTAGAGCTGCATTCTTTTCAAACGAAAGAGATGATATGTAGCGAAGGAAATGCTCTTCCTTATCTCTATTACTTAATTTCTGGGAGAGCCAAAATATATATGAGTCATAAAAACGGGAAGGTTTCATTAATTAATTTTATTCAAGCACCATCTTTTATCGGAGAATTAGGATTAATAGGAGTAGAAAATATTACTAAGTCCGTTGAAGTACTAGAAGATTGTGTGTGTTTGGCACTTCCTCTTAAAGATTGTCAGCAACTTTTATTACAAGATGCAACGTTTTTACAGCACTTATGTAAATTTATTGGAGAAAAGACAATTACTCGCACTGAAAATTACGCAAAAAACTATAGTTATCCTTTTGAAAATCGATTAGCTGCTTTTATTTTATTAACAGAGCAAAATAATTGTTATATAGAAAAGCATACCGAGGCCTCGGAATATTTAAATGTCAGCTACCGTCATCTTTTATATGTATTAAATCAGTTTTGCCAACAAAATTATTTAAGAAAAGAAGGCCGAACATATTATATACAAGATCGAAATACATTAGAAAAGCTTGCTGATGAACTAAAAATATAAAAAAGCAGCATTAACGTTTACATGTTAATGCTGCTTTTTTCGAGTGACGATTATAATTTTAATTAAAATTTACTTGCTACTTTAGCTGCTTCTTCAAGACCTGCAGCGATGATTTCTTCTGCTTTATCTGGGAATTGGTTATGCCCTTCAATAACTACTGTTTCCATGTTTGTTGCGCCGAAGAAGCCCATCATACTTGCTACATATTTAACAGCCATTTCTACCTCAGCTGCTGGACCTTCTGAATATACGCCGCCTCTTGCATTTAATAATGCAATCTTCTTATCTCCAATTAGGCCAACTGGACCCTCTGGCGTATATTTAAACGTTTTACCAGCACGGTTTAAATAATCAATATATGTGTGCAATACTGCTGGAATCGTTAAGTTCCATAATGGGAAGCCGAAAACAACTTTATCAGCTTCTAGGAATTGATTTAAATACTTATCAGCAACTGCTACTGCTTTTGCTTCTTCTTCTGTTAAATCAAATCCTTTACCTACCTTGAATGTACCATTGATCATGTCTACGCCTACGTATGGTAATTCTTCTTTATATAAATCAAGTTCTACTACTGTATCATTTGGGTGTGCTTCTTTATAGTTCACTAAAAATGCCTCATATAATTTTACACTAACTGCTTGTTCCGCTGGACGGTTATTTGCTTTAACGAATAAAACTGTTGCCATTATTTATTCCTCCTAGTACTCACTCTTATGTTGTTATATGCTTTCAAAAAAGGTATCCCTTGTAATTGTTGTTTTGTTGCTTACAAACATATTTTATCTTTATATAAAGACAATTTCGTCCTCACATAGACGTATTTTTCCATAAAAAAAGTCCACCTTCTAAAGGCGAACTTGGTCTTACGACTTTCGTCTTATACAATTCCATTTTTAACTGCATATAATGCCGCTTGCGTACGATCAGATAAATTCAACTTACTCAAAATGCTACTTACATGCGCCTTAACCGTCTTTTCTGTAATAACTAAAACAGATGCAATTTCCTTATTGCTCATCCCTTTCGCTAATAGCTGCAATACTTCATTTTCTCTCGCTGTTAGCACATCCACTTGAATAGAAGGTTCTTCTTCCTTTTCTTCTACAGGTAATGTTTGAGAGAGAAGAGCATTTGCTATATCCGGATGTAATTGAATATTACCTTTATATGCGCTTCGAATAGCCTCAACAAGCTGATCTGGTTCTACATCTTTTAAAATATACCCACTTGCTCCAGCCCTTAATGCAGGTAACACATGCGCCTGATCAGAAAAGCTAGTTAATACAATTACTTTCACATTTGGATACTCTTTTTTTATATATGCCGTCGCCTCAACACCATCCATTTCAGGCATATATAAATCCATTAATATAACATCGGGATTTGTTTCTCCTACTTTCACTAACGCTTCTTTCCCATTATTCGCTTCTCCAACTAACTCTAAATCTTCCTGTGTACTTAAGAAAAATGCTAATCCTTTTAAAACGACTGTATGATCATCAACTAACAATACTTTTATTTTCACAAACTTCCCTCATTTTCACATCATAATGGTACATTTACTTTTACGCTCGTTCGTTTATTACTACTTACAATTTTAATTGTTCCACCAACTAATTCTACTCTTTCACGCATCGTAGTCATACCTAGTGATTTCTTTTCTTTTATATTCTTTTCCACAAATCCCTTTCCTTGATCAACTATTTCTAATGATACATTTTTCTCATTCACTGTAAAATAAATCGTCGCTTCTTTTACACCTGCATGCTTACTTACATTGTTCAGTGCTTCTTGGCCTATGCGCCACAAAGCTTCTTCTACTACACGAGGTAAATCACGAACACCCGTAACTTGCTCCCTAATTTTCAGTCCCAAATTTTCACCGTACTGCTTTAGAGCTGGCAATAATCCTTTTTCTAATCCCGCCGGACGAAGCTGCCAAATTAATGTCCTCATTTCTTTCAAAGCTCCTTGCGCAAGTTCACGCATCTCATGCAAAGATTGATCTACCTTTTCATTTTTACCTTTTAAAACTGCCTCGGCGCCTTTTGTCATGAAGGTTAATGAAAATAATTTTTGCGAAACAGAATCATGTAAATCTCTTGCTAACCGATTTCTTTCTTCCATTCGTACAAGTTCACGGCGCTGCTCGTTTAACCTCAAATTCTCTATTATTAACGAAACATGGTTCGATAATGCTTGAATTACGTCTATTGTATTAGCATCAAACTCTCCATTATTCAAGCTAACACATAAAACACCAAATATATGGTTTTGAATATGTATTGGTGTAGCAATAACAGCTCGATTTAGATGTACATTATGTCCTATTTGATGTTTTATTAGAACTGGTTCATCTTGTTCTAACGCCCTCTTGGCCGCCTCTTTTACATCCTCTTGTAACTCTTCCTGAACGTAAGACGCTCGCAGAGATAATTCTTTTTCCTCCCTAATAAAAAGCGCTACTTGATTCCATTGAAATACTTCACCTACGTGATTTACCACTTTTTCAGGTAGTACATTAAACTTATGAATCGTTTTTAAATCTTGAATGAAACGCTCTAATTTCACATAATAATGTGCTCTTCTCTTTTCATTTTCATATAATTTTGTTCGCTTTAAAGCCGTACCAATTTGGAAAGCAACCGATTGGAGTAATACTAATTCTTCTTCTGAAAAATGTGTTTTACCCGGACTTGCAACATTTAACACCCCAAATTTTTCTCCCCCAGCTTTTAAAGGAACCGTAGCATGATGAAGAATGCCCTCCGTATCTCCCCAATTATATTCAATTGCATTATTAATTCTTTTACATTCAATAATATTAACGGCTCTCTCTAATTTTCCATCTACAAAACCTCGTAAACACCAACATTCACCTTCGCACATCGGGCGTTTATTTTCATATGTCAGTGCCTCTGGTAATTGATAGTCAATTAACTTCGTATACTTCCCATTTTCATCCGCAAGAAAAATCCATCCTGTCGTTAAACCTGTTACACTTAGTAATTTCTCTAGGACAGCTTGCAATACATGATATGTATCATTTGATGTATTTAATGTTTCTGCAATTTCCTTTAATATAACTAATTCATTTGTACGATTATCTCGAAACATACTCAGTCTCCTGCATACAAGATTTTAAATAGCTCTTAAAATAAATCATCTACTTTTCACTTTGTACTTATTCGTAACATTGATATAATGGTGAGAACATAGTTTTCATTATATCACTCGAGGGGGCTTTCATAATGACATTAAATAAAGCACTTACTATCGCTGGTTCTGACACAAGTGGCGGTGCTGGTATACAAGCAGATTTAAAAACATTCCAAGAACTGGGCGTATACGGAATGACATCTCTTACAACAATCGTAACGATGGATCCACATAACGGTTGGGCACATAACGTATTTCCAATCCCAGCTTCTACATTAAAACCACAATTAGAAACAACAATTGAAGGTGTTGGCGTAGACGCTTTAAAAACAGGTATGCTTGGATCAGTAGAAATTATTGAAATGGTTGCAGAAACAATCGAAAAGCACAATTTCAATAATGTAGTAGTTGACCCTGTTATGGTATGTAAAGGTGCTGATGAAGCATTACATCCTGAAACGAATGACTGCTTACGTGACGTTCTTGTTCCAAAGGCATTAGTTGTAACACCAAACTTATTTGAAGCTTACCAATTAAGTGGCGTAAAGATTAATTCTCTTGAAGACATGAAAGAAGCAGCGAAAAAGATCCATGCTTTAGGTGCGAAATACGTCCTAATTAAAGGCGGTAGCAAACTTGGTACGGAAACTGCAATCGACGTCCTATATGATGGAGAAACATTCGACCTTCTAGAATCAGAAAAAATTGATACGACAAATACACACGGCGCAGGTTGCACATATTCTGCTGCAATTACAGCAGAACTTGCAAAAGGAAAACCTGTGAAAGAAGCAGTAAAAACTGCTAAAGAATTCATCACGGCTGCTATTCGTTACTCATTCAAAATTAACGAATACGTAGGTCCAACTCACCATGGTGCATATCGTAAATTTGTTGTATCAAAAGAGCTTGTCTAATATATAAATAAAAAACACTCACAAAGTTCATACATTGCCTCTGTGAGTGTTTTTTATAAGCTTTATGTCTTCTGGTCATCTTATCTTTAAGATACAGAGCTGACCTTATTTCTACCATTTCGTTTCGAGTAGTATAACGCATCATCCGCCGCTTGAATAAATTGCTCTGATGCCCCTTCATACTCTGAAACCCCTACCGAAACTGTAATTTTTATTTTTGTTCCATCTAACAATTCAAATGAATGTTTTTCAACAGCTATACGAGTTTGTTCCCCAACATGAATTCCATAAGCTATTCCTTTCCTTGGTATCAAAAGCGCAAACTCCTCTCCACCCTTTCGAAAAACCAAATCCGGAAATGCTGACATTTCTCGCAAAATATGCCCTACTTGTTTTAACACTTCGTCTCCCGCTGGGTGCCCATACGTATCATTTACATGCTTAAAATGGTCAATATCTATAAGTAGTAAACAAAGTGAATCGTTTTTCAAGTGTTTATTACTAATATGACGATTCATCTCTAAATCAAACTGTCTTACGTTTCCTAGACCTGTCAATGCATCTATCGTTGCGTATTGCTTCATCGTTTGAAATAGCTCATTGGATTGTAAAACATAATTTGCACTTATGAATGTTATGTAACCTGTAATAATACTAGAAATTAAATATAATCCCACTATGTGGATCTCTTTAATTAACCATATATATAACGCTGGGATTAGAATAGATAAAATATATGCGTGTAACCATACCCACTTTTCCCCTAAAGAAAGCTTCATACGCGAAATAAAGATACTCCCTATTCCTATCGCAATGATTGTATAAAAGGCCACTTGAGAAGCTAATGAATAATCCATAAACAACAGTCTAGTTACTAAAATCATAATAATTGTTATGGTACTCGCTATCGGCCCTCCAATAATAACAGCTAGAATAACAGCTAAGTAGCGTAAATCCAATAGGATGGTACCAACACGAACACCGAAATACATTAGTAATATACCTAGTATCCCAGTAAAAATGCCTACTACACATTTCTGCCCAAAAGAGAATCCTTCTTTTAACGGCTTATCTCTTAAAAGCTGACCTCCAACAAAAATAAAGGAAAGAATAATTGTTGTATTTACAAATAAGTCCTTTAACATAAAATGATCTCCTTACTTTTCTATCTATCCCTTTCCTTACTTTATTGTATACGAAATCCCTATAATTCCCAAAGTTTTTATTTATTTTTTGCTGTTCCACGTGAAACAGCAAAAAAATAAAAAGGGCGAAAACTCGCCCTTTTTCATTAACAACAGCGTGATATTTTTCCACCCTTTGCGTTAAATCTTGCTTCTTGTGCCTCAGCAAAAAATTGCTTTTGACATAAAACCTCTTCTTCAGGATGATGCTTTTTCATATGCTCCACATATACTTCATAACTTGGTACCCCAACGAGCAAACTAATAAAGCGTTTTCTTTCCCTCCATACTTGCCACAGCTTTTTAAGCATAGTTCCTCGACTCACTTTCATCTCTCGGAATATATGGTGCCTCCTTTAACGGCATTGGCTTATTTCTTAATACTTGTATCCAAATTCGAAGTGCTGAAATTAACACAGCGATTACAACTATCATAAAAATCCCACAAAGCGCTGCATCAATATAATCATTGAAAATAATTTGCTTCATTTGAGCGACATTTTTAGCTGGCGCTAACACTTTTCCCTCATCTAATGCTCTCTGAAATACCTTTGCATGCGATAGAAATCCAATTTTAGGATTTTCATGAAATAGCTTTTGATACCCCGCCGTCATTGTTACAATCAGCAACCCGACAGTTGGAATAAGTGTTACCCAAACGTACGCCTTTTTTCCCATTTTGAACAAAATTGTCGTTCCAAGTAATAACGCAATACCTGCTAGCATTTGATTTGCAATACCGAAAAGTGGCCATAATGTATTAATTCCACCGAGCGGATCTATTACCCCTTGGTATAAGAAATATCCCCACCCTAATACACATAACGTTGTAGCGATTACATTCGCTAATGTAGAATCCGTTTTCCCAAATGGCTTATATACATGCCCTAAAATATCTTGAATCATAAATCGGCCGACACGCGTTCCGGCATCAATCGTTGTTAAAATAAATAGGGCTTCAAAGAGAATCGCAAAATGATACCAAAATGCCATCATGGCCGTTCCACCTATTACTTGTGAGAAAATATATGCCATACCTATCGCTAATGTTGGCGCACCACCTGTACGTGATAAAATCGTTTGCTCTCCAACATTTACAGCAAGATCTTTTAGTTCATTTGGTGTAATAGCAAATCCCCATGAGGAAATAACTTGAGCTGCCTGCGAGACATCTGTACCGATAAGTGCTGCGGGACTATTAATTGCAAAATACGTTCCCGGTGTTAATACACAAGCTGCAATCATCGCCATCGCTGCTACAAACGACTCCATTAACATTGCTCCATAACCGATTGGCTGTGCGTGTCCCTCTTGCTCAATCATCTTCGGCGTCGTACCTGATGAAACGAGAGCATGGAATCCAGACACTGCACCACAAGCAATAGTAATAAATAAGAATGGGAATAAGTTTCCAGAGAACACAGGACCAGTTCCATCAATAAATTTCGAAACTGCTAGCATTTGTAAATCTGGTGCTACAATTAAGATACCGATTGCTAACCCTACAATTGTTCCAACTTTTAAAAATGTACTTAAATAATCACGTGGTGCTAAAAGCATCCAAACTGGTAATGCAGATGCAATAAATCCATATACAATAAGCATAATAGCAATTGTTTCACCACTAAATGTGAACATACTTGCAAGTGTTGGATTTTCTGCTACATACTGTCCTCCAACAAGAGATAAAATAAGTAGGATAATACCGATTACTGATCCTTCTCCAACACGACCAGGCCTAATATAGCGCATATAAACTCCCATTAAAATAGCGATAGGAATCGTTGCTGCTATCGTAAACATTCCCCAAGGACTTCCGATTAGTGCCTTTACTACGACCAACGCTAATACTGCTAATAAAATAATCATAATTCCTAAAATACCTATCATTGCAATTAGTCCTGTAACAGGTCCAATCTCATCTTTAATCATTTCTCCTAACGATTTACCATTACGTCTCATTGAAGCAAATAAAATAACAAAATCTTGGACAGCCCCCGCAACAACTACCCCAACAATAATCCAAATGGTCCCTGGTAAATACCCCATTTGTGCCGCTAAAATCGGTCCTACTAAAGGTCCCGCTCCAGCAATCGCTGCAAAGTGATGTCCAAACAATACCCACTTATTTGTTGGAACATAGTCTTTCCCATCATTTAATGTATGGGCTGGTGTTTGCCGATTATCATCTAAATTAAAAACCTTTCTCGCTATAAATCTACTATAAAAGCGATAAGCAACTGCATATACACATACGGCAGCTACTAAGAGCCATACAGCATTAATGGTTTCACCTTGTGATAAAGCTATTACCCCAAAAGCACCTGCTCCTACTGCTGTAATAACGCCCCAAAGTAAGATCGATTTCAATGTCTTCACATACAATTCCCCCAATACTATTTCTTAGTGGAGATTGTACTAAATTTTCTGAATATTTAACTTGAATCCTCCCTATCATGAAGGATTTTCAGTTTATCATGTTAAAATACTCTCATTATCTACTATAATTCAATGTTATTTCGAAGGCGTTTTACATAATTACGACTGACTGGAATCGGTTGCTCATCATACCTATCTAAATACAAATTATACGTGCCATTATAATAAGGTTTCAGTTCTTTTACATATGACATATTAATTAAATAGCTTTTATGTACACGTAAAAAATCATATGCATTTAGCTTATTTTCTAATTCCTGAAGTGTATATGTTGAAATATACTGATTATTCGTTGTGTAAATTGAAACAGTTTTATTTTCTTTATTTTTACTTACATATACGATATCTTCTGGAAGAATATATCGTATGCCCTCTTGACTTTCTATCGGTAGTTTTCGCAAATAACTCTTTGCTTTCTCACCTTGTTCTTTACCTATTTTATATAAAAGAAATTGTAAATCTTCTTCACGAAATGGTCGCAATAAATAATAAAATGCTTGGAAACGAAAAGCTGTAATAGATTCTTCTATGTTTTCACCTACAAAAATAAATTTTGTATAGCAATTTATTTCTCGTAATAAACTTGCATATTCAAAACCAGTACCATCTAGTAATTTGGAACTTAAAAAAACAAAGTCTGGTATATGTTTTTTCATCATAAATAAAGATTCTGTTCCTGTCTTTGCTTCAAAACATTCTACATTTCTCATATTTTCAGTGAAATTTTCAGCTAACTCTCTTCTCTCTTCTGCCTCTTCCATAATCAGTAAAATTTTCATTTCTTCAACCACCTAATTCTTTGTCCATATGTCCTGTTGTATACATTCGCTTTTATAAGAAATAATCCCTTTTTCTTACTATACCATTATTTATCTAAAAAAACAGAAAAAAGGAAACCACTTCGGTTTCCTCTCCCCCTTTATCCCGTACTAACTGCCTATAAAGAGCCGAGTAGTGTAGGATGATAAACGATCCAGGATACGTTTAAATTTTCACTTTATACTAATTCTCGTTGCTTCGTTTCCTGTCCAAGTATTATTACAGCGAACACACCAATTAAAATTGATCCACAGAAAATCGTAAATATTAATGATAGTGAAGCTTCTGAGGCAACTAAATATCCCACTAATAGTGGCCCAAGAATACCACCAATACGACCAAATGCTGCTGCCATTCCTGCACCTGTACCACGAATAACCGTTGGATACTGCTCAGGTGTATAGGCGTATAATGCTCCCCAAGCACCTAAGTTAAAGAAGGATAGTAACATACCTGCCACGATTAATACTGTTAATGAATCCGCAACCCCAAACAAATAAGCACTGCAAGCTGTCCCGATTAAATACGTAACCAAAACAAATTTACGACCGAGACGTTCAATAAACCAAGCAGCTGTGAAATATCCTGGAAGTTGAGCTAATGTCATAATAAGTACGTATTGGAAACTTTTTATTAAACTAAATCCTTTTAGCACCATTACACTCGGTAACCAAAGGAACATTCCATAATAGGAAAAAACAACACAAAACCATAGAATCCATAGCATAATTGTTGCTTTACGATATTCCCCAGACCAAACTGATTTTATATTTTCAATAACAGATGGCCTTTTTTCAACTTTTTGGAACCTTGGGGAATCCGGTAAATTCCATCTTAAATATAAAGCATATAATGCTGGAACTGCACTCAATACCATCGCAACTTCCCAACCATATTTAGGAATAACAAAATACGAGATAAGAGCTGCAATTAGCCATCCACCTGCCCAAAAACTTTCTAATAAAACAACAATTTTCCCACGCTCATGCGCTTCAACACTCTCTGATACTAGTGTAGAGGCAACCGGAAGCTCTCCGCCAAGCCCCATACCAATTAAAAAGCGTAAAACGAGAAACATCGCAAGTGTTGTTGTTAATGCAGTTAAACCACTACCGATAGAAAATAATAATAATGTAATAATAAAGACTGATTTTCGCCCTATTTTATCTGATAGTATCCCAAAAATAAGCGCTCCTACTGCCATACCGATTGAGTTAATACTGCCTATCCAGCCCATTTCTTGCGTACTTAATCCCCAATCCTTTTGCAAGGCTACCATTACAAATGAAAGCATTCCAACATCCATTGCATCAAATAGCCATCCAAGCCCAGCTATACCAAGTAGTTTGCGCTTCGAAATTTCTTTTACCTTGCCCACTAGAAGTCCTCCTCACACAGGTGTCTTTACACATCATTTTACATGTGTGAATTGTATAAGTAAAATACTTTTGTGTAAAAAATTCTCCTTCATCATTCCCAAAAAGTAAAACGTCTATCCCGATTGGTGAGAGCTAATAATCAGTGGGGATGCCTCACTGATTAAAGTTTCAATTTATTAAAAATGAACAAATAAAAAAAGCAGCGATATTTCGCTACTTTTTCGAACGCATTACTTCTTTTAAAAATTCCGCTAATACTAACTGACGACGCCAGCGTGTTGGATTACTGCATAATCTATAAAACCACTCTAAATGAATCGCTTGAATCCATTTTGGTGCACGTTTTACCTCTCCAGCCCATACGTCTAAACTTCCACCCACTCCAACAGCCATTTTCGTTTCTAAACGATGCTTATTGTTTTGGATAAAGTTCTCTTGTCTCGGGAAACCAAGTGCAACAAGTAATAAATCTGGTTTTGCTTCTTGAATGCGAGAAATAATATTCTCTTCGTCTTCTTGTTTAAAATAACCATCTTGTATACCGGCGATGGATACAGCTGAATATGTCTTTGTTAAATGATCTGCTGCAGCTTGTACAACATGCGGCTTTGCACCTAATAAGAAAACAGATACCGGCTTACTATCTTCTGATAACTTCGCAAGTAAATTACACATTAAATCAAAACCTGCTACACGTTCTTTTAAAGGTGTACCAAGCATCCCGCTTGCCTTTACAACCCCAATACCATCAGGTGTAATTAAATCTGTATTCAATAATGTTTGATAGAACTTTTCATCCTTTTTTGCGCACATAACAATTTCAGGGTTTGCTGTTACTACCTGAAACGTATGAGTTCGCTCCGCTTCTAGTTGTTCTTTTAAATATTGGACCGTTTCATCCATTGTCATTGTAGAAAAAGGAACGCCTAGAATATCAACTGTTTGTACTGCCATAGTTAACTATCCTCTCTATCATTACAAGTTTTTCGCTATTAATTGCTTATATGTTTCCTTTGTATCTTCATATAGTTTTTGAAGTGAGAAGTTCATAGTAGCATGCTCATAAATATGTTTACCCATTGCTGCTAACTCTCCAGTTTTCCACTTATCATACGCTTCTTCTAAAGCTAATGCTAATGCCTTTCCATCACCTGTTGGCACAATCCATCCGTAAGTTTCATCTACGATTAATGGTTCAATTTCTCCAGCCCTAGTCACAATTGATGGTACGCGTTGATTTGCCGCTTCTAATAAAACTAGTGGGAACCCTTCACTATGGGAAGTTAATAAATTTACATGTGACGACGCAAATAATTGTTTTACATCTTGACGATGTCCTAAAAACTCTACTTTATCGTTAATCCCTTTTTCAGTAGCTAATGACTTTAGATTTTCTTCTAATGGGCCATCGCCAACTAATAATACTTTAATTTTCTCTAATTTTGTTTGTTGTAACGCATCGAATAAAACTTCATGTCCTTTGACAGGATGTAATCGTGCTACTTGAATTGCCGTAAATACATCTTCATCAATATTGAACATTTCTTTTTTATTATAGCCTTCTGCTTTTTCCTTATCGTATTCAATTCCATTATAAATAACATGCATCTTTTCATTTGAAATACCTAATGCTGCCAGGCTTTTTTTCAATCTATTTGTTACAACGAAAAATAAGTCTATATTTTTTAAGGCTTTCAAATTTAATTTCGTAAAAATCCAACCTTTTAAGCCCTGTTTAGTAAAGTCTTGAAATGGATCACTATGAATAGTCGTTACCCATTTTGCTTTTATTCTCTTTTTCATTAAAGAAACATAGAAATTAGCCCTAGGGCCATGTGTATGAACTACATCAAATTTTTCTTTATTAATAAATTCACTTATATTCTTTAAAATGGATAAATCATAGCGCGATTTTTGTGAAAACACATGGACTTTTATCCCTAACTCCCTTGCTTCCTTCGCAACAATTCCATCTTCAAATACTGCTAATTCTACTTCACCAGTTGGAAACTGATCGAGAAGTGAAATAATATGTGTTTTCCCTCCCCCATCTTCTGCTCCTGCATTCATATGCAATATTCTCATATTTTTTCCTCCTTTAAATCCTCGCTACGTTTCCATCTATTTTTATTTTACTGTACTAAAAAATAAAAGCTAACAAAAGTTAGCTTTTATTTTTATCATTCAATTTCTAGGTCTACTATTAGATAAGCTAACACCACTACAAAGTAAATCCCAACTCCTGGTGCTGTTAAAATATGTCCTGCAATATAAGCAATACCTAACGCTAACAATAAGCTTGCTGAAATCATTCCATATTTTATATTGAATATGTCCTTAAATCTCGTAGCAAATGCTAGTAAAATTCTTAGCCCGTAATAAATAAATGGAATCATTAGTAATACAAAGCCAATAATCCCGAAATCATAAAACCAATCATGGAAGTCCATTTCAATTAGTTTTGGATCTGGCTGCTTTTGTTCATTGTATTTAAAGTTACCTGCATAACCCATTCCTAATAACTTTTGTGACATTGGCGCTTCTTTAAAGAACTGCTTATGTCTTTCTTCATATACTTGACGTCCACTGAAAATAAGATTTTCTTGATTTTCTTTCTTTTGCTCTTTCTCAAGCTCTTTCTTAACTTCCTCTTCTATCTTCGCCTTTTCTTCTGGCTTTTCAACTTTATGATGATTTTCTTCTTTTGCTTTAAGTTCTTGCTCTTTTTTCAGCTTCTCTTTAATTTCTTTTTCTTTTTGACCTTGCTGTGCCACATTTTGCTCTGATAAATAATTATTGTGAATACCCATATTTTGTGCTAATGGTGTTTGTTTAAACGTCCCAACTACACCAGCTAATAGGACCATAGCAATTACTGCATTAAGCGCAAGGGATTTTTTGTTCGGATTTTTTCTATCAAATAATAATTGTAGTACAATGATTCCGATTGCTGCCCCTAACGTAGCACCAATTGAGCCCATTCCAACTTTTGTACCGACTTGAATTAGCGAATAAATCATTAAAAGTGATGGAATCCAATATAAAATGTGTTTCCAGCTCTTTGTTTTTTGAATAGAATATAGTACCACAATAGGGAAAATAATAGCTAAGATTGAACCTAGTTCATTCCCTGCATAGAACCAACCTCGAGAACCAACCTTCATCCATTCATAACTACCAAAGTCAGTAGATGTTGAAATAGAAATAACCATAATTGCGTTAATGATTAATGTAGAATATACAATACTATTTCGAACCTTATCACTAATATTAACTGTCTTTTTCAATGATTTTAAAGCTAAAATGTATGATCCCAGCATGATATATATATATAATGCTTTCGCAACGAATTTAACCTCTTCACCAAGTACAATAGGATTTTTAACTAGTTTGTTATTAATAAACCCTATCCCTAAAACTCCGGCTAATAATATAAGATAAATTAAAAACTTTCTATTTTCCTTCTCTTTTGCCTGAATTAAAATGTAAATACCACCAACAGCCATAATAAGGAATCTTACTAAAATTCCAACGGTAGCATTTGACTTTAATAAAGTGATGCTAAGAGACGTTAATAAATCTAAAACAGGCTGTAAAATAATAAAAAAGAGCAAAAAATGCTCAAATCTAACCCTAGCTTGATTTGCTAACATTCCAAGACCTCCATACAAAATCTTAACATTATCTTTTAATCATAATTTTTTATCATTCAAACACACCTAGCAATTATAACATAACTCATATTCAAATCGAGAACTATTTTTCCAGCTAAAACTAGCCAGGACAAGTATTAATAAGTAATAGAAATCATCGTCCTTTAGCTATACTCCCCTATTTTTACAAAATCTATCTAACAACCATCCCCTTATTTTTGTCAGTATATACATATTTTTTTATCATTTTATACAAATATAAACATCCTACCTCTAATTGTGATATTTTACCAAATGAACAACATCAAAAAATGTAAAATTAATCTTTTCATATCTTTTTCAGATTACTTTATGGTTATTTTCCAAACATTTTCAAACGCTTTCTTTATGAATTTTATCCGTTTTTCTACATGTAGCGAAAAGTAATTGTTATTTCCAATACTTTAGTGTATATTTTTTCTCTGGAACATCTTTAAGAGGAAGGGATTAAGGCCATGTTATTAATCGATATATTTACGTTTCTTGGCATTATCGCCGCTGCCATTTCTGGTACATTAGTTGGTTTAAAAAAAGATTTAGATTTATTTGGTGTCCTTTGTTTAGCTGTAGCCACTGCGCTCGGCGGCGGTATTATTCGTGATATCATGATTGGTAACCTGCCCCCTGTCGCATTTGTAAAACCCATTTACTTTTTCGTAAGTGTATTATCAGCATTATTTACTTGTATGTTTTTTGAGCGTATCAATAAACTTCAAGTCGTTATTATGCTTTCTGATGCTGTTGGCTTAGGCGTTTTTACAGCTATTGGTGCAAATGCGGCAATGTCACATCATGTTGACGCCTCATTTCTAGTTGTTTCAATGGGAGTCATTACAGGTATTGGAGGCGGTATTTTGCGTGACATTTGTGCTCAAGATATCCCTTACGTATTCCGAAAAGAGATTTACGCAATCGCTTCTATCTTAGGAGCAATTAGCTTCCTAATCACACACGCTATGGGGGCGCACGTATTAGCTTTCTATGTTTGTTTATTAGTAACATTCGTTATTCGTGTCGTCACTGTAATATATAATGTGCATTTCCCTGTTTTCTTTAAAACACATGCTAAAATTAATAAAGGCCATTAAGAGAATTCTAGATAGAATTCTCTTAATTTATATACTATTCAACGAACTAATATAGAGTAATTATATATAAGCATATATAATTACTCTATATTAGTTTTAAAATTGAAAACGTTTTATATACAGGGGGAAGAATGATGCTTGGGATTTTCAAAAAAAATATTAATAAAACAAATGCCAGTATAATCGAATTAAGTAAGAACCAACAAATAACTTTTAATGTACCTACTAATTCTGAATTAAAAATTCAAATGGATATGCTACATATTTCAAAAGAAGATTTACAAGTTGTAAAAGTACTACAGCCTTTTATTTATGCAGAAATTGATTGGATTACTGAAAAATTCTATGCCAACATTACAAAACAACCTAATTTAATTACTATTATTGAGCGTTACAGCTCTATTTCAAAACTAAAACAAACTTTAAAAACACATATTAAAGAATTATTCAGCGGCAATATGCATGAAGATTTTATTGAACAGCGTGTTAGGATTGCCAAAAGGCATGTACAAATTGGTTTACATCGAAAATGGTATACTGCTGCTTATCAAGAATTATTCCGCTCTATCATGAAGATTTTGCAAACAAAAATAACGACAATCGATGATTTTTCATATTCTATAAATGTTATAAATAAATTATTCACTCTTGAACAAGAACTTGTTCTTGCAGCTTATGAATCTGAATATGAAAGAATGCAAAAAGAGCATGAGAAAGAAAAAGAATTAACTGCTATGACAATTACGCATATCGCAACAGAACTAGCTGCTGTATCTGAAAAAACAAGCTCTTCTATTCAAAAACTAACCGCCAAATCTGAAACTATTGTAAAGATTGCTAAAACAGGTACATCATTAGCTACAACATCTGAAGAAAAAGCGAATAAAGGGAAAGAACAATTAAACCAGCAAAACAAACGAATGGGATCTATTCAAATGAATATGGAAACGATTATTACAGATACTCATGAACTTCTCAATATTTCTAACAAAATTAATGAAATCATAGATATTGTTAAATCGATTGCGGAGCAAACAAATTTACTCGCACTAAATGCTGCTATTGAGTCGGCACGTGCTGGAGAATTTGGGAAAGGGTTTTCTGTTGTTGCTGGCGAAATCCGAAAATTATCAGAGCAAACGAAAGAATCTATATTTAACGTTACAAAGCTCGTCGAAAAAACAAATGAACAAATTACTCGTGTCTCGTCTTCTGTGAAACAAATTAGCTCTCTCGTATCGGAAGGAACAGATAGTATGTCGGCAACAGATCGATACTTCCAAGAAATCGTAAAAGATATGTCTAACTCAAAAGAACAGAATAAGAAAATTGAACACGAACTACAAGCTATTTCACAAGTAATGAAAGGAATTCAAGATGATTCCTCACAAATGGCTCTAACAGCCGATAATTTACAACTAGAACTAAATCGATAAGATAAAGTGAAACTTTAATCAGCCCTCACCAATCGGGCTTTTACAGGCAGCCCGCCCCCACCTAACTTCTTTGCTTTTGCTGAATTTTGAGGTGGGGGCTTACTGGCTTACTGCCTGGAAAATAACGGGATAAAATTCAGGTCAGGCATACTTTTCATCTGCACTGACTACTAAATTTCAACTTCCATCAAAAAAAGAATCCAGAATGGATTCTTTTTATTTTCTGAAAAATATTTTTTGACAATACACATAACTCATATAAACACCAAAACTCTGCAAAATAAACAATGCCGGCATAATTACATTGTAATATGCCATATCTACTTGGAAGAGCTTTAGCAATACGTAGCCACTAATTAAAAATAAGAACAACATATATCCCTCATTTTGTTGTTTCTTAATAAGGAAGTGTAATAGAGCTATAGTCATAAACAATGTTACGGCTATATATATCAGTTTTTCACATTTGAAAAGAATAGAATTTATCCCCTCATCTGAAAACTGATTTATCATCGGTTCTAAAAGTTTAAATCTTTCTCCCTCAATCTCTTTTAACTTTTGATCAATATGCTCTGTTACACTTTGATTTTTCGATATTTTTTCTTCATGTTGCGTTTTTCCAATTAAAACAGATTGAACATACGTCTCATTCGCAATCGTATATTGTGACATTCCCATTGTCTTAATTCCATAATTCACACCAAAATGGGCACTATAAAATAGAATAAGTATCCCCATCATCTTTAGTAACACCTTTTGTTTCGTTGCTGATTGAAATACTTCGATTAATAATACATATAACGTGATAAAAATAGGAAGAAATAATCCCATTGGGAAAATCATATTACTAAATGCAAATAAAATCGCTGAAAACACCCACATATAAGGATGATCTAATCCTTTATATAAAAGTATGTAACAAGCAAAATAAAATAAAAATATTGCAAGTGACTCAGGAGTTAATACGGAACTCATGAATATATTTGGAATATACAGAGCATAAAAGATAGAAGCAATACGACCGCATTCTTCTCCAAAAACCATTGCTGCAATACGATAAATAAAAAATGCGGTTCCTGCGCAAAATAACACATTAAATAGTTGTAAAGCGAATAATGTATCACCAAATATACGAATAATTACTGACTCATATATAATAAAAGGCAAATGAGTTACAGTCTCTATATTATTACCAATTGCAATCTGCTTTGCAGACTCATACATCACTTTCATATCACCAATTATTGGAGCATCTACAAATAACAGCATACTAAGTCTCACAACTATAGATATACTTATAAGAAAAATAAGAAATTGTTTATCTGTAAAACGATATTGTAGAATTGATGCCACTAACAAAATGAGTATGATAAAAATTGCTAATATGATTGTTACACTTGTTGTACTTCCTCCAAAAAATTGCTTACTTGTCTCAAATGCTGCCCAACAACTATAAACAAAAAATGCGAGCATCGCACCGATTGTAATTTTATTAAAGAAAGATGAAAAATTTGTTTGTATATGATTCATATGTCCATTGCACCTCTATTTCCATTCATAACAAAACGATTCTATCATGAATGAGTACACGGCTGATAGAGAATTTCTATGACAAATACATAGTCATTACTTTTTACTTGCAATGTAAGCGAATCCTCTTTTACACTACATTTTAGATAAAATAAATTTTCTTTCAGTTACATGAATACAAATACAGAAGTTTAAATAATCTTCTTTTGGAATACACTTTACTTCATTAAATATCTAATATGAGTAATCTGCTTACACATATTATTCTGATTGAAAACAGACTATAGGGGCTGAATATATGGAAAAGAAATTCATGCGAGAATCTAAAGCAATTAAGACAACACGTGTTTTTCCTAACGATTTAAATAATCACCAAACACTTTTTGGAGGGAAATTATTAGCAGAAATTGATAGTATTGCTTCGATTGCGGCTGCAAGACATAGTCGTAAACATTGCGTAACAGCATCTATTGATTCAGTTGATTTTTTAACTCCAATTCACCAGGCTGATTCTGTTTGTTATGAAGCATTTGTATGTTATACAGGGAAATCTTCAATGGAAGTTTTCGTAAAAGTAATCGCAGAAAATTTATTAGCAGGCGAGCGTAGAATTGCTGCTACTTGCTTCATTACATTTGTAGCAATAAAAGATGGAAAACCTTCGTCGGTACCACAAGTACTACCTGAAACTGAGGAAGAACATTGGTTATACACAACCGGTTCAGAACGTGCGGAAAATAGAAAAAAAGGACGTTTAAAAAGCAAAGAAATGGCTGAGGTTTTAACTTTAAATAAACCTTGGAATATTTAATACAATACCCTCACTTCATACATGCACAGGTTTATTTCATCCTTGCATGTATTTTTTATTGTAAAAAATTCCACCTCTTATCTTTTATTTACTGTTTGTCTCCTAAAATAATCCACCAGTTTTTCCTTTATTTTGCTATACTATTAATGGTATATTAGATAAGGTTCGTTTAAAAATAACTATAATATAATTAAGTATATAAGGGATGGTGCGATAATGTCTATTGAGGTACCAATTTCAATACCAAAAACGTTAATTATTATTCCTGCGTATAACGAGGAAGAAGCAATTGCAGATACATTAACAAGATTATTAAAACTAAAACAACATTTTACAGAATTAAGCATTTGCGTTATTAATGATGGATCACATGATAAAACAGCTCAAATCGTAAATGATTTTCCTGTTCACCTTGTGAACTTACCATATAACCTAGGTATTGGCTCAGCTGTACAAACTGGTTATAAATACGCTTATGAGAATGGATATGATATTGCGATTCAGTTCGATGCTGATGGGCAACATAATCCTGATGATTTGTACAAAATTATAAAACCTATTGCTGAAGACCAATGCGATATGGTGCTAGGTTCACGTTTTACAGAGAAAACAGCCTATAAAGGTAGTATTTCCAGAAGAATTGGTATTTTTTATTTTACTGCTCTACTGAAAGTACTAACAAAACAAACCTTTATGGATCCAACTTCTGGGTATCGTGCTATCAATAGAGAAGTAATTAAGATTTTTGCACATAATTATCCAAAAGATTATCCAGAACCAGAAGTCCTTATTCATTTAAAAAAGAAAAAATTACGCATTAATGAAATATCCGTAAATATGCAAGAGCGTCAAGGGGGACAATCTTCTATCACACCTCTTAAATCTGCATATTACATGATTAAAGTAAGCCTTGCTATATTGATGCAAAAAATTGTGAAAGGTTGATAATAAATGCCTATAATTACCTTTTCATTTATCTTCATTCTATTATTATTTTTATTAATTATTAATTCCATTCGTCGTGGAGCTTTAGAAACTAAATATGCTATTTTATGGATTTTTGTTTGTGTTGCAATGGCTATTTTAAGTTCTACTGAAAAAATTATAAATTGGATTGGCCAACTATTACACGTAGAATATCCTCCATCTGTTTTATTCTTATTTGGACTATTATTCTGTTTCATATTAATTTTTGACTTAACAAGAAAAATTTCTAAATTACATCATCAACTTGTAACGTTAACGCAAGATTATGCGTTATTAAAGCAAAAATTAAAAGTAACACAAACACAAACTGAAACTGATAACAAATAGATTTCCATTCAAATATGAATATATACAAAAAAACATCTTAATTTTTTTAAAAAAATTAAGATGTTTTTTATTGCAAACTATTTTTTTCTAATTAATAATTTACTAATTTTCATAACAGTTGCCACGGTCCCAACTCCAATTATAATAAATAAGAATGGTATTAACGGTAATGCATATCGTTCATATGCAACATAAAAACATGTTAAAGCTGTTTGCAATAAAAGGATTGACCATAAAAATGTAGTCTCTCTCCACCTTTTTAAAAGGAAAATAAATGAAAGTACTGTACATATTAAAAACGTCGTCTTAATAAAATTATATATTTCATTCATATCCTTTGCAGAAACATTGAATACTTCAATATTATGTTCTATAGAATAATACGGTTTTTTCCAAAGAATTTCTGGCTTCAAAACTAAATAACTCTCTATCATAGATTCCTTATCAGTTTTCCACCATTCCTTCATTTTATCAATCGCTATTTTTTCTTCTAATTCCATAAATTCATGTGCTTCAAGATTAGGGTATTTTGCATGTAACTCTATTTCAAGTTCCCCCATATCCTTACCTTCTGGGTAACCTTTCCCTTGATACGTTCCAAGTAATAACGGATTCCCTGCCCCAGCAGTTAGTGGGATAAATTTATCAAATTGAATGTAATTGCGAGCCCACCATGGTCCAAGTACGATAAGTCCTATTCCTATGCTTATAATCGCTTGCTTCATCATAATACGGAATGGGTAGCGTTTCATTAAAAGATACCCAAATAGTAAGATTGGATATAAGGCAATTTGTACACGGAGGTACAGTGCTAAAAAGTAGAAAATTAATACAATCAGAAGATGTTTCGTTTTATGAGTATCAGCTAATTTTAAACTCCAATATACTAATCCTAATGAAAGGAATAGAAACGGCCCTTCTGTTAAAGTTAAATTTTCCATAACAATCTCTGGAGGATACACAGCTAATAAGAAAGCACCTATTAATCCTGCAGCAGAATTCAATAAATAAGTACCAATCTTATAAGTTAGCAAAATACTAAGTACCCCTAATAGGATAATAATTAATTTTGCTACAAAAAGACCTTCACTGCCATTTCCAAAAAAATAAAATACAACAGCTAATAAAGCTGGAAAACCCGGCATAATATGAATCGTTGGTTTATCTGGTTCATGATATGTTAACATCCCTGTTTCCAATAAAATATTTGCCGTTTTTTGATAACCTATATCATCGCTAGCTATAGATAGATCTGCACCATGTGTTTGTAAAGTTGCAAAACGAAGTGCAAAACCGACTATCATAATAATCCCTAAAAGGATTATATTAGATTTGCGAGTAAATCGCCCTAACATCTCATCTTCTCCCTTCAGATACATAATTTTCAAAATATATTTCTATATTTTTACAACACAATACGTTCTATAATAAATACTTTTTATACAAAGTACAACAATAGAAAGTTGATTTACAAAGTTTATATGCGTTAAACTTATACAGATGTTCTTGTAATCTTCTTCCTTCCAAAAGGCTTGTATATATGATGCAAGACATAAAAAACTTGAGGAGATAAAAATTCTATGATGGAACAAAAGCAACTTGTTTCTGTTGTCATACCCCTGTATAACACGGAAAAATATATTGAAGAAACGATGCAGTCAATACTAGATCAAACATATAAAAACATTGAAATTGTAATTGTAGATGATGGAAGTAAAGATCAATCACCTTCTATTGTGAAAAACCTTGCTGAAAAATACCCAGGGCAAGTAAAATACGTTCATCAAAAAAACCAAGGTGTTTCGGTAGCCCGTAATACAGGTATCGAAAATGCTAGCGGAGAATATATCGCTTTTCTTGATAGTGATGACTTATGGCATCCAACTAAAATTGAGAAGCAAGTCGAAAGTATGCATAAAAACGAAATGGACGCGTGCTATTGTGGTTATATGAATTTCTACGAAGAAACAGGCGAGAAGGTTGAACATACAACAAACTTTATTAAAGGTGATATGGCAAAAGCATTCCTAACACATCAAGTTGTTGCTCAAACAAGTACTTGGATTTTCAAACGATCCATCGTAATGAATCATAACATTCGTTTTACACCAGGATGTAGTTGGGGCGAAGATTTAGAGTTTTTATTTAAACTTATGAGTGTGACAAATGTATGTTATGTCGATGAATACTTAACTTATTATAGAATCTTATCAGAAGGAAATCTTTCTTCTAAGTATAAAGATTATGAATTAAAAACGACAAAAGAGCTAGAAGTATTCAATCGTATGAAAGATTGGGTACATAATAAATCTCAAGATTTCATTACAAAAGACCCTCAGTCACTGATTGAGATTCTTGAGACTTATTTATTCCCTTATACAGTCATCAATAACGCTTGTATATATATTAAAGAAAACTCTCGATTAGATAAATCACAAGTTCAATTAATCAAAAAAGATATAAGGAAATATTGCCGTAAAATCTATTCAAAGAATGGAAAGCGTAGTAAAAAACTATATGCAATGCTTTGGTTTGTACGAATTAAATTTCTGTTTTCTTAAACTGAAAATATAACGATACTCTCTCTTTCTGTGAACAAATCAAATTTACAAATAGGACAAGCTAACCAGGTCCTAAAGAATAGAAAGGTCTTTTCTCATGAAAACAAATAAAATTCTAAAAAACGCATCCTACCTCTTTGTAGGAAACATTACTGTCCGTTTTGTACTGGCTATTGCAACAATTCTCTTTGCACGATATGTTTCTCCAGAGGATTACGGTATGTTTACAACTGCATTAGCTGTTTCAGCTGTTATTTGTTACTTTACAGATGCAGGTTTAACACATACATTTATGCGTGAAGGAACAAGAAGCGATGCTAATATTAGCGTACTCATAAGTAGTTATTTGCGTATTCGTTTAATATTAGCTATCGTAATTTCTGTACTTTTCGCTATTTTTGCCCAGTTCTTCTATCCCGACGCTTACTTACGTGCGATGGTATATTGGGTTGTTCTACCAACGATGTTCGGAGCAACCTTACAAGGTGTTGGTATGGCTTACTTCCAAGTTACAGAGCGCATGCAATTTACAGCTATTATTTCTGTACTACAAGGTGTAACAGCTGCTGCTGCCCTATTATTAGGGATGTATTTTCAATGGTCACTTATGATGGTTGCTGCCATGTACGGGGTATCTAGTCTTGTAACAGGTGTTATTGCCTTTATAATGACAATACGCTATACGAAAGTACATAAGGGTTGGGATAAAGGTATTTTAGATCAACTACTTATTTTCACAATCAATGGAATCATCATTATGCTCTTACCACAATTAGGGCCTATTATATTAGAAAAAGTTTCAACATATAAGCAAGTTGGATTCTTTGGTGCTGCATATAAAATACCTGCCGTACTATATCAAATACCTGGAGTAATTGCAGCTGCCTTTTATCCAAGGCTTTTTGCTTTTGGTAATGAGCAAAATATTGAAGAACATAGAAAATTATCAAGCTTTGAACTAAAACTTATGTCTTTTTTAGGAATGGGAATTTCTATCCCCTTTATTGCTGATCCAAGTTTCTGGATTGTTAGTTTATTAGGAGAAAAATACGCTCCCGCTGGTGACGCTCTTGCTATTTTAGCGTTTATGGTTATTTTACAATCAATTAACTATCCACTAGCCGATAATTTAACAACGATTGGCCAGCAATGGAAACGTGCAACAACAATGACTATTGGATTGGTTGTTGCCATCATAGGTTATATTGTATTAGGTAGTAAATATGGAATGATGGGAGCAGCTGCCGCAGCTATCCTTACCGAAATTACACTATTAATCGGATTTACCCTCTTTATTCGTAAAGGCATGCAATTATTAGTTAAAGGAATTATATTTAATTCCTTAGCCTTTATTATTAGTTACGGTATATACCGAATTGCATTAATCAACTTACCGCCACTAATTGCTTTAACTCTTACTGGTATACTATACGGTATAATTGGAATTGGAATTGATCCTCAAATACGTGGATTTGTTTTAGGGTTTATAAAACAAAAGCTCATTCGCAAACATGCTTAAAAGCAAAAAGCTTTTCCTATTTAAAAATGGAAAAGCTTTTTGCTTTTTTTATATACCATCATTTTTCTTCAGTAAAAAAATGCTATATATTCCAGCTCAAATTGACTTACTTTCTGAAAATGCCTTATACTAAATTATATATAAACTATGAAATTCAACGCTTGTAAAAATATATATGCTTCAACAAAAATATATATTTTCTCATGTTAAAACTAAAGAACACACCTTTAAAAATTGGTGTGTTTTTATATGCTACCTAAAAACTAGTTGCTACATGTAACGACTTTCAAAGGAGGATTATCAATTTTTATGAGCATAAAGCCGAATAATAAATTCTTTTCCAAGAAAACAATGATAATTATACCAATATTATTATTGTGCGCTTTTGCTTTTCATTATTTCTTTTTAACATCTAATCAAGCCTTTTCTGGTACAGGGGATGCGTTACGTCAATTTGGCTTTTTTACGTTTCTTCTACAACATGCCTTTAAAGATGGCAACCTTTTTTGGTCTTTTGATTATGGATTAGGTGGAGATTTATTTGGAGAGTTTAGTTATTATTACAGCACATCACCGTTTTTCTGGATTACACTGTTACTACCTAAACTAAGTCTTGAGCAAGTATATGACGTGAAATTATACATGAGTATTTTAAAAAACTTTTTAGCTATGGTATTCATGTATGGTTCTTTACGTTACCATAATAAAACAGCATTCTCATCTTTTGTTGCTGCTATTATATATGGTGGCTGTATTACTTTCATCCGCCACTCTTTACTATGGGATTTCATGGCTGATGCCATTGTATTTTTACCATTAGTAATATGGGGACTTGATAAATATATTATTGAAAAGAAGCACGGCCTTTTCCTAATCGCTGCTACTTTAATGTTAGCATCAAACTTTTATTTTGCTTTTATCACAAGTATTTTCATATTTATTTATGCATTATTCCAATACTTTGCGACACAACAAAATAAAACGATTGTCTCTTTTCTAACTTATTATATTAGAATCGGTTTATTGTACGGATTATCACTCGGTTTAGCCGCCGTTTGCTTCCTCCCATCAGTTAATGCCGTATTTAGCGCTGATCGACTATCAAAAAAGTTTGAGATACCATTATTATTTGAAGATAAATTTTATAAAGATTTAATGGAAAATATTTTCTTCATGTATAATGCTGAAAATCATCAATTAGCTTTACCAGCTTTAATTTTATTCTTAATCGTATTTGGAATGTTTATACGTGATAAACTCGTTAAGAATAAAGTATTCTTTACGTTATTCATGTTCATTCTGTTTATGCTTCCATATACATATTCTATGTTTAATGGTTTTTCAGCAATGCAATCTAGATGGTTTTATTTATTTGTATTTGTAATTACCCAAACAATTGCATACATTCTAGATTGGATGATTATTCATAAGAAAGACTACAAATTACCTTATTTAATAAGTTTATTAGTGTCTATTGGATTATTCATTTATGCATTTTATAGAAAGGCAAATATAAATGTAACTGATAAACCTTTACAAGACGTTGATAACATTTTACTCGGAACTGTCGTTCTTTCTGTTATTACAGTATGTTTATGGCGTTATATTTCTAAACCTTTCATACAATTTTTAGTTGTATTGAACGTACTCATTAGCACAATTTCTATGAATTATATGTATGCGAATAATATACTTAGCACAGTTTACGGACAGAGCCAGATTTCAACTGAAAAGTTACACGAACCAGGCTATGATAATCAAGAAGAAATTGCTGCAATTCGCTACATACAAGAAAATGATAAAGACTTTTATCGTATTCTTAATCCATATAGCGAATATAACACACCAATGCTACAAGGATATCATGGCGTAAGTACGTATCAAAGCTTGGTTAATTATTATGTCCATGACTTTATGAAAAATAAATATGGCGTATTCCAAATGTACGATACACCTTCAATGTTTTATCAAGCTGATAGTCGACTACTACTCGAAAATATGCTAGGTATAAAATATCGCGTATTAAGTGCTGATACAGATTCAAAGAATGTACCTTATGGATATAAACTATTACAGCAAGTAGGACCATATAATATTTACAAAAATGACTATGCTTTACCGTTAGGATATGTATATGATTCGGCTATAAGTGAAGAAGAATTTTCTAAATTAAACTTCGCTCAGCGTGATCAATTATTATTACATGCTGTTGTCGTTAATAATACAAAAGAATTTTCATTAAACCATTTTAATAAACAAGACCTTAAATCAAAGGCAGTATCTATTAAAACGGAAAAAACAAAATTCGAAAACATGGAAAAACAAGAAAATAAACTAATTGTTCATGGCTTTGGAAATATGATTGTACCTATCAATTATCCTGATACACCTGGTGATCTACTGATAGAATTAAAATTAAAAAATGCAGGCACATTCAATGCAACTGTTAATGGAAAAACGATAGGAAAAGGGGACGATGCTGGTGCATACTCTTATCCGTTAGAAAGGTTTGTTTACAATTTGGGCAATGAGCGTCCAGAAAACCTAACTATCTCTATTGATATGGCAGGTGAGTATGAATTAGGTGACTTGCAAGCAAATATTGTAAACTATGAAAGTATACAAAAAGAAACAAAAAAACTAACTGAAAATAGGCTTGAAAATATTTATTATAAGAACAATTATTTAAAAGGGGATATCAAATCAAATAAAGACGGGCTCTTATATTTATCTGTCCCATATAGTAAAGGCTGGACTATAAAAATTGATGGGAAAGAAACAGAATTTACGAAAGCGAATTCTGCCTTTATCGGTGTTCCAATTACAAAAGGTTCACATGTAATCGAAATGACTTACGTTACACCTTACTTCAAATTAGGTATGACTATATCAATCATCTCACTAATTATCTGTATAGCTTTACTAATTTTCAAAAATCCAAAAGCACGACGAAAATTTTCTTTTAAAAAGCAATAATGAGCACTTAATGAATCATGAAGCTATCTATTTAGATAGCTTCCTAAAATAATATCTAAATATTATTTTAATCCACTACAAACAAGGAGTGTCAAACATGACCCTTTCAATAGTTGTACCATGCTACAATGAAGAAAAGGTGCTTCGAGCCTTTTATTCAGAGACTTCCCTTGAAATTCATAAATTAACTACCGATTATGAATTTGTTTTTGTTAATGATGGTAGTAAAGATGATACTTTAAATATTTTACGTGATTTAGCTAGTGCAGATTCATCGGTACACTACATATCATTTAGTCGAAACTTCGGAAAAGAAGCTGCAATGTTAGCTGGTTTAAAATATGCTACAGGCGATGCAATTGTTATTATGGATGCTGACTTACAACACCCTCCTACGTTAATAAAAGAACTGTTAGAAGGATATAACGACGGCTACGACCAAGTCATTGCAAAAAGAACAAGAACTGGTGATTCACCCGTTCGCTCTTTCGTCTCTCGTCTTTACTATAAAGTGATGAATAAATTTGTAGATATTGAATTAGTAGACGGTATTGGTGACTTTAGACTTTTAAGTCGAAGAGCAGTAGATTCTTTATTATCTTTAAGTGAATACAACCGATTTTCAAAGGGCTTATTTTCTTGGATCGGTTATAACGAATTAATCATTGAATATGAAAATGTATTACGTTCTGATGGAGAAAGTAAATGGACCTTCTCGAAATTATTAAATTATGGAATTGATGGTGTAATTTCATTCAATAATAAACCGTTACGTCTATCTATATATCTTGGATTACTAACAACCATTTTAGGACTTTTATACGTAATCACTACGTTCGTTCAAATCATCCTCGGTGGTGTGGAAGTTCCTGGTTACTTTACTCTCATTTCCGCTATACTATTTATTGGCGGTATTCAACTCATATTCCTAGGTGTTATTGGTGAATATATCGGTCGTATTTATTATGAAACAAAACGTAGACCGCATTTTATTGTAGCTGAAAAGAAAGTTAGTGAAGTTAAACAAAAGGCATAACCAAAAAGTTACTTCTGTAGGAGAAGTAACTTTTTTATATACTAACATTTACAAACACTTCTTTTGAAAAAATATACATTTTGAAATGATAGCATTATATGAAAGAATTTAGTATCATGATTCAAGGTACTATTTCAAGTTGGACGGAGGATACTATGAGCTTATTAACAGTTGAAAAATTAGGACATACATTTGGCGATCGTACATTATTTAAAGATGTATCTATGCGATTATTAGCAGGTGAGCACGTTGGATTAGTTGGTGCAAACGGTGTTGGTAAATCAACATTCATGAATATCATTACTGGTCAGCTTATTCATGACCAAGGTCGCGTAGAATGGACACCGGGCACACATTACGGCTACTTAGATCAGCATACTGTTTTAACACCTGGGCGTACAATCCGTGACGTACTAGCGGATGCATTTTTACCGTTATTCGAAAAGGAAAAAGCTTTAAATGAAGTTACAGAAAAAATGGGAACTGCTACACCAGAAGAACTAGAAGAACTTCTTGAGCAAATGGCAGAAATACAAGATGCACTTGAAGCAGGTGGTTTCTACTTACTAGATATGAAAATTGAAGAGGCTGCACGTGGTCTTGGAATTGATGCAATTGGTTTAGATCGTGATGTTTCAGCATTAAGTGGTGGACAACGTACAAAGGTATTGCTTGCAAAGCTATTACTTGAACAGCCAGAAGTGTTATTGCTTGATGAACCTACTAACTATTTAGACGTTGAACATATTCATTGGTTAACAAATTATTTGAAAGAATATCCACATGCATTCTTATTAATTTCTCATGATACGGAATTTATGAACAAATGTGTTGATGTTATTTTCCATCTAGAATTCACAAAAATGACACGCTATACAGCGACATATGAAAAATTCCTAGAACTAGCAGAAATCAATAAAAATCAACATATAAACGCTTATGAAAAACAGCGCGAGTTTATCAAAAAGCAAGAAGACTTCATTGCAAAGAACAAAGCTCGTTATTCAACGACAGGTCGTGCAAAGAGTCGTCAAAAACAACTTGATCGCATGGAGCTTATTGATCGTCCGGAAACAGCAATTAAACCGGAATTCTCATTTAAAGAAAGTCGTGCAAGTAGTCGCTTCGTCTTTGAAGGTGAAAATGTAGAAATCGGATATACACATCCGCTACTACCAAAGCTATCAATGACGATTGAACGTGGTGAAAAAATTGCTATTGTTGGATGTAACGGTGTTGGTAAATCAACGTTGCTAAAAACAATCTTAGGTAAAATTAAACCTTTAAGCGGTAAAACAAGTCTTGGTGACTTCTTAGAGCCTGCATACTTTGAACAAGAAGTTAAAGCTGATAATATAACACCAATTGATGATGTATGGAATACATTCCCTGGCCTAGACCAGCATCAAATTCGTGCGATGTTAGCAAAATGCGGATTAAAAAATGAACATATTTCTCGCCCATTAAGCCAATTAAGTGGTGGAGAACAAGCAAAAGTTCGTTTATGTAAGCTAATGGGTGAGGAAAGTAACTGGCTATTATTTGATGAGCCGACAAACCATCTTGATGTTACAGCAAAAGCGGAACTTAAGAAGGCTATGAAAGCATATAAAGGAACAATTCTCCTTGTATGTCACGAACCGGACTTCTATGAAGATTGGATCACAAAAGTTTGGGATGTTGAAGAATGGTCTCAAAATAGTAAGTAGTCTTTAAGAAAAAACTCCTTGTGTAGACAAGGAGTTTTTTACTTATTTTTATTAAGAATTTTTTATATTGTAGTATCCTATAAGGCGTAATCGAAATTCTTTTAATTCCGGATACGCCTCTAAATTTGCTAACATACCTCTAATTACCGGAATTCTTGGATTAAGCAATCGTATTTCCGCCTCTAAAACATCTAATGTAACCAACAGCTCATCATCCTCTAATTGATCAGCTAAAGTGCGCTTAAATACAATAATCTCTTTTAAAAAATGTTCTTTAACTTGTTCCTTAATAAGCTCTGATTTACAAAGGAATTCTCCAAGCTTTTCTTCATGTAAAATAGGTTCTTCCGAAGATTCTACTAAGCCATCTACTAAATTATCTACTCTTTTTAAAATAAAAGCAGCTACATACGATAAATCAATTTCTGGTGCTTGTAAAATAATTAATTCTAAATACCCACGGCATATGCCTTCTACCATAATTACTAAATCCAATAAATATGGCATAACCTTTTCACCATAAATGGACAATAAACTATTCCGATAAAATGCATGAGACTCTAACTTCATCCGCATCATAAATTCTTCTACTTCTTTATTAAACGGAATCGCATTTTCTCTCGCATGCATAATAATAAATTCTTTATGCTTTTGTATATCATTAAACTGACAATGTAATTGTTTTGCAAATTTTTCACGTGGTAATAAAGACTCTTGTTCAATATCCAGCATTTTCTTTTGGATTTTGTCATAATAATATCGAAGTGTCGCTAATAAAAGCTCATCTTTCGATTTAAAATATAAGTAAAAAGCTCCCTTAGATATACCACTAGCTGTCACAATTTCCTGCACTGATGTCGCATTTACACCCTTAGTAGCAAATAACTTCATAGCCGATTCTATAATTAAACGCTCTTTTTCTTTCATATCTTCTCTCCTAAATTTAATCTCGCATCTTATTATAAATGTATTATACCATCTCTTTTTATTGACGATTGACCGAACGGTCAGTTATATTATGTATTAGACTGACCAGTTGGTCAATATAATAAAAAGGGAGCGCAAACATGAACAAAATCATCAATTTCTCGTTAAAAAATAAGTTCGCAGTTTGGCTACTAACCATTATTGTTACTATTGCGGGGATCTACTCTGGACTCAATATGAAGCTGGAAACAATCCCTGATATTACAACACCGATTGTGACAGTAACTACGGTCTATCCTGGTGCTACACCAGAAGAAGTAGCTGATAAAGTTTCAAAGCCGATGGAAGAACAACTACAAAATTTAAGCGGTGTTAACGTTGTGAGTTCATCATCTTTTCAAAACGCATCTTCTATTCAAGTAGAATACGATTTTGATAAAAATATGGAAAAAGCAGAAACAGAAATTAAAGAAGCTCTCACACATGTAAAACTCCCAGAAGGTGTTAAAGATCCTAAAGTTTCACGAGTAAACTTCAATGCCTTTCCAGTTATTTCGTTAAGCGTGGCAAGTAAGAATGAATCTTTAGCTACCTTAACTGAAAATGTAGAAAAAAATGTTGTACCAGGATTAAAAGGACTTGATGGTGTTGCATCTGTTCAAATTGCTGGCCAACAAGTAGATGAAGTACAGCTTGTCTTCAAGAAAGATAAAATGAAAGAACTAGGACTAAGTGAAGATACCGTAAAAAATGTGATTAAGGGATCGGATGTATCTTTACCACTTGGCTTATACACATTTAAAGACACGGAAAAATCAGTTGTTGTAGATGGCAATATTACAACGATTAAAGCGTTAAAAGAACTTAAAATCCCAGCTATACCTTCCTCACCTAACGGTCAAGGTAGTCAAAATGCTGGCGCTGGTGCACAAACGCCGCAAATGAATCCAGCTGCTATGAACGGGATTCCAACAGTTACATTAGACGAAATTGCTGACATTAAAGAAGTTGGGAAAGCAGAATCTATTTCTCGAACAAATGGAAAAGAAGCAATTGGAATTCAAATTGTGAAGGCCTCTGATGCAAATACAGTTGATGTTGTAAATGCAGTAAAAGATAAAGTAAAAGATCTTGAGAAAAAATATAAAGATTTAGAGATCATTTCAACATTCGACCAAGGTGCACCTATTGAAAAATCAGTTGAAACAATGCTGAGCAAAGCAATTTTCGGTGCTATCTTTGCGATTGTTATTATTATGCTGTTCCTACGAAATATTCGAACAACGTTAATTTCTGTCGTTTCAATACCACTTTCTTTATTAATTGCTGTTTTAGTCATAAAGCAAATGGATATTACGCTTAACATTATGACACTTGGAGCAATGACCGTTGCTATAGGCCGCGTTGTCGATGACTCAATTGTTGTTATTGAAAATATTTACCGACGTATGTCGTTATCAGAAGAGAAATTACGTGGAAAAGATTTAATTCGTGAAGCTACGAAAGAAATGTTTATCCCGATTATGTCTTCCACCATTGTAACAATTGCTGTATTTTTACCGCTTGGACTAGTAAAAGGTATGATTGGTGAAATGTTCTTACCATTCGCCTTAACTATCGTCTTCGCTTTATTAGCATCATTACTAGTAGCAGTTACAATCGTACCGATGCTAGCTCATTCCTTATTTAAGAAAGAGAGCATGAGGGAAAAAGAAGTACATCATGAAGAAAAACCAAGTAAATTAGCAAATGGGTATAAACGCATACTTGCATGGGCTTTAAATCACAAAATTATTACATCAAGTATCGCTGTCCTTCTATTAGTTGGTAGTCTTGCACTTGTACCAGTTATCGGTGTAAGTTTCTTACCTTCTGAAGAAGAAAAAATGATTATTGCAACATATAATCCTGAACCAGGTCAAACGTTAGAAGACGTTGAAAAAATTGCAACAAAAGCTGAGAAGCACTTCCAAGATAATAAAGACGTCAAAACAATTCAGTTCTCATTAGGTGGAGAGAATCCAATGAGTCCTGGTCAATCAAACCAAGCAATGTTCTTCGTGCAATATGATAACGACACGAAAAACTTTGAAAAAGAGAAAGAACAAGTCGTTAAAGATTTACAGAAGATGTCTGGCAAAGGCAAATGGAAAAACCAAGACTTCGGAGCAAGTGGCGGTAGTAACGAAATTAAACTATACGTTTATGGAGATAGCTCAGAAGACATTAAGCCTGTCGTAAAAGATATTCAAAATATCATGAAGAAAAATAAAGACTTAAAAGATATAGATTCTAGTATTGCAAAAACATATGCAGAGTACACTTTAGTCGCAGATCAAGAAAAGCTGAGTAAAATGGGCTTAACGGCTGCTCAAATTGGAATGGGACTTTCTAATCAACATGATCGCCCTGTTCTGACAACAATTAAAAAAGACGGTAAAGATATCAATGTATATGTAGAAGCTGAAAAACAAAATTATGAAACAATCGATGACTTAACAAATCGAAAAATTACAACACCACTTGGTAATGAAGTAGCTGTGAAAGATGTTATGACTGTAAAAGAAGGTGAAACATCGAATACAGTAACACACCGAGATGGACGTGTTTATGCAGAGGTTAGTGCCAAATTAACATCTGATGACGTTTCAAAAGCATCTGCTGCAGTACAAAAAGAAGTAGATAAAATGGATCTTCCTTCTGGTGTAGATGTTTCTATGGGCGGTGTTACTAAAGATATTCAAGAATCATTCAAGCAACTTGGCCTAGCGATGTTAGCTGCGATTGCCATTGTATACTTCGTTCTTGTCGTTACATTTGGTGGTGCCCTAGCACCATTCGCAATTTTATTCTCGCTACCATTTACAATTATTGGGGCTCTTGTTGCCTTATTAATCTCTGGTGAAACATTAAGTGTATCTGCAATGATTGGTGCGCTTATGTTAATCGGTATCGTTGTAACAAACGCAATCGTGCTTATCGACCGCGTTATTCATAAGGAAAATGAAGGACTATCAACACGTGAAGCTTTATTAGAAGCTGGTGCAACACGCCTTCGTCCAATTTTAATGACTGCAATTGCAACAATCGGTGCTCTTATCCCGCTTGCATTAGGATTTGAAGGTAGTGGCTTAATTTCTAAAGGACTTGGCGTAACGGTAATTGGTGGATTAACAAGTTCAACGTTATTAACACTTCTTATTGTTCCAATCGTTTATGAAGTATTAAGCAAATTTAAAAAGAAAAAAACAAAATAACAAAAAAATAACCTCGCTAACTGCGAGGTTATTTTTTATTTCCAAACAAGATTAGGAAATCGCCATAGCCTTCTTTCTCTAATTCCTCTTTTGGAATAAATCGAAGAGCTGCGGAATTAATACAGTAACGAAGGCCATTTGGTCCTGGACCATCTGGAAATACGTGCCCAAGATGTGAATCTCCTTCTTTACTTCTCACTTCTGTACGTGTCATATTATGACTCACATCCATCTTTTCTTTCACACTTGCTGACATCACTGGTTTTGTAAAACTAGGCCATCCACATCCACTATCAAATTTATCTAGAGAAGTAAACAACGGCTCACCTGAAACGATGTCTACATAAAGACCTTCCTCTTTATGGTTCCAATACTCATTTCGAAATGGTGGTTCTGTACCATTTTCCTGTGTTACATAATACTGCATCTCATTGAGTTTTTCTTTTAAATGAGCATTATCCTTTGGCCAATGTTGCTTAATAAAAGCATCTCGTCCTGAGCCTTTACGATATAACTCATAGCGGAATGTGTTTTTCTTATGGTATCCTTGGTGATATTCTTCAGCTGGATAAAATGTAGCTGCTGGTAGTATTTTTGTCGCAATTGGTTTTGAAAAGCGTCCACTCTGCTCAAGCTCTTCTTTTGAGGTCTCTGCTTTTTTATGTTGTTCTTCATTATGATAAAAAATCACCGTTTCATAAGACTGTCCGCGGTCGTGGAATTGTCCACCAATATCAGTCGGATCAATTTGTCTCCAATATATATTTAACAATTCCTCATACGGCATTTTATTTGCATCAAATGTAATTTGTACTGCCTCATAATGTCCCGTCGTTTCTGAACATACTTCTTTATACGTTGGATTCTCTTTATGACCACCTGTATAGCCAGAAACAACCTTTATAATCCCTTCCATCTCTTCAAATGGCGAAACCATACACCAGAAGCACCCTCCAGCAAATGTAGCCAATTCTACCTTTTCATTTACAGCCATTACTTCACCCCTATTCTATGTTCTGCTTACAGTATGGCATAAGAAACATCATATTATAAAAGAAAAAGCACCGAACATCGATGCTTTTTCTTTACTTCACTTTATTTTTTCCAACATCCTTCTCCATTTCATCACTTGTCACGTCTAAAACATCTAATAAGAAGATGAAGATTGGAATACCGATAATTAATCCCCATACACCTAAGAAGTGTTCTGAGAAGATTAATACCATAAATGTATAGAAAATCGGTAAATTTGTTTTTTGCGACATAAACTTCGGGTTTAATACGTAACTTTCAAGCGCATGAATCACTGTTACGATAACCAAAATATAAACAACGTACATGATACCGCCAATATTGTAAGCAATCATACAAAGTGGGAATAACGAAATGATAACCCCTGCTACTGGAATTAAGCCAAGCAAGAAAATCATTAACGCTAAACCTAATAATTGTGGGAATCCTAATATCCATAATGCGATAACTGAAAGAACACAGTTAACAACAGCAATTAAAAATTGCGCTTCGATTACCTTTCCAAATGAACGTGCAAATTTCTTTCCGAAGTACTCAATTTCAGTATAGAAAATTGCAAGCCTGCTTTCTTTAAACTTTGCAGTAAAACCGACAATACGAGATTTTTCTAATAAGAAAAACAAACTCAAAATTAAAGAAAGTAAAACTTGAAGGCCAAATTTACCAACATTCGTAATCGATTTATACAAAATGTCTACGCCTTGTCCTACATATTTAGAAAGCTCCATATGATTGACAGCATTAACTGCATACTTAATTAGTTCACTATCTGGTGGGTTTCTTAAAAATACATTGAATTGGTAAATCAGTTGTGAAATTTGTATCGTCAATACTGGTAAATATTTAAATAGCGTAATAGCAATTCCACCAATTAACATTACATATAGAAACGCTATAATAATTTTTCGATTAATAGGCATGAAATGATCTAATTTGCGTGAAATAAACTTTTGGAATCGATCCATTAAATACGTGAGAATAAACGTAATTAATATTAAATTCAACATACTTTGCAGCCCGTATAACACGAGAGCAAGTATTACTAATACGAGTAACCTCTGGAATCCTTTGCTTTGAAACAGGTTTTTTATTTGCATAATCGACGAATACTCTCTCCTGTCCTATAAACTAAAACGTTAATAAGTAGATTTCTCTCTCTTTTCTACTTTTAATTATTCATTCATATTAAGATTTTTATAAACTCATTATATGCCTACCTTACCAGGTATATAGTAGCCTACTTCTTATTTTACAATACAATGACCTAATTCAAAACGTATTCTACATAGTATTAATGAAGATTTAAGGAAACTTACATTTTTTAATAGGTCTTACCACTACTGTAACATAAAAAGCAAGCTATCAGTAGAAATCTGTCCTACAAATAGCTTGCTTTTCTTATTTTTTAAGTAAGTTTTACTATCCAATGAATGGCATGAACATTGGGATGACAACTACTGTTACAACCCCAACTACCGTTACAGCAATACTTGCCATCGCTGCCTCTACCTCACCCATTTCAATTCCTACTGCAACTCCTAATGCATGACCCGCTGTTCCAAGTGCTAAACCTTTTGCAATCGGATGTTTCACTCTAAATGTTTTTAAGAATAATGCTCCTAATGCGTATACGATAACTGCGTTGAAAATAACTGCAAACGATGTAATTGCTGGAATACCACCAATACTTTCTGAAATTGGTAACGCAATTGCTGTTGTTGCTGCTTGTGGTAGCATTGAATTCATTACTGCTGTATCTAAACCGATTGCTTTTGCAACAATGAACACGACAATTACTGAGCAAATAGATCCAACCACGATAGCTGATAAAATTTGCCACCAATATTTTTTCAACTTATCAACTTGTTTATATAGTGGGATAGCGAATGCAATTGTTGCTGGCTCTAAGAAGAAACTAATCATTTTTCCGCCAGTATTATATTCTTCAAAAGTAAAGTTACCTACCTTTAGAAATACAATCCCTAATACCATCGCCACGAATAATGGTGTAAATAGGAAGAACCCTTTTGAATGCTTGAATAATAATGTTCCGATTCCGTATGCGATTAATGAAACGACGATTCCGAAATATGGAGTCATTGTGCTTGCCATGTTCATTACCTCCCAACAATATATAAATACAATGGTTACGCAACCTTTCCGTGCTTGCGTCCTTTATTTACTACTTTCAATTCTTTTGTATCTTCTGTTTCTTTTTCATCTTTTCCTAAAATAAATTGTGCAAATAATCCTGTTACAGCGAGTAAAATAACTGTTGCTACAACAATTACAGTTAAAATTTGTACAAAGTATTGTCCCATTACACCAAGAGAATTAATAACTGAAATACCTGATGGGACGAATAAGAATCCAATAATACCTGTTAAAGCTGTTCCGAGTGATTCAACTTGCTCCAATTTAATAACTTTTAAACATAATAGACTAAATAAAATAACTAACCCGATTACCGATGAAGGCATTGGAATTGGTAAATGTGTTGCAATAATATTAGAAATTAACATAATAGCTGAGAATATGAATGCTTGTGATAAGAAACTATATACTTTTTTCGTACTCATTTTGGCCACCTCTTTCGATTTGGTACCTTTATTGTATAGGATATAACCGCCCGAGTAAGCGTTTACATAACAGAGCGTCAAATATACAGAATCAGTTACAAATATAAAAGGATGAAATACAAAAGCTGCTCCTTAAATACGAAGCAGCTTCTTGAGTTCTTTTGCATATGTACGGCTAACAGGTACTTTTGATCCTTCTTTCATGATTAAATTATAAGTAGAATTGAACCATGGCTGAATTTCAGTAATATGATTAATATTCGCAATAAAACTACGATGGATGCGCATGAAACTTACTTGCGGCAACTTCTTTTCCAAAATCACAAGTGTATCGTGTGTTACATATGTTTCCCTCATTGTTTTTACTGTCACTTTTCCGTCCACAAGTCCTACATATACAATATCTTCAATATTAACAAGTACGATTGATTCTTCAATTGGTAATGCTAATTTATGCATCTCTACTGTTACATCTGTCCCCTTTATTTCGTGCTTCGTTTCTATTTGCGATTGTTTTTGTTTTTTATACTTCTTTAATGTCTGCACAATACGCTCTTCATCAAATGGTTTTAAAATGTAGTCTAACGCATCTACTTCAAATGCTTGCAGTGCATATTGATCATAGGCAGTAGCAAATACAATTGCAGGTGGATTTTTCATCTTCTTTAATATATTGGCGATTTCAAATCCGTTATCATCGGATAATTGAATATCTAAAAACACAATATCTGGTCTACTTTGCATTAGTTCTTCTAATGCGTCTTCCACACAATCAGCCTCACCAATTATCTCAACTTCTTTCGTTCTCTCTAATAAATACTTTAGTTCATCACGTGCTAACATTTCATCGTCAACTACTAATACTTTTAACAATCTGCTCTTCCTCCCCTACTTTTTTTGGAATAACAAAAGTAATCTCTGTCCCCTCATTTAATTCACTTTCGATATGAAGCATCGTTTCTTTTCCAAATAATCCAATAAGACGTTCATTAATATTATATAAAGCTGTTCCAGTCCCTTTCTTTGACGAAACTACCATCTTTCCTAATTGTTCTAAACGTTCTTCCTCAATTCCCTGCCCATTATCTTTTACTTCAAAATGAACCATACCCTCTTTTTCAAAAACATGCACTTCTACTTCACATACTGGTTGCTTCTTCGGAAAAGCGTGTCGCAATGCATTTTCAACCAATAGTTGAAGAACAAATGGTGGTACTAAAGTTGTCTTTAGCTCGTCCTCAATATACATCTTTACCTCATACTTATTTGGGAACCTTGCTTGTTCTAAGGATAAATATGCCTGTACATGGTTTAATTCTTGTTCTAGTGGAATCAATAACTGACGTGCCCCTTGCAAATTACATCGGAAATATACGCTAAGCTGTAATAATAACTTCCTTGCTTTTTCTACATCTGTTCGGCATAAAGCTGATACTGTATTAATCGCATTAAATAAAAAATGCGGGTTAATTTGTGCTTGTAATGCCTTTATTTCCGCATCTTGCAATAATTTACTTTGCAACTCAGCTTCACCTAATTCAAGTTGTGTAGAGAATATTTTTGCTAATCCTTCTGCTAATTCCTCTTCCACACGACTTAACTGGTTAGGATTTTTGAAATACAGTTTTAATGTCCCTATTGTATTTCCATGTGAAGTTAGTGGAATAACAATCGCCGCTTGCAAAGGGCAGCCTTCATGTTGACAATTAATAACCTCACGTGATTTTGCTTTCATTATTTTCCCTGTGTGTAACACTTCTTTCGACAAACCAGTTATTAAACTATGTGACGGAATATGGTGATCTGATGCTAATCCAACATGAGCTAATATTTTCTCTGTATCTGTTAAGGATACCGCATCTGTTCCTGTAAAGCGGTGAATAATTTGTGCCACATGCTTACACGATTCTTCTGTTAAGCCTTGGCGAAAATATGGTAACGTTTTATCTGCAATACGTAATACCTTATGAGTCTGAAGTGCCTTTGCGTTCTCTTCCTGACGCAAAATAGCTTGTATCATAGAAAGTAAAATAAAACTTCCAAAACTATTTACAAGGATCATTGGTATCGCAATTGTTTTCACAATGCTCATTCCATCCTCTACAATTAATAGGATCATAATCATTTCTAAAGAAACGATAAAAACACTTAAAATCGCTGAAAACTTAGGGGTAATTGTACGGTTATATTTTTTAAAAATGTATCCGATATAACCAGTTATAACGCCTGCTAAAATTGAAGAGATTGCACAACTTAGAGCTGTCGTCCCTCCAAGCATATAACGGTGAATACCAGCAATTGATCCTACCCCAATTCCGACGATAGGACCACCAAGCAATCCACTAATTCCAACACCCATAATACGTGTATTTGCAATGGTACTCGATGATGAAACACCTTGTAACCAATTTTCATTCATAATCGTATTTCCTGCTATTTCAATCCCAGTGTAATTGCTTACAATTGTAAATACCGAAAAAATACAAATAAGCTTAAGCTTATCTACATAGCCATCCTGTTTATGAAGGAGGCGTCTGAAAGTTTTAATATGAGAGAGTAAAAATCCTAAAATAACTATAAGTCCGACTCGTTCAATCATCATGAGTACTAAATTTAGCATCTTTGATTCATTCCTTTTTATTTAGTTAGTTTTATTATGGGAAAATAATGAAGTCGGCGTCAAGAAGAACGAAATGTTTTTTGAAATATTTTACACATAATAACTTCCTCTTTATTTGACAATACATATAGAAGAGTGCTAAAAATAAAGTAATATAATACAGTCCTTTAACCCAACCCCGTGAGGTTGAGAAGGAAGTCGGAATACAATATACGTATGTTCTTTTCTTGGGGATACGTATGCTTTTTTGGCCTTCTCATCATATCAGGTGAGAAGGCCTTTTGTTATTCTTCCATAGCGACTGTAGAAAATAAGGAGGAGTAATAATGAACGTCACTACTGATGTACAACAAACAACAGAGGAGACAAAAGCGAAAAGATATAAAACATTATTTGGTTCTGCGCTAGGATATGCAGCAGAAGGTTTAGATATGTTGCTATTATCTTTCGTACTTGTCTATATTTTAAAAGAGTTTCACTTAAGTCCTGTTGAAGGTGGAAACTTAACTTTAGCTACCACAATAGGAATGTTAATTGGTTCTTATTTATTTGGATTTATTGCTGATTTATTTGGCCGTATTCGTACAATGGCCTTCACAATCTTACTGTTTTCACTAGCAACCGCACTCATTTATTTCGCAACAGACTACTGGCAATTATTAATTCTGCGCTTTTTAGTTGGAATGGGAGTTGGTGGTGAATTCGGAATCGGAATGGCCATCGTAACAGAAACATGGTCTAAAGAAATGCGCGCTAAAGCGACATCTGTTGTTGCACTTGGATGGCAATTTGGTGTACTGATTGCTTCACTCCTTCCAGCATTTATTGTCCCACACTTTGGATGGAGAGCCGTTTTCTTATTTGGATTAATTCCAGCTTTACTAGCTGTCTATGTCCGTAAAAGTTTAAGTGAACCGAAAATATGGGAGCAAAAACAACGCTACAAAAAGGAACTATTGCAAAAAGAAGCTGCAGGTAAATTAACAACTACTGAAGCAGAACAACTAAAACATATAAAAAAATTTCCACTTCGAAAGTTATTTGCCAATAAAAAAGTAACAATTACAACAATTGGTCTTATTATTATGTCGTTCATCCAAAACTTCGGATATTACGGAATCTTCACATGGATGCCCACTATTTTAGCAAATAAATATAACTATACATTAGCAAAAGCAAGTGGCTGGATGTTCATTTCTACCATCGGTATGCTAATTGGAATTGCAATCTTTGGTATTCTAGCTGATAAAATTGGTCGCCGTAAAACTTTTGCAATCTATTATATTGGCGGTACAGTATACTGTCTCATTTACTTCTTCTTATTCACAGATTCAACATTATTATTATGGGGAAGTGCATTGCTTGGATTCTTTGCAAATGGAATGATGGGAGGATTTGGAGCAATTTTAGCTGAAAACTATCCTGCTGAAGCTCGCTCTACCGCCGAAAACTTTATTTTCGGTACAGGACGTGGGTTAGCTGGATTTGGGCCTGTTATTATTGGCTTACTTGCTACAGGTGGCAACCTACTTGGAGCATTGTCCTTGATTTTTATCATCTACCCAATCGGGTTAATTACAATGCTACTATGTGTACCAGAAACAAAGGGAAAAGTATTAGATTAAACGTAAAAGAGGAAGCATCTCATTTAAGATGCTTCCTCTTTTACGTTTTTATTTATTTTGATTTACTAGCCTTCTGAAATAAGAATGCAGTTTTATCTTCTTCTTTTACAATACCTTGTTTTAATGCTAATTCTCCCGCAACTTTAGGCGCTAACCATAGCATTGGGAATAACAAAATTGATACCGGAACTGCCGTCACCACGATAAACGATTGTAGCGCATTAATACTTCCTTCACCCATATATAAAAGAATTGCTGCAACTGCGCCCATAATAAGCGACCAAAAAATTCGCAAACTAATTCTAGGATCTCCGTCTCCAGTCACTGCCATTGAAATGGAATACGCCATTGAATCTCCTGTTGTCACTACAAATAAAATTGTTAATAAAAGAAATGCTGGTCCAATAATATTAGAAAGTGGCAATTGCCCTGTAATTGCAATCATAGCTGCCGGCATACCAGATTCACTTAATGCGTCCGAGATAGACCCAGGATTCATCAACTCATAAAACACGCCTGATCCACCTAATATAGTAAACCAAAATGTTGTAATAATAGGTGCGATAATTCCAATTGCAACGATGATTTCTCGAATCGTTCTCCCTCTTGAAATTCGACTCACTAAAATTGCCATCATTGGTCCGTATCCAATAAACCATCCCCAGAAAAAGATTGTCCAAGATCCTAACCAACTTGTATCACCACGGTATGTGCTCATCGGTATAAACTCATTTACATAAAATCCAAACGAAGAAACAAACGAATCAATAATAAATCCACCTGGCCCAAATAGTAATATGAATGCCATTAACACAATTGCTAATCTAACATTTAAATTACTTATAATTTGAATCCCTTTATCAATACCTGTTACTGCCGATATGGTAGACACGGCCACCACACAAACAATAATTGCTAATTGAGTAATAAACACATCAGAAACTCCAAATAATTCTTGTAATCCATAACTTGCTTGTAAACCTAAAAATCCAATTGGGCCAATTGTACCTGCAGCTACTGCAATAATTGCAGCTGCATCAATTATCGTTCCAAGCAGGCTCTTTCTTAATTTTTCCCCAAAAATAGGATATAAAAGTGTTCGAGGTTTTAGCGGCATATCTTTATGATAATGTCCATACATCATAACTACCGCACTAATTGTACCTAAAATCGTCCATGCTAAAAATCCCCAATGCATATAACTTTGTGCTAAAGCAGGCATGACTGCTTCTTTCGTTCCAGCAGATATACCATCATGTATTGGTGGCACCGTCATCAAATGATACATTGGCTCTGCTGCTGCCCAAAAAACGCCACCTCCAGCAAGTAATGTAGACATAATAATAGCAAGCCATTTTGCCGTACTAATCTCAGGTTTTTCTAATCCCCCAAGCTTAACTCTCCCATATTTGGAGAAAGCCATACACATCGCAACAATAAATGTACCTAATAATAAAACTTGCCAGAAGGCACCGAAATATTTAATTGAAAAAGCGAAACTTTTATTAATCGCACTCTCTACATAATCCTTGTTCAAAAAAACTGCAATTACAAATAATAAAAGTGAACCACCACTAATAATAAATACAGGCCAATCAGTTTTTCGACTCTTCATCCTCATTTATACTTCCTCCTTCCTCAGCAATCAAAAAAAACAACTTTATTATGTTTTATTGTTTAAACCCAAAACATAATAATTATATATGCATAACATTTTATCGACTTCCCACATACTTATGTTGTCCCTAAAAATATGCCAAATCCCTTATTAAAAAGAAAAATCCTCTTCCTCTTACATAAAAAAGCAAAACAAAAGACCTTATATTTCTATAAGGTCTTCGAAACAGAAATTTGATTATAACATAAGGTACTCCTTGGTTCAAAAAGCCTCTTCCAAAAATAACCGAGAGTAAAGGCTTCCATTTGCTACATAACAGTAATTAAAAAAAATTATATTTCACAGAAAAAACCTACACTAAATATTATTTATGAAAGAAATTTGGCTTCAAAATTTCATTCGGATACGGTTTATGATAAATGTGAGTGGTAGCTGGAGATAATGGCGGAATAAGCCATACCCAATTACCTGTTACAACACGACCACAAGCAGCTTCTTGCTTCTCAAATTGCTGAAATTGTTGTGCAGCAGTATGGTGATCAACAATACTAACTCCTTGTTTTTTAAAGGAGTGTAGTACGGCAATATTCAACTCAATTAGCGCCTTATCTTTCCATAAGGTACCGTTTCTCGATGTATCTAAATCCATCATCTCCGCAACAGCCGGAAGTAAATTATAACGATCATGATCTGCTAAGTTACGCGCCCCAATTTCTGTTCCCATATACCATCCATTGAACGGAGCGGCTGTATAAGAAATACCGCCAATTTCTAAACGCATATCTGAAATCATTGGAACACCATACCATTTTACTCCAAGTGATGAAATAGGGTATTCTGGGTGTTCAATTGGCACTTCTTTTACTTCTTCTCTCGGAATTTCTTTATATGTAGGCGCCTTCCCGTTTATAGAGAACACAAGTGGCAATACATCGAAATTCGTACCTTCTCCTTGCCAACCAAGCCCCTGACAAAAGTCCGTAAATGTAGCGGAATGAGAATCACCAATCACTCCCGTTTCTGTTTTATATCCTGCATATCGAATCAATTGGTGATTATAAATTCTTATATTATTTTCCTCACCTTGATATTGCTTAAAAATCGTAATGGTTGGTTTAACTTTCCCGTCGTTCGTTGCATATTTAATATGATGAATTAATGCATTATATACACCCTCTTCATCATTTACTTCGCGCGCATCTAATATGTGCATCTTACTCCAAAATAGTCTTCCAATACATCTATTACTGTTACGCCATGCCATTCGTGAACCATGAACAAGTTCTTCAAATGTATGCTCATATGTCCCTGTCTTTTCTATCTCAATTTGAATTTCTTTTATACGTTCTTCTATCAATTGTTCTTTATGAAGCTCCTTATAACAAATCGTAATAAAATTACTTGCTTCCTCTATTAATTGTTTCGTTTTACTCATAAACAATCTCCTTCTATTTCAACAAAACCCTGCTACTTTACAGTATAAGCAAAAAGGATAGGAGTCACAAATGAAAGTGAGAGTGTTACTTTTATTGTAATATTTTTCAGAAAATTAATGGACTTACTATTGACTTATATGGAAAATGGGTGTATTTTTGACTCAGGTAAAGTATTTTTACCTAGACCAACTTTTTAAGTGGAAAGGAGGTAATGTTATGTCTTCATTTCAATTGCCAAAGCTTTCATATGACTATGATGAACTAGAGCCACATATTGATAGCAATACACTTTCCATTCATCATGGAAAGCACCATGCGACATACGTAAACAATTTAAATGCTACTTTAGAAAATTATACTGAATTACATAATAAATCTTTAGAAGAATTGCTATGTAATTTAGATGCTTTACCGAAGGAAATTGTTACAGCTGTACGAAATAACGGTGGTGGTCACTATTGTCATAGTCTTTTTTGGGAAGTGATGAGCCCACGAGGTGGCGGTGAGCCTAATGGAGACGTTGCAAAAGTAATTGATTATTATTTCAATACCTTTGACAACTTAAAAGATCAACTTTCCAAAGCAGCTATTAGTCGTTTTGGAAGTGGCTATGGATGGCTTGTTCTTGACGGTGAGGAACTCTCTGTTATGAGTACACCAAATCAAGATACGCCTTTGCAAGAAGGGAAAATCCCCTTACTCGTAATTGATGTATGGGAACATGCTTATTATTTAAAGTATCAAAATAGGCGCCCAGAGTTTGTTACCAACTGGTGGCATACAGTAAACTGGGACCAAGTAAACGAGAAGTATTTACAAGCAATTCAATCACAAAAACATTAGTCGTACGTATAAGGTAAATTTGGTAATGTAAAATCAGTATTGTCGAAATCCTCCAGAATCCCCCGGATTGCCACCGGGGGATTTATGATTACTTCATTGTATTTATATAATGTTTTAAAACATTTTTCATTTCTAGTTTCAGCTCTCGGAACAAAAATCCGAATTCACGAGCCTTTCCATTATGTAATGTACAGTTAGTTACCTCATTATAAGGAGCTATATTTTCCCCAGCTTTCTGAATGAGTGCTTTTATTCCTGTCTTCTCTTCTATGAAATGAATAATTTCTTCCGTAGAAACTACCCCGTTACTACAGGCGTTAATTGGCCCTTTCACATTTTCCATTCCGCACCAAGCTAGAAACTCTCCTGCCTCTTTTTCATGTATAAATGACAAAGTTCCATCTACATGATCCACAACGATAGGTTTTTGGTTCACAATACATTCAACGTAAAATTGTAACCTTTTCGTATAATCGTTTTCTCCAATAACAACTGGAAAACGAACTGCAACAACTGGGAATGTTGCTTGTTGAAATACAACGGCTTCAGCTAATCTCTTTCCTTCACCATAATTGAAGTCATTCCTATCTCCATACGCGATTGCATAATCGTACGGATTAAAGTCTTCTTCTGATAAGCTTAGGGCAGGTTCATAGACGGCCATTGAAGATGTCATAACATATTTCTTCGTTTTCCCTCGTAACACTTCACATATTATCTTCGCTGCATTCGAGCTATAGCATAAATTATCGTATACAATATCATAACTTTTTCCTTCTAGACGCTTTTCTAGTAGCTTTCCATCTTCTCTATCAATAATTATTCTTTTTACTGCGCTACCAAAAGAATCTTCAGTAACTCCCCTCGTCGCAATCGTTACATCGTGCCCCTCTTGCAAAAGTGCTTCTACTAAATGTTTACCAAAAAATCTTGTTCCCCCTAGCACCAATACTTTTTTCAACTTCATCATCCCCATTTTAGCAAATTGTAAAATACTACCTCTCTATTATAAGTGCCAACATATAAAAAGCATGGAATTCGTTTAACGATTCCATGCTTTTCTACAGAAAATATATTAACGTACTCGATATTTATAAATACAATAACAGAAGTACAAAATAGAAATTACTGATACATAAACCCATAGTTCATATACAAATCCCTCTCCCCACACTCCCATAAAATAAAAGAGTGAAGGTAAAGTCAATGTTACCCATGATTGTACGAAGGCAATCCTTCCAAGATATTGATTAATGTTCTTCTTTTGTGTATTTAATACAAAGAATAAATACCAAAGTAATGCCCACATAAACCACGTTAACGCATTAACAACATCATGGAATTGAACAAATGAAACAACCATATAGAATAAGGCTATAATTGCTACCCAAATACAAAACCATCCTAGACCACTACTATCCATTCCTTTTATAAAAGTAACACCTACATATAAATAAGTTAATCCAAATAAGAAAGTAGCCGCATATGAATACACTGTCCAATTGCTTTGGTCAGAAATCATGATCAAATAAAACGGAATAATAATTTGTAGTGCACCCACAAATAAATTAAAAACACCCGCACTTTTCATCTCTGCTTTCCCTAATATAACAAGACTATTTAAAAATAAAGCTGCCCCTGAAAGTAATAATCCTACATAACCCATATATATTCGTGTGAAAATCTTTACCTTTCACACTTTTAACCTCCCCACACTATAAAGTGATACTTATATTATTTTTCTTCCCATTTAAAACTACATACATAATTTTTCATCCAAATAAGTCAGACCTCCTACCTCAAAAAGGAGCGAACTTAAAACGCTTTCAATAATAAATAATCCTATTAAAACATGAACTAGGATTCCTTGATTATAAACGGACTCTAGCAATGATACAAGTGTTGGAATACTTTTCAATAATACGCTTTCAATTTCTATAAAAAATTAATAAAATAATACATTCCTCTATCTCATTCTACTACCTTCTAGCATAAGATATTGTAAAATCACATCATTTAAAACAGCGAACGTTCTTTTCTAGGTTCGCTAATAAAATTAATAAAAAATGACCTCTTGCTTTTATGCAAAGGTCATTTTTTTATATTCATCATTAAACTTCTAAATAGCCATTTTTATTATTTGATTGCCATTTCCAAGAATCTGCACACATTTCTTCTAATCCGCGTGTTGCCTCCCAGCCTAATTCACGCTTTGCTTTCGATGCATCAGCAAAACATACTGCCACATCACCTGGGCGACGCTCTGTAATTTTATAAGGAACTTTCTTACCCGAAACTTTTTCAAACGCTTCAACCATCTCTAGTACACTATAGCCCATACCTGTGCCCAGGTTATAAGCATCTACTCCCGTTGTACTCAGTACTTTCTCAAGCGCCTTTACGTGACCATTTGCTAAGTCCACAACATGGATGTAATCACGGACTCCTGTTCCATCTTTCGTTGGATAGTCATTTCCGAATACGCTTAATTCTTTTAACTTACCTACCGCTACTTGCGTTACATATGGCATTAAGTTATTTGGGATTCCATTTGGATCTTCTCCGATACGCCCACTTTCGTGTGCACCAAATGGATTGAAATAGCGAAGTAACGCGATACTCCATTCTGCATCTGCAAATGCTACATCACGCATAATTTGCTCAATCATTAATTTCGTTTGACCATATGGATTTGTTGCACTTAATGGAAACTCCTCCGTAATCGGTGACGTTTCCGGGATACCATATACAGTTGCAGATGAACTAAAGATTATCTTCTTTACATTATGTTTCTGCATTACTTCACATAGCACTAACGTGCTTGTAATGTTGTTATGATAATATGTTAATGGAATCGCTACTGACTCCCCTACAGCTTTAAATCCTGCAAAGTGAATAACTGCTTCAATTGCATTTTCTTCAAAAATTGCGTCAAGCGCTTCGCGATTTAAAACATCTTCTTTATAAAACTTAAATTGTTTTCCTGTTATTTCTTTCACTCGATTTATAGATTCTACCGAGCTATTCGAAAGGTTATCCACTACTATAACTTCGTAACCGCTATTTAGTAATTCTACACATGTATGACTACCAATATATCCTGCTCCACCTGTTACAAGTATTGCCATAATTATAGTCCTCCATATTTCATTCATTATAAACTTCTCAAAGTATATCACATATTTCTTATCCTATGTTTAACATGCGAACACAGAAACTTACATTTTATCCCATAATGATTTTATAACATATACGATTCTAATCAGTTAATAAAAAAACGCCACATAATTTTTATTATGTGGCGTTTTTTTATTAAATTACATAACAATATACACTTAGAAAATGCGCAAGACTACCTAATAATACAAAAACATGAAAAATTTCATGATGCCCCATATATTTAAACTCTAACCATTTTGGCTTTGTTCCATAAATAAATCCACCAATTGTATAAAAAATGCCCCCAAGTACTAAGAAAATAATGCCTCCTGTACTTAAATTCTCAGCTAACGGTGCAAAGAATAACACAATTAACCAACCCATCGTAATATAAATTGCTGTCGATAACCATCTTGGACAATTAAACCAAAACATTTTAAATACAATGCCACAAATCGCAGTTGCATAGACTAAACAAAATAATAGTAAACCACTTGCTGAATTTAATGTAATTAAGCAAAAGGGTGCATATGTACCTGCAATTAATATAAAAATCATAGAATGATCTAGCTTCCTAAAGAAGTAAATAACACGTTCATTGGCCACAACACTATGATACACAGCTGACGCCGTATAAAGGACCATCATTCCAATACCAAACAAAATAACAGCTGTAATTGCAGCAAATGATGGCATCTTGATAGAAACTTTCACAAGCATAGCTAATAAGGCAATAAATGATAATATCGCTCCACCTAAGTGAGTAAATGCATTAACTGGTTCCCTTACATAAGCATTCATAATAACACCCCTCATATAATTACATGTAGTTTTAATAACTACATGTAATTATATACACATTTCTTTTTAAGGTCAACATTTACAATTCATTTGTTTCGTAATACCATATTTAAAGATATATTAAACATTAAGTTCCACTAAGTTATAAAAGTGAGGGATTCTACGTGGAAAATATAAATGAATTACTTGAGACATTGCATTTAGAAAAAAACATTAAACTTGAGGATATTCCAAATGTTGACTTATATGTAGATCAAGTTGTTCAACTATTTGAGAATACTTATGCAGATACAACGAGAACTGATGATGAAAAAGTATTAACCAAAACGATGATTAATAATTACGCAAAAGGAAAACTATTCATCCCCATCAAAAATAAAAAGTATTCAAAAGAGCATATGATTTTAATTAGCCTAATTTATCAATTAAAGGGAGCTCTCTCCATTAACGACATAAAAAGTTCATTAGAAACTATAAATGACTCCTTATTAAATGATGATTCATTCGAATTAAATACGTTATACAAAAATTATCTTGCTCTTACTGAAAGCAATGTCGAAAGCTTTAAACAAGACGTAAATAACCGTGTTACAGAAGTAAATGAGATTTCTTCCTTAGAAGATACAAAGCTAGAAAAATTTCTACTACTAACATCCTTCGTGACTATGAGTAATATGTATAGACGTTTAGCGGAGCAACTAGTGGATGATTTAAAAGAATCATAAATAAAAAACTATCCACCTATTAAAGTGGATAGTTTTTTATTTACTTAATTGCTTCATGAACTTTTAGTTGTTTCCCTTTAATCGTTGTAGTCTTCATGACTTTCAAGACAAGTGGTCCTTTTCCATTTAATATTTCAACGTAAGAAACATTATCCTGTATCGTAATAATGCCTATATCTTCTGCTGTAACACCTTTAATTTTAGCAATTGTACCGACGAAATCTACCGCCCTAATTTTCTTTTTCTTCCCGCCATTAAAGTACAGCTTCATAATGCCTTTGTTGATGTCTGCATTTTTATCTTTCTTTATAATTGGTTTAGCATGTATCTTTTCTTCAAATGCAGCTTTCTCTTTCATAACTTCTTCTTTTGAAGGTCCAATTGCCTTTGGAATTTCAAATCCAATATACTCCTCAATCTCTTCTAAAAATCTATTTTCATATGGTGTTATAAATGTAATAGCTTTTCCACTATTTCCAGCTCGTCCCGTTCTTCCAGTACGATGTACATAGCTTTCTTTTTCAAGTGGAATATCATAATTAATAACATGTGTAATATTATCAATATCAATTCCTCTCGCAGCTACATCTGTTGCTACTAAATAACGGAATTTTCCTTTTCTAAAATCATCCATGACTTCAAAACGATCTTCTTGTACCATACCACCATGTATTTTGTCACAAGGATAGTTAGCTCGTTTTAATTGTCTATATACATGATCTACATTTTCTTGTGTACGGCAGAAAATAATACAGCTATCAGGATTCTCAATCGTTGTTACATCTTTAAGTAGTGAAAGCTTCTCGTCTTCTATCACCTCAAAAAGAGTATGTTCAATTTTATCCGTCGTAATCCCAGCCGCTTTAATTTCAATATGAGTTGGTGAATTCATATATGTACGAGACAATTTCTCAACATCTTCTGGAAGTGTTGCTGAAAATAACATTGTCATTCTTTTTGTAGGTAATTCATCAATAATTGCCTCTACTTGATCGATAAAGCCCATATTTAGCATCTCATCTGCTTCATCAATAACTAAATACTTCAAACACTCTAAAGAAAGGGTACCCTTCTCAATATGATCCAACACACGACCAGGAGTCCCAACTACAATATGTGTCTTTTGCTTTAATTCTAATTTTTGACTTGCAAATGGAGATTTCCCATAAACTGCCGCAGCCTTAATCCTTTTGAATCGACCTATATTTGTAATATCTTCTTTTACCTGTACCGCAAGCTCTCTCGTTGGTGTTAAAACTAATGCTTGTGGTTTATTCTCTTCCCACTCCACCATTTCACAAAGTGGAATACCAAATGACGCTGTTTTTCCACTTCCAGTCTGGGATTTCACAACAAGATCCTTCTTTTGTAATGCAACTGGAATAACCTCACCTTGTACTTCCGTTGGATGATCATACCCTAACCCAGTAAGTGCCCTTACAATTTCCTTACTTAATTTATAATCAGAAAAACTTTTTTTACTCATATATTAACCTCATTTTATTCTGTATTATTTTCTTTTTTATCTTTTGTATACGTTACTATCACCCTACTTATTATACTTGAAACCTCACATAAAAGGTGAATCATGCCAGATTCATCTTTTTATATAGAAATAAACCTTTTCATTTCATATATTGTTCAACTACTTGATAACATCTTTTTCTCGTATTGTTAGCATTAACCTTATTATAGTATCCTACATCCACTCAAAAAAATAAAAAGAATACATACAACCTTGTATAATTATCTTAATTTTTCAACCCTTCCCATAAACGAACAATAAAAACAAAAAAACGTTTTAAATTCGTTTTTAACGTTTTTTTTTAGATGTAAAATCTACTTTTTTAAAAAATGTTAAGAAATCCTTTGACTTCTTAATAAAAATAATGTAAATTATCCTATGGACGAACATTTTTGATTAATAAAAATAAAATATTCGTATTTTAGGGGTGTAAATGATGGAAAACGTATTTGACTATGAAGATATTCAATTAATTCCTGCAAAATGTATTGTAAATAGCCGCTCTGAATGTGATACAACTGTCACTTTAGGAAAACATAAATTTAAATTACCTGTCGTGCCTGCAAATATGCAAACGATTATTGATGAAAGAATTGCAACTTATTTAGCTGAGAACAACTACTTTTATATCATGCATCGTTTCCAACCAGAGAAACGAATCTCATTCATTAGAGATATGCAATCACGTGGATTAATCGCTTCTATCAGCGTTGGTGTAAAAGAGGACGAATATGAATTCGTACAACAATTAGCTGCTGAGCAACTTACACCTGAATATATCACGATTGATATCGCACACGGTCATTCTAATGCTGTGATCAACATGATTCAACATATTAAAAAACATTTACCAGAGAGCTTCGTTATCGCTGGAAACGTTGGAACTCCAGAAGCGGTAAGAGAATTAGAAAATGCTGGTGCCGATGCAACAAAAGTTGGTATTGGACCTGGTAAAGTTTGTATTACTAAAATTAAAACAGGCTTCGGAACTGGTGGTTGGCAGCTAGCTGCACTTCGCTGGTGTGCAAAAGCTGCAAGTAAGCCAATTATCGCTGATGGTGGTATTCGTACACACGGCGACGTAGCTAAATCTATTCGATTTGGGGCAACTATGGTCATGATCGGTTCTCTATTCGCTGGTCACGAAGAGTCTCCAGGGGAAACAATTGAAAGAGATGGCAAACTTTATAAAGAATACTTCGGTTCTGCTTCTGAATTCCAAAAGGGTGAGAAGAAAAACGTTGAAGGTAAGAAAATGTTCGTTGAGCATAAAGGTTCTTTAGAAGATACGTTAATCGAAATGGAACAAGATCTTCAATCTTCTATCTCTTACGCTGGCGGAACAAAATTAGACGCTATTCGTACTGTAGATTATGTTGTCGTGAAAAACTCGATTTTCAATGGTGACAAAGTATATTAATTCTTAAATTAACTCGAAGGACAAGCATTTTCATGCTTGTCCTTCTTTTTTGTATATAAAAATGTAAAACATTTTAATTAACTGAATTTTCTAGTATTATGTGTTTAGATGGTCTTAATAAGGAGGAGATACGACTTGAAAAATGTAATGGAAAATCGCCTTAATCGCGCAGAGGTACCTGCTGAACTAACATGGGATTTATCCGATTTGTATAATTCTGATGCCGAATGGCATGCTGCATTAAACGCATTGGAAAATGATATACAGAAACTTGATTCATTTAAAGGGCATTTACATACTAGCTCCCACACTTTATTAAATTGCCTACTTTTAGAAGAAGAGCTTTTAATGACGTTAACAAAACTATACTCATATGCAAATTTAAAAGAATCTACTGATCGTACAAATCCAAGTATTCAAGCGAACTCTTCCAAAATTTCTGCTTTATGGACGAAAGTACATACTGCACTATCCTTTATTCATAATGAAATCCTCTCATTCGACGAAGGAACAATTGAAAAATATTTAACTGAAGAAACAAAACTTGAACCTTTCCGTAAATCGTTACTAGAAATACTACAAAAAAGACAGCACACACTCTCTCCTGAAACAGAAGAAGCACTTGCTGCACTTGGCGAAGTTCATAGTTCTCCATACAAAATTTACGGCATGACTAAATTGGCCGATATGGATTTCACTTCTATACAAGACGAACAAGGAAACGAACTTCCTGTTTCATTCTCATTAGTTGAAAGCAAATATGAATTTTCTCCAAGCACATATATACGTCGAAAAGCATATTCATCATTTGTTTCCACACTAAACCGATATAAAAATACAATTGCCACAACATATGCTACTGAAGTAAAAAAACAAGTAACACTTTCTCGTTTACGTAAATATGAATCCGTTACCCATATGCTATTAGAACCACAAAAGGTTCCACTTGAAATGTATAACAACCAACTTGATATTATTTATAAAGAACTAGCACCTCATATGCGCCGTTTTGCAGATTTAAAAAGGAAAGTATTAGGACTCGATCAAATGCTTTTCTGTGACTTACATGCACCTTTAGATCCCGAATTTAATCCGTCGATTACTTATGAAGACGCAGGCACGCTCATTCAAGATTCTTTAAAAATATTAGGCGATGAATATAGTTCCATAATCGAAAAAGGATTCAAAGAAAGATGGGTAGATCTTGCAGATAACGTAGGTAAATCAACAGGAGCATTTTGCTCAAGTCCATACGGCTCTCATCCCTATATTTTAATTACATGGCAAAATACGATGCGCGGATGCTTTACATTAGCACATGAATTTGGACATGCTGGTCATTTTTATTTAGCAAATAAAAATCAACGTATTATGAACGTACGCCCATCTATGTACTTTGTTGAAGCACCATCAACTATGAATGAATTACTATTAGCTCAGCATTTACTAGCGACTACTGACGATAAGAGAATGCGCAGATGGGTTATTCTGCAACTACTTGGCACATATTATCACAACTTTGTTACTCACTTACTTGAGGGTGAATATCAACGTAGAGTATATGCTCTAGCAGAAGAAGGACAGGCCCTTACAGCTACAACTTTAACTGAAATCAAAACGAATGTCCTATCGACATTCTGGGGAGATTCTGTAGAAATCGATGAAGGTGCAGGCTTAACTTGGATGCGTCAACCTCATTATTATATGGGTCTATATTCTTATACATATTCCGCAGGCCTCACTGCATCCACTGCAGTAGCTCAAATGATTAAAGAGGAAAGACAACCTGCTATTGATCGCTGGTTAGATGTGCTTCGTGCTGGTGGTACAATGAAACCACTTGAACTAATGAAACATGCCGGAGTAGATATGTCAAAACCAGATGCAATCCGTAAAGCTGTTTCTTACGTTGGTTCATTAATTGATGAATTAGAGCATTCTTATCAAGAATAAAAAAATAAGCCCTCGCTTTAATGAGGGCTTATTTCATATTTACTTCCCAAACCGTTTGCGATATCCACATTTCCTGCAAAGTTCTTCAACCGCAACTCTTTTCGAAAATCCATCGACAATGTTTGTTGCTCTTTCACCTTCAATAATGTTAGAAAATGAATCATTATTAATATTCCCAAGGTTAATAATCCCTTCACCATCTAAACAACAAGGAATAACTGTTCCATTTGCTAAAATACCCGCTTGATTACGAAGTCCATGACAGAATCCTTTCCCATCATCCTCTTCCTCATGTAATGCTGGCCACTGGAATTCATAGTCTTGATTAATAAAGACACGTTCTGCAATTTTTATACCTTTTCCTGGTGTAAGCTTCTCTTCAATTTGATAAGATAGATCAAATTCATTTTCAATTATAGATAATAACTCTCTATTTTTCTGGATTTCAGCATTTGTTTTATTATCCTGAGTTAAATTCCATAACCTTAACGATACAATTAAATCTGATTGACTTGTCGCTTCCCTAATGAAGGAAAGTATACTCCTTACATAGCCCTCTTTATCTTGCGAACCTGGATGTCCATCAAAACTATGCAGTGAAAAATTCATTTGTCTTAACGCAGGCTTATTTAACAGCCTATGTCTTCTCTTATTAATTAACGTTCCGTTCGTTGTAATATTAACTTTAAACCCTTTTTCATGACTTAAGTCTAATAGTTGATCTATTTTCGGATGGAGCAACGGCTCACCCTTCACGTGCAAATAAATGTAGTCTGTGTGAGGTTTAATTTGGTCTAATCTTTTAGCAAAATCCTCCACAGAAATGAATTGCTTCTGCCTTTCCGTCGGCGGACAAAAGCTACACGCAAGATTACATACACTCGTAATCTCCAAGTAAAACTTCTTAAACTTCTTCACCTTTAATTCCTCACTTCTCTAACTACTTATACTTTTTCCTCTTCATATTACAGCATATTTTTATGGAAATAGAAACATACTTATTTTAGGAAATCTACATACCATCTAATAATATTTAAAAGACCATCGGTAATTTTTGTCCAATGGTCTTTTTATCCTTTTATATACAAAGAATAAATTTATTTATGATACGGTTCATCGTAACTATTCTAAATAAGGTTATTTTTTATTATTTTCATAATTAAATTTAACAAAAAAGGTAGTGCCTTCCGATCCTGTTTGAATTTCTATTTTTGCATTATGGCGGGCAGCGATGGCATAACATACACCTAACCCCAATCCAGTTCCATTATCTTTGGTCGTGTAAAACGGCGTACCCAGTTTCTCTAATACTTCAGGCCTGATACCTTTTCCTTGATCCCGCACTGCAAGCACCACACAATTTTGACCTTCCTTGTAAGTGCTAATGGTTAGAACTTTCCCTGTATTCATCGCTTCTAAGCCATTACGATATAGATTCATTAATAATTGCCGTATCTCATTACGATTTAAAAGTAATTCTGGAATGTCATTTGTATCGACTTGAATATATTTATTTTGATTGTACGTATCAATCTTTATTAAAGGAATAATATCGCGGATAATTGAATTTAAATCTAACATCTGCAAATCCAATTTCCTTGTATTACCCATTGAGAGAAATTCAGTAATAATAGAATTGGCACGGTTAAGTTCTTCAATCATTAAATAAAAGTACTTATTATGTTTCTCATAGGTATTCTCTTCTTTTAATAACTGTAAAAATCCCAGTACTGTTGTCATTGGATTTCTAATTTCATGGCTGATACCTGCTGCCATTTGCCCTATTAAATCTATATTGGATAATCTTTTCAATTCCTGTTCATATTTCTTTTTTTCCGTTATGTTTTTAAAAATACAACAAATACCATCATCATATGGGTATGCAATAACTTCGTGCCAATATTCATCTGCAGTAGAAAGAAATTCGAAATGAACTGTAGTTCGCTCTGACATCGCACGATGAAATTCCTTATACATAACTGTGTCAATTTCACTCGGGAAAACATTCCATATATTCTTTCCTAATACATCTTTTGCTGTTTTTCTTTGCGGAAAATATTGGTACTTATTTACGTACGTAAATTCCCATTTATTATTTAAAATAAAAAATCCATCCGTAATACATTCAATCACACTTGTAACTTTTTCATTAGCAGCAGCTAACTCTCTCGTTCGCTCTTCCACTATGCTCTCTAGTTGATCCATATACAACAAATTCGAAAACGTAGGGGCTGTGGCATCAACGATAGATTTTGCTAGTTGAAGTTGGGAATCATCATAATTGTGAGCTTTTCCTTCTTTGCCAACGACGATTACCCCTAATACTTCTCCCATTGAAACCAATGGAATCATCAATAGACCCTTACTATCTATATTTTTTGTTTGAATAACCTCTTGGATCTTGGCTTCATAGCTTTTCTCTGTCCAATCCGCTTCTGTCCAATGACAGTCCTTACTTAATTTCGTTGTTTTAATTGTTGTTTTATCTAGCGGATCTAGAAGATGAGCAGTCATATTTTTACTCTCTAAAATCTGTTCTAGGTAAAAAAAGCATTTATCAAAACTCTCCTGTATCGAGGAACACATCGATAAATCACGTGTAACATTTAGTAACAGTTGTTTCTCAGCAATAAGGTTTTCCTTTTGTTTTAAATTATTTGCGTTTTGAATTGCAACCGCAGCCATATTTACATAAGCTTCAACACTTTGAATTTCTGAATCTGTTAAGTTCATCGGAATTCCATAATCAAATAAAAAAACTAGACCAAATAACTCTTGCCCAAATGAGATAGGCAGAGCTAATAAGGACTTAATTTTGAATGCATTAACCGGTCTCGGATCTGGTCGATGATCCTTTGAGGTATCAGGAATATAGATGGTTCTTTTCGTTTCAATAACTTCTTTTGCCAGTAAGTCTATTTCAGGATCAATTACTTGAGTATCGAGCGTTACACCATTTATAGTCTCTGGTTTTCCTGCAAACCCTCTAAATGTTCCATCTTCCTGGGGTAAATAAATTCCAACAGCATCGCACCTAACAATCTCCTCTGATATCGCCATTGTCACACGCTGCAATACGTCACGTAGTTCTAATTTCGTATTTATTATTTTTGTTATATTCGCGAGCCTAGAATATCTCGTCTGATCACTTACCATTCACATAGCCTCCAGTTATAGGCATAATAAAATAAATATGATAATATCAGTGTTTTATATAGAATACATTACTTATGATACGGTTCCCCACGATTAATCCGAAACGCTCTATACACTTGCTCAAGCAACACTAATCGCATTAATTGGTGTGGTAATGTCATCTTTGAAAAAGAAAGTGATTCATTTGAACGCTTCATCACTTCTGAGCTTAGTCCAAGTGATCCACCAATTACAAATGCGACTTTACTCTTTCCGTATGTAGCAAGGCGATCTAGACTTATCGCGAATTCTTCTGATGACTTTTGCTTTCCTTCTATAGCTAATGCAATCACATGCGTGTCATCAGAAATTTTATCCAGTATACGTATACCTTCTTTTTCCTTTACAATTAACATTTCTGCTTCACTTAAATTTTCTGGCGCCTTTTCATCAGGCAATTCAATTACTTCTACTTTTGCGTATGCAGATAATCGTTTTAAGTATTCTGCTATACCTTGTTTCAAATATTTTTCTTTTAATTTCCCAATTGAAATAATCGAGATATTCACACGTATCCTCCACCTTACAAACATGTTATCCACAAAACTTATCCACATATCCACAAATACTACCCACATATTGTGTGAGAATCTGTGTTCGATACAACATATGTCGCCTCATTTTGACAAAATTCACATGTTTTTTTCTCTTTTTCCGAGTTATCCACATTGTTGATAACTGGCGCAACTTCACACTCATCCACAATAATATCTAACGCTAATTCAACATGCTCTAAACAACAAGGTAAATTCATTTTCTTCACCTCACTTTTCTACAATAGAAAACAGGAGGTAGGCCCTCCTGTTTTTAATACTTTTGAATGCCTAATTTCACTGTTGTTGTTACTCTTTTTGTGCCACGATAAAACGTAAGAGTCATTTTATCATTAATTTCCTTATCATATAAGGCCGTACGGAATCCAATAATATCGCGAATCGGTTTTCCATCTACCGCCACAATAACATCATGTTCTCTTAAACCAGCATCCGCACCTGGCGAAGGACTTTTCACATCCAAAATACAAACTCCCTCTGTTACAGTACCTGGTAAATGTAATGTTTTTGACCAATAATAGTTTGGAATTTCATTTAATGACCTAAGTTCAATCCCAACATATGGTCTTCTTACTTTTCCATACTTCTCAAGTTCATTCATAATCGGAACAGCTCTAGTCACCGGAATAGCAAGGCCGATTCCTTCTACTTCTTTTGCAGCAATTTTCATTGAATTAATACCAATTAATTGTCCTGCTGCATTTACAAGCGCACCGCCACTATTCCCCGGATTAATCGCTGCATCTGTTTGTAACACTTCTACTTGCCAATCATAATGTCCATCTTGATCTAAATCTACAGGGACAATACGTTCATTAGCTGAAATAATACCTTGTGTAACTGTTCCAGAAAATTGCAGTCCAAGTGGGTTTCCAATCGCAATAACTGGCTCTCCTCTGCGAACAGTATTAGAATCGCCAATTTCAATTATTTTTTTCACATGCTTTGCATCTATTTCTAATACAGCTAAGTCTGTGACTACATCGGTTCCTAATACTTTTCCAGGAACCTTCTTACCGTCACTTAGACTTACTTCAATACGATTCGCTCCAGCTACAACATGATTATTCGTTACAATATAAGCTTGACCATCTGTCTTTTTATAAATTACTCCTGATCCTGTACCGGCCTCTGAATCTGCCTCTGAAAAGTTATCTCGTTGAATGTTAATAACACCCACAACAGCTTCAGATGCACGATCAACAGCATCTACAAAGCTAATCTGTTTAATCCCTTGAGCTTCGGCCATATTACTTCCGCTTGCTTCAGCTTGCGGAAGCGTATCAGCAGAATTTGAAAATAAAGGCGCTCCAAACGCGAATAAAGAAGCTCCTACAATTGTTCCCGCTATACTAGAAAGAACTATACCTTTATGCTTCTTTTTTCCTGCACGTTTCATACGATAATTTTCTTCATCAATAAAGGACATATTTGTTCACCTATCTTCCTGAAAACAACTATATTCACCTTTATTGTTTACTAAAATGAAGAATTATACGTATTGAATTTTTGTAGGCATTTTTGGATCTGTATCGTGAATTTCAAAGGATTCACCCACTCCAAATCCTTTTTCCTCTAGTACTTGTGATACTGACATACGCGCTAGTTCTTTCATGTTATTATCTAAGCTTAAATGGGCTAAATAAATATGCTTTGTCTCATCTGTAATTACATCTGCCATCGCTAATGCAGCATCCTCATTACAAACATGCCCAACGTCACTTAAAATACGTCGTTTAATGCTCCATGGATAACGTCCCATACGAAGCATTTCTACATCATGATTACTTTCAAATACGAAAGCATTAGCTCCCTTAATAACGCCTTTCATACGGTCACTTACGTATCCCGTATCTGTAATAAGCGCTAACTTCCTATTATTGTTATGGAAAGCATAAAACATCGGTTCTGCCGCATCATGAGAAACTCCAAATGACTCGACTTCAATATCACCAAAGGTTTTCACATCACCAACTGAGAAAATAAACTTTTGTTCAGTTGGGATATTTCCTATTAAATGTTCCATTGCATTCCATGTTTTCTCATTCGCATAAACAGGTAAATCATATTTACGTGCCAGTACACCTAATCCTTTAATATGATCACTATGCTCATGCGTTACAAGAATACCTGATACATCATTTATATTCAGTTCTGCTTGTTTAAATAAAGCCTCTGTTGCTTTACCACTTAAACCTGCGTCGACTAGTAATTTTTTTTCATCGGTTCCTACGTATAGCATATTTCCTGTACTTCCACTTGCAAGTACGCTAAAATGCAACCCCATTCTTTCTCACTCCAGTATGTTCATCAACCACTTGATTTTCCTTTTCTCCTAATTCCATAACTTGTCCTTCAATTGCATTCACAAAGAAGTCCTGCTTCTGCTCCGTTTTCAAATTCCACGTTGGAGCCAGTACTTGGTTATTAGAAGTAGATGCGGTAAGAGTGGCATAACCAATTTGCGCTTCTTTAACATGCGTATTTCCATGAATTTTATTTTTTAAATACAAATTTTCTAAAGCTGTTTGAGCCGTAATAATTTCTTGCTCTTTCGTTTTTTCACCTTCGCCCATTTCTTTTAAATCAGTTAGCATTGTCTGCGTATATGAAACAAGTTCATTTTTTTCATTTAATTCCACAACAATCATCGCCTGATTATTATAGAAAATAGGCTTATCTTTATATTTTTGGAAGAAATAAATTTTAGAGTCTTTCACCGCTCCAAATTCATACTTTTGTCCATCCAATACATAGTTCTTCAAAAATTCATTATACTTATCTTTTGATAATGATTTCGTATTTAAAAAAGGCTCTTTTAGCTTACTTTCTATCTTGTACATATTTTGTATATGCACTGTTTGATTTTTCAAAGACTGTATATCTTCTTCTTTAAAAGCTTTATTTTCCGCTCTAATAAATGACTCTTTTTTCGGTTCTTTAGGGATATTTCCCATCGTAATTTTGTTTGCTTTTAATTCTTGATCTATCTTTGTTTCTGCAATAAGCTCCAATTGATTACTATCTTGCTTTTGAATGAATTGGAAAATGAGAAAGAGGTCCAAAACAAAAAAGGTCACAATAAATATGGTTTTAATCCGATCCCAATCCATTTAGTCCTCCCTCACTCCACTCATAGATTTTCTGTTTACCTGTTTCATCTTCAACAAGCTTTACATACCAAATTGGTTGTAATCGAACTACTTGTCCATCTAGTGATAACTTGTATCCAATACCAATATCCTTAATTACTTGTTTCTTTATCTCTGGATTATTTTCTAGAGATGCTATTACAACATGCCCTGACGGAAGAGTAACCTTCTGTTCTATACCTTTAGTATTTAAAGACAGCAACGGTCTTTCATATTCCATTACTTCTTCTGATCCCCATATTTGTCTCAATTCAGCTAATCCATCTTCATTGAATACTGAATATCCATCTTCATTTAAACGAAATACTGTCTCTCCTTTATTCATATAGTCCAAACGATATGAATCCAAACTTCCACTGTGACCACTTACGAATTCAAAGCTTTTTTGTAAAAGCATTAAATTATCTATCGTTTTCTCAGTTAAGACAGAAGAGTTTTTATACTTTAGCATGTGACGATCGTTTTCAATTTCCATGGATCTAATACCATCTGTAAATGTTTCTTTCGACATCTCGGTAATCGGACTTAAATAACGAGGATCACTAAACAGAGCATTCTTAAACGTATCAACTGCTAAATTAGATGAAATATATGTTATATTGTTTAACTCTGTCGTTCCATCTGGTAAAAATAACTTTTTCATATCATTAAGTTGATAATCAAAATAAGGCTTTGCTGATACTATAAATTGATTTTGGGCATTTACAATATCTTTTAAATACACGCCACTTAATTTTGCCTCGTATATTTTAAAGTTATCACCATCAGAAACAAAGTTAATTTTAATTTCTTGATCCTTACTTCGAGAAGGATCGAGGAGAATACGATTAAAATGTTTAGGCTTATCTGTACTCTTCTCTTTCATGTTAAACATGGATTTTACTGCATCAAATGGGATATCGGTAGGGAAAACAAGTTCAACTTTCCCTTCACCATGCACATATGAAAGGAAATCCCCCTTAGTGATTGATATCTCTTTAAAATCATGTAGTTCCCCTACTTCCAGAGGCTTATAGATTGATTCTATATCTGCCTCTCTTCTGCTCCCATAATGATTTTTATCTTTATGCACGATGATAGAAGTAGGACGGACAACATCGGAAATTTTAGTTTGGTTCATTCCTTCATTTCCCTGCACAAATTTCGCGTTTTGCATGGATGTAGAATCTGGCACATACGTCCATAGGTTAAAAGTAAGAAATAGGCTAATTACAACCAGGTTAATTAAAACTATTGTTTTAAAGTTTTCCATACTCATTCCCAATCGTCCTCTTCATCTGCTGCCATTGGTAACGTGAAATAAATAGTTGTCCCTTTTCCTTCTTCACTCTTCGCCCAAATAGAGCCACCATGTGCCTCAATCATTTCTTTTGCAATTGCTAATCCAAGCCCAGTACCACCCATTTGTCTTGAACGAGCTTTATCTACGCGATAAAAACGTTCAAAGATTTTATCAACGTTTTCTTTTGGAATACCCATTCCTTGGTCACTTACACTAATTTCTAATAAATCACCGCGATCACGTAAACGATATGTTACTGTTCCACCTTCTGGTGAATACTTTAATGCGTTAGAAATAATGTTATACAGCACTTGAGTAATTTTGTCAGTATCCATATCAATAAATCTAGATTTCTTAGAGAAAGATCGTTTGAAACTTACATTTTGCTCTTTAGACATTTCAAAGCGATCAATAATATTATTAAAGAAATCAGTAAAGTCGACCCATTCTTTCATTAAACGATGCTCTGTACTATCAAGTTTAGATAGCTGTAACAACGCATTTACAAGTCTAATCATTCTTTCTGTTTCTTCTTGTGTAACCGTTAAAAATTGTGGTGCAATATTTGGATCCTGCCATGCTCCATCTGTAAGTGCCTCTAAATAACTGCGCATCGTTGTTAATGGCGTCCTTAATTCATGAGAGACATTCGCTACAAACTCACGGCGTTCCCGTTCTATACGCTCCTGCTCTGTTACATCATATAGTACAGCAATTAAGCCATTTGCCTTCCCTGTTTCTTTTTGAATAACAGAGAAACTAGCACGTAAAATATATGGTTCGTTTCTCGTACTAAAATCTAATAAAACAGAATCTGGCTCTTCATATAAATGATCGAGCGTAAATTCTTCCTGTATTCCTAATACCTCTAAAACAGATTGATCGAGCGCTGTTTCACGAGAAACATTTAACATCTTTTCCGCAGGATCATTTAGTAAAATAATATCCCCTTTTCGGTCAGTAGCAATTACTCCATCTGTCATATGTGATAAAACAGATGATAATTTACGCCTTTCACTTTCTGTAGAAGAACGAGCTTGTTGTAATTTTTTCGATAAATTATTGAAGGATAATGCCAGTTGTCCAATTTCATCATGGCTATGCACTTTTACTTTTCTCGAATAATTTCCTTTTGCCATTTCGATTGCTTGTCTCCGCATATCTGAAATTGGTCTTGTAATTGTTTGAGCCAATAAAATCCCAAGTACGGCCGTTACTAATAAAGCAATTACTGTTCCCGTAGCAAAAATTTGATTTATATCCTTCATTTGTTTATATACATCTTCCATAGATGCCACAATGTAAATAACACCAAGCGCATCCTTACCGTTATCATCTAGAATCGGAGTAAGCATAACTTGAACACGATGACCTGTACTACCATCCTTCTCAATTTTCACTTCCGGCTTTTTTTGTACTAACACTCGCTGAACAGCTATATCAGTTGATGTTCGATTCACCTTATTCTGCTTTGATTCATCTGAAATAGCCAGTAACTTTCTGTGCGAATCAAATACACTTACCTCTTGTATAACTTTCTTCTGATCAGAGGCAAATTTTCGAATTGAAGTTTTAATCGTTTCATCTGTTGACTCTGTTTCTGCTTTTGTATAACTTTTTTTAAACTCTTGCTTCAAATTATATGATAATAAGTTTGTTTGCTGCGTTAAAGAATCCCTAAAACCTTGTACTAAGCTCTTCTCTAATTCCCTTACGAAATATACTCCAATAACTTGCATCGCTATTAATATTAATAGCATATATATAAGCACAAATTTTAAATGAATAGATTGAAAAAAACCAACTTTCTTCATATACTATTCCTGCTCTGGGTCACGCAAGTAATACCCTACTCCACGTCTAGTTACAATTAAAGTAGGATGGCTTGGATTATCTTCAATTTTTTCACGCAAACGACGTACTGTAACGTCTACTGTGCGCACATCTCCAAAATAGTCATAACCCCAAACTGTTTGTAATAAATGTTCGCGTGTCATAACTTGTCCTAAATGTTTCGCTAAATAATGTAGCAACTCAAATTCACGATGTGTAAGCTCGATATTTTCCTCACGCTTCGTTACACTATATGCATTTGGATTAATCACAATTGGTCCAATAACCATTTCTGTATTTTCTTCTTTTTCCGCAGCACCACCTTGTTGATGGCGGCGTAAATTCGCCTTCACACGAGCAAGTAATTCCCTTGTACTAAATGGCTTCGTTACATAATCATCTGCCCCAAGCTCAAGCCCTAATACTTTATCAATCTCAGAGTCCTTTGCTGTAAGCATAATAATCGGCATTTCTGAGCTTTTACGTATTTCACGGCAAACCTCTAAGCCATCTTTACCTGGTAGCATAATATCTAATAAAACCATATCTGGTTGCTCTTCATTAGCCTTTTCAATTGCTTCATCACCATCATGCGCCATTACTATTTCAAAACCTTCTTTTTCTAGGTTAAACTTCAAAATATCTGCAATCGGCTTTTCATCATCAACTACTAAAATTTTCTTTCCCATCATCGTCTATTTCCTCCTTATAAAAATATGGTCAATAATCCCTAAACATATTGATGTTTACATAGTATGTCCTATATGACCGCATCCTTTGTTTAAGTATTTTCTCCTCTATTCTCATAGACTCATGTATGATCCACTTTTACACGGCATCCTATACGATCTATAGAAAAACCTCTAGCTTCAACTGCTAGAGGCTCCTCGTTCTATTTTAAAATAACTACTCAGTTTTGTAAAATTACATAAATAAAAAGGATATTAAGTGGGCCCACTTAATATCCTGAGAGTGGCTCGGGACGGAATCGAACCGCCGACACGAGGATTTTCAGTCCTCTGCTCTACCGACTGAGCTACCGAGCCAAAACTATATATAAAACCACTAATGGTGGTATAAACAAAAGTGGCGGTCCCGACCGGGGTCGAACCGGCGATCTCCTGCGTGACAGGCAGGCATGTTAACCACTACACCACGGGACCAAAAATAAGCAAAAAAAAACATGACCCGTACGGGATTCGAACCCGTGTTACCGCCGTGAAAGGGCGGTGTCTTAACCACTTGACCAACGGGCCACGAAAAATAAAATGGTGAGCCATGAAGGACTCGAACCTTCGACCCTCTGATTAAAAGTCAGATGCTCTACCAACTGAGCTAATGGCTCATACTCACCAACGTCATATTTTCGTGACGACAAGATTTATCATAACATGTATTCTGTATTTATTGCAATACTTTTTTTGTTTTTTTATAAAAGAATAAGAAAAAACTCATGCAGACATGAGTTTTTTCTAAAAAATGTTAATTAAGCTTCGTATACGTTACGAACAATATTTGTTTGGTTACGATCTGGTCCAACTGAGAACATAGATATTTGAATTCCTGTTAACTCAGAAACACGTTCTACGTATTTTCGTGCATTTTCAGGAAGTTCATCTAATGATTTTACACCAGTAATATCTTCTTCCCAACCTGGAAGCTCTTCATATACAGGCTCACATTTCGCTAAAATGTTTAAGTTAGCTGGAACTTCATCAATAACTTCGCCATTGTATTTGTAAGCTACACAAATTTTAAGAGTTGGAATACCTGTTAAAACGTCGATAGAATTTAATGATAGATCCGTTAAACCACTAACACGACGTGCATGTCTTACAACAACGCTATCGAACCAACCTACGCGGCGTGGACGACCAGTTGTCGTTCCATACTCGCGACCAACTTCACGAATTTGATGACCAATTTCATCATGAAGCTCAGTAGGGAATGGACCATCACCAACGCGGCTTGTATATGCTTTACATACACCTACAACGCGAGTAACTTTCGCAGGACCAACTCCAGTTCCAACTGTTACACCACCAGCAATTGGGTTAGAAGATGTAACGAACGGGTACGTACCGTGGTCAATATCAAGCATAACACCTTGCGCACCTTCAAATAATACACGGTGATTATTATCTAATGCATCATTTAATACAACAGACGTATCACATACATATTGCGCGATTTGTTGCCCGTACTCGAAGTACTCTTCGAAAATTTCTTCTACAGTGAAACCTTCTGTATCGTACATTTTTTCAAATAAACGATTTTTTTCTACTAAATTGCGCTCAAGCTTCTCTTTAAATGCTTCACGGTCTAAAAGATCAGCCATACGAATACCGATACGAGCAGCTTTATCCATATATGCAGGACCGATACCTTTTTTCGTTGTACCGATTTTGTTATCACCTTTACTTGCTTCTTCTAACTCATCTTGTTTTAAGTGGTAAGGTAAAATAACATGTGCACGGTTACTTACACGTAAATTATCAGTACTTACACCACGATCGTGTAAGTATTTTAACTCTTCAAGTAATGCTTTTGGATCTACTACTAATCCGTTTCCGATTACACAAATTTTCTCTTTATAGAAAATACCAGATGGAATTAAGTGTAATTTATATTTAACTCCGCCGAAAACAATTGTATGTCCCGCGTTATTTCCACCTTGATATCTTGCAACTACTTCCGCATGCTCAGAAAGAAAATCAGTGATTTTACCTTTTCCTTCGTCGCCCCATTGTGTTCCTACAACTACTACTGAAGACATTATTAAAGCACCTCCGCAATTTTCAAACGATCTATTCAAACAATATAATTGTACCAAAACCGAAAGAGAAGTCAACCGAAAAGCGAACATTTTTTCACAAAAAAACATTTTCGTTCGTAAGAATTATATATTTAACTTATGAAAGCCTTATCTTTCTTATAAAAAAAAAGAAACACATCTTATTATAAGAAATGTGTTTCTTTTTTATACTGCCTTTATGCCGGTGGAGCATGTCCATCCTCAAAACGACGTTCTAAGTTAACGAACTTATTGAACTCTTTGACGAATGCAAGTTCCACTGAACCTACTGGACCGTTACGTTGTTTTGCAATAATAATTTCAATTGTATTTTTGTTTTCCGTTTCTCGATCATAGTAGTCTTCACGATATAGGAAAGCTACAATATCAGCATCCTGCTCAATACTTCCAGATTCACGAATATCAGACATCATCGGGCGTTTATCTTGACGAGATTCTACACCACGAGATAACTGTGATAAAGCAATAACAGGCACTTGCAATTCACGCGCAATCCCTTTTAAGGTACGAGAAATCTCAGATACTTCCTGCTGACGGTTCTCACCTGATTTCCCACTTCCTTGAATAAGCTGCAAATAGTCAATCAAAATCATACCAAGACCTTGTTCTTGCTTTAATCTACGACATTTTGCTCGAATCTCATTTACTTTAATACCTGGCGTATCATCAATATATATACCAGCATTTGAGAGACTCCCCATTGCCATTGTTAATTTTGCCCAATCATCGGAAGTTAATGAACCAGTACGAAGTCTTTGTGCATCAATATTCCCTTCTGCACAAAGCATACGCATAACAAGCTGATCAGCACCCATCTCCAAACTAAAAATCGCTACATTTTCATCCGTTTTCGTCGCTACGTTTTGTGCAATATTTAATGAAAATGCCGTTTTCCCTACTGATGGACGTGCTGCCACGATAATTAAATCATTTCGTTGGAAGCCTGCTGTCATCTTATCTAATTCAGTAAACCCAGTTGGTATCCCAGTAACTTCACCCTTTTGATTATGCAAAAGTTCAATTTTGTCATAAGCATCTACAAGAACATCTTTAATGTTTTGGAATGCTTTTGCATTCGTTTGATGGGATACTTCTAATATTTTTTTCTCAGCCTCGTTTAAAAGACCATCCACATCATCTTCTCTCTCGTATCCATCCGATACAATATGAGTCGCCGTGCGAATTAAACGACGTAAAAGCGCCTTTTCAGCGATGATGCGTGCGTAATATTCTACGTTAGCTGCAGTTGGCACAACTTCTGCTAACTCTGCTAAGTAAGAAACCCCACCAACCTCTTCTAGTAATCCTTGATCAGCCATTGCTGATGTCATCATTACTAAGTCAATCGGCTCTCCCTTATCAGATAGCCCAAGCATGACTTCAAAAATCTTTTGATGTTTCGTTCGATAGAACGAATCAGGTACCAATAACTCTGATGCTGAAGTTAACGCATCTTGATCAATCAATATGGCCCCTAAAACCGCCTGCTCAGCCTCTATATTATGCGGAGGGGTACGATCAGCAAGTACATCACTCATACGCAATCCTCCTTGCTTAATTTATTTTTATTGTTCACTAACATGAACTTTTACTGTTGCTGTTACTTGTGGATGCAATTTCACAGTAACGTTTGTATAACCTAACGCGCGGATTGCATCGTCCATTTCAAATTTACGTTTATCAAGTTTAATCTTGTGTGATTTTTGCATTGCATCTACGATTTGTTTGCTTGTGATAGAACCAAATAAACGGCCACCTTCTCCAGATTTCGCCTTTAATTCTACAGTTAATTTCTCTAAAGTCTCTTTTAACTCTTTTGCATTTTCAAGCTCTGCTGCTGCATCTTTTTCTTCTTTACGCTTTTGAGCTTCTAAAGTTTTCATACTGCTATTTGTTGCTTCAGCAGCTAATCCTTGTTTCAGTAAGAAGTTATTTGCATAGCCATCTGGTACGTTTTTTACTTCTCCTTTTTTACCTTTACCTTTTACGTCTTTTAGAAAAATTACTTTCATGATTGTGTGCCTCCCTGTAAATAGTCATCAATAACAAATCGAAGCTTCTCCTCAGCTTCATCTACTGTAACATTTTTCATCTGTGTGGCTGCATTCGTCAAATGCCCGCCACCGCCTAAGTTTTCCATAATTAGCTGCACATTCACTTCACCTAAAGACCTGCTGCTAATTCCAATGAGGTTCTCGCCACGTTTCGCAACAACAAATGATGCAATAATCCCTGTCATCGTTAATAACGTGTCTGCCGATTGCGCAATAAGCACTTGATCGTAGTAATCATCACTATCAACTTTAGCAATCGCAATTCCATTTTTATAAATGTACGCATTTTTTATAGCTTTTGCAACCCGTAAATACTGATCCATATCTTCCTTTAAAAGTTCTTGTACAAGTACAGTATCTGCACCATGTGAGCGTAAATAAGAAGCAGCATCAAATGTACGAGCCCCTGTCCGGAATGTGAAACTTTTCGTGTCGACAATAATACCCGCTAACAATGCCGTCGCTTCTAACATTGTCATCTTTAAATTTTTAGGTTGATACTCAAGTAATTCTGTAACCAATTCTGCTGTTGAAGAAGCATATGGTTCCATATAAACTAGCAATGGGTCTTCAATAAAATCTTCTCCACGGCGATGATGATCAATAACTACCACATTTTCAATTTTATGTAACAGTTTTTGCTCCATCACCATAGAAGGTTTATGCGTATCGACAACAACAAGTAACGACTCATCGTTTGCAAATTCCATCGCTTGCTCTGGAGTAATAAAATGAGACCATAACTCCTCATTTTGTTTCACTTTGTCCATCAAACGCTTAATTCCTTTATCGGAATCATTTTCATCTAACACAATATATCCTTTACGCTCATTTAATTGAGCCACTTTTAAAATACCAATCGCAGCACCAATTGCGTCCATATCGGGAGCCCTATGCCCCATAATAATGACATTACTACTTTCTAATACTAAATCCTTTAACGCATGCGAAATGACCCTGGCACGTACACGGGTACGTTTTTCAACCGGATTTGTCTTACCTCCATAGAACTTAACTTTACCTGTCGCTTGTTTAATAGCTACTTGGTCTCCCCCGCGCCCAAGCGCAAGATCTAAACCAGATTGAGCCATTGCTCCAAGCTCTGATAAAGGTAAATCACCTGATCCGACACCCACACTTAATGTAAGTGGTATATTCCTTTTAGATGTTTCTTCACGCACCTGATCTAAAATGCTAAATTTCCCTTTCTCCATCTGCGTCAAAATACTTTCATTTAGCACAACGAAGAATCTTTCTGAAGATGCACGTTTTAAATAAGCACCATACTTAAGTGCCCATTCATTTAGTCGCGATGTCACAAGACTTGTTATATTCGTACGTAATTGATCATCTAATCCTTGTGTAACTTCATCATAATTATCCAAATAGATGACAGCTAAAACAGTCCTTTGATCCTCGTACATCTTTTCGATTTCTGTTTGTTCCGTTACATCAAAGAAATAAATTAACTTTTCTTCTTTCCTTACAAAAACGCGAAACTTTCGATTATTTAAAGAGACTATATCATCAGAAGTTTCTCCTTTAATGAAAAGAAGTAATGTTTCTGATACATCGTAAAGGTGCCATCCAGCTAATGCGTGCTGTCCCAGACATGAAGATAAATAAGGATTTGCCCAATCAATCCCATAATCCTTATTGTATAACAAAATACCAATCGGCATTTGGTTAAATGCTTCATTACTTACTTTCTTTACTCTTGTAATCATATCTGTCGTATGCTTTTCGAAATTCCTTTGAAAATTAAGTTCAAATCGTATAACGATAAAGAATACGATACAAAAAATGACAAAAGCAGCTATACCCATAATTAAATGAAAATAACAGAGAATTAAAATGAGCACAAAAACAAAAAATGCCAATACATAAACAGGATATAAAAACCACTGTTTCTTATCAAATTCAGGCATGTATACAACTCCTATAAAGTAAAACTAACTTACCTTCCAGTTAGTTAAACAGATTAAAATAGTATAAGGAATATTATTTTATCCCCCTATTTTAGAACGCAATGAAATCCCTAAGTCAATTATACCTAAGATTGTCACAAGAGGAAACAGCATCGGAATAAACATGCATGCAATAAAACTAATAATAGGAACCCCTTTAGTAAAACCTTTTCTATACGCTAAAAAGGCGATAAATGTCAGACCTTGCAGTACAAGCAATAGTGCAAATATGACATTTAGGTTAGAAAATACCATATGTAAATATGATGTTGGTTCTACTTTTATAAAAGTTGCTAACAAAATAAATATAACGTAATACCAAATGATACTCTTTGGTAATTGTATATCTTTAAATTTAGGCCAAGATATAACTTCATGTTTTAACTTTTTCAAAACACTACCTGATATTATCACTGTAATCCAAGAAAAACATACTGAAACTAGCACAAGTATACTTGGAAGTAACGATTGTAATATATCATTCATTTGTGCGAGTAACTCTTTTTGTTCCTTACTAATCGGCATGCCAGTAGCACTTACTATCTTTTCGCTTTTCGCCATACTTTCACTAAACATACTTTGCATTTGCTTCATTATATCTATGTTGAAAAACTTTATACTCGCAACATAAATAAGTACAAAACCAATTAAGTATGCAAGCGTCCCCGCTATTAAGATTTCCACTGGCTTTTTTCTTGTTTTATACATATATCCTAAAACAATCCCTATCAATCCAAACATAATTGTCTTCACTAAATTCAGCGGTTGACTCACAATAATAGTAACAAAAAGTGCTGCTACAAAAACCACGAGCACATTAGATAGTTTATGTCTTATCATTAATAGTATAAATGGTAACGGCAACGCAAAAGTTACAACTGTACCCAAAATCGGAACATACATAGATATAAGCAATAAAATTGCATATATAGCTAATAATGCTGCACCTTCTGTAATAAACTTTGTTTGTTTCACATTTTAACCTCTCTTTCAAAAAGAAAAGCATAGCAAAATGCACAGTAGAGTCCCACTCTACTGTGCATTTCATACGCTATTATTCACCAACATATGGTAAAAGTGCCATTTGACGAGCACGTTTAATTGCAACTGTAAGTTTGCGTTGGTATTTCGCGCTTGTTCCTGTTACACGACGAGGTAAAATTTTACCACGTTCAGAAACGAAACGTTTTAATAAATCAACATCTTTATAGTCAATGCGAGTGATGCCGTTAGCTGTGAAGAAACACACCTTACGACGTTTCGCACGTCCACCTTTGCGTCCTGCCATGTCTATTTCCCTCCATTCTTTGTTAAAACTAACAAATTTACTGTATTAGAACGGTAAATCGTCGTCGGAAATGTCGATCGGTTGACCTACATTTGAAAATGGATCGTCATTCTTCGTAAATCCAGAGTTACCTTGGTTACCTGAATTACTAGATTGACCAAATGGGTTAGAGCCTTGGTTACCGAAACCAGCTCCTGATGGTTGCTGATTAAATGAACCACGTTGCTCCCCACCGCCATTACGCGGCTCTAAAAATTGCACGCTTTCCGCAAGAACTTCTGTTACGTATACACGTTTACCATCTTGTCCCTCGTAATTACGAGTTTGAAGACGTCCATCTACGCCTGCTAAGCTACCTTTTTTCAAATAATTTGCTACGTTTTCTGCTTGTTTACGCCATATTACACAATTAATAAAGTCAGCTTCACGCTCACCTTGCTGATTGGCAAATGCGCGATTCACAGCTAACGTAAAAGTAGCTACTGCGACACCATTGGGCGTGTAACGTAAGTCAGGGTCCTTAGTTAAACGACCAACGAGGATAACACGATTCATCAATCGAACCACTCTCCCTTATATATCAATTATTTTTCTTCTTCTTTAACAACGATATGACGAAGGATGTCTTCGTTGATCTTAGCTAAACGGTCGAATTCGTTAATCGCTTCTGCGTTAGATTTCACGTTTAAGATCATGTAGAAACCTTCACGTAAGTCGTTGATTTCGTAAGCTAAACGACGCTTACCCCACTCTTTCGTGTTAATGATTTCTGCACCATTGTTTGTTAAAACACCTGCAAAACGTTCAACTAAAGCCTTTTGAGCTTCTTCTTCAACGCCAGGACGAATGATGTACATAATTTCGTACTTTCTCATTACACTTTCACCTCCTTTTGGTCTAAACGGCCCGTAATGGGCAAGGAGCAATTAATTTATAGTAATTACTCACGAGTTTAGATTATATCATAGTAAGTTATATGAATCAACTCACCAATACATAAAAAACTTGGCAAACATATAATATATTTGCCAAGCTCATATCTTTATTTTTCCTAGGAAATATTAAATTAAACGTTAAAACGGAAGTGCATAACATCTCCGTCTTTTACGATATATTCTTTTCCTTCTAAACGTACTTTTCCAGCTTCTTTTGCAGCTGTCATAGAACCGTTTGTCATTAAGTCATCGTAAGAAACTGTTTCTGCACGAATAAATCCACGCTCAAAGTCTGTATGAATAACACCAGCACATTGTGGTGCCTTCATTCCTTGTTTAAATGTCCAAGCACGTACTTCTTGAACGCCAGCTGTAAAGTAAGTAGCAAGTCCTAATAGGTCATATGCTGCACGAATTAATTGATCTAAACCAGACTCTTCAATTCCTAATTCTTCAAGGAATACTTTTTTCTCTTCTTCGTCTAATTCAGCGATTTCTGATTCGATTTTTGCACATACAACGATTACTTGAGAATTTTCATTTGCTGCAAATTCTTTTACCATTTGTACGTATTTATTTTCCGAAGGATCGATAATATCGTCTTCACTTACATTCGCTACGTATAACATTTCTTTTGTTGTAAGTAAATGAAGGCCTTTAACAATCTTCATCTGCTCTTCTGTAAATTCAACAGTACGAGCTGGTTTTCCCTCTTCAAAAGCTTCTTTTAAACGAACTAAAATTTCATGCTCATATACCGCTTCTTTATCTTTTTGTCTTGCTAATTTCGCAACACGCTCGATACGCTTATCAACAGACTCTAAGTCCGCTAAAATTAGCTCTAAATTGATTGTTTCAATATCATCAATTGGATCTACTTTCCCTGAAACGTGCGTAATATTTTCGTCTTCAAAACAACGAACAACTTGGCAAATTGCATCTACTTGACGAATGTGAGATAAGAATTTATTTCCTAAACCTTCACCTTTACTAGCACCTTTTACGATACCTGCAATATCAGTAAACTCGAATACAGTCGGAACAGTCTTTTTCGGTTCTACTAATTCCGTTAATTTATTTAAACGCTCATCTGGTACTTCTACAATCCCTACGTTTGGATCAATTGTACAGAATGGATAGTTCGCAGATTCTGCTCCTGCTTGTGTAATTGCATTAAATAAAGTGGACTTCCCTACGTTAGGTAATCCAACAATCCCAGCCGTTAATCCCATATTTTTCACTCCTATGTCTCAATCTTTCATCATTATAGATAGTAACGAAAAAAATGACAAGTTTCCGCCAAACGAAAAAAAGTAACAGTTACCTACTGTAACTGTTACTCTCCCTCTATTCTTCGTGCTTCACAAGTATTTTTTTCACCTTACGATCAAACTCTCTTCGAGGAATCATTACTGAATGGTCACACCCCTCGCACTTAATGCGGATATCCATTCCCATACGAATAATTTTCCAACGATTCTCGCCACATGGATGGGCTTTCTTCATTTCCACAACATCATACAAGTTATATTCCTTTTGCTCCATTCTCCAAACTCCTCTCCATACTAAATTGCTTTTCTACTAACTAATTCTTCACGATTATATAAAACCATACGTGGATATGGAATTTCAATTCCATGTAAATCAAGACGATTTTTAATCTCTTTACGAAGTGCCCTTGCAATAACTGCATGTTGCATCGGTTCTACTTCAGCAATAACACGTAATATAACTTCTGATGCTGCTAATGTTTGCACACCTAATAATTGAGGCGTTGTTACCATTTTTTCGTACTTTGAAGGTAATTCTACTAATAAATCTTCAATAACTTGCTCTGCTTTCGCAATATCAGCCTCATATGAAATAGATACATCAACAAACGCTACACTATTACTAACTGAGTAGTTAGTAACTTGAATAATACTTCCATTTGGTAAAGTATGAATTTCACCTGTCCAACTCTTTACTTTCGTTGTACGAAGTCCAATTTCTAAAACGACTCCTTCAAATTGACCGATTTTAACATAATCGCCAACTGAAAACTGATCTTCTAACAAAATAAATAAACCTGTAATAACGTCTTTCACTAAACTTTGAGCACCAAATCCGACTGCTAAACCAATTACCCCAGCACCCGCTAATAAACCTGATGCATTAATATCAAACACACCTAAAATCGCAATTAGCATAATGAACATAACAACGTACGCTACAATATTTTCAAGTAATTTCGCTACTGTAACTGTACGACGTTCTGAAATTTGAATTGGAGAACGACTCCCCATACGAAACGCATTTCGTACAACCGCCCTTGCAATTCGCACAACAACTGCACCAATTGTTAAAATAATACATATTTTTAATGTCGCAACTCCAATATGAGCCCAACGATCAGCATCTAATAAATACTGTTTCATAGAATTAAACCACTTCGCTAATAAATCCATGTACCTCTACCTCTCTAGCTAAAATTTCTTTTTAGTTACCCTTATTATTGTATCAGAAGTCCCCTAATTGCTGAAAAAATTTTATGATTTTAATCCTATTTTATCCCCGACATCCAGGTATAAAATGGAACGAATATATATATACTAGTACTATTATTTCCGTTTTCATTCACATTTTGCAAAAATTACGCACTTATAACTTTCCATTTTCCTCACCATATAACATATATTGAAAATTTATTAAAAGGATGGGTGCTTCATGAATATTGGAAGTTTTCGCTTACCATTTTTTGAGAAAGAAACTCAAAACGTTATGCACCAAGATCTAGAAGCCTCTGAGATAATCAGTAATTTCTTACTTACCCATATTCCTATTAAAACTAATATACCACTCATTCTCGTTTGTATCGGCACAGATCGCTCTACAGGTGACGCACTCGGCCCATTAGTTGGTACAAAACTTGAACAAATAGACATCCAAAACCTCCAAGTATTCGGTACACTAGATGAGCCAGTACATGCGCTAAATTTAGAAGAGAAAATTCAGAATATACAGAAAGAATATCCTACTGCATTTATAATTGCTGTTGATGCATGTTTAGGAAAGTCCCAAAATATCGGATCAATCACTACTGGAAAGGGACCTAGTAAACCTGGAGCTGCTATGAATAAGAAATTACCTGCAGTTGGTGATTTGCACATACACGGTATCGTCAATCTAAATGGGTTTATGGAGTTTTTCGTTCTTCAAAATACAAGGTTAAGTTTAGTCATGAAAATGGCTGATGTAATCGCAAAAAGTATAAAAGAGACGGATCAAAAATTATCCGCATTAAAAAAAGCAAACCATCTATAAATAATAAGATGGTTTGCTTTTTAATTTTTCTGTGCTAATAGTTCTAAAATACGATTTAAATCTTCTTTATTAAAAAATTCAATTTCGATTTTACCTTTTTCTTTTTTCGTCTCTTTAATTTTCACATCTGTGCCAAACTTTTCTCTTAAGAACGTTTCACGTTCTACGAAAAATATATTTCGCTCTTTTTTCACTTTTTTTGTTTCACGTGAAACGTGTTGATTAATCTCTTGGACGATTTTCTCTAATTGACGAACATTTAATCCTTCTTTTTCAATGCGTTTCAATAAGGACTTCAATTGTTCTTCATCTTTTATCGTAAGTAAAGTTCTCCCATGAGCCATTGAAAGTTGACCATTTGCAATCATATCTTGTACGAAAGAAGGTAGGCTTAATAACCGAGTATAATTTGCAATGTAAGGTCTGCTTTTACCAAGACGTTTCGCTAATTGTTCTTGCGTTACATTTAGCTCATTCATTAACATCTGGTATGCCATTGCCTCTTCCATAGGATTTAAATCTTCTCGTTGTAAGTTTTCTAACAAAGCAAATTCCATCATTTGCTGTTCAGTTAATTGTCTTACAACCGCAGGTACTTTTTCTAAACCAGCCTCTTTTGCAGCACGAAACCGTCTTTCACCTGCAACAATTTCATATCCTTTAATACTCTTCCTAGCAATTAATGGTTGTAGAATACCGTGTTCCTTAATCGAAATTGCTAATTCCTGAATCGCCTCTTTATTAAAGTGTTTACGCGGTTGATATGGATTCGGCCTTAATTCAGTTACAAGAATCTCCTGAATTGTTTCCTCTTCTTTCACATCTAAATCAGGAAAAAACACATTAATTCCTCTTCCTAATCCTTTAGCCACCTGCAATCACTTCCTCTGCTAAATCTATATACACTTCTGCTCCTCTTGATTTAGCGTCATACTGCATAATAGGTTTCCCATGACTTGGAGCCTCGCTCAAGCGTACATTACGCGGAATAATCGAGCGATATACTTTATCCCTAAAATACTTTTTCACTTCATCTATAACTTGAATCCCTAAATTTGTACGGGCATCCAACATTGTTAACAATACACCTTGAATTGCTAAATTTTTATTTAAATGTTTTTGTACAAGTCGAACTGTATTTAATAGCTGACTTAACCCTTCTAGTGCGTAATATTCACACTGTACAGGAATAATAACAGAATCTGCTGCTGTTAATGCATTAATCGTTAATAACCCTAAAGATGGGGGACAGTCGATAATAATATAGTCATATTCATCACGAACTGGCTGTAATGCTCTTTGCAAACGTACTTCCCGGGAAATAGTCGGTACCAATTCAATTTCAGCACCAGCCAATTGAATTGTAGCGGGTAGAACATCTAAGTTTTCAGTTGCGGTTTTCTGTATAACCCCTTGAACATCTGCATCTTCCACAAGAACGTTGTAAATACATTGATCTAATTCAGATTTTTCAATTCCCACACCAGTCGTTGCATTTCCTTGAGCATCAATATCTACAAGAAGGACTTTTTTACCTACTTGCGCCAATCCAGCCCCTAAATTAACAGATGTTGTTGTTTTTCCAACACCGCCTTTTTGATTAGCAATAGCAATGATTTTTCCCATGATGTCACCTACTTTCAACCTTTCTATCTTATTCTAGTAACAATTACGTTTATTGTAACATGAAATAAAACTTTTTCTTTTACGTCCTTTATTAAACTTCAAAATTTATTTCTAAACTCCTTCTTCATTTAACAAGAAAATATAGTAAAAGAGACCTCTCCAATAGGATAAGGTCTCTAGCACGTCATTATTATTTTTTCTTTGGAATTTTAATTGTAATTTGATAGTACTCATCAAATTCTTTTTCCTCAGAATTAACATTCAAACCACTTTCAGTAACCATTTGTAAAGATTGTCTAATTGTATTCATAGCAATCCTCGTATCTCGACTTACTGCTTTTTGCTTTGCCTTACGCTTCGGTTTCGCTTCCTCTAGTAACTTCGCAATTCGTTCTTCTGTTTGCTTTACATTTAGTTGTTTCTCCACAATTTCCTGTAAAACCTTCAGTTGTAATTCCTCATTTTTTAAAGGAATGAGAGCGCGGGCATGACGTTCTGTAATGCTTTTTTCTAATAATGCACTTTTTATTTCTTCAGGCAACTTTAACAAGCGCAACTTATTTGCGATTGTAGATTGTCCTTTTCCAAGTCGTTGTGCCAATGCTTCTTGTGTTAAATTATGTAACTCAATCAGCTTTTGATATGCCACAGCTTCCTCGATTGCCGTTAGTTCCTCACGTTGCAAGTTTTCAATTAAAGCTACAGAAGCTGTCTCTGTATCATTTAAATTCTTTATAATTGCAGGAACCTTTTCCCAACCTAACTTTGTTGCCGCGCGAAAACGTCTTTCTCCAGCAATAATCTCGTACTTATCATCCTCATATTGCCTTACAACAATCGGTTGAATAAGTCCATGTGTACGAATTGTTAATGCTAACTCATCAATACGCGCATCATCAAAAACTGTTCTTGGTTGATAACGGTTAGGGGTAATATTTACTATCGGAATTTCTTGTATTTCTTCATATACCTTTTTATCTATCTCTTCATGGCTTTCGTCTTGTAATTCGAATTCGCTCTCTTTATCTCCAAAGCCAAATAAACGAGAAAACGTATTTTTCATACATATTCCACCACCTTTTAGGCCTATTGACTATTCTCCATAAAATGTTTCCTATGAAACATTTACGTTTTCATTTATATAATTTAATCTTACGTCTAATAAGATTTATTTTTCAATAGGTAATTTATTGGGTGTTCCCGGTTTGCGTGGATATTTCTTTGGTGTCTTGCGCTTTTTCTCGATTAATAAAATATTACGTTCACTCTCTTCAAATGGTAATTGGAAAGTAGACATCTCTTTCAACTCTCCGCCTAGCACCTCTAAAGCATACTTGCCATTTTCAATTTCTTCGTTTGCTGCTGCACCTTTCATTGCAATGAATGTTCCTCCAACTTTTACAAGTGGTAAACATAGCTCACTTAATACAGAAAGACGCGCAACTGCACGTGCCATTACAATATCGTATGATTCACGTACACCTTCTTTTTTCCCAAATGTTTCAGCACGATCGTGACAAAATGCAACATCACTTAATTCTAACTTTTGGGCTAAGTGATTTAAGAAATTAATACGTTTTTGCAATGAATCTACAATTGTTACTTTTAAGTGCGGGAAACAGATTTTTAAAGGAATACTTGGGAATCCAGCCCCTGCACCAACATCACAAATTGAGAATGGTTTTGAAAAATCATAATAAAAAGCAGCTGTAATGGAATCAAAAAAGTGTTTTAAATATACTTCTTCTTTTTCTGTAATAGCCGTTAAGTTCATTTTTTCATTCCACTCTACTAATGTTTCAAAGTAGATTTTGAACTGCTCTAACTGTCTAGAAGAGAGGGTGATTCCCTTCTCTTCTAGCATAGATTGAAATTGTTCTATGTTCATCTAGCAATATCTCCTTACTATTTATTGGTTCGATACGCGTGCAATTTTTCCTTGTTCTATATACACAAGTAAAATGGAAATATCCGCTGGATTTACGCCAGAAATACGTGAAGCCTGCCCCATTGAAAGTGGACGAACATCTTTCAATTTCTGTCTAGCTTCTGAAGCAAGGCTAGAAATCGCATCATAATCAATATCTACAGGGATTTTTTTACTCTCCATTTTCTTCATACGCTCTACTTGCTGTAAAGATTTTTCAATATACCCTTCATACTTAATCTGAATTTCAACTTGTTCTTTAACTTCATCACTTAATTCTACTTCACTTGGTACTAAAAGATGAATATGCTCATATGTCATCTCTGGACGACGTAATAAGTCACTTGCACGTATTCCATCTTTCAATTCACTTCCGCCAATATTGCGAATTAATTCTTGAACTTCAGGACGTGGTTTAATAATAATGCTGCTTAAACGTTCCTTTTCCTGTTCAATTTGTAATTTTTTATTTGTAAATCGCTCATAGCGCTCTTCTTTAATTAGTCCAATTTCACGACCAACTTCAGTTAAACGAAGATCAGCATTATCGTGGCGTAATAATAGACGGTATTCTGCACGAGACGTTAATAAACGATATGGTTCATTTGTACCTTTCGTTACAAGATCATCAATTAAGACGCCAATATAAGCATCCTCGCGACCTAAAACAACTTCTTTTTTACCTAAAGAACGGCATGCTGCATTAATTCCAGCCATAAGCCCTTGTCCGGCCGCCTCTTCGTAACCAGAAGTTCCATTAATTTGTCCTGCTGTATATAAATTTTTAATCTTTTTCGTTTCAAGTGTTGGCCATAGTTGTGTTGGCACAATTGCATCATATTCAATTGCATAACCTGTACGCATCATTTCAACATTTTCTAGGCCTGGAATTGTTCTAAGCATGTCACGTTGTACATCTTCTGGTAAGCTTGTGGATAAACCTTGTACATATACTTCTTGTGTATTACGCCCTTCTGGCTCTAAGAAAATTTGATGACGTGGTTTATCATTAAATCTTACTACTTTGTCTTCAATAGAAGGACAGTATCTAGGGCCTGTTCCTTTAATCATACCAGAATACATAGCTGAACGATGTAAATTTTCATCTATTAAACGGTGTGTTTCTGTACTTGTATATGTCAACCAACATGGAATTTGATCCATAATAAATTTCGTTGTTTCAAAAGAGAACGCACGTGGCTTATCATCACCTGGTTGAATTTCTGTTTTACTGTAGTCAATTGTATTACTGTTTACACGCGGAGGTGTCCCTGTTTTAAATCTAACAAGATCAAATCCAAGTTCTTCTAAATGCTCAGATAATGTAATAGACGGTTGCTGATTATTTGGACCGCTTGAATATTTTAAGTCGCCCATGATAATCTCGCCGCGTAAAAATGTTCCAGTTGTAATTACAACGGTTTTTGCTGTATATTCTGCACCAGCTTGTGTAACTACCCCTTTACATACACCTTTTTCAACGATTAAACGCTCTACCATTCCTTGGAACAACGTTAAGTTTGGTGTTTCTTCAATTGTTTTCTTTAATTCATGTTGGTAAGCGAATTTATCAGCTTGCGCTCGAAGTGCACGTACGGCTGGTCCCTTACCTGTATTTAGCATACGCATTTGAATATGAGTTTTATCAATATTACGTCCCATTTCTCCGCCTAATGCATCAATTTCACGAACAACAATCCCTTTTGCTGGTCCACCAACAGAAGGGTTACATGGCATGAATGCTACCATATCCAAATTAATTGTTAACATTAATGTTTTTGAGCCCATTCGTGCTGCCGCAAGACCAGCTTCACATCCTGCATGACCTGCACCGATTACTATGACATCGTATGAACCGGCATTGTATCCCATTGTTTATTCCTCCTAATAATCTCTATCTTTCTACAACTTCACTATATTATTTTCCTAAACAAAATTGAGAGAACAACTGGTCAATTAAGCTTTCATGCACTGTGTCCCCAGTAATTTCACCAAGTATTTCCCACGTTCTTGTTAAATCAATTTGTACCATATCAATTGGTACACCATTTTCAATCGCCTCAACTGCATCACCGATTGTTTTTCCTGCTTGTGTTAATAATCCAATATGTCTCGCATTAGAAACATATGTCATATCTGCAGAATCGATTGTTCCTTCAAAGAATAAATCAGCTATTGCCTTTTCGAGTTCATCTATTCCTTGTTCCTCAATTAAGGATGTTGTAATAACACGATTTCCCGCGGCTAACTCTGTAACACGTTCCATATCAATCGCTTGCGGTAAATCAGTCTTATTCACAATAACAATAAAGTCTTTTCCTTGTACCGCACGGAATAGATCTTCATCCTCATTTGTCAAAGCCTCGCTATAGTTGACAACAACTAATACTAAATCCGCTTGGCTCATCATTTCTTTTGAACGTTCCACACCAATTCGTTCAACAACATCTTCTGTCTCCCGAATACCGGCTGTATCTATAAGTTTAAGAGGTACACCACGCACGTTAACGTACTCTTCAATAACATCACGAGTTGTTCCTGCAATATCAGTTACAATTGCCTTTTTCTCCTGAACAAGACTATTTAATAACGATGATTTCCCAACGTTAGGTCTACCGATAATTGCTGTAGCAATACCTTCACGTAAAATTTTCCCTTGTTTTGATGTTTCTAATATTTTTTCGATTTCCGAACGAACATGCGTCGCTTTCTCAATTAAAATATTATGTGTCATCTCTTCTACATCATCGTATTCTGGATAATCTATATTTACCTCAACATGAGCTAATGTTTCTAATATTTCTTGACGCAAAAGACCAATTAATTTAGATAATCGCCCTTCCATTTGATTAATTGCTACATTCATCGCACGATCTGTTTTTGCTCGAATCAAATCCATAACAGCTTCTGCTTGTGATAAGTCGATACGTCCATTTAAAAAAGCACGTTTTGTAAATTCGCCCGGTTCTGCCAATCGTACTCCTTGTGCTAGAATAAGTTGCAATACTTTATTTACTGAAACAAGTCCACCGTGACAGTTAATTTCCACTATATTTTCACGTGTAAAAGTCCTTGGTGCGCGCATAATAGACACCATAACTTCTTCAATAACTTGATTTGTATCTAAATCAACAATATGACCATAATGAATAGTGTGAGAAGGAACCTCTGTTAAATCCTTCCCCTTAAAAATACGATCAACTTTCTCAACCGCATCATCCCCACTTACTCGAACAATGGCAATTGCACCCTCTCCAAGCGCTGTGGAAATCGCAGCAATTGTATCAAATTCCATGTCCTTTCACCTCACTTGCTTATTTATCTCTATTTCAACATGATTATTTCTTTCACTAAATTATTAGGATACCATAACGAACCTATCTACAAAAGAAGAATAACTCATTTTATTATATCCCCATGTAAAAAACACTAAACTTATTCACAGTGGATAAGTTTAGTGTTTTTTAGTTATCCACATCTATTTTCCGCTCAAAAAAACCGGCACTCATTTGAGCAACCGGTCATTTAGGAGATATTACAACATGCCGATGTGGTTCATTTCCTTCAGAAGTTGTATTGATACCTTGATGATTTGATAATGCCTGATGAATAATTTTTCGTTCAAAAGATGGCATCGGTTCTAAAATAACTCTTTTTTTCGTATTAAATACTTGTTTCGCTAATCGATAAGAAAGTGATTCTAACGTACTTTTTCTTTTACTACGATAATTTTCAGCATCTAGTGTAATACCGATATACTGCTTCGTGTTACGATTGGCGACAAGTTTTGTTAAATACTGTAAAGAGTTCAATGTATTACCTCTTTTCCCAATTAAAACACCTACATTATCACCAGAAATTGTGAATTCGATTTCGCGTCCTTTTACAATTTTACTAATCTCGACTTCCACACCCATATCGTGAATAACATTTCTTAAATATTCTTCACATTCTTGAATTGGATCTTTCTTCAATACAACTTCTACTACTGCAGGGCGATTCCCAAATAAACCTAAGAATCCCCTTTTACCCTCATCGACAATATTTATATCTACTCGATCTTTTGATGTATTTAATTGCCTTAAAGCATCCTCTACTGCCAGCTCGACTGTTTGTCCTTTAGCAGTAATTACACTCACTTGCTTGAGCCTCCAGCTTTACCAGCCTTACTAGCCTTAATCTCTGGCCCTTTAATAAAGTACATTTGAGCAATACCAAAGATATTACCAACAACCCAGTAAAGTGATAATGCAGCTGGGAAGTTAATTGCAAAGATTAAAATCATAATCGGCATAAGCCAAAGCATCATTGCCATTTGTGGATTTTGACCAGCTGTTCCTGCCATTGCAAGCTTTTGCTGAATAAATGTCGTAATTGCTGCAACGACTGGTAAGATATAGAACGGGTCTGCATGTCCTAAATCGAACCATAAGAAACTATGTTGTTTAATTTCAGCTGTTCTCATAATCGCATGATAAAACGCGAATAAAATAGGCATCTGAACAAATATCGGTAAACATCCTGCCAATGGATTTACACCATTCTTTTGATATAACTGCATCATTTCTTGTTGTAGTTTTTGCTGTGTTGCTTGATCTTTAGAACTATATTTCTCTTTTAACTTCACCATTTCTGGTTGTAACGCTTGCATTGCCTTTGTACTCTTTGTTTGTTTAATCATTAATGGTAATAATGCAAAACGAATGATAAGAGTTGTAATAACAATTGCTAAACCGTAATTACTGTTAAATAAGTCGGCAAAATACGTGATTAACTGAGAAAGCGGATATACGAAATATTCATTCCAAATCCCAGTACTTTTCGATGTAATCGGCTGACCCGTTTCACTACAACCGGTGGCAATCGCCATTAATGCAACGACCATGGCTAGTAAACCTAATTTCTTTTTCAAAGCCTACTCCTCCTTGTATCGGTATGTATATAGTGTAATTCATTTCCTTACGCTACTTTTTTATTCTTTTCATACCAGAGCGTTTAAAGACATGAATTAAGCTTTTCTTTACTTCTTCATATGTCATCTCTGCACAAGGCTTCCTTGCTATTATAACAAAATCTTTTCCAGAATCTATCTCATCTTTTAACTCTGTAATAGCCTGACGGACCATGCGCTTAATTCGATTACGAACTACTGCATTTCCTATTTTCTTGCTAACAGAAAGGCCGATGCGAAAGTTTGGCTGTTCTTCTTTATCTAATTGGTATACAACAAACTGACGATTTGCATTTGATTTTCCTTTTTGAAAAACCGCCTGGAATTCATCATTCTTCTTTATACGATGTTTTTTCTTCATATCAATTGACACTCCTGTATTTCATCAGCGGAAATTCACTATTATTAGAAAAAAAGACCACTGAACGATCAGTGGTCTACGCAGATAATACTTTTCTTCCTTTACGACGACGAGCTGCTAGCACTTTACGTCCGTTCGCTGTGCTCATACGGCTGCGGAAACCATGTACTTTGCTGCGCTTACGTTTATTTGGTTGGTAAGTTCTTTTCATTATATGACACCTCCCTGAGGAATATCTGTTAAAGACAGTCCTATAAATTATAGTTAATTAACTAGGAAAATGTCAATGGTTCTAGAAATTTTCATCAAATATTCATTTTGAACCTATTCACATACTTTTTCACAGCACCTATATTTCCTTGTGGATAAATATTTTTTCGCGTTTTTTATATCCACAAACTTTTTTCACACTTTTACACAGTATATCGTGTTGTGGACAAGTTTATTCCACAAGGTATTGATTTTGTGGATAACTTTCTTAAATTCATTGCTATAGCCACTTTTTTTTGATATTATAGTTGTGTTTTCACTTTGAATAAGTTTTCCACATCTTTACCTTATCCACAATTTGTGTATAACATGTGGACAGTTTTAATCACATGTGGGTAAATAGTTGTCCACATTTGCTTTTTTTGTCGAAAACCCTATCTCATATACAAACGACGTTTTTAGGTTTTAAAATACGTTTCGTATAAATATACATTTTATATTTATTAGGTTGTACATTTGTTGCACAACCTTATTCTTTTACCAACTTAGTAAAGGAGGGACACCTTTGGAAAATATCTCTGATTTATGGAATAGTGCCTTAAAAGAATTAGAAAAAAAGGTAAGCAAGCCTAGTTATGAGACATGGTTAAAATCCACAACGGCTCATAACTTGAAGAAAGACGTATTAACGATTACAGCTCCGAATGAATTTGCTCGTGACTGGCTAGAATCTCATTACTCCGAACTAATTTCAGAAACACTATACGATTTAACAGGGGCAAAATTAGCAATTCGCTTTATTATTCCCCAAAGTCAAGCTGAAGAGGACATTGATCTGCCTCCAGTTAAGCCGAATCCAGCACAAGATGATTCAGCTCATTTACCACAGAGCATGTTAAATCCAAAATATACATTCGATACATTTGTTATTGGCTCTGGTAACCGTTTTGCCCATGCAGCTTCATTAGCTGTAGCTGAGGCGCCAGCTAAAGCGTATAATCCACTCTTTATTTACGGAGGAGTTGGACTTGGAAAGACACATTTAATGCACGCAATTGGTCATTATGTAATTGAACATAATCCAAATGCAAAAGTTGTATATTTATCATCAGAAAAATTTACAAATGAATTTATTAACTCTATTCGTGATAATAAAGCTGTTGATTTTCGTAATAAATATCGCAACGTAGATGTTTTATTGATAGATGATATTCAATTTCTTGCTGGAAAAGAACAGACTCAAGAAGAGTTTTTCCATACATTTAATGCATTACACGAAGAAAGTAAACAAATTGTAATTTCTAGTGACCGACCACCAAAAGAAATTCCAACTTTAGAAGATCGTCTTCGTTCCCGCTTTGAATGGGGACTTATTACAGACATTACGCCGCCAGATTTAGAGACACGAATTGCGATTTTACGCAAAAAAGCAAAAGCTGAAGGGCTTGATATACCAAATGAAGTTATGCTTTATATCGCAAATCAAATTGATTCAAATATTCGTGAATTAGAAGGTGCACTTATCCGAGTTGTAGCTTATTCATCTTTAATTAATAAAGATATTAATGCTGATTTAGCAGCTGAAGCACTTAAAGATATTATTCCAAATTCTAAGCCGAAAATTATCTCTATTTATGATATTCAAAAAGCTGTCGGGGACGTTTATCAAGTGAAATTAGAAGATTTTAAAGCGAAAAAACGTACAAAATCAGTTGCGTTTCCTCGCCAAATTGCAATGTATTTATCGCGCGAGCTTACAGATTCCTCTTTACCAAAAATAGGTGAAGAATTTGGTGGACGTGATCATACAACAGTTATCCATGCCCATGAAAAAATCTCTAAACTACTAAAAACCGATACGCAATTACAAAAGCAAGTTGAAGAAATTAATGGTATTTTAAAGTAGTAGCTGAATAGTGTGAATAACTTACCTTGTTTTACGCACAGTCTATCCACATGTAGATAGACTGTTTTTACATCCTTTAGCGGAGTTATCCACATATCCACAAGCCCTATTACTATTACTACTACTTTTTATCTTTATTAATTAAATAAAATCTTATACTTACCGGAGGTTTTTCTTTATGCGTTTTACAATACAAAAAGACTATCTTGTAAGAGGTGTACAAGATGTAATGAAGGCAGTTTCTTCTCGTACAACAATCCCAATTCTTACGGGAATTAAAGTTGTAGCGACTGAAGAAGGAGTTACATTAACAGGAAGCGATGCTGATATTTCTATTGAATCGTTTATTCCAGTCGAAGAAGATGGAAAAGAAATTGTAGAAATAGCTCAATCAGGAAGCATTGTTTTACAGGCAAAATATTTTAGTGAGATTGTAAAAAAACTACCTAAAGACACTGTCGAAATTTCTGTAGAAAATCATTTTATGACAAAAATAAAATCTGGAAAATCAGAGTTTAACTTAAATGGTTTAGATTCTGCAGAATATCCGTTATTGCCACAGATTGAAGAACATCATGTATTTAAGATACCAACAGATTTACTTAAACATATGATCAGACAAACTGTATTTGCAGTTTCTACTTCTGAAACAAGACCAATCTTGACAGGTGTAAACTGGAAGGTATATAACAGCGAGTTAACTTGTATTGCAACAGATAGTCATAGGCTGGCACTTCGAAAAGCAAAAATTGAAGGACATAATATTGCAGATGAATTCCAAGCTAATGTTGTTATTCCAGGTAAGAGCTTAAATGAATTAAGTAAAATTTTAGATGAGTCTGAAGAAATGGTAGATATCGTTATTACGGAGTATCAAGTATTATTCCGTACAAAACATTTATTATTCTTCTCAAGATTGTTAGAAGGGAATTATCCTGATACGACACGTTTAATTCCGGCAGAGAGTAAAACGGATATTTTTGTGAATACAAAAGAATTCCTACAAGCAATTGATCGTGCTTCACTATTAGCAAGAGATGGCCGCAATAACGTTGTTAAATTATCAACTTTAGAGCAAGAAATGCTAGAGATTTCTTCGAATTCACCAGAAATCGGAAAAGTTGTCGAAGAAGTACAATGCGAAAAAGTAGATGGAGAAGAGTTAAAAATATCTTTTAGTGCAAAATATATGATGGATGCATTGAAAGCTTTGGATAGTACAGAGATTAAAGTTAGCTTTACTGGGGCGATGAGACCGTTCTTAATTCGTACAGTAAATGATGATTCAATTATTCAATTAATTTTACCGGTTCGTACTTACTAGGTAAGGAATAAGGGTTGCTAGTTTAAAGATGCTAGTGGCCCTTATTTGATTTTTGGGTATTACTTTCCTAATGCTAGTTTATTTAGTACAATGAAAGAATGAACACTTTCAGAAAGTGAGCGATTTTATGAAACGTATTAAAATTTCAACAGAGTATATTACACTAGGACAATTTTTAAAGTTAGCTGATGTAATTGATACAGGTGGCGCTGTAAAATGGTTTTTACAAGAATATGAAGTGTACGTGAACAACGAACTTGAAAATAGAAGAGGTCGCAAACTATATGCGAATGATGTTATTGAAATTCCAGGAAGCGGAACTTTCCAAGTTCAGGCATAAAGGGGGAGCCCTTTGTTTATTTCAGAAATACAATTAAAAAACTATCGCAATTATGAAAAATTAGAGCTTTCCTTTGAAGATAAGGTAAATGTAATTATCGGCGAAAATGCGCAAGGGAAAACAAATTTGATGGAAGCTATTTATGTTTTAGCGATGGCGAAATCTCATAGAACCTCTAATGATCGCGAACTTATCCGCTGGGATGAAGATTTTGGTCAAATAAAAGGGAAATTACAAAAAAGAAACAGTTCTTTGTCTTTGGAATTAAATATTTCGAAAAAAGGTAAAAAGGCAAAATTAAATCAACTTGAACAACAAAAGTTAAGTCAATATATTGGCGTGATGAACGTTGTCATGTTTGCCCCAGAAGATTTAAATCTTGTAAAAGGAAGCCCTCAAGTAAGAAGACGCTTTTTAGATATGGAATTAGGACAAATAGCTCCTGTATATTTGTATGAATTAAGTCAATATCAAAAGGTGCTCACGCAACGAAATCACTTGTTGAAAAAAATGCAAGGGAATAGTAAGAATGAGGAAACGATGTTGGATGTATTTACACTTCAACTAATTGAGCATGGTGCGAAAATACTGCAAAAACGTTTTGAATTTTTGCATTTGCTACAGGAATGGGCAGCTCCAATTCATCGAGGTATAAGCCGTGGATTAGAAGAGTTAGAAATTGTCTATAAACCAAGTGTAGATGTATCAGAATCAATGGATTTGTCGAAAATAAAAGAAGTATACTATGAAAGTTTTCAATCTGTGAAACAACGTGAAATTTTCCGTGGTACGACTTTGATTGGTCCTCATCGTGACGATTTACAATTCTTCGTTAATAGTAAAAATGTTCAAGTCTTTGGTTCGCAAGGACAACAACGAACGACCGCACTATCCCTAAAATTAGCTGAAATTGAATTGATTTATTCAGAGGTTAAAGAATATCCAATCCTTTTGTTGGATGATGTTTTATCAGAATTAGATGATTATCGTCAATCACATCTTTTAAATACAATTCAAGGAAAAGTGCAAACATTTGTTACAACGACGAGTGTCGACGGAATTGAACACGAAACATTAAAAGAAGCGAAAACAATTCATGTAACGAACGGCACTGTAGATTGTGAAATAGATAGGGAATAACCCCTGTTTAAATGGAAAAGTAGGTGATCTTTGTGTCAATGGAACAAAAGCAAATGCAAGAAAATGCATATGATGAAAGTCAGATACAGGTGCTTGAAGGACTAGAGGCAGTTCGGAAACGCCCTGGTATGTATATTGGATCTACAAGTGGAAAAGGGCTTCACCATCTTGTTTGGGAAATCGTAGATAATAGTATTGATGAAGCACTTGCAGGTTATTGTGATGAAATTAATGTTAGTATCGAAGAAGATAATAGTATTCGTGTAACGGATAATGGGCGTGGTATTCCGGTTGGTATACAAGAAAAAATGGGACGTCCAGCTGTAGAAGTTATTATGACTGTTCTCCACGCCGGTGGTAAATTTGGCGGTGGCGGTTATAAAGTTTCTGGTGGTTTACATGGTGTTGGGGCATCGGTTGTAAATGCTCTATCAACAGAATTAGAAGTATTTGTACATCGTGAAGGTAAAATCCATTACCAAAAATATGAAAGAGGTATTCCGGTTGCGGATTTAAAAGTCATTGGTGACACAGATCAAACAGGAACAATAACTCGATTTAAACCAGATCCGGAAATTTTCCAAGAAACAACAGTATACGATTTTGATACGCTAGCAACTCGTATGCGTGAATTAGCGTTTTTAAATCGTAATATTAAATTAACAATTGAAGATAAACGTGAACATAAGCAAAAGAAAGAATTCCATTACGAAGGTGGAATTAAATCATACGTTGAGCATTTAAATCGCTCAAAACAACCGATTCATGAAGAGCCTGTGTACGTAGAAGGTTCAAAAGATGGTATTCAGGTTGAGGTTTCTCTTCAATATAACGAAGGATACACAAATAATATTTACTCATTTACGAATAACATCCATACGTATGAAGGTGGTACACATGAGGTAGGTTTTAAAACAGCTTTAACTCGTGTAATCAACGACTATGGTCGTAAAAATAGCATTTTAAAAGATGCGGACAGTAATTTAACTGGTGAGGATGTTCGTGAAGGTTTAACAGCAATTGTATCAATCAAGCATCCAAATCCACAATTTGAAGGACAAACGAAGACAAAACTTGGGAATAGTGAAGCGAGAACAATTACAGAGTCTGTATTCTCAGAGGCATTTGAAAAGTTCTTACTAGAAAATCCTAATGTAGCGCGAAAAATTGTAGAAAAAGGTACGATGGCTGCACGTGCACGTGTAGCTGCGAAAAAAGCGCGTGAATTGACACGTCGAAAGAGTGCGTTAGAAGTTTCAAGTTTACCTGGTAAATTAGCTGATTGCTCTTCGAAAGATCCAGCAATTAGTGAAATTTACATCGTAGAGGGTGACTCTGCGGGTGGATCTGCAAAACAAGGACGCGATCGTCATTTCCAAGCAATTTTACCGCTGAAGGGTAAAATTATTAATGTGGAAAAGGCGCGCTTAGATAAGATTTTATCAAATGATGAAGTTCGTACAATTATTACGGCAATCGGTACAAATATTGGTGGAGACTTCGATATTGAAAAAGCACGCTATCATAAAGTTATTATTATGACCGATGCCGATGTTGATGGTGCACATATTCGTACCCTATTATTAACGTTCTTCTATCGTTATATGCGTCAAATAATTGAGTGTGGTTATATCTATATTGCACAGCCGCCATTGTTTAAAATACAACAAGGTAAAAAAATTCAATATGCTTACAACGATAAGGAACTTGAAAAAATCTTAGCTGAGCTACCAGCCCAGCCGAAACCAGGAATTCAACGTTATAAAGGTCTTGGGGAGATGAATCCAACTCAGCTATGGGAGACGACAATGGATCCAGAAGTACGTTCATTACTTCAAGTTTCCCTTCAAGATGCAATTGAAGCAGACGAAACATTTGAAATTTTAATGGGAGATAAAGTAGAGCCACGTCGTAACTTTATCCAAGAGAATGCAAAATACGTGAAGAACCTTGATATTTAAATGAGTAATGACAGGAATCTAAGTATTCCTGTCTTCTACATATAAATCAATGTATGTGTAACGGAAATGTAAGAGGAGGTGCTCGTTGATGTCAGACAATCAACAACAAGCACGAATTCGAGAAATTAATATTAGTCATGAAATGCGTACCTCATTTTTAGATTACGCAATGAGTGTTATCGTATCTCGTGCATTACCAGATGTTCGTGATGGATTAAAACCTGTGCATCGTAGGGTTTTATATGCGATGAATGATTTAGGAATTACAGCTGATAAAGCGTATAAGAAATCAGCACGTATTGTCGGTGAAGTAATCGGTAAGTATCACCCTCATGGTGATTCAGCCGTTTATGAAACAATGGTACGTATGGCGCAAGATTTTAGTCAACGTTATATGCTTGTAGATGGGCATGGTAACTTCGGTTCTGTAGATGGAGATTCAGCAGCTGCAATGCGTTATACAGAGGCAAGAATGTCTAAGATTTCTATGGAATTAATACGTGATATTTCAAAAAATACAATTGATTATCAAGATAACTATGATGGTTCCGAAAGAGAACCGATAGTACTACCAGCGCGTTTCCCTAATTTATTAGTAAACGGTACAACAGGTATTGCTGTTGGTATGGCAACAAATATACCGCCGCATCAGCTTGGCGAAGTAATTGATGGTGTGCTGGCATTAAGTCATAATCCTGATATTACTATCGCGGAATTAATGGAATACATTCCAGGTCCAGACTTTCCGACGGCAGGTTTAATTTTAGGAAGAAGTGGAATTCGAAGAGCTTATGAAACAGGTCGCGGTTCCATTATGCTTCGTGCTAAGGTTGAAATTGAAGAGAAGTCAAACGGTAAACAATCTATTATCGTAACTGAACTACCTTATCAAGTTAATAAGGCACGATTAATTGAAAAAATCGCAGAATTAGTTCGCGATAAGAAAATTGAAGGTATTACAGATTTACGTGATGAATCAGATCGTAATGGTATGCGTATTGTCATGGAAGTACGTCGTGATGCTAATGCAAACGTACTATTAAACAATCTATATAAACATACAGCGCTTCAAACAAGTTTCGGTATTAATATGTTGTCTCTTGTAAATGGGGAGCCACAAGTACTAAATTTAAAACAAAATCTATATCATTATTTAGAGCATCAGAAGGTAGTAATTCGTAGACGTACTGCTTATGAATTAGAAAAAGCAGAAGCACGTGCTCATATTTTAGAAGGATTACGAATTGCTTTAGATCATCTTGATGAAGTTATTACGTTAATTCGTAGTTCAAAAACGGCAGATATTGCAAAGCAAGGCTTAATGGAACGTTTTGGTTTAAGTGAGAAACAAGCGCAAGCGATTTTAGATATGCGTCTGCAACGCTTAACTGGATTAGAACGTGAAAAAATTGAGCAAGAATATCAAGACTTAATGAAGTTAATTGCTGAATTAAAAGCGATTTTAGCAGATGAAGAAAAAGTTCTTGAGATTATTCGTGAAGAATTAACAGAAGTAAAAGAGCGTTTCAATGATAAGAGACGAACAGAAATTACAATTGGCGGTATGGAATTTATTGAAGATGAAGATTTAATTCCTGAACAAAACATTGCGATTACGTTAACTCATAACGGTTATATTAAGAGGTTACCGGCTTCTACGTACAAAACACAGAACCGTGGGGGACGTGGTGTGCAAGGAATGGGTACGAATGATGATGACTTTGTTGAACATTTATTAACAACGTCTACTCATGATCATATTTTATTCTTTACAAACAAGGGTAAAGTATACCGTACGAAAGGATATGAAATTCCAGAGTATAGTCGTACTGCAAAAGGACTACCAATTATTAACCTATTAGGGGTAGATAAGGGTGAGTGGATTAACGCTATTATTCCGATTCGTGAATTTGGTGACGATCAGTTCTTATTCTTTACGACAAAACAAGGGGTTTCTAAGAGAACACCACTTTCATCATTTGCAAATATACGTACAAATGGTTTAATTGCAATTTCTCTTCGTGAAGAGGATGAAGTAATATCTGTACGTTTAACATCGGGTGATAAGGATATTATTGTCGGGACAAGTAACGGTATGCTAATTCGTTTCAATGAACAAGATGTTCGTTCTATGGGACGTAATGCTGCAGGTGTTAAAGCTATTACGTTGGGCGATGAAGACCAAGTTGTAGGTATGGAAATTGTCGAAGAGGATGTAAATGTTCTAATTGTAACGAAAAATGGTTACGGAAAGCGTACGCCGATTGATGAATACCGTCTGCAAAGTCGCGGTGGTAAAGGTCTGAAAACTTGTAACATTACAGATAAGAACGGTAAATTAGTAGCTGTTAAGTCTGTTACAGGTGAAGAAGATATTATGTTAATTACAGCGGCAGGCGTTATTATTCGTATGCCAGTTGATCAAATCTCTCAAATGGGACGTAATACACAAGGTGTTCGTCTAATTCGATTAGAGGAAGACCAAGAGGTAGCGACGGTAGCAAAAGCACAAAAAGATGAAGAGGAAGAAACGAGTGAAGAGGTTTCTTCAGAAGAATAAGAGAGGGGATTTTCCCTCTCTTTATTTTTTTATAATAATACTTGCATAGGGAAGAGAAAGCCTATATAATAGGCAGAGTCAGCAAATGAGAGATACAACTTATCGAAAAAACTTGTTGACGAAAATAATATACTATGATATATTATAAAAGTCGCTGAAACGCGATATTGAACTTTGAAAACTAAACGAAACAAACAACGTGAAACGTCAATTTTTATTTTAGATGCTAGACAAACTAACTTTATTGGAGAGTTTGATCCTGGCTCAGGATGAACGCTGGCGGCGTGCCTAATACATGCAAGTCGAGCGAATGGATTAAGAGCTTGCTCTTATGAAGTTAGCGGCGGACGGGTGAGTAACACGTGGGTAACCTGCCCATAAGACTGGGATAACTCCGGGAAACCGGGGCTAATACCGGATAACATTTTGAACCGCATGGTTCGAAATTGAAAGGCGGCTTCGGCTGTCACTTATGGATGGACCCGCGTCGCATTAGCTAGTTGGTGAGGTAACGGCTCACCAAGGCAACGATGCGTAGCCGACCTGAGAGGGTGATCGGCCACACTGGGA
>NZ_WEIJ01000050.1:0-255 GCF_009183795.1 Bacillus sp. B1-WWTP-T-0.5-Post-4
CCCGCTGAATTGTAATGTTTTTTGGATTGCCTTTGTAAATCGTTCCTGCTTCGTTGACGTACTCAATTTCATCTTCGTAACCGATATCAGCTAGCTTGTCTAGCAATAATTTCAGATCGACAACGATCGTTGCGCCGTGCATTTGACTATTTCGATCCGTTGTGGTGTGCGATCCCTCGACCGCACGACATGTAAGTTCGGTTTCTTCGATCTTTTCAGGCTTCCCCCACATGTCGAGATCTCCGACTGCTCTTC
>NZ_WEIJ01000051.1:0-255 GCF_009183795.1 Bacillus sp. B1-WWTP-T-0.5-Post-4
CGTCGCCTACCCATTTCTGCCCTTTAGGTGATACATAGCCGTCGTGGATATTCTCGAATGCTTCGATCGTCAGGCGCTTCCCTGTCTCGTCAGCTTTACCGATTGGAATAATCGCGGTTGCGATATCGGATCGATCTACTTCTCGCGTTACGCCTGTTAGATCCTTTCCGTACGTGAATCGCTTCCCAGTAACGTTACCGCGTCGCTTAACTAGATGTACGAAACGATCTCGCACTTTCATACCCATAAATGAAA
>NZ_WEIJ01000052.1:0-255 GCF_009183795.1 Bacillus sp. B1-WWTP-T-0.5-Post-4
TATAAATTTCATCTTTTTTTAATGTTAGTAAAAATTATGAAACGAGAACGCAATGTCTTATAGGAGATTACTCACTATTACTGCGTTTTGGCTTATAAAAAATAGGAGAGGTTTCCCTCTCCCTTCTTTTACTCCGAGTCGTCTTGGCGGTTGCGACTCTTTTGTACTTCTTCTTTAACTTTGAAGTACACATCTGAGATATTTTTAATTAACCCAGACAGTTGATTAAGACCTGTAATAACTGCTGCAATGATT
>NZ_WEIJ01000053.1:0-255 GCF_009183795.1 Bacillus sp. B1-WWTP-T-0.5-Post-4
GTCGTTAGGCTGAGACGACTATCACGTTGGCATCGGACGATCTGAAACGATTATCAAAAGTAATGCCGAACTCTAAATTCGTAGAGAATGGCGACAAGCAAGCGTTATTCGTATCTGCGCAAGCGGGATTCGATATGTTATCGACTGCGAAGAAAATGGTTATTAAACCGACTGCGCCTGACACTACGCCGAATGACTGGATCACTGTACCAAACGCAGCGGCGTCAGCTGATCCTGATTATACGTTCGATCCTG
>NZ_WEIJ01000054.1:0-255 GCF_009183795.1 Bacillus sp. B1-WWTP-T-0.5-Post-4
GTGTCACGTAGGGACGATATTACGGTAAGGCGAAGCGAAACGGGTAGGCGAGAACTTGCCTAGGCGTGTAGTCTGAAAGGTTCGGGGGGTTATCGTTAGCGTTATGGCGCTAGGGAATACGCTCAGCCTGTCACGTAGGGACGATATTACGGGGACAAGCCGAGAAAAAGGGCGTATGCGGTGAAAACCGCTGAGTGAATAGGGTCTTCTGACGGACCAACGAGGTGCGGCATGGTAAAGACGCTTATCTTTCTA
>NZ_WEIJ01000055.1:0-255 GCF_009183795.1 Bacillus sp. B1-WWTP-T-0.5-Post-4
GTGCTTCTGATTTATTAACAGACTCAACAATCCCAGCATGATAAAACATATCTTCGCCAAGCCATTTTCGAACGAGTTCATGGTTTGCCATCGCAATTGGAGGTAACTGTAAAAAGTCACCACAAACGACGATACGTTTTCCAAGTGAAGCAGCTAATGCAATTTGCGGAACATATGCCATACTCACTTCATCTACAACAACTAAATCAAATGTACGCTCATAAATTAGCGCATCAATGGCACATTTCGATAAAG
>NZ_WEIJ01000056.1:0-255 GCF_009183795.1 Bacillus sp. B1-WWTP-T-0.5-Post-4
GGCTTATAAAAAATAGGAGAGGTTTCCCTCTCCCTTCTTTTACTCCGAGTCGTCTTGGCGGTTGCGACTCTTTTGTACTTCTTCTTTAACTTTGAAGTACACATCTGAGATATTTTTAATTAACCCATACAGTTGATTAAGACCTGTAATAACTGCTGCAATGATTACCCAATTCATATTATCACCTCCCTTTGATATCTCTATCATATCACTTTGGTTTGCTCAAGTCAACAACAAATTTTATCTTTTTTCAAA
>NZ_WEIJ01000057.1:0-255 GCF_009183795.1 Bacillus sp. B1-WWTP-T-0.5-Post-4
GAGGTCATCTCATGTACGGATACTCATATTGCTATCCAACTTGTTCATATCCTTCCTACGGTTATGGCGGTTCTTGTGGCGGGTCTGGACGCGGCTTCGCCTTAATCGTTGTGTTGTTTATTCTTTTTATTATCGTTGGTGCTGCTTGCATTCGCTAATTGTAAAACGAAACAACTATGGAAAGAAAAAGACGGCTTTGCCGTCTTTTTCTGTTTATCACATACATAACTACTCTATAATAGAACGATTTCCAAA
>NZ_WEIJ01000058.1:0-254 GCF_009183795.1 Bacillus sp. B1-WWTP-T-0.5-Post-4
AGACTACACGCCTAGGCAAGTTCTCGCCTACCCGCAACGCATGAATAGGAATACGTTACGGGGCGCTATCCTTGTAGAAGCATACTCTGTACTTCCCGCACGACCGATAGCAAGCCACGCCGTAACTCGTTCCCGCTAAATGAATGTATGCAGCACGGAATTACGGCTTATCAGTTTTTATTTCGTTACGTGGTATCAGGCACATTTCCGATTTTAAGGTTCCACGTCGCAAACATAAAAAAGCGATACCCCCG
>NZ_WEIJ01000059.1:0-254 GCF_009183795.1 Bacillus sp. B1-WWTP-T-0.5-Post-4
TTTTTGGAGCCAGCCGCCTAAGGTGGGACAGATGATTGGGGTGAAGTCGTAACAAGGTAGCCGTATCGGAAGGTGCGGCTGGATCACCTCCTTTCTATGGAGAATTGATGAACGCTGTTCATCAATAAAGTTTCCGTGTTTCGTTTTGTTCAGTTTTGAGAGAACTATCTCTCATATATAAATGTATGTTCTTTGAAAACTAGATAACAGTGTAGCTCATATTTTTTAATTTTTAGTTTGGTTAAGTTAGAAAG
>NZ_WEIJ01000005.1:0-371435 GCF_009183795.1 Bacillus sp. B1-WWTP-T-0.5-Post-4
AATTATTATTACTGATTTAGTGAGAAAATTTTTATTAACCATAAAATATCTAAATCCATTTTACTCAATCATAAATAAACCTTGGCTCTTTATTTTTGAATTATTAATTGGTTTTTTATATGTATTTCTGCTATCTTTATTTTCTATTTGGATAGTATTACATTCATTAGAAATAGATTTTTCTGAATTTAGTTCGGAGGATAATCGAAGTTTTCAATTTTCAATTATTATTTTACATACAGCAATTTATTTGTTTATAAGAGTTCATGGCCAGTATTGTAAGACAACTAAGCAAAAAATTAAAAAGCTGAAAATGAAGTTTTATTTATGGTTTTGTTCTATGATTGCAAGTATTGTATATATATTTGAATCACTCTTTAATTATATGAATGGAATCCAAGCAATTTATTTTATTTTTGTTTTAATGATTGCTTTAGAAAGAACAGTGACACATTATAAGAAATTTATAGATTTTTTAGAATGTGAAAATTTGTATGAAAAATATTTTTAGAGAGAAAAGTCTTTTGAAATATAAAAAGTTATACCTACTAAATACTGGACGAGTAAAAAAACGCTATTCTTTTTCTAGAATCATAGGAAAAGATAGCGTTTTTGTTTAATATACTCAAAAACAAAAATCTTTTGGTAAAGTACCATTTTTAATAACTGTTCTTAACCCATGTTTTATAATCCAAGGATTAATAGGATGCTGTTTATCACGTAATTGCTGTAACCACTGAAAAACGAGTTCTTTATCTTTTTTCGTAATATCGTTAATATGATTGGCTACAGATTTTTGAACATATTTAGAAGGGTCATTCATTAATGGTTCAAGAAGTTGTAAATTGTACTTAAAATCACCTTTTAGAGCTCCTATTTTTTTAGCCCAAGGAAGCCTTGGTCTTGTACCTTCAGAAACTAATCTTCTAATGTGGCTGTTTTCGTCATGAATCCACTGTTGCAATATGTCTAGTGTATCTTCATGATATGTTTCAAGAAAAGGCCGAATGGCATATTCAGCAGTATTCCTTTTCGTTATTTCATACATTGCATTGAACGAGATTTTAAAATCGTTAAGCCCATATTTTTCAACGTATTTTGCAAGAGGCATATACATATATCCATTTGTAAATGTGCCTACTTCTGTTGTATTTTCTGGTCCTAATGTCTTCAGTAATATATGTATTGCGGCATTAAAATCTTTTTGTAAAGCATTGTGTAATTCATCTGCAATTACTTCAATACGCTGTTTTAACTCTAAATTTTCAACTTTACAAGCTACAGAATCTACAAAGATGTTTTTAGAGAAATAAGGATCGTGTTTACAAATAGAATCAGCTATTTTTTCTGCTAATTCTTCATTAAATAAAAATTTTAACGGAACATATTTACCCATTTTTTCACCTCGGTGGTCAAATGAAAACAATTTTTATTTTTTAATCGACAATCCATAAACCAAAGTCTCACTCGGAGTCGTAATACTAAAACCTGTCGTCTTATAATCAAGTTTCACCGTATCACCAGTGTAGTCTTTCGTGAATGAATCCATTTGTACGATAAGCTCTGCATCTTCATATACAACATCATCTGCGTTATATGTATCCCAAATTAAATCGACATCAACGAAAATACTACAAGAGTTCGTCATTGTTCCTCTAATGCGAACGATCTTTTTATCTTCAAGTTCTAATCTATGTATAGCTGCTTTTGCTTCATCAGTAATGCGAATGTTCATTGTATCCCAACCTTTATTTATATTTCCTTTATTATTGCAAAAACAGGAGCAATAGGGAAGTAAAGAGGTTTGCAACAAAAAACGAGCAAACAAATTTGTTTGCTCGTTTCACTTTATTTTAGTTCACATTTATCAAGTGGAATCACTTTTGTTTTTTTCGTAAATTTATAACCTAACCATAGTACTAAGAAGAGTGGTAAACCGATGTAAGAAACGAGTACACCGTTCCAGTCGATTGACTCACCCATAAATGCCCCGTAGTTTTGTCCTAAAATTACGATGATACAAAGTGTAAATGCAAAGATTGGACCGAAGGGGAACCATTTTGCTCTATATGGTAAGTCATTTAAATCTTTTCCTTGTGCGATATACGCTTTACGGAAACGGTAATGACTAATTGCAATGCCGACCCAAGCGATAAAGCCAGACATTCCTGATGCATTTAATAACCAAATGTATACAACACCGTCACCGAATAAAGAAGCAATGAAAGCAATACTACCGACAATCGATGTTACGATTAATGCGTTAACAGGTACACCGCGGCTATCTAATTTACCAAGAAACTTTGGTGCCTTCCCTTGGCGAGCTAAATCCCAAAGCATACGAGTTGATGCATACATACCAGAGTTACCAGCAGATAGTACTGCCGTTAAAATAACAGCGTTCATAACAGAAGCAGCAAAGGCAACGCCCGCTTTTTCGAAAATAAGTGTAAATGGACTTACTGTTACATCACTTGCAGCAAGACTTTCAGTTGTATAAGGAATTAATAAACCGATAACGAGAATCGCAAGGATATAGAATAAAAGAATACGCCAAAAGATTGAACGAATTGCTTTTGGGATATTACGTTCTGGATCAGATGTTTCACCAGCAGCTACTCCTAATAGTTCAGTACCTTGGAATGAGAAACCAGCTGCCATAAACACACCGATAATTGCCATGATACCGCCGTTAAATGGTGCATCTGCAACAGTGAAGTTTTTGAAGCCAACCGTTTCGCCGCCCATAATTCCAAAAATCATCATGAAACCAACAATTAAAAAGATAATAATCGTAACTACTTTAATAAGTGCGAACCAATATTCAGATTCACCAAACCCTTTAACAGATAAGTAGTTTAAAAGGAAAATAATAGCTAAACATAATCCGCTCCAAATAAGAGAAGGGGTATCTGGGAACCAAAATTTCATAATTAATGTTACAGCAGCTAGTTCAGCAGCAATCGTAATTGCCCAGTTATACCAATAGTTCCATCCAAGTGCAAAGCCAAGTGATGGATCAACAAATTTTGTTGCGTACGTACTAAAAGATCCAGTAACAGGCATGTAAGCTGCGAGTTCAGCTAAGCTTGTCATTAAAAAGTAAACCATAATTCCAATTGCGGCGTATGCAATTAATGCACCACCAGGTCCAGCTGAATGGATGACACCACCGCTGGCAAGAAATAGTCCGGTACCAATTGTACCGCCGAGAGAAATCATCGTAAGGTGACGAGATTTTAATCCGCGTTTTAATTCACCTTGTCCTTGTGTAGTTTGCGTTTTAGAGGTAGATTGATTTGTTGCGCTATTCATGTTCAACACTCCTTTTCTTGTAGGTTAGGAAGGAGCGGGGGAGAAAAATACAAAAAACCGCCAAAGGAATTTGGCGGAACGTTTCACAAATAACCACCCCATCATACCCTTCCGTTAAGATAGCACCCCACGTTTACACGGTAATTTTGTAAACGTGACAGTTCTGTTCCTTTCGGAGACAGCCCCAGCTCATATTTCCAGAGAAGAAATATAAACTTCGGCAACTTTTCCTTTCAAACGGAGTCGGTGACATTCTCTGTGTCTCGTCCGTCGTACTCTTAAAAGTCGCAACCTCTACCTCATCGGATTGATGAGGATTTGATATATTGCTAAGATTTTTAATATATGGCAATTGTAATGACTTTCTGAATATATTGCAAGATATTTTGTTAGGAAAAGTCAAAAAATATCGGTTATTGTATAGGAAACGCTTGCAAAACTCCACCCGAACCTACTATTATGTAGCAATAAGCAAAGAAAAAATTGTTATACAAATGTTTCGCAAAAAATATTGAAAAACCCTCTAAATTAAAAGAAAATTCAGAAAAATATAATTCGACATTCATAATAAAGTCATATTATTTGTTATAATTAGAGTAACGTTTAAGCAAAAAGGGGAAATCAAAATGAAATTAGAAACAGAAAGGCTCTATATAGTGCCGTGTACAGAAGAGAGGATTCAAGTCGCTAACGAGCAAGGATACAATAGCGGCCCGCATATTGTAGGGCATGTAAAGAATGTAAAACAAGATGCAACTTTATTACCATGGGGGGCGTGGTATGTTCTTCGAAAAGAAGATGATAGCGTTTTAGGTGATATTGGGTTTAAAGGGAAACCAAACGAGGATCAAACAGTAGAAATTGGCTATGGATTCATTGAGAAATATTGGAATCAGGGCTATGCAACAGAAGCTGTAAAAGAACTAATCGATTGGGCTTTCAAAACAGGTGAGGTAGAAACAATAATTGCAGAGACACTTCTAGATAATTATAGTTCGATGCGTGTTTTAGAAAAGTTACATATGAAGAGAGTAAATGCTACAGAAATGATGATTAATTGGAAAATAGAAAAATAAAAAATACCGCTCTAAATTGAGCGGTATTTTTTATAGTTATGGTAGCATTTGCTTCTGATCATTCGGATACTCAGCCGTTGACGTATTAGGACGATTGGAATGATTACGAACAGCAATGAAAATAGAAATAATAACGACAAGACCAACTGCAACGTAAGAAAGTGAAATAATAGTTGGATCCACTTTAAATGTAGTAAGCAGTGTACGAATGTTTGTAAAGATAATAAGACCACCAACTAATACGCCAAGTAAATGAGAAGGAACGATGCGAACTAGCCATGCCGCGATTGGTGCCGCTACGATACCACCGAGCATGAGAGAAAATACCCAAACCCAGCTTACTTGTTCCCAGCCAAGTGAGATGAAGAAGCCGATTGTTGCAGCGAGTGAAACAGGAAATTCACTCGTATCTACAGATCCAATAACTTTTCTAGCTTCATTTCCTCTTGCTAGAAGAACAGGTGTCGTAATCGGCCCCCAACCACCGCCACCAGTTGAATCAACGAATCCAGCGAATAAACCAAGCGGCACAAGTTGTTTTGCAGACATACGCTTATTTGAAGTGACAATTTGTTTTTGAATGATGAATCGTAATAAAATATAAACCCCTAAAGTAAATAAAAATACGGAAATGTACGGTTTGATTACATCTCCAGGCAAATTACTTAAAAAACATGCCCCAACAAATGCGCCGATTGCCCCAGGTAATGTAAGCCTGGAAACTGTATATTTATCAACGTTTCCAAATTTGATATGAGATGCGCCAGAAGCTGCAGTTGTAACGACTTCAGCTAAATGAACCGATGCGGAAGCTACAGCCGGTGCAATACCAAACATTAATAATAGTGAAGTAGACGTTACCCCATACGCCATTCCGAGTGCTCCATCGATCAGTTGAGCGAAAAATCCAATAATAGCAAAGACAATTAATTTCTGCATAAATAATCCCCCTGTAATAATAAATGAAAAAGACACTTTTCCCGTATGAGAAAAGTGCCTTTGGTTTTTCCAATCAGCAATAATTAAATTTGTTTCATTATAATACATATTAATCGTATAAATCAACTAGGTTTTAAAGTTTTTGAATTGAATGAAATAAAAATAAAATATACAATAAAAGGATGGAGAGAAAGGGGAGAAAGACATGTTACGATTTGATCATCTTGTTCACGCAGTTCATGGTACACCGGAGGAAGCGGCAAAACAAATGCAGGAACTTGGATTTCATACTGTATTAGGCGGAGAGCATACGAATTGGGGTACTTGGAATAGTTTAAGTTATTTTGATTTATCATATATAGAATTTTTAGCAGTTCAACATGAAGAAAAAGCGAAAGAAGCAGAAAATCCATTAGTACAAGAAACAGTGGTGAAACTACAAAATGGAGAAGGAATGCTACAAATCGCGATCCGAACAGATGCAATTGAGGAGCTAGCAGTTAACTTTAATAAGTACGGCTTACATACGATAGGGCCATTTGAAGGGAAACGCATGAGAAAAGATGGCCGGCTTTTAGAATGGAAAATGTTATTTGTTAGGCAAGAAGAGAACGGACCGAAATTACCTTTCTTTATACAGTGGAATGAAACGGACGAAGAAAGAAGAAACGATTTACGTAACAGTAGGACGATCACTGAACATAAAAACAAAGTGCAACAAATTGAAACGATTCATTACGCAGTAAAAAACGTTCGAGAAACAGTACGGAAATGGAAAAAAGTAATGGGACTATCTACAAGTTCAGTTGTGAAAAATGAAAAATGGAATGCTGAGAGTCAAAGTGTAGTGTTTGGAAATATTCATGTGCAGTTTTGTGAACCGATTGGAGAAGGGCTAGTACTAGAACATTTGAATAAGAATGGCGAATATCCATTTGCAGTAGAGTTTAAAGGTGGAAATAAACGAGAGCATGAAGTGCTAGGTAGTTTGTACATATATTAATAGAGGTGAACGTTGTGGAAGAAATGCTTAGGGAGATAGAGAGAATACTAGAATGGCCTCGTATGTTAAAAGCGACTGTTATTTCAAAAGGCTTTTCATTCGATGAGAAATATAAAATTGAATTAGAGAGTGGGGCCTCGTATTTTATTAAAGTATGCGATTCATCATATTTTGAACGGAAGCAGGAAGAATATGAATATATGCAGCAGCTAGATTCTTTACATATTCCTATGCCAAAATTAATTCATTTTATTAGTCTTACTAAATTCAATAAATGTGTACAAGTTTTTGAATGGATTGATGGATTAGATGGTGAAGATATATTAAGAACGTTGTCTACAGAAGAGCAGTATAGGGCTGGAAAAAAGGCTGGAGAAGTACTAAAAAAGATTCATTTAGTTGAAAAAGAAGATAAAAGTAATTCATGGGAAATGTCTATATGGAGTAAATATGAGAGATACTTAGAAGCGTTGAAAGAATATGAAGTAGACTTTTTTCGTTTAAATACAGTGATAGATTTTGTAGGAAATCATAAAGATTTATTAAAAAATCGTCCCATCGTATTTTTACATGACGATTTTCATCCGGCTAATATAATGATTGACCAAAATGAGTTTCGGGCTGTCATAGATTTTGCTAGATTCGATATTGGTGATCCTATTCATGATTTTTATAAAGTAGCACTATTTACAACGAATATAAGCAAACCATTTGCGGTTGGACAAGTTCACGGTTATTGCGGAGGCGAACCATCGCTTCATTTTTGGAAACTCTATACATTGTACGCCGCGATGACATTCCCAGCGGATATCGTTTGGACGAATCGAAGTACGCCGCATTTAGTAGATGATATGAAGGAAAGATTAAATGGAATATTAGAAGAGCATAATCATTTTTCATCTTATATTCCAAAATGGTATCAATCAAGCGAATGTAATAAATAAAGGAGTAATTTATATGGATAAAATAGCAGTAATTTCAGATATTCACGGTAATATTCAAGCATTAGAATCCGTGTTGAATGATATTAAATTAAGAGGAATCGAGCGCATTATTTGTCTTGGAGATTTAGTAGGAAAAGGACCTCATTCCAGTGAAGCAATTGAAATCATTCGTAAAGAATGTGAAGTAGTCGTAATGGGAAACTGGGATGATTTTATTACAAAGCCGACTGAATTTGAAGCATTAAAATGGCATCAAAAACAATTATCGGAAGAACAAAACGACTATTTAAGAAGCTTACCATTTTCAATCGAGTTTTATATGAGTGGAAAACTCATTCGTATGTTCCACGCCTCACCGAGAAGTTTATATGAAAGAATTCAACCACACGCTTCAAGAGAAGAGCGTATTAGTATGTTCGAAAATAGTGATCTGACAGAAAATATAGAAGGAGAAAGAAAACCAGATGTCGTTTGTTACGGTGACGTTCACCAAGCGTTCGTTCAAAATTTCAGAGGGAAAACGTTATGTAATGCCGGCAGCGTAGGAAACCCACTTGAAATAACGCAAGCTTCCTATTTAATATTTGAAGGAACTTACAATGAAAAAGAAGCAGCGAGCTTTTCTATTCAACTTGTACGAGTACCGTATGATATTGAATTAGCTATCAGACTAGCAGAAGAACTCGAAATGCCAGAAATTGAAGAATACAAACAAGAATTACGGACTGCTTTATATCGAGGGTTTAAGGGGAAGTAAGCTAATAATATATCAACGATTTTTCAAATATATCTATCATAACTTAAAATATATCAACGATTCGACAAAGGATATCGATTTACCGACAAATAGTGACATGGATTGTTACTTATAATTGCATTATGTAAACTAATTATAAAGGGAGATATCATGAACCGAAAACAACGAATCAAAGAAATTGCAGATCATATTGTAAAGCTAAACTTAACCTATCCAACAAGAGTTGGAGTAAGTGGTATTACAGCATCAGGAAAAACAACATTTGCAAACGAACTAGCGGAAGAAATAAAAAAACGAGGATTACCAGTAACACGCGCCAGCATTGATGATTTTCATAATCCAAGAGTGATTCGCTATGCAAAAGGAAAAGAATCTGCAAGAGGGTATTATGAAGATGCACACGATTATACAGCTTTCAAAGAAAGATTATTAATGCCTTTAGGACCTAACGGGAATTTACAATATGAAATGATTTCTCATAACTTAATAACGGATATGTCTGTACATAATGAGCCGCTATTGGCCACGCAAAATATGATATTAATAGTAGATGGAACGTTTCTATTGAAAAAAGACGTTGCGTATTTATTTGATTACAAAATCTTTGTAGATACAAATTTTGAGATTGCGAGAAAACGTGGTACGAAGCGGGAAACTGAAGCTTTTGGAAGTTATGAAGAAGCAGAGAAGATGTTTTTGAACAGATATCATGCGGCCTGTAAGTTGTATATAGATGAGCATAATCCAAAAGAGTGTGCGAATGTTATATTTAAGAATAGTGATTTAGGAAATCCAGAAGTTATATTTCATGAAAGAGCGTAATACATAATCAGAAATATATGTATAGCCTTTTGTTTATTGTTATAATTAAATTAATTTTATGAAGCAAATAAAAGGGGATAAGACAATAAAAAACGCAAAAAGGGGACAAGAAATATAATGAATGAAGTACTCGAACTAAAAGAAGAACTACTACAAATTAAAAATAACAATTATGCTGTACCAGAAGACGTAGATGCATATCCATATGCGCAATGGATGCTAGATTATATCGGATCACCTGATGCTGAATTACGTGATGATTTAATTTATAGTACGCTTCACACATGGATTACAAATGATGTATTTAGACAAAAAGAGTTAAGAGGATTAATGTTACAAGCAATTAGTCCTGATTATTTATTTTATAAAATTGGTGAAAAGGGAACAGACTCTGTATTTAAACGTGCATTCTCCGTATTAATTCCACCACTTATTTTATCTGTTCATGAAAGAGAACCGTTGTTATCGGAAGAACAATTGTACAGTGTGGCAGAACAAGTGTTGGAATATGTATATTTAGAAGAAGATGTAAGGGGCTACGTAGAAGGAAAAGGCTGGGCACACTCTACTGCACATGCAGCAGATGCGCTCGATGCGTTAGCACGTACAATTCAAAATCGTGAGTTTTCATATGCGATTCTTGCGGCTGTTCGTCAGAAGGTTCGATTGAGTGATTACGTATATGTACACTTTGAGGATGAGAGATTAGTAAAGCCAATTATGTCGTTACATAACCAAAAGCTTTTAACTGAAGAAGAGTGGAGCAATTGGCTACATAGTATAGCAACTGTTGAGGACATCCGACATCCGCAGCATGCTATTTTAGTACAAAATATTAGATCGTTCTTAAGAAGTTTATATTTCAGAGTTTTAGAGACAGAGGGTAGTACAGCCTTTACAGATGATATATTGGAGACTTTGAAGGGTTTGCGTAGATATTAAAATAATCCATAATTAGAAACAAAGAATACATGTTCATTTTGAAAAATTTATTAGAAATTTATTTTTACATTGTACCCTTTTAGTATAGGCTGAAAGGGGTGTCAAATGAAAAAATTATTAAAGTCAGTGAAAATAATATTTTTAATATGTATTAGTATGATTTTCTTTGGAACAGGAGCTGTATTTATATATCATAACTGGCAATTAAAAATGGAATCGAAATTAATGAACAATAAAGGTGAACTTGTTAATTTCGATAATAAAAAAGTGAATGTTTATAATGAGGGGAGCGGGGAAGATACGTTTGTATTTATGGCCGGATCTGGAATTGCCGCTCCTGTTTATGAGTTGAAAGGCTTATACAGTAAATTTTCGAAAGAAAACAAGATTTCTGTAATTGAGAGAGCTGGTTATGGATACAGTGATGTTTTTCAAGATGATAGAGATATTGATACGATACTAGAACAAACAAGAGAAGCGCTTATTCGAAGTGGGAATAAACCACCATACATCTTAGTACCACACTCTCTATCGGGTATTGAGGCCATTTATTGGGCACAAAAATATCCAAGTGAAGTAAAAGGGATTATTGCGTTAGATATTGGTTTACCTAAACAGTACGTGACTAATAAAATAGGTATGATTGATTCATTAAAAATAAAAGGGATGAATATTTTAACGAAAATTGGTTTTCAGAGATTAGCTCCCTCTATTACTTATAATCCCGAAGTCATTCGTCAATCCTTTTTAAACGAACAGGAAAAAGATGTTTATAAAGCGCTTACGTATAAGCGGGCTTTTAATGATGATATGAAGCAAGAACTTTTACAAAGCTACAATAACGGTAAAAAATCAAATTCTTTATCGATCCCAAAAGAAACACCTATGTTATTTATAGATGCGATTGCTAGGCAATATAAAGATTCGAAGTATACAAAGCAAAAAAACAAAGATTATAAGGAGTTTGCTAGCAAGTTATTAATAGCTGATGTGAAAATAATTGAAGGTACACATAGTATTTATTTATATGCTCCTGATGAAATATACAAAATTGCTATGGATTTTATTAAGAATAAAGTAGTGAAGAACTAAGCAATTGTTATTTTAGTGATGAAAGGTCTACATAATGAAAGTATATAACATATTAATTGTTGAAGACGATTTAATTATAGGAGATTTATTACAAAAAATTTTACAGTGTGAGAAGTATAATGTGTATTGGGAGAAAGAGGGAAGGAAAGTTCTTGATATAATTCATGAAATAGATTTAGTCGTAATGGATGTTATGTTACCAGGCGAAGATGGTTATCAAATTACAAAGAAAATAAAAAATCTAGGATTAAATATTCCAATTATATTTCTATCAGCAAGGAATGATATGGATAGTAAACTAAAAGGTTTAACTATTGGAGAAGAATACATGATAAAACCTTTTGACCCTAGAGAGTTGTTGTTAAGGATTCAGAAAATGTTAGGTAATCAATATGGTATGTTCACGCAAATTAACCATGTATTTATAGATGCAGAATATAAAAGAGTTTTTATTAATGATTTGCGTAATGAAGTTGCTTTTACAGCAATTGAACGTAAAATATTCTTCTATTTATATGAAAATAGAGATAGAATTTTATCGAAAGAGCACTTCTATGATTACCTATGGCAACTCGAAGATAGAAATCAAAATATCATGAACGTACATATAAAGAAAATCAGAACCAAAATTGATGATAAAACAGGTGATATTATTCAGAACATATATGGAGAAGGGTATAGATTAAATACCTATATGAAGAAATGAACTTAAAGAAAAAATATCAGTTACTATTATTCTCCGCTATTATTAGCGTACCACTGTTATTGTTGTTGATTAGTATCTTTGTATCAGTTATTTATAATGCTGTCTTTAAAACTAAAAATAAGAACATCCCTTTTCACGAATCCTATGCATATCCTACTATGTTAATCATATTTTTGTTATCACTATTAGTATTAGCTTTTGTATTTTCAAGGTCGATTAACACCGTATTAAATAAAATTAATATATTAAATCAAACAATTCGAGATTTGGCGAGTGATAAAAAAATCCCTAATATAATAGATGTTAAAAGCGATGATGAAATGGGAGAACTGATTAAATCAGTAAACTTGCTTATAGAAAGAACAACTTATCGAGAATTGGAACTACAACAACAGGAACAAATAAAAAAGGAACTATTAAATAAATTACGGCATGATATTAATACACCCTTAACAGCGGTCAGATTACAATTATATTATTTAGAAGGTGAGTACAAGGAACAAGCACCAGTACTTGAATCACTGTATGAGCAGATACAATATATAAGTGATTTAACTAACGAATTTAATATGCAATCTACCGAAACCTTAGAGAATACTTATATTGTGCATGATGAAGTGAATATACATAATTTAATAGAAAATATGATTAAAAAATGGAGCTATTTGTATAACATTCATAAAATTGAATTAGTATATAATCCACAAGATAGAGAGTTGATATGGAATAGTAATGAGTTATGGATTCAAAGGCTATTTGATAATATTTTTCAAAATATCCTTAAACATTCAAAAGCTAAAAAACTTAAAATCATTATAGATGAAGATATTGTTTATTTTAGAGATAATGGGATTGGGTTCGATATAAATAGTAAAGGAACAGGACTTGGTTTGAAAAATATTGAAGATATATCAAAGATGTTTGATATAAAATACACTTTACAATCAAATAGTGAGGGGACAATGTTTTCATTTGAAAATACTAAAGTTTAGAGAAAATTACATAAAACCAATACCTCCCAACCATACTAATAAAATGTGTTGGAGGTGAGTTTAATGGACAAAAAAGATTTTGAAAAAGTGTATAATGATTATTTACATCAAGGGGAAGAGCAAGCTCAATTTGAAATAGCTCAGGAAGTTACTTCAGGAGCAGAACAAATTGTTGCTGTTCGTAAAAATGATGAAGGTGATTTGATTGCTTTTAAAACAAGTAGCGGGAGAGAGTTAGATTATATGACTGCTCTTAATGAAGCGAAATCAGGGAAGTTAGCTCATGTGGACGTATTTCATAAGTATGGCAGAGATATTATACGTAGTGAACCGGATGGAATAAAAGAAAATAACTTAGATAATTTACCTTCATTTTAAACGGGTAAACCTCAAGAAGAGAATGTTCATTTGGATATTCTCTTCTCTTCTTTTCTTTCTCTACAAATAGACGGTTCATTTCTACAGTGCAATCATACTTTTAAAGAGCGCTCTAAATTTCTCTTTATCTTCTGCTGTAAATGGTTTCGGTCCTTTTGTACGCTTACCACTTTTTCGAACCATTGCACTTAAATATCGTGTTTGTAACAATTGTTCAATGTTATCATTCGTATACTTATAGCCTTTATGGTGTAGTACGATACAGCCTTTTGCTAAAGCGAGCGAAGCAAGACCGTAATCTTGTGTTACGATTAAATCTTCTTTTTTTGCTAACTGCATAATTCGGTAATCAGCAGCATCTGCTCCGGAATCAACATATATTGTTTCCACACCTTTCGGCTGCTCTGCATTAGAATAATGAGAAAAACTAGTAACGAGTGTAACAGGAATTTCCGCATTCGTAGCTTCAAAAATAATTACATCTTTTACAGGACAAGCATCTGCATCAACGTAAATTTTCATTTTTATCACTCCTATAAATAGGTTCGTGTTGATAATAATGGTAGATTTAGGTTTTGTCAAACGAGAAAGCTTTATTTAAAGTTATTTTCACAAACCAAAATAGCCTCCCGCAAACGAGAAATACCTTCCTCAATTTGATTAATATTCACTTTTCCATAAGATAAGCGTATATAACCATCTTTTGCGCCGAAAATACTACCTGGCATAAAAGCAATTTCTTGTTTTAAACTTTGCATAATAAGTTGTTTTTCGTTTATCGGTTCTTTTAATTTTCCCCATATGTATATTCCACCGGTCGGATTTGAAAAAGAGATTTTATCATGAAGTTGCTCGTTTAAGGCGCGAACGATAACGTCTCTTTTTTCTACTAGTTGTTTTCGTAACGGTACGATATGCGACTGAAATGGTACAGTTTCAAAAAATTGTTGCATAAGCCACTGCGGGAATATGCTCATACCTAATTCCATTTGGTGCCTTGCGTCGGATAATCTTTCTACTACAGACTGCGGGGCAACGAGCCAACCAACTCGTAAGCCTGGTGCAATCATTTTTGATAAAGAATGTACATAAATGACAGTTCCATTTTCATCAATTGATTTCAAAGTAGGGCAAGGTTGTTTCTTTTCTAGCGTAAGTAAACTAGACGGATCATCTTCCACAATCGCAATTCGTAAGTCTGCACAAAGTGATAATAGTTTTTTTCTACGGTTTGGATGAAGCATCGTTCCCGTAGGGTTTTGGAAATTTGGATTTAAAAAGATCATTTTAATACGGTGTTTTCTATATAACTCCTGTACATCGTCTGGATTAATGCCGTGTTCATCGACAGGTAATGGGAAAATACGAATACCTGCTGATTGGAATAACGGCAAGGAATAACAGTGTGAAGGACTTTCGAAAGCAACAGCATCACCTGGATTTAATAAACATTGCACGATAAGGTGAAGTGCTTGCTGTGCGCCAGATGTAATCATAATGGATTGTTCAGTCGCCTCAACTTTTAAATATTCCTTCATATATTTTACGACCGCTTGTCTTAGCGGGAGATAGCCTTGCGGATGATCGTAACTTAATGAATGCGTTAACGGTTGTTCACGTAAAATCGCTTGTAGTTGATCGTGGGGATAAAGATTACAACCGAGCTCTCCGTTTGCAAAATCAATAATGTTTTCATTTTGTTGTACTTCTGCCCGAATATGGCGAAGTAACGGTAAGTTTGGTAAAAACGTACCACCTTCTACGAAATTTCTCCAGTTGGGTGTTAATGTTGGAGAAACGCCCCACATATGTGTACTTACACGTGTACCTTTACCAGTGGTACTTTCTACAATTCCCATCGCACGAAGTTCATTATAAGCAGTCGTTACTGTACTTCGGTTTACATTTAATTGCGTAGCTAATTTCCGTTCTGAAGGTAGGAAGCTTCCTGGAGGAAGTTCTCCGTATGTAATGCGTTTTTCAATAAAGTCAACAACTTGCTGATAAATAGGGATTTTACTGTCACTATCTAGTTTCCATTCCATAAAAAACGCCTCCGTATCTCTTATATACATCAAGTATAGCAAATTGGCTGGGTAAAAAAACAGCCAATTGGACGGTGTTATATCCAGCCAATTTTACTATGCTAAATAGGGAAGGGGAGATTCGGATGAAACGATGGCAAATGGAATGGCTCCTAGTATCAGTTGCATTAGTATGGGGAGCAAATTATACAATAGGAAAGTATGGAGTGGCATTTATGTCATCCATTCAATTTAATAGTTTACGATTTTTAGTAGCATCACCGGTATTATTACTTATCACTTTTATGATGGAACGCTCATTACGTATTGAAAGAAAAGATTGGCTACGATTAGTAGCAGTCGGTATCGTTGGTACGACAATGTATCAAACGATGTTTATGCTATCTGTGAAATATACTTCAGCAACGAACGCCTCATTATTAATTGCAATGTCACCTATTTTTACAGGGATATTAGCAGTATTGCACAAACAAGAACGTTTTTCGATGAAAGTACAAATTGGTTCAATAGTGGCCTTTGTTGGTGCAGCATTCGTTTTATTAACAGGGCATACAGGAGGAGCTACTTACGAATATGCGTGGCTCGGAAACATAATTGGATTAGTCGCAGCGATTGCGTGGGGATGGTACCCAATATTAGCGCAACCTCTTATAACAAAATATTCCGCAATGAGAGTCACATCTTGGTCAACTTTAATTGGAATTGTACCTCTCGTTGTATATTGTTTATTCAACGTAAACACATTAACGTGGCCAGTAGACATGCCAAGCTGGGGGTCTCTAGCATATTCAATTGTCTTCGCGACAATCTTCGGACTTGCAATGTGGTATGTCGGTATTAGTAAAATAGGCTCAACGAAAGTAATGGTTTATATGTATCTTGTACCATTGTTCGCAGTTATCTTTGCGGCAGTAACTATTGGAGAGCAAATCAATATGATGCAACTGGTTGGCGGACTTATTATCTTTGTGGGTCTATATGTTGTAAAAAAAGGTGGAATCAAAAAGCCAGCTCTCAATTTGAAAAAGGTAAGCTAACAGTAAAAATGATCTCTTTCATATAGAAGGAGATCATTTTTTGTTTCGTAATAAAAGCGCTTGTTCAACAGCCCATTTTTGATGATCATGAAGTAAATATTCTATAGCATGTAATGGAGACATCCACCGCAAAACATGATCTTCCTCACAGTTTTCAGTTTGTGTCTGCACCATGTTCGCAATATAAAAAAATCCATCGTTTAAATAATATGTATCTTCTTTTTCCGCATAAAAATATCGCATTGCATTACCGATATATTGATTAATTTCAATTGCCCATCCTAATTCCTCTAGTAGTTCACGATGTAAGCATTCATCTTTTGTTTCGGTACCTTCCATACCGCCACCAGGTAAAAAATAACGGTCTCCTTTTTGGATAATAGCAATGTTTGAAGAAGTTGAGTTAAAAATAATTGCATAACAACTAGGTCGTAATACATATTGCTCAGTAGGCTTTTTATAACCAAAAATAAGTTTAGATATCATAAAATACGTCACCTCTCTATAAAATACACAAAAGGAATAATAAGGTAAAAATAGAATTGTATAAGTATAATCTTACGAGATTGGAGTGATAACAAAATGATAAATCGAAAGTGTTCGCGCTGTAAAGAAATTACAGGTACATTGCACGGTGGTAAAAAAATTAAGGAAGAATTTCTATGTGAGGACTGTTTACAAAAAGGAATTGCGAGCGGTGAAATCGAATTATCACAAATGGAGCAAGAACAAACTTCGTATCTTTCTATAAAAATATTAAAAATAATGAGTGTGATTTATTTAATAGCATCTATTTTAATGGCTTTTTCAACCGGTCCATTTATACATAATATAGGATTTGATGAAATGTCCATTTCAGGCCCAGAATTAGGTTTAATAAGTGTTGTTATGCTAGGTTCTTTATTCCAGTCTGTTCTTGTATTTTGCGGGATATGGGGATTAATCCTTTTAGTAGAAACAGTCATTAAAATTTATGAAAAAATGAAGTGAGTGAGAGGGAGAAACATATGCGAGTAAGAAACATCCAAGGGGAAGATTATGTAAAGATTCATTCTGTTTTAAATGATTGGTGGGGCGGGAGAGACATGGCTGCCATGTTGCCAAAATTGTTTTTCGTTCACTTTCAAGAAACGAGTTTTATCATTGAAGAAGATGGCGAAACGTTAGGTTTCTTATGCGGATTCTTTTCGCAAACGCATAAAGAGGAAGCGTACGTTCATTTTATCGGGGTAAATCCGAAGTATAGAAGAAGAGGAATTGCATCGACATTGTATTCGTATTTCTTTGATGTCGCACGTGCAAATAATTGTAAAGTTGTAAAAGCAATTACGTCACCAGTTAATAAAAAATCGATACAGTTTCATCAAGAAATCGGTTTTCGAATTGAGGCTGGGGATGATGAGATAGAGGGTGTATCGGTACATACAAATTATGATGGGAACGGCGGTAGTAGAGTTTTATTTTTGAAACATGTGTAAAAGTAGGCTAGCGAAAAGTTAGCCTTTTTGTTGTGAGGAGCTAGAAATATGGAGAGTAAACAAAGTAGAAATGAATACTTACGACGCATTTATAAAGTGCAAGATTATATAGAATCAAACATAAATGATTCACTTTCAATTGAAGAGTTAGCGGATGTAGCAGGATTTTCAAAGTTTCATTTTCATCGGATTTTTAAGGGGATAGTAAACGAGTCATTATCACGGTATGTAAACCGATTGAAGTTAGAAAGGGCAACACATCTACTTACATATCGGACAGATATGACGATTACAGATATTGCGTATCACTTCGGATTCACAGATTCAGCAGTTTTCTCCCGAACATTTAAAAATTATTACGGCGTAAGTCCGTCTCAATATCGAAACGACAATAGCAAGAATTGCAAAGACGTAAGAAGAACTTCTCAATACAATGAATGTAAGAAGGTTCGAGGTAATGTTGAAATTGTAACAGCGGACGATATAAACGTCGCATACATAAGACATATCGGTACATATGAAGAGTTAACTATAGCTTTTCCGAAAATGATAGAGAAATTATTTCATTACGCAGCTAAGCAAAACTATCATGTATTTGAGGATATGAAAGTATTAACCATTTACCACGATCATCATGAATTTACTGAGGACTATCATTTAAGAACAAGTCTATGTGTAACAATTTCAGATGAATCGACAGTAGAAACGAACGACGTTGGAATAATGGTAATACCTTCAGGCAAGTATGTAGTAGGACATTTTGAAATATTTCAAAATGAATATAAAGGAGCATGGGATTTCTTATACGGTGAATGGCTGCCAAATAGCGGATATAAACCGAGAGACTCGTATCCTTTTGAAGTATATAGAAATGATCCAAAGCAGCATCCAAAGCATAAACATATAGTTGATATATATGTACCTATCGAACCTTTTTAATCATAGATTAAAGGGGAAAGAATAATGAAAACTGCTGAAAAGTTAGATCAGATTATAAAAGAAGAATATGAAAATATGAATGGTATGTTAGTAGTGCGGAAAGGTAATGTTGTTTTTGAAAATTATTATAATGGTTACAGTCCAGATAATGCGTTTCATGTAGCGTCAGTTACAAAAACGATAATCTCTGCGTTAATTGGGATATGTATAGATAAGGGCTATATAAAAAGTGTTGATCAAAAAGTAATAGAATTTTTCCCGGAATATAAATGTAAGGAATCTGAAGTAACCGTACGCCATCTTCTAACAATGACAGCGCCATATCCTTTTGTAGACTGGCAGGAACCGTTAGAAGAACTATGTACACAAGAGGATTGGGTACAGCATACACTTAATAGAATGGGGAACGGTGGAGAAATTGGATCTTTTAAATACTCATCTGCAGGAGCGCATGTACTATCAGCAATGATTACGAATGCAACAGGAAAAGGTGCGCGTGAATTTGCGAATGAATACTTATTTCGGCCACTCGGTATGAGAGAAATTCCAAACTACAATATGAAAGCATTTGGATTCGATGACTTATTCGGAAAAGATGTGAAAGGATGGGTTCACGATCCAAATGGTATTTCGACGGGTGGCTGGGGACTAACGTTAACGGTTAGAGATATGGCGAAGTTTGCACAGATGTATTTGAATGAAGGTATTCATAATGGAAAACAAATACTATCAAAATCATGGATAAAAGAATCAACAGAAATGAACCCAAATCAATATGGTTACTTATGGTGGTTACGAGAAGAAGATGGAATCTTTTCATACTGTGCAATGGGTGATGGGGGGAATATGATTTGTTGTATTCCAGAGAAGGAATTGGTGGTGGTGATGGCTTCTGAAGTTGTGCCAGAAGCAAATGATAGATGGAGATTAATCAAAGAGTATATACTTTTAACAGAGTAATGGTGAGCTTGTAGAAAAATTTAAACGCTCCCCGTAACTTTCCTCAATAAAAAATCGTTAAACATTAGGAAGGGTTATTAATCACGAATGGGGGAGAACTATGAAGATATTAATTCTAGGCGGTACACGATTTTTAGGAAGAGCATTTGTAGATGAGGCTTTACAGAGAGGGCATGAAGTTACGTTATTTAACCGCGGAACAAACAAAGAAGTTTTTCCTGAATTGGAGCAGTTAATCGGTGACAGAAATAACGATGTATCAAGTTTAAAAAATCGAAAGTGGGATGTTGTCATAGACACGTGTGGATTTTCTCCACATCATATTAGGAATGTTGGAGAAGTGCTCAAAGATAATATTGAACACTATGTATTCATCTCAAGCCTTTCCGTATATAAAGATTGGATTCCGCATGACATAAAAGAAGATTATATATTACAGCCCGAACCGACGGATGATCAAATAAAGGCTGTAGAGAATGGTGAAGTTTCACCTTATGAGTATTATGGTGCACTGAAAGTATTATGCGAAAAAGAAGCAGAGAAGTATTGGCCGGGGCGTGTGTTACATGTAAGAGCAGGTCTTCTTTCAGGAATGTTTGATTATACAGATCGACTTCCATACTGGATTCAGCGTGTAGCAAAGGGTGGGAAAGTATTAGTACCAGGAAGAAAAATTCGTCCCGTGCAATTAGTTGATATAAAAGATGTCGCGAGATGGGGGCTAAATATGGCAGAACATCATAAAGCAGGAACATTTAATATAACAGGTCCGAATGATGAATTGACGATGGAAGAGCTATTAAATACGTGTAAAAAGGTTACGAATAGCGATGCTGAATTTGTTTGGGTAGACGAAGCGTTTATGAGTGAACATAATGTGCAGCCTTGGACAGAAATGCCTTTGTGGATTCCAGAAACTTTCCCATTAGATGGTGAGACGAAGCCGTGGAGAGGCGGGTTTTCTATTTGTATCGAAAGTGCGGTTAATGAAGGGCTTACTTTTAGAAGAATAGAAGAGACAGTTACAGATGTGTATGAGTGGATGGAGAGTACGGAAGAATGGGAATTAAAAGCAGGTATTTCAGGCGAGAGGGAGAAGGAATTGTTAGAAAGATGGTATCAATAAATTTAGCGGAGTTCTTTGAATATGCTTGATTGCACATAAGGAGGAAAAGGTGATGTGGAAAGACACCATTCACAGTATCTCATCAAATTTAAGCTTGAAAAACCCAGCTACGAAGGATGAACTTACTGATATACAAAAATGTTTACATGTGGAGTTACCGAATGATTTATATCAATTATTACAGGAAACAAACGGTATAGAAGGTGAATACGGTGACTTTATATGGTCTGCTTCAAAAATTAAAACTGAAAATATGAGTATGAGAAATATAGTTGATTTTAAGGATTTATACATGCCTTTTGACTGTTTATTATTTTTTGCTGATGGGGGAAATGGTGATTTGTTTGGCTATTCCATTTTGAATGGAAAAGTACAAAGAGATGACATATATGTATGGAACCATGAAAATGATAGTAGAACGTGGGTTGCTCCTTCTTTAAAGACTTTTATGGAGTGGTGGGAGAGTGGAAAGATGATAATTTAAATATAGTATCAAAAAAAGTGCCTTGTTACTAAAGAAACAAGGCATTTTTTCACGAATAATTAATCTACCACTCAATCGGTTCTTCCCCGTACATCTCCCATAGCTTAGGAAACATCTTTTTTAAACCTTCTTCATCGTCTTCATCCCAATCTAACTCGATATCAACTTCCTCAAACTCTTCATTTGTTAAGACATGGTATAGTGTAAAGTATGTATCATCTTCATCCCCAGTCTTCTCCATGTAAACTTCTTGCCCGAAATATAGAGTAAGTTCTTCAATCTCTGGGACGTCATACTCACTCAAATTTTCTAATACAGGAATTAATCGTTCTGGATCTTCAATACAAGCTTCGTATGTCTCTTTTCCTTGATATAATAACCATCCGCGGAAGTAATCGAAAGTATCATCTGAACAGCCACCCATAATAATATAGGCTGCTGCCCATAAACGGGAGGTATAGGAGTCTTTCAAAAGGCGATGCATATGCGTATCAAAAGCTACAATTTCATGTACTGTACGTTTAGCAAGGTGAGAAGTAAGCCATTCTATTTGTTCTTCTTGGTCCTCACCTTTCGTTTTTGCATGATGAAGTAGCTCCCAAAATTCTTCTTCGGTTATCGTTTTTTCTTTTATGTAATCTTCCCCAGGCAACGGGTCTGTATATCCTTTTTTACGTTTGGAAGCAACTAGTTTATTAGCTTCTTTCATACATTCTTCTTCTGTTTCAAACTCTTTCGCTTTCACACTGCCAGCTGTGCCAATTTTTCCGTAAAACACAACATAGTCTTTTTCTTTCACAACGATTTTCCAAAACTTATTTGATTTCTCAGTTTGCTGGATTAATAACGTTTCCATCCGTACCCCCATAATGTTTTCTAGTGTGCAATATGATTGTAACATATGTATATACACTTGTAATGATGAAGAATAATAGTTTAGAAAATTCAAAAACCATTGAATGGAGTGGATAAATTTAGTAACCTTATTTGTACAGTAATTACATAATTGTTTTGTAATAATTCGATATTTATATAAGGAGGCGTTACGGATGGATCTTACGTTTAAAGTTGAGGAAACATGTTTTAATTACCGCGTTGGAGCAATTTGTAAACATGATAATAAAATACTCATTCTGCAAGGTGACGGTGAAGATTTTTGGTATGTACCCGGTGGTAGAGTAAAAATGCTAGAGAATAGTGAGGATGCATTAAAACGAGAGCTTGCGGAAGAACTAGCTGTTCCTATTAAAGGGAAAAGATTAATATGGTCAGTAGAAAATTTCTTTACGCTTTCTGAGCGGAAGTTTCATGAAATTAGTTTCTACTATGAAGTAGAGCTACATGAGTTACCTGCGAGTGGAGCGGATCAATATATTTTGGAAGAAGAGAGTAGAACGTATTTGTTTAGATGGGTGCCAGTAGAAGAACTGCATACATATAACTTACAGCCTGCATTTATAAAAGAGAAAGTAAAGAATATAGCAGTTCATACAGAACATATCATTTTACAAGATTAAATGTATTCGGAGGAGAAAAGGATGAAGGGGATTAAAAAAGAGATACATATAAATGACAAAGTAATTTATTACACACATATCGAAAAAGGTTCTAGTACCGTTTGCTTTATGTTTTCAGGTTCAGGATACAATTATGATAAGCCGTTATTTTATTACGCGACGATGCTTATGCTTGAACATAAAATTGATGTTGTACATATTCATTATTCTTACGACGAACAAGTAATGAATAAATCAATGGAAGAAGTAACAAAAATAATGATGGATGATATTAATCCAGTAATGAAGGAAGTATTAAAAGCTGAGCAATACAACGATACTATATTTTTAGGGAAGTCACTCGGAACAATTCCAATTGCGAATGATTTAATGAAGAGAGAAGAGTTTTTACAGTCGAAAATGATATTACTTACACCTTTACTGACGTTTGATACAATTTTTGATTCTATCTTACATAGTCGACACGAAGGGTTTTTAGTTATTGGGGATAAAGATCACCAATACAATGCAGATCAAATTGATCAGTTACATAAAACGAATTTACAGATTGAAGTTGTCAAAAATGTAAATCATTCTGTAAATGTTGGGGGATATGAAACGGAAAATTCAATTGAGGCTATAGCGAAAATAATAGGAAAACTTAAAGAAGTTGTTAGGACAAACTAACCTATTAATACATGCAAAAGAGGTGCGAATTGCACCTCTTTTACTTTAATAAGCCTTCAAAACATGAAGTAAATAATCCTTACGATTCAGCGGATTATAATCAACACGTTTTCGAGTAGGGAAGGGAGCCATAAGTTTTGTGAAACCAGCTGGCTTCGTTGTAAATATGCCTTCTCCTTCTGTAAATGAATGTAGTATTCGTTTGAAACTCTCTGTTTTCGCAACAGGTAATGATCCTGTTAACTGATAAGAATTGTTATTGAATATAGGCTCTGCAAAAGTTGCTGGAACGGCAGCGAGCTTATACATTGCGGTACTAATTGCTTGCTCCGGTACAGTTAATTCAAACGCATTAACTGGTTCATATACATATGTTGCAGCTTGTTTTAAAGCATCCATTAATACGATCGGTGTTAAATTTCTAAAGTCACTCGCTGTTGTAACAGGACTAGCATAACCAGTATGTGTTAACGTGACGATAATATCTGTAACTTCCCATCCATATAATCCTTGTTTTAACGTTTGAAATACTGTATCTTCAATCGCTTTATGAAATGCTAAAGGCAATGAACCAAGCTCAACACCTAATTTATACGTTATGCCAGAGTTAAGTTCACCACGTTCAATTTTAAAACCAATTGTTGCGTAAAATGGATTCGCTTTTTCACCCATGACTTCAACGGAATTCCCAATGCCAATTGGCTTTTCAATACATACAACTCGCGTATTTGAGAAAGTAACCTGTAAGTTATATTTATCATAAAGTGTTGTTTCGATAACCTCTTTTTGTACCTCACCGAAAAGGCGAATATATAGTTCATTATGAACATCGTCTTTCCAAACTTTAATGAGCGGATCTTCTTCACATAGTTCCATAAGAACAGCGTATAAATTATGAATTTGCTCTTTAGGTACCGCATCAATGGCAGCTTCCATTTGTGGTTCGGCAAAGTGAATATCTTTTATATAATCCGTACGTTCACCGATAATATCACCAATTTTAATATCATTCAGCCCCCACACTTTACAAAACTCACCGCTAGGAACGGTAGAAGTTTGAACGGTATCTCCATTATGAAATAGGCACATTTTTTTTATCTTTTCTTTATGGAATAGAGACTTACTGCGCTGTATATTAACATATTTTCTAACATGTAAGCTACCTGAAAAAACTCTTATATAAGCAACCTTTTCTCCAGAAGGTTCACGTTCAATTTTAAAAACAACACCGGATAATGGTTCCTCTTGTGCCGATGTAAGAGCTGGAATGAGAGCCGGAAGTTTTTCAAGAAGTTCTGTTACGCCCATACCAGTCATTGCTGAACCGAAAAAGATTGGATACACATTCGCTTGCTGTATTTGCTGTTCTAGTTTTTCTCTTAATAGTGCGTCCGGTATTATTTCGTTATTTACATATGATTCAAGTAATGATTCATTAAATGGTGCTAACAGTTCCATACAATCGTCATATGATTTGTATTCAATGATCCGGGCTTCTTTCGTTCCTTCGTTTAGAACAGAATAGAAGGGGAATGCTTCATTTGAAAGAACCTCTTTTATTTGTTTCATAACTTTTTCATTGTTTGCGCCACTACGATCAATTTTATTAACGAATAAAATAGTCGGTATGTTTAGTTTCTGTAATGTTCGCATTAAAATTTTTGTTTGTGCTTGCACACCTTCAACGGCAGAGATAACTAAAATCGCACCGTCTAGAACGCGGAATGATCGCTCCACTTCAGCGATAAAATCAGCGTGTCCAGGTGTATCAATGACATTTACTTTTACAGCATCAATAAAGAAAGAAACGACAGATGCTTTAATCGTAATTCCGCGTTGTCTTTCTAATTCCATTGAGTCAGTTTGTGTATTACCACTATCAACTCGGCCAATTTCTTTAATCACATTCGTTTCATAAAGAATACGCTCAGTCAAACTCGTCTTGCCAGCGTCTACGTGCGCGACAATCCCTATATTTATTGTTGTCATTTGTGAATATCCTCATTTCATTTTCCATTTTCATTTCCTCATTTCTATTTGTGTATTGCCGCATTATCAATCACTCTCCAGTCATTTAAATTATTACTATTATAGTGCAATTAACATTATTTGTAACGCTACAAAGCGCCTTAATTTGGAAAAAATAAAATGAAAACAAAATGCTTGCATTCTAAATCGATATAGATTATATTAATTGACATATCAACTATTGATACATCAAATGTTTTTATTTTGATTGTAAAGGAGGGTTAATTTGACAAGTTCATGCTCAAAAGAAGCGATTATTTTATATAAATTACACTTTCTAAATAAAGAAGTAAGTTCGAAATTTGAAGGGTGTACGGGTATGAGCCAGTCTCGATTAGAGCTTATACTTCAATTATTTGAAGTAGGTGAAATTAGTCAAAAAGCACTTCAGCAAGAAGTGAATATTGATAATGCTGCGATAACAAGGCATTTAAAGCAGCTTGAGGCCAATGAAATGATTGTAAGACGTAAAAATCCAGATGATAACAGAATTACGTTAGTTTCTCTTACTGAAGAGGGACGAAATAAAATTCAAGCATTTCAAGAGGAAAAAGAACGTTTTGCAGCATCTGCATTTAAAGGATTAAGTGAGGAAGAACGCGATAATCTTTTAAATATGTTAAATCACATTCAAGAAAATATAAAAGAATTATAAAAAAGGGAGAATACAACTATGACTAACTCAGTAAAAACAAATGATTTTAACGAAATTTTAACAGGACGTCGTTCAATTCGTAAGTACGACCCTTCAGTGAAAATTAGCAAAGAAGAAATGACAGAAATTCTTACAGAAGCAACACTTGCACCATCTTCAGTAAACATGCAACCATGGAGATTCGTAGTGATTGAAAGTGACGAAGCGAAAGCAACACTTGCGCCACTTGCAAAATTCAATCAATCTCAAGTAGAAACATCTTCAGCAATGATCGCTTTATTTGGTGACTTAAACAACTTTGATAACGCAGAAGAAATTTATGGTACAGCAGTAGAGCGTGGACTTATGCCAGCAGAAGTAAAAGAAGATCAAATGAAAAAACTTTCAGCTTACTTCTCTATGGTTACACCAGAAGTAATGAAAGATACAGTATTAATTGACGGTGGTCTTGTAGCGATGCAATTTATGCTAGTAGCTCGTGCGCACGGTTATGACACTTGTCCAATTGGTGGATTTGAAAAAGACCAAATCGCAGAAGCGTTTGGACTAGATAAAGAACGCTACGTACCAGTAATGCTAATTTCAATCGGGAAAGCTGCTGACAGTGGTTACCAATCAGTACGTCTTCCAATTGACAAAGTTGCTGAGTGGAAGTAATCTAATTAGGTCATAGAAATATATGGAATATGAAAGGGGAAACACCATGATTATTATTCACGCAATATTTCAAGTAGACCCAGCAAAACAACAAGCATTTTTAGAAGAAATTCAGCCACTCATTCATGGTTCAAGAGAAGAAAGTGGAAATGTATCTTATGACTTATATAAAGATACAGAAAAAGAAAGTGTTTATACGATGGTAGAAGTATGGAAAGATGAAGCAGCAGTTACGAGCCATAATACGAGTGAACACTTCACATCTTTCGTTAGTAAAGCAGCACAGTATTTAACTGCTCCATTAGATATAAAAGCTTATAATGGAGAGTTAGTGAAATAATAAGGTAGAAAAGATGACTTTAGCGTATAGCTGAGGTCATCTTTTTTTGTATAAGTAGAACCTACTTTCGACACAGTTATGTTGAAAGATAAGTATTGCTTTCATATTCAGTAATAGCAGTGAATTACGTGTTAAATTCGAACATTCGGTTTATTAGAATATTTTTCCATGTTATAATTTTCTTGAAAATATAAGGTAGAGGGGAGTAAGTGATGGGAGAATTTCAAAGTAATTTGCATAGGGCAACGCAACTTGCAACGAAAATGAGAAATGCTTCAGATCGAATGCAAAGTGCTACTAGTCGCTCTATAAATAAGGCAACGCGTACTACACTATCTGTGAACTTCAAGGCACAAGAAGCAAATCAACAAAATTTACAGATCACGAAACAATTTTGTACTGCTTTTCAACAAACAATTGATAATATCCATTCCGTAGCAAATGAATTTGAGAAAATGGATACAGGACTTCAAAAGACTTTTCAATAATGTAACAACCTACGTAAAGGGGAAAAGGTAGGGAGAAAAGATGAGTCAAGAAATTGAAAAGAGAATCAGTCAATGTAATCAAAAATTACGAAATATATTTGAAGAACAAAATGAAAACCGAATCGCGCTGCAAAATCAAGAACGAGCTGAGGTTAGTTTTCATGAATGGAAAAATAGAAGTAATCGTTTATTTAACCGAATACTAGAAACTTGGCACGGCGACAAAGAAGTGTTTCACCTTTTTACGAATATGCGGCAAGAAATCGGACAGTATGAAAGAAAACTTACATTCGAATTAGAAAATGAAAAAGAGACGTTGCTTAAAGAAAAACGGCATCTCAGTGAGAAAGAAAACGACCTTTCCTATGAACAGCAGCAACTACAAAGGGAGGCCAATACATGAGTTTAAACATGTATTTGGGAGAAGTACAAAGTCAAACTCAAAGTATGAACGCTATATGTAATGCTACGATTCAAAGTATGGAATAAGCCATTCAATCTATTGATGCATTTGCGATAGATACAGTATTACAAGGACAAACATACAGTAGTGCAAAAGCCTACCTTGTCCAAACATTTCGGCCGTTAGCGCAAGGACTCATATGCTTATGTGAAGAATTAATTCGCCAAAATGAAGCATTTCCAAATGAGTTCCAAGCGAAAGTTGCTTCGACAGATGTGATTGAACAAGAAATAAGAGAACAAATAAGGGGAATTAATCAATCGATTACAAGTATAGAAGCAATAGAAGTACTTACACCAATGCCTGGAGTAGGTGCGATTGTAACGGTATTAGGTGCGATGAGGAAAAAACTGGAAGAAAAACTAGAGCATTTATATGAATTCAATCATTCATCCAGCAACAACTACAGCACCGCCCTCCAATTAGCAGCTAGCATCACAGCCGGACTCGCTGAAGTGCAAAGCGGGAAAGGATTTAGTCCTGTGAGTGGTACGTTTCATAGTGAAAAGTTAAATATGGAATGGGCAAAGCAAATTCAAATAATTATAGAAGAGAAAATACGGAAATCTGACAATGGTATTGGAAAAAGTGTAGATTTAGAGCACAATGTGTATAACGACATTGAAGGAATAAGCAGCGAAAATCAATCTATCAATAATAGATTTACAAAAGAAGAGATACAAGCGACACAAAAATACCTCGAAGGAATTAAAAATGGTACAATAAAAGGGAATATAGGTGAGGATTTCCAAGTTGAAACCGATGATTATGAAATGGAGCATAACATTTTTGGCCATCCAGTCGGTGGTAGAAGGCCAGTACTCGATCCTTTTTTAATCGGTGTGGCGAAGTTTGGATTCGATTTTCTCTTTGGTGATCTTTTCACACTCTTTGACCCAGAAGCTACCTATGGTGAAAAACTCCTAGCAGTTGGGATGATGACTCCATATGGGAAAGGTGTAAAAATAGTTGATAAACTTCATGATTTAAAAAAGGTTGGAGATGTGAAGAAAGCAACGTCTGGGAGTGCGGGGGTTGCTAAGGGTACGGGTAAAACTGGTGTTGGTAAAACGGGTGAGGGAATACCTTTAGAAAAAGTAAAGCCCGATGTACTTAAACAGATACATGCTGATGATAATGGAGCATATGGATATTTACCAAAAGAGGGTACTGCATATAATAAACCAGAATATGACTTTACAAATGTTGAATGGACAAAAGAAATGCAAAATGTAAGAAAAGATTATCTTGAAGCATCTAAACAATTAGAAAATGATATCGAAAAAATGATATCTGAAGGATTTTCTAAAGAAAAAATAGCTGAACATGTTGTAGAAGCACGTAATCGGCAAAAAAATGCAGCGAGGGAAAATATGACTGCTGAGGAGAGAGCCGGTTTAGAGGAAAGAAATATAAAAAAATATGGTAATCCAATAGGACCGACAGCTGAGAGTATGTTTAATAAGATAAGAGATTCGTACATTGATAAAGGAATTTATGAATCAGATGAACAAGTATGGAAAATTATAATTCAAAAATCAATGCAAAAAGATGATGTAATAAACACACTATTAGGATTAGAGCATTAGGAGGGACAGGATAACTTATGATAATAATGAATAATTACTCTAAGACAGGAACGTATATTATATTAGAACCTAGCGGATATTCAGTAGTTGAAAAAAATAAAGTAAAGTTGGTTAGACAAGGCGTCGGAGGATTTAGTGAAGATGGACAGGTAGTTGGTATTTATGTTAAAGATAACAAACTATTTTTTTTCTATAATGGAAAATCATTTGAAACATCTATAGAAGATCTAATTTGTACAAATAGTTATGTTTCAAAATTGAAAAGATGTTTTAGTGTAACAATAGGAGGACAAAATATCTGTAATATAGTTTATGAGCCTTTTATTGATCCAGGAATGATTTATTATGATGCAGACCCTGAAGAGTTTGATGTATTGTTATACTTAAGTGAATTATTGAAGAATGAGGATTCTATTAAGAGATTTATGAATGGGATGGAAATGATTAAAAAGCAGAATAAAGGTTAGTGTTTTAGGGAAAGAAATAAGTGTTTGAAATTACGTACTTCATGATGGTTGGCCCATCATTGGGTACTGTGTCCAATGATAGAATAGAAAAAAAGTACGAGTTTAGGTAAGATGACATTTTACAACATATGATCTTAAAGCACTTGATTGTCTATGGAAGGCAATAAGTGCTTTTTTCATCTCAGTATAGAAATAAGATATAATAAATAAAAAATTAATATTTTGTTAGATTGAGAAAATAAAAAGATCTACTAAAAAGCAGCTGTCGATGGCATAAAAACAGCCAGTCACAAAGTAAAAGAGGGAGTAAACTTTGTAGCCTCCACAGCAAAAGGATTTGCCGACAAAATCGGAAGTCTATGGAACAAAGGTGCTACAACCGTAAAAACAACCTTTTTGCAGGGGAATGAAAAAATCCGGCACGCAATAAAAACATTACTGGAGTACAAATGGATTCTAGGTGAGGGAAACGGCTTCGTCATAGCTGAAGTAGGAAATGTCACAGAGGGAGGGTAGCATTCTCCGAAAGAGGATTATCAGTATACGACAAGTAGGAGTGTTAAGAGTACAGGTGTTGATGGTCAGGGAGCCAGTGTAGCAGGGAACATTGGAAAAAATGATAAACTAGCAAGTCAAGGGCATGTTGATGCTGGCGTTTCAGGTGCTCCAAAAGTTGATGCAGGAAAACAGGGTAAACATGTTCCTGGTCATGGGAATAATGTCTCAACCAAATCGCAGTGGGGAGCAGGGAAAAATGGAGTAGTAGAGACACAAGAAGCATGGGTGAAAGGAACACCAGTAAAGCCAGACGGAAGTGTTAGAGTGCATGATTTTGGAAAGTCAATAGGTCCAAATGGAGAAACGAGGGTAAAGGTTCATATGGATGGTAAAGGAAATATACATGGGTATCCTGTACAATAAAGGAGAATAATTATGAGTGATGAGATACTAAAAGTTGTTAATAAATTATATAAACAAGGTGATTTCCAATATGTTTTGGGGAAATTTGTTGATAAACATTTTTGGGATGGAGAAATTAATAAAATATCAAATATAAACGTTGATAATATTACTGATTTTAGTTATTCAACATGTTTTTCTTACATTCTTCTACCACTAGATGTGAAATTTCGTTTTGGTAGTGTAGAATTCAGTGAGTACGTTCGGAAGCAATCAGAAATTAATTGTGTAATGCTAATGATTTCGGCAATCGCGCCATATGCAGTGGTTAAATATTTAAGATATAGATATACTAATGGTACAATCGAACTAGTTGAAGAGTCCTCGCCATACAATGATGAATCTAAGAAAATAGGAAGTAGTATTTTAAAATTATTAGATAGTAACGGAATAAAGAATCTTGATAAAGAAACGTTAAGTATTGAAGTGGAGGATGTTTCGTTAGAGTTAAAGGAAACAGGTGTTACTATATATAATTGTCTATTTGAAGATGAGTATTAAAAAGAAACATTAATGATTGTGCAGAAACCAAAGAAGGGATATAAATAATAGAGGTAGATTAGTAGTTGTTAAGAAGTGATTACAGTTCGAAAATGTAGTCTCATTAAAAAGAGTGACCCTCTTTAGAAAACTTTTATGAGTGTACTCCATAGGGTAAATGTCCGAATATTTGTTAAAAATCGTTACGAAAATTACAATTTATGTAATAGGAAGATGAAAGTTAAAAATTTCTAGGGATAAACCAGTTTCAACACTAGGGCAAGTTAAAGGTGGATGTAGCTTCAGATATTAAAAAGATGAAATTAAAGTATACTGTGAAGAACAAGGATTGTACTCGATGTATATTTTTAGAGATAAAGAAATTAATTGCGCAAAAATGAATGAAGAAGCATCAGAAATAGACAGGGTGGGCTTGCGAGAAATGTGGGCTCACCTTTCGTCTGTTCAAATTGATTATGTGGTGGTGCTAAACTAAGTAAAACTAAAGATGGACGACAAATGTCAAATGATTGGTTGAATGGTGCGAAGACCCGACAAAGTAGAATATTGATGGCAGTTGATGGAGATGCAAAATTAGCATCAAAGATTACGAAAGCATTACAAGATCAGGAAGTTGAGAGAGTGTTATCAAAGGTTGATAGTAGTGGAAATGTGAAAACATTTAGAATTGATGCAAAGGGAGACATAATTGGAGAATGGCCATAATTTAAGGAACTAGGAGGAATTGAATAGTATGAGAGATCCTTTATGTATAGAAGAAAAATGTAGAGAAGGAATAGAATATAATAAAGAGTTTATTGAGGAAAATAGAGAGGAGATTAAAAGTTTTGAAGAAGATGAAAGGAATGGTATTCAAAGAAAGGCTAAAGATAATAAAAGTCTTATAGAAGGAAGGTATCTATTAAATTTTAATTATGAGTTAGAGGATATTAACGCAAAATATTCCCTAGGAGAAGCTATCCATACAATAGAAGGAGATTTTGACAAAGCTCTTATTGATTTGAGGCATATAGGGGAAAATGAAGTTGGATATTTAAATCTAATTTGGATGATATCTCTAGGGATTTTATTAGAAACAGATAAAAAGAATCTTGTAAGTTTAGCCAAGCTAGTTGAGAAGGAAAATATGAACGACGCAGTAATCGATTTCCTCTTATGCGCTAGTGATATCGGATACACAAAAATGACGAATAGATATTATAAAGAAAATCCATATGCAAAAACGAGAGAGATTATAGAACTTGCACAAACAGATAAAAAAGAAGCGTCTAAAAGATTGCAAACGTACATGGAGAAAGAATGGTTTAAAGGCCATTATGATTATGAATGGAAAAATGCACATAAAGAACCTGGATATGTGGGGTATTGGAGCTTTGAGACAGCTGCAATAGTAAAGATACTCGGACTTGATGATACAAGTTTAAAAGATAATAATCATTATCCATATGATTTGGCACATTATAAAAATGAAATGAAATTCAAGCATATAGACCTAAGTGAATATCACTATGAAGATGAGACAGAAGAAATAGAGGATATAGTAGAAGGAATTGAACATAATCCTGCATTGGAAAATATTATTCCTCCAAGATGGCATTCATTGGTCAATGAATTAATACATGATTATGAGAATATGAATGATAGTAGTTTTTATGAAAAATACAAAAAAACGATAGGAATAGGTCAAGTGTGGTTCTTACCACAAGAGTATGAAGAAGAAAATGAGCAAAAAAATCTATTAGGAAGTTTAATTGTGTTTGCTCTGACGGTAAGAGATTATATATTACAACTGGACTATAAAGAAGATTTAGAAGACTACATTGATAATCTTAAAAATTTCTGGAATGGATCAGAAACAAAGTTAATTCAATTTATGTTAGAGAATGATCAAAATTATTATGCATGGGTACCAAAAGAAGCAAACATCCCAAATATGTATGAAGTGAAGATAGAGAGTGTCGATGTAGAGGAAGTTCTATAACGAACAAATCGAAATGGTTTTTATTATATGTAATATTAGAATGCATTTTACTAGTTAATTGAAAACAATGCATGCGTGGCAGAAAAAAGGATGTATTGTTACTAAAAATTAGAGGGAAAGAAGGCTGTTGGATTGAGTTAAGCACCTCATTGTCAATATACGACAATAGGTGCTTTTTTGCGTGCAATGAAGAAAAAATAAAAGATTCATTTTCACTCTATTTCATCTTCGAATTACATGTTATAATTTGGAAAAAAAGTATATTCTTAATTTTTAGATAATTAAAAGGTGGTAGATACTATATGAGTACATTAAAGAAAATTACTAATAATATTTCGAAGGTTATTATAGGAAAAGACGAATCGATAGAACTAGCAGCCATTGCTCTAATAGCAAGAGGACACATTTTATTAGAAGATGTACCTGGGACAGGAAAAACAACATTAGCGAAAAGTTTGGCTAAAAGTGTGGACGCTAAATTTCAAAGAATACAATTTACAGCGGATACTTTGCCTGGAGATGTTATTGGCCTTGAATATTTTGATGTGAAGGAATCGGATTTTAAAACGAGGTTAGGTCCTATTTTTGCAAATATCGTATTAGTGGATGAAATTAATCGAGCTGTACCGAGAACACAATCTTCGTTACTTGAGGTTATGGAAGAGCGTACGGTTACAATTGCGAAACAGACCCATTCATTACCAGAACCTTTTTTAGTTATAGCAACGCAAAATCCACTCGAATCAGCGGGCACATTTCCGTTACCAGATGCTCAGTTAGACCGGTTTTTACTCACAATACGCCAAGGTTATCCTACGAGAGAAGCTGAAAAGGAAATGATGAATCGGTTTCAAATGAATGATCCGTTAGAAACGTTACATTCTATTATTTCAAGTGAAGAAATTATTACGATGCAAAAGCGTGCAAGAGAAGTGTTAGTAGGGAATGATGTGCAAGATTATCTCCTTGAAATTATTGAAGCAACTCGTAACCATGAGTTAATTGAAATTGGTGTAAGCCCTCGGGGAACGTTGGCATTTATGAGAGCGATTCAAGCACGGGCAATATTAAATGAAAGAGATTACTGTACGCCAGATGTTATTAAGACGCTCACTGCATCCGTTTGTGCTCATCGTTTAACGTTAACAATTGAGGGAGAGATGAAAACGACGAAAGAACAAATTATGAAAGAAATTCTTCATACGATTAGTGTGCCAGTGGAGAATGTACGATGAATCAACAGCTTGTGTATACACCTTTAGCGGAGCCTTTCGTAATGGGGGTTATGTCAGTTGTAGCCGTTATTTTAAGTGTATTTTCAAGTAATCTACTGTTTTTATCTCTCGTATTTTTATATGTAATTTTAATAGGTGCTACGCATGTATATATACGTAAAGTATCTCGTGTTGAATGGGAATACAGTCAAGGGAATTCGAATGTTTTTATAGGTGAAACGAATATGTGCAAAATGAAAATTTCAAACAAGTCGATATTTCCTATTCTTAATATCGTATTTCGATTTAAATGTGAAAATAAGCTAACTTGGAATCATGATGAAATAAACAAAAATCATAGTACAGGTTCAAATTATTATATGAATTTTAATTTAAAAGGAAGGGAGTCAGTTTCATTTGATTTGCAAGCTGTAGCGTTAAAAAGAGGCATCGCGAAATGGGAAGAAGTTGAAATTGTTATTACTGATCTCTTTGGATTTATAACGAACCATATAACATATAAACAAGTTGATACGCCCTCTTATTTAGTCTTACCAGCTGTTCCGAAAATACAAGTTCCTGAATTACAAGAATGGTTACGAGGATTTCGAAAAGCGATGTCTTCACCCTTATATGATGAAACGAAAGTAATGGGAGTAAAGTCTTATGAAAATGAAGATTTTCGTTCCATCCACTGGAGTGCAACAGCGAAAACAGGGACGATAATTGCGAAAAAGTATGAGCGAACACAATGTGATAAATACGCGATTTATCTCAACTTGCAAAATAAAAGTGGTGTTTCTTTGCGAAATGATATAGAGGAACTAATTGAATTAACAGCAGGTATATGCAAACAACTTCTTATGCAAAACTGTTCGTTTGAAGTATGGATCAATAGTGTAAAAGATAACGGTTTGCTACATATAAAAAATGGGGATAATCGGAAACATTTGCAAAATGTATTAAAGGTACTTGCCTCGATATCAGACCAAGATACGCCTATATCTTCTTCTTACTTTTACACAGCAGGCTTTCGTCGAAAGGAACTGGATGCGGTTCCTTTAATTATTGGTACTTCACCAAAGAAATACAGTAGAACGAATAAATGGATTGTAATGAAAGAATAAGAAGGGGCTTATGTCATGGTGAATAAAAAGCGGCATATGAAAGTGAAGTTATGGAGTGTAAGAACTTTAATCATACTTTTCTTTGCGATTAGTGCGATAACGTTATCACAAGGTGTTGTGTATGTACAAGACATAGTAAAAGAGCGTTTTTTCAGTAAGACTAAGACAATATCGGAAAGAAATTATGACTTTACTAGTATAGGTGAAAATTTTGATGATTCCAAAATAGATGAAGATGAATATGAAGAAGTAGAAGATACAGGTATAAGAACGAAAACGGGTAAAAAATTTCAACCTTTCGAAAGAGAAAGTCTATGGAATGACGTGCTTTCTGTTCTTTCAAATGTATGGATTACTATAGTTTTTTATGTGATAATCGCAATATCAATTATATATGCCATCTACAAGTATATTAGGAAAAAATTGACGAAAACAGAAATAGTACAGGAGAAAGAATCGATCACAAAGCAAACTGCGGTAAGAAGCATAAAGAATGAAAAAGTCATTCATCAGTTAGAACAGCCGTTACCGACAGATACGATAAGAAAAACGTTAGTTGAATGGGAAAGAACATTACCATTTCATGAACAGAGAAGGTCCTATGAAACGATGCAACAATGGTTAAAAAGAATTTGTAGAACAAGGGATATTATCTCGTTATATGAGTCTGTTCGTTATGGGGAAAAGACGTATACGGATTTAGATGTGAAAGAAATAATGAAGTGGGTAGAGGGAGATGGGAAGGTGGATACATAAATATCCACCTTTTCTTTTTTTATACGGAAATTTGATTAACATGAATTATTTTCTTATATGAAACCGTATTTAAATAGGTAAACAAAATTAACATTATTTACTTATACTTCATTACATGTTAACCTATACTTAATTTTTATAAACTATAATTAATTTTTAAGTTTTTTAAGGGTGTGAAAATGTAATGAAATCGGTATTAAAAAGCATACTTATTTCCTTTGTTTTTTCTGCAGTAGGTATGTGTTGGTTACTGTACGTATTATTCAAAGGGGACGGAGACTGGTTATTGTCTTGGATAGGTGTATTAATGGCATATTTATCTCTATATACTTTAATAGATTTATATTGTAAAAATACATACGATAAAAAAATAAATAAATGGCTTATAAAAACAGCGGTGACTAGTTTTAGTTTTTCTGTATTAGGAATCTCATTTTGTATCATACATGAGCTATTAACACCATGGAGTCTTAGTTTAATGGTGTGGTATTGGTTGCTAATGTTAGTATTATTTTTAACAACTATAATATCATTAATCAGTTTAGTATTTGTTAATCGTAAAAATCACAATTTCACCGTTGGATATAGAATGCTCATACTTCTAAATGTATTTCTTACATTGGGACCAGTATTATGGCCGCTATTACTTTCTATTATTGGAAATGGTATGAATGCTAGTGCGGGCTGGTAAAAAGGCATATAAATTAGTTGTGTAAAGAATAGGATGAAAAGTTGATATAGAATTTTAAATGTTTAAGAGAACATGTTTACATAAAAAATGAAAACATGTTCTCTTTTTATTTGCATGCATAACTCTTCCTCAGTTTACCCTATTTAAATTTAAACGTAAGTATTTCGTAAGGAATGGATAAGAAAAAAGAGAGATTTATCATATAGGATGAAAGTATAGCCTGAATCAATCCGATATTAATGGAGGAGAGAAAGCCTTATGAAAAAATGTAATTCAATTAAGTTAGCAAGTTTTGCAGTTTTATTAGCGGGTACTGCTCTATTCACACCTGGTTTTACTGTGACTGCAGAGTCAACCCAAAATATTTCTAGTTCGTCACAAGTACATGATCAAAAGAATCGTAATGGCTGGAAACAAGTAATGCAGGAAACAGTACAGCTTGGTGCTGTAGGAATATTAGCTAAGGCGTCTAATAACGGAAAAACTAATAGTTTTACTGCAGGCGTGGCGGACTTAAGTACAAAGAAACCGGTGAATTCGGATTATCGCTTTCGGATTGGTAGTGTGACGAAGACGTTTACTGCCACGACTATTCTTCAATTAGTAGGAGAAAATCGCTTACAACTTGACGATCCAATTGAAAAGTGGCTACCGGGTCTCGTGCAAGGAAATGGGTATGATGGTAATCAAATTACGATACGACAACTTTTGAATCATACGAGTGGTATCGCTGAATACTTAAAGTCAAAAGACGCGGACATAATGAATTCGAAAAAAACGTATACAGCAGAAGAAATAGTGAAAATAGGCCTTTCGCTGCCTCCAGATTTCTCGCCGGGTAAAGACTGGTTGTATTCAAACACAGGATACGTAATACTAGGAATGCTTATTGAAAAAATAACTGGAAATAGTTATGCGGAAGAAATCGAAAAGCGAATTATTGAACCTTTGGACCTATCAAATACGTTTTTACCAGGAAATTCACCCGTCATCCCAGGAAAGAATCATGCTCGTGGATATGTGAAAATGGAAGGAACAGGCGAGTTGAAAGACATTACGTATTATAATCCGAGTTTAGCTAATGCAGCTGGAGATATGATTTCTAATGCGGATGATTTAAATAAGTTCTTTTCATCTTTACTCGGTGGTAAGTTACTGAAGGAACGCGAGCTAAAAGAAATGCTTACTACAGTTCCTATAGAAGGCAAAGGGGTTGGTGACGCATACGGTCTTGGAATCTATGAGACTAAACTTCCAAACGGTGTTTCAGTTTGGGGGCATGGAGGAGGAATTCCTGGATTTACAACTTTTGCTGGGGGAGTAATTGGAGGCAAACATACATTGGCTATCAGTCTCAACTCTATAGGTGGGGTCGATATTGTTCCGCAGTTTAATAAAATGATGCAAATTGAATTTAATAAATAGATGAAAAGAAAGTGAATGGAATTTTGTTATAGTTATATTTAAAAGAGGTGCTTTTTTAAGTTCGTAACTATGGACAGTAGTTGCATTTATGATATGACATCAAGTGTATTCCAAAGTGAAAATCAATCTTAATGCTTACGACAAAATAAAAAAGGATGTCAGTTACATGACATTCTTTTTATTTTGGATAAAAGAGGTATGCATATAGTTCTGAAAATTGTTATTTTTAAAATTTTTACATATAATGAAGGATATAGGGGCACCAATTGGGGAGTTATGAATGGAAAATACTTTAGTTAGTTAAATATTACTCGTTTTAATCAAAATAATTATGAGTTGATTTGGAGTTGAATACAATGGGGAAAAATCATTATAAATGGAGTAATAAACAATTACGAGAACATGTTGAAGTACTAGATGGTAAGAGAAGCACACACATATTATTAAAGAATGCAACATATTTAAATTCTTATATGCGCGAGTGGATGACAGCGAACATTTGGATATATAATGATCGAATTGTATACGTAGGGGAGCAGCTGCCAGAGCAATTAACGGAGTGTGAAGTTGTTGATTGCGAAGGAAAGTATGTCGTACCCGGTTACATAGAACCACATGCACATCCGTATCAGTTGTATAACCCAGAGACGCTAGCGAATCATGCGATGCAGTTTGGGACAACAACTTTTATTAATGATAATTTAACTTTATTTTTCACATTAAAGCGTGAAGAAGCATTTCGTTTATTAGATGAATTCAATAAGATTCCAGCAAGTGTGTATTGGTGGTGCCGTTTTGACGGACAGACTGAATTGCAAAACGGGGAATCTTTGTTTAATAGTGAAGAAATAATAGAGTGGCTGCAGCATGAAGCGGTTCTTCAAGGCGGCGAGCTAACAGCATGGCCAAAACTATTACATGGCGATGATGAAATGTTAACTTGGGTGCAGGAAACGAAGCGATTGCAAAAGAAAGTAGAAGGACATTTTCCGGGTGCATCTGAAACGACTTTAGCGAAGTTAAAACTGTTAGGTACAGATTGTGATCATGAAGCGATGACAGGGCAGGAAGCTTTCACTCGTCTTATGCAAGGTTACACTGTTTCCTTAAGAAATTCTTCAATCCGCCCAGATTTAGAAGTTTTACTGAAAGAATTGTTGGAACTAGGCGTAAAGCAGTTTGATAGATTCTTTTTTACAACAGACGGCTCACATCCTTCGTTTTATGAGAATGGAATGACAAACGTTATGATTTCTACCGCGATAAAACAAGGAGTACCAGTAATAGATGCATACGATATGGCAAGTTATAATATTGCTCGCTATTATAATATGGAACATGTACATGGTTCGATTGCGACAGGTAGAATTGCTAATATCAATATTTTAGAAAGTAAAGAAAACCCAGTACCAATCAGTGTCCTTGCAAAGGGGAAATGGGTGAAGCGTGACGGTGTAAATACACATGAAGCATTACATATAGACTGGAGTAAACATAAAGTAACTCCATTATCATTAGATTGGTCCATAGAAAAAGAGGATATGATTTTCTCTAATAAAACGGGGATACACTTATTAAATAACGTTATTACAAAACCATACACTAGTGAAATCAATATAGACTGTGATGAATTGTCCACAGATCATGATGAATGTTTCTTTATGATGATTGCTCGTGATGGCAGTTGGCAAGTGAATATAGCTGTGAAAGGTTTTGCGAAAGAACTAGGTGGGCTTGCTAGCTCTTATTCTGGTACAGGTGACATCATTCTTATCGGAAAAAGAAAAGAAGATATGCTTACAGCTTTTCGTAGAGTAAAAGAGCTTGGCGGGGGAATGGTAATAGCTGAAAAGAATGAAGTATTACACGAAATAGCATTACCATTGCTCGGGATTATGTCTAATTTAAAAATGAGAGAATTAATACAGGAAGAGAAACAGATGGTGAAATTACTACAAGAGCGTGGCTACGCGCATGATGATCCAGCATTTACAATTTTATTCTTTTCTGCGACGCACTTGCCTTTTATACGAGTAACACCTATAGGATTATATGATGTGAAAAGTAGTAAGGTAGTTGCCCCGCCCGTGAATTTGATAAAGCAATATTAAAAGGAAAGATCCTATAAAAATTTTATTTTATAGGATCTTTCTTATTATTAGCATAAGAATATTGTAAGCCTCAAATGATATAGTATCTAAATCATTTGAGGTGATATGTAAATATGAAAAAAATATTTTACATTTTAAGCGTATTTATTCTGTGTGTATCGATACAACACGTTGTACATTCCCAATCAGATGCACCAGAATTATCTTCGGATTGTCTCGAAGAAAGAAAAGTTAGAGATGAAAAGCATGTGAAGAATATAATACAGGACATTAAATCCACATTTAATTTAAATATTGATGAACATAGTTTTTGGGAAGTAAGTAAAAGAGATCTGGAGGCTGCTCATTTGATGTATGGTGGAAAGGAAAATGATTCTTATTATAATTCGCTAACTAAAATTTATGATAGTGGTGGATTTAGCGAACAGCCCAGCTTATTTGTGAGGGCACAAGAAGCATTTTTACTTTATAAAGAAAAAGATAATATCAATGTAATGAAACGCCTAAAACTAGACGTTGAAAAAGGGGAATGGCTCGTTATAAAAACGAAAAAGAAGAAAGGGAAAAAAGTGAAATTTAAGCCGTTGCAATGTGAAAAAGATTATATGAAAAAGAGAAATGAATAACAAAATACTTATTCATGCTGTTTTTATTCAACGATATTTTGCTGTTGATTTGAAATAGAAAAAGGTAAACGAACATATTAGCTTTATGGAATATGTTTGTTTACCTTTTTTTGAGAGATTTAATAATTGGGGATTATTTACTGCCTAATGAATTTATAACATTCAATGAATTTGTTCTTCATAAACATTAGATTTTGTGTCAAATGATTTATACATTGCCGAAACACCTATGTATATTTTATTCTACAGTATTTATAAAAGAATGTTGGCTATTCATAAGAAATATGATTGGCACGGTTTTTGCTTGTATTACATGTAAGGAAGGGAGATTGTATGTAAGGAATCTGTACTCGTAATAGTATAAAACAAGCTACTATTGCATTATTAATCATAGTTGTATTTATAGGGGAACTGTAAATACATACAAATAAGTGGTTTTTTTGATTTTAAAATTCTGAATTTTCATTTAAATAACTAGGGGGCAATGGTATGGTTAAATATTCGAAAATTTCTAAGTGGATTCTTGGTGTTGGACTAGTGACAATAACGTGTAATGGTTTGCAAATTCAAGCAGAGACAAAAGAGAAAAATGTGAAGAACGTATTACAAATGGAGCCGGTAGGAATACAGAAATCTGTTGATGAATTGGCGCACCCTTCAAAAGTACAAGAAAATGAATCTTTTACAAAACGGTTAAAATTAGCGGATTTATCGCAGCGTCCACTAGCACCAACCGATAATATTAAGCCGTTAGCTGAAGAAAAAAAGTATTCGATGGCTGAGTTAAATCAATTAAATAATAAACAATTAACTGATCTTCTTGTGACAATTAAATGGTATCAAATTCCGGAATTATTTCAGTTTAATAGTGATAGTCTTAAATTCTATCAAGATGATAGCCGAATGCAAGCGATTATTAATAAACTAGCAGAACAAGGACAAGCTTATACGCAAGATGATTCAAAAGGGATTGAAACATTAGTAGAAGCTCTACGTGCAGCGTTTTATTTAGGTTTTTACCATGATGAATTAAGCAAACTAAATGAGCGTAGCTACCATGATAAATGTTTACCAGCTTTAAAAACAATTGCAAAAAATCCAAATTTCAAACTTGGTACATCAGAACAAAATAAAGTAATTGCATCATATGGAAAATTAATTGGAAATGCATCAGCAGATGTTGAAACGGTTTTATATGCAGGTGAAATTTTTAAACAATATAACGATAATCTTGCAACTTTCATTGAAGACCGAACAAAAGGAGACGCTATATATGAGTTGATGAAGGGAATTGACTTTGATATTCAGACGGATATGTACACGACTGGAAAAGAGCCAAAAGATACGATGTGGTTTCGGAATATCGATAACTTTATTAATGAAGTAAATCGTTTTGCACTACTTGGTACAGTAACAAATAAAAATGGATGGTTAATTAATAATGGAATTTATTATGCTGGCCGATTGGGCAAGCTTCATAGCACGCCGACAAAAGGACAACAAGTTGTTACAGATGCAATGCGAATTTATCCATATTTAGGAGAGCAATACTTTGTTGCGGCAGAACAAATTACTACAAATTATGGAGGAATAGATGCGAATGGAAAAACTGTAAATTTAGATCAAATTCGGGAAGAAGGTAAAAAGAAATATTTACCGAAAACGTATACGTTTGATGATGGAGCAATTGTCTTTAAAGCTGGGGATAAAGTTAGCGAAGAGAAAATTAAACGTCTATACTGGGCGGCAAAAGAGGTGCGTTCTCAATTTTATCGTACAGTTGGTAGCGATAAACCACTTGAAAGTGGACATGCTGATGATGTGTTAACGATGGTTATTTATAATAGCCCAGATGAGTATCAATTTAATCGTCAACTGTACGGATATGAAACGAATAATGGTGGGATTTATATTGAAGGGACAGGGACTTTCTTTACATATGAACGTACACCAGAGCAAAGTATTTATAGTCTGGAAGAATTGTTCCGCCATGAATTTACGCACTACTTACAGGGAAGGTACGAAGTTCAGGGATTATGGGGCCAAGGGGAAATGTATCAAAATGAACGTTTAACATGGTTTGAAGAAGGGAATGCAGAGTTCTTTGCAGGTGCAACGCGATTAGATAGTGTAGTACCGCGAAAAAGTATAATTGGTGGGTTATCTAATGATCCTGCAAAACGTTATACAGCATCACAAACATTAAATGCGAAATATGGAACGTGGGATTTTTATAATTATTCGTTTGCACTGCAATCATATATGTATAATAAGCGCCCAGAAATGTTCGATAAAGTACATGATTTAATTCGCGCAAATGATGTTTCAAGTTACGATGCATACCGTGCTACATTAAGCAAAGATAATAAGTTAAATGAAGAATATCAATCTTATATGCAAATGCTTATTGATAATCGCGATAAGTATACAATTCCACAAGTATCAGATGAGTATTTAACTCAGCATGATCCAAAATCGCTTTCGGACGTTACTTCAGATATTACGAATGAAGCGAAATTAAAAGATGTGAAAGTAACAAAGAATACATCACAATTCTTTAATACATTTACACTACAGGGGACATATACAGGAAGTGCGGCTAAAGGAGAAGTTGAGGACTGGAAAGTGATGAATGAAGCAACAAATGATATGTTGAAACGTCTTTCAGGAAAAGAGTGGACAGGATATAAAACATTGACTGCTTATTTTGTAAATTACCGTGTAAATAATGCTGGGCAATTTGAATATGATGTTGTGTTTAGCGGAGTGAATACGGAAGAAGGTACGGCTGTAGAAAAAGAACCAAATAATTCATTTGAAACAGCAAACCCACTATCTTTGAATATTTTGTTAAGAGGAACCTTGAGCGATCAAGATCAGGGGGATAAATTTGTTATTGATGTAAAGGATCAAAAAGATTTACAAATTTCTGTTACGAACGAACAAAATCTTGGACTGAACTGGGTATTATATTCTGAATCAGATTTAAATAATTATGTAGCTTATGCAACAAAACGTGATGGAAACAAATTGCTTGGAAATTATAATGCAAAGCCAGGGAAATATTACTTAAGTGTATATAAGTATGGTGGTGGAACAGGGAATTATACGGTACAAGTAAAATAGTTTACTATAGTTTGTTTTGAAAGGCTACTTATCGCATTTTTTAGCGAAATAAAGTATTTAATGTTAAACATTAAACTAATTCAACATATCCCTGTTCTAATTATAGAACAGGGATATGTTGGCTTTATATTTTCAAATTAAATAACCTCATTGGATTTTGACAAGAAAATAATTAATATAGAGTTGAATTCTCATTCGTAAAGCATGTTTTAATCTTCTTAATGCTCTTTCATTTTTGTCTCGATTTTTGTTTTCAAATCAGTGGATACTCGATTGAAATACCCCAAAACGATCTTCCTAATATCATCGGATATAACTTTCAAATCACTAGCTAAGTTTTCAGCGAGATGTTCTTTTTCTATCGGCTGTAACTTCGTATAAAATTCACCAGCCTGCGTAAAGTCATCCTGTTTCGTTATAGAAGTTCTTTCAAGTTTACCTTCAACGTACCTTCCTTCACCGGTTGTAATTTGATTAGCAGGTGTCCAATCTTGCTGCTGGTTAATCGTTAATTTGCGAAATTCGGGACCAATTCTTCTTCTTTGTGAATCACTGTAAATGTTAGCGCGCCCTTGCAGCATTTTATCATCTGATAACTCAGCGCCTTCTAGCAAATTAGAAGGAGAGAAGGCGACTTTTTCTACTTGTTCCATAAAATTTTCAGGATTTTTATTTAATACCATTTTCCCGACTGGTATGAGAGGATACGTCTGTTCATCCCATACTTTTGTGTCATCTAAAGGATCATAAGAAAGATGCGCTTCATCTTTCGTATCCATGAGCTGGACGTATAAACCATACTCCACTGGTTTACCATTTTCAATAGCATCATATAAATCTTTCCCGCTATAATCAGGATTTTCGGCAGCTAGTTTAATTGCTTCTTTACTAGTAATGTACTGTACACCTTCAAACGGGTACCAATGATACTTTACATACTTTCGATTACCTTCCGCATTTCTCCATACATATGTATTAACACTATGTCCTGGAATGTGGCGAAGACTTTTGGCCGTACCATTATTAGAGTATAAACGGACAACAAAATGAATAGATTCAGGTGCTTTAGCGACAAAACTCCAAAATCTATTAGGGTCTATTAAATTATTTTTAGGTGAAGGCAATAATGCTTGAATCGTTTCAGGGAAACGCATCGGATCGCGAACAGAAAAAACAGGAATGTGATTACATAAAAGGTCAAAAATGCCTTCTTTTGTATAAAATTTTGTAGAAAAACCGCGTACATTTCTAGCAGTATCCGGTGTTCCTTTCGTACTAACAGCTAACGAAAATCGCACCATAACAGGAACTTTTTCATTAGAATTTTGTAAAAAACTTAATTTAGTATGTTCAGACATCGAATATATCGTTTGAAAATAACCGAACGCACCAAATCCTTTTACATGAACAGGTCTTTCTAAAATTTTTTCATGAATAAATTGTTGTAATGACTCATGCAGTACACTATCTTGCTCTAGTACGGGTCCACGTGAACCAACTGTTTGAGAGTGAAATTTAGCTGGTTCAGTAAGTTCTCGATGTTTATTAAAGTCTTCTTCTAATAATTCTTTCCTATGTTTATCATATTTTTCATTCATCGATATAGCCTCCAAATTTTTTCGTCGATTGTTACTAAATATGATTTTATAGTCTCGATTATGTATGACATACAAAGTTCAAAGCAGTAACATACCGCTAGATGAAAAAAACACATATGTAGTGGACCTGTTGAAATAGAAGAAATTATGGAAAAATGAATATCGTGAAGAAAATTACTATTAAAATTTTAATCTGAAAAATGAATTTATACATGAGTTTATAGAGAATGAACAGAAATAAACAGGGAAAATAAATAGGAGGAATTTAACATGTCGGATTGGTTTCAATTAGATAAAGAATATATGATGTCTACGTATTGTCGTACGAAGGTTGCGATAGAAAGAGGAGAAGGGTGCAAGCTTTATGATGTAGATGGTAAAGAGTATGTAGACTTATTTTCTGGAGTCGGAGTGAACGTATTAGGGTATAATCATCCGAAAATTGTACAAACGACAATGGAGCAAGTTACAAAATCGTTGCATCTGCCGTTTCATTTTTTAAATCCAGTTGCGATTGAATATGCAAAGAAATTAGTGGATTGCTCATTAAAAAACGGAAAGGTCTTTTTTACAAACTCTGGTACGGAAGCGACAGAAACAACTTTGAAATTAATTGATAAATATAGAGCTAATACGAATGAAGAACGTGAAGGAATTGTAGTGCTGAAGAATAGTTTCCATGGGCGTACGTTAGGGGCACTTCATTTTACGAGACAAGAAAGTGTATATCAAAATTTCCCTAAAACATTGATTCCTGTATATGAAGTAGAGCGCGAAAATATAGACCAATTAGAGGAGACTATTATTAAAGAAAAACCAATTGCGATTATGCTAGAGCCTGTTTTAGGAAGTGGAGGAATTTATCCTTTATCAAGTGAATATTTACATGGTGTTCAATATTTATGTGAAAAATATAATGTACTTCTTGTCGTTGATGAAGTTCAAAGTGGTATGGGTAGAACGGGAAAACTATTTGCTTATCAAAATTTTAATATTACACCAGATATTATTCAAATTGGTAAAGGAGCAGGAGGCGGGATACCGCTAGGAGGAATTATTGTAGGCAAAAAGTTATGTGATGTATTTTCACCAGGAGATCACGGGACAACGTTTGCTCATTCATCAATGGGAACAGCTTTAGGTTTAACGGTATTAAATACATTACTTGATGATGGGTTAATGCAAGAAGCTTATGAAACGTCACTATATTTGAATGACAAACTGCAAGACATTCAGAAAGAAAATTCTTATTATATACAGGAAGTGCGTCATGCTGGCATGATGTTTGGAATTAGTCTGAATGATACGAATGAAAATGTGAAGAAATTACAGGTTGAGCTAATGAATAAAGGAATGTTAGTCGATGTAACACAAGGGAATATTATTCGATTACTTCCGCCGTATATTATTACGAAAGAGGAAATTGACGCATTTATGAATCAGTTTATTATTTGTTTAGATAAAGTTGCTGCTGTAGTAAGTGCTTAAAAATTAAAGCTATATTTTATATAAAGTGCACTCTAATTGTTGGGGATAGTTTACAATTGGGGTGCATTTTTTATAGTTGAATTTTGTAAAATACAGTCGTTTGTATATGATAACGGAAAAATAGAAGGAATTTCGTTATATTTGAGTGGTGAAGAAAAGGGAAAGTAAGTATAAAGATAGTAGATAAAGCAGGTGGTTTAAATAACTAATGATAGAACGTTTTGAAAATAATAGCATACGAATATATAAATAATAAGAATGAGGTGATATATTGGAAAATAATGATATTCAATTTACTTCTTTACAAATGAGAACGGATAAATATGGTTGGGCTAGTATTCAATATACAAATAAAAAGCAGGCTATCTTATATACTCAAAATAGAGGAGTAGAATGGGATGTTGTCAATCCTCTTAATTCAATTGTATTATTTGGGTATCCAATAAACGCTCGAAGCTCTTGGGCATATGGTTTAACAAAAAAGAATGACGATTTATTGCCAGCTATATTTTATACAGTTAATAGAGGAGAAAGGTGGAGTGAGTTTATTTTACCGGTTGAAGAAGATTGGGAGAAATCGACTGATGTTCAAGTACAATTGCATGCTACGAATATGGATAGTATATGGATTGTATTATCTAGAAAGCTCGCATCAAATAAATTTGAACATAATTTATACTATTTGAAAACGAAAGGGAAAGTTTGGAAAGTAATAAAAAATATAAGTATTAGTGATAGTATTTCAGGGATAACATTTATAAACGATCTAATTGGGTTTATTTCATTACAAAAACATTATGAAACATCAACGGTATTTAAAACAATAAATGGTGGGGAAAGTTGGCATCCTATAAAAGATATTCCAAGTCTTGAAGGAATTAATAATGGGACTGCTATGGCTTATAAAGCAATCTATAAAAATAACTTATTAGTAATACCAACTAAAAAGAATGATGATGTATTTTTAATGAATTACTCATTTGATAAGGGGAATTCGTGGCATATTTCAAATAAAACAATAAATACTAGTAAAGTGGCTGTTTCGTTTTTTAGTTCCTATTATGGCTGGGTTATAAATAGTGAAAATGGAAGTGTGTATCAAATAATAAAAAAAGGAGCAAAATGGATTAAAGTATCAAGTAATCCATTGTTAAAAAATGTATTTTGTTTGCATTTTTTTAATCGGCGTAAAGGTTGGGCGTGTAATAAAAAAGAAATATTTACTACAAAAGATCGCGGTATAACATGGAAAAAGGTAGTATATAAAATTAATAATATTGATAAATTTATTTAAAAAAGTCCTAAAGAAATTAGGACTTTTTTTGTTTTTTATGGTGAGAGTTGTAACAAACAATGATAAGAGAAAGGAGGTAAGTGCAGAATTATATTTTTAAAAATAGACGTTTGTTTTCACACAGTATAATTCACTTTTGAATATGTTAATAAAGTAGCAAATTCATAGGAAATGGTAATACTTAATATTTTATGTCACATGATGTGTAAAGGGGGCGTGTAATGAAATCGTTAACGGTTATTATTTTGTACAGTGAAAGAGAGCAAATATTAGAAGAGTCAATTCAATCTATATGGAAGCTAAATCCTCTTGAAATTATAATTTTAGTTCCTAACGATAGAAGTAATTTGTATGAAATAGCAAAGAAACATAAATGCCATATTGTTTTGATGGATAAATATAGTACGTATTATGATGGGGATGAAGCTTCTGTAAAGGCAGCAAAAGGAGATGTATTGTTATTTGTAGATAGTAATTTTTTATTATCTACAAATGAAATGCAGAGATTTATTGAGCCAATTGTTACAAATCAAGCCGATGTAGTTTTAAATAAAATAGATAAATTGATAGAAATAGGTAAATGTCCAAATATGGATATTGTATGGAGAAAAATGTTAAATGAAATTTTAAGTCGACCAGATTTAAAAAGCAATTCAATACTTTCGTTACCATATGCGCTTACGAAGGAAGTAGTGGAAAATATCGGCTTTAATTATATGGAAGATATCGTTCTATCTCATATGAAGATTGTGAATCAAGGGTGGCGGATTAACGATCAATATGCAATCAATACGTTATCTAAAGATGAGACTATAGAGGAAGGAGGATATTTAATAAAAAAAGAGTTATCCAAAAATGAAAAAGAGAAAGTAGAAAGATATTTACGCGGTATAGCTAAATGGATAGAGAAAAAAGGAAGAAGAGTAGGGTTTACTGATGCAGGAAAAAGAAGAGATATTGTTCAAAAACTAGGTGAATGTAAGCGATACCCTTCCTATCATCAAGGGTGGGGAATGCATTCTTCAATTTATGATGGGAAGCAACTTTCTGTCATTATACCAGTACAAAATGAAGAAGAGACTATAGAACAAGTAATACTTGAGGCGAGAAAAATAGAACCACTAGAAATCATCGTCGTTGTAAATGGTTCGACAGATCAAACGGCTAATATTGCTAAAAGACTTGGTGTTACTATTATTGAATATAACGAACGACTTGGTCATAATGTTGGACGTGCTATTGGAGCGCTTGAAGCTACAGGAGATATTCTTTTATTTATTGATGGTGATTTTAGTGTTTCAGGAAGTAATTTGCATCATTTTACAAAAGCAGTTTCAGCTGGTGTAGACATAGCATTAAATGATTTGAATCCGATGTTACACCCTCCGTTTTATGTTGTAGACGTCGTAAAATATATGCTTAATTTAGCATATAATCGTCCAGAATTAAGCAATGGCTCATTAGTAGCAATTCCACATGCTATGAGTAGATCATGTTTAGATGCAATAGGCTGGGAAAGCTTACTATGCCCTAGTCTTGCACAAGTAAAAGCAATATTACAAGGGTATAGAGTAGAATGTGTACATTACGTTGATGTTGTAAAACCGAATAGAATTCGTTTAATGGAGAATGTAAGTCACAATGGGCATCCTCCGGCAGTATTAAGAATCATTGGTGATCACGTTGAAGCTCTCTCTTACTTGATAGAACAACTTGAAATGGATGGAAAGGGTGATTAAACTGTTAGACCAGTATAAAATAATTAACATTTCATATGAACAATTATGGCAAATGGATTTTCAAATTACAGAACCATTTATACTCAAGGTTGATTGGGATAAAGTAACGTATGAATTTTTAATTCGTATTAAGCCCGATGCTTCTAACACTATTGTTTTTGGATCCGGAGCAGGTGGGTTTCAAGAACAGCCAATTGGTCCACCTATTTTTCATCGACATTCTTGGATGGATGAATTTGAAGATACTGTTATATATTATAATGACCCTACGTTATATCTTGGAAAATTATCTTTAGGTTGGGGACAGGGAGAGTTAAATAGATTTTATTTACAAGATATAGCAAATATTTTAGAAATAGTATTTGTAAAGTTAAAAGTTGATTCGAAAAATGTGTTGTTTTATGGCAGTTCTGGGGGAGGATTTATGTCTTTAATTTTAGCTGGATTCGTTAAGGGCTCCACAGCTTTCATTAATAATCCTCAAACAAATTTATTAAAATGGATACCTGTACCAATAAATCTAGTTTTCGATTTGTCTTATCCAAATTTATCAAGAGAAGAAGTTGAAGAGAAATTTGGTGAAAGAATTAATGTTGTGAAATTTTTTAATCACATTAAATATGTACCGAATATTTATTTTTTGCAAAATTTCGCGTGTGAATTTGATGTGCAAAATCATTTGCTACCATTTATTTCCGAATTAGAGCAACTTGATAAAGACACGGAAGTAAATCAAATTATAATTGACTTATATTTTGATAAAAAAGCAGGGCATGCAGCTGTAGGGAAGAGTGAAACAATTGAATATATAAAAAAAGTAAAACCTAATCAGACTGTAAAAGAAGAACAAAAAGAAGTGGACCTATCAGTTGTTATAGTTTTAGGAGAAGAAAAATCAAAATTGAATCAAATTTTAAATAAAGTGCAGCATATAAAACCACTAGAAATTATTATTGTAGCTGATGATAGAATGAGTGCGATACAATCTATACCAACATTTGTTGAAAGTAACGTTGTTGTGATTGAGGAGAAAAGTAAATGGAAAGCACCAGTTCATGGGGCAAAAGTCGCCAATGGTGATGTAGTCTTATTTTTAAATGGAGAAGATGTTATTTTTTCGGTAGAATTAGAACGATTTATAGAACCGCTACTAAAAAAGGAACAGGATGTAATTTTAAATAATATAGACTCGGTTTGTTTTGAAAAGATGAGAGTAGAATGGCCAAGCATTGCTATGGTGTATAGAAAAATAGTAAACGATGTATTGGGGCGTATGGATTTAAAATATGATTCGATGATATCTATGCCATATGCTATTACTAAAAAAGCAATTGAAGACATTGGATATGATATCTTGCAGAACCCTATTCTGTCCCAAGTAACTCTTATTGAGAAAGGGTGGCGACTACAATCCTCGTCAGCCATCACTAACACCTCCTTGAATAATATGCCTGCAAACAAAACCTCTTTCTATAAAAATGGATTAACTAAATTAGAAGTATATGAGATTAAAGAAAATATAAAAGCTTTGGAGAGTTGGTTACAACGAAAAGATGATAGAGGTAATTATACAGATGGAGGAAGAAAAAGAGACATTATAGAGCAGTTAAAAAAACAAAAGAATTATTCACGTTTCCATAAAGGATGGGGAATGAATTCCTCTATTTATAATGGAAAACAGTTATCAATTATTATACCAGCACAAAATGAAGAATCAACGATTAAAGAAGTTATTCTTGAGGCAAGAAAAATTGAACCAAAAGAAATAATTGTTGTCATTAATGGGTCAACAGATCAAACAGAAGCAATTGCTAAGCAATCAGGGGCAACAGTAATTGTTTATGAAGAAAGATTAGGGCATGATGTAGGACGGGCAATTGGTGCACAAGAAGCGACAGGAGATATACTTCTCTTTATTGATGCTGATTTTGCTATTCCAGCAAAAGATCTTCATCCGTTAACGCAAGCTGTTGCGGATGGTGTTGATATGGTTTTAAATGATTTAAATTTAAATCTTAGATTTCCTCTATATATTGTAAGTTTATATAAATATATGTTGAATATTGCTTGTAACCGTAAAGATTTAGGGGTAGGATCTACAATTGCTGTTCCCCATGCTATTAGTAGAAAATGTTTAGAGGGAATTGGCTGGGACACTCTTCACACAGCGTGTGTTGCACAAGTAAAGGCAATATTAGAAGGGTATAAAGTCGAATGTCTCCATTTTGTAGATGTAATGAAACCAAATCGTATTCGGCCACAAGAGCATTTTGCGACGATAGGACATCCACCAGCTGTATTGAGAATTACTGGGGATCATTTAGAAGGACTTTCATATTTATTGAAGAATAAGGATTTTAAAGATTTATTTTAAAAGGTAAATTTGTCTATTGAATGAGTAACTTAAACATTTCATTTATGCAACTTGACGATATTTAGTATTGCAATGAAACTAAAATCAAAAATTTTTATTATTTTTAGCTCAGGTACAAGTGAAGAGCATGTTTCACTGACTGATAGTAAATGAACAAGTAACTAAAAGGTAAAGGCTTCTTTATATATATGAAGAAGCTTTTATCTTTTTTATTTTAAGTATGGAAGGTAAAGAGTAAATAAAGTTGTAACGGTATTTTTATTTTGGGATAAATTGATATTAGATATAAGAAAGGAGGGAATATCTTGTCTTGCATCAATAAAAGTTGTTTTCATATTTCTTTAGAAACTAAAGTCAATCCAAATGGTGGGGCAGAAATATTCGTAAGGTGCAATGATGAATGTTTATCTAATTTTAATGTAATACCGTTTATTGCATGTGTTTCTATTTCAGTAAAGGATGATTTGAGTTTTTTAGTTGATTTAGATAGTTTAATAAAACGTTAATTTTCTATGCAGTTAATAATAAAATAACATCTAATTTATAAGACTTAGTAAGAGAGTTGTGTCCGAATTTAATTAACTGCATATATTGTTAAAAGAAAGGAGGGAGAGTTATGGCATGTACTACGAATAATGTTTGTTTAGATGTGTGTCTTAAAATTACAATTACCCCTGGTAGTGGAATTGATGCAGTAGTCGATTGTGGAGGCACATGTGGGACAAGTCCTACTATTGTAATTAGTCCTAGTGGATCAATTGTTATTACTTTACCATTAGTTGCATGTTTCTCAATTGCACTAAAAGATGATTTAAGTGTTGACTCTTCATTAACAAGCCTCTATTTTCAAACTTCTTAAGAAAGATACAGAAATGAAAAGCCTGCCTGCTACTTTTCTTTTGATCTAATGTAAAAATAAAAAAGATGGTTACAACCATCTTTTTTATTTTGCTATATATTTAAAATGAATTCATATATTATTTGGTGGTAAGAATATACAATTAAAAGTATTCAGTGTTTCTTTTTTGTTCAATGAGGTAAGAAATTGCTTCTATATGATCACCAATGATTTGTTGCGTTGCTAATGAAAGGTAGCCTTCCTGCGAGAAGTGTTTTTCTGGTCGAATTCGATTTATCTTGTCAACGTCGATAGAATGAACATTTTGTACATGCAATCCTGCTAAAATTGTTTTAACTTGACTTAAGGTTGGTGAAAGAAGAGAATCAAACCCAATTGTATCAATGCATTTTCGACTAAAAGCATGAGGGACAGCAGTTGTGGAGCCCATACCTAAATCTTTTCGATTACATGCTAAATTAACAACATGCTTACATGCAGTTACGATAGTATAAGGAACACGATACATGTAGTAGTGCTCTAATTTATTTAAAGCTAAATCGGTTCCATTTTGAACAGATTGTACAAATGGTAATAAATCAGAACTAGGAATTAAGAAATCACCATCAATAAATAATAATATATCACCTTTTGCAAAATATGCACCAACGGCACGTCCGGTATCAATGCCGAGTGCTTCTTTGTAAGTAATAACTGTTGCACCGCAATTCTTCGCCAATTCCTCTGTTTTATCTGTTGATCCATTAACAATAATGATGATTTCTAAAGGTTTTAATTTCTGCACCTCAAAAATGATAGATTCTATCGTTTTTTCTTCATTTTGAACAGGGATAATGATGGATAATTGTTTATTTCCATAAGTATTTGAATAAAACTTTTTACCTGTAATTATTTTGGGTATAGCTCTTTGTTCGCCGTTTTGAAGTTCTAAAATAATATCTCGCCTTCGATTATTATCAGTATAGTTTCCTCTTGAATTTTGTAATATATTTACCCAATTTTCAATTGCTTCTAGGTGATAACGAATGAGTTGTTTTGAGGGGAAGGAGGGAATTTGCGGTATAGAAATTTTAAAATGATTGCTAATGCGAAATTTATTTTTAATAATTTTCATTTGTGCCAATATCGGATTTAATAAACTTTCTGGAGTAATTGCATCAAGAATCTCTTTTGTTATTGCATAGGGAGGAAATAATAGTGAGTTAACATGTAAATCTGGACGATGAAAAAAATGATTCGTAACTTGCTGCCAAATCATTTCTATAGTTGGCTTTTGCTTTTGATAAAAAAAGTCATTTAAATTGTTTAATACTATGTCAGCTGATTCGTCTAGTAATGGTTGAAGAAATTGTGTAAGTAAGGAAGATTGGATAATGTAATTTGCATCTAAAAATAAGAGGTACTTACCCTTTGCTTTTTTTGCACCAATTACATAACAATTATTTGATTCTGTCGGTTCTTCTAGTGTGATAATTTTACAATTGTAAGATTGTGCAATATCAATGGAATCATCGATACATCCGTTAATAGTAAGGATAATTTCTAAAGGCTGTAGTTGTTCACAGGCTTTCAAAATTTCAGGTAAAACTTTTATGTTATGCTGTATACGAATAATAATAGAAATCGGATTTTTACACATAAGTAGTCTCCTTTTGAATCAGAGGTAGTTATTAATAAGGTTAGATAAAATAGGAGATATATATTTTATTATATACGTAACGACTATTTAGTTTTATCAGACTTAGAATTTTCATTACTTGAATTGGAACCTTTATTTATTCCAGACGCGAGTAAATTATTGAGAACGCTCAGGTCTAATTGCATAGGGATTGAGTTTTTGGATGTAGTTTTCTCATTTTCTTTTTTTGTAGTTAATATAGTCTTTATATTTTTTATTTCTTTATATTGTTTTAAGGTAATGAAAAATCCAGAAATAATGAAGAGAAAAGAAACAGTAGCAAGTAAAAGTATTATTTCCAACATAAAATAGCCTCCTTTAAATCTATAATAATACTATAGTTGAATGTAATAAGACAAAATTCGAGCTAATGAGTTCACTTTTTAAATATATGCAAATCTTTAGTAAAAGTTACTAATTTCTAGGTTAAAGGAAGCAATTACAGAAACGTTATAAATATAAATAAATTAAAATTTCATTTGTAGTGTAAAGGTATGTGTTATATAAGCTGAACGTCATTCTATAACAAGTTAAACAGGGTTTAATTTTATATAAAAAGAGCATTTAATTGGACAAATAATTAATTATGTGAAATAATAATAACAGATAAGGAGACGTTGCTTTTCCTTAAGTGCTTCGAATTAATTTTATTCAATAAGAGAAGGTGTGCTTAAAGAAGTTAAATTAAATAAGGAGCTGTTTTATTATATGCAACAAAATAATGATTTAAATTTTGAACCTCAAGACGTTAATATTGTTAATCCTAAACAAGCCAGGAAAGCAGTAATTGCTACTGGTATAGGGAACGCAATGGAGTGGTTTGACTTCGGATTATACGCGTATTTAGCGGTAATTTTAAGTCAATTATTCTTCTCTGGTGTTGATAATAGTGGATTGCAACTTGTACTTACATTCGGTACATTTGCAGCAGCCTTTCTCGTTCGACCAATCGGAGGTGTATTCTTTGGTAGAATAGGAGATAAGTACGGCCGAAAAATCGTGTTAAGTACTACTATTATTTTAATGGCACTTTCTACATTATTCATCGCATTACTACCAACCTATGAACAAATTGGTGTATGGGCACCAATACTACTTTTAGTTGCCCGAATGATTCAAGGCTTCTCTACAGGCGGCGAATATTCAGGAGCAATGGTTTATATCGCAGAATCTTCTCCAGATAAAAAGCGTGGTATACTCGGTAGTGGTCTTGAAATTGGAACACTCTCAGGTTACATTGCTGCATCGGTAATTGTTACCATTTTGACGTTATTGTTAACAGATGAGCAAATGCTCAGCTGGGGATGGCGTATTCCGTTCTTAATAGCTGCACCAATTGGTTTGGTCGGTTTATACTTACGCCGTCATCTAGATGAATCTCCAATCTTTGAAGAGATGGAAAAAGCACAAGAGGAATCTGAAGACAATGAACAATTTTCATTCATGGATATTATTAAATATCACAAAAAAGACTTCTTATTAAGCACAGTAATTGTCGCCTTCTTTAATATTACAAATTATATGATTCTTTCGTATATTCCTTCTTATCTAACTCAAGTACTTAAAGTCGAAGAAACAACAGGCTTATTAATTATTTCTATTACGATGGCACTTATGATTCCACTAGCACTATATTTCGGTAAATTAAGTGATAAAATTGGTAATAAACGCGTTGTGCAAATTGGTTTACTTGGTTTAACTGTATTTGCAATTCCAGCATTTTTACTAATAGGTAACGGACATATTGCAGCTATATTTGCAGGTATTTTCGTACTAGGTTTCTTCTTAAGTGTATATGAAGGAACATTACCTTCATTATTACCATCACTCTTTTTCACTGATGTACGTTATCGAGCACTTTCGATCTCATTTAATATTTCTGTATCGATATTCGGTGGAACAACACCGCTTGTATGTTCATACTTAGTTCATGCAACTGGTAACCCGCTCGCACCGGCATTTTATTTAGCAGGTGTAAGTATTATTGGATTAGTTGTATTTAGTGTACTATTCGTTACAACTTCAGGGCGTGCGCTAAAAGGTTCATATCCTACAGTAGAAACGAAAAAAGAAGCACACCAAATCGCTAAAGAAGACCCTGAAGAAACACTTTGGTGGCATGAAGAGTCATTAGAAATTGAAGCAGGGAAGAATGCTTCCATTTAAAAAGCAACGTAGAAGTACAAAAAGACTCCTATGAATATAGGAGTCTTTTTGTTACGTTATTTCTTTCATTTCTTCAAACTTTTTTGATATGCATAAAGCTTATGAATCTCTTCCTTAAATTCATGTAGAAGTACAGTGTTTGCACTATTTGAATAACGCACCGTATTATAAGTATCTATAATAATATCACTTTGAATATTTACATCTTCTTCATCGTTTATTCTTTCTAGCCAAGCCTCAACAGTTTCTCCCCGTTTTCTATTTAAAGGAGGGGTTAACTTACTCTCTAGCTTAAAAATTTCCTTCCGAATTTCGTTATGTGGCGGTTTATTTCGTTTAAAACGATTTTGGCTCATTCCTTCTTTATCAGTAATGATAGTAGATTCGAAGGCGGGCATATTTGGTAAACTTAAATGTTTTCGTTTTTTTACTATTTTCCAAACGACGTAAATAGCGATAGCTGTACAGACTATTATTGTAGTGCTATTTATGAGTATTGGATCAAAATCAGGAATTTTTTTTCCGTCTTCAATTTTTGGTTTTAAGAGATGTCCTTTATTTGCCCAAACATCTTCAGTATCTTTTAATTCCGCTGCTTTAATTAATGGCATTAAAGCATAGCCGAAGCCTAATGCGACTACTTCCGTTATAAAACTAAAAATAAGTCGAATGAAAGGAAATACTTGAACAATTAATATACTCATTAAGCCAATCGTAATGATAGAAGAAAAACGTAATAGTTGTTGTTTGCGATTTGCCCCGGTTAACCAAAATGTAATCATAAGATGCAAGGCTAACATTAATAGTTTCCACAACGGTGGAAAGGGTGCATAAAATATAGCTGAAACGACAAACCATACAATACCACCTAAAGATTTTTGAACTGGATATCCAGGTCCGACCACATGTACGATAAAGAAAAATAGTGGTAATATGATTGTGCCAAATAGAGAAAAAGGTAAAAATAAAGAGAAAAGAACGATTTGAAGAACTAAAAGTATTACAAATCCTGTTGTTTTTTTCTGCATAAATTTATGAATAAGAAATACTCCAATATAGCCTGTTGTTAAAAATATTGCAATACTAATTAGTTCATCTCTTTCTGTTAATAATGAAAGCAGAAGGAGCAGAATGAAATCATGAATGTGATATAGCCAAGTTTTCAACTGGTTCCACCATCCCTTCACTAGTAATGAGAAACGTTGGCTGCGAGAGAAGAGGGAGTTCATTTCTTTGTAAACCAATGTATATCATTGTAGACGATCGTTCTCTTTTTCTCTTTACATAATGAAGGAATCCTTGTTTCGGAAGTAACGTACTATCATCTGAAATACGGGCTAATTCTTCTAAAGCTTTTGCATATTGTGTTTGTCCTTCATTTAACGGTACATGTAATGCACCGCCTTCTGCTAATACACTAATAAACAATTCAAACGGAATGTGGTGCTTCGTTGCATACTGGAAAATGTATGTTGCATATGAAATAAGTTCTTCTACATTATCTTTCCAACCAAATCCACGATCGGCAGCTAAAGAAAGACAAATCGTCCAACTATAATTTTTTACAGGTTCATATTGCTTCGCCTGTAATTGTTGCATTTTAGCAGATGCCTTCCAATGAATAGAGCGGAAAGACTCACGCTCATATCGCTTTACACCGATAATAGATGTTTCATCATTGTAAAAAGAAAAATTCGTTCGATAAGATCCATTCAAAAGTTGCTGAAGTTCTTGCAAACCTGCTACTTCTTTAGGAGAAGGATACACAATAATTTCAGTCCTTAATTTATCAAAAACAGGTAAATGTACAGTTAATAGATGAAATGGATCTTTTAATACACATTCAAATTGTTCAATTTGAAACACACCACGCTTCGTGGCGGTTAATGTTAACCCCCATTTTTGTGCCGAATGTGCAGGTTGTGAAAATGGGAAAGAGAATAACGTTTTTGATATTTGTTCAATGCCTTGCTCTTTATGCGGTATAAGGGACGAATTTAAATGAAAGTAACAAACACCATTAACGATTGGTATGCTGGCTCCATTTTTTAAATGAATAAAAAACTGTCCAGATTCCTCAGGAAAAATCCGTGTAGTTTGTTTCTCATTTATGATTTGAAACTTCTTCTCTATGAAAGCGACATATTTATAAATAAAAATCGCAAATAAATAATAGAAGAAAAAGAGAAACATAAGCATTCGTTGCGGGAAAAAGAATGTGAAAAGTAATGCGATTGGAACGGTTAGTTGAATAATATGGAGTTGAAAAAATAAAGGCACAGTTACAACACGCTGTCCATTCATGCTTGTTCAATCTCCACAGGTACGTCAACTTCTTTTAAAATACTTTGCATAATATCATTCTTTGTCGTACGCAGGGCACCTTCCATTGATAAGACGATACGGTGATTCCAAACAGAAGGAACTAACAATTGTATATCTTCTGGTGTGCAATATTCTCTCCCGTGTAAAAAGGTTAAAGCTTGAACAGCACGTACTAAAGCTAATGTGGCACGTGGGCTTACACCGTTAGCGATATAATCATGATTTCTTGTAGCATGAGCAAGTTTAATAATGTAATGTTCTAACGGTTCCGAAACAAATATTTCTTTTACTCGTTTTTGAGCTTCTAAAATATCTTCTAATGAGATGACAGATGTGACACTTTCTAATGGTAAATCGTTCCGAAAACGTCGCATCATTTGTAACTCATCTTTAGGAGTTGGATGACCGATTGAAATCGTCATTAAAAAGCGATCAAGCTGTGCATCTGGAAGAGGGAAAGTCCCTTGTGATTCAATTGGGTTTTGCGTCGCAATAACAAAGAACGGTTTCGGAAGAGGAGTTGACTGCTTCTCCAGCGTCACTTGTCGTTCTTCCATCGCTTCTAACAAACTCGACTGCGTTCTCGGCATTGCACGGTTAATTTCATCTGCTAGCAAAATGTTTGTCATAACTGGTCCAATTCTTAATTCGAATTCGCTTGTTTTTGGGTTGAAGTATTCAATACCTGTTACATCACTTGGAAGTACATCAGGGGTAAATTGAACGCGAGAAAAACTACCACCAATACTTTTTGAAATGGTTTTCGCCAGTAACGTTTTCCCAGTACCAGGCACGTCTTCGAGTAGTACATGTCCATCAGCAAGAAGTGAAACGAGCAGTAGATCAATAACATTTTCTTTACCAACAAACACAGATCCGATGTTTTCTTTCAATTTATTTATCATATGTACCATTCCTTTCATTATAAAAGAGCTAATATTTCTATATTTTAACAAATTATTCAGAAAATTGGTATGATTTTTTAATTCAAAGAAATGGATATTTAATTATTAAATTACTCTTGCATATTTTGGAATATAATTATACAATATCGATATACGATGTATCGTGAGTCGATATATCATATATCGATGTATCGGAGGTAGTTATAATGAATGCGAAGGCGCAAAAATATATTCCGTTAACTGAGGCGACATATTACATATTATTGTCACTCGTGAAGCCGTTGCATGGCTACGGAATTATGCAAATGGTAGAAGAGATGACAAATGGGGAAGTAAAGCTCGGCCCTGGTACTTTATATGGAAATACGACGAAATTACTAAAAGAGAAGTTAATTGTTGAAGTTGCCTCTACAGACAGAAAGAAGTGCTATGAGTTAACGCCGTTTGGGAGAGAAGTGTTAGAGCTCGAGTATAACAGATTGCAGAGATCTGTAAGGAATGGAAATAGTATATTAGGGGAGTGAATGAGAGATGGAGACAAAGAAGATATTTAAATTTTTCATGGCATGGAGTTTAGAAAAAGAAGAAGCTTTTTTACGGAAAATGCATCAAAAAGGTTGGGCGTTACAAAGATATAATTTGTTGTATACGTTTAAGAAAACAGAACCGAAAGATGTAATATATAAAGCGGATTTTAGATTGGTTTATAGGGATTCAAAAGAAAAACAACAGGAGTACTTTGAAATATATGAAATGTCTGGTTGGAAACGTGTCACAAGTTTTACAAGATGGAATTATTTTTGTAAGGAAGTAGAGAAGGGAATTGAGTTACCTGACATATATTCAGAGAAGGACACGAAGGTACAAAAAATGAAGGAATTATTACAATTTTTCGCATTGATTTCAATAACTATATTACCCTCAATGTATAGCGTATTTTTAAGTTCAACAGAATCAAGGGTGCCAATTTGGGCGAAAGTTATGACAGGGTTTGTAGGTTGTATGTATGCTTATTTCTTCATGAGGATTTTTTGGAAAATCAAGAAATTGAAAAGTGAAATATTATAATAAAGATTAGACCCTAGAAGAAGATAATGATGACAATGAACAATGACATATTATCTTCTTTAATTTTTATGTAATTCTATTTTGTTAACTATTTTTTATATAATAAAACATTATATATTTAAGGCATAGAACTAACAGTTACAAAGATAATACCAGTAACAATACCTAAAAAAATCATAAATGAAGAAGTAATTAATAATAACGAACTAGCAATGAATATCACTTTATTAGATTTTTGTTTTTTGTAAAGGAAATAAAGTAAAAGACTACAAACAGTAGAAAGTATCCATATAGCTAAACCGTAAGAAGTCGAGATTTTCTTCCAATCGGAAATCCAAAAGTAAAAGCTTATTATGTGACAAGTTAATAGTAGAAATGTTGATGGAAGCATTATCTTTTTATTTAAAATCATTTGTTTCACCTCCCTTATGTAAATATTACTAAAATGGTGTGGATTTTAACATATAATAAGGAAGAAATACATTTTTAATTAACGTATTAAACGAAAAAATCCCTTATAGAAAAATCTATTTCTACAAGGGATAATCATATTTTTATTAGAAAGACTGATTTTGCGCAGGTTTAATAAATTGTTCAGGGTTTTCAACAAGTCCGCATACAGCACATTGGACACGGTATGTAGGTCCTTGATAAGCCATATGAAAAGCATTCATCGTTTCATTTGTGTATTCTTCTTCCACTTGACCAGTTTGTGGATTTATTTTGACTGGTTTTACTTGTTGCTCAAGAATATTAAAGCGGGTACGGTTCGTTTTACAACTTGGACATAGCATTGGTTCCATATGTATACACCTCCATTTGTATCATTTCTTAAAATCTTTAATTTTATGCAAGCAAAAAACTTTCTCAATATAAATAGGTGTTTAATGTATTTAAAATTCAGAAAAAATAAAATATAATAAAAGTACGAACTGGTTATGTCCAAACCAAATCTCCTGTTTTATGCCAATAAGCTGGGGGGCCGAGAAATCGGCCTCATTTTTTTTGCTCATTACTACAAGGAACAAGGTTTTTGTGAGACTTTTGTCGAAATTTTAGGGATAGATACAAAGGGGGATGTAAAATGAATTTGAAAATGAAGTACATCATTTTATATGTAGAAAAGTTTGAGGAATGTTTAAAGTTCTATAAAGATATTTTACAGTTACCTATAAAAGCAGAGCACGGCACATATATTGAATTTAATACTGGAACTACCATTTTAGCGATGAATACGCGGCAAGATGTGAAAGAATTAACAGGACTACCGCTTACAGAAGGTGAATTACAGTCTTCTCATTTCGAGTTAGGATTCGTTGTTGAGAATGTACAAGAAACGATTGAGCAATTTAGAGAACAAGGAATCAAGATTTTAGTTGAACCGATTGTAAAACCGTGGGGACAAACAATTGCCTACATTGCTGATCCAGATGGAAATTATATTGAAATTTGCAGTTCATTAGAATAGAGGGAGAAAGAGAGATGGGATTTCCAAAACTAGAAACAGAACGTTTACTCTTAAGAGAACTTACACTATTAGATGCAGAAACGATGTTCCAATATTTTTCGAAAGAATCAGTTATACGTTATTTCGGAATGGATTCTTTCGAAAATATTGAGCAAGCGAAAACCACGATTCAAACGTTTAAAAATCGTTATGAAGAGGGCAGTGTATTTCGCTGGGGAATCGAGAAAAAAGGGACGGGCCAATTAATCGGAACGTGCGGATTTCATTTAATTAATAATCATCATAAACGAGCTGAAATTGGTTATGAATTAGATGATACATATTGGGGACAAGGATATGCATCGGAAGCATTACAAGCGATTTTAGCTTACGGATTTGAAATGCTGCAACTAATAAGAATCGCAGCGGTTGTATATGTAGAAAATAAAGGTTCTCAAAAATTGTTAATAAAAGCAGGATTTCAAGAAGAAGGATTACTTCGAAAACATATGATTCAAAATGGTGTCGCTCATGATACCATTCTATACTCGTTATTAAAAGAAGAGTGGAAGAAGTAATGAGTACAAATGAGCTTATAAATGTTATGAAGAAGCATAAAGAAAACCGCTTTATTTTAGGGATAGATGGTTTAAGTCGATCTGGAAAAACAACATTCGTAGCCAATTTAAAAGAAAATATGAAACAAGAAGGCATTCCGTTTCATATTTTCCATATTGATGATCACATAGTGGAGCGTAATAAACGATATCATACTGGATATGAAGAATGGTACGAGTATTATTATTTACAATGGGACATTGAATGGCTAAGGCAGAAATTTTTTCAAAAGCTACAACATGAAACAAAATTGAAATTACCTTTCTTTCATGAAGAAACAGATATATGTGAAATGGAAAAAGTACAGATTCCTATTGTAGGGGTAATTGTTATTGAAGGAGTTTTTCTGCAGCGAAAAGAATGGAGAGATTTCTTTCATTATATGGTCTATTTGGACTGTCCAAGAGAGACAAGGTTTCTACGTGAGAGTGAGGAGACACAGAAAAACCTTTCAAAATTTGAAAATAGGTATTGGAAAGCAGAGGATTATTACTTAGAAACGGAATTGCCGAGGGATAAGGCGGATTTAGTCATTGAATGATTTGAAGAAAACCTCAGCTTTTTGCTTGAAAAGTTGAGGTTATTCTATGTTATAGCAAATTATTTAGTAAGTATTGGGAAGGAGATTAGTATAACAATTTGAATTATATAGTTATAGATAAATCTATAGATGAAAAGATTTCAAAAAAGAGAGTGATCACATGAGTATTTTCATTTTAGAAGATGATGTCATACAAGCGCAGCAAATGAAGCGGTTAGTTGAGGAGGTTTGTGAAAAATATATGTTACCTTTTGACTTTATTGAGGTAACTAGTAAAAGTGACAACATCATTAATAATATTCCAAAGGCGAAGTATATTCCAATCTATTTTTTAGATATAGAGATAAAAAGAGAAGAGCGTAAAGGGTTACAAGTGGCGAAAGAAATACGAAAGTATGATAAGCAAGGGATCATTGTGTTTGTAACGACACATTCTGAATTTGCACCTATTTCATATCAATACATGGTATCGGCTTTAACTTTCATTGATAAAGGGTTGCCATACGAAGAGCGATATAAAGTTTTTGAACAATGTTTACTCCAATATGAAGTGCGTAATAAGCATATCATTCCATCCGATGATTTTATCGTTGAAAACAGTAATGCGACTGTACGAGTTCCATTTCAAGAAGTTGAATATGTTATGACTGATGAACCACATCGTTTAGCATTAGTGACGTTAGATCGAATGGTTTATTTTTACGGCACTTTAAAAGAAATTGAATTAATAGATGAACGTTTATTTCGTTGTCATCAATCATATATCGTGAATACGAAGCGAATGTCTTCTTATGATGCGAAGCAAAAAATGATAGTTTTAAAAAGTGGGAAACGTATTCCAGTATCACGTCGTTTAGTGAGTAAAGTACGTAAGATGTTAAAAGGTGAGATGTAATGTATATTTATGATTTATTTGCAATATTGCTTACTAGTATGAGCCATACGTTTTTATACATTCAATTAATCCGGTACAACAGATTGTCAGTTAGAATGTTAATAGCTTTGAGTACAGTATTCATTATTTTACTTGCTGTTGTCGTAACAGTAACAAGATATCCAGAGTTGAATAGTACCATTGTGTTATTTCTAATAAGTTTAGGATTAATGCAAAATGAATTGAAATTTAAGCATAATTTATATTTTGCACTAGTGAGTATGGTGATTATAACGTTAGTGAAAATGTTGCTTTTCGATTTAGGAATGAAAATCTTTATGTTAACGCCATTCAATTTATATTTATGGACAGGTAGCATTATTCATCTTATTGTATCAATCCTTACTTTTATCGGTATTTTAGTAGCTCGTAAAAGAATTCGAAAAATTGCTCAATATATAGTAGGTAGTCCGCTATACTATGTAACTTATATATTATTAATTATCGGATTCGTTATTGAACTAATTTTAACTAGGCCATCTACTGAGTTTTTAGAACAACTAAATCAACAATACAGTGAAGTAAGTTATATTTCAGCGATTATTGTATTTTTATTATTAATAATCATTGTACTAATAAGCTCACACCTATCGAAAGAAAAATTACGAGAAGAGCATGAAAAACGTTTAGATAAAGAGTTATTAGATTATGTGGAGAAATTAGAGGATATGCATGATGAGCTTGCTAGTTTCCGTCATGATTATATGAATGTATTACTATCGTTAGAAGAGGGAATACGTACAAATAATGTGAAAGAAATTGAGCAAGTGTATTATGATGTTATAGCTCCTACATTAAAAACAATAAATGATTATGAACTTGATATTGCAAAATTATCTCGCATACATATTCCTGAAGTGAGAAGTGTATTAAGAGCGAAAGTTGGCACTGCCCAGCAACAAAACCTAAAAGTAATGCTTGATATACCGGAGAAAATTGAAAGTATTTCGATGACGATCATATCATTTATTCGCATTATCTCGGTTTTAATAGACAATGCAATTGAAGAAGCAGTACATAGTGAGGAAAAGATATTGCAAATTGCATTCTTTGAAATGGATTCAGGACAGTATTTTATTGTACGTAATAGTTCAAAGAGTGAAGGGATTGATTTGCAAAAAATTTATGAGAAAAACCATTCAAGTAAAGAAGGTGCGAGAGGATACGGGTTATTCTCGTTAAAAAGAATCATTAACAAAACAAATAACGCGACATTAGAAACAACTTATATAAGCCCTTATTTCACGCAAACATTCATATTAAAAGAGATAAAAAATGACCATCTATGATGAAAATAAAACCGAATAAGAAATAACTACATACTTCCTTCACTTAATTTTATACACTTCAAGTAAGAGGTGAAGCGAGATGAATGGTCTTATTTTTACAACAATGATTAGCTTTGGTTTACCGCTTGTAGCACTTTTATATGCTTTTTGGAAGAAACGCTATTTTCCATATATGTTAGGTGTATTGGCTTTTGTTGTATCACAAATATTAATTCGCATACCAATACTGAATTATTTAAATGGAACTAGCACAGATTTTCAAATGTTTTCTGTTACGCAGCCTGTACTATTTGTACTTTTGCTTAGTTTATCAGCAGGTATTTTTGAAGAGATAGCTCGTTTTATCGCAATGCGCTATTTTATGAAACAACGAGATTGGCAGTCTGGTTTTTTATTTGGAGCAGGGCATGGTGGTATTGAGGCAGTGTTGATAGTTGGTATCCCGGTAATATCCTTATTATTGTCACAAACAGTCATCCCAAATGGTGATAGTTATTATTTCGGCGGTATTGAGCGCGTCTTTGCGATGGTATTGCATATTGGGCTTTCCTTCATTGTATTGCAAGCTGTCGTCCAAAAGAAATTTCGTTATGTTGTTTTTGCTATACTCATTCATGGAGCTGTAAATACATTAGCAGGTATTATACCGCAATATGTATCAGGAACAAATGGAATCATTGCTGTAGAAGTTTCAATCGCAATTTCTGCTGTACTCGTTTTTAGCCATAGTTTCATATTAAAAAGAAAGGGGGTATATTAAAATGAGAAGAATGTTACTTATTATTATAAGTGCTATCGCGGCGTTCGCGCTCGCAGCATGTACTGGTAATAAAGTAGAAGAAAGTACGTCAAAAAAATTTATTCCGAAGGCGGAAGAAATTGTATCATTATTAAATGAGGAAAAGTATAAAGAAGTGCATGAAAAATTTGATAGTAAAATGAAAGCGGGGTTACCAGAAGAAAAGATGAAAGACCTTACACCTGTAATTGAGAAAGCTGGTACGTTCGAAAAAATAGAGAAAAAATCGATTGAAGAAAAAGATGGTTTATATACTGTTATTCTTGTAGCGAAATATAGTAAAGAACAACGGACATTTATTATAACTTATAATGATAAAGAAGAAATAGCAGGCTTATTTATTAAATAAAAAAACAGATACAGTGGAAGTTTCCACTGTATCTGTTTTTTTGTTGTAACCAAATTATGGTTATTCATGCTAATATAAACTCATAGCTATATAGAAGGGGTGGGGTTAGTATGAAAACTGAAATAGTTCCTAAAAAGAAGTACAGTATAATAAGCTATGTATCTTTACTCATCGGCATTTTGTGTTTTCTATTCGTTTTTATAACGCCAACAAGGATAGCCAATGCAGGTAATATAGTTGGAGATTATATTACAATTGCCCTGACAGGTGTAGGTATCACACTTTCAATAATCACAATGACGAAAAGAACAGAGAAGAAGGGAATTGCTATTCTTTCATTAATACTGTCCTCATCATTTTTTATATTTTGGATCATAGCGATTATCCTATTGTTTACTGGTCAAATTAGTTTTGCGCCGTAATGTGAAATAAAAAGAGTCCTTTTCGTATGATAACGGGTATAGTTACGGGAGTGAAAATATAAAATAACATACAAATTAGGGATGTAAATCACTTATGATTTAGCATCCCTTTTTTTATTGTTATTTCAGTGTTTAAGCGCTTTTATATAGTTAAATAGCGTTCTAAATAATAAGATAAATGGAAAATTTATGTTAAAATAATTATAGAGATTGTGAAAAAATGTTCTTAAACTAGCGTTCAGATTACTTTAAGAAGGTTTTTTCAAAGGAAATGGTAAATATCATATTTTGAAGGGGTGATTGTAGTGGATTAAGTGATTTTTTTAATCTTGGTTAAATACTTTGAAGATAGGGGTTTATAACTATGAATACAAAACTAATAATAGTAGAAGGGTTACCTGGATTTGGAAAATCAACCACTGCAAAGCTAATAAATGAAATTCTAAGCCAAAATAAAATTGAAGTTGAACTATTTTTAGAGGGAAATTTGAACCACCCAGCCGACTATGATGGTGTATCTTGTTTTAATAAATTTGAGTTCAATAGATTATTATCTAACAGTGGAGATTTTAAAGAAGTGCTCCTTAAGAAAGTTCTAAAAAAAGGAAGCAATTATTTATTACCATACAGAAAGATGAAAAATGAGTTTGGTGACCAGTTTTCGGACGAATTATTTAACATTATTTTAAAAAATGATATATACGAATTACCATTCGATAAAAATGTTGAATTAATTGCTGACAAATGGAATGACTTTACTGAAATCGCTCTAGAAGACAATAAGGTTTATATCTTTGAATGTTGTTTCATACAAAATCCATTAACTATTGGGATGATTAAATATGGTGAACAAAAAGAAAAAATAATAAATTATGTAATGAAAGTTGCAAAAATCATAGAAAATTTAAACCCAATGTTATTGTATGTAGAACAAGATAATCTTGAATTTTCATTTAGGAAGGCGTTAAAAGAAAGAACTCCAGAATGGTCCACAGGAATTATCGACTATTACACTAACCAAGGCTATGGGAAAGAACATCACCATTCAGGTGTAGAAGGAGCGATAAAAGTTCTTGAAGCTAGAAGGAATTTAGAATTAGAAATATTCGATATGTTAAAAATGAAAAAAGAAACAATCAATAATACAAAATATGAAATTGACTCATATAGGTCAATGTTAAAAGATAAGTTAGCCATACAAATGGTGAAATAGCTTTTTACACTAACTGGTGCTTTAGTTGAAGAAGGAAATAAAAAACGCTCAGAATATTTTCTGAGCGTTTTAGTTTGTTATTTCTAATGTTTATTAGCATTTTTCTCTTCCTAAACTGAACCCATTACTCGTATGAAGGACTCTTTTTATTCGGTATCTTTAGGTTGATATTCTAAAATATCCCCCGGTTGGCATTCTAATGCTTTACATATTGCTTCTAAAGTTGAAAAACGGACTGCTTTTGCTTTTCCATTTTTCAAGATAGAAAGGTTAGCCATTGTAATTCCAACCTTCTCCGAAAGTTCTGTTACACTCATTTTTCTTTTTGCTAACATTACATCAATATTAATAATAATTGCCATATTATTCACCTCAGACCGTTAAATCATTTTCTGATTTTATATCTATAGCATCTTTTAATAGTCTTTGGAGAACGGCAGCAAAGACCGCGATTACCATTGAAGCAAAAATCATAATCATTCCGATAATAATAATGCCAGGGGCGTCATCTCTCTCTGCCACGAGATAGAAAAGTGGCATACCTAATACATATAATACACTAATTGCCAATGCGCTGTACTTAATATTTTTTAAAGCTTGAACAGATAACTCTGAGAATGCGTTATTTTTATCAATATAGTTTAAAAGCTTAAATGCTTGGTACAGTGCGAAGTAATAAGGTATTGCTGTTGCATATAAATTGATAAATACAAGATATTTAATATATGCAATATCTGGATATAATTCTGCAACGAAAGCTCCTATTTTAGGGACTAAAAAAATGCACATAGCAAGAACGGGGATTCCGATCAGAATCACAACGGTCTTTAAAAAGAGTGTGGATCCTTGTTTCATAAAAAGCACCTCATTTATTTAATATCTTATTAATTTAACACGGAATTTATTGTTTAACAATAAATTTTTATTTCTTTTGATCGAGGATTTATTGTTAAACAAGTAATTAATGAAAAGGATGTTAAATCTTTTTTATAAGATAGATGATACATACCGATATTTAATAAAGGAAAGAAAGGGAAAGTAACTATTGTTAGCTTTATGAGAATTGGGAACTAATAAAACATATGTAGGTTTTGGTATGGAAAAGGAAATAGTGTGTATTTAAATGAATGCAAAGTTTATGGAGGAACAATCATGTTGAATTATGGTGTGAAGATGAAAAAGTTGCTATTAGTGGCAGCTATAATAGTAAGCGTATTAAGTACGGAAAGTATGATGAATTATCATGCAGCCAAAGCTAAGGTGAAAAAAGTAGAACATCAGCCTAAAAATATAATTATGATGGTTATGGACGGAACGAGTTCAACGGCGACAACATTGGCTCGCTGGTATAAAGGGGCACCGCTTACGTTAGATCAAATTGTAACAGGAGGAGTTCGTACGTTTTCGGCGGAATCAGCTATTACAGACTCAGCGCCAGCAGCAACAGCATTAGCAACTGGAAATAAATCAAATTCAGGATATGTAGGTGTATTACCTTCTATTGTAAGTTCGCCTAGCTTAGAGCCAATAAAAGAAGAGGACAAGTTACGGCCGGTCGCAAACGTATTAGAAGGTGCAAAACGTACTGGTCGTGCAACTGGAATTGTTGCTACATCTGAAATTCAGCATGCTACTCCGGCGGGATTCTCGGCTCACCATGTCAATCGCAAGCAATTTGACGTAATTGCGAAGCAGCAAGTATATCAAAATATAGATGTCGTATTAGGCGGGGGAAAAGCGGCGCTGTTACCTATGCAAAGTAATGGAATCCGAAAAGATGGTGAAAATTTAGTAAAGGTGATTCAAAACAAAGGATACGATTTTGTTGAAACGAAAGATGCGTTATTGAACTCCAAATCTAATAAAATTTGGGGCTCTTTCTCACATCATGCTCTTGCGTTTGATACGGATCGTATAGCAACAAACCCAGAACAACCAACACTTTCTCAAATGACAGAAAAAGCAATTCAAACATTATCAAAAGATAAAGATGGCTTCTTTTTATTCATAGAAGGTAGTAAGCCTGATTGGGCAGCCCATGCGAATGATCCAATTGGGATGATTAGTGATATATTGGCATTTGATGAAGCGGTAGCAAAGGCGTTACAATTTGCGAAGAAAGATGGGGATACGATGCTCATCGCTTTAACTGATCATGGTAACAGCGGCATCTCTATAGGGAATAGGAATACGACAAAAGGATACAATACTACACCGGTTTCTGCATACATTGATCCATTGAAAAAGGCGAAAATGACACTTGAAGGAACTATAAATAAACTGAAATCTGATTTATCAAATGTAGAAGATGTAGCTAAACTATACGGTTTGGATAATCTAACTCATGATGAAAAAGAAAAATTAAAAGCGGCAAAAAAGAAAATGGATGTAGGACGAATTCTTACTACATTATTGGCTAATCGTGCAAATATCGGCTTTACGACAGGAGGACATACAGGTGAGGATGTATTCTTACATTCTTATGGACCTCAAAAACCAGAAGGCTTAATCCAAAATACAGACATTGCGAAGACGATGGCGAAAGCGATGGGCTTTAACTTAGAAGAAGTAACGAATAAAATATTTTTAGAGAGTGAACAAGCCTTTAAGAAGATTGGTGCAACTGTAACAGCCAACAAAACCGAAGGAGCAAACCCGTTACTGGTAGTAAAACATAATAAAGTAGAAGCACAATTATTTGGTAACAAAAATATAATTCGTATCAATGGTAAAGGGTATGAATTAAGAAGTATTATTGTAGAGAGTAATGGAAAGTGCTATGTACCAGAAGAAGCAATTCAACTATTTGTAAAGCATTCTCGTTAAAAAATTGCCAACCAGTTAAGCTAACTGGTGGCAATTTTTTGTGTTTATTCTAAATGTAAGTGTTCGAATTGTTTTGTAAAGTTTTCCATATGAGACTGGTATCAATGTTAAAGGGAAAGTATAGTTTTTTCTTACATTAAAAAATTTCGTTTTGTAGAATAAGAAGTTATACATATAGTAAAGTCTAATGGGTTATCAATTAATATTTACGAAAAATATATTAATACTTTAGAATTTCTTTAATGTTCATTATTTTTTATTTAAGGTTATCCGTTATATTTATAATGTGTTTATTTCAATTTATTGTATTGAAGCTCAGTTTTATATAATTATAAAGCAATCATCAAAATAAAATCTCCACTAGAGTAAATTTATTATTTTTTTGCGAAAATTATTATGCAGTTAAGAAAACTGTAATTTATTGAATTAGAAATATATTAGAATTTAGTTGAAGAAAGAGAGAGGGAATAAAATGAATATAGTGCACTTACGTCCTAAACAGCGGTCTAAGTATCGCATTATGCTAGGTAAGTGGTATTACTCTACAAAGAGGCACATTCAGTGGTTAGCAGACGGAAAAACATATGCAAAAAGGTTCCAACAAGAAAAGCTACCTTGTACAGCAATTCAGCACCAAACAATATTACTTCGTAAGCTCAAAGATGTAGATATGTGGTATCAACAGAATAAGGTTGTTAATTTGAAAATTGCTGTTAAAAAACTAAATGGTATCGTCATTAGACCGGGAGAAACATTTTCTTACTGGCGTTTAATAGGTAAGCCAATGAGGAAAAAAGGGTATGTAGAAGGTATGGTATTACACTACGGATCTTTTCAATCAGGTATTGGAGGAGGTCTTTGTCAGCTTTCAAATTTAATATATTGGATGACTCTACATACAACACTGACAGTAACCGAACGATATCGTCATAGCTTTGATGTCTTTCCTGATTCTAGGCGAACTCAACCGTTTGGGAGTGGGGCAACTTGTTCCTATAACTATTTGGATTTACAAATTAAAAATGAAACGGATCAACCGTATCAACTTCACCTTTATATGACAGATGAACATTTAGTTGGTGAATGGAGAACAGTCTATCCGCAACTTTATCAATATGAAGTGTATGAGAAAGAACACTCAATTCAACCTGCATACTGGGGCGGTTATATACGACATAATGTGATTCAACGTAAAGTATATAATCTACAGAAACAGTTAATAGAAGATCAATATGTAACAGAGAATCACGCTATAATGATGTACGAACCACTATTAGCTTGTAATAATGAGATTAGTGAGTAATATGGTAACCCATAGATTAAGTAGTATAGAAAATATTTAATTCTTATTTTTACTAAAAAAGTTCACTGTTATTTATAGGTGAGTTTGTTTTTCTATCTTATGTATTTCACCCTGCATAAAAAATATTTCTCAACATTTTATTTGTTGAAAAAGATTGAATATTCGTATTATAACGAATATTATGTTGTTATCGGCAAAAAACGATAATTTGCAGACACTGGGGAGGAAATACATTGAAAAAGAAAAAGAAATTAAAACCATTAGCGGTATTAACAACAGCAGCAGTACTAAGTAGTACGTTTGCTTTTGGAGGTCACGCAGCGTATGCTGAGACACCAACATCATCTCTACCAATAGATGAGCACTTAATACCGGAGGAGCGTTTGGCTGAAGCGCTAAAACAACGGGGGGTAATTGATCAATCTGCATCGCAAGCTGAGACGTCAAAGGCTGTCGAAAAATATGTTGAGAAAAAGAAAGGGGAAAACCCTGGGAAAGAAATCTTAACAGGAGATAGTCTTACGCAAGAAGCTTCTGATTTTATGAAAAAAGTAAAAGATGCAAAAATGAAGGAAAATGAACAGGCGCAGCAGCCTGAAGTAGGCCCGGTAGCTGGACAAGGTGCAGCATTGAACCCTGGGAAATTAAATGGAAAAGTACCTACTACATCAGCGAAGCAAGAAGAATACAATGGAGCTGTTCGAAAAGATAAAGTACTTGTTTTACTTGTAGAATTTAGCGATTTTAAGCATAACAATATTGATCAAGAGCCAGGATACATGTATTCTAAAGACTTTAATCGTGAACATTATCAAAAAATGTTATTTGGTGATGAACCATTTACTTTATTTGATGGATCGAAGATTAACACATTTAAGCAATATTATGAAGAACAATCTGGTGGTAGCTACACAGTTGATGGGACTGTAACAGAATGGCTTACTGTTCCAGGAAAAGCATCAGATTATGGTGCTGATGCAGGTACTGGGCATGATAACAAGGGGCCTTTAGGACCAAAAGATTTTGTGAAAGAAGCATTAAAAGCAGCGGTAGCAAAAGGAATCAATTTAGCAGACTATGACCAATTTGATCAATACGATCAAGATGGTGATGGAAATAAAAATGAGCCAGATGGCATTATTGATCATTTAATGGTTGTACATGCTGGCGTTGGTCAAGAAGCTGGCGGCGGTAAATTGAAAGATGATGCGATTTGGTCACATCGTTCAAAACTAGGTTCAAAACCATATGCAATTGATGGCACGAAATCTTCTGTTTCGAACTGGGGCGGAAAGATGGCTGCATATGATTATACAATCGAGCCTGAAGACGGGGCAGTTGGTGTGTTTGCACATGAGTATGGCCATGATTTAGGCTTACCAGATGAATATGATACAAAGTACTCAGGACAAGGTGAACCTGTTGAGTCATGGTCTATTATGAGTGGTGGTAGCTGGGCTGGAAAAATTGCAGGAACAGAGCCAACGAGTTTCTCACCACAAAATAAAGAGTTTTTCCAAAAGAATATGAAGGGGAACTGGGCGAATATCCTTGAAGTAGATTATGACAAACTTAGCAAAGGAATCGGTGTTGCGACATATGTAGATCAAAGTACTACAAAATCTAAACGACCTGGAATCGTTCGTGTTAACTTGCCAGACAAAGATATAAAAAATATCGAATCAGCGTTTGGTAAGAAGTTCTATTACAGTACAAAAGGAAATGACATTCATACAACACTTGAGACACCAGTATTTGACTTAACAAATGCAAAGGATGCTAAGTTCGATTATAAGGCATTTTACGAACTTGAAGCGAAGTATGATTTCCTTGACGTATATGCGATTGCAGAAGATGGAACGAAGACACGCATTGATAGAATGGGCGAAAAAGATGTAAAAGGCGGCGCGGATACAACTGATGGTAAGTGGGTTGATAAATCATACGATTTAAGCCAATTCAAAGGAAAAAAAGTAAAACTGCAATTTGAGTACTTAACAGATATTGCAGTAGCTTATAAAGGGTTTGCGTTAGATAATGCAGCATTAACTGTAGATGGAAAAGTTGTTTTCTCTGATGATGCAGAAGGTCAGCCAGCAATGACGTTAAAAGGCTTTACTGTGTCTAACGGATTTGAACAGAAAAAACATAATTACTATGTAGAGTGGAGAAATTACGCTGGTTCTGACACTGCGTTACAACATGCACGTGGCCCAGTATTTAATACAGGAATGGTTGTATGGTATGCGGATCAAAGCTTTACAGATAACTGGGTAGGCGTTCATCCAGGTGAAGGGTTCTTAGGAGTAGTAGATTCTCATCCAGAGGCAATTGTAGGGACATTAAACGGACAACCTACTGTGAAGAGCAGTACGCGTTACCAAATTGCCGATGCGGCATTCTCATTTGATCAAACACCAGCATGGAAAGTAAATTCACCAACTCGCGGTATCTTCGATTATAAAGGATTACCAGGAGTGGCAAAATTTGATGATTCTAAGCAATACATCAACAGTATTATTCCTGATGCAGGACGTAAGTTACCGAAACTAGGACTGAAGTTTGAAGTGGTAGGCCAAGCTGAAGACAAGTCTGCAGGTGCAGTGTGGCTTCATCGATAAAATAAGGTAAAACGAAGAGGAGCTGCGATAAGTCGGTGAAACTGACTTATCGCAGCTTTTTTCTTCTTGTGAAAAAACTTGCTGTTTTTTTTATGTACTTATTGGGAAAATTCGAAGTTTCTTTTATAAATAAAATACTCCGCCTGTCCAATTATAGAAGCTATTTTGGGCGTAAGTAATTTGTAAGTAATGAGTAAGAAAAAAGAGATTTTCATAGTATATAATATTTATTATAGCTACTTTTAACACCTGATACTAATAGTGTGCTATAATATGAATTAGCAACAAAAAGGAAAGGAATTAGAACAATGACCTTAGAAAATACTAAAAATTTAAAAAAACAAGTTGCTCCTTTTGAAAAATCAACGATTAAAAAAAGTGTTTGGCAACTGATCAACACAATCGTGCCATTTATTATTTTATGGTACCTTGCTTATAAAAGTTTGTCAGTTTCTTATTGGTTAACATTAGTTCCAGCACTGTTAGCCGCTGGATTTATGACAAGAATTTTCATTATTTTTCATGATTGCACCCATTATTCGTTCTTTAAAAGTCGACGTGCAAATAGAATAGTTGGAACGTGTATGGGTGTTTTAACATTATTCCCATTTGATCAGTGGGGGCATGAACATTCTATTCACCACGCTACAAGTGGTAATTTGGATAAGAGGGGTACAGGGGATATTTGGACGCTTACAGTTGATGAATATGTAGCTGCACCATTTAGACTTCGTTTAGCATATCGCTTATATCGCAATCCATTCGTTATGTTTGGATTAGGTCCGATTTATGTTTTCTTGCTTAAAAATAGATTTAACCGAAAAGGTGCAAGGCAGAAAGAACGTATGAATACTTATTTGACGAATATTATAATTGTTGCTGTAGTAGCTATACTTTGCTGGGCAATTGGGTGGCAATCGTTTCTGTTAGTACATGGTACTATATTCTTAATAGCAGGTTCAGTAGGGATTTGGCTGTTTTACGTACAGCACACATTTGAGGATTCTTATTTTGAAGAGGATAAAGATTGGGAATATGTGAAAGCGGCAGTGGAAGGAAGTTCTTTTTATAAGCTTCCTAAAATTTTGCAATTCTTAACTGGTAATATTGGATTCCATCATGTTCACCATTTAAGCCCAAGGGTACCTAACTATAAACTAGAAGAGGCACACAATAATACGATTCCGTTAAAAAATGTACCAACGATTACGCTTGCTACAAGCTTACAATCACTACGTTTCCGTCTTTGGGATGAGAAAAGTAACAATTTTGTTAGCTTTAAAGATGTCAAAAATATAATTAAAAATAATGTTTCTGTTCGAGTGAAATCTGAACTATAATTGCATCGTATATAAAACTCCCCTTAATCATTTTCGATTTAAGGGGAGTTTGTGTTTAAAGAGTAGATGCCAGATAAGAGGAAAATTTACATAATTCAAATTGTAATTGAAGCAGATTAGGAATTGCTCGTACGTAAGTACAAATATAAGATGACAGTAAATGCATTATGTTAACAAATTCATAGTAAAAGGGGGGATCGTACAACATTATATCCAAAAATAAGAAAAGACTTGAACGAAAATTCCATTCATTTTTCTTGGTGTTCCGCATTCCATACACTTAAATAGGACGCATATTCTAATTCATCTGGATTCTCATGTAACATAGAAATGAATTCTAATTTGTTTCCATCACAATCTAGAAAGTATACACTTGCAGCAGGCATCCACCTTTGGACAATTGGCTCTTGATTTCCTTTTCCTTGACTTCCTATCACTGCTATTCCACGTTCCTCTAACCACGCTTTAGAAGTCATTAAAAACTCTAAATTTACACCAAAAGCAAAATGTCTCGGCTCAAAGTCTTCAATGTTATGTACTTCCCATAGTCCAAGCATTTGTTGTTTATTTTCTCCGACCCAAAAGAAAGCCACTCTTCTTTTGGAGAGTTTTCTTGCTAACGTTAATCCTAGCTTGTTTTGATAGAAATTTATCGCTTTTTCTAAATTTCTTACATGTAAATGAGTCTCGTATATGTTCTGTATTATTATGATCATTCCTTTCTTTATTGGTAACTACCAATTGAATAGTGAATATAATTCTAAAGTTGAAATATGTATAAGCCTAGTAATGTACATCTATATCCGATATACCTATTTACTATTATATTGAAATTGGAATGTGATAAATCCCACTGAGGTAGTAAGTGTTTAAATGAACACTCTACTACTTTTGTAGGAAAGGGGATATATTCATTAAATTCAGATGAAATCATATTAAAATAATGAAAAAAGACCACACATGAAGTGAAACGCCATGTGTGGTCTTTTATGTATAGTCAAATATTACGAAGTCTCGCTAATTTTAGTTTCACTATGAGTGTTAGTAGAATTTCTTTTCTTAACTTTAAAGTGATAGTAAGTGTAGCAAAAGATGATAAATGGGACAGTGCAATAGATTCCAAGTCGTTGTTCTGGGATAAAAATAAGACTGATTAATATAATGCCATACAATCCAAAACCAAGAATTGGTACGAGTGGATAAAGTGGCGTTTTAAATTTTAAGTCTTCTAATTTTCCGCCGTCTGCTAAATAATGTTTGCGGAAAAAGAATTGAGAAACACAAATTGACATCCAAACAATAATGGTAATGACTCCGGAAATTGAAATGAGCCACAAGTAAACAGTTTCAGCAGCTACTACACTTGTCAAAAGAGAAAAAGCAGAAATAGCTATTGTCATGATTAAAGCGTTGAGAGGAATCCCACGTGATGATAATTTCTTTAAAAATGCTGGAGCCATTTCGTTTTTTGATAAAGACCAAAGCATTCGAGTAGCAGCGTATAGTCCTGAGTTTGCAACAGAAAGAACAGCAGTAAGAATAACAAAGTTCATAATATCAGCTGCATATGGAATACCGATATTATCAAAAACAGCAACGAATGGACTCTTTGTTAATCCAGCTTCTTCCCAAGGAATTAAAGCAACAAGAACAAAGATTGCTAAGACGAAGAAAAACATTGTGCGCCATATAATATTTCTAATAGAACGAGGTAAAGTTTTTGCTGGATCTTCACTTTCACCTGCTGCGATTCCGACAAGCTCTGTACCTTGGAAGGAATAATTGACTGTAACCATTGTTAATAGAATAGCTGCAAGTCCATTCGGAAATAAACCACCATGATTTACGAAATTTGAAAGAAGTGGAGCTGGTTCATCGCCTTTTAAATCAATAAAACCGAACATAGCGGCGCCACCAAGAATTATAAAAGCTATAATGGCAGATACTTTTATACTTGAAAACCAAAATTCTGTTTCTGCATAACTACGAGCAGATAATGCGTTAATAGTGAAGATGGTAACGCCAAATATTAAACACCAAACCCAAACAGGAATATCAGGAAACCAGCGCTGCATTGTAATACCGGCAGTTGTAAATTCAAGACCGGTCGTATTCGCCCAGCTTAACCAATACAACCATCCGATTGTAAAGCCAGTTGCAGGATTGATGAATTTAGTAGCATATTCCTGAAAAGAACCTGAAACAGGCATGGCTACAGCAAGTTCACCAAGACATAGCATAACGAAATACATTAATAATCCACCAGCAATAAAGGCAAGTACGGATCCACCAGGTCCAGCCTGACTTATAATAAAGCCAGATCCGTTAAATAACCCGGTTCCAATCACACCACCGAGTGCAATCATGAATAAGTGTCTACTTTTCATCGTACGTTTTAATTCATTGTTTGTATTGCTTACTTGCGCCATTGTTTTCCTCACTTTCGTAGTTGATAGAAGAATGTTTGATGTTTTTCCGTATTATGGAATGTATTCCGTGATGTGAAATCTTGTTATAATTTTCAGATAATTAAAAGGAAAAGTCAATATTTTTTTGTTTGCGTTTTCAATTCGTTGTTAGTGATATGTTTTTATTGTTAGAAAATTAAATAAATAGATTGATTTCATTTCGAATGTTTGCTAAATTGATAGTTAATTAAGCGTACTAACATATTACGAGTAAAGTTGAGGCGAGTTATGGTACAGTCCATTGATCGAGCGATAAGTATTATTAAATTATTGAATTCTACAAATGAAAAAGAGTATTGGGCTATTTCTGATATAGCTGATGGAACACATCTCCCGGTTAGTACAGTACACAGATTACTTAACTCTCTAATGGAGCATGGGTTAGTTACACAAATTACAGAGACAAAACAGTACAAAATTGGACCAATGTGGATGGAAATAGGGTTGCGTCAATTGGAGAAGGTAGACTATAGATCTGTTGCAAGAGAAGTGATGAAACGTTTGGCTTCTGAAGTGGAAGAAAGTGTCTATTTGAATATTCCAAACGGAACACATTCTATTATCATTGAAAGAATTGATAGTCCTTTAAAAATTCGAGTTATCGATAATCTAGGAGAACAAATTCCACTTTCAATTGGTGCTGCAAATAAAACGATGCTTGCCAATATGAAAACGAATGAAATGGAACATATTGTAGAGTATTTACTTCCTTCATTACCAGAACAAAAGCAAATTCTTCTTAATCAAATAAAGCAAATAAAAAATGAAGGATATGCTGTCAGTTATGGTGAAAAAACAGAAGGGACAGCTTCAGTAGCTGCACCTATTATCGGATTTAATCATAAAGTAGTAGGAGCATTAAGTGTTGGGTTAATTAGTCATCGTATTAATGATGATCGACTATCTTTCCTTATTAGCAAGGTAAAACAAGCGGCTCATGAAATATCAATAAAAATCGGCAGTACATCAGAACTATAATTTTGATAGCTGTCGTCATTTTTTATTCATATAATGGAATTAGTTTTCATAATGCGGAAAATAGGGGGATTTATATGTCAAAGTGGCAATCAAAAGAACAATTGGTTCAATTATTAAGCAGTCTTGTTGAAATTCCTAGTATTACCGGTTCCGAAGCTGAAGTAATATTGCCGGACTTTGTTGTGGAACAATTATCTGACTTACAGTATTTCAAACAAAAACCGCACCATTTGCAAAAAAATCCGACAGGGGACGGACGATATTTTGTTACAGCACTAGTAAAGAAAAGCGATAGTACAAAAAATACTGTAATTCTAGTAAGTCACTTTGATGTTGTAGATGTACAAGATTACGGAATGTGGAAAGAAGATGCATTTAATCCTAAAAAGTTAACATCTATGTTTTATTCTCATAAAGATGAACTTCCAGACCATGTACGTGAAGATATAGAACATGGAGAATGGCTGTTTGGTAGAGGAACAATGGATATGAAATGCGGCCTCGCATTACAAATGGCAATGATTGAGCAAGCTTGCGAAGAAAGATTTGATGGGAATGTTCTTTTATTGGCTGTACCAGATGAAGAAGTAAATTCTGTAGGGATGAGGGCCGCTGTTCCGAGACTGTTAGATTTAGCAAGAGAGCATAACTTAGATTATAAAACGGTCTTAAACTCAGAGCCTATGTTTTCAAGACATCCTGGTGACCAAAATAAGTATATTTACACTGGCTCTATTGGTAAAGTGTTACCTGGTTTTCTTTGCTACGGAAAAGAGACACATGTAGGTGAACCTTTTGCAGGGGTAAATGGGAGTTATATGGCTTCATTAATAACAGCAGAATTAGAGTTAAACACAGACCTTTGTGATATTGTAGAAGGGGAAGCGAGTCCTCCGCCAACTAACTTACTTCAAAGGGACTTAAAAGAGGATTATTCTGTACAAATTCCGCATCGTGCAGTTACATTATTTAATTTGTTTTTATTAGAAAAATCAATGACAGATGTAGTTTCATTGTTACGTCAAAAAGTAACGAAAGTAGCAGAGAAAATAGAAGAGTCGTATGAAAAACATGCATATCGTTTTTCTAAATATAATCCATTTATACCACCTAATCTCAAAGTAAATGTATTAACTTATGAAGAGCTTATCACATATGCAATTGAGCAACATGGACGAGAAAAAATAAATCATATTCAATCTAATATTATAAAAAATAGAGGAGATAAAGATGATCGTGCGGTAACCATTGATTTAGTAGATAAATTAGCGATTTTATGTAAAGAAAAGGCACCGATGATTGTACTTTTCTTCGCTCCGCCGTACTATCCAGCTGTGAGTTCACGCAACAATCCTTTAATAAAAGAGGTAGTTGTAGAAATGGAAAAGTATGCACACTACAATCATAAAATTACATTTGAAAACCAAAATTATTTTGGAGGGATTTCAGATTTAAGTTATGTAGGCTTGCAGTATCCACTGGATTCAATGAGTTCGCTTGTAGACAATATGCCATTATGGGATAAAGGTTATTCAATTCCGCTTCAGGAATTAGAAGAGTTTGATGTTCCAGTATTAAATATGGGGCCGGTAGGAAAAGATGCACATCAATGGACAGAACGTCTAGATGTAAACTACGCATTTGAAACGCTATTAGATATGTTACCGAAATGCATTGAAAAATTATTAGTTTCTAATAAAATTACACAATCATAGTAGGGAATAGGTAAGGGATAAAACAGAACCTGTAAAGAAGATTCGAATGAAATTATTTTAATATAATTAAAACTGAAACGGCCAAACTCAAGTATATATGAGTTTGGCCGTTTATCATGTAGTGAATTTCTAATTAAATTCATATGAATTCATAGCTAACGCGATCTCTTTTACAGTTTTACTTTTTAGTTTGACCAGATAGTTCAACAGACTTTTGCGTACAACGCTGCATAGCTGAAATAATCGCTGTTCTCAGTCCTTTTTCCTCTAATGTTGCTACAGCTTCTATTGTCGTTCCGCCAGGAGAACAAACCATATCTTTCAATTCACCTGGATGTATTCCTGTTTCTAGTACCATTTTTGCAGAGCCTAACACAGCTTGAGCAGCGAATTTATATGCTTGATTTCTTGGCATACCATCTAGTACAGCAGCATCTGCCATCGCTTCTATAATCATATATACATAAGCTGGTGAAGAACCACTTACGGATGTGACAACATCCATTAATTTTTCACTTACGATCTCTGTTTGACCAAAACTATTGAAAATGTTTAGTACATCTTCTAAATCTTTTTCTGTCACCATTTCATTCGGGCATAATGCAGACATTCCTTCTCCAACAAGAGCAGGAGTATTAGGCATTACCCTTACAACCTTTACTTTTTTATTAAAGGCATTTTCAGTACTTTCAATACTTTTCCCAGCAGCGATCGTAACGATGATAGCATCGTTTTTGATTACTTCTTTTATTTCATTAATTATTGACGCGTATAGGTCTGGTTTGATTGATAAAATTAAAATATCAGCATTTTTAGCTACTTCATTGTTGTCGGTAGTTGTAGTTAGCCCATATTTTTCACTAGCATTTTTTAAATTAGCAGTGTTTAAATCTGAACAAATAATTTGATTTGAAGACACTATATTTTTGTTTATCATTCCGCCAATCATAGCCATTCCCATATTTCCGCAACCGATGAATCCAATTTGTTTATCCATAATAACTCAATTTTGCTCCTTTTATAATCAATTATATCGGTTTGATATTATTTTCTTAGAATAAGAATAACATCCCTGTGCAATATAAAGAAACATTCTAAGAGAATATATTCCTTTTTGCAACACTAAAAGATAAAAATTAATTATATTCGACATTATGTAAATATATACACTATAATGTAAGGTTTTATGTTTATGAATATGAGTTAAACTTATATCATTTTGTATTTTCATTCAGTAGGGAGATAATTTCATACAAATAACTTGCGGCTCTATTTATTTTTAAAAATACCTCTTGACACCGAATCGAACTATATCGCATAATATAAAAAAATTAGATTGAAAATCGTTGAAGGGAACTAGTACATATGTCTTCTTGCGAAAGAGAGTGGAATTCACCGGCTGAAAGATTCCTCGTATAGAATATATCGAACCTATCCCTGAGTCTTAAATGAAAGTTTAGGCGTTCGCCTGCGTTATAGGCACCAAGTGGATATCTATGTATATCAATTAAGGTGGTACCGCGGAACAATGACCGTTTCGTCCTTTTTATTTTATTAAGGGCGAAGCGGTCATTTTTATTTTGCTCTTAAATACTTCATTGCAGCATTGATGAGAATAGATATAGTTACAAAGTGAATGAAGTGTAATTTATAAAAAACTTTGATTTTAGACTTGGGGGATAAAAAAGTGAAAAAACAACGAGTTGTTGTAAAGATTGGGAGTAGTTCCTTGGCAGATAGTCACGGAGGCATCTCTACAGAACAGCTTTCAGATCACGTTGCCGCATTGGCTCGGTTGAAAGAAGATGGGCACGAGGTTGTGTTAATTACATCTGGAGCCGTCGCTGCAGGTTTTTCAGCGCTAGGATATCCTAGCAGACCTGTAACGATTAAAGGGAAACAGGCTGCAGCAGCTGTCGGACAAAGTTTGTTAATGCAGGCGTACACCGAGGAATTCCGTAAATATGGCATCGTTACTGCGCAACTTTTGCTGACGAGAAGTGATTTTTCTAGAAAAGAACAATATAGTAATGCTTACGCTACGTTAGGAGAATTATTAAACCGCTCCGCTCTTCCAATTATTAATGAAAATGATTCCATCTCCTTAGAGGAGCTGACGTTCGGTGATAATGATATGCTGTCAGCTTTAGTAAGCGGGCTTGTTTCGGCGGATATGCTCATGATCTTTACGGATGTGAACGGGTTATATGACAAAAATCCTCAGAAAAATGCGGATGCAAAAAAATATTATTTTCTTCCTGAAGTTACGGAAGAAATTTCTTCTCTTGCAGGAGATGCTGGCTCAAAACTTGGGACTGGCGGTATGAAATCAAAAATCGATGCTGCAAAGACAGCGCTCTCTCTTGGTGTGAGTGTATTTATCGGAACAGGACGTGGACAGGAAAAGTTTGTAGATGTTTTGAAGGGTAAGGGTGATGGAACGTATGTTGGTAATGCTCCTCAAAAAGAAATGAAGATGAACAAGCAATGGATTGCCTTACATTCGCTTGTTAGCGGACAAATTGAAGTAGATGCTGGGGCAGCTACTGCCATCATTCAGCATGGTAAGAGTTTACTTCCAGCTGGTGTTACGAATGTATCAGGATTTTTCCAAGTGGGTGAAGTTGTAGAGGTTGTAACGCAACAAGGGCGCGTAATAGGAAAAGGACAATGCACATATAGTGCAGAGGAACTAAGAGATGTAAAAGGTATGCAAAGCCAAGATATTCAAGTAAGAGGCGAGAGACATAGTTATGAAGTCATCCATAGGGATCATTGGGTTTCACTTTAAAAAGGAGGAAATAAAAATGAATGAAGTGTTGGCAAAGGGGATAAAAGCAAAAGAGGTTGCTAGAGAGCTTGTGCTTAAATCTACAGAGCAAAAAAATGAAGCACTTTCCGCAATAGCTGATCAGTTAATATTAGAAACAGCTTATATTTTAGAAGAAAACAAGAGGGATATTGAAGAAGGTAAGGCAAAAGGATTTTCTGATTCACTCCTTGATCGTCTTCTGCTAACTGAAAATCGTATTATTGATATGACAGAGGGGATTAAGCAGCTAATTGAATTACGTGATCCTGTAGGAGAATGTGTAAGTGCATGGGAAAGGCCAAATGGACTATCTATTCAGGAGATGCGCGTACCACTTGGTGTTATAGGCATGATTTATGAGGCAAGACCGAATGTAACAGTGGATGCAGCTACAATTTGTTTGAAGACAGGAAACGCAGTCATATTACGTGGTAGTTCTTCTGCTATTCATTCTAATAAGGCCATCGTTGCCGTTATTCACAGAGCGCTCAAACTAACAAGCTTACCTCAAGAAAGCGTACAGCTTATAGAAGATACAACGCGAAATAGCGCGAAGCAGTTGTTTACAATGAAGGATTATCTAGACGTTCTTATTCCAAGAGGTGGCAAACAATTAATCGATACTGTTGTGAGAGAAGCGTCTGTTCCAGTACTTGAAACAGGTGCGGGAAATTGTCATATATTCATTGATGAAACAACAGATAAACAAATGGCGTTTAATATTATTATAAATGCAAAAACACAGCGTCCATCTGTATGTAATGCAATTGAGACGATTGTACTTCATGAGAATTGGGCAGAGCAATATGGTAGCGAGTTGTTTTCTTCCTTGAAGGAAAGAGGAGTGGAGCTACGTGGTGATAATAAAGCAGTGGCGATTGATTCTTCTATCTTACTTGCGACAGAAGAAGACTGGGAAACTGAGTTTTTATCTCTCACACTAGCAGTGAAAGTGGTTTCCACTGTTGAAGAAGCGATTCATCATATAAATACGTATGGATCTATGCATTCTGAAGCAATTATTACTGAAAACGAGGAAAACGTCAGCAAGTTTTTTACTTCTGTAGATGCCGCGGCACTTTATCATAATGCATCGACTCGTTTTACAGATGGATCCGAATTTGGATTCGGAGCGGAAATTGGTATCAGTACACAAAAGTTACACGTAAGAGGACCAATGGGGCTTCCAGCATTAACTTCTACAAAATATGTGATTCGTGGAAATGGGCAAATTCGAAAATAATAATAAAAGACACTCAATTGGCTTGGGTGTCTTTTATTATAAAAATTAATTACCATACAAATAGCCCAACGAGCATAGCACTTAATAAAGAAACAGCCATCCCGCTAACAAGAAGCTTCCAAACATTTTTACCGATGACTGATGATTTTTCTCCGCCAAATAATGAATTGTAAGTTCCGTAAATCATACCTACTGTACTAAAGTTAGCAAAAGAAGCTAGAAATGTCGTTGCAACCGCAACCGTATGCGGTTGTAGCGACTTTAAGTTTGATTTTAAATCCATCATTGCAACAAATTCATTCGTCGTTATTTTGATCCCCATTAATTCAGCTACATACATAGCATCACTGCCTGATAAACCGAGTAAAAATGCAAAAGGACTAAAGATAATGGAGAAGATTTTTTGGATTGTTAACCCCGTTACAAAAAATCCTAAAATCCCATTTAAACATGCTGTTAAAGCTACATAACCAATTACCATAGCTAAAATAACGATAACCATATTCATCCCAACTAACATACTGTTTGAAATAGTAGAAAAGAAATCCTTTTTTTCATGTTTTGAAGGTGTGTAAACAACGTCTTCTTCTTTCGAAACTTCCACAGGATTTAATACATTGGCTAAAATTAATGCGTTAATACAGTTTAATGGGATTGCGCTGAAAATATATGTTGCTGGAACCATTGATAAATAAGCACCAAGAATGGATCCGCTAACGCTACTCATACTCATAATTCCAAAAGTTAATAATCGATTTTCTTTTAAAACAGATAATTGATCCCGAACAACCGCAAGTGCTTCGGTGTTTCCTAAAAACATCATTTGAATCGAAAAGAAACTTTCTAACTTTGGTAAACGAGAAATCTTTGAAATAACTGCACCTACTTTATCAATAATCCAAGTTAAGATTCCGAAATAAGAAAGAATATCGAAAAAAGTAATAACAAAAATGATAGGAAGTAACGCACTAAAGAAGAAATCAATGTGCTGACTTTCCATAGCTGAAGGAAATGCAAATCGAATACCTTCATTCGCACATGCTAGTAGCCAACTGAAAAATGACGCAATTTTATTAATGATAATACTGCCGAGCTTTGTGCCTAACATAAACCACGTAATAAAAAGCTCCAATAGGATGAGAATTACAATTGGTCTCCATTTTATATGTTTTTTATTAGGCGAACATAAGAAAATGATTAATATGACAACGAAAATCCCTAACATATTCAATATGAAATACATGTCAACAACTCCTTGAGAGTTATTATTTGTATATAAAAAAGCATCTATTCTTCCAAATTTGGATTATGATTAGAAGTTATGAAGCATGTAAGTTATGTTAGGAATCAATGTATTTTAATTTGCTTTATTTTGAGCAATCGTAGTAATTATCGAACAATTAGCTGTTTTCAATTGTTTTGTTGGATATTAAACGTATGCGATTTTAAACATCGTTTATTCCGGATTAACGAGCAGTAAGATTTTTACCTCAAAATTCAAGGAAAGCAAAGAAGTGAGGTGGGGATGGGCTGCCCGCAAAATCCCGATTGGTAAGAGCTGATTAAAATTTCACTTTATAAATAAGAACGGTGAGTTGGCCATGAACCTTGAAGTTTCCGAAGCTGTATAATTTGTCCTGTATGATAAGCATCATGCAAAAGGATATTCATATATTGTTGCCAAACTGGTAGAGAAGGACTTAGTTGATCTAGTTCTGCTTCTTGAAGGGCGGTTAATGAAGATTGTAAGGCATCATGTACTTGAAGCGTTCGCTTTACGGTTTGCTGCCAAGCGGCATCATCATTAGGTCCACCTTGGATAAACGTCTCATCATTATTTTGTGGAGCAACAAATGTGTCGTCTTCATGTAAGCGGGAAAGTAGGCGTTCTTTAAAGATTAATAAATGGTTCACATTTTCCCAAATCGTATTACTGGCAGCACCTTCTGGTTGCCAACATGCTTGTTCAACCGTAAGATTCTTTAACGCTTCTGATATTGGTGGGTACCATTCTTCTTCGTAAAAAACTTGTTGGACTCCATTTTGCAACATTTCTTTTCTTCCCATTCGTATAGCCTCCTGTTCATTTTTCTTCATAAAACCAATTCTCTTTTCTCTTCAATAAACCTTTTCTATAGTTGCACAAGAGGGTGAAAGACAACTTATAACAGAGCCATTAAAAAACTTCTTTTTAATATGATACTTAATAATCAAGGCTTTAATTAAGTCAGAATGAAAAAGAGTATAAACCTTTCTCTATTTGCTCATTGATTAGAGTTTTTTTGAAGTCGCAAAATAATTCTAAAAATATAGAAGGTTAAATTCGATAAAAATAGAATTTAATATATAGCAAACAAGGAGGGGATAAAAATGGAGGTCTATCACATAACGAGTAGAAAGAGGGAAACTTATAACGTTCAAGTGAAATATTCGATACTTTTCGAATGTGCGCTTGGCATTGCAGCAATTACTCATAAGAGGTTAATTGATACACTTGAAAAGAGTCAAAATGAATGGGAAGAAATTAAGAAATCATTAACAGAAGAAATGAGAGAGCACTTACAATTTGTCGAAGAAAATAATACGTGGAAAGCATTGCTTCAGTTGTTGTATGAAGAAGACATACAGGGTGTATCGCAGTTTCATGCTAAAATCGATTCACTTTCAGAAGAAGATTTGAAGTATACATGCTTACCGTTTTTAGGGGAGAAATATGAGAAAAAAAGACGTTTAGCCGCAAGTAGAGATGGAACTGCAATACATGAGCTAAAGGAATTAACACATGATCATCATTTTTTCTCTACGTACATTCGCTTTATATGTGATGTAGATGTACAAGTGCTGAAATCTCATTTAATCGCTGTAATGACAGGGTGGTATGAGAGTGTAATTAAGAGTGAGGAAGAAGAAATACTTTCTATATTAAAACGAGATTATGAAGCAAAAAATGAAATGAATAAAAAGATGAAGCCGGAAGAGTTTGTCGAGTGGGCGACTGGCGGAGTGAACTATATGCCAGAGCCAAGTGTTCATCACGTACTTCTTATTCCGCAAATGACGTACAGACCGTGGAATATTGAAGCAGATATTGATGATACGAAAGTATTTCATTATCCAGTTGCGAATGAAAGTATTCATCCTGAAGATCCGTATGAACCGAATTATTTTTTAGTTCAAAAACATAAGGCTCTTGGAGATGAAGCGAGATTGCGAATTGTAAAAATGTTGTTTGAAAAAGAACGTACATTACAGGAAATAACGGAAAGATTGCAACTCGGTAAATCGACTGTACACCATCATTTGAAATTGTTACGTGCAGCGAAGTTAGTTGATATACATGACGGAAAATATGTATTAAGAAAGAAAGCAGTACAGTCTTTAGCGAAAGAATTAGATATGTTTTTGAATAGATAATTAACAACGAGAATGTACATAAAGGGAGGAATATAAAAGAAAAGTTGGTGTGTGAAATTGAAAAATATATTGAAAAATCGTTCGTTCTTTTTTATGTGGATTGGTAGTGCAATCTCTGAATTAGGAGGGGCTTTCGGAACGTTATGTAATTCAATTCTAGTATATGAGTTAACAGGATCAGAAATGGCTTTAAGTAGTATGTGGTTATTATATTTCATCCCATCACTCATACTGCAATTAATCAGCGGCCCATTTATTGATAAATGGAGCCGGAAGTGGATTATGATTTTTTCACAATGGATACGAGCGTCCGTATTTTTATTACCTTTGGTGATGCTAGTTTCGGGTAGTATAGAAGTTTGGCACATTTATGTTGTTCAAATTGTAGTGGGACTTATTACACCACTTTATACACCTGCAAGTCAAGCAATTACACCGAGCATTGTAGGGAAAGAACAACTTCAAGATGCAAATGCGTACATTGATGGAATGACTCGCCTTATGATGTTTCTTGCGCCAGTATTAGGCGGAGTAGTCATTCATTTCATTGGAACAGAACTTACATTATCTTTCGTATGCATTTGTTTATTTGTTAGTGGTGCTTTCTTACTTTATATAAAAGAAAATAGAACGTCGCAACCTATTCGGAAAACGTGGCTTGGACAGTTTCTTCACGGTTTTACATATTTTTTTACAAAACCAATCATCGTTTGGCTCGGTATATTTCTTACTTTCGTGCAATTTGGAGTTGGGGTAACGATGGTTACAAATCTTCCTTATATAAAAGACGAGCTGTCAGCGGGATATGCGGAATTTGGTTATTTTATGGCCGGATTCCCACTTGGCTATGTAGTTGGATCTATACTAGTCGGAAAAGTAACATATAAAAGCAGGCGTATACTTATGCTTGGAGGATTGTTTATCGGGGGACTCACATACATTTCGCTAGGTTTTAACCACAGTATTGTAATGGCGGTAATAATTGAAATAGTTGCAGGTGTTTGTATTGCATTTTTCAATGTTTATAACACAACGATATGCCAACAATCAGTTCCGAACAATATGATAGGACAAATATTTTCGGTGCGATTATTTTTCATACGATCCGCTATGCCGTTAGGTGTGTTAGTAGGGGGCATATTGAGTGAAATGTGGGGAGTAAGAGCACTATACTTTATTATCGGTTCAATTATATGTGTCACTTCTTTAATCGGAATCTTACTCCCATATTTCAAATTTTTAGATGAGGCGATAGAAGAGAAAACAGCATAATTCGAAAAATTTAAACTTTATAATTGAAAATAATTATCATAATCAACTATAATAGTAGTATTCGTATTACAATGAAGGAGTGGGATATATGTTTATCGAAACGAAAACATTTACAGTAAAAGAAGGTACATCAAATATAGTTGTAGAACGTTTTACTGGAGAAGGTATTATTGAAAAATTTGAAGGCTTTATTGACTTAAGTGTTCTTGTGAAAAAAGTAAGACGCGGCGACGAAGAAGTAGTCGTTATGATTCGCTGGGAATCTGAAGAAGCATGGAAAAACTGGGAAACAAGTGAAGAACACTTAGCTGGACATAGAGCGGGCCGTGGTAAACCAAAACCAGATCATATCATTAATGTGGATCACGCAGTTTATTATGTGAAATCATCAAAAGCGGCTTATCAGCAGTCGTAATATACAAGCAGAGGATACATGTTGTAGAAGCAATCATGTATCCTCTTTTTTATTACTGGGGGGATGGGAATGATAGAAAAACTTGCATTCATTACATATGAACAACATAAAAAATTAGTGCAAACAATAGTAGCGGAAGTCTTATCTATGGAAAAGGTAAATGGATTCATGCTAATTGGATCTGTTGCAAGAGGCGATGCATATCCTGAATCTGATTTAGACTTCTATATTCTTTTAGAAGACGGACAAAAGAAGAAATTTCATTCTGAAATGAGAGAAGATATTTTAGTTGAATATAAGGGTGCAGATTTTAATCAAATTCAAGTAAACTTTAAAAACAATCCGATGGAACTATACTCATTTCTAGAAGGGAAAATTTTGTTTGATAAAAGCGGTGAGTTAAAAAAGTTAAAGGAAATAGCTACATATGAATTTGAAAACTATCGTGTTTCAAGTGACAAAATGAAGGGCATTTCTCATTGGTTGCATAGTTCGCTTATTAAAATTCAATCTGCTTTAAAAGCAAATGATGAGTTAAAAGCTTCATACTTAGTTCATACGTCAACTTGGACATTGTTAGAAGGGATATGGGCTATTAATAATAAGCCAGTACCGCCAGCGGGATCTGCTTTAAGGTATATTCAAACGTTGCCGAATAAGCCAATTCATTTAGATGAGTTACTTAATAAGCTATTTTTAGGTGATACAACAGAGCGCATCCCTTCAGCAATTTTCCTGGTTGAGTGGGTTCTACACAATCTGGAAAATAAATAATGAGACTATTTTATATAGGTACATTAATATTTCACGTCGAACGGTTTATATAATTGCAGTCATAAAAAACGTTCTAGGCTATGGAGAAAAGTATTAGACTTATAAAGCATAGTCTTAGACGGAACGCTTGAATATCTTACCTTGCATATTTAAGTGTTATGAAAATGAGTCTACATACCCTCTGCTTAAAAGGAGATGAGTGAATGAAGTTAAATCATTTGAATTTATGTGTTGATGATTTATCAGAAGCGAGACATTTCTTTGAAACATTTTTTGATTTTCAATTTTTGGAGCAAAAGGGAAAGGCACTAGTAGTGATGAGTGATGAAAGTGGATTTATACTTGTGCTGAGCGATCCAAAAGCATTTAAGGGAAATAAGGAAGTTATGTATCCTGAAGCTTTTCATATTGGTTTTTTAGTGGATACTTCAAATGAAGTTGATCAAGCGTATAATCGTTTAGTAGCAGGCGGCATTGAAATAGATAAGGAACCTTATTCGATGCGAGGTAGTAGTTATGGTTTTTATTTTACAGTATTTAATGGCTTATTAATTGAAGTGTCTTGTCTTGATTATAGAGAAGGTAAGAAAGTTTCAAAGCTTAATAGTAATCATCAAGAGTAATCATTTGAAGGTGTATAGAATTTAAGTATGTATCATATTAGAAGACGGATTAAGAAAGTTTCACTGTAAAGTAAAAAAGACAGACTAATAAATAGTCTGTCTTTTCACATTAATTCTTCACATCATCATAAAGTTCAAGCGCCTCTTTCACATTCAATCCATTCTTCACAATGCCATGTATCGCTTGAATCATCGCAGCTGGGTGCTCGGATTGCCATATGTTTCGGCCCATGTCTACTCCAATTGCGCCTTCTTGCAGCGCATTGTACGTAATGTTTAATGCGTCTTCAATTGAATCTAGTTTTGGGCCACCTGCGATGACGACTGGGGCAGGGCATGTGCTCGTTATTTTTTCGAATCCTTCGCAGTAATACGTTTTAATAATATCAGCACCCATTTCAACACATACGCGGGAAGCAAGTGCTAGAAAGCGAGCTTCACGTTTTTGTAATTCTTTTGCGACTGCGGTAATGCCGAGTACGGGTAGGCCGTAATCGTGAGCTTCAGAGACTACATTTGCGAGATTCGAAACAGTTTGTGTTTCATAGTCTGATCCGACAAAAACAGAAACGCCAACGCCAATTGCGTTTTGCTTCACTGCTTCTTTTACAGGTGTAACAATTGTTTCATTCGCTAAATCTTTACCGACGACAGTAGCGCCGCCAGATACACGCATAACCATCGGTGTGCTGCAGTTTTCAGGAATACAGGAGCTAAGTACACCGCGCGTTAAAAAGAGGGAGTCTGTATAAGGAAGTAAGTTTTTTACTGTTTCAAGTGGTTGTTCTAGTCCGTGAATTGGTCCTAAGAAATAACCGTGATCTATTGCTAACATAACCGCTCTACCATCAGGTAAAATTGTATTTAATCGATTTTTAAATCCCCAAGTCATTCCAAATCACTCCTTCGTTAATGTTGGATTTTCCGTTTGTACAGTATCTTTATTTGGTAAATGTGGTGACTTAATAAAAACAGCTTTAAAAGGTTTGTCAGAATGGTTAATAAGATAGTGAGATTCATGAGGACGAACTTGCAGGACATCACCTTGTTTAATTGGAACTCTTTCATTATTCACATAGAAATCTATTTCACCTTCTAATGCATAAAAGACCTCTTCGCACGTCGTATGATAATGGTTTTGAAACTCCTGGCCCGGTTGAATGACAACAAGGCCAAGATCAATATTTGGACCTTGTATTAAATATTTCGGCCCGTTATCACCGAAGCGATAGGAGAAGTCATTTTCATTCGCTTTTAACATACAGTTCACTCCTTTATGTAATGTGTTACAGTGCACCAGGCGCAATCCACATATGTGAGGTGAGCCCTTTATCAGCTAAAGCGAGCTGACTGTCATATACAGTTTTCCATGTTTCATAGAACTCTTTATATAGTTCGTGATTTTCAGTAACTGGTTCGAATGTTTGCTCCCACTGTACAAACTCTTCGGCAGTTTCTTCCATAGATGAATATATGCCAGCACCAACTCCAGCAGCAATCGCAGTTCCTAAAGCAGCTGCTTCTTTCACAACAGGTACTTTTACAGGAATACCGAGTACGTCTGATAGAATTTGTGGCCATAGTTTTCCTTTAGCGGCACCGCCAGCAAAAATAACTTCAGAAGGGAATGTGCCAGTTAGATTTTTTATTAATTTTAAGTTTCCAAGTGTAATGAAGGCTGCATTTTCTTCAATAGCACGAAACAGTTCTTTTTTTCCGCATTTGTCAGCGTCTAAACTTAAATTTAAAAAAGAAGGTGCGGCATGACGCCAAGAAATGTAGTTCATAACGTTTGAAAAAGTAGGGATAATGCCATGTGAACCGACAGGTACGTCTTTCGCTTGTTCTTCTAGTAATTCATAAGCGTCTACACCGAGTTTATCAGCAAGTTTCTTTTCTTCTTGGCAAAAAGCGTCTCGAAACCAGCGCATAACGAGACCTGGGAAAAAGGCGATTGTTTCATATTGCCATAGGTTCGGAACAACGTGACAATTTACTCGAATCGCAGCATGTGGATCTGTTATTGGCTCAGTAACATTCACTTCTTGTTGCCAAAAGCTACCCCCGCATATTAACGTTTGATTCGGTTTCACGATTCCTGTTCCGAGCGATGCCATTTGAGCATCTCCACCCCCGGCGACGACAGGAATCCCTTCACGTAATCCAGTTAATGCTGCACACTCTTTTGTAACGTTGCCAATTACTGTACCAGCTTCATTTACTGTTGGTGAAAATGGCAAAGATAGGCCGCACTCCTTAGCGACATCGTTATCCCACACTCTATTTTGTAAGTCAAAAATACCTGACGTGCATCCGTTTGAGGGATCGATTTGTAGCACGCCGCTTAGTTTATATAAAATCCAATCGTTTAACATTGTAAAAGAGTGAATATTATTATAGACGTCGGGTTCATGTTTTTTTATCCAGAGTAGGCGTGGTAAAGCACCTAATGAAAAAGTTTGACCAGACTTTGTATATAAATCTTTTTCAAGATGTGACCGAATTTCTTTTAATTCACTAACTTCGACGGATGCGCGCCCATCAACATTTGCACACGCCCATATTTCTTGCCCATCTTGATCATATAAAACAAATCCTTCTCGCATACTTGTAGCGCTAATAGCAAGAATAGAAGAGGCAGGAGTGTTGCTTTTTTGAAGCACCTCTTTCGTACATTCTTGTACTAGCTTCCAATTTTCTACTACATCAAAGTTCATAGAGCCTGGATAACGAAGGTCAGATTTGTGAATCCATTCTTTTTGACTTACTGCAATTTGATTACCATGTAAATCAAAAAGAACTGCTCGAATGCTCCCTGTACCAGCATCGAAAGCTAATAAATGGGACATTAACAATCACCATCCTTTCGTAATAAGGAGAGGGCAGTTTCCTCATCGGTAATTAATGAATGAATAAACTTTCCTTTTAAGGCACCATAAATTGCATCTATCTTTTCAGTACCTCCAGCAACACCGACGACATGCTTCATATTGCGCAAAATAGAGAGGGGCGTGCCAATTAGACGATTGTGATGCGAGAGCTCTAATAAATCGCCATTTGTATTATAAAACTGTCCTAAAATATCGCCAGCACCGTTTTGACTACGAATATATGTCATCTCACGTAGTGTTAATTTTTCTTCTTTTACAATCGTAGCGTCTTGAGATAATCCCCCAATACCGACAACAGCCGTATGAGCAAGTGAAGCGACTTGAAGCATATCTTTTACACTCGGTTCTGATAGAATACTTTGTGCCATTTCGGTTGTAGACGCTAGAAACGGCGTAGGGATAATGTGAAGCTCGCCTTGCATGTAGTGTAAATAGTTTTGTTTTCTCGGGAGATAGTGATTTACCCCGCCTGTGAGCGTTACGATTGAAAGGTTGATAGAACTTTCAAAATGAATGTTTTCTAGCATTTTGCTAATTGTTTCTCCCCAGCCAATACCGAGTAAATCGCCTTGCTGGAGATGAGTTTCTAAATATTGTGCAGCAGCTTTTCCGAGAGAAGCGTGATAATTGTTTACTGGGGTAGGGATAATAAAAGCATCTTTTAAGTGGAATTTTTTCATTAGGTCACGCTCAATACTTAAACAGTGCAAACCAGTCCCTTTTACGTGAAATGTAACGATACCTTCACTCCGCGCTTTATCTAATAACCGGACGACTTTATTTCTTGAAATATGAAGAAGTGACGCGATCTCCTGTTGTGTTAATTGGTCTTTATAATAGTACCAAGCTACTTTAGTTAATAAATTTTCTTCAAAGTTTAGCTGAGTCATACTCTTCATCCCTTTCAACAATTGACCACAGCTTAAACATATGTACCATATATTTTGTTTATTCCAGTTGAAACGATTAATAGTACGTAGAAAAAAGTGTTCTAGATATAAAAAAAGGAATATACAATGCTACAAAACAAGTAGAACAAATAATCATTTTCTCAAAAAATGTTCTGGATAAAGGCAGGTGACATCATGTGGAGAACGTACCTTTATTACAAGTAAAGAAAATGAGTAAGGCGTTTTTAAATCAACTTGTATTAAAAGAAGTGAACTTACAAGTAGAGCGCGGAGATATATACGCTTTAGTGGGGGGAAATGGCGCCGGGAAATCAACATTAATGAAAATATTAACGGGGTTATATTCGTATGATGATGGAGAGATGTATGTAAAAGGAATGAAGCAACAGTTTTCAAATCCATCAGAAGCACACCGAAAAGGTATTTATTTAATACCGCAAGAACCACTCATTTTTCCGCATATGACTATTGAAGAAAATATATGTATCGGGTTAAAAGAAAAGAAAAAGAAAAAGAAACTAAAAGTACAGATTCAGCAATTGATTAGCAGCTTAGGATGGGATATTGACCTTAATAAACTAGGAGGAACATTATCGATTGCGCAACAACAGTTAGTAGAAATCGTTAGAGGATTAATAAGAGAAGCTGAGATTCTTATTCTAGATGAGCCAACATCGACATTAACAACACACGAAATTAAGAGTCTTTTTGTGTTGATGAAAAGTTTACAAGAAAAAGGAATTGGGATGATTTATATTACGCATCGTTTTCCAGAAATCTTTGAAATTGCCAACAAAGTAGCAATACTACGTGATGGAATGGTTGTAAGCCAAGGTGATGTATGTGACTATACATATGACATGCTGATGGAGGGACTATTGCCAAAAGGATATAAACAGAAAGAGAAAATAGAAGTAGTTCAAGAGACAGTAAAGACGAAAAAAATATTAGAAGTGGTTGATATAAATGGTCACGCATTCGAAAATATATCATTCACTGTACATGCCGGTGAGGTTGTAGGTGTTGCTGGCATTATAGGATCTGGCAGAACGGAATTAGCAGAAGCGATATTTGGATTGAAAACTATAAAATCAGGGTCTATCTTATTGGGTGGAAAATCAATTGATACGTGTTCTTTGCATAAAAGGCTAGACGAAGGACTAGTTTATGTGCCAGAGGATAGAGCGAGGAATGGAATTTTCTCAATTGCTTCTGTTAAAGAAAATATTGCAGCAGCAAGTTTATATCAAAATAATCGCTTTTTTATAAATCAAGAAAAAGAAAGCGCTTTAGTTAATTCGTTTATAGAACAGTTCCGAATTGTTGTACAGAATATGAATAAAGAACTGGCATCTTTATCAGGAGGTAATCAGCAGAAGGTCGTGCTTGCGAAGTATCTTGCATGTAATCCTAAAATTATTATTCTTGATGAGCCGACTCGCGGAATTGATGCGAAAGCAAGGCTTGAAGTGTATGAGACGATAAAAAAAATGAAAAGGGAAGGACTCGCAATTTTATTAATCTCTTCAGATGTTGAAGAAATTGTCCAATTAGTAAACCGTGTATATGTAATGAGAAATGGGCGATTTGTTTCTCATATGGAAAAAGAACAACTGAGTGTGAATGAAGTTACACGCCTTGCATACGGAGGTGTAGCGGAATGAAACGTATGTTAAAAATGCATGAAACGTCTATCATACTGTTACTACTAATTTATATAGCTATTGTAGGAATGATAAACCCTAGTTTTATTCAATTTAACTCGTTATCTTTACTGATGAAATCAAGCGTTATTTTAGTCGTGCTAGCAATCGGTCAATCGTTCGTCTTATTTACGAAAAATATAGATGTATCAGTTGGTTCAAGCATGGGGTTAAGTGCAGCAGTTTGCGGAATGATGTTAACGAATGGGTATAGTGCATTCTTGTCGATATTTGTAGCTATTATACTTGGGGCCATTATCGGTTTCGTAAATGGTATTGGAGTTGCGAAGTTTCGGGTACCAGCCATTATTATGACATTAGGCATGTTAGGAATTATTAGAGGTACAATGTTAATTTTCACAGGCGGGAAGTGGATTGAAGATATTCCAAACGATTTTAAGCAGCTGCCATCTATCATCATTCTTGGTTTACCTATAACTGTATGGTTCGTTCTTATTATTTTACTACTACTATACTTCTTTTTAAGAAAAGTGCCATTGGGAAGATACTTTTATGCGGTAGGTGATAATGAAGATGGCGCGAGGCTTATTGGTATACCTGTTAATAAAGTGAAGATATATGCGTTTATGATTTCAGGCATAAGCGCTGCGATCGCTGGTTGCATATTTGTTATGAATATCGGTTTCGTGCCAAATCAAACAGGTACAGGATTAGAATTACAAGTAATCGCAGCCGCTGTACTAGGAGGAATTCATTTAAAAGGAGGAACAGGATCTTTATTTGGAGCTGCATTAGGAGCGTTATTTTTAGAAACAATAAGTAGCTCACTCGTCTTTTTAAAAATACCAGCATTTTGGAATAATGCTATTTCAGGTTTTTTATTATTACTTATCATCATATTAGATAGTGTTATGAAAAAGTGGAAGGCAGAAAGGAGGATGAATCTATGAAGTATGTATATAGATGGGAAGGGGTTCTAATTGTATTACTTCTTGTAGAATTCATCCTTTTTAGTTTAATAAATAGTGATTTCTTAAATATTAGTAATCTCCTTTTTAGTACAAATGATTTCTTATTTATCGCAATTGCGGCGATACCAATGACTTTTGTTATAGTAACAGGAGGAATTGATGTATCGATCGGCTCAATAATGGGGCTCACTTCGATCTTAATCGGTGTACTTTGGATGAACGGAATACCTATTTTGTTTGCTGTTATAATCGCCCTAATAATTAGTTGTTTAGCAGGCGCTTTAAACGGACTTATTATAAAAATGACGGATGTAGAACCACTCGTCGTTACACTCGGAACGATGTTTTTATACGGGGGAATTGCCCTCGTCATTTCAGGAGGGGCAGGTGCTTCTGGGTATGAAGGAATAAGCGGTTTACCAGACGTATTTGTACAACTGGCAAATGGTAGTTTTATAGGAATACCGAATTTATTATGGCTACTGATCGTATTAACAGTTTTATGTACTGTGTTATTTCATCGAACTATATACGGGCGCCATGTAAAATTAACAGGTGCGAACGAAAATGCAGCAAAATACACTGGGATTAAAACGAAAAAAGTAGTCATTATTGCTTACATACTTTCAGGGTTAGGAGGTGGATTAGGAGGCGCTTTCTTAACTGCCTACTTCGGTTCCGCACGTGCTGATATGGGAAGTGAAACAATTTTACCAATCATTACAGCAGTCGTCTTAGGCGGTACACTTATTACAGGCGGAAAAGGAAGCATTATTGGTACTGTACTGGCGAGTATTTTCATTGGGCTCATGCAGTATGGCTTGCAAATGACGGGTTTAACAAATGAACAATCCAATGTAGTAATAGGTATTATCCTTATTCTTTCAGTTATTATGAGACATTTCAAATTACATCAATTCTTAGCGGAGAAAAGAAAGAATTTGCATAAGGGGGAAATGTCATGAAGAGAAAACTGGGGATTGTATTGATTGTATGTATTTGTTTAATCGGTTTAATTGCGTGTTCTAGTCAAACGGCAGATAAGAAAAAGGTTGATGATGTGAAATTTGCATTTATTCCGAAATTAACAGGGGTTGGTTTCTTCACATCGGGTGGTGAAGGGGCAAAAGAGATGGGAGATAAGTTAGGCGTGCAAGTGAAGTATGATGGACCGTCTGAAGCGAGTGTTTCAGGGCAAGTTAAATATATAAACAATTTCATTAATCAAAACTATGATGCGATTATGGTTTCATCTACGTCAGTGGATGGGTTATCGCAATCACTGCAACGTGCTAAGAAAAAAGGGATGACGGTGTTAACATGGGATTCTGATGTGAATCCGAAAGATCGTTCTTTTTATATAAGCCAAGGAACACCAGACCAACTTGCTAATTTATTAATAGAAATGACTTCAAAGCAAATTGGAGATAAAGGAAAAGTAGCCTTCTTTTATTCTAGCCCGACAGTAACGGATCAAAACCAATGGGTAACGAAAGCGAAAGCAATTATTAAAAAGAAATATCCGAACTGGGAAATTGTAACGACGCAGTACGGTGAAAATAATGCGCAAAAGTCTTTGTCAGTAGGAGAGAATATTTTAAAAACGTATCCTGATATTAACGCAGTCATTTGTCCAGATGCAACGGCACTTCCGGCAATGGCACAAGCAGCTGAAAATTTAAAAATGGATAAAAAGGTTGTCGTAACTGGCTTCTCTACACCAAACGTTATGCGTGATTACGTAAAACGAGGAACAGTAGCACAATTTGGTTTATGGGATGTAAAACAACAAGGTGCTCTCGCAACGTATGTAGCAAATGAAATTGTTGTAAAAGGGAAGAAGTTAAAAGTAGGGGATAGCTTCGAAGTAAAAGGAATTGGAAAAGTGAAGGTAGAGCCAAACTCCATTCAAGGATATGATTATGAGGCAGAAGGGAATGGAATTATCGTATTACCAGAACGAGTTGTATTTACGAAAGATAATATTGATAAGTATAATTTTTAGTAGACAAAAAAACGTCCGAATATATCGGACGTTTTTTTATTTCTTCATTAATTATGAACAGTTTCTTTTTCGTTTAATCCAAGTGTACGACCAGTAGAAGTGTGAAGATCTTGGAACAATCTTGGATTTTCAGTTAGTGAAATGCCATATGAAGGAATCATTTCTTTTATTTTTTCTTCCCATTCTACCATGCGGCTTGGGAAACATTTTTCTAATACTTCAAGCATGACGTGAACAGCAGTAGAAGCACCTGGTGATGCGCCTAGTAATGCGGCGATTGAGCCGTCAGCTGCACTTACTACTTCTGTACCAAATTGAAGTGTCCCTTTACCGCCAGCATCAGTATCTTTAATTACTTGTACACGTTGTCCAGCAACTACAATATCCCAATCTTCACTTTTCGCGTTCGGAATGAATTCGCGTAATTCTTCCATACGTTTTTCATGTGATAACATAACTTGCTGAATTAAGTATTTTGTAAGTCCCATTTCTTTTACACCAGCGGCTAACATCGTTAAGACGTTATTCGGTTTTACAGAACCGATTAAGTCAAGATTTGAACCTGTTTTTAAGAATTTAGGTGAGAAGCCTGCGAATGGTCCAAACAGTAAAGCTTTTTTATTGTCTATATATCTCGTATCTAGATGAGGTACAGACATTGGCGGAGCGCCAACTTTAGCTTTACCGTACACTTTCGCATGATGCTGCTCTACAACTTTTTGGTTTTTACATACCATAAATAGTCCACTTACTGGGAAGCCACCGATATGTTTTGATTCAGGGATACCAGTCTTTTGAAGTAGAGGTAGGCTACCGCCACCGCCGCCAATAAAGACGAATTTAGCAGTATGATGCTCAATTTTACCACTATTCATATCGTGTACTTTTACTTCCCACAAACCATTTTTCGTGCGCTTAATATTTTCGACACTATGCTTGTAGTTTAGTTCGACATTTTTTGTTTTTAAGTAATCAAACAACATACGTGTTAATGCACCGAAGTTAACATCTGTTCCAGAGTCAATCTTCGTTGCCGCCATCGGTTCATTAGATGTGCGACCTTCCATAATGAGTGGAAGCCATTTTTTTAATGTTTCAGGAGCATCGGAAAATTCCATTCCTTGAAACAGTGGATTTTTTGAAAGCGCTTCAAAACGGTTTTTTAGAAACTCAACATTTTTTTCCCCTTGTACTAAACTCATATGAGGTAGTGGCATAATAAAATCTTGTGGATTACGAATTAATTTGCTCTTTACAAGATATGCCCAAAATTGTCTTGAAAGCTGGAATTGCTCATTCACTTTTACAGCCTTACTAATATCTATAGATCCGTCAGCTTTTTCGGAAGTATAGTTCAGTTCGCATAGCGCAGAATGCCCAGTACCTGCATTATTCCATTCGTTAGAGCTTTCTTCCCCGGCACTTGCGAGTTTTTCAAAAACTTTAATTTCCCATTCTGGTGCTAATTCTTTTAGTAATGAGCCTAACGTTGCACTCATAATTCCTGCACCAATTAAGATAACGTCTGTTTTTTGCTGCATGTTGCTCATGATAATCTCTCCATCCCCTATATTGGCAAAAAAGTGTAGGTGTTTTCTATGTCTAAGCCGTAAAAGAGAAACACCGCCTAGGCCCCACCTAGGTGTATACCTTTTTTGTCTCAATTATATAACCATCTCATACTCTATTATAATAATTAATAGACTAAAATATCTAGTGTTATCTGATAATTTTAAACTATTTAACGTTTTATTCGCTAAAAATCTTATTTAACAAGCTCTTTTAAGGTGATAAATAGAAAAAAATTACAGTTTGAAATTATCTCGAAAAAGCTTACGTATCCTTAAGTGACTAAATCGAGTACCTTTTTATGGGATTATTCTTTCTGTAATGGTAAGATTATTCTGAAAAATAAAAAGGAGGGACTCTAATGTGTACAAAAGAACAAATTTCAAACTTATTTCGAAACTTTTCAATAAAGGAATGTAAAGGGTCAAGTGATTTATATGAATATTTATCAATGAAAATTGCTGAAGATGAGGAAGTACTTACACTATCGTCCTATGCTCAGGTAGGTCAACCAGTCCCAAACTTACTATTAGGTGCAGTACATTATTTATTGCTAGCAGGGAAAGAACATCATTTAAAAACGTATTATAGTAGTTTAGTTGAAGATGCTGATACAAATTTAGATAAAGCTTTTAATCATTTTAAAGATTTCTGTAAAGAGTACCGAGAAGAAATCATTACTTTGTTACAAACAAAATTTGTTCAAACGAATGAAGTAAGACGGTGCGCATACTTATACCCAAGTTTCTGCTACATATTTAAGAAAGTGAAGAAGCCGTTAGCGTTAATTGAAATTGGGACAAGTTCTGGGTTGCAATTGTTCTGGGACCAATATCGTTATTCGTACGGAACGGATGAAATGTACGGGAATATAAATTCAAATGTGCATGTAACTTCTGAAATAAGAGGGGAAAATGTGCCGCATTTTCTAAAAGAAAGCCCATCTGTCGTAGAAAGAATCGGACTGGACTTACATGTGAATGATTTACATAATGAGGAAGATTATTTATGGTTACGTGCTTTAATTTGGCCAGAACATAAAGAAAGGCTTGAGATGTTTGATCAAGCTGCATCTTTAGTGAAAAATGAATCTGTCCAATTAATAGAAGGAGACGGTGTAGAGCTATTATCATCTATTATTGAACAAATAAGTGAAGAAGCTGTTATTTGTATTTTCCATACACATGTTGCAAATCAAATACCAGAACAAGTAAAACATAAGTTAGAAAAACAAATACAAGAAATTGGAGCAAAACGTGATGTATTCCACCTGTATAACAACATGTGGGATCGTGACCTTCATATTGATTATTATATTAACGGAAACGAATATCGTGAAACAGTTGGAGAAACAGAAGGGCATGGGAGATGGTTTAGCTGGAAGATTGGAAATGAGACGCTTATTTAGATTAATAGGGGCGCCCTCACTTGTAAAAGATGGGGCCATAGGATCAAGCATTGACTAAATGGTTAAGGAATAAATGTATTAGTAACATACAAAAAATGCTTCGGAGAAATCCTAAGCATTTTTTGAATTACATTTAAACCCCATAATGGATCATGTACTTCTGTTCTGCTGCAGCTTGTACAATTTTTGAAGCTAACTCATTCAGCTCATCAGATTTTCTGAAGAACTTTGAGGATGTAACTGTTTCATAGAAAATTGCTAATGATTCAGGCGGGATAATTGTAATACCACAATAAGCTAAACCGTATTTCTGATTTTTGACTGTATGGAAGTAGGTTTTCATAATTGATAAATTTTGATTTAAACTACTGATAATATCATCATCAACAGATATACAATGATATTTCTCTGGTGTATAATCTTCGTAATTTTTTTGAGAAGTAAAATCGTCAATTATTCCAAAATCATGGACACATGCCATCATTATCATCCTTTCAACTTTAATAAAGTGAGTTCTATTAAAGTAAAATCGTCATTTTGTTTACGTGTAATAGAAATGATTATGTAGTTCATTAGTATAGTACTTCATAAAATATCTTCGTTTCTTCTTCGTGAAGACAGTTTACTTATCGGTAAACTCATCGGGAGCCCAAGTGGCGATTTCATTCCCAGGTGCAGCGACTACAAGCCATTGCTCACATAGGACACCAGCTTGCCAACATTCATAATAATCATGAAAACCATTTAAAAAAATAATTTGTCCACTCTCTAATGTAATAATTAAATGAGGGCTTTCTAAGCCAAGTTGTATATCGGTAACTTTTTGTCTTCTTATCTTACATATTTTTTCATATTCTTCTTTCTCAGAATAAACTTCAAATTCATCTTCATTTAATGGGTAGCTTTTTTGAGGTTTATTAAATAAACACCATTTGGATTCGATATTGATATATAATTGTCCGTCATAATCAACTGAGTCGTGAAAGTTTGTGAAATGAATCTTTATAGCGCCTGGAGAAATACCAAATTGTAATCCATCAACTTGTGATCCGATGAATAGATTTTTTAACACTTTTTCAGCGTGAATTTTATCCTCTGTATTCATTATTGAATTCCTCCTTTTCATAAAAATATACCTTATATTTTTATTGTAATAAATAAATTTTCATGTAAAATGAACCTTTTGTGAAAAACGAGCGAATATAGTGTGAAGGATTATGAGAGGGGAACGGAGCTTTGGATGAAGTACAATTAAAAGAATGGCTATATAAACGAAAGTATGTTATCTAAAAAAGACCTTGAGAAAGTGTTACTTTCGATTGTTGAATAGATATTTAGTAAAAGAAGCAACTAATAATTATATTATGTAAACTCTTTTTGTAAAACACCCATAAAAAAATGGATGTTTTATATTTTGATATATTAGGTGGAATATATAGTTTAAAAAAGCGGAATACTTTGCGGAAAGTTAAAAACATTTTTCGGATCGTATTTCGCTTTTACTTTCATTAATCGGTCAAAGCTGCAACTGAAGTATGCATCTGGCCAATTTTTAATGGAAAGGTCAGGTGTATTAACGTAGACACCCTTTGTAAAGGGGAGCATTGCCAAGCGGAAATCTTCAACCCATCGAATACTTCCACCAGCACCTTCTGATTGCCCCCAAGTAGCAAATATTGACATGTTTGATAGTGCTTTTCGGTAAAAATAAGCAGTCGCCTCATTTGGCACCTCGGCAACAGCACCGCCTAATCGGTGGAAAAATACGGAGGTGGTGGAAAAGGGTAAGTTAAATCGTAATTTCTATTTGATTACCTTCCGGATCGCCTATTACACTTTCATAATAGCCATCTCCAGTAAAACGTGGTCCATTCAATAAAGGATAACCAGCATCTTTTATCACCTTTGTCAGTTCATTCACACGTTCTTCACTACCGACAGAAAAAGCCATATGAGCATAGCCAGTTATGTTTAAATTAGGCTTATTTTCAATCCCTTTTTTACGCATAAGTTCAAGTCTTGCTCCAGATTCGAACGTAATAAAATAAGATTCAAATTGTTTCGTTTTATTATGATATAAAGAGTTTGCTTTACCATTAAAGTATTTCATATAAAAATCACGCATACATTCTAAGTCATTTACCCAAATTGCAATATGTTCAATTTTCATAGGTTTCACCAATCCTATCTGTATCAATTAGGCTTCCACTGTATTAAATTTGCATTTGCATTGCAACAATTTTGCTTCGCTATTAAAGCTAGTTGTTAATTTTTGATTATGTACGTACATACAATATGTAATTAAGTGAATGACCATCATAGTAATTACAGAAAAGGGTGAATGAAGCATATGAATCAATTTGAGCAAATGATGTACGTTGGTGTCATCATGTCTATTGTACTATCCGTAATGATTTTAGGGTCCTTATATTATAATCCTCGACTTTCGTTAACTGATTATCCGAAAGATATTCAAAAAGTAGTTTTTCCAAAATCGATTCATGAAAAAAAGCAAACCATTTATTTTAATATTGTATATAATACTATTCTTTTCGGTACTCCTTTCCTTTCTACATATATACTACATAAGCATGAAAAGTTAATGTATATGGATGCCTATTTACACACTTTTGGTATTTTAATGATTTTCAATTTAGTAGATTTACTTATAATTGATTGGCTAATTTTTTGCTGGATTACTCCAAGGTTTGTTGTGATTCCTAGTACGGAAGGTATGAAAGGATATAAAGATTATAAGTTTCATTTAAGAGGGGCTATTGTCGCTACTCAAATTTTAGCAATCGTAAGTTTATTTTTGGCGGGAATTGCCACAACTATTTAGTGTGAAGAAGGGCATGGAGCTTTTATAAAAGATAAGGAGATTTCTAATATATAGAATTAGAAATGAGAATTTGATAGTATTGGAGTAAGGAGTTTTAATAACAGTATATTAAACAATATTAATATACTGTTGCAAATGTTTTGATATTATGTAAAATTATACAATTTTACGGAGGCATTTGATAAAATTCAAAAAAATTTAATGGAGGCTAATATGAAAAAAGTAATTGGCGCAGCAACAGCAACTGTTTTTGGATTGGGAGCGTTTACCACAACTGCTACCGCAGAAACAATCGTAACAGCAGATGTACTTAACGTACGTGAAAAACCGACTACAGAATCAAAAGTGGTCGAAAAAGTAAAGAATGGGCAAGAATTAAAAGTCATAAATACCGAAGATGGCTGGTCAAAAATTGAGTTGAATGGTAAAGAAGTGTTTGTAAGTTCGGAGTTTACAAAAGATGTATATCATGTAACGGCGAATTTGTTAAATGTACGTACTGAAGCAAACACAGATTCAGAAATTCTTGGCAGACTAAAAAAAGATGATGTAATTGAATCAACGCATCAAGTAAAAGACGGATGGTTGCAATTTGAGTATAAAGGAAAAACTGCTTATGCAAACGTTTCTTTCCTATCAAGTACAGCACCAACTGAAAAGAAAACTGAAGAGAAAACGAAGCAAGTAGCGAAAGTACAAAAATCAGTTAAAGAAAAGAAAGAAGTAAAGACGCAGAAAGTAGCAAAAGCGAAAGAAACAACGAAAGCACAAGAAATAGTAAAGCCTAAAGAAGAGGCAAAAGTAGTAAAAGTTAAAGAAGAAGGGAAAGCGCAAGAAATAGTAAAACCTAAAGAAGAAGGGAAAGCGCAAGAAATAGTAAAACCTAAAGAAGAGGCAAAAGTCAAAGAAGAAGTAAAAGTTAAAGAAGAAGAAAAAGCGCAAGAAATAGTAAAGCCTAAAGAAGAGGCAAAAATCAAAGAAGAAGTAAAAGTTAAAGAAGAAGAGAAAGTGCAAGAAATAGCAAAGGCTAAAGAAGAAGAAAAAGCGCAAGAAATAGCAAAAGCTAAAGAAGAAGAGAAAGCAAGAGAAATAGTAAAAGCTAAAGAAGAAGAGAAAGCAAGAGAAATAGCAAAAGCTAAAGAAGAAGAGAAAGCAAGAGAAATAGCAAAAGCTAAAGAAGAAGAGAAAGCAAGAGAAATAGCAAAAGCTAAAGAAGAAGAGAAGAGAAAGCAAGAGAAATAGCAAAAGCTAAAGAAGAAGAGAAAGCAAGAGAAATAGCAAAAGCTAAAGAAGAAGAGAAAGCAAGAGAAATAGCAAAAGCTAAAGAAGAAGAGAAAGCAAGAGAAATAGCAAAAGCTAAAGAAGAAGAGAAAGCAAGAGAAATAGCAAAGGCTAAAGAAGAAGAGAGAGCGAAAGAAGCATCTAAAAACAACATACAGTCTGCTAAACGTGAATTAACGGTAGTAGCGACAGCGTATACTGCTGATCCAAGTGAAAATGGTACATATGGTGGACGCGTTTTAACTGCGATGGGGCATGATTTAACGGCAAATCCGAATATGAGAATTATCGCAGTTGACCCGAAAGTAATCCCATTAGGATCTAAAGTATGGGTAGAAGGCTATGGAGAAGCGATCGCTGGTGATACTGGAAGTGCAATTAAAGGTAATCGTATTGATGTTTTAATGGGTTCAAAAAGTAAAGCTATGAATTGGGGAAGACAAACTGTTAAAGTGAAAATTTTATAATAACAATAATTATCCAAATAGAAGTCAGTTCTCTTTATTGAGGCTGGCTTTTATTTTGTTAGTAGAAGGATAATAGGATTTTTAAAGGGCTTATTACTAAATCTGTAATTAAGTTACCAGCTTCATTACCAAAAACAACGGTAAAGCTTATAAATATGAAAAATGAAGATATACCTACAGATGAAGATAGTTACTGGGAAGCTTTTGACTTGTTCGGTTCTGAATATGTATGTAGATTATTAGGCGTACCATTATATGATGATCTTCCAAAGGATTTGGCGTGTCCAACTTGTGCGAAAGAGATGAAATATGTTGCTACAATTACTCAAGATATTGAGGAACGTGGACTTATTTCAGTAGTTGATTTCCAGTTTGGGGAAATGAATATATACTATTATTTATGTATAGATTGTTTAATTATAAAAACTGAAATACAAAATATATAACAAGTCTAACATATTATGTTAGGCTTGTTTTTCGATCGCAACATCATTAAGAATTGCATCAAATATATCTTTTTGCGTAAAGTTATCTGTAAAAATAGTTTCTGTGGCAACCTTAATAGTATCGTGCGGATTATACCATTTTTGTAGGGAATCCTCACCAAATTCATGTCGTTTGTCTCTTGTGTTATGTCGTCTAATAGTTTCCTCTAATGATAAATCAAAGTAATATGCAAATGCATTTTCATCAAAATAACGAATTAATTCTTTTAACATCTCACCATACCTATGACTGTTCAATATACCTTCTAAAATAACAAATTCACATTTTCCTTTTCCGTACTTCGTAATTTCAAATAGTAAATCATGTGATAAATTACCCATTGTGTCGTGTACTCTAAGCATATCTCTACGTACAACATCCTGTGATACTAAAAGTGTTCCTTGTCCGAAATGTTCTTGTAGTTGTTTTGCAATCGTTGTTTTACCACTTGAGGAGTTTCCTCTAAGAATGATTAAAGTGGATGTAAGTATAGGATTAGACATAATGTATTTCCCCCCAACAGCATTAATTATATAGAAAATTTTAACAAATAAAGTGAGGAAAGTGTATAATTAATATGATGGATATTTAAGGAGGGGGTAAGATGGGAGATATATTAAAAAATGCACAACCTATATGGAAACGGACTTGGTTTCGTTATCTAGGGGCATTTTTTATTGTTCAGTTACTGTTTATTTTGTGTGAAATCACTGCGTGGGCGCCAAACTTTAGGCCAGGCGGAGAGTTTTTTAATAGAATATTAAATTCTCAATTTTTCACTGAATGGTTCACACTCTATACAATCCCGCAACTTAACGTATTTACAGCATTTTTTGCGATTACATTACTACCATATGCATTAGTAGGTGCAATGAAAGATGTAACAGCAAGAAAAAATATAAAGAAATAATAGAGGTATAATATGCTTTTTCAAAAAGAAGGTTTATTGATTAGATACGTAATGGAAGATGATGCATCTATCATTTCTAAATGGTTAACGGACCCATCAGTCCTGCGGTATTACGAAGGACGAGATAATCCGCAATCTGTAGAAAAGGTGCTTGATCATTTTATACATAGTCCAAACAGTAATGAAAAAAGATGTTTAATAGAATTTGATACCATTCCGATTGGTTACATACAAATGTACCCAGTGGATTCAGAGTGGAAAGCGTTATATGGTTATAAAGAATCACAAAATGTATGGGGTATGGACCAATTTATCGGTGAACCAGCCTATTGGGGAAAGGGAATTGGAACAAAACTCGTTCAGGCAGCAATTACATATATTATGGGTGAAATGGGAGCAGAAGCAATTGCAATGGATCCGAAAGTAAATAATGAACGAGCAATAAAGTGTTATGAAAAAAGTGGATTTAAAAAAGTAAAGATTTTAAAGGAACATGAGTTGCATGAGGGGAAATTAGAAGATTGTTGGATGATGGAATATAAACAATAATAATGGCTTATACAAATAAAGGGGGATGTGTGAAATGAAAAAAGCATTAATCGTAATTGATGTGCAAGCGGGTATGTATACAGCTGGAATGCCAGTACATAATGGGGGAAAGTTTTTACAAACATTGCAAGAGCTTATTAGGGAATGTCGTTCAAATGATATTCCAGTTATTTATATCCAACATAACGGTCCTAAAGACCATCCGTTAGAAAAAGGTACGGATGGATGGCGAATCCATGCGGCCATCGCTCCGCAAGAAGGAGATAATATAGTTGAAAAGACGACTCCAGATTCATTCCATAATACAAACTTAAGCGAAGTGTTACAAGAGAAAGGAATTGAACACGTTATTCTTTCGGGAATGCAAACAGAGTATTGTGTAGATACGACAACGCGCAGAGCATGTAGTGAAGGGTATAAAGTAACGTTAGTGAGTGATGCGCATAGTACATTTAATACAGAAGTGTTACGTGCTGAAGATATTGTGAAACATCATAACGCAGTATTGGGAGCGTTTGCGGATGTTGTTGCAGTAAAAGACTTAAAAGTGGCTGCCTCTAAATAAGAGGCAGTTTTTTATTAGAAAAAATAGCGTCAAATATTGTTAGTAATTCGGTATTTTGAAATAATCACTTATATAATTTCACGTACCATAATGAAAAAATACAAAAAAGGAGCACCACATAATTAAAAAGGGCGCTCCTGCATTAAAACGTTACTTTTTCTTATCTTTATCCAATATATTTTGTTCTTCAGCAAACTCTGTACCATATGCAAAGCGGCGATTAATACGAATGTTATCATTGTTGTGCCTTGTATGAGAGTTAGAGAAGCGATGAACGATTACTTCAGATAAAGTGAAGACGATGGCAGAAAGGATACTGCCCCATGCAATTTGCATATAGTTGTCTAATAAAATATTACCGAAAATCCATACGCTTAAATATGTTAATAAGAAATCCGACATAATGGCACCAGTATTGCCAATTCGATTTAAAATAATTTTATCAACGAACATGTAGGATACGATTGTAACAAAGAGACTGAATGAAATAATTTGAACAAACGTTGCAGGGAAAAATAAAGCAAGCCCAATGCTAAATGCGATAATGCACGATATAAACTTGATAAGCACTACTGTGAAATCATTCAAAATTTACACCTCCGATTTATACATAGTTTTTCAATAAATTCTGGAGTTCATACATTGTAACGGATTTATTTACATAAAACTTTTTCATGTTCGGAATTTAGTCTAAATATTATAAAAACAATGAAAAAATGTTATAGTAAAATGAGAGTGTATGACATTTTTAGGTAAGGGGGAATCCAAGATGTGGATTACTTCAGAAGTAGAAATTCCAGATGAGTTAATTGATCACCTTGAGCAAGGAAAGTTAGTGTTATTTGTTGGAGCGGGAGTTTCTATGAAAGGGAAATCAAACTTACCGAATTTTGATGATTTAGTTGATGAAATTGCAAAAACGTTATATGTCGAAAAACGTGAAATAACAGAGCCACATGATTATTATCTTGGCAAAATTGCGAAAACAAAAGATGTACATCAAGTCGCAAGAGATCTCGTTCATATAGAGAAATCAAAACCGAATCCATTGCATTATGCAATTCCAAGGTTATTTCCTTTAGATACAGATATCCGCATTGTAACAACAAATTTTGATCAACATTTTACAACTGCAATTAAAGAAATAAATAGAGATATCAATGTTTATTACGCTCCAGCTTTACCGACTGGGAGAGCTTTTAAAGGTCTTGCTTACATACATGGTAATGTAGAACAGGAGAAAGAGGCTTTAATTTTAACAGATGGTGATTTTGGAAGGGCTTACTTAACGGAAGGGTGGGCGAGAAGGTTTTTAGTTGATCTATTCTCAAATTACACCGTTTTATTCGTTGGATATAGTCATAATGACCCAGTAATGAAATATTTAGCAACTGGTTTACCACCAAGTACAAGACGATTTGCTTTTGTCGCACAAGGAGAAAATACATACCACTGGGAACATTTAGGGATAAGACCAATTGTGTATCCGAATAAGGTGAATAATCATCAATCCCTTGTAAAAGCGGTAAAACGCTGGGCTGAATTAATGGGTGATAATTATATTACGAAAAGAATGCGTATTCGGGATATTGTAACGGTTCCCCCGTCAGTAGAACAGGAACAATTATCATACATAAAGCAATCGATTAAAAAAATTGAAACAGTACGTTACTTTGTGGAATTTGCTCATGATTATGAATGGGTCGAATGGTTAGAAGCAGAAGGTAAATTACAAAATTTGTTTATGCTTACGCCAAACTATAATGAAGTAGATGAATTACTTGCAGAATGGTTAGTGGAACAATTTCTTTTTAGTCATCAGAAAGAATTATTTCAATTAATTTATAAAAACTATTCTAAAATATCACCGTTATTATGGAGAACAATTTGTAACTACTTAAACGAAACGAAGAGTAAGATGGACCCGTTGTTGTTTGCAAGGTGGACACTCCTTTTATTAGAAACAGCTGAAAAAGATAGTAGCTCTATAGAAAAGATTTCTAAGTTACTGCAAAAATGTTCTTTTCCTGAGCATAAAGAAATTGCCTTATTGTTACTAACTTTTATTTTAGACGGAAAACTGAAGTTGAAACGTGTAAGAAAATGGGGAAATGATACGCAAGAATCAATAGAACTCGAGGAATCGAGTCGCTTACCAGTATCTACATTTTCTCATGTGGAGCAAATTTGGAACGAAAAGATGAGGCCATATATCGCTTATTATGCTGTTCCAATTATGATGATTGGATTAGAAAAATTGAGAATGTTGTCGTTAAGACAAACGGCACTGAAAAAAAGAAATAAGGAAAATGTAGAGAAAGAGTTTCATCAAAATGACCTTGCATTTTTAATACGAATTGTAAAAGAGTGTCTAACTTATTTATGCGAAAACAATGAGAAAAAAGCGGATTATTATATTACAGAAATGATAGAAGCAAATAGTGTACTTCAAAAGCGAATTGCAATTGATGCGATGAATAAAAATATTTTTGTTCGTGTAGATGACAAAATGAAATGGTTGTTACATGAAGGACTTCTTTTAGATTTCACTTATAAACACGAAGTTTTTCAACTTTTAAAAAGGCATTATGCACATTGTTTAGAAAAAACAAAAGAAGAAGTCACTCGAACTGTAATAAAGCATCTTACAGAAGAGAGGGTATTTGATGCATGTCTCGTATTAGACTTATTATTCAAGTGTGATTCGAATAGCCCATCTACGGCAAATGGGTATGAGTTAATGAAGCAAAAGCATCCTCATTTTCATTCTGAACGATACAGTGTACAAAAGAAAGAGGATACAGCAGAAAGCATTACTTGTAATGTAACTGCTGACGGATTATTGCAGCTGAAAGATGTTGAAATTATGAAGCAAGTTCAGCAATTTTCGCAAGATGGTGTTTTTGAACAACGCCATTTTTTAGAGATGTTATCAAAAGCATGTAAATTAAACACAGAGTGGAGTATTTCATTTGCATACCAATTAGTAGGAGTGCAAGAAATAAGTAATGAAGTATGGTTTGTTTGTATTAGAGAATGGCGAAATAATCGAGGATTGACGAATGAGCAAATCCAAAAAATTATTCCGCTATTGCAGAAATTTGTTAGAAATACTGCTTTTCATTGGTTAATTAGTAGTTTTCTATATGAAATTAGTAATCGACTAGAAGAGTTAGAAGAGAATAGTATACGTGTTGTAAAACGATTTGCTTTTTCAGTGTTTCCTCAAGTTATGAAGAGTGATACAGACTTTAAGCTTGGGAAACAAGATTTTTATAATGAATCAATTCAGCATCCAGTTGGAAAAATGACGGCTGTATTATTAAAGTTGTTATCATATGATCATTTATACGATCGTAATGTATATGAATATTTATTTTTATTTGAAGAACAAGTAAGAGTTAATTCGGAACGAACAAACTTTATGTTTGCTCGTTTAATAGCAGATATTACATTCCTATATCATATTGAAAAACAATGGTGCCGAAAATATTTGTTACCATACTTAGATTTAAAAAAACAAAATGAGATTACGGAATATGCATGGGCCGGCTTATGTTACACGCAAATAAATCTACCTTTATTTACAGAAATGAAGCGATTTATTAAGTATGCGATAGAACATTTGGAAGTATTACATCCGCATACGAGAGAAGCTTTCTTGAAATGGCTTAGCTTTGTATTTATTAAATGTGTACTATATTGGGAGCAAAAAACAGATTGGTTATACCCGTTACTCATACTAGAAAATGAAGAAAATAAAATTAAGTTTATGCAGTTTTTATGCTATTACGTCAAAACATTAAGTGTAAAAGAACAACAAAAATTTTGGACAGCTTGGCTCAGTGTATTTTTGCGAGAACGACCAAAAATGGGTGAGATAACTGCAAGAGAATATGTAATGCTTTTACGTATTATTTTATACATGGATGAAATATTAGAAAAAGGATTATGTATTATGTCTCGTGCATTTTCAAGTGTACATGGTAAATGTGCAGGTGAGGAAATGAAGCAGTTATTGATTGAAATGCTTCATAAAAAAGAAAGTATGAAAGCGCATAAAGAAATATTTGCAAATGTGTTTTTTATTTTACTACAAACATGTCACGAAGCCGTTTTATTTGAAAAAGAAATCATAAAAATAAAAGAATTATTAGTTCAGTATGAAGTAGAGGAATATGTTTTACATTTACTAGAAAATGAAATAATTCGCATAGGAATTGTAATGGGTGATTTACAAAAAGAATTATAGGACGAAAGTGGAATTTAAAAAAATATATAAAAAGTTGTTGACAGTGTTTTGAAAAGCGTTCTATAATACGAATCATACTTATTCAATTTCAAAAACATTTGAATAAACAAAGTGCAATGAAGAGATCACAGTAGTGGTTAGTCTTACTGTAACAGAGAGCTGGTGGTTGGTGTGAACCAGTACAGGGATAATCATGAATTACAGTCTTGGAGCATCTTTTTCGTAATAAAGATAGTTTGTCTTTATGAGGAAAAAGCGGTCAATTGATCGTTAACAGTGAAGAGAGGTAGACGGAAAGTTAGTCTACAACTAGGGTGGTACCGCGATAAATATCGTCCCTACTGATTTATTCAGTAGGGACTTTTTGTATTTTAGTGGTTCAACTTGAAAATTAAATAGTCATGCATTGAAAGGAAAAGCAGTAGTTGTTGTTTCCCTGTAACAGAGAGCTGGTGGTTGGTGCAAACCAGTACATAAACAAGAGCGAATTACAGTCCTGGAGCATCTTTTTCGTAGTAAAGATAGTATTGTCTTTATGAAGGGAAAGACGGTCAGATGATCGTTAACAATGAAGAGAGGTAGACGAAAGAAGTCTACAACTAGGGTGGTACCGCGATAAATATCGTCCCTACTGATTGGATCAGTAGGGCTTTTTTGTACAAAAAAGTGGGTTTTTAACTAGTAGTTCATGTCTTTGTAAGAATTATCAGTTTAAAATAAGAAGAGGTATCGATTCCACTATGAATTTGTATAATTAGTCAGTTCAGAAAATAGAGAATTTTTTATTCTCTTACTATACTTTTAAAACATTAGAGGAGGATTTCCAAATGGCAAATCATGAATTAGATCAATTACGTAAACAGGTAGATGAAATTAACTTACAACTATTACACCTTTTAAACAAACGTGGTGAAATTGTTCAAAAAATTGGAGAGCAAAAGCAAGTACAAGGTACGAAACGCTTTGATCCAGTACGTGAGCGTGAAGTACTTGATATGATTGCAGAGCATAACGAAGGACCATTCGAAACATCAACAGTTCAACATATTTTCAAAACGATTTTCAAAGCAAGCTTAGAGTTACAAGAAGATGATAACCGTAAAGCGTTACTAGTATCACGTAAAAAGAAACAAGAAAATACAATCGTTGATGTAAAAGGTGAATTGATTGGAAACGGAACACAAACGTTCATCATGGGACCTTGTGCAGTAGAAAGTTTAGAACAAGTTCGTCAAGTAGGGCAAGCGATGAAAGACCAAGGCTTAAAATTAATGCGCGGTGGTGCATTCAAACCGAGAACTTCTCCATATGATTTCCAAGGTTTGGGAGTAGAAGGACTTCAAATTTTACGTCAAGTAGCAGACGAGTTTGACTTAGCAATTATTAGTGAAATTTTAAATCCGAACGATGTTGAAATGGCATTAGACTACGTTGATGTAATTCAAGTTGGTGCACGTAACATGCAAAACTTCGATTTATTACGAGCTGTAGGTAAAGTTAACAAACCAGTATTATTAAAACGTGGATTAGCAGCAACAATTGATGAGTTCATTAACGCAGCGGAATACATCATTGCGCAAGGTAACGATCAAATTATTCTTTGTGAGCGCGGTATCCGCACATACGAAAGAGCAACACGTAACACATTAGACATTTCTGCAGTACCAATTTTAAAGAAAGAAACACATTTACCAGTTATCGTTGATGTAACACATTCAACTGGACGCAGAGATTTATTATTACCAACAGCGAAAGCGGCACTTGCAATTGGCGCAGATGCAGTAATGGCTGAAGTTCATCCAGATCCAGCAGTTGCATTATCAGATTCTGCACAACAAATGGACATTCCAGAATTCCATAGATTCATGGATGAGTTAAAAGGTTTCAAAAATAAATTATCTTAATTCCATATCATATATGCGTTGAAGAGGAAACAGTAGTGCTTATCTCACTGTTAAAGAGAGCTGATGGTCGGTGTGAATCAGTACAAAGGTAAGCATGAATTACAGCCTTGGAGCATCTTTCCCGACAACTTTTGGAGGGTAAGACGGTCAAACGATCGTTAAAGAAGAAGAGAGGTAGACGAAAGAAGTCTACAACTAGGGTGGTACCGCGATAAACATCGTCCCTACTGAGCGCTCAGTAGGGACTTTTTTGTACAAAAAAATAGTAAAGGGGCAAGAGAAATGAGATACATTACAGCTGGAGAATCACATGGACCGCAGTTAACAGTTATTTTAGAAGGTGTACCAGCAGGTTTGACACTTACGGCGGAACATATTAATAAAGAATTATTAAGAAGACAAAAAGGTCATGGACGCGGAAGACGTATGCAAATTGAAACAGATACAGTTGAAATTGTAAGTGGTGTTCGTCACGGGATGACACTTGGATCACCGATTACGTTAATTGTAAAAAATGATGATTTCAAACATTGGACGAAAGTAATGGGTGCAGAGCCAATTTCGGAAAAAGAAAGTAAAGACATGAAACGTACAATTACAAAACCACGTCCCGGACATGCAGATTTAAATGGAGCAATTAAATATGGTCATCGTGATATAAGAAACGTATTAGAGCGGTCATCTGCAAGAGAAACGACAGTTCGTGTAGCTGCTGGTGCAGTTGCAAAACAAATTTTAAGCGAATTAGGCGTGGAAATTGCAGGACATGTTCTTGAAATTGGTGGAGTAAAAGCAAAACATATTTCAAACTTATCGATTGAAGAAATTCAAACAATTACTGAAAACTCACCAGTTCGATGTTTAGATAAAGAAGTAGAGCAAGAAATGATGAATGCGATTGACAACGCAAAAAGTAGTGGAGATTCAATCGGTGGTATTGTGGAAGTCATTGTAGAAGGTATGCCGATTGGCGTCGGTAGTTACGTCCATTACGATCGTAAATTAGATGCAAAACTTGCTGGTGCAATTATGAGTATAAATGCATTTAAAGGTGCTGAAATCGGCGTAGGTTTTGAAGCGGCACGACAACCAGGAAGCAAAGTGCATGATGAAATTCTGTGGGATGAAGAAAAAGGATACACGAGAAGAACGAATAATGCCGGCGGTTTAGAAGGCGGTATGACAACAGGTATGCCAATTATCGTAAGAGGCGTGATGAAGCCAATTCCTACTTTATACAAACCGTTAGCAAGCGTTGATATTGATACGAAAGAAGCATTCCAAGCGAGTATTGAAAGATCTGATAGTTGCGCAGTACCAGCGGCGGGTGTAGTAGCTGAATCTGTTGTGGCATGGGAACTTGCAGATGCACTAGTCGAACAATTCGGAAAAGATCGTATGGAATTATTAAAACAAAACATTATGCAACACAATAACTACGCAAAAGAATTTTAATAAAAAGGTGGGTTTAACGTGCAAGTAAAAGATCAACTATCATCATTACAACCATATAAACCAGGTAAATCACCAGAACAAATGAAAGAAGTGTACGGAGATCATTCGTTTGTGAAATTAGCATCGAATGAAAATCCATTCGGCTGTTCGCCACGTGTTTTAGATGAGTTGCAAAAATCGTGGTTGGAACATGCTTTATATCCTGACGGAGGTGCTACAACGCTCCGTCAAACAATCGCAGATAAGTTACATGTGAAAATGGAACAAGTACTTTGTGGTAGTGGTTTAGATGAAATCATTCAAATAATAAGCCGCGCCGTATTACGAGCGGGAGATAACATTGTAACAACAGGTGCAACATTCCCACAGTATCGTCATCATGCCATTATAGAAGGTTGCGAAGTGAAGGAAGTTGCGTTAAATAACGGTGTATACGACTTAGAAGAAATTTCTTCAGTAGTAGATAACGATACAAAAATTGTATGGATTTGTAACCCGAACAATCCAACAGGCACATATGTGAATGACCGAAAATTGACTCAATTCATTGAAGGTATTAGTGAAAATACGTTAATTGTCATTGATGAAGCGTACTATGAATACGTAACAGCAAAAGATTTCCCAGAGACATTACCGCTTTTAGAAAAACATAAAAATATTCTTGTACTTAGAACATTTTCTAAAGCGTACGGATTAGCTTCTTTCCGCGTTGGATATGCGGTTGGACAGGAAGAATTAATCGAAAAATTAAATGTCGTTCGTTTGCCATTTAACGTATCTTCATTAGCGCAAAAAGCAGCGACGATTGCTTTTGGTGATGACGAGTTTATTGAAGAAATAGTTCGTGTGAATACAGAAGGATTACAACAATACGAGAGCTTTTGTAGGGAAAATGATATTCCATTTTATCCATCGCAAACAAATTTCATCTTCTTGCCAGTTGAGAATGCTGGAGAGATTTATGAAGCTTGTGCACATGCAGGATTTATTATTCGTCCGTTCCCGAATGGTATCCGTATTACAGTCGGAACAAGGGAGCAAAATGAAGGGGTGATTTCAGTGTTACAACAACACTTTGAAAATAAAAAAAGAAAGTCTCGAGATGAGGAAAATGCGTAAAAAGGTAGTATTAATTGGAACTGGTTTAATCGGAGGCTCTCTCGCATTAGCAATTAAGAAAGAGCACAATGTAACGATAACAGGTTATGATATATTTCAAGAACAAGTAGAGCGTGCAAAAGAATTACACGTAGTAGATGAAATAGCAGTTGATTTACAGCATGCATGTGAAGAGGCACATTTAATTGTTTTTGCTTCTCCAGTTGAAGAAACAAAGAAGCTATTACACAAACTTGCGTCATTCCGTTTACGAGAAGATGTTATAGTGACTGATGTTGGTAGTACAAAAGGCACGATTATGAATGAAGCAGAAACTTTATTTTCAAAGGAAGTATCTTTCATTGGTGGACATCCAATGGCAGGTTCTCATAAAACGGGAGTTGAAAGTGCAAAAGCGCATTTATTTGAAAATGCATTTTACATTTTAACACCGATGCATCATGTGCCAAATGAACATGTGGAAGAGTTAAAAGATTGGTTAAAAGGAACGGGATCACATTTCCTTGTTTTAAATACAGAAGAACATGATTATGTAACAGGAATCGTTAGTCATTTCCCGCACCTTATCGCAGCAGGTTTAGTGAAGCAAGTAGAGAAACATGCAGGAGATAATCCGCTCATTCATCAGCTAGCTGCTGGAGGGTTTAAAGACATTACACGTATCGCATCTAGTAGTCCGAAAATGTGGAGTGATATTGTAAAGCAAAATCGTGAGCATTTAATGGTATTATTAAAAGAGTGGATCTCTGAAATGGAAGATTTATATAAAACAGTTTCTACCGGAGATGCATGCGAGATTCAAAACTATTTTGCAGATGCGAAAGAATACCGTGATTCTTTACCAGTAAGAAAGAGAGGGGCAATTCCTGCCTATCACGACTTATACGTCGATGTATTAGATAAGGTGGGGGCATTGGCTCATATTACGAGTATTTTGGCGCGCGAGGAAATTAGTATTACGAACTTGCAAATATTAGAAGCGCGTGAAGGACTGCTTGGGGTATTACGTATTAGCTTCCAAAGGGAAGAAGATCGTATGAAAGCAAAACTAGCGCTTGGAGAAGAAGAATACCAAACTTATGAAACAATTTAAATGAGAAGGTGAAAAACGTGAAAGAAAGAACAATACAACCTGTTAATAACGGATTGAATGGCAATATTACAATCCCAGGTGATAAATCCATTTCACACCGTGCTGTTATGTTCGGTTCTATTGCAGAAGGGAAAACAACAATTAAAGGTTTCTTGCCCGGTGCAGACTGTTTAAGTACGATTTCATGTTTTAAAGAAATGGGAGTAGAAATTACGCAAAACGGTGATGAGGTTACTGTAGTTGGTAAAGGATTAGAAGGTTTACAAGAACCAAAAGCTGTATTAGATGTTGGTAATTCTGGTACAACAATCCGATTAATGTCAGGTATATTAGCTAACACACCATTTTTCTCTTGCGTACAAGGTGATGAATCTATCGCAAAAAGACCGATGAAGCGTGTAACAAACCCATTAAAACAAATGGGCGCAAACATAGACGGCCGAGAAGAAGGAACATTTACACCGTTAACAATACGTGGCGGAGATTTAAAAGCAATTGAATATATTTCTCCTGTTGCAAGTGCACAAGTAAAGTCAGCTATTTTACTTGCAGGTCTTCGTGCAGAAGGTGTAACAGCTGTTACAGAACCACATATTTCACGCGACCATACGGAAAGAATGCTCGAAGCATTTGGTGTTAAAGTAACTCGCGAAGGGAAAACAGTGAAGCTGTCAGGTGGACAAAAATTAACAGCAACAGACATTCAAGTGCCCGGTGACGTATCATCAGCAGCATTTTTCTTAGTAGCAGGTGCAATCATCCCAAATAGTAAACTAGTATTACAAAATGTAGGAATGAATCCAACCCGTACAGGTATTATTGATGTTTTAGAAAAAATGGGTGCTACGTTCACTGTAGACCTAATTAACGAAGGGGCATCAGAACCAGCTGCAAATATTACAATCGAAACATCTTCATTAAAAGGAATTGAAATTGGCGGAGATATTATCCCTAGACTAATCGATGAGATTCCTGTAATCGCATTAGCGGCAACGCAAGCAGAAGGAATTACAGTAATTAAAGATGCACACGAATTAAAAGTAAAAGAAACAAACCGTATTGATACAGTAGTTGCTGAGTTAACGAAACTAGGAGCTCGAATAGAAGCAACTGATGACGGTATGATCATTTACGGAAAATCAGCTCTAAAAGGCAATACAGTAAATAGTTATGGTGATCACCGTATCGGAATGATGCTTGCAATTGCTGGCTGCCTAGCAGAAGGAAAAACAATTATTGAAGATGCAGAAGCAGTAGGTGTATCATATCCTACATTCTTTGACGAACTTCAAAAGTTAGCTAAATAAAAAGGGTGGAAAGCAGATACGTGATGTATCTGCTTTTTTGTTAAAACGTCCTTGTAATTTCACTTACCGAACTATAATAGTTAGAATTATGATACAATTCAAAAAGGGAATGGAGGAGAATTATATGAATGTCATACAATTAAAAGAAGATAAATTCAGAGAAGCATTACGTTTATCAGAATACGCTTTTCAATATAAAGTAGATGAGGAACGATTACAGCAGCAACTTACAAAAATGAAGGAAAGTCATGAAATATACGGCATTATGGAAGGGAAAGACTTAGCTGCAAAACTACACCTCATCCCGTTTCATATTTACATAGGTAAAGAAAAATTTAAAATGGGTGGCGTTGCAGGAGTAGCGACGTATCCAGAGTACAGAAGAAGTGGGTATGTAAAAGAGCTACTTCAACATTCACTTCAAAGAATGAAAAAAGATGGCTATACAGTCTCTATGTTACACCCATTTGCTGTTTCATTTTACCGTAAATACGGCTGGGAACTTTGTGCGAATCTACTCAAATGTCATATAAGTAAGAGCGATTTAGTGATGAAAAAACAAGTAAATGGTACTGTGAAACGTTTTAATAAAGAAAATCATCCAAAAGAAGTCGAGAAGCTCTATGAAGCATTTGCAGAACGTTTTTCATGTATGTTAGTTCGAGAGAAGAACTGGTGGTTACAAGCGGTTTATGATGATTTAACATTAGCGATTTACTATGATGAAAATAAAAAGGCAGCAGGTTACATGTTATACAAAATAGAAAACTATAAAATGACAGTAGAAGAATTTGTACCACTGCATAATGAAGCACGAAATGGTCTATGGAATTTTATTTGCCAGCATGATTCTATGATTAAAGAGCTTGAAATGAAAGTAAGTGAAAACGAACAGTTGTTATATACATTGCAAGAACCACGTGTGAAAACAGAAATAAAACCATATTTTATGGGAAGAATTGTAGATGTAGAGCAGTTCTTAAAACAGTATGAGTTAAACTGGAACAATGTACAACAAGAAGTCATTTTACATATTACAGATTCATTTGCACTGTGGAATAATGTATCGGTGAGACTTGCAAATTATGAAATAGCAATTATAGAAGAACCAATGGATAAAGGGATCAAGCTAGATATAAATGCACTATCTACAATACTGCTTGGATACAAACGCCCATTAGAACTAAATGAATTAGAATTAATTAGCGGAAGCGAAGAGGAAATACGGGCATTTGAGAATGTAGTACCAGTGCGCAAGCCGTTTATTTATGATTTCTTTTAATTTGCATATAAGATGGAGTTGTTTCGAACAAAATTTTGGGATAGCTCCATCTCATCGTATTAATTTTTGTCGGTAAGTTGATATATCCTGAAAATCGCTGATATAATTTTATTCACATACAAGAGAATAGAATCGCAACTATACGTTGTCACGCACTTGACTTTTATTCCCTGTAATTTATAATTAAAAACGGAATGAATTTTCATTCCTGAAAATAGAGGTGGAAAAAATGGCTAAAAACAAACAAGAGGATATTTTTGATGCTGCGATGCAACTTTTTGCAGAGCGTGGTTACGATGGTACGACAATTCCAATGATCGCTGAAAAGGCAAAAGTCGGTGCGGGTACTATTTATCGCTATTTTGAAAATAAAGAGGCACTTGTTAACTCATTATTTTCAAAAAGTATGTTAGAGCTTTCTGAAATAATAAAAACGGATTTTCCTGTTGAAGCAAATATTCGTGAACAGTTTAGTCATACGTACAACCGTTTATTTGAATTTGCGAGAAACAATGTAGATGCTTTTTTATTTACAAATTCTCACTGTGATAGTTATTTTCTTGATGAACAGAGTAAGAAAATATTTGATGATTTTATAGGCTTCTTTATGAATATTATTGAAGATGGAATCGCAAAAGGTTTTCTTCGTCCATTGCCTCCAGTTGCTTTAATTATTATTGTATATCAACCGCTAGAAAAATTAACGAAAGTAATTGCAACAGGGCAATTAGAATACTCGAAAGAGTTAGTAAAAGAATTAGAAGAAAGCTCTTGGAACGCTATTAGAATCATTTGATTCTATAGCTTTATAAGGACAGGAATGAATATTCATTCCTAAATAGATTTAAAAAAATGAGAGTAGGAAAGGATATTTGTGTAACTAAGGGAATGAACATTCATTCCGGAAAGGCTAGTTTAATAGAATTTACAAAATAACGTAATAGAATAATAGGAATGAACGTTCATTCCGTTACTAACGTGAAACTTTCAAAACGGGAGATGATTCAAATGAGCAAGTTAAAAAGTTGGAGAAGTTTATCTTTTCTATTATGGATAGTTATTACTATTACAATGGTCGTAACGATGCCTAATATGGATAAATTAGTGAAGGAAAAAGGGAAAATTACAATCCCTAATACAAAGCAAAGCAGTATTGCTGACAAGATGATGAAAGAGATGGATAAAGAAGGGGTTGAAAAGTATGAAATTATAGCCGTTTTTAATAGTGGCAATAAGGCAGCTTTAACAGATGAACAAAAGAAGGAAATAACAAAAACAATCAACGCCCTGCAAAATGAAAAAGAGCAATTAGGAATTAAGGAAGTTGTTTCACATTTAGACAATAAAGACTTGGAGAAACAATTAGTTTCTAAAGATAATACGACTATTTTAACGCAAATATCGATAGATAAAAAACACGGTGAAATATCAAAGGTTTCAAATAATCTTCATGAAAAAGTGCAAACGAAAGAGGTAAAAACGTATTTAACAGGAAGTGACTTAATAGCGGGTGATTTTCTTAAATCCTCTCAAGAGGGAGTGAAAAAGACAGAAGTTATTTCAATCATTTTCATTCTTGTAGTATTAATCCTCGTATTCCGTTCACCAGTTGTTCCAATTGTTTCTCTTCTTACAGTTGGTATATCGTATTTAGTTTCAATGGGGATTATTGCTCAGCTTGTAGATCAATTTAATTTTCCATTTTCAAACTTTACACAAGTGTTCGTAGTCGTCGTCCTGTTTGGGGTAGGAACAGATTATAATATTTTATTATATACGAGGTTTAAAGAAGAATTAAGTAAACAAGAAAATGCATTTTTAGCTACAAAAGAAACATTTAAATCAGCAGGTAAAACTGTATTATATAGCGGAATTGCGGTGCTAATTGGTTTTGCATCACTTGCGTTAGCAAGTTTTAAATTATATCAATCTACTTCAGCGGTAGCAATTGGTGTCGCAGTTTTATTACTAGTATTAACTACGTTAAATCCGTTTTTTATGGTGCTTTTAGGAAAAGGGATGTTTTATCCCGTTAAAACATTTAAAGGTCATGAAGACAGTCGTCTATGGGGATTCTTTGCGAAAAACTCAGTAGTGAGACCATTTGTAGCTTTAATTATTGTATTCGTGATATCAATTCCTTTCATATTAAAGTATTCTAATACACTTAATTACAACGATTTATTTGAAGTAGACAATAAATATGAGTCGAAAATGGGGATTAACGTAATAGAAGAACATTTTCCACCTGGTTTTTCTTCACCAAGTACGTTAGTCATTCAATCGAATAACAAGTTAGATGAGGCGAGTTCGCTTCAAACTTTAGATGAACTAACTGATAAGATTTTGAAAGTAAAAGGTGTGTCAGAAGTATATGCACCAACACGTCCAACTGGTGAGAAGATAAAAGAATTATATTTAAATAAGCAAGCGGGAGAATTGAATACAGGATTAGGAGATGCCGATGGTGGCATAAAGGAAATTAATGATGGATTAACAGATGCGAAAAATAAAATGGGAAGTAATGATTCAAATAGTCTTGCGAATGTTCAAAAATTAATTGATGGAACGAACGAGGCGAAAAACGGGGTATCAGCATTAGGAACAGCTTTACATCAATTATCAAATGGCATAAACGACGGTGCACAAGGAGCACAGCAAATTGAGAGTGGTTTAGCTTCAGTAAACGAAAATATAAATGTCCTATCTAATGCAACGTCGCAGCTGCATGCTGGTTATGCACAGTTAGAAAAAGGTTTAAACTCTTACGATCAATACTTCGGAAGTATTTCTCAAGCGATTGATGGTGCGAAAAAGGGATATGAACAAATTGAAATGTTAATGACCAATTTCGTTCAAACGAAACCAGAATTAGCGAATGATCCAAACATACAACAAACGATAGGAATTGCTAAAGAGGCTCAAAAGAAATTAAGCGTACTTTCAAATGAATTAAATCAATTAGCAACACAGCACAAAACGGCGATGAGTTCATTTAAAGAAGCGAATCAATCGTTACTGAAAGTGGATAACGGCTTAAAAGAAATGAGCAATGGAGTTAATAAGTTACAAAAGGGAGCAGCCGATCTTAAAAATGGATTAAATGAAGGTTCTTCAGGTTCAAAACAAATTGCAAATAAATCAGTTGAGTTACAATCTGGATTAACGAAAATAAACGATGGGCAAGGACAACTTTTAACGGGCCTTAAAGACCTGCAAGAAAAGATGGGGCAATTACAATCCGGTTTATCTAAAAGTACAGAAGGGCTTGGAAAAGTAAGTAATGGCCTGCATGACGCACAAAAATATTTAGGGGAGCTCAATGAATCGAAGAGCTCTGAGAAGTTTTATATTCCAAAAGAAGTGCTAGAGGGAGAGGATTTCCAAAAAGCATTGAACACGTACATGTCACAGGATAGAAAAATTGCTAAAATGACTATCATTTTAGATGTAAATCCGTATTCAAAAGAAGCGATGCCAATTATTCAAGAAATCAATAAAACAATCGATGGCACTGTAAAGGGAACGGAATTACATGATGCGAAAACAGCAATTGGCGGAACAACAGCTAGAAACGTTGATTTAAAAGAAGTAACAGGGCAAGATTTCTTACGTACAGCTACAATTATGTTAATTGGAATTGCGATTGTATTAATCGTAATTACACGCTCATTACTAAACACAATATTTATTATTGGCTCATTACTATTAGCGTACTTCGCATCACTCGGTATAAGCGAACAAATTAGTGCACATGTATTACATGTAGATTCATTAAGCTGGAATGTTCCATTCTTTAGCTTCATTATGATTGTCGCTTTAGGAGTGGATTATAGTATTTTCGTAATGATGCGCTATAACGAGATAGAAGGGGATTCGGTAACGAAAATTGTAACTGCATCTCGTCATATAGGAGGAGTTGTATTATCAGCGGCGCTAATTTTAGGCGGGACATTTGCAGCATTAATTCCATCAGGTGTATTAACACTTATACAAGTTGCATCAGTAGTTGGCGTTGCACTTCTTCTATTAGCTTTAATTGTGATGCCGATATTATTACCGGCGTTAATAGGGTTAACGAGTAAAATGAAGAGTTACAAAGAGAAAATAATAAATACGAAATAAGAAGAGACTGTAGGGAATGATTTCTCTACAGTTTTTTCGGTATATAATATTTCAGATGAAAATGAATCCGATATATTACAGAATGAGCAGTGAAAGGTTATATGAGAAAGAGGTCGATGATATACATACAATAGCTAGGGGAATGGACAAAAACTATCCGATTTCATTGTAGAAAGGTAATCAACCGTTGCTATTCATCCAGCTTCTACTATATAATAGCTATAGTCTACAATAATTGAGTCGTAATATGCGATTTTTTAAGACAATCGGTGAGAAAACGCTGAAATAAGCGGTATTAGTAGGAGGACACAAATGATTACAGTAAGTAACGTTAGTTTGCGTTTCGCGGATCGCAAATTATTTGAAGATGTTAACATAAAATTCACGCCAGGTAACTGCTACGGTTTAATCGGAGCAAACGGTGCTGGTAAATCTACATTCCTAAAGATTTTATCTGGAGAAATTGAACCATCAACAGGTGACATACATATTACGCCAGGTGAGCGTCTAGCAGTATTAAAACAGAACCACTTCGAATATGAAGAGTTCCCAGTATTAGAAACAGTAATTATGGGTCACACGCAACTTTACAAAGTAATGCAAGAGAAAAATGCTATTTACATGAAAGAAGACTTTAGTGATGAAGATGGAATGCGCGCTGCTGAACTTGAAGGTGAGTTCGCTGAGCTTAACGGTTGGGAAGCTGAGTCAGAAGCTGCAATTCTTCTTAAAGGTTTAGGTATTGGTGAAGACCTTCATGATAAGAAATTGTCAGAATTAACTGGGGCAGAGAAAGTAAAAGTATTACTTGCTCAAGCTTTATTCGGTCAACCTGACATTCTATTATTAGATGAGCCTACCAACCACTTGGACTTAAAAGCGATTCAATGGTTAGAAAACTTCTTAATGAACTTTGAAAACACAGTTATCGTAGTATCCCATGACCGTCACTTCTTAAATAAAGTATGTACGCACATGGCTGACCTTGATTTCGGTAAAATTCAACTTTATGTTGGTAACTATGACTTCTGGTATGAGTCAAGCCAATTAGCTTTAAAATTAACACAAGATGCTAATAAGAAAAAAGAAGAGAAAGTAAAAGAGTTACAAAACTTCATTGCACGCTTTAGTTCAAACGCTTCTAAAGCGAAACAAGCAACTTCTCGTAAAAAATTATTAGACAAAATTACATTAGATGATATTAGACCGTCATCACGTCGTTACCCATTCGTTGGCTTCACACCTGAGCGTGAAGTAGGAAATGACTTATTAACTGTTGAAGGTCTGTCTAAAACAATTGATGGTGAAAAAGTGTTAGATAATGTGTACTTCACTTTAAATAAAGGTGATAAAGTTGCATTTATCGGCCGTAACGATATTGCGATGACAACATTATTTAAAATTCTTATGGGTGAAATGGAGCCGGATAGCGGTTCATTCAAATGGGGTGTTACAACCTCTCAATCTTACTTCCCAAGAGATAACTCTAAGTACTTTGAGAACAGTGATTACAACTTAGTTGAATGGTTACGTCAATTCTCTCCACAAGATGAGTCTGAAAGCTTCTTACGTGGTTTCTTAGGCCGTATGTTATTCTCAGGTGAAGAAGTTAAGAAGAACGTTTCTGTATTATCTGGAGGCGAAAAAGTTCGTTGTATGTTATCTAAAATGATGTTAAGTGGTGCGAACGTAATCACACTTGACGATCCAACGAACCACTTAGACCTTGAGTCAATCACAGCATTAAACAACGGTTTAATTGCATTCAAAGGTACAATCTTATTCACATCTCATGACCATCAGTTCGTGCAAACAATTGCAAACCGCATTATCGAAGTAACACCAAACGGTGTAATCGATAAAGAGGCTACTTATGATGAGTTCTTAGAAAATGAGGAACTTCAAAAACAAGTAGATGCAATGTACAAAGGTCAATAATATATAATGAAAAAACTCGCTCTTTTTAGAGCGAGTTTTTTTGTCGAGAAAACGTAACATCGCTGGTCGGTCAAATGAATAATTATTCAAATATAATATTAATGAACAGGAGAATTTTTTCATGTATGAAGGGATGTAATGACTTTAAGATTTAAAGAGTTAGTTGAAGAAGGGAAATGTAAGTGGAGTAATATAATCAAATCGTATTATTTTGTCATGTGAAATATGTACCAAATTTGGAGATAGAATAGTTTGCGAATGAGTTTATAAAGGTATATAGTATGGGGTGTCATAATTAGTGGATGAATCTTGGGAGAAAACAGGAAATGTTACAAATTTATTTTGTTAAATAGAAACCAAGGTCAAAATGTCTAGAAAGAAATAGTTGAATAAATACTAGCTTCAAATTATAATTACTAATATTCTTCATATAGTTAAATAAAGATAATCTATTTGAAGAAGAAAATTTGAATAGAGAGACAGACTTATAAAAAAATAAGCCTTGGATGATCAAAAGAGGTGGAGAAATGAAACAGTTCTTATTAAAGAGCAAAAGTGTGTTAAGCAATCATTTTGGATTCTTTCTGTTTGCCGTTATTTTATTGTGGCTCAAAACATATGCAGCTTATGTAACGGAATTCAATTTAGGAATTTCAAACACAATTCAAAAATTCTTGCTGTTTTTTAACCCGCTTAGTTCAGCAGTTCTATTTTTAGGACTTGCATTATTTGCAAAAGGGAAACGATCTTATATTTGGTTAATTATCATTAATTTGTTATTGTCGATTCTTTTATACGCAAACGTAGTATACTATCGCTTTTTCAGTGACTTTATTACGTTCCCGACATTAACACAAACGAATAACTTTGGAGATTTAGGTGGTAGTATTCTTGCGTTGCTACATCTTTATGATCCATTATACTTCTTAGACACGATTATATTAATTGTGTTAGTCGCAACAAAATTTGCAAATCCAAAACCAATTCGTGTTGCGAAGCATAAATTATCTCTAGTATTTGTAGCAGGTATTTTATTATTCAGTGTTAACTTAGGTCTTGCAGAGTCTGACCGTCCTGAATTATTAACAAGAACGTTTGACCGTAATTATATTGTGAAATATTTAGGTGCATACAACTACACAATTTATGATGGAATTCAAAGTGCGAAAGCATCGACAGAACGAGCATTAGCTGATGGCGATAATATGACAGAAGTACGAAATTATTTAACATCAACTTATGCAAGTCCAAACCCTGAGTATTTCGGTAAAGGAAAGGGAATGAACGTAATTTACATTCATTTAGAGTCATTCCAAAACTTCTTAATTGATTACAAATTAAATGGTCAAGAAGTTACACCGTTCTTAAACTCATTTACAAAAGATGCGAATACACTTTATTTTGATAACTTCTTCCATCAAACAGGACAAGGGAAAACATCTGATGCGGAGTTTATGTTAGAGAATTCAATGTTTGGTTTACCGCAAGGTTCTGTCTTTACAACGAAATCTCATAATACGTATCAATCAGCACCAGCTATTTTAGGACAACAAGGATACACATCAGCAGTATTCCACGGTAACTACAAAACATTCTGGAACCGTGACGATATTTATAAATCATTTGGTTTTAATAAATTCTTTGATGCGTCATACTACGATATGAATGAAAAAGATGTAGTAAACTACGGATTAAAAGATAAACCGTTCTTTAATGAATCTATTCCGTTATTACAAACGTTGAAACAACCGTTCTATACGAAGTTTATTACGTTATCGAACCATTTCCCTTATCCAATCGATAAGGCAGAAGCAACGATTGAACCAGCAACAACAGGTGATTCATCAGTAGATACGTACTTCCAAACAGCACGCTATTTAGATGAATCTGTAAAAGGCTTCATCGATTACTTGAAACAATCTGGTTTATATGATAACTCAATTATTGTTATGTACGGAGACCATTACGGTATTTCAGATAATCATAACGCAGCAATGTCAAAAGTAATGGGTAAAGAAATGAACTCATTTGAAAATGCACAGTTACAACGTGTACCATTAATCGTTCGTGTACCAGGAGTGAAAGGTGGCGTACAACATCAATACGGTGGTGAAATTGACGTTCTCCCAACGCTATTACACTTACTAGGTACAGATACAAAAAACTATGTTCAATTCGGTTCTGATTTATTATCACCAGATCATAAACAAGTCGTTGCGTTCCGTAACGGTAACTACGTAAGCCCAACAGTTACTGCACTAAACGGCAAATACTATGATACAACTACTGGAAAACCTGTAGAATTTACAGATGAAATAAAGAAAAATGAACAAATGGTTCAAAACTCACTAAAATACTCTGACCAAGTCGTAAATGGTGACTTATTACGATTCTACACACCGGAAGGATTCACTCCAGTAGATCGTTCGAAGTATAACTATAACAACCGCGATAAAAACAAAACGAAGGTAAAAACGACTCCGGAAGGGGAAGCTAAATAAATAATAAAAGGCGCTATTCATATGAATAGCGCCTTTTATTTGTAAATATACCATCATTATGAGACAGAACCAGCTGTTGCTTTTTGTTTTGCCTTTCCGAAGAAAACTACACCGACGATGATAATAATGATAAATGCCCATTTAACGAAAGGGTTACTTTCGAAAAATCCAGCGAACCATTTCTCATCTACAATCATTTTCGCGGCAGTATAAGCTAAAACGGCTGCTCCGATCGTAATAATGACAGGAAAACGATCCACCCATTTTAAAATCAATGTACTGCCCCATACGACTACTGGAATAGACACTAATAATCCGATGATTACTAAAGAAAAGTTACCATGGGCAGCTCCTGCAACAGCTAGTACATTATCAATGCCCATTAACGCATCAGCAATAATAATGGTTTTAATAGCAGACCAAAATCCTTCTTCGGCTTTAATATCATGATTTTTGCCCTCAGCGATCAGCTTGTAAGCGATCCAAATAAGAAGTACACCACCAATTAGGAGTAATCCAGGTATTTTTAATAACCAAACGACAACTAAGGTAGCGAGAGCTCTAATAGCGATTGCTCCAATGGTTCCCCAAATGATAACTTTCTTTTGTTGGTCTTTCGGTAATCTTCTTGCTGCTAATCCAATTACAATGGCGTTATCTCCGGCTAACACTAAATCGATTACAATAATGGCAAGCAAGGCAGACAAATATTCAGATGAAAGAAAATCCATATACATATCACTCCTTAAGAGTAATATGTGCTAAAGTGTTGATAATATAAAAAATAGGATTGAATTTGTATATTCAATCCATAATTTCTTACTGTATTTTGATATATGTTTTAATTTCGTATAAGTCGCTTTTGTATTCTTTTTTGTTTATCGTTTCGCTTTCTTAATTTTCGATTCATCTTTTTAATGCGGTTTTCTTTTCTATTATCCCAGTTATCACTTCGGATTTTACTAATAGACTTATCTGTCTTAGCACGAAAACGTCTTACTTTTTTCACGAAGGAAAGGGGTATTTTGCCGATAACACCTTGTTTTTCTAACGAATCCTCTTTACCTAGACACCAATCAGGATGAGATAATAAATAGTCGAAATCAAATATTATCCCGTATTCCTTATCCATATATGTATACCATTCATCTAAAGTACACTTATTTTTTGTATGTAAATATGTTGATCCATCAGTCATAGCACAGCACCAATAGTCAAAATAGCTCCATAGTACCCATTCTTTCGGTACATCTAGTGTTAAAATTACCATTTTTGAATTTGTTCTACCCCAAGCCTTATGATTTCGATTTGGGTAATTATTTGCTTCCCAGACCCAAATAGGGTAGTTACCTTCGTAATGAGGCAATCTTGTTTTAGCGACGCGCACCATCCAGTCATATGAATATACATCGTCCGGATCGATGAATTCTTTATTACCTTCTAAATAACCAAGTTTCTTAAATTGTTTCCATGCTTCTTCAGTTTGTACTGTATATACGATCATATGGCACCTACTTATTTAAACTAAATTATAGTATAACATGTGATTTTGAATTTTTATTGATATTAGAGAAGGGGGAGTTTGAGTCGAATATACGAGGAGTAATTCCCAAAATGATAAAAAGACTTGATTCCCAGCTAAAGGAAATCAAGTCTTTTCATTACATACGATTATCATGCCAGAAGTTTAATGGGAAGTGTTCGTTCTCATTATATGCTTCTAATTCATATCCTTTTTCTTTCAGTCCTTTAATAATTCCAGGTACTGCTTTTACTGATTGTGGATGAATATCATGCATAAGGATAACTTCTGTTGGATTTGTAGAATGAGCTAGAACGTTTTCTACAATTTTAGCAGATGCAGCATCAACTTGCATTTTGTTATATTTCCAGTCTAAAGAATCAATTGTCCAATCCCAAACTTTTAAGCCATTTTCTACAACTTTGTTGCGAAGAGCTTCGTTTAATCCTGGCATAGAGCCGTAAGATGGACGAGTTAATACTGGTGATTTACCTAAAACACCAGCGATTAAGCCTTGGTCTTCCTTCATTTCATCTACGTAATGACCTTCAGTGTAAAGTTTCTTGTAGTTATGAGTCATACTGTGCATCCCAACGTAGTGGCCCTCAGCATCTTCGCGTTTTACAAGATCAGGGAAAGCTTTTACGTTTGAACCAATTAGGAAGAATGTTGCTTTTGCATTTTCTTTCTTTAACATATCTAAAAGCTCAGCTGTGTATTTTCCAGGACCGTCATCAAATGTTAAATAAGCGACTTTTCTAACTTGCCCGTTATAATGTTTTGGAGCTTCTTTCGGAGCAAGAGATGTTTGAATCTCACTTACAAGTTGAACAGATTTTGCTTCATCCTCTGTACTAGCTAGAGCAGTATGTACTGATCCAAAAGCTACTTCGTATGTGAATAATACCCCCGCACAAACTAACATAGCCCTTTTTACTAAAGTTGTCATTCGAATTCCATTGTGCATAATTTTCCTTCTCTCTATAAAAGTTCTACTCTACTATATTAGCAATTATAGGTAGGGAAATGCAAAAAAACTTTTTTACAAGTGTAAAAAAGTTTACTCAAAAGTATGCAAGATTTTATATCAATTGCAGTTTTGAAAAATAGGATGAATTTAAACTTTATTATTTAAACTTTCAATCACCAAATCATACTTTCGTATCACTTCGTTTTCGTTCCAATTATTGATTCGAATATTTTTGATTTTTATTAAAATATTGGTAAAGAAACAATTACATGAAAAAAGGAGTGGGAATATGAATAATTATATTTGCACTACATGTGGAGTATAGTATCCCGAAAATGAAGAAGCACCTTCTCGCTGTAAAATTTGTAATGAGGAAAGACAGTATGTTAATCCAATTGGGCAGTCATGGATAACATTAGAAACAATGCAAAATAGCAATTTATACTAAAGTCCTATTGTTTATTAACTAATAGTTCTTTCAACTTAGGAAGCTTACCCTAATGAGGGATGTTAAAGGGAATATAGTAATAAAGCTTTGGAAAATAAAAAGGAGGAGATTTGCATGAAGAATTGGGTTCAATTTAGAATTGCAAGACCAACAGATAGATTTGAAAAAGTGATAAGTTTTTATGAAACAGGATTAGGATTAAAACGTATAGGGGAATTTCACAATCATGAAGGATATGACGGGGTTATGTTTGGGTTACCAGATGAAGAGTATCATTTGGAGTTTACTACACATGTTAATGGAAGTCCATGTCCGGCACCGACAAAAGATAATTTACTAGTTTTTTATATGCCTAATAAAGATGAAATTGAAAAGATAGTAAATCGATTACGTAATATGGGTTATCATGAGGTGGAACCAGAAAACCCATATTGGATAGAGAAAGGAACCACAATAGAGGATCCAGATGGTTGGAGAATTGTGCTTATGAATGCATCTGAATGAAACTATTTTCATATGAAATAGAGTGTAACAAAATGATTTACACATAAATCCCTACAGTGTTTGTAGGGATTTTTATATAAGAAAATCTTATTGAGAGAGTTATTAAAATGTAGAAAGATTTTGGCTAAGAATAAATGTAATAAACATAATTTATGAAGGAGGTATAAAAGTATGATAGTAAACCATTTTAAAGAGTTTTCTAAACATGTTGGAAATACACATCTCATTAAAAGTTCTTTCGTAGTTTATATCTTATTCTACGGAAAATTGATACCATCAAAAAACTGTATGTTTAACATGTATAGTTTTTTGATGGTATAGCTGTGCATTGTTTAAAAATTTCACATACCGTATTTTAAAAATAAATATAGGAAAACCAAAAAGTAATGTAGAATATATCGTACATACATATATACAGTCAACATAAAAGATAAAGAGGTGGGTATATGTTACTTGAGGAAGTAATGCGGCAACTAGAGGAATATGGAACAGAACAAAATCGAAAAACGTATAAAAACCACGGAGCGAAAGAGCCGTTATTTGGAGTTAGTTTTGCGAATTTAAAATTGTTAAAAAAGAAGATAAAAAAAGATCACGATTTAGCAGTTGAATTGTGGGAAACGAAAAATATGGACGCAATGACATTAGCAACTTATATTTTAGACCCGAAAAAAATAACGACAGAACAGCTTAATAGTTGGATTCAGGATGTTGATTATTACTGTTTAATGGATGTTCTTATGACATCTATATGTACTTCGCCAATTGCAATAGAAAGAATGGAAGAGTGGACAAAGTCTAATGATGAATGGATTGGAAGAGCTGGCTGGTCTTTATTAGCAAATATAGCGATTAAAAATAAAACGTTACATGATGATTTCTTCTCTCCGTACTTAGAAGAGATTAAAGAAAATATACATAATGAAAAAAATAGAAAAAAAGAAGCGATGAATAGTGCTTTAATCGCAATAGGAATTCGTAATGAAGACTTAGAGCGACAAGCGATTGAAATTGCAAGTGAAATTGGAAAAATAGAGGTTGATCATGGTGCAACATCATGTAAAACACCAGATGCAGAAAGCTATATAAAAAAAGCGAGAGAAAGAGCTGAAAAAAAGAAAGTGAAATAAGAAAAGAGGATCGGTTATGAAACCAATTGAAGCAGCACAAAACATAATTACATTACAATTTCCGAATTGTGATGTAGCTTTACTCGGCGGAAGCGTTGCACGAGGAGAAGCGACGAAAACATCTGACCTTGACATTGTAATAGTCGATCAAAGTTTAACTTCTTGCTATAGAGAATCTTTCTATAGTAATGGATGGCCTGTTGAGGTGTTTGTTCATAATTTCGAAACATATAAAACCTTTTTCAAAATGGATTGTGATCGAGGGAGACCGTCGTTACCACAATTAGTTTCAGAAGGGATTGCCTTAAAAGGGGAACAGGAAATTGTTGAGAAATTAAAAAAAGAAGCGAATGATTTACTACATAAAGGACCGGCTAAATGGACCGAAGAAACGATTGAGCAGAAGCGATATTTTATTACGGATACTTTAGATGACTTTATTGGTGCAACAAAAAGAGAAGAAGAATTGTTTATCGCTAATTTATTAGCCGATTTAGTACATGAATATGTATTAAGAGTAAATGGTAAGTGGCTTGGGAGTTCAAAATGGTTTATTAGAGTGTTAAAAAGATATGATGAGCAATATGCAAACAAATTTGTAGCCGCTTTTGATCATTTTTATAAAACGGGAGGGAAAAATGAATTAATTCATTTTATAGAAAAGATGTTAGAACAGTATGGTGGAAGAGTGTTCGAAGGATTTTCTATTGGTAAATAAAGAGAGGAGAAAAAAATGAATGTACCATATGTTCAATTAAGAGAATTGACACTAGATGATGTAGAAGATCGCTATCAATGGTCATTAGATAGAGATGTAACAAAGCATTTAGTTGTACCAGATCAATATCCTCCGTTCACTCGTGGAGATACGAGAAACTGGATTGAAGCTTGTATAAGCCGAAAAAATGGTTATGAACAAAGGGCAATCGTTACTGAGACAGGTATACATATTGGATGGGTAGACCTTAAAAATTTTGATAAAACAAATAAAAATGCTGAACTAGGAATTGCGATTGGAAATAAAGACTATTGGGGTAAAGGATTTGGAATGGCAGCTCTAAACAGCATGTTACAAATAGGTTTTTCTCAGTTTGAATTGGAGAAAATTTGGTTACGTGTAGATGAAGATAATACAAAAGCTAAAAAGAGTTATGAAAGTGCCGGATTTGTATGCGAAGGGTTAATGAGAAATGATCGATTGAGACAGGGAAAGTTCATTCATCGCTATCGTTACAGTATATTAAAAGAAGAGTATGAATCAAAAAATAATAACCTATAAAAATATTATGTAAATTAAAAAGGGGAAAATAAAATGATTCGATTACTTACAAAAGCGGATGCAAAAAAATATTGGGAGTTGCGTTTACAAGCACTACAAGTAAATCCAGAAGCATTTATAACGACTTATGAAGAAGCAGTACGTCAAGAAAACCCTCTTGAACGAGTTGCTAGTAATCTTTCATCCAACAGTAGTTTTACATTTGGTGCTTTTAATAATGAAAATCGTTTAGTTGGGGTTGTTACTTTATTAACAGAAGAAAAAGACGCATATAAGCATAAAGGACATATCGTTGCAATGTATGTAGATACTGAAAATCGAAGAAGTGGTCTTGCACGTGATTTAATACGTAAAGTAATTGAAAGGGCAAAAGAGATGAAGCTAGAGCAATTGAATTTAGGGGTTGTGTCAACGAACGAACCAGCCAAACGATTATATGAATCAATGGGATTTAAAACATACGGAATTGAAAAAAGGGCTATAAAAATGAATGGTGTGTATAGTGATAATGAGCATATGGTGTTGTTCTTTTAAGAGAGGAAGTTTTGTATGAAAGATCTCCATTTAGAAAGAAAAATGGACCCTCAAGTAGCGATTTTGTATGCGACGGTTGCTGATACGTTTAATAGATTGCAAAGGTTAGTCGAAGGTACTGAAGAGAACGAACTATCCTATAAAGGGTCTGAAAATAATGAAAATAGTATTGGGCAGTTACTTCAGCATTTAGCAGTTGTTGATTTACATTGGGTGTATCGTTTCAAGGGAGAAGATGTTCCGCCAGCATTTGAAAATAAATATGGTCCTATGTTAAATGAAGTAGGAGAATTACCAAGTTTAAGAAAAAACACATTGCAAGAGTTAATGCAAGATTATGAAGCAGTGCAAAAATTGTTTTATGAAGAATGTATGAAACTAACAGAAACTGATTTAACGCGGGAAGTTTTGTATGAAAAAGGGGAAACCGCGACAATAAGATGGGGAATATGGCATATAGCAGATCATAATCGGTATCATCAAGCCCATATAAGTCGATTGAAGAAATTATACAGAGAATATAAACTACATATTCTTTAATTTTTTAATGAACGAACGCCCCTAAATAATAATTAAAGGAGGCGTTTGTTTTTATTCGTTCGCTTTTCTTCCCAAGCTATCATTAAATTTTTATGATAATCTTTTGGTTTCTCAATAGAAAACCAGTAAATTGAATGTGCAATAGTTGGTAACCATCTTTTATAGCGGATGCGTATATTTTCATGGTGAGTATAGTGGGGCGAGATTAAAGTAGATTTTGACCCTTGAAAATTTTGACATGTAATGGCCTCGATTTCATACCAATGCACTTTATTCCCATGTAAATCTACTACAATTCCTTCATCATCACTAAAGTGAAATGTAAGTTTGAATGTAGATTTTTCATCGCGTATACTAAAATATATGTCATAGAGATAAAAAATTAAATACAAGGGATTTTACAATGAAAGCAATTGTTATAGGGATACTGGCATCATTTTTCTTTGCCTTTACTTTTGTTTTAAACAGGGCAATGGACTTAGAAGGTGGAAGCTGGATTTGGAGTGCATCATTACGGTATTATTTTATGGTTCCAATGCTATTACTTATTGTTATGTATAGAGGGAACTTAAAGCAACTCTTTCAATATATGAAAAACAATCCGAAAGAATGGTTAGTGTGGAGTATCGTTGGATTTGGTCTCTTTTATGCACCGCTTAGTTTTGCTGGAGCGTTCGGACCAGGTTGGCTCGTTGCATCAACATGGCAAATTACAATCGTTGCAGGGATTTTGTTAACACCATTTTTTGCGGTGGATCCACTACATAAAAAACTTCCGATGAAGGAATTAGTAATGTCGGCCATTATTTTATTCGGTGTCGTTCTCATGCAAGTAGAACATGCTTCTTCATTAGGTATTCGTGAAACCGTTTTATGTGTAGTTCCTGTACTTATTGCAGCATTTGCGTATCCTCTTGGAAATAGAAAAATGATGCAAGTTTGTAAAGGGGAATTAGATGTATTTCAGCGAGTACTCGGTATGACATTAGCAAGTTTACCATTTTGGTTTTTATTATCTGGTTACGAAGTATCAACAGGCGGATTACCGTCAAGTAGCCAAGTTTTTCAATGTTTTATTGTAGCAGTTAGCTCTGGGTTAATCGCGACAGTATTATTTTTCTTTGCAACAGATCTTGTGAAAGATGATCCGCAAAAATTAGCAACAGTGGAAGCGACGCAGTCTGGTGAAGTTTTATTTGCGCTAGTAGGAGAGTTGATCTGGTTATCTGCACCAATTCCATCATCATTATCTTGGATTGGTATGAGTCTCGTTATTATTGGAATGATACTTCATAGTTATGTGGCTGTCGTTGTAAAAAAAGAAGAAAAAATAACGGCGTAATGAGATTAGCTCTTTTTATTAAGAGCTAGTCTTTTTTCATAGAAAGGGATGAAAGTATGAATTTACAGTGTGTTAAACAAATTGAGAAAGATTCAATATTAAATGTGCTACAATATGCCGTCGGTCCAAATGAAATAAGCTTAAAGAAGGCAGTAATATTTTATCAAAGTAATAAAGGGACTTTGTACAAATATGAAGAAAAAGCTTGTCTAGGTATTGAAATAATCGGAGAAACTAAAGCACGCATATGTCATATAGCAGTGGCTCCAGATTATCGTCAAAAAGGAATTGCACTGCAAATGATTAAAGAAGTGGTAAGGATATATCAATTGACTTATATAGAAGCGGAGACAGACGATGGGGCGGTAGAATTTTATAAAAGAATTGGTTTTCAAGTTAAAAGTTTAGGAGAAAAATATCCAGGGATAGAAAGATTTCATTGTTACATGGAAAAATAGTATAAAAATATGCATATGGAGTATAGTTTGAAAAAATAGGATTTACATTTTTCTTCATTTCAAAAAAACTCTCGCTCATCATTATCTACGATTTTAATAGAGTTTTGAGGCTTCAGTATAATAATATACATATTTTTGTAGTAATGAATATGATTAAGTTAAAAATTAAGAAAAATATGATAATATATTTATATAAAAGTTTAAATTTACGTGGCTAGTGGGGGAACCAATATGAAAATGAATGAAATAGTAGCAAGTACACAATTTCCAAATACAATCGAAACAATAACAAAAGATTTAAAAGCATTAGGAGTCGAAAAAGGAATGACAATTATCGTTCATTCATCACTAAGTTCTATCGGGTGGATATCTGGTGGTGCCGTTGCTGTAGTAGAAGCATTAATGAAAGTTGTTACGGAAGAAGGAACGATAATAATGCCAACGCAATCTTCGGATTTGTCCGATCCGAAACATTGGTCAAGACCACCTGTACCGGAAGACTGGTGGCAAATTATCCGAGATAACGTCCCAGCATTTGATTCACGTATAACCCCAACAAGGGGAATGGGTGAAATAGTTGAATGTTTTCGTACATATCCGAATGTAGTACGTAGTAATCATCCGTTAGGAAGTTTTGCTGCATGGGGAAAACATGCAGTAGAAATAACAATGAACCATTCGTTATCAATGAGCTTTGGAGAAGAATCTCCATTAAGAAAAATATATGATTTAGACGGGTACGTATTATTAATTGGTGTTGGATATGATTCCAATACGTCTGTTCATTTATCCGAGGTGCGTTCTGGTGCATGTGAGTTAATACAAGTAGGAGCACCTATTATAGAAAACGGTGAAAGAGTGTGGAAAGAGTTTGTTGAAATGGATTACGAATCTGAGAAGTTTGTAGAAATTGGTGTGGAGTTTGAGCGAAAAGGAACTGTAAAAAATGGGAAGATAGGGAATGCAACGTGTCGTCTAATGAAACAGCGTGATATAGTTGACTTTGGAACAGAATGGTTTCGTAAGAAAAATTAGTAAGGGATGGTTACAATGAAGGGGAAAAAGGTATTAATTACGAGCGGTGGTTGTCTAGAAAAATGGGATCAAGTACGCGGGCATACGAATATGGCCAAAGGTACAATCGGAAGGATAATCGCAGAAGAACTTCTAGCTAAAGGGGCACATGTTATATATTTACACGGTTATTTTGCGGAGAAACCGAGTGATATACATAGAGGGTTAGAATTACATCCATTTGAAGGAATCGTTGATTTACAAGATAAAATGAAAAGTATCATATCACATGAAAAGGTTGATGCAGTCATTATGGCAGCAGCTGGATCAGATTGGATTGTAGAGAAAATTTGTGATCAAGATGGTAATGTTCTTAATATGAACGGAAAAATTTCAAGTGATATAGCACCGATTATTCACTTTCAAAAGGCTCCAAAGGTATTAAAACAAATAAAAGAATGGGACCCAGAAACAGTACTTGTTGGTTTTAAACTTGAAAGTGATTTAAATGAAGAAGAACTGTTTGAAAGAGCAAAAAATAGAATGAAAGAAGCAAGGGCGAATGTAATGATTGCGAATTCACCACATTCTTTATATTCGCGCGGGGCTGTGCATTATGTAATTGGACAGGATGGTAAAGGGAAGTTGTGTAATGGGAAAGATGAAACAGCGAAAGAAATTGTCAAAAGCTTAGAGGTATTATGTAATCGTGTCACTGCTTTTTAAAATTAAGTTTTTAGATGAGAATGAATCCGCATAGTATAAGTAAGCGAAACTTTAATTGGTGGGAATTTTACTTTTACACGAATGTGAAGCGTATACCAATCAAGAGCTATACACAGAATAATTGGTGAGGAGTGGATTCTATGGAACATTTATTAAAGCAAGCTATTAAACTTAGAAATGAAAAGAAATATGCGCAGTCTAAAGAGATGCTTATAGGATTAACAAACTTTACAAAGGATGCAGAAGTACTGTATCAGTGTGCGTGGATACATGATGTAATGGGGCTAGAAACAGAAGCAGTTCCGTATTATGAGCAGGCAATCGCAAATGGACTTGATGGCGAATCGCTTTGCGGTGCTTATATTGGTTTAGGAAGTACATATCGTTGTATAGGGGAATATGAAAAGGCAATTACAGTATTAGAAGCTGGGGTGAAAAAATTCCCAGAGAACGCTCCAATGAAAGTATTTTTATCATTAGCAAAATATAACGTAAACGATCACGAATCAGCGATGAAATTATTACTTGAAACTGTCGTGAAAGTAGAGGAAGTAAAAGAATTTGAACGTGCCATTTCATTTTATAAAGACCATTTAAATGAGGTTTTTAAATAAAGGAGTGAACGTATGAAGGTTACACTATCACGAAGGCGAAAAGGTACTTGGATTGGACTCGTCTCTTTAATTATGCTATCAAACTATTTATTGTATGCCCTTCCAATTGTATCAGTTGCGCCGAAAGAAGTTGTGCTTGGGTCATTATTAGATTGCATGTTTGTCATTCCAATCATCACGTATTTCTTCATTATTCGAAAAAGATACTCGTTAACATATATAGTTCCTGTTGTAATAGCTGGTTATATTTTTGCAAGATTTATTATTCCAAGTGACTATTTACAAGCTTTTTCATTCATCTCTTATATTATTGTTGCGGCTGAAATTGCATTTGTAGGTTTAGAATTATTCCTTCTCTATAAAATTGTTAGAGTGCTTCCTAAAATAATAAAAAAATATAAAGAATATAGAAGAGAAAATTATTCCTTTTCTTATGCAATTGATGCAGCGTTTGACGCTACTATGAAAAGAGGTAAGTTAATAGATGTCATTCTAACAGAGTGTAAGTTAATCTATTATGCGTTTTTATCGTGGCGTGAAAAAGTACCAACAGGTAAATCTGTATACTCATATCATAAAAAGACTGGTGCTATAGGTGTGTATATCATGATTATTCACGCAACAGCAATTGAAAGCATTGGTTTTCATTATTTACTACATCAGTGGAATCCAGTAATAGCATGGATTTTACTTATTTTAAATGTATACGCGATGATTTATTTTATAGCTGAAATACAAGCGATGCGCAAAAATCCACTTGTCGTAACAGAAGAACAAGTAATCATTCAAATCGGATTAGGAAAGAAAATTGTTATGCCATTTACACAAATTGATAATATTGCGTTCTACAAGGGTGAATTGCTAACGGCAAAAGAAGGGAGACAGGTATTGGATGCAACTGTTATGGAGTTCATAAAAGAACCTGCTACTTTTGAAATAACATTAAAAGAGCCAGTGAAAGCGCAGTTGTTATACGGCTTTTCTAAAACAGTAAGTCGTGTTTACTTAAATGTTGATGAAGAACGAAAATTTTATGGTGCGGTTAAGGAAAAGTTAAAACATGAGTAATAGTACTGTTAGTTGCATAAAAACAAATGAGCTTCCGTTAGAAGTGAAAAAATATGAAACATGGATAGTGAAAAACTCTTTCTAAATAAGAAGGAGTTTTTATTATGTATTTGTATAAATCATTATATAAAAAACTATATACTTCTTTATTACTACATAAATGGATATAATTGAGGATAGAACTAGCATAAGGGGAAACAAAATAATGAATAAGTTACTTACATCGAAAATTGAAATTATAGAAAGAAAAATCCGGTATAACTCAACAATAGTAGATCACAATTGCTTATTACTTGAAAAGCAATCACAAAGTATCGTTTTATTTCACGAGGTGCAGTATTCATTTACAATGACTGCAAATGATACTAAGTTAATAATCCCAAAAGGGAGTTATACAATCGCATATTACTGGAAAGATCGTCCGTACAATTTATACGTATGGAGAGATATAAAAGGAAAGTATTTAGGTTCCTATTTTAATATCGTAAAAAACACACAAATAAAAGATGAAGTGGTTTCCTTTGAAGATTTAATCATCGATATTATGGTACTTCCAAATGGAGAATACTTCATATTGGATGAGGATGAATTACCAGAACCATTAGGAAATTTCGAAGGTGGTTATGTGAAGAAAGCTCTTTATGGATTAAAAGAAATCATTCAAAAAGAGCTGCCACCAATAGTTTTGGAGACAGCCAGGGTGCAGAGGAAATAAAATTTAATTACATAAATATTTTGAATGGGAATGAGTAGTCTCAAGTTATATGATCTAACTTTTTTAATAAATCTAAGGTTAGTAGCATATCTCTTGAGATTACTCTTTTTTTGTAGAAATTTCGTCGCTTAGTTATTAAATCGATTTTAAATTTATGAAATAATATTGACTGAATCAAGTTCAGTCGTTTATGATTGAATCAGATTCAGTCGTGGTGAAAACATTGTAGGAGATGACGTATGAAAAGAATATCAAAAGAACCAGATGTAAGACGCCAAGAGTTAATGGATATTGGTTTTGAACTATATATGAAAAATGGTATGAAAGGATTTGGCATAAAAGATGTTGTGAATCATGCAGGTGTAGCAACGGGCTTATTTTATTATTACTTCAAGTCTAAAGAGAATTTTGTTGATGAAGTTTTAAATGACTTTATTGTGAAAAATATGGAGTTAATTGAAGAAATACTTATTTCAAATGAACGGTCTGTCATGCAAAAGATGAAAGATTCACTAGATATATTTTGGACATTTATTGAAAAGTTAGCACCCTATAAAAATGTGAGTTCGTTTCAGACGGAACAACATTTTCAACTGGAACAGAAATTATTCGCACGTATGCAACCGTTAATTAGACAAGTAATTGAAGAGGGAGTGAAAACAGGGATTTTTTATACTGATAACTCATTATTAGCTTCTGGGTTTATTTTATACGGTCTTAGCAGTATTGCTCATTCAGAAGTAAAGTTGAATCTAGATACAAAACAAGAAATGGTTAATTTAGTATTAACTACACTACGATACAATCAAAAGGAAGGAGAGAGTATATGAAGATTATTATCGATGGAAATAATATCTCACAAGAGCAACTTATAAAATGGAAAAGAGAACGGATAAAAAAAGTATTATATATATTAGGACATAAAGAGTCTGAAATAAATGATACAGACGTCATGATAAAACAGCTAACGGAAATAAAGTTGCGATATACATACAATGAAATGTACGAAAAGTTGAAATCAAAACTTAGATTAAGTGCAATAGGTATGCGTATCTGTACTCTTTTATCTGGCGATAGACGAAAATTTTCAAAAACTAGTATTTATTTAGACGGGATTACAGCAGAAGAAGCCATACATGGAATTGATAGTTTGATGCTTGAACAATCACGTGAAAATAACAAAGTGAATTTATCTGCTTGTCCTGATCACTATGTACTAAGGCCCTTTGGGGAAAATGAATTAGAGGTTATCGAAACTACTGGTAATTCTCCGTTTCCAGTTCAATTTTTCATTGTTTTTGGTGACGAAACTGGATTGAAAACACCAAGAGATAAATCTTATCAATATCAATCAACAGGTGTTGCACGTATGAAAGATGGTACTACTATTGGTGGAGTTCGACATCAATTTAAAGATACTGATACAGGGATAGAAGTAAGTCTAGTTGTTGAGTTCCCAGCCCTTTGTCCTAATAGTCTAATTAAATCCCATCAAATGCATTTAGCGTGTGAGTTTTCTTATTGGTTACAGTGGATTAAAGATCAGAAAAAATAGTAAGTAAACGATATCGTTAAAATAAACAAAAGTAAAATGTTCAAACAAATCATATGTATGTTTTAATAAAACCCAGTTGACTTATCGGAAATATTTGTATAATATGTACTTAATTCCATAACGTATTGCTGATTGGAGAAACCGAAGGCATTTTATCTATTGATAAAATGCCTTTGGTTTTTTTATTGCATAAATACTGAATCTGTTCATTTATATGAATCATTTCAAGGAGGCGAAGAAGTGACTGTTTCAATTGATGGAGTATCAAAATATTTTTCGAAACAAACTGCTACGGTTCAAGTATTAGAGAATATTAATTTTCAATTAGAAAAAGGGGATTTCGTTACAGTAATTGGTCCGAGTGGTTGCGGAAAAAGTACATTACTAAAAATCATTGCAGGTTTAGACAGCGATTTTGAAGGTGAGATCACTATTGATAGGGAGCGTATAACAAAACCGAGTAAGAAGCAAGGATTTATATTTCAAGAGCATCGATTGTTTCCATGGCTTACAGTGGAAGAAAATATTGCAGCTGATTTGTCGTTAAAAGATAAGTATGTGAAAGATAAGGTGAGAGAATGGGTTGAAATCGTTCGGTTAGATGGCTTTGAAAAATCGTATCCGAAAGAAATTTCAGGCGGGATGTCACAACGTGTTGCGATAGCGAGAGCGTTATTAAGAGATCCAAATGTATTATTACTTGATGAACCTTTTGGAGCGCTGGATGCTTTTACTCGAAGTCATTTACAAGAAGTATTGCTAAATATTTGGGAGCAGAAGAAAACAACAATGATATTCGTTACACATGATATAGACGAAGCGATATATCTTTCAAACCGAATCATCATTATGAGTGCAAAACCAGGGAAAATACATAAAGTGATTGAAAATAATTTGCCTTATCCGCGAAATAAAACTTCTCAATCGTTCCAACAACTTCGAACGAAAGTATTACAGCAGTTTGAATATGGAGGGTTGATTCAAACAAGTATATAGGAAAAGGGTGATTTTATATGTATAAAAAATTTAAAATTCTTTCTTTTGCTTTAGCTATATCAGTATGTTTATTAGGATGTGAAAAAAGTACAGCAAGTAGTAAGAAAGAAGATGTAACAATACAAATTGGTATACAGCAAGGGTTAAGCCCGCTATTACTAGCAAAGAAAAAGGGGTGGTTTGAAGAGGAGTTTAAAAAAGAAGGAGTTAAAGTGAAATGGACAGAGTTCCAAAGTGGACCTCCTTATTTTGAAGCAATCGCATCAAACCGATTAGACTTTGGTGAAGTAGGGAATTCTCCAGTCATTTCAGCGCAAGCAGCAGGTATTGGATTTACCGAAATCGCCAATACAAGTTATGCAAGAAAAGGAACTGGAATTCTCGTTCAAAAAGATAGCAAAATTGCGAGTGTAAAAGAGTTAAAAGGTAAAAAAATTGCAGTAGCAAAAGGAAGTAGTGCCTTTAATTTATTGTATCGAGCACTTGATAAAGAAGGGATTGATGCAAAAGAGGTAAATGTCATTCAATTACAACCAGATGAAGCGCAGCCTGCATTCGAATCAGGATCAGTAGATGCATGGGCGATTTGGGACCCTTTCATATCATTACATACGTTAAATAAAGGTGCGAAGGTGATTGCAGACGGTGAAACATTAAATGTCTCTTCGCCAGAATTTTTAATTACGAGAACAAAATTTGCGAAAGAACATCCAGAATTAGTTGAGAAATTCCTCGAAGTTTATGAGAAAGTACGTGTATGGCAAGATGCTAACTTAGATGAAGCAATAAAAGTATATACTTCTGTAAAAAAGATAGATGCGGAGATCGTAAAAGAAGTGTTTAATCACGACAAACCAATTTTAGTTCCGGTAACGAAGGAAATAATAGCAGAACAACAAAAGACAGCGGATTTTCAATATAAGCTCGGTTCTATAAAGAAAGAAATTAAGGCGGAAAAAGTTGTAGATAATTCTTTCGTAGAAAAAGCATTGAAAGCGAAGTGAAAAGAGGTTTTGTAAAGTGGAAAATACGAAAGCTGTTATGAAACCAGCGAGTATAACGATTGAGAAAAACAGCGTTAAGAATGTGCGAAAGTTAAATGTAAAAGTTTTAGTAAGGGCGATTACTATACCGGTTATTATATTAATAATTTGGCAGTTAGCTGGCGTATTCGGTCTTGTTTCTAAAACAGTTTTACCAACACCATTAGATATTTTTCTAGCTTTCCAAGAGCTTATTAAAACAGGAGAGTTATTCGGCCATTTAAGTATTAGTGTATTCAGGGCTGCGGCTGGTTTCTTTATTGGTGGGGGCTTAGGAATCATTTTAGGAACGATTGTTGGATTTTCAACGAGAAGTGAGCAATATTTAGATCCATCTGTGCAAATGTTAAGAACTGTACCTCATCTAGCTGTTGCGCCACTTTTCGTATTATGGTTCGGTTTTGGTGAAACATCGAAAGTGTTATTAATTGCAGATGGTGCATTTTTTCCTTTATACGTAAACGCATTTTTAGGTATTAGAGGTGTGGATTCAAAGTTATTTGATGTTGCGAGAGTGTTAGAGTTTAGCAAAAGAAAACTAATTACGAAACTCATTTTACCATCTGCATTGCCTAACCTTTTACTAGGAGCAAGGTTATCGTTAGGTGTTGCATGGGTGAGTTTAGTAGTAGCAGAACTTATGGGATCTACAGAAGGTATTGGTTATATGATTATGGATGCAAGGCAATTTTCAAATACAGATATCGTATTTGTCGGCATAATTATCTTTGCATTTGTTGGGAAGTTTTCTGACTCTCTAGTACGTTTACTAGAAGTGAAGTTTTTAAGATGGCGAGATAATTTTAAAGGTGAGACTGGGAATTAACATATAAATTATTAGGGGTAATTTATATAGAATGTGTTAGTATACGTTTCAAAATAAATAAGGGGTGTGTAAAGGTATGGAATTATTATGGTTTATTCCGGCTTATGGAGATGGTCGATATTTAGGAACGACAAAACGAGGAAGAGCAGCTGAATATGGTTATTATAAGCAAGTTGCTGCGGCAGCTGATTATTTAGGATATACGGGTGTTTTACTTCCAACTGGTCAAGGATGTGAAGACCCTTGGGTGTTAGCTTCAGCTCTTGCTGCTGAAACAGAAAAACTAAAATTTTTAGTAGCAGTGAGGCCAGGACTAATGTCACCTACAGTTGCAGCGAGGATGGCATCTACATTTGATAGAATTTCAGATGGGAGATTGCTTATTAATGTAGTAGCTGGAGGAGATCCAGTTGAACTACAAGGAGATGGATTATATCTTGATCATGATGAAAGATATGAAGCAGCGGATGAATTTTTAAAAGTTTGGAAATCGACATTGCAAGGTAAAACGATCTCTTTAGAAGGAAAACATATTAAAGTTACAGATAGTAAAGTTGTATTCCCACCAGTTCAAACGCCATATCCTCCTATATATTTCGGAGGATCATCAGCTGCTGGAAAAGAAGTAGCAGCTGAACATAGTGATGTATATTTAACGTGGGGAGAGCCGCCAGAGCAAGTGAAAGAGAAAATAGAAGAAGTAAGAAAACTTGCAGAAGAGAAGGGGCGTACAGTACGATTTGGCATTAGATTACACGTAATTGTAAGAGAGATAGAAGAAGAAGCATGGGAAGAGGCCGAACGTTTAATTCAATATGTGGATAATGAAACAATTGAGCTTGCTCAAAAGACATTTGCAAGATATGATTCGGTTGGTCAAAAACGGATGACACATTTAAATAAAGGTACGAGAGAGTCGTTAGAGATAAGCCCTAATTTATGGGCTGGAATCGGACTTGTAAGAGGTGGGGCAGGTACTGCACTTGTAGGCGATCCGCATACAGTAGCAGAAAGGATAAAAGAATATGAATCGTTAGGAATTGATACGTTTGTTTTATCAGGATATCCGCATTTAGAAGAAGCGTATGAAGTGGCAGAATTGTTATTCCCATTATTGAAAGACAAGAAGAAAGAAGAAAATAAAATTGTTGGTGAAATGATTGCTGATGCATATGCATTAAAAAGATAGTGAGAAATAAAGTTTCACTTATTTATTGCTTCATTTTGTTTACTGCCTGTTAATACGGGATAAAAAATCCGCAAGTTATTCGCTTGCGGGTTTTCATCGTAAATTATTAGAAAATATGGTAAAATTAAAGGGTAACTTAAGGTGCGGTTGGTTGTTCAATTATCACTTCTCCGAGTAGGAGGGGGGTGATAATACGTGAGTGAAATAGCGTTGCTACTGCAAGGTGGACTGTTTCTCGTTGCATTGTTAACGTTCGTCGTCGTTTTAATAGACAAGCTCAAAAAATAACAACCCACCTATGCCTATAGAATGTGGGTTGTTTTGTTTGTAAGAAACAAATAGGATAAATGAACAATCCAATCTGCTAAGTTACGTGGACTAGTGTGTAGCCGCACACTAGTCTTTTTTATTTATATACAATTTATAATTGGTTTATGTGATTGTATTGTTCTTTTCATACTCATTATAACACAGTGTCTTTTCATCAAGAAAGGAGACCGTATGTTCTGGTCACTATTATATAGTAGGTGCTTTTTCTTTAAACAGCCCATCCATATACTGTTTTAAACTTTGGACATAAAATTTCTGTGTATTCACATTATTTACACCGACAATGGGTGATGGAAGGTCAAATCTTTTTTCTGATAAATGAACGACAACATCAAAGATGTCAAACAAGCGAATGAAGCAAAACAGACCGTCTTTATCGCTAAGTAAAATAAAGTAATGATTTTCACTACTTGTATTTAGCGTATTCCATAAAGAACTTTTGCTTAAATCACGTACAATGCTTTTTTCTTTTAGTTCCACGAAATCTGCATTTGAGAGAATGGTAGAAATATCAATTGCATCTTGATCTTCAAAGTAGCCATCAACTGCTTGTACAGCGAATGTATAAGCCATTTTTAATATACTCATTTTATATTTACGGTTATCTAATAGTAATTCACGTTGAATAGAACTCGCTACTTTCGTTACACGTTCCTCTTTCCAAATTTCATTATGTAAGGAAATATCGTGCTTTTTACATAGTTTCATAATTAATGCATTAGAATAAAGAATTTCGTCGCTTACTTCGACAACATCAGTCTCAGCAGCCGCAAGTTCCTCACCGTGCTCATTCGTATAGAGTGGGGAATCAATTTGTCTTTTCATTTGTTCAATCTTAAATTGACTCAATTTATGCCTAATTAAAGGACGATCAATATTTGTTGTCATTTGTTCATGACAAGTATCACAAATTGAGTTTGTGAAATAATATCCACATAATATTTCTGGAATGACATATTGTTCACTAAGTTCTTTCGTATCTTTTCTGCAAATGATGCATTGTGTCATTTTTATCACCTTTACCTGCAAATTTGTATGTAATCTCATTGTAGTGTATTTATCGGTATTTTGGAATATTGTAAAGGAAAATATTATGTGAAATTCATACTTATTTTGGTACAATGAAGAGAAGTGCTAGTTTAAAGGAGGCCATTTTTTTGAAATCAAAAGTGCACTTTTGGACATTAGAAGTGCTAATGGTTGTAGGAATCATATTTATTTGCACAAAAATATCATTTTTATTTCAACCGATTGGTATCTTCATATCAACATTATTTTTCCCAATCTTAATCGCGCTTTTTTTATACTTCATATTTAATCCTGTATTAATCTTTTTGGAGAATAAAAAAGTACCTAGAAATTTAGCGATATTGCTGTTATATCTTTTTATCATAACATTAACTGCGGTTGGCGTTGGAGTAGTTGTTCCTACGATTTCACAACAGCTAATGGACTTAGTAAAAAATATGCCAGGCTACATAAAAGAGGGAAAAGTATACATACAAGAATTATCACATCATAGGTTGTTTGAATGGTTATCTACACAAAACTACGTTTCCATTGAAACAATTGAAAAAAATGCGATTGAATACTTAAAAGATATACCAAATACAATTACGTCGAGTGCAACGGCTTTATTTGGTATTATCACGAACGTTGCATTAGTTGTATTTACTGTACCGTTCATTTTATTTTACATGTTTAAAGATGGACATGCCTTTCCAGGAAAAGCGGTAAGTTTATTACCAGAGTCTTACCGTGAAGAGGGGCTTCGTATCATTAAGGAAACGAACGAAACATTATCTGCATATATTCAAGGGCAAGCGCTCGTTTGTATATTTGTAGGTGCGTTTACTTTTATCGGTTATTTAATTATCGATTTACCGTACGCTTTCGTTTTAGGAATTATCGCAGCATTTACAAACATCATTCCTAACTTAGGTCCATTTATCGGGGCAGCACCAGCTGTTATTGTAGGACTGTTCGTATCTCCGATGCAAGCCTTATACGTAATTATTATCGTAACAATTGTACAACAGTTTGAAAGTAATATTATTTCACCACGTATTATGAGCTCGAAATTAAACATCCACCCATTAACAATTATTATCCTAATTTTAGGGGTAGGAAACTTTGCTGGAATCATCGGAATGATTTTAGCAGTACCAGTTTATGCAGTAACAAAAACAGTTGTTTCGAACTTAGTGAGATTGTTTAAGACGAAGAGAAGTAACCGAAAATAGTAAAAACTGAGGAAGATACACCGCTTTTTAAGTGGTGTATCTTTTGTTTATAAATAAATAATTAAAAGCGGGTTGATTTGATTTTATTATATATTTTTTATACATCAAATTCAGTGATAAACTTGTGTGATATAAGCTCTATAAAACTATGTGGAATCCCTCTGAACTATCCAAATCATTTCCTTACAGCGTGCTATCAACATCATAATCGACTCCTTTCAATTCTATATAGTTAAACGATTAAAGGTGAGTGTAGTACTTGCTTCTACGATCTCGAATTTCATCAATAACTTGTTTATATTGTCTTTCTTGTTTTAATTCATTTTGAGATATTGTTTCTTTTTGAATCGTAATCGTTAAAAAGAAAAGGTGAAACTTCATATGTGAATTCCTCCTTTCGAATTGGAATTACAGATGACTACAGTAATGACTTTGTCTTTCTTTTACAGAATTCATAGCCTGATTAATTTGTCGTTCATGAAGCATTTCAGACTCAGAAAATTTATTTCTTTGAATGGTAATGGTTAAAAAGAATACTTTAAATTTCATAAAATAATTGCCCCTTTATAAATGATTTAGAAAAAACGAGTGTAATAAGAAATTATAGGTGACTACAGTAATGACTTTGTCTTTCTTTTACAGAATCCATAGCCTGATTAATTTGTCGCTCATGAAGCATTTCAGACTCGGAAAATTTATTTTTTTGAATGGTAATGGTTAAAAAGAATACTTTAAATTTCATAAAATAATTACCCCTTTATAAGTGATTTAGAAAAGACGAGTGTAATAAGAAGATTGACGCTCTTTTACTTCGTCCATAATATTTTGAATGTGTTGTTCACGTAAAATCTCTTTCTGTGAGAGCTTACGTTTTTGAATAGTGATTGTTAAAAAGAATGCTTTAAATTTCATGAATATATTACCCCTTTAAAATATATTTTTAATACATTTGAGTGTAGTATGAACTTTTAATGTCAGTTATTTTATCAGTCAGTTGTTTTAACTGTTGTTTACGATTGATTTCAGTTTCAGATAAAGTATTTTTTTGAAGTGCAGTCGTAAAAAAGAAAATATGAAAAGTCATAAATGAATTCCTCCTTTCGAAAAGGAATTACAGGTGATCACAGTAAAGTGCTTGGCGCTCCTTAACATCATTCATAGCTTTTTCAATTTGCTCATTATGAAGAATTTCATCTTTGGAAATTGTATTTCTTTGAATCGTAATACTTAAAAACAATACGCTAATAGTCATTGAATGTTGCTCCTTTCTTAGAAAAATAATGTAAGAGACTAAAAAATCGCGCAAAAAAACCACAGGAAGATACAGTTCTCCTATGGCTGGGCGTGAAAAAGCCACAGGAAAGTATACGACCTCCTGTGGCGAATTTATGAATTAAATGAAATAAAGTACGATTTTCAATTCTCCATTAGGGTGGTCGAATTCATATTTAATTGTCCAGAAAACACAGGTGCAGTTAACGCTAAAGTTAATGCATGTAATTGTAATTTCATCATTTCCTTCGACCTCCTTTTAGAATTTTTTTCTTACGTTAGTAAGTATATACAATTAATGGATAATTGTAAACATAAAAAATGAAAATTTTTAATTTTGATTAAAATGCGTATATTTAAAAAGGGATTTGAAAGTAAATATTGTAATTAACGAAATATCGATAAAAATGGGGGATGCTAAATGAAATATATGCATCATAACATGATCGTTATGCTAACAATTTTTTTATTCATTGCGGCTTGTTCTAACGGAGAAAGAATAAAAGATATATATGATGTTAGGTCAGATGATTTTAAGAAATATACTGGGACATACGTTGGTAATAATTCAGATGTGGTTGCAATTGTTAATCATTTACCCGGTGGTGGAACAGTTCAAAGTATAAGTTTAGAAAAGTTTGGCGGGAAAATAATAATCATGCTATATGAAAACTTCTCATTTGAGAAGTTTTTTTATTTTTATAGGTAAGCAAAACAAGTTGTTGAAGGGCAGGCTATCATAGAATATGATACATATTATAATGAGGAAAAGTTGAGGGGATAAAAATGCGTACAATTTTACTTTTTCTAAACAACATGTCCATCGATAAAATAGAGAACATTAGACATAAACATGATCCTTTAGTTGGATTAATTCCACCGCATATAACAATCGTATTCCCATTTGAAAGTTCGATTTCAAATGATGAGCTGAAATTACATATTATAAATGTATCAAAACCGATACAGAATATAGAAATTGAATTTACGAATCAAATTACAAGTGAAAGAGAATATTTGTTTTTACGAGTTGAAAAGGGGAAAGAACAAATAGAGGAACTACATAATATTCTATATACAGGACCTTTATTACAATTTTTGAAAGAAGACATTCCGTACATCCCGCATGTAACAGTCGGAAGAAAAGAAAGTGCCGAATTAGCTGCTGAAGTAGTGAAGGAGATTCCTAGTTTTCATGGGAAGTTAAATTGTTTGATTGATAGAATAAGCGTGGAGCGAATTGGAGAGAACGGGGAATCAATTATTGAATTTGAAGTGCCATTTCTAAAAAGCTGACAAAAGTCAGCTTTTTATTTCGTAGCATGAAGTAATGCACCAATTGCACCGCTATTACCACCATCTTGTAAAAAGATTGGTGTTTTATTTTGATATTCGGTGTAGCTACTAATAATATGTTGAAGTTGTACGTTATTACATAAAGTCGAACCAATATAAATAATATGTTCAATGTTTTTTGTTTCAGCGAATTGAAGGCTTAATGCAGTAACGACTTCACCGACAAGTCCTTGTACAGTAGCTAGTATATCGGAGCTACTATTATTTGATTCTGTAATGGCTGCTTTTCCGAAGTTACTAGCAGTTAAGTTATTATCGATAGGGGAAAGAATACCACCATAAATATCTCCAACCGTAATATCTAGTTCTTTTCTAGATCCTACTTTTGTTAGAGGTATTATATCTTCAAAATGATCTATATTTGTTAACAATTTTGAGAGTCCCATAATAGTCCCACCGCCAACTCCGGTTCCACCAGCGCGAATATATTGTTCATTATAAACATAATGGATAGAAGTACCTGTACCGATATTGGTTAAAATAAAATTGTTTATAGTATGTTGTTCTTCTTTTAATATGAATTGGACACCTGCAAGAGTAGCTTCAAATTCGCTTAGCTCTATTATTTTATATGAACCTGTAAGCAGTTGCTGTAATAGTTTCGATTTACCACCCGTAATACATATTTGTTTTATGCCATTGTTGTTTTTAATCCAATCTATTATTTTATGTTGTTCATGCGAATAAAATTTTTCAAAAGTTAATAGCTTTTTTTTGTTAAAATAAGCTATTTTCGTTAATGTGCCTCCAGCATCGATACCGATAGTACGTTCCATTTTCCTGCTCCTAACTACGTAATATATTTTCCTATTTACTTAATTGGTTGAGAATAGATATTTCCAACTGATATAAGGAACATTTTAATCTGCTTGATATATTAATAGTTTTTCTATAGTTACAATAGGCTGGTCGTTTACAGTTGCAATACCTTTACCAAGAACAAAACCTCGGCGATTGCGCGTTAGCTCATAATGTAAATCAAGTTTATCACCGGAATATGCTTTTCCGTGGAATTCAATTCCATCTAAAGAGGAGAGGAATCCTAGTCCTTCAGAATCACTTGTATGTACAAATGCACTAAGCTGAGCAAGTGCTTCTACAATTAACATATGAGGCATATGTTTGTGACTATCATTTATAAACCATTCGTTATTTGTAATGAGTTTATATCCTGTAACGAATTCATCTTGTTTTACATTTGTTACTTTATCAATCATTAAAAATGGATAACGATGGGGAAGTGTGTCTTTAATATGCATATGAAAGTACCTCCAATTAATAATACCCCTGCTAAAGTTAAGCAGGGGAGTCGGAATTAATTTTTAACTAATTCATTTACTTTTTCAAGAACGAAAATGCCGCTATTTCTAATGTTTTCAACAACTTGTTGCAACACTTCTTTATCTTGAACGAGTGCAATACGTACGAAGCCTTCTCCGTGAGGTCCAAATGCATGACCAGGTGTAACAACGACATTCGCACGATCCATTAATGCATAAGCGAAGTCTAGAGAAGTCCACCCTTGTGGAATTTCTGCCCAGACAAACATACTACCAGCTGGCTTATCGACATTCCAGCCAAATGTTCGGAATCCATCGACTAAAGTATCTCTCCGTTCTTGATAAATATTGCGGTTTTTCTCACAAAATGCAGCGCCATTTCTTAGTGCTGCAGATGCCGCTTTTTGAATTGGTAAAAATACACCGTAATCGGTATTAGATTTAAATTGAGTAAGTGCACGAACAATTTCTTCGTTTCCAATCATATATCCAATACGGCTACCCGCTAAACTATAACTTTTTGACAAAGAATTGATTTCTACACCAACTTCTTTAGCACCAGGTACAGAGAGGAAGCTAATTGGCTTATTACCATCGAAATAAAATTCAGCATAAGCAAAATCATGGACAACGATAATATTATGCTTTTTCGCGAATGCGATTACTTCTTTAAAGAAATCTTCATGAGCCATTGCTGGAACGGGATTCCCTGGGAAGTTTAAAATCATCATCTTTGCTTGATCGGCAATTTCTTTAGGGATGACTTCTAAGTCTGGTAAGAAATCATTCTCTTTCTTTAAAGGCATGTAGTAAGATGTTGCACCAGCCATTTGAATACCTGTTTCATAAGCTGTATATCCTGGATCAGGAACTAATATAATATCACCTGGATTTGCATAAACCATAGGTAAATGAACGAGCCCGTCTTGTGAACCCATTAATAATAAAACTTCTTTATCCGCATTTAATAAAACGTTATGAGTGTTGTTGTAATATTCAGTTACAGCTTCGTGAAATTCTTGAATACCTGATAATGTATACCCGTAGCTCTCTTTCTCACTCGCTGTATGTACCATTGTTTCTCTTACAAAATCAGCGGGCGGCATATCAGGATTTCCGATGCTCAAATCAATCATGTTATGACCTGCTGCAATTTTTTCTTTTTTATAGGCTCCTAATTCACTAAATATAGAAGATTGGAATGCTTTCATTCTAGTTGCTAACGTGTAAGTCATCAAAACCCCTCCTAAAACAGTGCTTTCATTCTGCGTTTTTAATTATTCTGAAAACACATGTTTATATTTTATCATTTTTTTATGAAAATTAAAACGATTGACAAATTTAGAGGAAGGATTAGCCTATTTTGAAAAGTATCGATGTAAATAGCGTAGATGTGTTAATTGAAATGTCTATTATAGGATTCATTTTATATAACTTAAGGTATTTTCTAGTTTTTATTAAGTATATTTCTCATGTTTTGAATGAAAAAGAATACGAAAACAAGGGCTGTTTTTGTGGCCGATTTCTAAAGTGAAATAACGCAGAAAATATTTTCTGCGTCTCCTCTGAAATGTAATCATTTCTTTTTATATGTGCATAATTTTTCGGCTGTCAAAAAGTATACATTTAATGTACCGTCGGCAACTTTTAAAGTTTGGTCCGATGTAAATGAATTACCATAATCAATGTGATATACATTAGAATTTTTGACAAATGAGCCTTTATATAAATCGTCTTTATTCTTTGTTGTCTGCATTTCTACTAAATTTTGCACAATTTCCTCTTTATTTTCTTTTTTGACAACTGTTTCAAATTTATAATATACAGGGCATTCACCTTTTTTATTGTCAACGACTTCCCAAGAACCGGATATATCGTTATTGCTGCATCCACTAAGTAGGATGATTAGTATAGGAATTGTAAGTAGAACCTTTTTCATTTTGTGCTCCTTTCTTTTAAATTTGAATAAACGTGCGAATACGATAGGGATATTATAATAAATAAAGTTTAAATTTTTTTAAAGAATTATTTAATTTCATATAAAAATTTAAGAGAAATTAAATAAGCATGAATCTAGTGTAAAGTCAGATTCATGCTAGTACTATAGCCTATGTTATGTCTTTTTTGAGGATAAATAAAGAGGAAAGCAGAATCACTATTCCATTTAATATATATACGCTTGCGATCATAAAGGCTAACGTACCTGCGCCAAATCCTGCTTTATCGAATATAGAAGCAAATGTTGCGATAGTCAAAAAAATAATGGGAGTCAGTAGTAAAAATATGAAACCTGCCACGATTCTTTTTTAAAACTATGTCCAGATAAGGAAATGGCTAAAAAGTTTAGGATGCTAAACAGAGCAATTGCAAAGAGCAGGACAATAAATACTTCGATGCCATCAGACATTTTACCACTCCTTTTATAAAGAGTACTTTTTATAATCTATTCGAAATAAAAGGGGGATACTCCTTTAGGTAATTTCAATAAACGTAATAAATAGGCGTATTATAAAACAAAGAAGTATGGATTCAATATTAGACCCATACTTCTTTGTTTATTTTATAAATTTGCAGATTGCGAATGCTGTTTTTCATAATGTTTCTGCTTAGAAAGGGAAATAGAAATAATCAATAATGAAACGACCCCAAAGATGAGAACCATATATTGTAACCCAATTGTATCTAAGAAGAAGCCTGTGCCAAGTAAGACGATTTGGAACATAACCCTCTCAAACATATTACGGAATGAGAAGAGGCGACCGTGATAACTTTTTTCCACTTTCGTTTGGAAAATCGTCGACATAATAGGGAAGAAGCAGCCAACACTAAACCCAAACAAACCAAATGATGTAAGAGCCATCCATTTTATATCGCTAAAGAACAATGACAGATGTGCAAAAGCAGTACAAACTGCGAAGAAATATAGTAATTTTTCAGGTTTGAAATGATCAGATAGACGTTTAATTACGAAGGCACCTAACATAAATGCGACACCTTCAATTGTATATATGAACCCTTTAATCGTAGGATCATGTTGCATTTCGCTAATGTTAATAACCATTAAATTAAACCCAGCTATAAATAATAGAGGGATGATACTTAATATAAGTGCTGTAAAAGCAATAGGAATTCCTTTTAAAATACGAAATACTTCCATAAAGCTATTATCTTTTGCAGCTTGTTTACTTGGTGTTGTTGATTTCTTGTCTTCGAATTGTAGGAAGAAAGTCGAGAGGAATAATAAGGCGTATGCTGCCATTGAGAAGGCATACATGTACTGTAAACTCATCACAACTAAAAGAATTCCACCTAGTGAAGTGCCTGCAATACGAGCAATTGTACCAACATTCATATGTACACCGTTCATTTGTAATAACTCATGCTCACGTACGATGAGTGGAATTACAGATTGTAATGCAGGGAAATAAAATGCTGCTGAAATTTGAAGAGCAACCATAAATGCGATCATAAATGCGATACTTTCAAATTGAATAGCAAAAAACATGAAAATAACACTTAAAACTCGACCAAACCCAGCGTAAAGAAGAACTTTTTTCTTTTCATACTGATCGATGACACGGCCAGCCATAGGTCCAACTAGAACACCGGCTAATAGTCCGATAAATAATATAACTGATTTCATGAAATCAGAAGGGACATATTTTTGCATAAATTCAAGGTTGCCAAGAATACCAAGCCATAATCCTAGACCTGCAATAAACTCCCCAATTAAAACAATCCAAACGTTTTTATTACGCCACATAACATTAAAACCTCTCCGTCTTTTAAAATGAAAAACTCGTATATAAAACCTTCTTATTTATGTATTCTTTTCATACGAACTTTTTTAGAGTCAGAGTCTATATTACGTGTTTCATAATTGGATTTCAATCTTTTTGATTGGTCAAAAATTTGATGTGTTAATTGATGAAATAAGTGAATCAAAACGTAAAAAAATTATGATTAAAGCTAATAGAAAGTAAGGATACATATAAAAAAGCAAGAACGTATAACTACGCCTCGCTTTTCTCAAGTACAAAATTAAATATTAGATTCACTTAGCAACATTTACGCTCTTGTCCAATAGCTAAAGCGCTAAAAGATAGTGGGCCAACAACTTCTGCGCTTGCACCACTAGTAAGGTTTTCTACAGTTAATGAATATTCGTGTGTTCCACTGCTAACGTTTTGATCTATAGCTTGAAATGTTTGTACGTAGAATTGTTCAGAATCTGTAGATTCAATACCTACTTGCGCATTAAAAATTTCAATGTTATCACGGAAAATTCGGAATAAAACTTGTGAAGTCTCAGTTATACCTTCTACACCAATTGTAGCGATTAATTCTACTCGATTATTACGTGAATCTCTACTTGAAATTCTCAATTTCAAATTTGCTAAAATTGCTTTATTTGGAGAAGCTGGGATTGCAAAAGTTGTTTCACCAGTTTTACTAATAGGTTGAGTAGCTTGGTAATCAATGATATGAGTCATATTCTTCACCTCCTCATATACTAGAATATGAAAATAGTGAAGAATTAGCTTGGACAAATACTAGATTATTTAATAGAGTCAACAACAATTATTGAAAAGAAGAAATTCACATAAAAGCATTAAGAATATATCACAATAAGATGATATGCTTCTTAATGCTTTTTGTAATTAAGCAGAGTATTCTTCTTTACGTACTTCAAAAAATTCATTACGTCGTAAGTAATTATAAATTTTCTCTGAAACCTCTTCTTCTTCAGACACCAAGAAACGATGATCAAAAGCGTAGAAAGATTGACCTTTAATTAATTTTACGTAATACATATTAAACGCCTCCTGACACTAGATTATTACTTGCTTCATATTTATGATGGCCTATATGTCTGCTAAAAATACTTGAAGTTTCAAAGGGGATAAGCAGAGGGATGAAAGAGCTTACAATTCTGTAAGGTTTATGTCACCTTTTTCGATAGTTTACATTCGCTAATTTCTTCTATACTACAAATAAGTTACATAAAATAAGGGGGTAAAAAGATGGATGAAGTAATTGGAGAAGTTGTAGCAGGTATTTGTGAGTTTGTAGTGGAAGTAACAGCGGATGCTATAGGAAATTTAGTTTCCGGAAATGATGAGGAAAAAGAAACATTATAATAATTTGTAAAAGAATAAAGTTGATCGAATTATAAAGGCTGATTTCTAAAGGGGATTCAGCTTTTTTATTTTTTACATTATATTAACTTAATTTGAATATTCATTTGTTATCATATTTAAGAAGCCTATATAAGGAGGTGAATAAACAAATATGTCGAATTCAGGGCCTGATTTATCTGTTTCTCGTTTGATTGTGGTAAATATAGAGGAAAAAGAATATCATTTTATTGTTCGTGAACATCCGATTGTAGGGAAATTTATATCGCTATTTGAAAATGGAAAAGAATATGGTTTAATAGATAAACAAATCGCTAATAAAGATAAATTTATTACATCGGAGCTTACTAAGTTAGATTATTTTAATATAGATGTTTTATATCTTACACCTGGGTGGATATGGATTGGTATGGATCAATTTGGTTTACATGCTCGTGAGGCTACTTATAACGAAGTAGATGTTATTATGAAGTTGAAAGAGGATTTATATTATATAGATATATATGAAGAAATAAAAATGTAGTAAATATTTAGTCAGGTTAGGGGGCAAGTTCCCGTAGCCTTTTTTTGTTTAATGAAATAACGTATAATCATATTATTTTGATTATACGGGAACGTGATGAGAAGTGAGATGAAAAGAGGATTTGAAAATACATGAAGAGAATTGTAATAATTATATGAGTCGTATATGTAAATAACAATAGAAAGAAGATGATAATATGAGTAAAGAAGAGCTTGTGAAAAAACAGTTTGGCAGTAATGCAGATAAATATGTAAATAGTAAAATACATGCTAAAGGACTGGATTTACAATATGTAGTTCAACAAGTTGAGTCTCGTCATAATAATCGTCTTCTTGATGTTGCTACTGGTGGCGGACATGTGGCAAATATGTTAGCACCCATGTTTGAAGAAGTAGTTGCACTTGATTTAACAGAACAGATGTTAGAAAAAGCAAAAGTTTTTATAAAGCAGAATGGGCATGAAAATGTATCTTTTGTAGCAGGAAACGCAGAGGATTTACCATTTGCAGACCATTTTTTTGATACAATCACATGCCGGATTGCAGCCCATCATTTTACGAATCCGGCTCAATTTATTTATGAAGTAAATCGTACATTGAAGGATAATGGATTATTCATCTTAACAGATAATGTTTCGCCAGAAAATAATGAATATGATACATTTTATAATTTTATAGAAAAAAAGCGAGACCCAAGTCATGAACGAGCTCTAAAAAAGACAGAATGGCTTACTTTATTAGAAAAAAACGGTTTGCAAATGCAGTCATGTCTTACTTTTGATAAGAAGTTTGATTTTGACTGGTGGTGTAATATGATGGATGTCCCTTTACAAAAGCGTGAAAAATTAACAGAATGTATGATGAAAGCACCAAACGAAATGAAGGGATATTTTAATATTCAATTTAAAAATAATAAAGTAGAATCGTTCTATACTGAAATGGCTATGTTTATATGTAAAAAAAGTACAACGTTAAAAAGATAAATATGTTGCAGTCTTTCTGAAGTACGATATACTTAGTACAGAGAAACTGAGAATTGAGGAATAGTTATAATGATTCGTGTACGCATTGAAGGTTCTGAGGAAGAAATGCTTGAATTTATGGGGAAAATGCCAGACATTCCTGGATTTGAAAAGACACATATGAGAGAGCCGAGAAAAGGAAATAACCCGAAATACGATTCAAGTAAAAATGTACTTGCATATTTGTCTTATAAAAAGATTGAAGTCGCCAATAAATAGGCGACTTTTTTAGTTTGCGCTGTTTCACCGCCTTGTCTTTTTCACATAATAATAATAGTAGATTATGCTTAAGAGGGGTGAGAATAGTTAATAAGAAAATTATCTTTTTTGGAGATTTTGGTATTGATGACGCCGTAGCGTTAATTTATGCAAATAAAACATGTAAATTAGATATTCTAGGTATTGTTGCTGAGTACGGGAATGTATCACGAGATATCGTTACGGAAAATGTTTATTTTTTAGAAAGGTACTATGCTACACAAGTGAAAATTATTGAAGGTGCGAGTAGACCGATGACAGCTGAAGAGCCTTTGTTTTTCCCTGAAATCCACGGGGATCACGGTTTAGGTCCTATTATTCCACCTGAGATGAGAATTTGTAAACGAGAAAATTTTTGTGAATTAATCAAATTAATCGAACCTTGTCCAGAAGATATTATAATTGTGGCGACAGGGAGACTAACGACGCTTGCTACGTTATTTTTATTGTATCCAAATATAATGGATCGTATTTGTTCGTATTATATAATGGGCGGCGCTTTCCTATTTCCAGGTAATGTTACACCAGTATCTGAAGCGAATTTTTATGGTGATCCAATTGCAGCAAATATTGTTATGAAATATGCGAAAAACGCTAGCATATACCCGTTAAATGTAACACAGGGCGCGCTTATTACGCCTGAAATGGCCAATATAATAGATAAACAAGGAACTGGACAGGCGAAACTCATTAAACCAATGATTGATTTTTATTATGAGAATTTCTATAAAAAAGAATATCCGGGTATTGGTGGAAGTCCTATACACGATTTACTACCGTTTATCTCGTTTATAAATGACAGTATTTTCGAATATAAAAAATCGGCAGTGTGGATTAGTACGACAAATGATGTGACTAGGGGCCAAAGTGTAGCAGACTTTAGAAAAATAGCTGAGCCAACAAGGTTTGATGATCGGTCGATTCAAAGAATTGCTGTTGGTTTTAACTATGCTGCTTTTAAAGAAGAGTTTATGCGAACAATATTGAAGCCAGATTGTTCTTAATGTGTGTAATAACAAGTCGGATAAATCGTTAGTTCAAAAAAAGGTTTAATCTGTGTGTATTATTCTCAAAAATCTTAAAGTTGAACAACATGAATAACTTATGAAAAATGTCACATAACTAATGGTAAGCAATTGTTTCTAATTATATTTTGATTGGTGAAATGTAAAGGAGGTTATTATATGATTTGGTCTTTAATCGTCGGTGGTATACTAGGATGGCTTGCGAGCTTAATTACTGGAAAGGACGTACCTGGTGGTGTAATTGGTAATATTATTGCTGGTATTATCGGTTCTTGGGTTGGTTCGAAATTACTTGGTAGTTTTGGTCCAGTCATTGGCGGATATGCAATTATTCCAGCTTTAATCGGTGCGATCATTTTAATTTTCATCGTAAGCTTCTTATTACGAGCAATGCGAAAATGAATGTAAGGACTGTTTACATTTGTAAGCAGTCCTTTTTATATGTTATGCTAGTATTATACAATCAGGAGGTGTCAGCATTGAAATCATTTACAGTAAATTTCCATCAAGAAGATAATGCAAAAGCGACAACAGTACATAAATTAAGTGAAGAGGACTTCAATAAAGCAACTGAAAAAGGTACTCGTCATTTATTTGATTTAGATACAAACGTTGGCTTCTTCGTATTCTTTGATGCAGAAGATGCAGAAGGAAATGATCAATACTTAATGTTACAATATGAAGGGGATCATGAAGAACCAACTGCATGCTACGGATTTGATTTAAAACTATACTATCAATTTTTAGCACTATACTTAAACGATCTTGAATTCCAAGGCGAAACAGATGAGGAAGAGGAAGAATACGGTCCAATTCATCATTTAGCGCATTTACTTTATCATATTGTTGAAGATGGTAAATCAATCGAAGTGTAATATACATATTTGAAGCTGCTCTTTTTGGGCAGCTTTTTTATATGACATTGAAATGGTGTACTGTAAGCTAAATAAGGTGAAATTTTAATCAGTGGGGGTTTTGTTCATTCCCACTGATTATCAGCCCTCACCAATTTAGCTTTTACGGGCAGCAGGGCCCCCACCTAACTGCTTTGTTTCTGCTGAATTTTGAGGTGGGGATCTTACTGCCCGGCAAATAGCGGGATAAATTAATAATAGAAATTTATTTATTACTTTCATGTTAGCGTCGTAAAACACCTGTTATAATGATTGTAATTAAATTCTTGGAGGCTAATTCTATGCTTGTAGATGTAAAAGCTTTTATTAAAGCTGCAGGTTTAACATGTATTTCATCATTAAGTGGAGATAACACGTTTGCTTATAATTTTGAAACAGTAAAAAACACTATCGCTACATTTTTTAAGAAGCTAAGATTTACCGTTTAATTTCATTTCAACCAGTAGGAAAAGAGTAATCACTTCCTACTGGTTTTTTTGTTTCAAGGAGCTGTTGTGACAGCATGTTTTAAGTTATAGATAGAGGATATTATCATTGAGAAGAGAAGGTTTAAAGAAGGAGATGAATACGATGATTAACAATATAATTCCAAGTTTTTTAAAATTATGGGAAAGTGACGATTTAGAATTAGAAGTCCTTAATTAATACTATACTTCGCATCCGGTTGATTATCGAAATGAATAAAATACAATAGGGGGTAAAAATGATGAAGGTATATTTGAAAATAGTTATGTTATTTCTTGCTTTTACATGCACATTTGCATTAGCAGCATGTAAAGGGACAGACGAAAAAAAGGAAGCAAATCCAGCCTCGGAAAATAATAAAAATGAACAAAACAATTCTTCAGAAGAAAAGAAAAATCTTGAAGCAAAACCAAGTAATGAAAAAACAACAAAACCATCAGCTGAGCAAGATTCGAAAGATAGAACACTTAATCAAAAATCAATTAACCACGTTAAAGATTTGTTTGAACTAGCAAAAGAAGGAAAGGTACCTAATGTGCCATTTGGAGCCCATACAGGGGATATTGAAGAAATTGAAAAAGCGTGGGGGAAAGCAAGTAAAACCGAATATGCAGGGAATGGAATGTACGCAACTTTTACAAATAAAAATGTTGTTTTCGGATTTAATAAAGGGTCACAAGTTTTTGATGTACGCTCATATCATGCAGAACTAAAATTGATTACATTACAAGAAATTGAAAAAGCATTAGGAAAACCATCTTCAGTTAAAGAGAATGGTGAAGATAAAATATATGTATACAAAGTAAATAACCAGTATGAATTGAAATTTGTCATTCCAAAATCGACTGGTAAGGTCGATCATATTTCCGTATTTTCGCCAGAGGATAGTATTAATAAAATGGCAGGATAAGAAATTAAGTGATTTCAAAAACACCTCACTTTCTTGAAGTGAGGTGTTTTTAGTTGTAAACAAGGAACGTCTCCTGTCATATAAAACATACTTTCATATGCGAAATACTTCACTTTTGTTTTTTAATATTCATCCAATAAGGAATATTGATCTACTGAAAAAGTAGTAACCTATAAATTATGTGTAGGATGGTTCGCGATTTTTTTACGTTCCAAACTTTGAACAAATAGCGCTTGAACAATACCTCCAACTAATAAGAAGCTAGCACAAATATAAAACAGCATACTTCCATTTAACTTACTTAATATAACTGCACCAATAACTGGTCCACACGTTCGAGATATATCCCAGTGTATACCGTAAATTGAAAAATATAAACCACGTTTATCATGAGGTGCAATTTCTGAAACGAATCGTAATAAATGGTTTAGAGCAATACTTTCGCCAATGACTAAAAAGAGTAAGGTGAAGAATAACGAGAATATCGTCGTTGAATAACTAAAGCCAACCGCAGCTATTGTATAGCAGGCGTAAGAAATAAGGATGATTTTCGTCATAGAAAATCGTTCAGACCATTTTACGAGGAAGATTTGTAGAATGATTTCCAAAATGGCTTTGCATGTTGAAATAAATGCGAGTATGAATACGAGATTAGGAAATACATGTTCTGCAAAAATACGATAATTCGTCTCAGTTTGTGCATAAAAAAAGCTAATAGGAAGTGTAGAAACCATAAGACCGAATATGGCGTAATGTTTAAAAGCAAATTGCTTTGGTGAACTTGCCTCAACTGTTTGTTTCGACTTACTTATAGGTGGAACAGTTTCTGGGAGCTGGGTCCAAACAACAACGGCATATATCGTAAGAGTTACACTTTGCACGATAAATAAATATTCTGGGTGAGTATTATAAAAACTTGCACCGATTAAAGGGCCGACTACGGATCCGATTGCTCCCATCGTTTGTAGGAGAGCAAAAATTTCTGCTTGCTGCTCTTGTTTTGTTAAATCAGCAATTTGTGCACGTTGAGCTGGAATATATAAGGAACGGCCAATACCATTAATGACATATAACAGTGCAAATATAAAAACGGATTGAGCGAAAACGAAACTACCGATTGCAACACCTTGTAGTAATAATCCGAGTAACATAATCTTTTTTCGGCCATATTTATCAGTAATTCCTCCAGCAATAAGTGTAAATAAAATGTCTGAAAGTGGCTGTAATCCGAAAATTAGCATAGTTATTATTACATTGCCGTTTAACATTTTATTGACGTAAATAATCATAATGAGAGCTAACATAGATTCAGTCGTTCGGGTTAATAATTCACCACACAATCTAATAAAAATAGGTTTATTGTAACGAAGTAAGAGATAATTCAATATTAATTCCTCCTTTCTATATTGAAATGATAAGATGAAAGGAGAGTTGGAAAAAGGGTAGAAACTATAGGGAGGATTTTTCACCTTTTAGGGGGAGTATGATGTTTATTTTAGATCAATACATTGAACTATGGATTGCTTATGGAAAAGGAAAAAAAGAGGGAGAACGATTGGAAGTAACAGTGCAAAATATATCTGGTACATTATTTTGTACAGAGCGCAATAGTAAATTAATTATAAAAAAATTAGATGAGTTAAATTGGATTAAGTGGTTTCCAGGTCGCGGCAGAGGAAATCGGTCTAAGTTAATATTTCAAAAGCACCCGATATCTTTAATTTTAGATAGAGGAAAAGAAATAACGAAAAAAGGGGATGTGAAAAGCGGAAGTATATTTGTGGAACGCTATAGCTCACATTTTCCATCGGTAAAGGGAGAATATCATTCCTGGGTGGATTCAATATTTGGTCATAAGGTTGAAATGACATCTGAAGGGAGAAGAGATGTACTCCGGTTGCAAGTACAAATGAATTTAGATATCACATTAGATCCTGTATACGCTACAATGCGCTCAGAATGCCATATGGTAAAACATATATTCGACACACTCGTGTATGTAGACGGTAATACAAACATTATAGAGCCAAGACTTGCATTTCACTGGGAATATAATGACGCTGAAAAAATATGGACGTTTTACTTACGAAAAGGAGTTCACTTTCATAATGGAAAACAACTTACTGCACATGATGTTATATACTCGTTGAATCGATTTATGAAGCTGGAAAATAATGCACACGCATGGATGTTACAACACGTTGAAAGTATCCGTTCAGTGGATGACTACGTTTTCGAAATTCAATTACATACAGAAAATCGAATGTTTTTACATATGCTAAGTGCAGAACAGTGTTCTATCGTGAATGAAGATGAAGCAGGAGGGTTAATTGGAACAGGGCCTTTTCAATTATATAAAAGTAATGAAAATCTGTTCATTTTAGAAGGACATCCTTTATATTTTCGTGAAAGACCTTTTTTAGATCGTATTGAGTTGTGGAATGTAGAACAAGGTGTAAGTACATACGATGTTTTAGTAAAGGCGCAGTATAAAGATAAAGAAAAACATAATAAAGAATTGTCTCGGCTTGAGTCGAACGTGACATATATAACATGTAATCTTACGAAAGAAGGACCAATGCAAGATGCGTTATTTCGGAAAGCGTTATATAACATCATTCATGGTTATACAATCGTTCAAGAACTCGGCGGAGAACGTGGAGAAGTGGCAAAGAAACTAATATTAGCAAATGAAAGCATAGTAGATATTGACGAAGATATCGAAAGTTTAATTAAAAGGAGTACTTATCATAGTGAAGTGCTACAACTCTACACATTTACAGGACGAGATCATGTTGAAGATGCACAATGGATACAAAAAGAGTGTGCGAAGTACGGGATTCGTGTAGAAAATAATTTTCTTGAGATAGAAGAGCTATTGGAAGTAAGTACGATACAAAAGGCCGATATGATGCATGATAGTGCCACAATAAGTGAACGAATAGAAGATAGTTTATTATATATGTTTCTTACAAAAAATAGTTTTATTCATGGACAAAGCAGCATGGACTTTCATGAAAAGTTGTCTCCTTATTTTAGACAAGAAGAATTAGAGAAAAGAGTTACACTGTTACGCGATATCGAGGATACTTTGTTACGTCAAATTCATATTATTCCTTTATATCGTAATAAACAAGAGGTAAGTACACATGAAAAAGTTCAAAATATAATGATTAATTCACAAGGTTGGATTGATTTTTATAATATTTGGTTTAAATCTTGATATATAAGGGCTTTTGCACATTTTCATAAGATGTGTAAGAGCCTTTTTGTATGTGAGAATAGGTTTGTTTTACACATTGTTACGCTACTTGTGATAAAAGTCTATTTACAGCGTAACAGTGTTATGTTACATTGTTATCAGGAAGGAGTGTTATACAGTTGAGTACAGATTTAATTTCAAAAAAAGATTTATTAGAACTAACTGGTATTTCATACGGACAGTTATATAGGTGGAAAAGAAAAAATTTAATTCCGGAAGATTGGTTTGTACGAAAATCAACGTTTACAGGTCAAGAGACATTTTTTCCGAAAGAAAAGATATTAGAGCGTATCGATAAAATCCAAACGATGAAAGAGGATTTATCACTTGATGAACTAGCTAACATGTTTTCACCGAGTGTGAGAGAAATTCTTTTAACAAAGGAAGACATTTTATGCAAGGGAATTGCATCAGAACCAGTTTTACAATTTTTCATAGAACAAACGAATAAAACAGCAGAGTTTCAATTTGTAGACATTCTTTATGTGTACATGTTAGAAGAATTACTACAATCAGGAGAGATTAGTTTAGAAGAAGGAAAAATGGTCTTGCAAGTTTTACGTGAAAATTATGAAGCAATGAAACATAAAACTTGTGACTTAATCATCGTCCGAAAGTTAGGAATTTCTACATGTTTATTAGTTTCAAACGTGGACGATTTAATTTTTGAAAAAGGCACCAAAATCGTTTTACGCGAAGCGATTATGAAATATACCGAAGCATTAAAAACTAAATTGTTGTAGTGGAGGAGAAAGTATGCGTACAGATAATTTGATTATAAATGGTTACGGTTCATCGAATGGCGGCGAGTTTCATAAAGTGCAATTAAACGGAAAAGGAACTGTGAATGGAAATGTTGAATGTGAGCAATTTGAATGTAACGGTTACGGTGCAGTTACTGGTGATTTGAAAAGTAGCAGTGCACGAATTAGCGGATCTGGTAAAGTTGATGGTACAGTTCATGCTGAAACGATGCGAATTGATGGAAAAGCAACAATTACGCAAAATGTAAAAGCAAACAGTTTGAAAATTGCAGGAAAAGGTACGATAGGTGGAAATGTCACTGGTGAAGAATTTAAAGTCAATGGTCAAGCTACAATTGACGGTAATTGTGAAGTGGATACTTTTTCTTCAGAAGGACAATTTACAATCGGTGGTTTATTAAGCGCAGATGAAATTAATATAAATATTCACGGTACATGTCGAGCGAAAGAAATTGGTGGTCAAACGATTAAAGTAAGACATAGATCAGGTACATTTAGTAGGTTATTTAAAACAGTGTTTGGCTTGCAGTTAGAAGCTGAACTATTAGAAGGTGACAATATCGATATTGATTATGCTCATATAAGAACGGTAAGAGGAAACAATGTTACAGTAGGAGCAAACTGTGAGATTGAACTGATTGAATATACCGGTGTTCTTACTGTTGATAAAAATGCAAATGTAAAAGAAATTAAGCAGGTTTAACGGAAGGGAGAAATCAGTATGGAACATCCACATAGTCTCACAGTAAATGGTTCTGGTAATTCAGCAGGCGGAGATTATAATAAAGTGAAGATTCGCGGTGAAGGAACAATTACCAATGATATGAGTTGCAATGAGTTTAAAACGTACGGAACGAGTGATGTACACGGTAATGTGAAAGTGAAAAACTATGTCGTGTATGGAGATAACGAAGTACAAGGAAATGTAGATGCGGAATATGTAAAAGTATATGGTAATACACAAATTCATGGTGATGCTCATATTGAAAAAACAAAAGTTAGAGGTATGATAGATATTGAAGGAAAGTTTTCAGGTGATTTCGTAGATGTAAAAGGTGCTTTAAATGTAAAGGGAGATATTGAAGTAGAAGATTTATCATTAACTGGTGGTCTTGAAAGTGATGGATTACTTAATGCTGAAAATATTCAAATCTCACTTCGTTATGAAGGCAGTAAGGTAAGAGAAATTGGTGGTAAAAAGATTACTGTTCGTAAAAAAGCGAGATTTATTCCTTTTACTAGTCATGCTGGAAACCTCCAAACTTCGATTGTTGAAGGAGATGATATCTATTTAGAACATACGATTGCTGAAGTTGTAAGAGGCAACAACGTCACAATTGGTCCTGGATGTGAAATTAGTGTTGTAGAATATCATACTAGTTTTAATCAAAAAGGTAATGCAGTCGTAAAAGAACATAAACAAATATAAGTAGTATGAGGGAGAGCAAGAGATATGGTTGAGAAGAATAATAAGCTCGGCTTTGTTGTGGCGGGCTTATTGCTAGGTATTTTAATGGCATCGATGGATAATACCATTGTCGTAACGGCGATGGGAACAATCGTTGGTGACTTAGGAGGCCTCGAAAACTTTGTATGGGTCGTTTCTGCCTATATGGTCGCAGAAATGGCAGGCATGCCGATTTTCGGTAAGCTATCAGATATGTATGGTAGAAAGAGATTCTTTATTTTCGGTTTAATTGTCTTTATGATTGGTTCGGCACTTTGTGGTACTGCTGAAAATATTACACAGTTAGGTATTTATCGTGCCATTCAAGGTATTGGCGGCGGGGCATTAGTGCCAATCGCGTTTACTATCGTTTTTGATATTTTCCCACCTGAAAAACGCGGGAAAATGGGTGGTTTATTCGGAGCGGTATTTGGATTATCTAGTATTTTCGGGCCATTACTTGGCGCATATATTACCGATTACATTAGCTGGCACTGGGTATTTTATATTAACTTACCACTTGGCATTTTAGCACTTATTTTTATTACATTCTTTTATAAAGAATCACGCGTTCATAGAAAGCAAAAAATTGATTGGTTTGGCGCAATTACTTTAGTTGGTGCAGTAATTTGTTTAATGTTTGCTTTAGAACTAGGTGGACAAAAATATGATTGGGATTCTAGCTTTATTTTAAGCTTATTTGGTGGATTCGCCATTTTAATCATCGCATTCATTTTTATTGAACGAAAAGTAGAAGAACCAATTATTTCATTTGAGATGTTTAAGCAGCGCTTATTCGGAATGAGTACAATTATTGCTTTATGTTACGGTGCTGCATTTATGTCAGCAACTGTGTACATTCCGTTATTTATTCAAGGTGTATACGGTGGTACCGCAACAAACTCAGGATTATTACTTTTACCGATGATGTTAGGATCAGTCGTAACAGCGCAGTTAGGCGGATTTTTAACAACTAAACTTAGCTACCGAAACATTATGATTATTTCTGCGGTTATTATGCTAATTGGACTATTCTTATTAAGCACGTTAACACCAGAAACAAGTCGTGCATTATTAACAGTTTATATGATTATTATCGGATTTGGAGTCGGTTTCTCATTCTCTGTACTAAGTATGGCAGCTATTCACAACTTCGGTATGGAACAGCGCGGGTCTGCGACTTCAACGAGTAACTTCATTCGTTCGTTAGGAATGACACTAGGCATTACAATCTTCGGAATGATCCAAAGAACAGGTTTCCAAGATCAATTAGAAGAAGCATTTAAAGGGATGAGCGGGGGAATGAATACAAACGCTTTAGGGGATTCAAGAGCTATTCTATCAGAATCGGCAAGATCTCAAATCCCTCCGCAAATATTAGATAAGATTATTGACGCTCTTTCTAGTTCAATTGTTCAAACATTCATGTGGGCATTGGTACCAGCTGGATTAGCATTCATATTCATTTTCTTTATGGGAAATGAGCGCATGGTAATTAAGAAACAACAAACGAATAAAAAGAGTGAAACATCAAAAGCGTAATGAAAAAGCTCCTTTCTAATTGGAAAGGAGCTTTTTCGTATGTACGGTGTTAGATTAGCCTTCGATAATTTCGTATTCTTCGTCTGCAAGTAATAAAATTTGCGTTTTCTTGCCTTTGTTTTGAACTTCGATTACATCGTATGCGCCTAAGTCTCTTACTTTGCTTTGAGAAGCGTTAACCATAACTTCAATAGAATCAATTAAGATATCTTCTTCAATATATGATTCAGGCAATGCCATATCTTCAGTATCTAATACACACGCATATAGATTTTGTAAATTTTCAGCAGTTGGGTTTTGTTCCTCAACATCAATGATGTTTTTTACTGCTTCCATATTTTCCTCTTTTGCTTGGTATACTTTAATTTTAGCCATTGTTTTAATCTCCTTTATAACGTAATCGTAGAGGCTACACCTTATTATAACGTTTTTTTCATGAAAGATGAAATTGTTATATGTATTTATAGTAAAAATTATGTTTCCTTACTCAAAAATGGTGTGATTTCCATATAAATGTACGATTAGGTAACGATATTGCTACGTTAACGTTATATTGTCCAAGCTTTTCTTATTTTCTTCTCATATATATGTAGTAGCAATTCTATATAGAGAAGGGATGGAGTGTAAGTGGGGTGTGAACCGAAACGTGATTGTGGGTGTTGCCAAAATAGTATATGTGAGTTTTTACAGAGTCTAGAACCGTATACAAAAGTTGAAAGTATCATAATAGCAGGAAACGAAATTGCTGTATCTTATTTTCTTTCATTTAATAAGAAAACAGGTATCGTATCATTCGTACAAGAAGACAATGAGGTTATATTTGTCGATTGTTCAAAGATTGATGCAATTCGAATAGGGAAAGTATGTAGTTGCAAAACAAAAGTTAAATATATTGAAGAGGACTTTAGCTTGCTAGGAAATGTTTGCCCGCATTGTTTAACAGAGGGGAGTACAATCTTTTTCGATTTTAACAATCCTGAATTAAATGTGTCTTTCCAAGCAACAACAATTAATCCACCTAGATGTACTGAATTTACAGATGATCTCGGGAATGTAGTAAAGCAAATTACTATAGTAGGTGAGGCGAGAGTTTCTAGAGATTTTGTTCAAGTACCTGAACTGGTAGGTTTTCGATTACTTTTATCACATCCAGCTGGAGACCCTTTAAACTACGGATTATTATTTATTAATTTTCCTGATACGATTTTTATTTTTATATTGGCATCAAGCGGATACCTTTCCATTTCGAACTGTTTAAAAATAGAGGGCGGAACTGGTGATGCCGAAATAGAAGAGATGAAAAAAATGATAGAGGATGACGTTAACACGTACAAATCAGTTGTTAAATTGACTAAAGTATATAAGAACGGTGAGACGGAATCTTTTATTTATAAAAATGAGTTATAACACATGTATTTAAATGCACCCTCAAACTATTGTTGAGGGTTGTTACATAATTAATTATGTTGGTCCTTCAAACCGTTTGTTAACGGGTAAGAAATATATTTATTGTTGACTTATTTTATATGTTGATCATTTCATAGTTAGTAGATGTTATAATCATTTTATGTTTACTGATATTTTATAAATATTCGAAGTTTTAATTTAATAGTCAATTGCTTTTATGATGAACAGGTGGGTATGTATATGAATACGAATTATGGAGCGCTCATGAAAATGTTAAGAGTAGTTGATTCTAAAGAAGGCGGGAATGTAAATGATATATGAAGCGAATATACATACAAGAAAAAAACTAGTTTCTATGTTTGAGGATTTCAATAACGTTGTTTTACTTTCTTATTTACAAGGGCATATGGGTACTGCTTGGGTAAATGATCTTGAAAATCCAAAAGTAGCACAAGTTACGGTAGGGATTTTTACATTTTACGCTGGAGACCCAAATACGAAAGAAACAGAAGAGTTATTACGTAATATTCCAGAAAGAATTTTAGTTATCGTAAATAGTGAAGAGTGGAAACAACGCTTAGAAACATTCCATGAAAGAAAAATAGATAAGTTTTTACGTTATAAATTCAAACGAAATCCAGAAGTTTTTAATCGTTCAAAATTAAAATCTTTTATATCAGCACTTCCAAAAGAATATGAGTTAAGAAGAATAGACGAGCATATCGCAAATAGCCCTACATTACATAAGATATCTGAAGATTTCACAAGTCAATTTCATTCGGTAGAAGATTATATAAACCGTGGTATAGGTTATAGCATTTTATATAACGGAGAAGTTGTATGCGGTGCATCCTCGTATAGTATTTATAATGATGGGATTGAAATTGAAGTTGCGACTGATCACAATCATAGAAGAGAGGGCTTGGCAACTGTAGTAAGTGCAGCTCTTATATTGGATTGCTTAGAAAATGGAAAGTATCCAAACTGGGACGCAGCGAATACTACATCTGCTAAACTAGCAGAAAAGTTAGGATATGAATTTGATAAGGCATATGATACTTATTTTGTGGATAATAGATGAGTGAAGGAGTTACATACTAAAAAATAAATGCGCCCTAGTACGTAAGTCTAGGGCGCATTTATTAGTTGGTAAATATCTTCATAACAATCATATCATATTTTATCTTTTGAATGTTTGGAATTAAAGATATTTATGTGACTTTTTGAAAAAATAAAAGAGCAGCTAGCAAAAGCCAACTGCTCCTCTCTCAGGAGGAATGGAGAAATACAATCATATTATCTATAGTATTGACGGAACATAGAGTTTTAATCAAAGCCCGATTGGTGAGGGGTTTGATTAAAACTCCCACTGATTAAAGTTTCACTTTATTACATTTACAATTTAAATAGTAGAACGTGTTTATCGTAGTTCTCCAAACACCAATTATATTTTTTTAGAATAATTGGATGGACTGCTTCTGTCGTAGTATCGACTTCAGTATATCCATATTTCTTATAAAAGTTTTCTAATTCCTCAAAAGGAAGACAATATACATTTTGTATTTGTGATTTTTTCGCAGTTTCTACTAAAAATGAAACAAGCTCACCAGCTAATTGAAGCCCTCTAAATTGAGGCAGAATAAAAATCCCGCCCATTTCTAAAGTATCTTCATCTATTTGGACTAATCGGCCAACACCTGCATACTCGTTGTTATATGTAATAATTGCAACTTTATCTCTTTTTAAATCACTTCGTACAAATCCTATTGAGTCATATTGATTATTAACCCATTCTAAATCGTTAGATGTGGCCAATTGAATACTCATATACATCCTCCTTGGAAATACTAGCGCTTTCTTCATTATATAGAACATAACATACTATATCAAAGGAACCTTGAGGTAGCCCATTTGTTTAAGTTATTAGTTAAAAGTGTGGGGTTGCTGGCATTGAAATGATGGCTTCACCAAACATAGGATAATAATCTTGTGAATTTAGTGTTACATAGTCAAAATAAAAATTAGTTCATGCGTTCGGTAATGCACGATGGTTTAAGTGTAGAGAAGATCATAGGGGTATTTTAATTAGTAGCTACTGTATTCATTGAAGTTATTAAGGAAATGTCGTAATCCCTAGCCTTAGTGATACAAATCATATTATGGTTTAGTAAAAAAACTCTTCCTGAAAAAGAGGGGGATTAAAGATAAGAGCACTTCGAAAAGTGCCCTTCAGTAAACGACTACTTATTCTAAAAAGAAAGGATGCAATATATTATATGAAGTTTAGTGTATTTAAGTATGGGTCTTTTATATAAAAGTTTTATTTTGTTCCGAATAAAAAGGCGGTTGTTTCCGCAACCACCTTTCAGTAAAACAAAGCACTTTTTATGAAATAAATTATGGATGGTCCCTAAAAAAGGTTATAGGATATACCCACATTTTTATAACTAAAGTGACGAACTCAGGTTATAAGGAAGGAACAATTATATTGTATGAAATCTATTCTAGAGTAGTCACAAAGAAAGTTGTCTTCTTATTAGAAGGCAGCTTTTTTTATTAGAAAAAGAAGTAGAAGATTAAGTTACTTGTCCAAACAAATTTTAAAAAAATACATAAAATGCTATTAGTTAGTCAATATTTTAATATTGCTAATTTTTAAGACTAAAAGGGGTGATTTTATGTGTGAATGTGAAGTTTGTAGACGAAAGAAAAATCGGGATCCATTAAACCGGGAGTTTGAGCCGAAAAAACGAGTTCATGAGCCAAAAAAAGAGGATTGTGAGCCAAAAAAAGAAGATTGCGAATCATTAAATGATTATTCGTTTAGTAAAAATGCAAATTTTTTAGAGGCAGCTATACAAACAGATGAAATCGATCAAATTTCTGAGGAATATATTGAAATAGTTGATTCAGCAGATGTACAAGTTACTACTACAGATACAAAAGCTGCGCTATCTATCCAAGCGGCATTACAAGCAGCTATCGTAGTTGTAGTAAGTATTTCTATAGCAGATAGTGAAAAGGCAGATAAAATAACACAAGAATTATTTCAAAAATCAGCTATTAAACAAATTAATAGACAAAAAACATTTATTAAAAATTCTAGAAACGTAACCGTAACAACTACTGATACAGATATTGCAGTGAATATTCAAATTCTCCTTCAAATTTTATTAGCTTTATTAGTTAAACTAAACATTTTATAAAGTGTCTATCCTATTGATATTTAGCTATAAGTTTTCACTCTAAGTAAATGTTTTTTGTTGTAATACGTGGTACAAGCTTGGACTTTTTATTATGACTGAATTAATATTCAAGATTAATGGTAAAGCAAGTGTGGAAAACTACAAATAAAGATAAAATACATGATTTAACAGTAATGAAACTTATATTTATGTGAAGTGAAGGAAAGCTGTCTTCTTATTAGAAGTCAGCTTTTGATTTTATTAGCAAAAAGAAGTGAAAATAGAAGATTAAGTTACTTGTCCAAGCAATTTTTATTTCATTACATATAATGCTCGTAGATATTTAAAATTTTTATAGAAAATTGATTGGAGTGAATATTGTAAATGGATGATTTAAACAAATTTTCTTCCTTTAAGTTTGATAAGGATCAAAAGAATATAATTATAGACCTTTTACTCTCAGATATTTTTAATAGGCATGGGATAAATGAAGAAAAATTAAAAAATTTATCACCAGAAAAAAAGCAGCAAATTAAAAGTATTGTTTCTGAAATACAATCACAAGTTAATAATTATTTAGATTGAAAGGGGGTGAACGCATGGACAAAACATGTCATTCAGATGAAAATAAAAAGTGGAGTGCATTAGATTCCTCAAATCCTCATCCATCTTTTAAAAATGCTAGCGTTTCAGAAGCAGCTGCGCAAGAAAGTAAAACGTATCAAATTTCTGAAGAATCTATTACAATTGTAGATTCAGCAGATGTAGAAGTTACTACTACAGATACAAAAGCTGCTTTATCTATTCAAGCAGCATTACAAGCAGCTATCGTGGTTATAATAAGTATTTCTATAGCAGATAGTGAAAAAGCTGACCGTGTAGCACAAGAATTGTTTCAAAAATCATCTATTAAACAAATTAATAAACAAGAAACTGTTATTAGAAATTCTAGAAATGTTACAGTTACGACTACGGATACAGACATAGCAGTAAATGTTCAAATTCTTCTCCAAATTTTATTAGCTTTACTAGTAAAATTAAATATTTTATAAAATGTTTAACTTGTTTTTATCTAGTGATTCTTACAGGTGAATATTCACTGTTTTAATTATAGTACAGGCTATAAATATTTATCATAACTGGACTAATATTCAACATCACCAAAGTATGAATGTAAACAAACAATGTGATGGAAAATAAAGTTTGGTTATTTTATGAAAATGTAAAAGCCATTTCCTTTATTGGATTTGGCTTTTCAATTTTAAACAGTATGAATTTGAAAAGATTATATTAAGATAAAGAATTAAAATATAATGATACAAAATACTTATAAAATTATTCGTGTTTTAGAAAAATAATAAGAAAAAGGTGTTTAAAATAGAATCATTTTCATTAACAGTTCAAGTTTTGAAGAATAGTGCATACAATATAAAGTGTTTTCCTTTCTTCATTTAAGTTTTACGTATATAATTTAAAAGTACTATTTTTATTTTATTATTTTATATTTATAACAGAATAGAGGTTTAAAAATGGGTGTTAAAATCATTACGGATAGTGCGGCGGATTTACCAGTAGAATTGCTGCAAGCATATGATATTGATTTAATTCCACTCCGTGTATATGATGAAGCAGAAACAGAGTATTTAGATGGAGTAACATTAGAGTCAGTTACATTATTGCAAAAAATGAGAGAAGGCGCTGTTTATAGAACGTCATTGCCTTCACTTGAAACGTTCCAAGAAAAATTTGTTTCTTATGCAAAAGAAGGTAATCCTTGTATATATTTAGCTTTTTCATCTGAACTGTCTGGTACATATCAATCATCAGTTGTCATTAAAGAGGAAGTAAAAGAAACATATGCTAACTTAGATTTAGAAATTATTGATACGAAATGTGCTTCGCTTGGTCAAGGTCTTGTCGTTTTAGAAGCTGCTAAAATGGCAAAAGACGGCGCATCAAAAGAAGATATTTTAAAGCGTGTTGATTTTCTAATGAGCCATATGGAACATATCTTCACTGTAGCTGACTTACAGTACTTAGTGAGAGGTGGACGTTTAAGTAAAGTCGCAGGATTTATCGGTGGTTTACTAAATATTAAACCAATCTTAAATGTGGAAGAAGGAAAACTTGTACCACTTGAAAAGGTACGAGGGAAAAAGAAAGTATTAAGCCGTATTGTTGATATTATGGAAGAGCGTGGTAAAGACCTTAAAGGTCAAACAATCGGTATGACTCACGGTGACGATTTAGAAACAGCTGAAGCATTAAAATCATTAATTACGGAAAGATTTGGCTGTGAAGTATTTATCGTAAATACAATTGGTGCAGCAATCGGTGCACATACAGGACCTGGCGTTATAACGTTATTTTTCTTAAATGAAGTAGAGTAAAGGATTGATCTTTTGATCAATCCTTTTTTATTTTTTAATCTGTGATAATTGGTCGATATGGTATTGATGAAGATAAAATCTTTGAAGTTTTCCTATATCAAATGCAATCTTGTAGAGGGAGTATTTTTTATATGTGTAATGATACTTAATGGTAGAAGAAAAGAGTATAAATAAGAATGTATTTATAGGAATTTAAATATTTGAAGATATCAAAATTTTGCCATTTCATATATAATTGTGTAGGAAGAAATATCTGTAACTATTTGTAAAAATAGGAGGCGGCTATAAAAATGCAAGAAATTGCTAGATGGGATTTAAATCGCTTGTATTCGAATGAGGACATTCTATTTCCAATTTTGGAGTTGAAAGAGAAATATTTTGTAACAAAAGATGTAGAGATTCTTTCAAAGCTTATACAAGCTATTGAAAAAGCAGAATACTATTTGTACTGTCGATCGGTTGAAGAAAGTGTTTCATCTGACCTTACTAAATTGACCGTGAAAGTGAAGGAACTAAAAAGTGAATTACAGCAAGTAATAAAACATAATGAAGTGGAAACTTCAGATAATACTAAGTTAATAAAAGATGAACTTAATGCGTGGGAAAATATGTACATACAATTACGGGATAGGATAGAAATAGAGCACAATAATAAACTATTATCCTTTGGACAAGCAAATACTATTGCAATGAATAGTGATAATGAAAAGGAAAGATTAGAAGTATTCGATTCATTAACATGTGCTTTACATAAGGAAAAAGAAATCTTTGCTATTGTATTAAATCAAGTAGGGAGATTGCGTAATGCAAAGAGTAATGAAATAGAAGATAGAGAGATTTTAACACAATCTTTTCATGCGAATGGCATTTCAGAAACTGTATTATTCCAAATGTGGAATGTGACAGAAGAAAACCTTGATAAATTAGTAAGTGCTTTAAACGTGTATAAGAAAGGGAAAGCTTCGATTACATGGCATGAACTTATGACAGTAAAGGAAAGTAATGAGGTCATGATTCCTTTTTCAGTGGCATTACAAAACGTTTATGATGCATGTAAGAATATTGATCAAGAATTAGCAGAATTTGCACGTAATGCGATAGAAAGTGGATGGATAGATGCTGAACCGAGAGAGAATAAACCACCAGGTGGGTTTTGTGCTCCATTTTTCAGTGAGAAAGAATCGAGAATCTCCATGCGTTATGATGGGAGTATAGATAGTGTAAGAGTGCTCGCTCATGAATTAGGACATGCTTGGCATTTTTATAATATGAGTTTTGAACAATCTACATCTTTTTTAGATGATTATTTGCCGATGAGTACGGCTGAATCAGCATCTATTTTCTTTGAAACGGTACTCTTAAATTATCTAATTGAAACAACGGATAGTAAAGATATGAAAAAGTCATTACTTAGCTGGAAAATAAGAAATAGTTTTAATTATGTAATGGCAATACGAGCATCGTATCAGTTTGAAAAAACATTTTATGAAAAATGTAAAGAGGGTCCATTAAGTGCTGATGAAATTGAGAAATTATCTATAATGGCACAAAAAGAAGCTTATGGAAAAGCTTTAAGTGAATACCAGCCGTTTGTATGGATGAAATATATTCAATTTTATATAGCAGATGTTCCTTTTTACAATTATCCATACACGTTTGGATATTTAGTAAGTTTTAGTTTATTAGAAATAGCTCAAGAAGGTAAAAGTACTTTTCATTCGAAATATAAAGAGTTCTTACGAGAAACAGGAAAGGCTCCAGTAGAGGAGCTTATGAAAAAACATTTTGAAATAGATATAAAAAATTATGAATTTTGGAATAAAGCTTTTATTCAAATTTCTAAAGACATTGATGAATATTTGCAGCTTATATAAGGGGAGAGTATAGTGGATCAACAGTTTATAAAAGGTATACCTTTTTCAACTTTAGAATATGCAAAAGCTATAAGTTTATTAAAAGGTTGGGTACATGAACAACAAGAGAAACCAAGGTTTGTAGTAACTGCAAATCCTGAAATTGTTATGTCTGCAAAGGAAAATACGGAAAAATCAAAGGAGTTTAAAAAGATGTTACTATCTGCGGATTTAATAACAGCGGATGGGATTGGTGTCATAATTGGCTCGAAAATATTAAAAGGAACTTTGAAAGAACGTGTTACTGGGGCGGATTTAACTCACGATTTAATAAAATATTGTAACGACAATGAATATCGTGTCTTTCTTTTTGGAGCTGCGCCAGAAAGTAATAAAAAGGCATTAGAAAAATTAAATGAGCAGTTCCCAGGAGCACAATTTAAAGGACAGCATGGATTTGTAAATGGTGAAGAAATAGAAGAAATAAAAATGAAAATTAAGCAATTCAAGCCGCATTTATTACTTGTAGGACTAGGTTCACCAAAACAAGAAGAGTTCATTTATGAAAACATACAAACATTAAACGTTCCGCTATCTATTGGTATCGGAGGAATGATTGATATAATATCTGGTACTGTAAAAAGAGCACCGAAAATAATGAGGGATACTGGAACTGAATGGCTGTATAGGTTACTCTCACAGCCGAAAAGATTAAAGAGACAACTTGTACTTCCGAAATTTTTATTGTCGGTTATGTCAGAGAGGATTAAAGGGATTAATTAATAAAGGGGACTACATACATGAACAGAATCGGCATTATTGGAGCAATGCAAATTGAAATAGATTTACTTTTAGAAAAACTAGTTATACAAGAGGAACAGACAATAGCGGGAATGCCTTTTTATATTGGAGAATTCATGGGAATAGAAGTAATTATTACACGTTCTGGTGTAGGGAAAGTAAATGCAGCTGCATGCGCGCAAACATTAATTCATAAATTTGATGTAGACTCTATCATTAATACGGGCGTTGCTGGCGGATTACATTCAGATGTAAAAGTCGGCGATATAGTTATTTCAACGAATGTTACTCATCATGATGTAAGTAAAACTCAAATGAAAAACTTATTTCCGTTCCAAGAGGAATTTATTGCAAGTAAGGAATTGATAGAGTTAGCACGTAAAGCATGTAACAGTAATAGTTCAAATATTCAAGCTCACGAAGGAAGAATTGTAAGTGGTGAATGTTTTGTTGAAGATTCAAAGTTAAAGGCAAAATTAATAGATGAATACGCACCTCATTGTACAGAAATGGAAGGTGCAGCAATTGGACATGTTGCCTACATAAATGATATACCGTTTCTTGTTATACGATGTATTTCTGACAGTGCAGATGATGAAGCTCAAGTTTCTTATGATGATTTCGCGAAAACTGCTGCGAATTATTGCTCAGAAATTATTATTGAGATGCTTAAAAATATATCTGGTAAAACTATAGTCCAAAAGGAGAGATAGGAATGTTACAAGCATTAATTTTTGATATGGATGGAACATTATTTCAAACAGATAAAATTTTAGAATTATCGTTAGATGATACTTTTGATCACTTAAGATCACTTCAATTATGGGATACGGTAACACCGATTGAAAAATACCGTGAAATTATGGGTGTGCCGCTACCGAAAGTTTGGGAAGCTTTATTACCGGACCATTCTATTGAAATAAGAGAACAAACAGATGCATATTTTTTAGATAGACTAATTGAAAACATAAAAAGCGGAAAAGGCGCTTTATATCCAAATGTAAAAGAAATATTTACATATATAAAAGAAAATAATTGTTCAATTTACATTGCTAGTAATGGTTTGAAAGAATATTTACGAGCAATCGTAACGTATTATGCTTTAGACAAGTGGGTGACTGAAACGTTTAGTATTGAACAAATACAATCGCTAAATAAAGGTGACTTAGTTAAAAGTATTATGAACAAATATGATATAAAAGAGGCAGCGGTAGTTGGTGACCGGCTATCTGATATAAATGCAGCGAAAGACAACGGTTTACTTGCAGTTGGGTGCAATTTTGATTTTGCGCAAGAAGAGGAACTTGCTCAGGCTGATATAGTAATAGATGATTTAATAGAGTTAAAGCGGATACTGCCTGCTGTACAGAGATAAATAAAGTGTGTGCATTTTTTCCAAGTCCTATATGTCTTATTTTATGGAGGGAGTATGCTTAAAAATAATTTTAAAATTAGTAATATTCCTGCGGTTTTATGGGGAGAGAAGAGTGAAAAAGTTTTTATTGCAGTACATGGAAATATGTCAAATAAGGAAGATATAGTTATTCAAATATTAGCTGAAGAAGCCAATCAAAAAGGCTATCAAGTATTAAGCTTTGATTTACCTGAGCATGGAGAAAGAAAAAATGATAACACTCCTTGCAAAGTACAGTTTTGTGTTAGTGAATTATCTATAATTATGAACTACGCAAAAGTACATTGGAAAGAAATAAATGTGTTTGCATGTAGTATGGGAGCGTATTTTAGTCTTTTAGCTTATCAAAATGATGTGCTAGAAAAGGCATTATTTTTATCACCAGTAGTTAATATGGAACGAATTATCGAAAATATGATGAAATGGTTTAATGTAACACCGGAGCTTTTACAAAAAGAAATGACTATAGAGACACCTATTGGTCAAAAGTTATATTGGGATTATTTATGCTATGTAAAAGAGCATCCTATTAGTACATGGAATACAGATACATATATTATGTACGGAGCTAAGGATGAGCTGTGCGAATTTGAAACTATTAACTATTTTACAAAAAAACATCGTTGTGAATTAGAAGTTATGGAGACGGGTGAACATTACTTTCATACTGAAGAACAGTTGAAAATATTTGAACAGTGGTTACACAAGCATATCAATTAACAAATTATAATTTAACTTATACCTGCTAGAGAAGAATGGTGAATTTATAAACTGATATTATATTTGAGAGACATTATAAATGTATATGTATTCATTTAAGTAAACAGGTGCTTTAGTTCAATAAGAATTACACAACTTTAAAGAGCCTTACCACACACTAGATTGTAGCAAGGCTCTTATATTTTCATAATAAAATTAATTAACTGTATTATCGATTTACATATGAAGTGAAGTATATGCATACTATGAATTAAATAAAGTAACAACCATAAAAATGCTCAGAATAAATGATTCTCGAGCATTTTTATGTATTTTCGTACTTAGGGGGAATGGACTTGAAAGATATACATATTCAACAAATAGAAAATTTAATGGAATATGAATTCAGTCATCTCGTTCAAGACAGTGAAGAAGAAGGGTTTAATTTCCTTATAAGACTAATAAATGAATATAAACACAAAGTAAATGTATTCAATAAAACTGGAGAATGTTTATATGGTATTTTCCAAGGGGATATGTTAATCGGAGTTGGAGGTTTAAATAAAGATCCGTACACAAAAGACAATAAGATTGGGCGGTTGAGGAGATTTTATATTTCCAAGGATTATCGGCGTATAGGGTTAGGGAATTTATTATTAAATCAACTATTATGTCATGCGGAAAAGTATTTTGAAGTGATTGTTTTACATGCTGACACGAAGCAAGGGGATGTGTTTTATACTTCAAATGGATTTGTAAAAGGGGGATTATATAAGGGATCGAGTCACTACAAACTATTATAGAGATTGCTATCCAAAGAATAGCTACGGAAAGATATTTTCGTTGATAAATCGATATATTTTAAAAATCCCTGATATATATGAAGGTGCGACCCTTATATTAAAAACAACTTTTATAATTTCATTTACCAAATTGTTATTATAAAAAAGAGCACCTTAGCTTTTAAAATTTAGCTTATAAGGTGACTCCTTTTCATTCAATTACATTTTAACCTTCATTTGTTTCAATAATAATCCTGGTTTACCTTTTACATAATAAAAATGCGGATTATTTTCATCATCATAAAGCATAATATAAGGCTTTTCTTTTAGTGGGAGTAGTATAAGTATTTCGTCTATTGTAGTGTGTAACCATTGATTAGTAATAGAAACCGGCTTAGATAAAGGGATTTTTATCATATAGCCATCTTTTGGAACGACATTTAAGTTTTTAAATGGACCAGTAATTGATTTAGCGTATTGAACTGCTTCTTTTTGGATTACTGGATCTAAAGATTGTTTTTGAATGACCATTTCTTTTTGACAATCAAATACTTCAATTTGTTGATTTGTATTTGCGAACGCATTTGTTGATAATAGAAATAGAAGAAGAGAAATGACCCCGATTTTTTTTATCATAGTACAACACCTCACCATTACTATCCCCTCAAAAGCTTTAAATATTTTTCTGTCACATTCATGTAACAAAGATGTTGTATGATACAATTGGTTTTTGTTTAAAAGCAATGGAGGAAAAAATATGAAGGTTTTAATTGCAGATGACGAACAAGATATGTTAAGGATTTTAAAAGCTTATTTTGAAAAAGAAGGATTTGAAGTTTTTTTAGCAAAAGACGGGGAGGAAGCACTTCAAATATTTTATGATGAAAAAATTGATTTAGCTATTTTGGATTGGATGATGCCAAAACATAGTGGTATTACTGTCTGTCAGGAAATAAAAAAGAATTCAAGCGTAAAAGTATTAATGCTTACGGCGAAAAGTGAAAGTGAAGATGAATTAGCAGCGCTTCAAAGTGGGGCAGATGAGTACGTGAAAAAACCATTTCATCCAGGAGTACTAATTACGCGAGCGAAAAAACTTATTCAGCATGATGATATTATTCAAGTACAAGATGTAAAGATAAATTTCGCCAAAAATAAAGTATATAAAAATGATATAGAGTTAGAAATTACAAAAACAGAGCTCGAATTAATAAAATGCTTTTTAAATCATAAAGGAACAATTTTAACTCGTAAAAAATTGCTAGATATTGTCTGGGGATTTGACTATTTTGGAGAAGAGAGAACGGTTGATACACATGTAAGAAGGCTACGTAAAAAAATTGGAGAAAATATTATTAAGACGCATCGTGGGCTGGGTTATAGTTTGGAGGAACAAAGTGAATAAACTTGGGAAAAAGTTATTTTTAAGTATTTCTGCAACTGTTATTCTCATCTTTATGATTTCATTATTATTCATTAACAATCTCTTACCGAACTATAATATTTATAAAACACGTGAAAACTTAAATAAATTTACAACACAAATACAAAATACAACAGTGGAAAATATAGAGGATGTTATTCATACAATTGAAAGTGAAAATAACGTTACAATTGCGTATACGCCAATTAATCAGTCGGAAGATGCTATGAACGACGCGTTACGCATGCAACTTACGAAAAAGAAAGTAACGTTAAATAAGCTTTGGATTACGAAAGACGAAGTTATGAAAGTGAAGACGGAAGGGCAATCGAATAAACTGTACGATCAAGGAAAGGTAAAAGCGAGTTTTTTTGCTAAATATATTGCGAAAGATGATACGATAATTTTAATTGGGACTTCCATTGCGAATTCAAATGAAATTATAAATACGTTAAATACATTTTACTTATATATCCTATGTTTCTCACTCCTTCTTATTATTTTACTTGTGTGGATACTTTCAAAAATAATAACGACACCACTGAAAGAGTTAAGTGATGTGGCTCAGGATATTTCACATTTGCAGTTTAAAAGAACGAAAGTGAAAACGAATGATGAAATAGGAGAGTTGGCCAATAGTATTAATATCATGAGTGAAAAACTACATGAAGCACATCAAGACTTAACTGATCGTAATGAACATTTAAAACGATTTATGGGTGATGTAACGCATGAATTAAAGACACCGATCGCATTAGTAAAAGCATACTCTATGGGGATTAAAGATGGATTAGATGATGGGACTTACGTAGATACAATTATTAAACAAACAGATCAAATATCAAACTTAATTGAAGAACTATTACGATTTTCTAAACTAGAAAGAGATATTTTACAAAAAGAAGAATTCCCCATTGAACCACTGGTCCAGAGTATATTAGATAAGCATCAGATTGAACTGGATTCGAAAGAAATTAACTTGCAAGTAAATTGTAATGCGGGCAATACAATCGTTTATGCAGATTTAAATAAAATGAGAATGGTGTTTCAAAATTTAATTTCTAATGCGATAAAATATACAGCAAATCAAAACATAATAATTACATTAGAAGATAGAAATAAAAGTATATATTTCCAAATAAAAAATGGCATTCCTACGGATAAAATTAAGAATATCGAGAAAATTTGGGAGCCTTTTTATGTACTAGAATCTTCTCGTAGTAAAGAAAAATCAGGTACAGGATTAGGTTTAGCGATAGTGAAAAGTATTTTAGAAAGGCATGGTTTTGAATATGGAGTTTCCTCTATAGATGGAGAAATTCAATTTTATATAAATGTGAAAAAGGACTAATGAAAATATTAGTCCTTTTTGCAGCTTTAGAGATTAGCGATACAGGATGAATCACCATAATTTTCAAAATTGATGTATTAAATGGAGAATTAGCAAATGTTCTACTTTCATTAAATTCACGTGAAGTTCACAGGAAAACGTTATATTTACATAGTTATATTTGAATTTAATGAAGTGAGGTATTCAGATTTGAAAAGAAAGAAATTAGTAATTGGTAGCATTTTAATGGGTATGACGTTATCTTTATCTGCATGTGGTTCATCAGATAATATTGTAACGACAAAATCAGGAAGCATTTCAGAAAGTGATTTTAACAAAAAATTAAAAGAAAACTACGGTAAACAGAATTTATCTGAAATGGTAGTAGAAAAAGTATTACATGATAAATATAAAGTTACGGATGAAGAGGTAACGAAACAACTAAAAGAATTAAAAGACAAGATGGGCGATAATTTTAATACATATATGGAATCTAATGGTGTGAAAAATGAAGATCAGTTGAAAGAGAAATTAAAGCTTACTTTTGCTTTTGAAAAAGCTATTAAAGCAACCGTAACGGAAAAAGATATTAAAGATCATTATAAGCCAAAGCTTCAAGTTAGCCATATTTTAGTAAAAGATGAAAAGACAGCAAAAGAAATTAAAGAAAAATTAAATAGTGGCGAAGATTTCGCGGCATTGGCTAAACAATATTCAGAGGATCCAGGTTCTAAAGAAAAAGGTGGGGAACTATCTGAATTTGGACCTGGTATGATGGTGAAAGAATTTGAGGATGCTGCGTATAAGTTAGAAGTTGGTCAATTGAGTGAACCTGTTAAATCTTCTTTCGGATATCATATTATTAAGCTAACGGATAAAAAAGAGCTTAAACCGTATGAGGAAGAGAAAGAGAATATTCGTAAAGAATTAGAACAGCAACGTATACAAGATCCTCAATTCCATCAACAAGTTACTAGAGAACTGCTTAAAAATGCAGATATAAAGGTATCTGATAAAGACTTGAAAGATACCTTTAAAGAGTTAGAAAAATAATAAATGGAATGTAAGGCAAGCGATAGAAATATCGGTTGTCTTTTTCTCTATTTATCCCGCTATTTGCCGGGCAGTAAGACCCCACCTCAAAATTCAGCGAAAGCAAAGAAGTGGCCCTGCTGATCGTAAACGCCCAATTGGTGAGGGCTGATTAAAGTTTCACGTTATAAAGAAGGAGGAAGTGGGAAAATAATTTCACACCTCCATTAAATTTTACTTAATAAGAAATCTTTGAGTTTCTCAACTTTTATATAAAAATAAAACTGAATTTTCAGTTATTTTGTTATATAGTAAAAGAGAACGAATAAGGGGAGGGAATATTTTGAGTAAAAAGAAAATGGTAATTACACTGTCAGCAATGCTATCTGCAACAATTATACCTAGCTTTACTATGGATGTGCATGCAGAGAAGAAGGAAGAGACTAAAAATACGAAAATTGAATTAGAAAATGGGATGACAAAACCGATTTATTCTCTCGATGAAGCTATTATCGAAAATTTATATGTAGAGACAGAAGTTGATAGTGATCGAGACGGTAAGAAAGACCGAGTATCGATAAAAGTTATGCGTCCAAAGACAGATCCGAATGTGAAAGTTCCTGTTATTTATGAAATGAGTCCATATCGATCTGGATTAAAAGATGTTCCTGTATATAATGTAGATGAAGAATTGTATGCGTATGAAGGAAAACCGTATGGAGCGATTAATCTTGGTTCGTATGGGAACTATTACGTGCCAAGAGGTTATGCAGTTATTCTAGGCGAAAGTATCGGTACTGGAAAATCAGATGGATGCCCTACAACTGGAGATGAACAAGAGATAATTGGGACAAAATCTGTTATTGATTGGGTAAACGGTCGCGCGAAAGCATTTACAGAACAGGGTGAGGAAGTTCAGGCAAATTGGTCTACAGGCAATGTAGGTATGACTGGAGTTTCTTATAATGGTACATTACCAAATGCTGTTGCGACTACTGGAGTTGAAGGTTTAAAAACAATTATTCCAATCGCAGCAATTAGTAGTTGGTATGATTATTATCGTGCAAATGGTGCAGTCATTGCTCCAGGCGGATATCAAGGGGAAGATACAGATAATATGGCAGAAGCAGTACTGACAAGGGAAAACCCTGAAGTTTGCGGACAAGTTATAAAAGAGTTAACGGCTGGACAAGACAGAAAAACAGGTAATTATAATGATTTTTGGGATAAACGTAACTATGTAAAAGATGCTAAAAATGTAAAAGCGAGTGTATTTGTTGTTCATGGTTTAAACGATTGGAATGTTAAAACAAAACAGTTCGCGCAATGGTGGGAAGCACTTGGAGAAAATAATGTTCCTCGTAAAATGTGGCTACATCAAGGTGGTCATGGTGGGACATCAAGTAATAACTGGCAGCAAACACAAAATAAATGGTTAGATTATTGGTTATACGGAATTGAAAATGGAATTATGGATGAACCAATGGTTGATGTGCAAAGAGAAAATAAAACGTGGCAAAAGATAAAAAATTGGCCAGATCCATCAGCTGTACCTTCAAAAATCCGTATGTATTTAAGTAATAAATTAGTCAATTTGCCATTAAGTATGGGATCGGCTAATAAAGTTTTCTCATTCTTAGATGATGCACAAATGAAATCAAACCAATTAGTAGCAAACCCAGAATTAGAAGTAGCAAATCGATTAGTATATACAATGCCTGTACTGCAAAAAGATACGCGTATAAGTGGTACACCAAAGATTTCAATTACAGGAAATATTGATCGATCTGTATCAAATTTAACAGCATTACTTGTTGACTATGGAGGAGCGAAGCCGGAAATCGTAACGAGAGGCTGGATGGATCCACAAAACTTAAAGAGTATAGAAAATTCAACAGCGATTCAACCGGGCAAAGATTATACATTTACATGGGACATGCAGCCAGATGATTATGTATTTAAAGCGGGGCATCAAATCGGAGTTGTTTTAATTGCAAGTGATTATGATTATACAATTAGACCGAAAGCTGGCACGAAACTTACAGTGAAATTAAGTGAAGTGACATTGCCGATTGTGAAATAAATATTTTTGCTAAAGAGCTTACTAAAGTAAGCTCTTTAATTTGTAGTCTGAATTTTTAATTTTTATATTTCAAATTGGAAGGTTATGTAATACAATATCATTATATTCTATGGAAAGTGAGTGATATATTATGACAGTCAGCTCTTTCGAAATATCATTAAAATCAGAGGTGCAGGAAGATTAGTTGAATTGAAATCTTCCGTACGTAAAAACGGAGGAGAAAATAAATGTTTAGCTTTTATAGTACACTTTGTACAGAACTGTATGATTACACAAAACCAGTCGGTTATTCTTTAAATGGTGATATTGAGTATTACAAAAAACGTTTAAAAGATTGTAGAGGAAGAATCCTCGAAGCCGCAGTAGGTTCAGGACGTGTCATCATTCCGCTTCTAGAGGCTGGTTTTAAAGTGGATGGGATAGATTATTCACCTGAAATGCTAGATTCTTGCCGTAAGCGCTGTAAAGAGAGAGGCTTACATCCTAATTTATATGAAGGAAGCTTGCAACAATTTTCACTTCCGCATAAATATGACGCAATTATCATTCCTACTGGATCTTTTTGTTTAATTGAAAATCGTGTGGATTCTATAAATGCATTGAAATGTTTTTATGAACATCTTAATCCAGATGGACGATTAATCGTAGATATTATGCTTCCGCATGACTGGAAGACTGGGGAAATTCATACATCGACTTTCTCTTTGCCGAGTGGAGACGGAATCACATTAGAAAATAAATCAATTGAAATAGATTGGCTGAACCAAGTTACTGTGTCATATTTGAAATATGAAAAGTGGAGTAAAGGACAGTTAGTACAAACAGAATTGCAACGCTTTGCGCTGCGCTGGTATGGAATAGAAGAGTTTAAACTTCTTTTAGAAAGTATAGGTTTCTCTAATATTACTTGCTCTGCTGAATATGATTATGAAAAAGAACCGTCAAATGCAAATCAAATGATTACTTTTGAAGCTGTGCGAAAAGAATAGAACTAAAACTATGAATAAAAAATAAGGCAATCGATTTAAAATCGGCTGCCTTATTTTTTATTTTATGTAATGGTTTATAGAGAAAGATTGGAGGGAAATAAATGAAACTTATATTAATATTTGGCCCACAAGCAGTTGGAAAAATGACAGTGGGGCAAGAATTAGCAACATTAACCGGTTTAAAACTTTTTCATAACCACATGACAATTGATTTAGTAAGTCCAATTTTTGATTACAGTACGAAAGAAGCAAAAAGGCTAGTAAGTTTATTTCGTTTTCGTTGTCCAAGCATTTTCCTATTAATTACATATACTATTTATGTTAAAGTCGGCTACTATTTTATATAGGGCTGTTATTTTCCTATAAATGCTATTTTAGTGAAGTGGGAGGAATCAATTTGGAAAACGTAGAACAAGATAGAATTGAAAATCAAGTGTATTCAAATCGTGTAGTAAGATCAGAATTTGATTCGAATTGGGAAACTTGTATATCAAAGAGTGGTTATGTAATTTATGTAGCAACAAGTAATAATGCTGAAGTAATAGTGCTTCTTGCAGATGGTTCAAGTAAATTATTAATTTTCGAAAAAGGCGGTAAAGTAGTAGTAGGTGGCGGTGGAACAAGTCATTACAGTAAGCCGCATATTGCAAGAAATATTTAAGATAGAACATGTTGTTAATTAAGAAGAAGCTGGAAAACGGTTGTCATTCATGTTTAGGGCATGATAGACGAACCGTTTTTTTATTTGTTTATAAATTTAGAAGAACTTCATTGATTACAAATACATCGGGATGACCAGCGAAATTAGAAGAAAACTTGGCGGCTAATGGTACAAAATATTATGTAGGTTTGCAAGAATCTTATAAGCGATATAAAAAGTATTTCCTATTTGGGGAAACACTACTTCTATGTTATAGTATAATAGTGTTTTTAGAGGGCGCTATTTTAATATATCTATAATTTTGTTATGTATTATTTTCATATTAAATAAGTGTCTAAAGTATTTTTTTATATAAGGAGTAATAATTAGAGAAATGAAAAATATAGACTTTATACTAGAAAGTGACGAGGCATTAAAACCGTCTGAACGATTAGTACTATTATTATTAGAGAAGCATAGAATGTTATATACGAACGATCTATTGGCATTATCAAATTTATCATATAAAACATTAACAGATTCATTAACGGCGCTAGTTTTAAAATCGTATGTGTTAAAGGAAACAGGTAAGGGAAGAAGACAGAATTGCTATAGATTAGTATGATAAGGCAGCTGTTTTAGAGACTTTTACATATGTTTTTTCAATCGTAAGGTGAAAGTGTATTTTTGTTTTCAAACGAAAAACTCACTATAAGAGGGGCTAAGATAGTAGTGTTTCATTTTTGTAAATGTAATTATTTCATCATTGAAAATACAAAAATAAAATAAACAGTATAAAAAAGAAATAAAAAAACAATCCATTCTAAAAAGGGATTGTTTTTTTATTGGAATAATATTATTTGATGCGTCGAAAGCATGAATAGCAGTAATAGACATTAGCTGTTTTATTTCATGCAACTGAACAAATATGATGAAAACTATGTGTATAGTTTTTTGCTTGCTTTTTCAGTAACTCTAATGAAATCATGGTCTTCATTGTTTAAAGGCAGTATTTTTAACATTATTGCTATTCAGCATTAAGCACAAAAAAGTGGTATATAATATTATTATGTAAACTTAAGATTTTAAAAGGAAAATGTAATAATGAATAGAACATGTAGAAGGAGATGCTTAAATATTTTGAAGGATGGGAGATTATTATGGAGTATTTACAATCAATAGCACAAGCTGTGATAAGTGGTAATAAGGAAAAAGTAGTAAAGTTTATAAAGGCGAGTCCAAGTATTGTTAACGAATGTAGTGAAGATGGCTGGACACCACTTCATTTAGCAGCTTATTTTGGACAGAAAGAAATAGCGAGTTTTCTTTTAGAAAGCGGTGCAGATATACATAGTAGAGCGAAAAACGAAAATGAAAATACGCCTTTGCAAGCGGCAATTGCGAACAAGCAAAGTGAACTTGTCGCTTTCTTAATTGAAAAAGGATCAGATGTAAATATTATGCAAAGTGGTGGCTGGACAGGACTCCACGAAGCAGCATTATTAGGAAATGAGGAAATAATTATGTTGCTCCTTAAAAATGGAGCTAATAAGATGATTAAGAAAAGTGATGGGAAAACAGCGTATGATATTGCATTAGAAAAAGGATATGATCACCTTTTACATCATTTGAAACAGGAAGTGAACTTATGATGAATAAATGGAGTGTTGGTATATTTTTATTTAATGAAGTAGAAGTGTTAGACTTTGCAGGGCCATTTGAAGTTTTTTCTGTAACTGAGGTGAATGGAGAAAAACCATTTACTGTTTATACAGTTAGCGAGAATGGGGAAATGATTACAGCAAGGAATGGATTGAAGGTACAGTCAGATTATAGTATTGAAAATTTACCACCAGTGGATATTTTAATAATTCCGGGCGGGCTAGGTGCTAGAAAATATGAAATAAAAAATGAAATAGTAATAAAATGGATTCGCCAACAAATGAAAGAAGTAAAGCTGATGACTTCAGTTTGTACAGGAGCGCTATTACTGGCGAAAGCAGGTTTACTAGAAGGTTTAAAAGCAACAACACATTGGGCTAGTATCGAAAAGTTTAAAAATAAGTTTCAAAATGTTGAAGTTATAGAAAATGTAAAGTTTGTAGATGAAGGACATATTATAACATCTGCCGGAATTTCAGCTGGAATTAATATGGCATTTCATATTGTGAAAAACTTGTTAGGTGTGCATGTTGCGGAGGACACAGCGAAGCGAATGGAGTATGATATTAGTTTCCCAAATTAAAAAGCCCGGATTGGGCTTTTTATATTGAATGAATATAGTTAAGCTCTTCATCACTCAACATAGGGCGAACAGATGCATTTGCATTTTCTTGTGCTTGTATTCCTGTTTTGGCACCAGGAATTACAACACTTACTGCCGGATGAGAGAGTACATAGCGAAGTGCAAGTTGCCCTAAGGTCTGATTTTTATTTGAGAGCAACCGAAGTTTCTCTACAGTTTGTAAGTCTTCTTGAAACCAAGTTTCATTTGGCCAATCTTTGCGTAAATCTCCATCCGGAAAAATTGTTTTATTTGAGAATTTTCCAGTTAAAATGCCCATTTTTAATGGACCACGAATAACAACTCCTAAATTTTTCTCTTGTAAAAATGGTAATATATCTTTTTCTGGTTTTCGATTTAATATATTGTAATCAAGCTGTACGATATCAATTTCGTTGTTGTTATTGAAATGATGAATGTATTGTAAATCATGAGTCGAAACACCGACTGCTCTTACTTTGCCATCACGTTTTAATATGTCAAATGCACGTAGAAATGCTTCTGTTTCCCTACGATTATGCCACCAAATATGACAAAAATAAAGATCAATATAATCTGTTTGAAGACGTTGTAAACTTGTTTCGAATACGGCGATGATTTTTTCGGGAGTATCATATACAGGAACTCCATTAGGGTCGTAGTGATGTCCGATTAAACCACCTTTCGTTGATAGGATAATATCATTACGATGTCCTTTAATCGCGGTAGCCACCAACTTTTCACTATGTCCTAAACCATACACATCCGCAGTATCAATAAAATTCACACCACACTCAATTGCTTTTTTTATAGCGGTTATAGATTGTTTATCGTTAACAGGTCCCCATTCATCCCCACCGATTGCCCATGCGCCAAAACCTATTTCAGAAACAGTTATTCCAGTTTTACCTAATGTACGGTAATGCATATTCCCCCTCCTTGTAAGCATGTTATAACATGGATATGTGGGGAAGGAATTTTGTGTGTGAAAAAACTCTTCTACAATAGTAGAAAAAGAATTACAGAAACTACTATTTTATAGCAGCATGTATAAAAAAAAACGGTGTAAATATGGAAATGTCGTCGAATGCTATCTTTAATTGGTTAATTTATGGGATATTTTTGTGAAGGAGTTTATTTTATAAGAATAGAATTAATTTAGTAAGAAAACGTGCCGATGGTAGTGAAAAAATATGGGTTAGGGGGATTTGAATGAGGAAACTCAAACGAGTAAATGTTCCTAATATACCAGAGCAATTATCACAACCTAGTGACAAGCGTAGGGTAAATAAAAAGAAGTTAAGGCGACTTATTTTAATGGTCCTTTTTATTGCGACAACTACTCTGTACGTTCAATATATTTTAACGAAACAACAAGAAGTAATTGATAAAAAGAAAGATACGATTACGGATCAAAAGAAGCAATTAGTATCTTTAAAGAAAGATAAAGATTCTTTAAAGACTAACATAGAAAATTTAACAGACGATGAGGAAGAAATTTTGAAGTTAGCGAGAAAAGAGTATCAATTTTCTAAGTCAAATGAAACTATATTTGTGATGCCAAAGTAATAAAAAACAGTTAGCCATTGAACTGCACCTCCAATTGTTAGGCAGCGTCTAACAATTGGAGGTGCAGTTTTTTATGTATGAATGTCATGGTACAAGGAACAATCACATATTGTAAAAATGAAGAGTTTAAGCTGTTTTCATAAATATGGAATATGCACTAAAATAAATGTTGTTAAAATTCTGTCAATTATATTATAATACAAGGTAAGCGGATACATTTTTTAATCCACGTTGAGTTCCTCGCTCATACGACTATTAAGAAACCCGTTATCCTCGTATAAGAAAGGAAGATAGCTGTGTACGCTTCAAATACAATTTATATCGTAGGGGATGCGAAAGCACCTCAAAATAATCCCATTACTGAAAAGTTTAAAAGCTATTTCGTAGCATTTATACTTGTTAAGGATACAGGGGAAATTGTAGATGCAGACTGCTCAGCGACAATTGCATTAACATCTCAATTTGTTAAATATTTATTTCTACATAAAAATATAAATGACCCGGCGTTAGTAATGGAAGTAAAGAACCGATATTTCGGTTCTTCTCAAAAAGCGTTACTTGTAGCGCTAAAAGATGCGCAGAAAAAATATAATCAGATTGCTGCTTTGTCTACTCAATCATAGACAAAATCCAGCCGTAAGAATCATTCTTATGGCTGGATTTTTTTATTTCACATTATCGTCCTACATCAAAAGCAAACGAAAATAAAGTAGAGAGATAGGAGAGTAAATGCCCAATGGGTTTACCTAATAATCCGTGGGTATAAATCTCCGGTGGATTAAAATTTCACTTCATTGGAGAACGAAAGGATGAACAAAATGAAAATTACAGATGTAAAAGTAAATCGTAGACGTGTAAAACTGCATACACCGTTTAAAACCGCGCTTCGTACTGTAACCGAAATTGAAAGTATAGATGTTTATATTCATACAGACGAAGGAGTGATTGGTAAGGGGGCTGCAGCCGCAACGCCAGTTATTACGGGGGATTTCACCAGCGGAATGGAAGAAGCGATTTTAGGGCCGATGCGTTCATGTTTAATTGGTCAAAATATCATTCAATTTCAGCAGTTACTACAGCGCATTCAAATGAGTTGTATTGGAAATTCAAGTGCAAAAGCAGCGGTAGATATCGCTTTATATGATGTATATTGCCAATATCAAAATGTGCCGTTATATGCATTGTTAGGCGGGAAGAAAGAAATTCATACCGATATTACAGTGAGTGTGGATGAGCCTGTATTAATGGCAAAAGAAGCGAAGAAACATATAGAAAAAGGATTTCAAACATTAAAGATTAAAGTGGGTAAAGAGGCGCATTTAGATTTGGAACGTATTGAGGCAATTCGAAATGTGGTACCAAGAAATACGACATTACGTTTAGATGCGAATCAAGGTTGGAGTCCAAAAGAAGCGGTCTCTATCATTCAAGAGATGGAAAATCGTAATTTAAATATAGAATTTATTGAACAACCAGTACACGCGAAAGATTGGGATGGGTTAAAGTACGTCAAAGATCGTGTGCAAACGCCAATTATGGCCGATGAAAGTATATTTTCAGCAAGTGACGCATTAAAGCTCGTTCAAGGAAGATATGCAGACTTCATTAATATTAAATTAATGAAATGTGGTGGCATACGTGAAGCATGGCGTATTGCTGATATCGCAGAAACAGCTGGTGTGAAGTGTATGGTGGGCAGCATGATGGAGTCTTCACTTTCCGTTAGTGCTGTTGCGCATTTAGCGGCAGCGCATCCTAATATTCATTATTTTGATCTTGATGCACCGCTTTGGTTAATGGAAGAGCCAGAAGGAATGACTTATTCTGGATCAAAGGTAAACCTTCAATCGACAGTGAATAGTAAATCTTAGGAGAAGAGACAAGTAAACTATCTTTTAAGGGGGATATATATGAAAAAAGTAGGAACTGCATTTTTAACAACTTTATTTATATTTTCATCGTTTACATCGGCAAATGCTGAAGAAAAGAAGGATAATAAAGCATTTATAGATGTATCTGCTGCAACGTTATGGACAGCACCTGATTCATTAAGACCAATCGATACACCGAGTGCAACAAATCCAGTGGATCTATGGAAATGGACGAAATCAATGACACTTGACGAGAAACTATGGTTAACAAATGCAAATAAATTAGAAACACAAGCTTTACTCGGTCAAGAAGTAACTGTTATTGATAAGAAAGGCGAATGGGTGAAGGTATTAGTGCATGGACAGCCAACACCACGAAATGAAGAAGGTTATCCGGGCTGGATGCCTGAAAAACAATTAACATATAATCAAGAATTTGCAGATAAAACAAATGAACCTTTTGTCTTAATAACCAAACCAACAGCGATTTTATATATAAATCCTTCTGAAAAACATAAATCACTTGAAGTCAGTTATAATACAAGACTGCCGCTATTAAGTGAAGACACAATTTCATACCGTGTATTGTTGCCAAATGGTCAGAAAGCATGGCTACGAAAAAATGATGGAACAGTTTACCGATCTCAAACTGATATTCCAACTCCGGCGGCCGATGATTTAATTAACACAGGGAAAATGTTTTTAGGCTTACCGTATATATGGGCTGGTACAAGTGGTTTTGGATTTGATTGCTCTGGCTTCACACATACGATCTATAAATCGCACGGCATTACAATTCCGCGAGATTCTGGACCGCAATCAAGAGCAGGGGTTGCAGTTGATAAAGAAAATCTACAAAAAGGAGATTTAATTTTCTTTGCACATGATCAAGGGAAAGGTAGTGTCCATCACGTTGCAATGTATATTGGTGATGGCAATATGATTCACTCACCAAGAGCTGAAAGGTCGGTAGAGATTATACCGCTAAATACACCAGGATATATAGAAGAATACGCTGGTGCTCGTCGTTACTTACCTTAAAAATAGAAGGGGGTTTTTAAATGAAAAAAGTTGTTCGTTACTCATTAGTTAGTACTCTATTAGTTTCTTCATTTTTAGTTGGTTGCGCAAAAGAAAAAACTGCAACAAAGCCGAAAGATGAGAAGAAAGTATTACAGTTACTAGAAACAGGTGAAATTCCGTCGTTAAATTCAGGGAAAGTAACAGATGCAGTCTCGTTTAACGTTTTGAATAACGTAATGGAAGGACTATTTCGTCTATCGAAAAATGATGAAGTAATTGAAGCCGGCGCACAAAAATATGAAGTGAGTAAAGATGGAAAAACATATACATTCCAATTACGTGATGCGAAATGGTCTAACGGAGAGCCAGTAACCGCTCATGATTACGTATACGCTTGGAAGCAATTGGTAAATCCAGATACTGCTTCTCAATATGCATACATTGCGTACGATGTAAAAAATGCTGAGAAAATAAATAAAAAACAACTAGGTCTAGATGAATTAGGAGTAAAAGCGAAGGATGATAAAACATTCGTCGTAGAGCTAGAACATCCTGTACCGTATTTTACGAAATTATTAATTTTACCATCCTTCTATCCAATTAACGAAAAATATGCGAAAGAGCAAGGTGATAAATATGGATTAGAAGCAAATAAAGCGGTATATAATGGACCGTTTACATTATCAGAGTGGAAGCATGAAGCTAGCTTTACAATGAAGAAAAACGATAAGTATTGGGATAAAAAAGAAGTGAAGTTAGATGAAGTAAACTATCAAATTGTAAAAGAAATTTCAACTGCGGTAAATTTATATGAAACAGATAAAGGTGATAGAGCTGTTATTTCTACAGAATTCGTAGATAAATATAAAAATAATAAAGAGTTAAAACAATATACAGATCCAGTTATGTACTTCTTCCGATTTAATGAAAATGTACCGATTCTTAAAAATAAAAATGCACGTCTTGCGCTAAGTACAGTTTTTGATAAGAAGGGACTCGCAGATTCATTTTTAAATGATGGATCGGTTGCAGCAAACTATTACGTACCAAAAGGATTTTTAAAGGGCCCAGATAAGAAAGATTTTAGAAGTACGGCTGGTGAGTTTAATAAGACAAATGTAAAACAGGCGAAGGAATATTGGGAGAAAGCAAAACAAGAGACAGGTACAAATGAAGTGACGTTAGAACTATTAAATTATGACTTGGAAAACTTTAAAAAAGTTGGAGAGTACATTAAAGAGCAGCTTGAGAAAAACTTACCAGGATTAAAAGTGAATGTGAAATTACAACCGCATACGCAAAAATTAGCACTTGAGAAGAAGAAAGAATATGAAATGTCGTTATCACGCTGGTTACCAGATTATCCAGATCCAATGACTTACTTAGAAGTATTCCTTTCTGGAAGTAGCGTCAATAATACAGAATATGCAAACCCAGAATATGATGCGTTAATTAAGAAGATTAAAACAGAATTAGGTAATGATGAAAAGGCTCGCTGGAAAGCAATGCAAGATGCTGAAAAAATGCTACTGGATGATGCGGTAATTGCTCCAGTATTCCAGCGCGGATTATCTTACTTACAAAAACCCTATGTGAAAGATTTATATGTACATCAATTTGGTCCAGCTACAAGTTTAAAATGGGCAGATGTACAAAAATAAAGTGATGGAGAAACAGACTTCATGTATGTGATAGTCTGTTTTTCTCATTTAAAGTTAGAAAAATAGTTCATGGTATAATTTATTAGTCTGTAAACAGTATTTGGAGGGGAAATGATGTCTATGTTTGAAGAAGAGAAAGTAATTTATACAAAAAGATTATTTATGAGGAAACCAATTGTAGAAGATATTAATCAGTTTTATAACATATTAAAAAAAGATACTGTTGGCAAATGGTTGGCTAAATCAAGAGGAATGTCGAAGGAAGAAACAAATGATTATATTGGGCAACTTATCTTACATTGGGAACAGTATGACTTCGGGGTATGGTTGTTATTTAATAGTAAAACAGGAAAGCTTTTAGGACATTGTGGTTTAAGAACGGTAGAGGAAACAGGTGAAATAGAAATTATGTATCTCCTTGACCCAGAACATTGGAGGAATGGGTATGCATTAGAAGCAGCAGAGGCTTCCATTAAATATGCAATAGAGACTTTGAATGTAACAAGAATAATTGCTAGAGTTAAAGTAGCAAATGAGAGCTCGAAAAAACTTTTACGAAAGCTCGGGTTTATATATACTCATGAAGTTAATCATAGCGGGCGTTTATTATCATATTTTGAACTTCATACATCATCCGAAGAATTCTAGACATTTCATATGTTTTTTTATTGTTAAAAAATAAAATTATTAATGAAATTCCAGTGTGAAATTTATGTAGAATCTTGTATAATTAACGTGTTTCTATGGAAACATTTTCTTGTGCTATTTATATAGGACTTAATAGACCAAGTAAGGAAATACATACATGTATATAATAGATAAATAGAATGGAACATGTATAGAGAAAAAGGAGAGAAAAGATGACGTGTCAAAAACAAGGGTTACAATTTAATAACGATAGAAAGAGGGACAGAAGATGAAAATGAAGCATGCTTTTGGTCCTATAATTTTAGCGTGTGTGCTTTTTTTCATTATCATTCTAATCCCATCGAAAAGTTTAGTATCGCTTATTAGTGATAAGAAGGTAGAAGATGCGGCAACTTCTTTACAAAAAGAGAAATTACAAAGTGTTTTCTTACAGCAAAAAATGTTAGAGAATTCACAGTATTTACCGATGTACGGTTCATCAGAATTTTTACGAATGGATGCATATCATCCGTCTAATTATTTCAAAGTAAACCCAACTGGTTTTACACCGTTTTTAATTGGAACTGGTGGTACACAAAGTTTAGCTCATATTTTAAATATGACATCTACTATGGATGAATTAGAAGGTAAAAAAGTAGTCTTTGTTCTTTCACCACAATGGTTTACAAAGACTGGTGTATCACAAGGGGATTTCACTAATAATTTCTCCAAACAACAAGCATATCATTTTATTTTTAATGATGAGATAAATCCAGAAATGAAGAAGCAAATCGCGAAACGGCTATTAGATTATAAAGTTGTTCAAGAAGATGATATATTAAAAAATTCATTAGAAGGTATTGTATATAATGATTCGAAACATAACATAAAAGCAGGGTTAGTTAAACCACTTGCTTATATGCATCGAAATATTTTAGATCATAGAGATTTATTTAACTCTTTATTTAAAATCGAACCGATGAAAGAGAAAACAAATATCGGACTTCGTTCAATTTCTTGGGAAGACGCACGTAAACACGCAGAACAAGAAGGGAAAGCTGAATCTACTACAAATACATTCGGAATTGAAAATCCGTATTATCATAAGAATAATCTGAAGAAAAAACTAAAAGGTTTAAAAAACTTTAGAGCAAATGAAACATATGATGAATCACCAGAATACGGTGATTTACAAATTATTTTAGAGTTATTTAAAGAGAAAAATGTCAAACCACTCTTTATTTCTGTACCTGTAAATGGGCCTTGGTATGATTATACTGGCTTCCCGAAAGAACGCCGTGAAGTGTATTATAAAAAAGTTCGAGAACAGGTTGAGAAAGCAGGATATCCAGTAATTGATTTCTCTGGTCATGAATATGATAAGTATTTCTTAAAAGATACGATTCATTTGGGCTGGAAAGGTTGGATTTATTTTGATGAAGCAGTGCAGAAATTTTATTCTGAGAAATAAAGTATAGAAATCGGAATGGCTATGAGCCGTTCCGATTTTTTTAGTATAGAGGATTTTGGTGAGGACAATTTGGGAATGCATGTATATCTTGAATCTGTCTATAATCATAATGTTTCATTGCAAACTGAGCTTGATAAAGGTATTCATACACATATAATTGACCATCATGCGCTGAACATAATACACCAGAAGTTCCTTGTCCATTTATGAAGGAAATGCCGATAGGGCGTCCGATTAAGTACGGTATTTTTTGCTGCCAATGCATAGGGGAACCACTCCTTTTTGAGATAATATACGAAAGAAATGATTAAATGGTTGCTTATCCATGTAAATGTAGATGGAAAGGTGTTATATAATTCCTGAAGATTAATTCATATATAAATAAAAAACCGCTATAATTCCGAATGAATTTATAGCGGTTTTTATTATATTCTTAAGCGAGATTTTTACGCTTTTTTGTCCATTTTTTTATAACGAAGTATAAAAGTATAAGTACGACGCCACCAATTGCGAATGATTTCACATACGGACCAGCAATATCATTTATATTCTCCCAATTTTCACCTAGTTTTTCACCTAAATAAATGAAAATAATAGACCAAGGGATAATCGCAAGTGCTGTTAATGTAGTGAAACGTAGTAATGGCATTTTTGTAATACCAGCAGGAATTGAAATCGCATGACGCACTACTGGAATGAAGCGTGCTGTAAAAATGACGCCAGTTCCGTAACGATTAAACCAATCTTCTGCAGCATCTATTTGTTTTTTATGTATGAAAATATATTTTCCGTAACGTTCTAATATAGGGCGTCCGCCGTATCGTCCAAGCCAATAAATAAAGATTTGAGCAATAACACCGCCAATTGTACCGAATACAACAGCGCCTATAAATGAGATACTTCCATTGAATACTAAGTATCCTGCATAAGCAAGGACAATTTCACTTGGGATAATTTCAATCATAAGTCCAAGCATAATGCCCCAATAACCTAATCCTTCAAAAAACGTTAATACTGAATGAATAAAACTACTTAACATTGTTGCACCTTCTAGTTTATGAATTTTTGAGTATAAGAACCTTTTATTTAATGACGTAAAAGGTTCACTATATGTAGATTATACCTTATTTACATAGGGGATTGCTATTTCAATTCTTTTATGTCTCTCATAATTATTATAGTAAAAGATATAAGCCGCGTTTTCATGAAGGGTTAATGAAAAGATTATTAAAAATTTCTCATATATCAATGATAATAGACTGAAAATTAAGTATAATGGTATAGGTCTTTCATTTACAAAAATAGGAGGAGAACGTATGTATATTACAGATCCGATTTATGGACCAATCTCTATTCGTGATAGAGATATCCTTCGATTGATAGATACAAAAGCATTTCAAAGGTTGGCGAATATTAAACAACAAGGACATACTTATTTTTTACATGAGAACGCAATACATACGAGGGAAGAACATTCGATAGGTGTATATGTGCTAGTAAATAAAGTGATAGAACATCTTACTGAGATTGGTGACATACATTTATCGAAATATGAACGAAAGCTAGTATCTACTGTAGCCCTTCTACACGATGTTGGACATGGGCCATATTCACATTGTTTTCAGCAAATATCGGGTGAAGATCATGGTGAGTGGACGGTACGAATCATTCAAGAGGACGAAGAAATACGTACGATTTTAAATCAAACACCTAGATTATTAGATGATGTAACGAAAGCTTTAACAGAAGATGGAGTTTTTCCAATTATAGATGAGCTCTTATTTAATTCATTAGGAATGGATCAATTAGATTTTTGGAATAGAGATTTATATTACTCATCGCTTGAATTAGAAGGTTTACAGATAGAAGAATTGATTGCTAACATGCGTTTAATTGACGATAAACTTGTTATTGAAGAATCAGGAATCCCCTTCATCGAACAATTAATGAAAATGAAAGAAGGGCTTTACAATAATGGATTTGGCCACCCGTTTGTGATAGGAAAAGACATATTGCTGCAAACAATTTTAAAAATGATAGAGGAGAAAAATCTTTCGTTCTATACTCCTGAACTTCAAAACTTCTTTCATAAAGGAGAGAAGTTAGAAGTAGAAGACTTTCTTCCTTTACAAGATGAAATGATTTTAAATGAAATAAAGTACTTTGCAAAATCAGAGGACGTACAATTAGCGACGTTAATTCACCTTTATTTTTCAGAAGCCAAAAGTTTATCTTTTGAAAAAGGACTAGAGGGTGATTTTAAAAAGGAAAATAGCACCTTAGCAGTAATAACTGAGAAAAAGGCGTACAGTTCATATGTAGGTGGTATTTACGTCTATAGTGAGGGGCAGTTAGAGGACATTTTAGAGAAATCAAATTTCATTCAAGAGATAGTAAAATTGCCTAAAAAAGAATATGCCTATTCAATTTGATTTGGTTCGAAAATAAAAAATGAATGAGATGGAAACGTAAATTTAGAGGAGGGAATAAAATACATGAAACATAAAATTGCTGTACTGGCAGATGTACATGGAAATGCAACTGCTTTAAAAGCAGTTATCGAAGATTCTATGAAAGAAGGTGTGACTGATTATTGGTTTTTAGGAGATTTAATTATGCCTGGTCCTGGATCGAATGATTTATTTGAAATATTAGAAAGTATTAACGTTGATACTTATGTACAAGGAAACTGGGAAGATAGTTTTCTTGACGTTCTTAATAAAAATATTGATATTGATAACGCAACTGATATTTATGTTTCTAGATTAGTTCAGTATCAATGTGAAAACTTGGATGAAAACTATATTAAGCATGTTAAAAATTTACCATTACATATAACAAAACAGGTTAATGATTTATCAATCAGTATTAGTCATAATCTACAAAATAAAAATTACGGGGGAGATTTGTGGCCCACTAATAATCAGGAACAGTTTGATCGGTTATTTGATCGTGATTATGATATTGCGATTTACGCTCATACCCACCATCAATTATTGCGCTATAGTAGCAATGATCAATTAATTATTAACCCAGGAACAGTTGGACAACCTTTTTACAAGTGGAATAAGCTAAACTCTGACTTACGTGCTCAGTATGCAATTCTTGAAATTGATGAGGCAGGGATTACTGATGTGAGGTTTAAAAAGGTTTTTTACGATGTAGAAAAGGAATATAAAAATGCCATAAATAAAAATCTTCCTTATATTGATTTATATCGTGAGCTGTTAGAGACAGGAAAAACTCATACGCATGATATTGAATTATTACAAGAAATTAATGACAAATATAATTATAAAGATGAAGTAATTAAGTTTATCGAGAAAATCTGATGGGAGTTTAATAAAAAGAAATGAACATTGTTGAATGTTAGGTTAGTCATGATTTTTACATAATCAAGAGCTATTGTAGAATGAAACTTAGATGTAAAATGATTTTTGTATTTTATATTGATTGAAAACAAGCATCCCCCTGTACTACGTATATGACGGGGGGATGCTTGTTTTTTACGGCTTCACATCTAAGTTCTGTAAAAATAAAGTTGCTGTTACGTAACGCTTTGCTAACATTTGTACATATGCGGTATGTACAGAAAGGGTCGCAATAATAATAGCGTTACGAATTGCTTCGCGTTGTTCGTTATTAATTTGATCGAACTTGCTTGCGATTTTATCAGCTTTTTCTTTTACGATGTTTTCAATTGTATGAACGGTATCTGTTGCATTTAATTGTAAGCAATTCCCTTGATTGAGTTCTTCAAATAGAGAAGAGTATGCTACATATAAATGAACAGGATTGATTAAATCATCACTTCGATCGGCTGGGTCATTTACAATAAGGCGTAATAGCTTACGAATGGATTCAAAATCAAGTGCTGTTTTTAAATCTTCGACAATAAATAGTAAGGCTGCTTGTTCAATTGAATATTTTTTCCCTTTTTGAGGAGAGCCAATCATTTCTTTTATATCTCGTTTCACCCAGTTTTGCATAGCAGTTACAGAGAAACTTGTGTTTTCAATCTGATTGCCAAGCGCAACTATTTCATTTAAAGAAAAACCGACATCAGTATCGTCAATTTTAATCAGCTTTTCAAAAATAGGTGAAAGTGCGGTAGTAATAAAAGCTGTAACGCTTTGTCCGCTTTCAATATCTTTTTTATGTGACTTTGCCCAAGCTTCTTGTAAAATACCGAGAGGCTTTTTCGTATTCCATCCTCTTAGTGATAGAAGAAGGGTAGCCATTTCGTTTCGTGTGAGATGAAATGTTTCCATCTTTTCACCTCCAAAATAATAAAAAGTTCTTATGAACTTATAATATGTTTTGTTTCATTTAAAGTCAATTCTGTTTTGCTTAATTTTTCCTTTGTGACCAAACTGTTGAAAGTAAATAATACTTGCATATTTCGACAAAAGTTCATATAATAAGTTCATAAGAACCTTTAAAATGTTCTTAAAAACAAATCTATCATTCTGAATTTACTAGAAAGATAGATTTCACATATATCTATATAAAAGGAGAATGGATATAATATGTTGAAAAAACTTGTAGCAGTAATGACAGCATTCATGGTTATCTTTGGGGCTAGCAGCTTTATGTTCGTAGATCATGCAGCAGCGAAAAGTTACAAATCTGGTAAAAAATCATTTACACCAAGTTCAGGTCAAAAGTCAAAAGTGGATTTAAACAAAAAAGACTCAAATGTAAATTCTCAAAAAACGACTCCAGATTCAAAAACGAAAGCAACAAACACGGCACCAAAAAGTAATAAAGGAAGCTTTATGAAAGGTTTATTACTAGGTGGTCTTGGTGGTTTACTAATGGGTAGCTTATTTGCAAATATGGGAGCTCTTGGTTCTGTATTAGCGTTTATGGTAAATATGTTAGTAATGGCTGGTATCGTAATGTTAGCAGTTCGTGCATTTAAATACTTCAAAGACCAACGTAAGAAGAAAGCAGATGAAGTAGCATGGAAACAATAAAAATTTCTGAACAAGAGCTTATAAATGCGCTTTGCGTATATATAGCTGAAAAAAGACAAGTGGGTCCAGAAGAAGTATTAGTTGAACTCATGTATGATGACGACTACGGTTTCTCTGCGGAAGTAGAGGTAAATGGTCGCCAGCAAATTTTAATTCAAGCAAACTTAATCGAAGCTTTACGCTTATTGCTTGACAGAGAATATAATGTCAATCCATTCGCAGCGAGATTACAACTTGAATTAGATGATGAAGAAGGCATTTACGCATTAGCGAAATTTAATAACTCAGATGACTAGAAAAAAGAGCTGTTGAGAATAATCTCAGCAGCTCTTTTTAGTATGTGCATATGTAGAAGAATAATCACGCCAAATTTCATTCATTTTTCGTCTACCGATATCTAGCATAGGATTAAACTGAATTGTAGCTTTCTGACGAACAAAGTGAACGTTTTGAATGGCGTGAGATAATTGTTGGTCGACTATATCAGGTTTTTTACTTGCATATTTAGCAATAGATAGACCTGCAACTGTTCCTTGCGCCATCGCAATTTTTCCGCTTTCAATGCCTGTAATATTGCCAGCTACAAATAAACCGGGAAGAGGGGTTTCCATTGCTTCAGAATGGAGAGGAACGTGTCCACCTAATTCTGAAATGTAATGGAAGGGACAACCAGCTACAGCTGCAAGTTCGGCAAGTGGGTATAATCCCCCGGCAATACATACAAAATCTGCTTCATATATTTTCTCTGTTCCATTAATAACATTTCCTTTAGAGTCAATATTAGCAATACGTACACCTTCAACTTGATCTGTTCCGATAATTTCAAGAGCTGCTTTCCGAAGGTGAAGTGGCGTTCCGTTTATTTTCATTCCGCTGTTTGGATAGAATGTTAATCCAGCTTTTCGAATCCAATCATATTTCATAAAGTGGCTACCTATTCGTAAAATAGCAGAAGGAGCGAGATGTGCTGCATTTAAAAGAGAGTTTAAAACTTCTTCAGGTTCACCAGCTTTTTGACTTAACTCGCTTTTTTCAGGGAGTACAATATGATCTACTTTAATTCCCGCTAATTGCAATTCACTTAAAATGGCGAAAGACAAAATGTTAGCACCAATAATAATTCCTTTTTTTCCAACTTGCACGCGATGAACATTTGTCATAACTTGAGCTGCTCCAATTGACATCACTCCTGGAAGTGTCCAGCCAGGAAGGGGAATAGAATATTCCGCAGCTCCAGTAGCAAGTAGTACGAAAGGTGCTTCTAACGTGCCGATATTAGTATGTACAAACCAATTGTTTTCATCTCTATCTAAATTATAGACCGAAACACCGCACCTGATATGTACTGAAAGTGATTCTGCTTCTTCATGAAGTCGCTTCGATTCTTCTATTCCGTTCCACCATTCTCCAGTAGGCTCTTGATGCAACTGTCCTAACAATCTCCCGCCCGGCTTCATAAATTCATCAATAACGAGCACTTTTAGTCCGAAACGAGCACAAGAGATAGAAGCAGATAATCCCGCTGGCCCTGCACCTATAATAATTACATCACTCATCGCTTTTTCACCATCTCTCTCACGATATTCGGATGCTGTTTCCCGCTTTCAACAACCATGTTTTCTTCTACAACAGTTAAGCATGCGCGTACATTTGTTTGATTATTTACTGTCACGCGGCATTCGGAACAGTGCCCGATATTACAATAAATACCTCGCGGTGTTCCGCTATCTTCATGAACTCTTAATGTCCTTATTCCATTTGCTAACAGGGCAGCAGCTATCGTTTCATGTTCATATGCTTCGTATTGATGACCGTTAAATTGAAAGGTAATACGCTCACTACTTTGTAAAGTACCTAAAATAGGGTGATGTGTAATTCTATTCATTTACTTTCACCTACTGATCCAAAAGTAACTGCACGTATTGGTGGTTGATATTTTAACGGTAGTTCATTAAGAGTTACGTCAAGATTCACATTTTCAATCATTCGATCTATCATTATTCTGCATGTGCGACCACCGCAAAATCCCATGCCAGCACGTGTTCTTAATTTTAATTCTCTTGCCGAGCAGTTATATTCAGCAATTGTCGATTGAAGTTGCCCATATGTAACCTCTTCACAACGACAAACGATTAAGTTGTTTTTATTTGTCACGTGTATTCCTCCTCTAGTTCGATTTTCACAAATTATATATGCAAAAATCATGCCAATATAGAGGAGGGAGAGAGGGCTACCTGTAAACGCCTGATTGGTGCATACTGATTCTTTATTGAAGTCCAAGTTTCTTTAAACGGTTATATAAAGTAGCCCTTGTTACACCAAGTTGTTTTGCGCATTCTAATTTATTCCCATTTAAAATTCGTAAAGCCCTTTCAATAACTTTTTTCTCATGCTCATCCATCTCTTCTTGTAAAGAAAGGATTGTATTATTGTTGCTGAGTAATAGGGAATGAGCTGTATGGTTGTCTAAAGTTTCAGTCGTATGAAATGGTAAATATTCTTGTTTTATAATTCCGTCTGTTGCGAATACCACAAGCCGTTCAACAACGTTTCGAAGTTCGCGAATATTACCTGGCCAATTGTAATGAAGCAGTTCATGCATAATGCTTGAAGGTAGGTCACGAATTGGTCTGTTGTAGTTGATTGAAAAATCGTTTAAGAAAGAATAGGTTAATTCAATAATATCCTCGCGTCTTTCGCGCAGCGGTGGAATCTGCAAACTAACTACATTTAAGCGGTAATATAAATCTTCTCGGAAAGTTCCTTTTCTCATTTCTTCTTGTAAATCACGATTTGTAGCAGCGATAATACGGAAATCAATATTAATTTCTTTTTCACCACCAACTCGGTAATACTTTCGCTCTTGCAGTACACGTAACAGTTTTACTTGCATATCAAGTGGCATTTCACCTATTTCATCAAGAAATAAAGTACCGCCTTGCGCGAGTTCAATTTTACCTTTTTTTCCTTTACTATTTGCTCCAGAAAACGCCCCACGCTCGTAACCGAATAATTCACTTTCAAATAACGCTTCTGGAATTGCCCCGCAGTTAATCGAAATGAAAGGCGCCTTCGCTGCCTCACTTGCTTCATGAATTGCTTTCGCAAATACTTCTTTTCCAACTCCGCTTTCCCCAAGTATTAAAACAGTTGATTTTACAGAACAAACTTTTCTAGCTAATTGTATCGTTCTTTGTATAACAGGACTTTTCCCATTCATCGCAAGGAATGGATCGGATTCATCTTTATACTTTGCCACTTCTTGTTCTAAACGGTGCATTTCATGTGACATATTAAATAGTTTTTCATTTAAAGCGACTTGATTTGTAACATCTGTTTCTGAAACGACTGCTCCTATAATTTCATCATTACAATAAACTGGATTTGAATTAATTAATACGAATAAATCGGGACGAGGCTGATGGAACTGAGCGACTATGCTTTTTCCATCATGTAAAGATTGTAAAATTTCCAAGTCTTTATAATCAAAAAAACGAGTAATCGGTTGCCCAATAATCTCATTATGGTTGACTGAAAATATTTTTTCAGCGCCATCTGTCCAAGTTCGAACGTATTCTTTACTATCAATGACTGTAACAGAAGAGTCAGTTGTTTGTATTACAGTGTCATAAAATGACTGTAGTTCATTGTAGGACTTATAAAGAAATGGAATCATTTGCTGAGAAGTTATACAGCATAGCGGCTCATCGTTTTCGTTAAGGATGATAACAGCTAATTCATAAGAAAAAGCGTCAATTAATGCAGTGAATGAGTCATCTACATAAATAATTGCGCAATTATATTCTTCTGTAGTAGAAGGGAGATAATAAAACCTTTCGTTTATTTTCTTAATGCGATCAAGGCTACATGTATGATTGATTAAAACGCTTTCCAAAAATTCTTGTATAGTCGGAAATGAAAATTCCATAATGTCCTCCTGTTATGTATAAAAATTTTGACAGTGATAAAAAAATAATACACCTATTTACTATAAATTTAAAATATTTTTACAAATAAAAATATTATTTATAAAAATTGTATATGTACAGAATTGGCACGTCAATTGCATAAAAAGAAAGTGAGAGGGCTAGGAAAGGAGGAGTATATTGTGAGGCACTGCGACGTTTTAATTATAGGTGGTGGAATAATAGGGTGTTCTATCGCTTATTACACTTCAAAATACGGAAGAGACGTAACAATCATTGAAAAAGGGGAATTTGTCAGCGGGACGTCTTCACGGTGTGATGGGAATATTTTGGCCATTGATAAAGACCCAGGATTTGATAGTCAAATGTCTTTAGTAAGTCAAAAATTAGTAACTGATTTAAGTGAAGAATTAGAGCATTCATTTGAATATAGGGCACCAGGAAGTATTCTCGTATGTGAGTCAGACGAAGAGATGGAAGCTGCGCAGCAATGGGTAAATCGGCAAAAAGAAGCTGGATTACCGTTTCGAATGCTTGATAGGCAAGATATAAGGGAAGAGTCGCCTTTTTTTGCTGAGGATTTATTAGGCGGTTTAGAATGTGCGACGGATTCAACTGTGAATCCATATCTCCTTGCTTTCTCGCTTCTGTCAGAGGCACAAAAGTTTGGCGCAAAAGCTTTTAAGCAGACGGAAGTAAAGAGTATGGAAATAGAGACGGATGGTTCATTTGTTGTAGAAACTACGAATGGAACTTTTACAGCACAACAAGTTGTAAATGCAGCCGGTGTGTGGGCTCCTAAGATTGGTCAGATGTTAAATATAAATATACCAATTGAACCGAGAAAAGGGCATATTATTGTAGCTTCAAGGCAACAACACGTAGGATGCCGTAAAGTAATGGAATTCGGTTATTTAATTTCTAAATTTGGCGGAAAACGAAAAGTAGATGCTTTAACTGAAAAATACGGGGTTGCGCTCGTATTTGAGCCTACTGAAAGTCAAAATTTCTTAATTGGTAGTAGTCGTGAATTTGTAGGATTTCATACGAGGATAAATAATGAAGTCATTAAATGTATCGCAAATAGAGCAATTCGCTTTTATCCGAAAATGGCAGATATGATGGTAATTCGTTCTTACGCTGGTTTACGTCCGTGGACAGAAGATCATTTACCGATTATTTCACGAGTGGAACATATTCCGAATTATTTCATTGCCGCTGGACATGAAGGTGATGGGATTAGTCTTGCAGCAGTTACTGGAAAAGTAATTGAAGAGTTATTAAATGAAAAAGAGACAATTATTCCTATTGAACCACTTCGTTTGAGTCGTTTTACAGAAAGGGTGTTAAACAGATGAGGTCACAAAGAGTCTTTACGACGATTGATACACACACAGGTGGGAATCCAACGAGGACATTAATTAGTGGACTTCCAAAGTTGATTGGAGAGACGATGGCAGAGAAGATGTTACATATGAAAAAGGAGTATGATTGGATTCGAAAATTGTTAATGAATGAACCGCGTGGTCATGATGTAATGTCAGGAGCATTATTAACAGACCCGTGTCATCCTGAGGCTGATATAGGTGTTATATACATAGAGACAGGTGGATATTTACCGATGTGTGGTCACGATACAATCGGTGTATGTACAGCGTTAGTTGAATCAGGTTTAATTCCGGTAGTTGAACCGATTACTTCTTTAAAACTAGATACACCGGCTGGCTTAGTTGAAGTAGATATTGCTGTTCAAGATGGAAAAGCAAAAGAAGTATCTTTCTGTAACATACCAGCTTTTTTATTGAAAAATATTACTGTACAAGTGAAAGACATTGGGACTATAGAGGCTGATATTGCGTATGGAGGGAATTTTTATGCCATTATTGATGCGAAATCAGTAGATCTAGAATTAGTACCAGAAAATGCATCTACAATCATCGATAAGGCGATTCATATAAGAAACACAATTAATGAGAAGTTTGAAATCACTCATCCAGAGTATTCGTTTATAAGAGGATTAACACATGTTGAATTTTATACAGATCCTACTCATGAATGTGCGCATGTGAAAAATACAGTTGTTGTACCACCAGGCGGAATAGATCGATCTCCATGCGGTACAGGAACATCTGCGAAGCTAGCTGTATTATACGCTCAGAAAGAAATCGAAATTGGTGAAGAGTTCATTCATGAGAGTATCGTTGGTTCTTTATTTAAAGGATATGTCATGAATACGACACATGTTGAAAATATTGAAGCTGTCATAACGAAAATTACGGGATCAGCTTGGCTTATGGGTATGCATAGATTTTTTTACAATGAAATGGATCCACTTAAAGAAGGATTTTTGCTAATTCCGCCGATGGAACATGAAACGGAGGATATAAAATGAACATTCAAAAAATGTATACAGCAGTAGACGTACATGTAAATGGCGAGGCATTTCGTGTAATGAAAGACGTACCATGCAAATACTACTACAGTTTGGAGCAATTAAATGAACAATTTTCAGGTGAATTAGCAGAAGAGATGAAGCTTTTATTAAATGAACCACGTGGTTTTATCGGTTTGAATGGGTGTATTGTCGTTCCATCTATCCATAATGAAGTGGATGCAGCTGTATTATTTTTTAATCATGAAGGTTCGGTTCCGCTTCATTATGGAGGCATTGTTGCAGTAATAACGATGTTACTCGAAAGTGGGTATTTAAAAAAGAGAGAGTCCAATCAATACAAAATTGAAACGTTATCTGGAATATTTTTAGTTCATGCGTATGTAGAGAATGATGAAGTTATATCTGTTTCGTTTGAAAGCAAACTATGCTATATGATTGAGGAAAATTTACAGGTTGGTAATGTAAGTTATTCTCTCATACAAGCAGATAAAGTATATGCAGTTGTAGAGAAAGGTACGTATTCGCCAGAAATTCGTGTTGAAAACATTTCTGAATTGAAAAGATGGGGAGAAGCTACACTACAGACTATACAAAAACAGTCGCTAATAAAAAGGCTTATTTTAGTAGATCCTTCGCAAAAAGAAAAGAATCATATAAAATCGATTACATTTCATGAAGATAACTTTATTGTCCGTTCACCGGGGTTTGTTTCTTCTATTGTTTCTTATGTTCATGCATTATTTAAAAATGATTATATGGCGGATCAACCTTTTAAAAATGAAAGTATATTTAATAGTTTTATAATTGTGGAAAAAGTGAAGAAGGAGGAACTAGGATACATTTTCCGTTTTGAAAGTAGAGGATTTATTACAGGGATGCAGACGTTTCTATTAGACCCTACGGATCCATTTCCAGCAGGTTTCTTATTAAAATAAAATGTGATAGGGAGAGATAAATATGCAAAAAATTAAAGGGGCATTTCCAGTATTAATAACACCGATGGATGAATTTCAGGAAATTAATTGGGATGGGGTAAAGCAAAATGTAAATTACTTTATCGAACAAAACGTTGCAGGTATCATCATTAATGGAAGTACAGGAGAATTTGTAAGTTTATCAAAAGAAGAACGATTTAAAATGGTAGAAACCGTGTTGAAAGAAATTGATGGCCGTATTCCAGTCATTGTTGGAACTGCAGCAGAGACGACGAAAGAAACAATTGAATATACGAAACATGCAGAAGCGCACGGAGCGGATTGTGCATTAATTATAAACTCTTACTATTGTAAACCGAAGGAAGAGGAGATTTATTTTCATTTTAAAGAAATCTCAAACTCTGTAAATATACCAATTATGTTATACAATAATCCATTTACTTCTGGTGTTGATATGAGTACAGAGCTAATGCTCCGTATTGGAAAAGAGTGTGAAAATGTTACACATATTAAAGAATCTAGCGGAGATATTCGAAAAGCAAGAGATTTAGTAAGACAAAGTGAAGGGGCTTTCCAAGTCTTCTGTGGTTCTGAAGATTTAGTTATGGAATCATATTTAGTTGGTGCCTCGGGATGGGTTTCAGTAGCAGGAAATATCGTTCCCGGTCTCGTTACAAAAATGTATGAGCATTTTCAAAATGGTGAATTAGAAAAGGCGTGGGAAATAAACGATGCTATTTTACCACTTTGCGAGTTTCTTGAAGGATCAGGGAAATATGTTCAAATCGTTAAACGTTCTATGGAATTACATGGGCAAGCCGGAGGACCTTCTCGCTATCCAAGACTAGGGTTAACTGCTGACGAAGATCAAAAGCTTCAAATGATTTTATCAAATATTGCAGCTCATGCAGCTGTTTAAATAAGGAGGAGAACATAATGTTAAAGACAAATATTGAGCTGAAACCAAAAGTGGAAGCGTTTTTAAATGAAGAAATTAAAATGTTTATTAATGGCGAATTTGTTTCTGCTATTGGCGGAAAGACGTTTGAAACGTATAATCCGGCTACAGAAGATGTTCTAGCTGTCGTATGTGAAGCGCAAGAAGAGGATATTGATGCTGCAGTAAAAGCGGCAAGATCTGCATTTGAATCTGGTCCGTGGGCAGAAATGACTACTGCTGAAAGAGCGCATCTTATTTATAAATTAGCAGATTTAATTGAAGAACATAGAGAAGAATTAGCGCAACTAGAAGCTTTAGATAATGGAAAGCCATATCAAGTAGCACTTGATGATGATATTTCAGCGACTGTAGAAAATTATCGTTATTACGCAGGATGGGCTACAAAAATTATTGGGCAAACCATACCAATTTCAAAAGATTACTTAAATTACACGAGACATGAACCTGTAGGTGTTGTAGGTCAGATTATTCCGTGGAATTTTCCGCTCGTTATGTCTTCTTGGAAAATGGGAGCTGCACTGGCGACAGGTTGTACGATCGTATTAAAGCCAGCAGAGCAAACGCCTTTATCTTTACTGTATACAGCGAAACTCTTTAAAGAGGCTGGATTTCCAAACGGTGTTGTAAACTTTGTACCAGGATTTGGTCCTGAAGCAGGGACGGCAATTGTAAATCACCATGACATTGATAAAGTTGCTTTTACAGGATCTACTGTTACTGGAAAGTATATTATGCGTCAGTCTGCAGAAATGATTAAGCATGTAACGTTAGAGCTTGGCGGAAAATCACCAAATATCATTTTAGAAGATGCGGACTTGGAAGAAGCAATTAATGGTGCATTCCAAGGTATTATGTATAATCACGGTCAAAATTGTAGCGCAGGATCACGTGTGTTTGTTCATCGTAAACATTATGAAACTGTAGTAGATGCACTTGTGAAAATGGCGAACACCGTAAAACTTGGAGCAGGTATGGATAAAGAAACGGAAATGGGTCCACTCGTATCTAAGAAACAACAAGAGCGTGTGTTACATTACATTGAGCAAGGGAAGAAAGAAGGTGCTACAGTTGCGGCTGGTGGCGAACGTGCGCTTGAAAAAGGTTATTTCGTTAAGCCAACTGTATTCACAGACGTTACAGACGATATGACAATCGTTAAGGAAGAAATATTTGGACCAGTTGTTGTTGTATTTCCATTTGATTCGACAGAAGAAGTAATTGAACGAGCGAACAACTCATCCTATGGCCTTGCTGCGGGTGTATGGACGCAAAATATCAAAACGGGTCATCAAGTGGCAAATAAATTAAAAGCAGGAACAGTATGGATTAATGATTATAACTTAGAAAATGCAGCTGTACCATTTGGTGGATACAAACAATCTGGTATTGGTCGCGAGTTAGGTTCATATGCGCTTGATAATTATACAGAAGTGAAAAGTGTTTGGGTAAATATAAAATAATAGGATGTTTTACTGAAAATAATTGAGGGATGAAATAATGAAAGATGCGGACAACTAGAAAGTTTGATAATAGTTGTCCGTTTTTTATATACAAAATTGCTTTTCCAAAGAATGATAAGGGGGATTTGGATGGAGAATTTAGTAGAATGGTTAGTAGGGCAAGTGTGGAGTATCGGTTTAGTTGTTTTTGCATTAGGGGCAGGCGTATATTTCACGATTGCAACACGCTTTTTGCAAATTCGTTATTTTAAAGAGATGATTAAACTATTATTTGAAGGAAAGAGTTCAGAGACAGGAATATCATCTTTTCAGGCATTTTGTTTAGCCTTATCGGGAAGAGTTGGAATTGGTAATATTGCAGGGGTAGCGACAGCTATCGCTTTCGGCGGGCCTGGAGCTGTATTTTGGATGTGGGTCATGGCTTTGTTAGGGGCAGCGAGTGCGTTTGTAGAATCAACATTATCTCAAGTATACAAAAGTAAAGTAGGGAATGAATATCGCGGCGGTACTCCATATTTTATTGAGAAAGGTTTAAAAATGAAATGGTTTGCAGTCATTGTAGCGGTAGTTGTAACACTTTCGTATGGCGTGTTATTACCAGGTATTCAATCTAGTAGTATCGCAGTTGGATTCGAAAACTCTAATGGTATTAGCAAATATATAACTGGTATATTTTTAGTCGTGTTACTAGCAGCAATTATTTTTGGTGGTGTAAAGAGAATTGCTGGCGTTTCTCAAATGCTTGTTCCATTTATGGCAATTGGTTATGTAATTGTTACATGTATCATATTAATTGCGAATGTAACGGAGATTCCAAGTATGTTTGTTTTAATTTTCTCTAGCGCATTTGGTGTAAATGAAATGTTTGGTGGAATTGTTGGTGCAGCTATTGCATGGGGCGTAAAACGCGCTGTATTTTCAAACGTTGCTGGTGTCGGAGAAGCGACGTATAGTTCGGCTGCTGCTGAAGTATCGCATCCTGCAAAACAAGGATTAGTTCAAGCATTTTCCGTATATATCGATACAATTGTCGTATGTACAGCGACAGCTCTTATGATTTTAATAACAGGTATGTATAATGTTATACCTGAAGGGAAAACCGCTATTGTACAAAACATAGGAAATGTGGAAGCTGGTCCAATTTATACACAACAAGCAGTTGAAACTGTGATAACAGGGTTTGGTCCAATATTTATTTCAATTGCGATTTTCTTTTTTGCATTTACAACGTTACTCGCTTATTACTATATCGCTGAAACGACACTTACTTATTTAGATCGTCAATTGAAGTATGGCTGGTTAAAACCAGTTTTAAAATTTGGATTTTTAATTATGGTTTACATCGGTAGTGTTGAATCAGCGTCGCTTTTATGGAATCTCGGAGATTTAGGAATCGGTAGTATGGCATGGTTAAACTTAATCGCGATTCTATTATTAAGTAAAACCGCATTAAAAGTGTTAAAAGATTATGAAACGCAGAAAAAAGAAGGGAAAGATCCAGTATTTAATCCTAAAAATGTGGGGATTGAAGGATTAACCTTTTGGGAAGAAAGAAGTAAAGTGGTTGAAAGAAAACGTTCTAGAGAAAAAGTTATTGTAGATGATAATTTAAAATTATAACTTAAATTAACTGAAAATTCCTAATTCTAAAGAAGGTATATTGCCTCCATTTCATCACATACTACAATAAGTATGGATAATATGACTGGAGGGAATAAGATGGAACATGAGCAACATAGTTCGATAAATGATATTCTACATCATTATAAAGAAGGTATAGGTAGTTTTACAAATCAAATTCCTGAAATCGCTGAGACATATAATGCGTTCACGCAAGCTTGTTTTCAAGAGGATGCTTTAACAAAAAGAGAAAAGCAACTTATTGCATTAGGAATTAGTTTAGCAACGCAAGATGAGTATTGTACAATTTATCATACAAAAGGTTGTCTTGATCAAGGATGTTCGGATAAAGAGATTCTGGAAGCATGTGGTGTTTCAGCAGCATTTGCTGGCGGAGCTGCGATGAGTCAAGCGGTAACTTTAGTGCAAGAGTGTTTAACAGAACTGAAAAATCAAAAGCATTGAATAAAAAAACGTTTTAAACTTTATGTTTAAAACGTTTTTTATGTGAAATTAAATTTGAGTATAAAAATTATCTAGGATGGGTTCAATTTATGGTTATACAATAATGGGAGAATTTTAAATTTAGTAGGAATGAGAAATAACAACTATTTAATCTTAAGGTTTTGTAAAAAGCTTCAATTGCTTCATATAGTCAATGGCTTTTGTTTTATTTTTCTGTTTAGAAACATAATGTGCCTCATTAAAATCTCTATAGTAACTGTTAACTACTTCTTCAGAAAGAGCACCGTCAGAGATAGCTCTTTTAACCGCGCAGTTTGGTTCATTTGTATGTGAACAGTTAGAAAATTTACATCTCATAGAAATCTCTTTTATATCTTCATATCCAAAATCAAAATTCATCTCAAGGTTTATCAAGTCAAATCCTATTTTACTAATAAGAAATCCCTCCACTTTTGAAAGAGTTTTTTAGAAACATACATACAAATTTTATCGTTTTCAATTTGTATGTAATTTAATATTCTATATCTTCATAAATAGATTTTTCTACATCAGGAAGAACTGTGTATATACTCTTACCGATTAAAGCTTCTAATTCTTTCTTAATCGCATAAAACCCTTTCCAATGTAAAGATGTATGAGATGTTGTACCATGACGCAAACCAACAGAAATTAATCTTCTTTCCAGCGTAGTAAAGCCATCCGCATCAGCAAGAGCGTCACAAAGAGTAATTACTTTATTGTATAAGTCGTAGTTACAATGTTCATTTAATATTTCAACTAACCGGCTTCTCATATGGTCAGGAACGAGACTCCACTCCGCTGCGATATTTATATGTTCATTTTTGCATGGGAATGAGTGTGTCACACAAATAACAGCGTTTCCTGTATACCCTAAATCATTCATATACATATAACCATCATAGGAATGAATAACCGATTTGGTAAAACCTTTGTATCTTCCGATATCATGCAAAAGGGCAGCATTATATGCTATGTCAGCATCTAGCTTGTACCCTTTTTTTATAAGTTCTATAATTATGTTTTCAGTTGCATGAGCAACATGTAGTGAATGTTCAAACCAAGGGCCCGGGTTTTGTTCATATGCCCATTCGAGTAATTCTTTTGCGTACGTTCTATCTAATATATATTTCATATCGTTATCCTTTCACAAAAAATCATATCTTTCTATAAATTCATCTTATTATTTCATTATTCCTTCTTTAAAAATTGTTACAATGAAACAAAAGGGGGAAAAGTAATGCGAAATTTAGTAATTGAAGAAATAAAGCAACTAGAAAATGATATGGAAGAACTTTCGAAACTTTTAAAAATGGTTGTAAATGATGGGGCATCAATTGGTTTTTTGCCTCCACTGGAACAAAAAGACGCAACAAAGTATTGGCGAACAGTATTAGCGCCAGAAGTGATATTGTATGTGGCTAAAATAAACAACGAAGTAGCAGGGAGTATTCAATTACAATTAGTTACTAAGCCTAACGGAATTCATAGAGCCGAGATTTGCAAATTAATGACTCATCCAAACTTTAGACGTAACGGTATTGGACGATCGCTTATGCAAAAAGCAGAGGAACGAGCAAAGCAAGAAAACAGGTCTCTTTTAGTATTAGATACTAGAGAAGGAGATCCTTCCAATAAATTGTATAAATCACTAGACTACCAAGAAGTTGGAACAATACCAGGGTATGCAATTTCTCCGAATGGAAAGTTAGATGCTACGGTTATTTATTATAAAAACATTTAAGGTATAATCAAACGGGGAGAGTGCTTAATTATTAGTAAGTGAATAATAAACGACTATTTTTAACACAGTCTATATTTTTCTGGCGGTGTTAAAATAGTTAATTATAATCTAATTAACGCACTAAATGAATTTGAGAAAGTTTTTAGAGGGTTCTTTTAGTAATGATTCTCGTCTTATAATAAATGTAGAGAAGATGACTAGCCAACTATAGTTATTTTCGCTTTATTATCGGAAGGGGATGAAAGTATGAAAAAGAATAGTTTACAAAAGATGAAGAAAGTTATTTTAAGTGGTGGAGTATTACTTACGGGATTATTAACATTTGGATTTTCAGAAAAGGCTTCAGCTCATGGATATGTAGAATCACCAGCGAGCCGATCTTATTTATGTAAGCAAGGGGTAAATGTAAATTGTGGACCGATTCAATATGAACCACAAAGCGTAGAAGGGATAGGTGGATTTCCGCAACTAGGACCTTCTGATGGACAAATTGCAGGGGCTGGTCATTTTCCCGCTTTAGATGTTCAAACTGTAGATAGGTGGAAGAAAGTTACGTTAAATGGCGGGACGAATACATTCAAGTGGAAACTAACGGCTCCTCATAGTACAAAAGAGTGGAAATATTATATTACGAAAAAAGGTTGGAATCCAAATAAACCTTTAACGCGATCAGATTTAGATTTAGTGCCATTCTATGTGAAAAATGACGGTGGAGCTAGACCAGGGACAACAGTAACGCACGAAGCAAATGTACCAACTGACCGTAGTGGATACCATCTTATTTTAGCTGTTTGGGAAATTGCAGACACTGGAAATGCGTTTTATCAAGTTATAGATGTAAACCTTTTGAATAATGGCTTATCCTCAAATTTCGCTTTTAACAATGTAGTGCAAGCTCCTACACTATTTTAATTGAAACATACATTTCGATCATCTAATTCATTTTAGATGATTTTTTTTATGAAAATGATGAAAAATATAGAAGAAAGTGCAATTATTTATAAAAAAATATGCTTTAAATATTGTCATATTTGCTTCTTTAAGATATCCTTTTCATGAAGAGGTGGAAAACATGGAAAAAGTACTAGTTTTCGGGCATAAAAACCCAGATACAGATGCAATTTGTTCTGCAATTGCTTATGCAGAATTGAAAAAAGAATTAGGAATGAATGCTGAGCCTGTACGTTTAGGCGAAATCAGCGGTGAAACTCAATTTGCGTTAGACTATTTTAAAGTAGAAGGACCGCGTTTTGTTGAGACAGTAGCAAGCGAAGTGGACAACGTTATTTTAGTTGACCATAACGAGCGTCAACAAAGTGCTAACGATATCGAATCAGTTCGTGTGTTAGAAGTTATTGACCATCACCGTATTGCTAACTTTGAAACAAGCGATCCTATATACTATCGTTGTGAGCCAGTTGGCTGTACAGCTACAATCTTAAACAAAATGTACAAAGAAAATGGCGTAACAATTCGTAAAGAAGTTGCAGGTTTAATGTTATCTGCAATCATTTCAGATTCTTTACTATTCAAATCTCCAACTTGCACAGAACAAGACGTAGCAGCTGCTCGTGAATTAGCGCAAATCGCTGGTGTAGATGCAGATAACTACGGCTTAGAAATGTTAAAAGCTGGTGCTGACTTAAGCGGAAAAACAATGGAGCAATTAATCTCTCTTGACGCTAAAGAATTCCAAATGGGTAATGCGAAAGTTGAAATCGCACAAGTAAACGCTGTTGATACAAACGACGTTCTTGTACACCAAGCGGAACTTGAAAAAGTAATCTCTGCAGTAGTAGAAGAAAAAGGTTTAGACCTATTCTTATTCGTTGTAACTGATATCTTAACTAATGATTCTGTCGGTCTTGCGATCGGTAAAGCAGCAAACGTTGTTGAGAAAGCATACAACGTATCACTAGAAAACAACACAGCTACTTTAAAAGGTGTTGTATCTCGTAAAAAACAAATCGTACCAGTATTAACAGAAGCATTCCAAGCTTAATCGTATTGCGTACAGATGAACAGTAAGGACAAGTAGTCAGATTGGCTACTTGTCCTTTTTTATCTCTAAAAAACAGAAAATTAAAAACGGGAGGATTGTGTATGTTTAATGATTTGGAGAGTAAATTACAGTCACTTTTAGAACGAAATATTACGTCGGTTTCAGAATTAGAGAGCTGGCTCTCGGAGGAGCTACGTTTAAACGCTGAAATACAGAAGTTGCGTTTGACTTTTTAGAAGAAAGGATATAAAGTACTGCAAGGGTCATTCTAAATTTGATTAACGAATTAAAATAAGGATAGCGTTAGCTATCCTTATAATCGTTTATTCGTAAGATTTTTTCTTGTTTATATAAAATGTAATTATAGCAGTAATGAAGAAAATAGGTATCGCATACACTTGCCCAACAAATAACTTCCAGCCGACATAATTATAGCCTTCAGATGCTGGGATGATAACGGAAATAACGCAAACAATAAAATAGACTAATAGTGCAGGGATAATATTTTTCATTTTTATGGACCTCCTTCCTAATTTAATTAATAAATCATAATATTAAAATTTAATTATAATAATTTGAAGAAAAAAATGCAAAAATTTTTATGGTATTATAATATTTGCAATGAGAGTGATCCATAGTACATATATGGTAAAATGTGTAATTTAAACTTTTCAAAATTATTATATAGTATTTCGAGAGAAAAATGTACAAAATAACGAATTTTATTTACCAAAGTAAAGGGAGTAGAAATATATATGAAAAGGATATGTATAATTCCATGTGGAAAAAAGAAAATTTGGGATAAACATTCAGACTACGGACCGATGGAAGCAAAAGATGTGTATATTAGTCCGTTCGGAAAAGCATGTCAGGCGTACGCAACTATGTTTTTCGAAAACTGGGTTATATTATCGGCGAAACATGGATTTTTAAGACCAAATGATATTGTATTAGAAAACTATGATCTTGCATTTGATTCAAAAAGCGATGGAGTAATAAATATAGAGCAATTACAAAAACAGATGGTAGATAAAAGTTTATTACAGTTTGACGAAATCGTCTTACTAGCAGGGAAGAAGCATAAAAAAGTAGTGACAAAGTTATATCCAGAAGAAATGATTACATATCCGCTAGAGGGGTGTAAAGGGATTGGATATATGTTGCAGAGGTTGAAAGAAGCTGTGAAGGAAGGGGAGGAAATATAGGTGTAGTTTCAGTGATTTTAAACTCTATTTATTTAGGGAGCCGAAAAGTAAAATAGAGTTTTTAGGCATCGCCGAAAGGGTGATGCTTTTTTTGTTCGTGTCGTCATTCATGTAAAAGTAATTTAGAGAATAAATCATTCGATTTATGAAGCGATAGCTTTTTTATATCGAGAACAAATTGCTTCACTTCTAGAAAATGTAGGACATATGGGTACAGTTAAGATTGTAAGTGGGAATAGCAATAAGACAAGTTTTGAATAGGATATTAAGAAAGGAGATGTTGATAAATAATGGCCAGATATAGTTTGCACGGAGGACACAATAGTATTGTTCAAGGTGCTAATTTTGGGAATCGGAAAGAACACGTTTTAGATAGGCAAGTTAAAGATGCTGTGGCGACTAAGTTAAGATCCCTAGGACACACGGTTTATGACGATACGGACGAGGTAGGGGCAACTCAATCACAAAATTTAAATAATATCATTCGGAATAGCAATTCCCATGCTGTGGATTTAGTTATTTCTTTTCATCTTAATGCAAGTGATGGAAATGGACAGGGTGTTGAGGTTTTGTATTATGATCAGAAAGATTTGGCGGCTAAAATCTCAGCTCAACTAGCAAAAGATATTGGATGGCGTGATCGAGGTGCGAAACAGCGTACGGATTTAGCGGTATTAAATGGGACGAAAGCACCTGCTATTCTTATAGAATTAGGATTTATTGACAATGAATCTGATATGGCAAAATGGAATGTTGATAAAATCGCTAATTCTGTTGTATTTGCTCTTACAGGACAAACTGGAGGAGGTGCAGCGGATTTGCTCAAAGTAAAAACTGGTGGTGTAGCATTTAGTAATTTACAAGCTTTGGCTCAAGCTATGGTAGATGCGGGTATTGATGGACAAATTGTCGTTCAGAAAGATGGCATTGGTTATGCTATAACGAATGGCTATCCGTCTGGAAATATCGATAAATTTACAGCTTGGTTAGATGCACGAAAATGGTACTATGAGTACGTGAGATAAAATGAAAATTAGTTTGATTAAAAACTAACAATTGTCTTATATTTAGTTAACAAGTATATTAAGTAACTAATAATTATGTAACTATAAAAATATGGACAATGTATATGTAAATTAGTAAACAAAACCACCTGTCAGAAAGGTGGTTTTGTTTATCTAGCTATTTGTGGGCAGTAAAATTCTTATCTCAAAATTCGGATGAAGCTAAGAAATTAAGTGGGAATTTCACTGCTCGTAGCCGCCTACTAATTATAGTTTCACTTTATATAGTTTAGAGCTTTGTAAATCTTTACTTGTTAAACCTGTAATAATATTTTGTTTTCTCAATACATAAGCCGAATTTTAAATTATTACCCAATAATATACTACCTCTCATACTATTTATTAGTTGATAATAGCAAAAAAACAAGCTTTGAATATAATAATGAAAAAGGAGATGTTAAATAATGGGTTATATTGTGGATATTTCGAAATGGAATGGCGACATTAACTGGGATATCGCAGCACCACAATTGGATTTCGTAATTGCACGTGTGCAAGATGGTTCAAACTATGTAGATCCTTTATATAAAAATTATGTACAAGCAATGAAAGCACGGAATATTCCGTTTGGTAATTATGCGTTCTGTCGTTTCGTTTCAGTAGAGGATGCACGGATAGAAGCAAGAGACTTTTGGAACCGTGGTGATAAAAATGCAACAGTTTGGGTAGCTGACGTAGAAGTAAGAACAATGAACGATATGAGAGCGGGTGCACAAGCTTTTATTGATGAATTACGCAGATTAGGAGCTAAGAAGGCTGGTTTATATATTGCTCATCATATGTATGCTCCATTTGGAATGGCAAATTTCAATTCTGATTTTGTATGGATTCCTCGTTACGGTGGTAACAAACCGGCGTATTCATGTGATATTTGGCAATACACAGAAACAGGGAATGTGGCTGGTATCGGCAAGTGTGATTTAAATAAGCTGATTGGAAATAAGCCGTTAGCTTGGTTTACAAATCCAATTGTTGAGCCGATAAAAAAACAAGAAGGGGTTGGAATTATAGTGAATAAATATAACAAAGTAGTTACTTATGAATTTGGTGTAAATTTAGTTCCTGACATGATTCAAATGATGGATAAGCTTGGATATACTTCTAAAATAATATCTCGTGGAGATAACCAAGGGCTTGTGTATTTCGAAACAGATTATCGTCAAGGGAACGAACTGGACAAAGCAACTGCTTGGTTAGATACGAAAGGAATTAAATATTTTTATACAAAAGAGTAGTTTGCTAAATAAAAAGCCGTCATGTGACGGTTTTTTATTTTTATATAATCTTTTAACTCTACTTATAATATGGAGAAAATAGACTAATAAACAAGCCTTTGTATACTTTTAAACATAGAATATGATGAATTCTATTAAGGAGGAAGCAAATTCATGGGGAATACTTGTCATTGTGGGCATTCCCGAAATTGTAATACATTTTGGGATAATTTAATGTTTGGGAGATGTAGATGTAAACGCAATGATTTTCACGAATGTTGTTGCAAAGAGAAACCGAAATGTGAGTGTGAAAAATGTCATTGTAAAACAAAACCGAAATGCCATTGTATTCATGAAGAGGAAGGGTATTAATAATAAAAAAGAGTACGATACGTACTCTTTTTTTGGGTGATTATATTCCATCTTGAACAGATTTCTTTACAATTACCCATGTGTCTTTCTTTTTAACTGTTATAGCTACATTAGTTCCATTAGATTCCTTATAAAAGATATATCCATTGTTTGAGTTTACATATGTTACTGGTTCGCCTATGCAATCTCGCGAGCAGGATTTGTTGACCAGTTCAATTAGGGATAGTTCACTTGGATCGGTTTTGCTTGCTTCTATAACAGCATCAAGGCTTGTTTTTCGATAACCTTGCAAGTTTATATGAAAAAGCTGCTCTATTTCTCCTGTAATGCTAGTGTTCATTACTTCTACTGAATTCTTTTTTTCTTGAAGAAAGCCGTTTTCATAAAGTAATTTTGTATAGCCAATCCATGCTATTAACACTAGCATGAAAAACATACCCGTCATTTTAAGTATTCGAAGTCGTTTGCTTATAATTGTTTCTGAGTATTTCATTCACTCTAATCCTCCAATGTTTTTAATTTAAAATATGCTTGGATACATACTTTTAGAAGAGGATGAAAGTTAATGAGTTTTCAATAAAAAAGAAAACATCCAGAGTTAGATGCTTTCTTTTTTTGTATTTTTGGCTATCTGTTCGTTACTTGTTTCATAAGTGGTCTTATTTCTTTAACTGGTGGTTTCTTATCATAGGCATCAACGTAAGAAAAGTAGTAGTTTAAGTTTCTTAGAAGACCTTTTCCTATTTTTGCACTTAAGAAAGGAAATACTTGTCCGGTATAATCATCGAGAGATTTACAGTAATATTTTTCATCTAAATATATACTGTATTTACATGTTAGTTCTACTAAAGGATTCCCTTCATCATCAAATACTTCTTTAGAATCAATAATATCTATTAGTGCAAATTTTTCATTTAAGTAAACTTTCTTTTTTTTCTCGTGTTTATTTGTAAGTATAAAAACGAGACCAATTGCGTTAATCAAACTATTTCCTCCTATAAAAAACGGATATTAATAAAATATATCGATATAAGCTAAATGTAAAGAGGAGAGGTGAAATATCATAGAGAGAAAACTAAATAAGCCGATTTATGTTTGGAAATCGACTTATTTTTATCAAGTATTACTTAGTAGTAATACCTACTCTGATTAAAGTTTCACTTTATTGAAATACTTGCGGGAATTGTTTTACGATTGCGTTTGTTATCATGTCGGCCATTTCCAATGCTTCTTTTTCAATTTTATCGTAAAGTTTTACTCCTGCTTCATAATCTTTATTTAGGAAGGCAAGTGCTTCTGCTTTCGTTAGTGCTAAATGTTCATAAAACATTTTTCTAAATTCTTCTTTATCTATATATGGGTTGATACTGTTAAGAAATTCAATAATTTCATCACCATTAGCGTACCATTTTTTCTCTATAGCGGCCGCTGCATTTTGATTACCAGCTTTTGCGGCTTTAACAAGATCCGCTGCAATTACTAAGTGATCTTTAATTAATGCACTATATTTTTTCACTGCATCCTCACCGTAAAATGGTTCAAGTGATAGTCCCATATGTGTTGCGTTTTGTAGAAGTCGTCCAACAGTAACGTTAACATCTGGTAAATTAAAGACTATACTTATAATAGCCAATCTCGTCCAAGCGACGTGTTGTTCCCATAAAGAACGCATATACCCTTTTAAAAAATTCTCATTTTTACTAATTCGGTAGTTCCGTACGGATAAATCATAGTTTACATAAGGGTTATGGTAGGGGGAGTAATACGATTGCCAATAAGAATACATAAATAGTAACACTCCTTTGAACATGTATAACTCAAAGTATGATGAAGATTTATTTTTAGTTACGTGTCCTAGATTATTTTTAGGGAATTTGAAATGGAGAAATTAGGTGAATGATGTTGTGGTATATATGAATAAATTGAATATAAAGTAAAAGAGGGGCTGCAAGGGAAGTTGCAGACCCTCAAAAGGGTATTGCCGAGATGTCGGACTCGACTACGTAATGTTATCATAAAATTCTTTTGAAAAAACCTGGTAAATGTGTCCAAATGAAATTAGGACCTTCATACAGTCAAAAGGACCTGCTTCCCGCGGCAGGCCCCAATAACTAGATAATGTCGATGAGCAAAAAACTCATCTGGAGTACTTTTATAGTAACAAGTAAAATGTCTTTTGTGTATTGAGAAAGAAGAATTGCATAATTATATGTGAACAATTTAACTCCCAACAATTCATGATAATCATGAATTGTTGGGAGTTAAATATGGTTATAAAATGGAGAAAAGACTTGGAAGTGAGATCGAGGTACACAGAAGTATGTAATCATGAAAAAGACCTGCTAATATAAGCAGGTCAACTTAAGGGGTTTATCCAACAGATTATTATATATGGTAACAACTGAATTGTAGTAAGTCTATACATTTAATATTGAGAAAAATTTTGTGAATGATATATTTTTTGCGCATATATTAACGTCTAAAAAGTTGAGAAAGAAAATTAAAAAGCTTTTTATAAGAGAATAATGGCTGATACTTATAGTATGATTCATATTTCCACGCATCATTATTAGAGAATTGGAGTTTTTGTGTTTTCGTTTTCGCCGTGATGGAACTCATATTACGATGCTTCATATAGTAACCTCCTGAATTTATATGTATACGATTAGTAGTATTCAAGAAAGGGAAATAAAATGAACGTTTAAATTGAAACTCTTTCTTCTTGTGTACTGGATTTATATTATAAATGTTGTAAAACATATAAAATAATGATGCTAGTTAGTATTAAATAAGTGGAGAAACATAGAATAATGAAAAAACAATAAGCATCTAATCATCCCTTTCAAGTCGCATAAGTGATTGATATAATAGAAGTAGATGAAAGATAAAGAAAAGCAGGTGACTCTTTTTTGTTTACTAAAGCACAAGAACTTTTAGCGTCCTACTTTGGTTATTCTTCGTTTCGAAGAGGACAAGATAAAACAATTAAAAACGTATTAGATGGGAAAGATACGGTTTGTATTATGCCAACGGGTGGCGGTAAGTCGATTTGTTATCAAATTCCGGCATTAGTATTTGAAGGAACGACGTTGGTTATATCACCTTTAATATCACTTATGAAGGATCAAGTAGATACATTGGTACAGAATGGCATTTCAGCTACATATATTAATAGTTCTATTTCTATTGCTGAAGCAAATCAGCGAATTCAATTAGCGAAACAAGGACATTACAAATTACTTTATGTCGCGCCTGAGCGTCTTGATTCGATGGAGTTTGTTGACCAACTTATCGATATGAAAATCCCTATGATTGCGATTGATGAAGCACACTGTATTTCACAGTGGGGACATGATTTCCGTCCAAGTTATTTACATATACATCGCATATTAGATTATCTTCCAGAAAAGCCGCTTGTATTAGCATTAACAGCAACAGCAACACCGCAAGTACGTGATGATATTTGTAATACACTTGAAATTAATCAAGAAAATACAATTATGACAACGTTTGAGCGTGAGAACTTATCGTTTTCTGTTATTAAAGGGCAAGATCGAAATGCATATTTGGCGGATTATATTCGTCAAAATCAAAAGGAATCTGGGATTATATATGCAGCTACTAGAAAAGTAGTCGATCAGTTATATGAAGATTTAATGAAGGCAGGAGTTTCTGTATCAAAATATCACGCTGGTATGAGTGATATTGATCGAAATGAGCAACAAGAACTCTTTTTACGAGATGAAGTAAGTGTAATGGTAGCAACATCTGCATTCGGGATGGGTATTGATAAATCGAATATTCGTTACGTAATTCATTATCAGCTTCCAAAAAATATGGAAAGTTACTATCAAGAAGCAGGACGTGCTGGTCGTGACGGATTAGATAGTACATGTATATTGTTATATTCTTCTCAAGATGTACAAGTACAGCGTTTTTTAATTGATCAATCAACTGGAGAATCACGTTTTTCAAATGAACTTGAAAAATTGCAAAATATGACCGATTACTGTCATACAGAACAATGTTTACAATCATTCATTTTGCAATACTTTGGAGAAGAACCGAAAGAAGATTGTGGACGCTGTGGTAATTGTACAGACAATCGCGAGAGCATCGATGTGACAAGGGAATCACAAATGGTTTTATCATGCATGATTAGAACGAACCAACGCTTTGGAAAGCAAATGATAGCGCAAGTATTAACTGGGTCGAAGAATAAGAAAGTTATTGAATTTAATTTTCATACTTTACCAACGTATGGGCTTTTATCGAACCGTAGTGTAAAAGAGGTCAGTGAGTTTATCGAGTTTTTAATTTCAGACGAGTTAATTGCAGTTGAACATGGCACTTATCCGACGTTAAAAGTAACTGAAAAAGGGAAAGAAGTATTACTTGGTAAAGAGAATGTTTTACGAAAAGAACGAGTAGAGACAAGACAAATTGTTCAAGACCATCCTTTATTTGAAGTGCTTCGTGAAGTACGTAAAGAAATTGCACAAGGAGAAGGTGTACCTCCGTTCGTTATTTTCTCTGACCAAACATTAAAAGATATGTGTGTGAAAATGCCGCAAAGTGATTCCGAATTGTTGACGGTAAAAGGTATCGGAGAACACAAACTTGTGAAATATGGTTCGCACTTCTTACAAGCAGTTCAGCATTTTATTGAGGAAAATCCAAATTATGCTGAAACGATTAAGACAGAAGTAGTTTCAGAGCGTAAAAAGTCAGGAAAAGCGTCCGCAAATTCTCATTTAGAAACGTATGAAATGTATAAACAAGGTATTGATTTGAATGAGATTGCAAAAGAACGTAACTTATCAAGACAAACAATCGAAAACCATTTAATTCGCTGCTATGAGGATGGAATGGAAGTAGATTGGCACAGCTTTGTTCCAGCAGAGTATGAATCTCTTATTGAAACTGCCGTTCAAAATGCAGATGGTGGTCTGAAATCTATTAAAGAACAGCTTCCGAATGAAGTGAGTTACTTTATGATTCGTGCTTATTTACAAATAAGAAAGTAGAGGCATATAAAGGGGATAAGAATTTATGTATCATGTTTTCGTTTATGGCACGTTAAGAAGAGGACAAACGAATGCTCATTATATGCTAGGTGCAACATGTATCACAGACAGAGCTTGGACATATGGAAAATTATTTGATACGAACGAAGGATATCCGGCCATGACTTATTCGATTGAAGAACAGGTGTATGGAGAAGTTTATGTAGTAAATGATGAGATATTGTGTAAGTTAGATGAACTAGAAGAATATAGAGGCAATGCGGAGACTGATTTATATGATCGAATCACGCAAACAGTATATGTTGCTGATGGGGAAATTGAGGCATATGTGTATATCGCTCAGGATAAAAAGATGTTAAAGAAAGTGATAGACTCTGGTGACTGGCTTATGTATCAAAAAATATAATAAGGTAGTTTTAAAAATTGGAAAGCAGATAATGACGAATTCATTATCTGCTTTTTATTGTGTGAATAATTGTCGTTCTCTTTTTATTCTTATAGTTCTTAGTACGGTTCCAATTCCGAGAAATAAAACAGTAGCAGCGACCCCGCTAGTAGGATTTAACCAAAAATCACTACTGTTTGTAAGAGTAATAATCCCTGTTATTGTAACTAAAACAGTAGGAACAGCATCCTCGATCGTATGCATGATAATACATGGCCAGACGGATTTTGTAAGTCTATATATTTCAACATACATAATTGACCAACAAACCATAAGGATACAGCCAGATAGAAGCATATTTAATCTTGAGATAGATTCAAAATATTCATTTGAAGAGCCTCCTTTACTTTTATTTATCCTACTATTTATGGGCAGTAAAACGCCCATTGATTAAAGTCTTTAATTTTTACAATGTTTTTTAATAGATAAATTAAATAGGAGACAAATAGAAAGAAGTATCTTTTACATGCATCACTATACTATATGTGTATGTGTGTGATTTAGATGTTGCATATTCTTTTTAAATTAGAAAGATGAAAAGTAAGTTTTTTCGGAAAATTTAAATGGAAACTATTGACTTTATGATTGGATTTTTAATACAATGATACTTCGACTGAAAAATTAGAACGGACAGGAGGGAATCGTCGAAATGAGCAACATATTTGAAGATGAGTTACAAAAAATGAAGGATACTTTACATACGATGGATGAGCAATTGGATAGGCTTGAAAAAATCCCGGTTTATTATGGAGAAGATTTTAAAGAGCAAATTCTTGAAAGTATGAGGGAGTCTAATAGACAAAACTTACGTATTGGTGTGCAAGAGCCGTACTTTGGAAGGTTAGATTTTCAGGAAGATGGAAAAGAAGAAGTTATGCCGATTTATATCGGAAAAGTAGGGGTTTCGGATATGGACACGATGAAGCCAATCATTATTGATTGGCGAGCGCCTGTCGCAAGTATGTTTTATTCATTTACCGGTGGAGAAGAATTAGCATTTTATCAATCACCAGATGGGTTAGTAGAAGGTGATGTGTATTTAAAACGAAACATTTCCATTCGAAAAAGAGAACTTGAACGTGTTGTTGATACATATGTAAAAGGAAATGAAGATGTATCACATGCCGATGATTTTCTTCTATATCGATTAGGTGAGAATAAAGATAATAAGCTAAAGGATATTGTTTCAACGATTCAATCGGAACAAAATGATATTATTCGAGCGGAAAGAAATTTACCATTACTTATTCAAGGGGTTGCAGGGAGTGGAAAGACAACAATTGCTTTACATCGCCTTGCTTTTTTAATTTATGAATATCGTGAACAACTAGAAGCAGAAAGAATGATCGTATTTGCACCGAATAGTCTGTTTTTAGACTATATTTCGAGTGTACTTCCTGAATTAGGTGTAGGGAATATTAGTCAAACAACGTTTCCAGATTGGGCATTACGTACGTTAGATGATTCAGTGAAACTAAAGCAGACAGAAAAAAAATTGAAAGAAGCATTTTCAATTAATCGTGATGAAAAGAAGGTAATGCTAGGTAAATTAAAGGGTACGTTGGAATTTAAGACGTTTATTGAAGAGAGAATGATCCAATTTGAAAATGAGTTAGTTCCGACAAAAGATTTTGAGGCGTGGGATAGAGCGATTATTCCATTAGAAAATGTTAAAAAATGGATGAGAGTTGAATATAAACATTATCCTTTACAGAAAAGAAGAGAACGATTAGTAGGACGAATGAAGCGCTGGATTGAAATTGAACTTAAAAAATTCGGGGAAACAAACGAGAAAAAATTACTAAAAAAAGAAGCGACTAAGAGACTGAACGCATATATGAAGTTTTGGCCGAAAATGAGTGCTCTTTCACTGTATAGTTCAATAGTAAAAAGTAAAGAAATACTTGAGGTATTACCTGAAGAACTTGTTAAAGAAACAGAAAAGAGTTGTCGTAAAAAAGAAGTGTGTGTAGAAGATTTACCAGCTTTAATATACATACATCATCGTATAACAGGGATCGAAATCGGGCAGAAGTTTCATCACGTTGTTATTGATGAAGCGCAAGATTTTTCGCCTTTCCAAGTTTATGTATTAAAAGAAATTACATTAGGTAATTCTTTCACTATATTAGGTGATTTATCGCAAGCGATTTATGATTACCAAGGAATTGAAGATTGGAATGCTTTTAAGGAAGTATTCCAAGAAACCGGTTATTATGAATTGACAAGAAGTTATCGTTCTACAAAAGAAATTATTGAATTTGCAAATGAAATAATTAAAAATGCAGAAATCCCAGTAGGACTCGCAACACCAGTCTTCCGCAGTGGAGAAGATGTGAAAGTAATTCATGCAGAAAATCAATTTACTGAAATTGTGAAGACGGTAAAACATTTGCAAAATGCAGATGTGAAAACAATTGCGGTAATCGGAAGAACAGAAGATGAATGCCGTGATATATATGTGAAATTAACAAATGCAGGATTAACGGTAAACGTAATTGAAGCAAACCAAAGTAAATATGAAGGTGGTATATCAGTAGTACCTGTCTATTTAGCGAAAGGTTTAGAATTTGATGCGGTGCTTTTAATTGATGTGGATGAAGAACATTACAAAAACACAAAACATGATGCAAAGTTACTATATGTCGGATGTACGAGATCACTTCATGACTTATGGATTTTCCATGGTGGGGAAGCGTCACCTTTAATTAAAGGATTAAAATAAAGTAAAACTATAATCAGTGGGAAGTTTTACTGCAAGCTAATGTGGGATAAATATAAAAAGAGGATTTTCTAGTACTGTATGAAGATCCTCTTTTTTATATTAAAATGGTAGACGTGTAAAATGACAATAAAGTTATTTAATTTTCGATTCTGTAGTGCTTTAAGAAAAAAATGTACTTTTTAATAGACTACATGCTGCTAATTTAAGTCTTTAATTTATAGCTGTAGAAATAAATAATAATGAATAAAGATAATGATTAATATATAATTTAATGAGAACAAATGTACATTTATTTTTAAATGTGAGTTCTAAAAAATAAAAGCCTTTTCTCAATATCGAGAAAGTAGGTTCTTTAGCATACACTTTATTTTTCACATTCACAATCATCTAAATAATATACAACAAATATTTCCCGATCTTCGTCTATTTCTGATGCACATCTTTTTAATGGTCTCGCCTGTAGAGAAGGATTAAAAATTAAAAGATGAGGTAGTAAGTCAGAAGTACTTTCTTTCTCAAGAACATGAAGCACCTCTCTTTGCGATGGTTCATCTTCATATTTTCGGTATTCAACACATCTAAAGTTGTATTTCTTTGATTGAGTTAGGTAAGTTGTTTCTTCCTTCAACTTTTTAAGTTTAATTCTCACTACATCATCAACCCAAGAGCCTATATTCTCGTAAACTACACCATTACTTACAATGTAATCAGTTATTAATCTCGCAGATATCTCTTCATTTTTTAAGTTTTTACGTGAAAATAATACTTCTTTCGTTTCAGTAATATATTCGATGGTATTCATTTTTGCATTAGCCTCCTTCACTTAGTTTAAAATTAGCTTATACTATAAATAAGACAGATTTTGTCATATTTTATGAAAAAGGTGATTAAATGTCTAAAACTAAACGCATCATTAGAATCATGCTGGCATTAAACAATAATAATTCCATTACTGCAAAGGAACTTGCTAAATCCGAAGGAGTCTCAGAGAGAACAATCCTCCGAGATATACAGGAGCTAAGTGAAATTTACTTTCCAGTCTATTCAGAAAGAGGTAGAAATGGAGGATTTAGTACACTAAAAAATAAAATGATCCCTCCTATTTGGTTTAGTGAGGATGAAATAATAGCTTTATTTTTTGCAATAGATGCCATGCAATATGTTGGCGCCACTCCTTTTTCTACTTCATATAATGTAATTTTAAATAAATTGTTCAATATGATTCCTCAGGAAACTTCCGATGCAATTGAGAATACTAGAGACAAAATCTTGATGTGGCAACCAAATATTAAAGTAGATAAAAGGGTCCTAAGAAACCTTTATGATGCATCTGTAGAAGAGAAAACTGTTAATATCTTATATGAAACAACTGAAGATGAAATCTATAGAGAGATAGAACCTATGGGCTTATACGTATATAACGGGTATTGGTATTGTCCCGCTTACTGTAGAATGAGAAGAGGCATAAGGCTTTTCAGAGTAGATCGAATAAAAAAAACAATTATTAATTCTACTTCTCATTCCACTAATGTCCATTCGAATGTTAAAGAATGGCTGTATTCTGAGTGTGAATCTAATCTCATAAAGCTCGAAGTGAGTTTAAGCAAAGAAGGAAAAAGAAAAGCTGAGAGCATATCATGGTTAAGAGATAATATGGAATACAATTCAGATGGAACCGCGAAAATAACAAAGAATATTAACCCTTCAGAAGAGTGGTTTTATGTTGAACTACTTTGGAATATTGGACAAGAAGCAGAAATAATAGAACCTGATTGTATAAAAAATAAGCTTATTGAAAGGGCAAAATCAGTGATAACGAAATATAATGACTTTTAGCTTAATTTACATTTAATTTTATACTACTAGAAAGGATCACTGCATAGATAATTGTTCCTTTATTCAACTAAAGGGTGCGATTGTGGCATAAAATAGATAAAAAATAATCAAACTTTATTTCAAATCCACAACGGATGATGGTCCTATTATCAACGAATGGTATCTATCTTCCTAAGTCTAGTAAAACGCCATAATCCCCTACTCGTGGTTTAGAAAGTAGGGGGGTATTTTTTGTAAAAGATTTATCCTTTTTATCAAAGCACTACACTACATTTGAATAATGTTCAATTTTAAACGAATAAAGCCATTAATATTAAATCTTGATAGCCACCATCCAATTTTACACCCTTTGCTTTTCTACCCTCTTCAAAGAAGCCTAGATTCTTATATAACTGGATTGCACCTAGATTATCTTCCATTACCTCAAGACAAACTTTTTCAATCTTACTGTTATTTTTAGCCCAATTGATTAACGTTTCTAGAAGAGCTCTTCCAATACCATAATTTCGATATTCGGGTAGTATGGTCATCGCAAAAGCCCCTTGATGACTAATTTTTTCTTTGTTTCCGTTCTTAAAATCTATTGTACCGACTAACTTACCATCAACTTCAGCAATAAACTGTACATAATTTGGATTTTCATGATAAGCTTTTAACGTTTTTTGAATAGCATCGATACGCACCTTTTTTACATCCTCAACCGTACTTAGCATGTATGGAGCGTTTATTAAAGCTTTTGAAGCAGAATCTAGTATTCTTTCTGCATCCCGTTCTTTAGCTTCTCTAATTATTATTGTTTTTCCATCCTTAGATTTATAAGTAAAAACATTAGTTGATAAGATACTACACACACCCTTTCGGAATATAATTAGTTGAATTTTTTAACTATCGTGCAATTATTAAGTAAGAAAAAGTCGTATCACCTTTTTCTGCAATCGCTCTACTTCAACTTAATGACGATTATTTCAAATATTTTTAATTTTTACAAGGATTTATTCCGTTATATAGCCCGATTGTTGAATAACATGACTGGCGTTTTTTAAACAACTTTATTATCTCTGTACACGATGAATTAACGACTTGAGCTGTTGTTTAAATGATATACGATGCTTTTTTCTAATTCCTTAGTTTGTTCTTTTTCCCATATACGAACAGCATCTACTGGAATTTGTGTATGTTTTAACCAATCTAGAATAAGGTGTAGTTGTTCTTGTATTTGCCCAATGTTTTGCTCCTTTATGTTCTTATTCTGAATTCTATCAATTAATTGCAGCATATAGGGAAGTTTTTCTATACATTCGCCTAAATCCCCGCAATAACCTGACGGTAATTCATGTGTACCAAAATCTAAAGTATTGATGTAATTAGAAACTAGGTATATCATGGCTTCTTGTTCGGTATCACCACCTAATTCAATCGCTTTTCGAAGGGATTTTTCTAAATCGTCTTCTTTATTGCTAGAGTCCATATAAATTCCTATCCATCTAAAAGGTCTTGAATCAAATGGGGTGTTTTCTGTCCATCTATATAGAATGTCAATTAGAAAACTATTTAGTGAGAAAGTTAACACCTCATCTTTTTCGTTTGATGCATCTAAAATAGTAAACAGTGAAATGGCAAACTCCTCTTGATCTTTTGATTCCCATTTCTTTGCATTTGTAATAAATGTCTCTAAATGTTTATAAGCTAATTTTCGAAGTCCCGCTTCGCGATGCTGACAGTAACAAATAAAATCATGCCAATGCTCAGTTGTATTCATATGTATAATAATAGTTTGTAATGCAGTGAGAGTTTTATCCATTATAAGTCCCCAATCTATTAAGCACGTGTTGAAAATTTAGTGTTATTATATCATTACATAAATTAAAGTGGGAAGAATTTAAGGTGGATTTTATTGGTCACGGGATCCAATCGATTGGTAATGTAGCGGTTCTAACAGGACTCATTATTGACTTTGAAGATGAAACGTAAAAAGTTATTATGTTTATCTGAATATTGAAGGAATACAAGAATTTTATTTATTTAATTTTTAGAAAAAATAGACTACAACATTAATAAATGGTATAATTTCCTTGTTATTGGAATTAAAAAGAAAATATTTGAAGAAAAAGGATAGGGTTGGTTTTAATGGGGGATTCTGATCACAAAGAAACAAAGGCAATATTAAAGTTATGGTTTATTTATATACCACTTGCATTTGGAGAATTTGTCTTTTCGAATATCATAGATTATTTAAAAAAATAAAGATTTTGCATTTGAAAAACAATTAACCTAATTTAATTGTTTTTTTATTTTTCTCTAATAAACCAAACAAAAATAAAGATTTTGAACAAGATGAAGTTAATGAAGGAAGTAACGTTGATTAGGTGCTGAAAACGGTGTGAAATCAACAGTGCCTAAAGAATAAAACAGGAATCATTCAACCATGATAATTTTCCGTTTTATTAGCTTCCTATAGTGAGATGTTATGTTCACATCATATGTATACGATAGTTGTCACTTAATATAGCATTACTGCAACTTCAAAATTAGTAGTTAAGGTTGCTATCTTTTAAAGTGTTATATATATAACTTAGCTAAAAAAGTACAAATCATATAATTTGCGCTTTTCATTATCCGTTTTTCGGTAAAAAATATAGTTTTTGTCACATTAATACTGTACGATACATAGTATAAAACACATACTGTATGACATATAGTAATGGAAATGAGGTGAGTAAATGGATACTTTATTAAACTCGTTAATTACTGAGTTAAGAAGAGGGACATTAACGTTAGCCGTTTTAAGTCAATTAAGAACGCCGCAGTACGGATATTCACTTGTCCAGTTATTGGAGCAATCAGGGATTACAATTGATCAAAGTACTTTATATCCGCTACTTCGCCGATTAGAAAAACAGGAATTAGTGACGAGTAGTTGGGATAAAACGGAGAGTAGACCTCGTAAGTATTATGTTTTAAGTGATTATGGATTAGAAATATTTTTGCAGTTGAAAAAAGAATGGATAAAGGATTCGAAAGAACTTTATAACTTATTAAAGGAGGAAGAGAATGAATTTAATTGATCTCTATATCCAAGAGGTTGCGAAGAGATTACCTGAAAAAAATAGTGAAGATATTACACTTGAACTAAGGTCAACTATAGAGGATATGTTACCTGAAGATTATAGTGAGGAGGATGTAAAGAGCGTTCTCAAAAAATTGGGGAGTCCGGTTTCATTGGCTAATGGTTATTTGGATAGACCGATGCATTTAATTGGACCACGTTATTTTGATGTATATACAACGTTGTTAAAAATGATTATACCAATCGCAGCTGTCATTGCACTCATATCAGTGGTTGCAGAAAATTTTATAGGCTATAGTGGTGATCAAGCGATATTAAATGTTATTTTGCAATTGATAGGTAAAGGCATTGGGGAAATTTTTGAAGTGGGCCTCCATGTATTTTTCTGGTTGACACTTGTGTTTGTTATTTTAGAAAGAACAGATAAAGACAAAGGTATCGAGCCGTTGACGACAAGTTTAAAAAAATGGACACCAGATGATTTGAAAAACATCTCGTATATCCCAAAGAAAAAAGCAATCTCGAAGTTTGAAGTTTTTGCAGGTTTAATGTGGACAGCAGTTTGGGCTACACTTTACTTTTATGCGAATCATCTTGTTGGCGTATATAACGGTACGGCAAATGGACTGAAGTTTGTTTCGCCAACTTTTAATCAAGATGTTTTATTGCAGTACTGGCCAATCGTTATAATTATGATCGTTTTTGAAATATGTATATCCCTTTATAAATTGGTGCAGGGACAATGGACTCAAAGATTGGCGATTGGGAATGCTATTCTTCAAATAGCTGGGACGATAGTATTCATTGTAATTGTAGTAAATCCACATGTATTTAACGCAGGGTTTATTACGTATTTGGCAAATGCATTTACTATTTCCCCAGAGGGATTTAAAACGTGGCTCATTGGGGGAGGAATTTTCTTCTACACATTATCTGCTGCAATAAATATATTTGATGGTTTCCGAAAAGCTAGTATTCGTATGTAGATAAAAATCGGAAATTTCGATAAAATAAAACTATTAAAAAGATAGTGAAATAAGATGAACATGATGAAAGGAAGAAAACAATGATAAGGGAAGCAACGAAAAGAGATTTAGCATACATTTTAGATATTTATAACGATGCGATACTTTATACAACAGCTGTATATGCGTATAAACCTGTAACCCTTGAAAATAGAATAGATTGGTATGAACAAAAAAAGGCTGACGGTTATCCCATTTTCGTATACGAATTAGATAATAAAGTAGTAGGATTTGCGACATTTGGACCATTTAGAGCCTGGCCTGCTTATAAATATTCAATTGAGCATTCGGTGTATGTTGATAAGGATTATAGAAAAAATGGGATTGGGACGTCTTTAATGAAAACATTAATCGAAATTGCAAAGGAAAGAGAGTATATGACCTTAATTGCTGGAATTGATGCAGAGAATGAGAAAAGTATTGCCTTGCATCAAAACTATGGATTTGTTCATGCAGGAACAATAAAAAAAGCTGGTTATAAGTTTAATAAATGGCTAGATTTAGCTTTTTATCAGCTGGAACTTAACGGTCCTGAAAATCCTATAGAAGAATAAATATTTTTCGGTAGCAAGAAAAAACTCATGCTACCTTTTTCTTATTTAAATAGCTGATATGAGCTGCCGAAAAGTTTTTTATATTCGATATTGAATTTATTGGTATAATAGGAATGTTTAACGAATTTCCGCTTCTTTATGTGATGGGGGGAAAAGATTTACCGAATCGACGTGAAAATAAAGAGGTAGATGAAGCTTTTGCAGCAGTTTTAAAGTACATATACAAAGAATATAGTGAAAGCATGCTAGGAGTGAGCGATTGAAAAGAAACTTAAAGACTTCAACAATCATTATTTTAATTTTAACGATTATTGTTCTTGAAGTTGGAATCGCACTATATGATCACAATTTGTCATTAGATACAATTTACTTTGCAGCGATCCTTATTTGTATTGTATTGCTTTTTGGCACACGTGTTTCTGAAGAGAAAGAAAGTACATCGAAACGAGGACGAAGAAAAATAGCTGTTATATTTTGGCCATCTATTTTATTGTCTATCGCTTGTTTTGCAGTTATAAGTTACATAAGGGTAGGCTATGTCTCTGTACCAGGGATAATTGGCTTTTCATGCTTTGTTACATATGGTGGATTCGTTTTGATTAGTATTTTAAAGGGGAAAAACAAAATGTAGCTTACTAAGTTGAAAGGAAGCAATGTATATGAAACATATAGAGAACGGTACACGTATTGAAGGAGAATACATTAAAAATAAAGTTATTCAATATAATATGTCCATCTTAACAGATGAAGTAAAACAGCCGATGGAAGAAGTAAGCCTCGTAGTAAAAAATGAAGAAGGAAAAATATTTGGTGGTGTAACAGGTACGATGTATTTTTATCATCTTCATATCGACTTTTTATGGATTGATAAATCAGTTCGTCATGACGGTTATGGTAGCCAACTTTTACATAAAATTGAAGAAATTGCGAAGGAAAAAGAGTGCAGATTAATATTGCTAGATTCATTTAGTTTTCAAGCGCCAGAATTTTATAAAAAGCACGGTTACAGGGAGTATGGTGTCGTTGAAGATCATCCGAAAGGTCATAGTCAGCACTTTTTTGAAAAGAGATTATAATAGTATTATGTATACTGGCTGATGGGAGAAAGCATATGTACACGTATAAATTGCAACAAGAACAACCAATCTGTGCAGAAAAAATAAAGAAGCTTTATGATTCTGTCGGTTGGTGGCCAGAAAGAAAAGAAGTCGATATTGAAAAAATGTTAAAGAATAGTATAGGCATTGGAGTATGGGAAGAAAATGAATTAGTTGGATTTGCTAGAGTCGTTTCTGATGGTGCTTTTCGAGCATACATTGAAGATGTTGTCGTACATGAGAGTGTAAGAAATAAAGGTATTGGAGAGAAAATGCTTACAATATTACTTCGAGAAATATCTCATATTGATATTGTTAGTCTATTTTGCGGTGAGAAGCTAATAAAGTTTTACGGTGAGCAGCAATTTCAAGCAACGAAGCAAATTGTGATGCATCGTAATCAAACAGGGAAAGAATAAGAGGTGCCAATTAAAATGAATGCAACAAGAGCGTACTGTTTATCGAAAAGAAAAGCGACAGAAGATTCTCCAGATGGCTGGAGTGCAACATGTATGAGGCTTAATAATAAAATATTTGCGATAGTAAATCATGAAGAAGGCGAAAAAGCTGCGATTACATTGAAGTGTGATCCAGAAGTCGCATTAAGAATAAGAGAAGATTATCCAGAAACAATTATTCCAGGGTATCATATGAATAAAAAACATTGGAATACCGTTTATATTCATAAGGGTATAGAGCAGGAGCAAATTAATAAAATGATTGATTGGTCGTATGATCTAGTACTACAATCATTTTCAAAGAAAAAGCAGCAGGAGTTAATGGATTAATATGTATTAGGAGTGTGTGTAATGAAAGATTCGATTAAAGATACGTATGATAAATTAGCGAGTACATATAAAGAAAATCTAGATTTTGCAAATCCATATAACAGTTATTATGAAAGACCGGCGATGATGGAGCTTATTCCAAGGGAACTAGAAGGAAAAAAGATATTAGATGCTGGATGTGCAGCTGGATGGTATACTTCTCAATTCATAGGAAGAGGAGCAAATGTTACAGCAATTGATGTAAGTCCTGAAATGGTAAAAGCAGCAAAAGAAAATATAGGAGAAGAAGCAACGTTCCTTTGTCATGATCTGCAAGAAACATTGCCATTTGAAGATAATACGTATGATGTGATTGTAAGTTCGTTAACTCTTCATTACTTAGAAAATTGGAATCAAGTATTTCAAGAATTTCGTCGTGTATTGAAGCCAGGTGGGGAACTTATTTATTCTATTCATCATCCTTTTATGGATTTCACAAAGTTTCCATGTGAAAATTATTTTGAAAAACAGTTATTAATAGATACTTGGGTTAAACCGAATATTACTATTGAAGTCAAGTTTTTTAGAAGATCATTACAAGACATACTAAATGAAACTACAAATTATTTTGTATTAGAAGAGATAGTAGAACCGAAGGCAATTGAAAAAATGAAAGAAGTAGACGAGAAATCATATTATTATCTAAATACGAATCCACATTTTCTTATCATTAAAGCAACTAATAAATAGCTAGTAAAATAACTTTGTTTTACTAGCTATTTACAGTTTTACATTACATATTAGGGGACTTTAAAATGAATACGAAACGAAATAGAGTAGTATATGCACTATTTACTATAGTTATTATTATTTTAGGTCTTAGCTCAAGAAAGTTTGCTTTTGCACTACCACATCTATTAAATGATTATTTAGGTGATGCTTTATGGGCATTAATGATTTTTACTGGCTTTGGATTTTTGTTTCCTAAAACAGAGACGAAGAAGTTGGCTTTTATTAGTTTAATGTTTTGCTATGGGATTGAAGTGAGCCAATTGTATCATGCGAAGTGGATAGATAGCATTCGTGCAACGACTTTAGGCGGACTCGTATTGGGATACGGTTTTTTGTGGAGTGATTTAGTGGCTTATACAATTGGTGTTGGAGTGGGAATACTTTGTGAGTTTATGTTACGGAGGAAATAATCGATTTTAAAAAGGAGCCCTTTATGAAAAAAATAATATTAATTGGTTCTGGCGGTTCAGGAAAATCCACATTAGCAAGGCAGTTAGGAAATAAATTAAATATTAAGGTGCATCATCTTGATGCATTATTTTGGAAACCGAATTGGGAAGGTGTTCCGAGAGAAGAACAAATAGCAGTTCAAAATAACTTAATTAAAGATGAGAAGTGGATTATTGATGGGAATTATGGCGGGACGATGGGTATCAGACTGAATGCAGCTGATACAATTATCTTCCTTGATATGCATAGAACAATTTGTATTTATCGTGCTTTTAAAAGAATTGTAAAATACCGGAATAAAACAAGACCAGATATGGGCGCGGGATGTGAAGAAAGATTTGATTTGCAATTCTTTAAATGGATATGGGAATATCCTAATACTAAACGACCTACAATTTTAAAAGGGTTAGAGCAATTGTCCGAAGAGAAAAAGGTTATTGTTTTAAAATCTCCAAATGAGGTTCGGAAATTTTTAGAGCACATATAATTATAGACTGTAACACAAAAATTCTTTGTGAATCTTACCGATTAGTTTAATAAAACTAATCGTTTTTTATTATGAAAAATTTAACGCTTTTTGAAAATTGTATTTTGTAATGAGTATATGACTTTAAGTTCATATAAAATGAACGTTTGGAGGAATAGAAAATGACTAACGATTTAATTCAACTAATCGATTCATTAATGGTCAATATTCCAGCTGGAGAGGTAGTATTAAGAGATGATCGAATAAAAAAAGAATGGCTAGTACAAATTCAACCATTTCTTCTTGCAAAGTATGCTGTAACAATGGAACTATATGATGCTATTACAAATAGTACATTAAATAATTTTGATAAAAATCATAAACCAGTTGTCAATATTTCATGGAACGATGCCATTGCGTTTTGTAATGTACTTTCAAAAAAAGCGGGATTAAAAGAATATTATTCTATTAGTGATGGTAGTCAAATTGTGAAATGTAATTTAGATTCAAATGGCTACCGATTACCATCTGAGGCAGAGTGGCAATATGCATGTAAAGCAAGTACAACCGGATATACATACGGGAAACTCCATGATATAGCGTGGTATAATGAAAATTCAAATGGAGAGATTCATGAAGTTGGCCAAAAAGAACCGAATGCATGGGGGCTTTATGATATGCTAGGGAACGTTTGGGAATGGTGTTATGATTTGTATGATGAAACAGTGTACGGATCATACCGCATTTTTCGTGGTGGTAGTTGGGCTGAAACAGCGAGAGGATGCGGCGCTACTTGTCGTCGTCGAAGCCATCCTACATTTCATATAGATGATCTCGGTTTTAGACTTGCTAGGTCAATTTAGTAGGAACATGTTACGAACAGCTAGGAAAAGAGTATGGAGAGAATCCGTACTCTTGCCAACATAGAAACGATTTAACGTAAGGAGTGTTTATTATGGCGCGTGTTTTATTTATTAACGCTGGATCAGAAGGACATATAAATCCAACTTTACAAGTTGTAGAAGAATTGATTTCTCGTGGTGAAGAGGTCGTTTATTTTTCAATAGAAGCTTTCAGGGAGCGGATTGAGAAGACAGGTGCTACTGTACGAACGATTGATGATCAAAAATTTATAAAAGCGTTTCTATCTGGAGGCAGAAATTATTTACAGGAGAGAATAAATGGCCTTCTACATACAGCGGATATTGTCATACCTAGCGTTCTAGAAAAAATTGAAGGTGAACATTTTGATTACATAATTCATGATTCTATGTTTGGCTGTGGCCATTTAATTGCTCAAATCCTTAAACTTCCAGCCATAAATTCATGCACATCTTTTGCGCAGGATGAAAAATCCTTTGAGCAAATGTTAGGTCATCTATCAAAAAATATCCCAGTAGAAATTTATGATAAAATACAGAATGATTTTCAAAACTTAACGAAGGGAATTGCTGAAAAATATGGTGTTGAAATAAAATCATCGTATGAAGTTTTCTGTAATCCTGCACCCCTTACTATTGTATATACAATTAAGGAGTTCCAGCCTTTTGGTGATACGTTTGATGAAACATATAAATTTGTAGGACCATCTATCTCTGCACAAATGAAAAACAGAGACGTTGATTTTACTTCAATTGAAGAAAAAAGTCCGATTTATATTTCATTAGGTACTGTTTTTAATGAAGCGATTGACTTTTATAAACTGTGTATGAAGGCCTTTGAGAATAGTGAGCATACAATTGTTATGTCTATTGGTAGTAAAACAAAAATAAGTGATCTAGGCGAAATTCCTAAAAACTTCATTGTGAAAAACTATGTACCCCAAACTGAGCTGCTTACATATACGAAACTATTTATTACACACGGCGGGATGAACAGTGCGCATGAAGGACTGTATAACGGGATTCCGCTCGTTGTAATACCGCAAAGTGCAGATCAGCCAGTAGTCGCAAAGCAAGTGGAGAGTCTTGGAGCAGGAATAAAATTACAAATGCAAGGATTAACTGCGGATCAACTAAGTGAAAGTGTAGAAATGGTATTAAATAATCCGTCATTTAAAGAAGTCGCTTTGAATTTGAAGAAATCTTTCCAAAAATCAGGTGGATATAAGGAAGCTGTTGATGAAATTTTTATATTTGTAGGTCAGTGAAAAAATGAAATTATACATTAGAAAAGCATCTAAATAGGATGCTTTTTATTTAACTTTATAATTCTTATTTTTAATATTTAGTATGGTTAAAACTAAGGCACTGAGAGATATAAGTATAAGAATAAAAGTTAACTAGTTAAATGTATTGTCAATTATGAAGTAAAGATGATAGATAAATATATTCAAATTTTATTTTAAAATGTTAGGACTTAGTTTTACATGTTAGTAATAATTTCACTGTTTCTGCACAACTTCTGCACATACTCAGGTAATTTCTATGTCATGATATATTCATAAAGTGAAATATTTCACAAGAAAAATATAATTTCACTGCGGTGTATGCATAATTAACACATACATCGGTACAAGTTTGTCTCTTGTTATTCTTTTACATCAAAGCCCACATTCCACTACAAAGTATAACAAGAAGGAGACATGAACATGAATAATCGATTTTTAAAACAACTACAAAATATGAAAATGAACAAAAAAAGTTTAGGAGCTGTAGCATTAACAGCTGGAATTATTAGTACGACACTTATTCCTCAAAATGCTTATGCGCACGGTTTTGTTGAAAAGCCTGGTAGCCGATCTGCTTTATGTAGTCCAACTTATGGTGCGCTAAATGTAAACTGTGGAAGTGTTATGTATGAACCACAAAGTTTAGAAGCTCCAAAAGGGTTCCCACAAGGTGGTCCAGTAGATGGACAAATTGCTTCAGCAGGCGGAAAATTTGGTGGTATTTTAGATCAACAAACAGCAAATCGTTGGTTTAAAAATACAATCACTGGTGGGGAAAATACATTTACTTGGAAGTATACTGCGCCTCACTTAACGAGTAAGTGGCATTACTATATTACTAAAAAAGGATGGAATCCAAATAAAGCGCTAACAAGAGCAGATTTTGAACCAATTGGAACAGTACAACATGATGGTTCTGCAGCTTCAAATAATTTAACTCATAAAATCAATGTACCTACTGATCGTAGTGGATATCATGTGATTTTAGCAGTATGGGATGTAGCTGATACAGCAAATGCATTCTATAATGTAATTGATGTTAATCTTATTAATGATGTGAAACCAGACATAGAAGCGCCAAGTATTCCAAATGGACTTCAGACGCAAAAAGTAACAGCGAATAGTGTAGAACTAACATGGAACGCTTCTACGGATAATGTAGGGGTAAAAGGATATCAAATCTTCCGTAACGGAGAGATGATTGATACAGTACTAGGCACTCATTTTATTGATAAGAAATTACAACCAAGTACAGAATACTCTTATACTGTAAAAGCAATTGACGCAGCTGGAAATGTATCGAAAGAAAGTGCAGCGCTTACAGTAAAAACGACAGTTGAGACTCCTGATACAGAAGCACCAACACAACCAAAAGGATTACATAGTATGGGAACGACAGCGTCAAGTGTGGATTTAATGTGGAGTCCATCTGACGATAATATTGGTGTAGACCATTATGATATTTATAGAGAAACAGAAGGGGCAATGAAAAAGATTGCAACATCCAATACAACTTCTTATTTGGATAAAAATCTGCTCGCTAATACTACTTATAAATATGTAGTGAAAGCTGTTGATGTAGCTGGAAATGAATCCGTACAGAGTAATATATTCACAATTACTACAAAAACTGAAAACGCTTCATATGAAGCGTGGGATGCAAAAAAAGCATATAAAAAGGGAGATAGAGTTCTGCACGAAGGAAAAGTATATGAAGCAGTCCAGAGTTATCAAGGAAATGGTGATCCAAACTGGATTTATGCATTATCATTATGGAAAACAGTGTAAGCTTTACTTAGGTATGAACTAAGAGATGATGGGCTTTGATGCAAAAGGGAATCTTGAGAATTCACTTTTCTATTAATAAAAAAAGGTAGTGTATGAATACATAAGATTCATACACTACCTTTTTATTATGATAATACTTTCGTCATAAGTATATGTGGAATGCCATCTTCCATAAATATATCAGAAGAAGTTTGATAACCTAGTTTTGTATAAAATCCTTCAGCTTGTGTTTGACCGTGTAGTTTTACTTTTGTAACTTGTTTGTTACGAGCAAGTTCTTCTAACGTTTGAATGATGACTTTACCTAATCCGTATGTACGATAATCTTTTAAAATACAAATACGTTCTAATTTTCCGACACCATCAACAAATCGTATACGCCCTGTGCCTACAGGAAGCTCATGATAATAAACTAAAATATGTTTACATTGCTCTCCGATTTCATCGAATGTATCAAATTCATCTGCAAGAGGGACACCTTGTTCTTTTACAAATACTTCTTTTCGAATATGAAAGGCAGTTTCTAAATCAGCAAGTTCTGTTATAAGTTTGGATTGCAAAATGTTCAGTCCTTTCTAATGTAATCAGCTTGTGTTTTCATAGTATATCATAATAAAGCGCTATAAAGAGAAGAACATACTAAAAAGCCAACTTTAAAAAGTTAGCTTTTATTACAATTCCTTTATCCCATTTTTAGCGCCGATAATTACTTTACTCGTCATACTTATAAATAACCCTGTTTCAACTACACCAGTAATCATTTTTAATTGAGTGTGTAAATGGGCAGGATTAGAAATATGATTAGGGAATATACAATCGATAATCATGTTATTGTTATCGGTTATATAGGTTTCATTGTTTTTCAAACGTAATGTTGTTTGACATCCTAAAGACTGAATTTTATTTTCGGTTTGTTTCCATGAAAAAGGGATGATTTCAATAGGTAATGGAAAAGTACCTAAATGTGTTACAAGTTTCGATTCATCAGCAATGATAATTAGTTTTTTAGAGGAAGAGGCAACGATTTTTTCACGAAGTAATGCACCGCCACCGCCTTTTATAAGTTGTAAATTTGAATCAATTTCATCCGCTCCATCAATTGTAAGATCAAGACTTTGTACGTCGTTTAACGAAATTAGGGGGATATTTAGTTGCTGTGCTAATGCTTCAGTTTCCTTTGATGTTGGTACAGCTTGAAATGATAATCCTTCTTTTACACGCTCACCTAATTTTTGTATTGTCCAATATACAGTAGAACCTGTACCAAGCCCAATTTTCATGCCATCGTTTACAAAGTTAGCAGCATATTCGCCAGCGAGCTGTTTTAAATTCATCGCTTTACTCCGCCGGACGTGGCCCAGCATCAAGACCTGAATTTTCAACTGTAAGTACCGGACGAACGACTATATCTTTATGTACACGCATTTGACAAGATAATCGTAAATGATCTTCAATTCCTTTTTCCGTCATTGCATGTTTCTCATTCGCACTCGCTTCACAGAAATCACCTGCTAGTATTTCTACTCTACAAGTTGTGCAACGTGCATTCCCGCCGCAACGATGAAGAATGTTGACACCGCTATCTTCAATTGCTAATACTAACTTTGTTCCTTCTTTCACATCAAAAGTTCCCGCACCTTCAATTGTTAATTTTGGCAAATTTGTTCCTCCTCACGTAAAATTGTACATAACATATTTATGACCGCGAATTATTGAACATAAACATTATTTTTTTATATCCCCGTAACTTTTTTAAATGTTGAATCGTTTATTAAGTAAGCGCTGAAAAGGAGTGGTTATTTTGTGCACAAAAGTAACTCATGTTTTAAAGAACCATATCGATATGAATCATTCAAATATAAACTTTTTAATTGAACAATATGGAGAGTTAAAAAGATACTGTACTTTTTTAACGAAAAACAAATGGGATGGGGAAGATCTCGCCCAAGAAACAGTGTGTAAAGTGCTTCAAAAATATAGAAATAAAGATATTTGTATGACACTCGTCTATAAAATAGCAAGAAATCGTTGGTTAGATCAGATGAAGTCTAAGTCTGTTCATGAAAAAATAAGAGAACAAATCACTTTTGAAGAACCACATGAGAACATTGCAGATTTGCATGAAATGGTAGGGAAAGTATTGTCTTCATTAAATGTACAGCAATCCGCAATTTTATTATTAAAAGATGTTTTTCAATATAGTATCGCTGATATTGCTAAAGTGTGTTTTGTATCAGAAGGTGCAGTAAAGGCTTCTTTATTTCGAAGTAGAAATAGGCTGAAAACTGTAAGTGAAGAAGGGATTGAGATAGTCGAATTCACAGAGGATATTGAAGTTGTTGTAACATCTATTCGTGAGGAAAGACCAGAATTGTTAACGAAACTTCTTCCGACAATAGATTTTACTAAGTTACCATCTAAACAGCCAGTGTTATTATTTAATGTGATAAACCCTTCTTCCTACAGTTGTATGCTTTGCGCAGCATAACAAGTATTGGAGGAATTTAAAATGAATACAATTCCATATGTAGTAGAACAAACAAAATTAGGAGAACGTTCCTATGATATATATTCAAGGTTATTAAAAGACCGCATTATTATTATCGGCTCAGAAATTAACGATCAAGTAGCGAGTAGTGTCGTAGCGCAATTATTATTTTTAGAAGCAGAAGATGCAGAAAAAGATATATATTTATACATCAATAGCCCAGGAGGTTCAACGACAGCAGGTTTTGCAATATTAGATACGATGAATTTAATTAAACCAGATGTGCAAACGCTATGCATGGGCTTTGCGGCATCATTCGGTGCATTGTTATTATTATCAGGAGCAAAAGGAAAACGGTTTGCGCTCCCTAACAGTGAAATTATGATTCATCAGCCGCTTGGTGGTGCACAAGGGCAAGCAACAGAAATTGAAATAACTGCGAAAAGAATATTAAAGTTAAAGCATGATATTAATAAAATGATTGCAGAAAAAACAGGCCAACCGATTGAAAGAGTAGCACATGATACAGAAAGAGATTATTTTATGACTGCAGAAGAAGCGAAGGCATATGGGATTGTAGATGACGTTGTTACGAAAAAATAAGATGAAAAAGGCTAGAGGATATATTAATTCTCTAGCCTTTTTATTAATCCTTTACCCATTCATCAACTAATGCTTGATTTTTTTTAATCCATTTTCGCGCAGCCTCTTCAGGATCTTTTGTTTTATTTAACATGACCATTAACGTACCGAGCTGTTCATCGTTCATTTTCCATTTATCAAAGTATTTTATAACATCTGGGTGATCTTTTTCGAAACCTTTACGAACGGAGTAATAAATGTCATCTTTTTCACCATATACTTTCTTAGGGTCTTTTAAATATTTTAAGTCAAATTCTGAAAAACCCCAATGCGGATTCCAAAGCGTAACAGCGATTGGTTTCTTTTTTGTATATGCTTTCTTTAGTTCACTCATCATCGCAGCTTCAGAAGATTGGACAAGTTTTAGTTTTATATCATATTCTTTCATTGCTTTATTCGTTAAATTCATAAGACTACTACCGGGTTCGATACCGACAATTTTATTATCTAGTTCATCTTTATGAGCATTTAAATCTTCGATACTGTTTATGTTTTTCATATAAGAAGGGACGACTAAACCTAGTCCAGTACCTTCGTACCATTTTGACTTTAAGACAATATCATCTTTATAACGATCGTTTAGCGGTTTATCTGTAACTGGTAGCCATACTTCTAAATTCGCATCAACATCGCCACGAGCGACACCAGTCCAAATTGCGGCTTTTTCTAAATACATGAGCTCAACTTTGTAGCCTTTTTCTTCTAATAAAACTTTCCACATGTTTGCAGTTGCAATATTTTCTTTCCAACTTGTTACACCAAGTTTAATTTTTCCTTTCGAATTTGCATTTGTTGCATTACATGAAGTGAAAATCATAGTAATAAATAATGCAAGGCATATAAACCAAATTTTCTTTCGCATCGAAAACCTCCTAAGTAACGTTTGCCTTATAAAATAAATGTATAAGTAAGCATTCTTATTATGAACGGAAACGAGAATTTTAAAGAAATCTTATGAATGTCATTTTTATGTAATATTTCTTTGTAAAATCGCAACACTATGTGAATAGATGGGTAGAAAAGGAGTAGTGACATGGATAATACAAAGGTGCGTGTTGAAAACGTAACAAAAATATTCGGGAAACATCCGCAAAGAGCCCTTTCCTTATTAAAAGAAGGAAAAAGTAAATCGGAAATTTTAAAAGAGACAGGAATGAACGTTGGGGTGAAAAAAGCAACGTTTGAAGTTTACTCTGGAGAGATTTTCGTTATTATGGGTTTGTCTGGTAGCGGGAAATCTACGCTAGTTCGTATGTTAAATCAATTGATTAAACCAACTGCAGGTCATATATACATAGATGGTGAAGACATCGCAACGATGGGAAAAGAAGAGTTACGGAGAGTAAGAAGAACGAAAATGAGTATGGTATTTCAGAAATTCGCTCTATTTCCGCATCGTACAGTTATACAAAATGTTGCATATGGTTTAGAAATACAAGGAGTTCCGGTTGAAGAGCGAGAGAAAAAAGCGTTAGAATCGCTACAGTTAGTAGGACTCGATCATCATAAAGATAATTATCCAAGTCAACTTAGTGGTGGTATGCAGCAGCGCGTTGGAATCGCAAGGGCACTAACGAATAATCCAGATGTATTACTAATGGACGAGTCATTTAGTGCATTAGATCCACTTATTCGAAAAGAAATGCAAGATGAATTGTTAGAGTTACAAGATAAAATGGAAAAAACGATTATATTTATTACGCATGATTTAGATGAAGCGCTTCGAATTGGAGATCGTATCGCATTAATGAAAGATGGAGAAATCGTCCAAATTGGAACGCCAGAAGAAATTATGATGAGCCCCGCAAATGAATTTGTAGAAAAGTTTGTTGCGGACGTGAATTTAGGAAAAGTAATTACGGCTGAGTCTATTTTAAAACGACCAGAAACTTTATTGATTGATCGTGGACCTCGTGTGGCCCTTCAAATTATGAGGAATGCAGGCGTCTCAACTGTATATGTTGTAAACAAAAAGTATGAGTTTTTAGGTATATTAACTGCGGATGATGCGAGTAAAGCAGTACAAAAACAGTGGCCGATTGCTGATTTATTACTTAATGATATTCCGCATGCGTATTTGGATACTTTACTGGAAGAGACATATGCAAAAATGGCAGAGATGAAATATCCGTTACCAGTAATCGATGAGAAGAAAAGGCTAAGAGGAATTATTAAACGTGAAAGTGTCATTCAAGCTCTTGCAGGAAACATTGAGGAAGAGGTGAAAGACGATGAATAGTATACCACGTATTCCATTAGGGGAATGGGTCGACTCATTTGTTGCAAGTTTATATGAGCACTTTGAAGGCTTATTCCGAGGATTCTCTTATATTATTGGTGGATTCGTTGATTTACTCACTAATTTTTTAACAATAATACCTGCCATATTGATGATTATTATCTTGTGTTTCTTCATTTGGTACACAACGAGGAAATTATCTTTAGTCATTTTTACGCTTATTGGATTATTATTCATTTTGAATATTAACTACTGGGCACAAACGATGCAAACATTAGCACTCGTACTTACGTCTGTTATTATTTCAATTATTGTCGGAATTCCAATTGGTATATTAGCATCTCAAAATGAGCGTTTCTCAAAATTTTTAAAGCCAACATTAGATTTTATGCAAACAATGCCGGCATTCGTATACCTCATTCCAGCGATTACATTTTTCGGAGTTGGTGTAGTACCTGGAATTATTGCATCGGTAATCTTTGCAATGCCACCGACAATTCGTTTTACTGACTTAGGAATTAGACAAGTTCCAGAAGATTTAATTGAAGCAGCGAATGCGTTTGGATCCACAGCATCACAAAAACTATTTAAAGTACAATTACCACTTGCAACCGGAACGATTATGGCTGGTGTGAACCAAAGCATTATGCTTTCGTTATCGATGGTTGTAACAGCATCACTTGTAGGAGCTCCAGGGCTTGGAGTTGATGTATATCGCTCTGTAACACAAGTTAATATCGGAATGGGATTTGAAGCTGGATTAGCTATCGTAGTAATCGCAATTATATTAGATCGAATTACACAAGGGTTCCATACGAAAAGAAAATAATGACCAAAAAACACACTTTTATAATACAAAGTGTGTTTTTTATTGTATCTAGATTACATATGAACGATAACAGAACCTCCAGCTGGTGCACAAACTTGGTTTTGTTGTTGTTCCATTGATTTGATGAATTGATTATTTTCCTCGATTAATGAGATTAATTTAGTTAATTGACTTTCAAGACTTGCGATATGATGCATCATATATTGTGAATCATGATGCAATGTATTCCTTGCGGGATGGGGGGAATAAACATACTGTTGATTTATATTTGGATTCCAATGAGGATACATTTGAATTGTTCCTCCTTCAATAAATTACGAAGCTTTCTTATAGTAAATGCCTATGTATAATTAATAGTTACTTGAAAATTTTTCAATATAAAAGGAGTATGTACAGAAAATGGAAAATATTATATGTGAAGTTAAAGTACATTTTTTTGAAATGTTCAAGTGAGATAGTGAATATATTAATACATTCAAGTAAGTGTATGTTGTTTAGCGAGAAATGATGGGAGGAGATGCAATTTTGGCTAAAAATAAAAAAAGAAATGATGCTTTGGCAATAGGTATTGGTATAGGAGTTGTAATCGGTGTATTCCAAGGTTATTTTACAAATAATTTAGTAATCGGAATTGTGATTGGGATCGTAATTGGGATTGCGTTTTTGAAGAAATAATGAGGTTTAAATTCATTTCAAAAATTGCTGTATCAAAAGAGTGAATCTTCGGAATATAAATCCTGTTTTTCCTTTTTTTATGATATTATATATGAAAAGGATGGTGATGAATATGTCAACGAACGATCAAGTAAAACTAAACTGTTTTATTTGTGAAAAGCATAAAGGAAATATTATAGTTCCAGGTGGAGCTATTTACGAAGATGAACTGCTTTACGTTGGACATGTCCACTGGGATAGTGAAGAAACATACTTGGGTTATGTAATGATAGATATAAAAAGGCATGTACCTGGCCTCGCTGAACTAACAGATGAAGAAGCGAAAGCGTTCGGACTTATAACAAGTAGAGTAAGTAAAGCGCTAAAAGAAAGCGAAGGTGCAGAGCATATTTACACTTTTGTTTCAGGGAATGGTGTACCACATATGCATATCATACCGCGTTATGCAAATACACCAAAAGAGTTTTGGTCACCAACCGAGATAGCGAAATGGACCGGCGCACCATATGGTGAAGCAGCGAAAATCAAAAAACTATGCGAAAGAATACGAGAGTATATGGTGAGTGAATATGCATACAACAAATAATAGACAACATTCATGGGTTGGAAGTAGAGAAATGTGTTTAGACGAAATTTCGGTAAAGCAATATGGTGATATCGTGCTCGGTGCATATGGTGGGAATATTAGTGCCGGAGCAAAAAAGAACGAAGATGGTGCGTTAGTTTGGTCAAATGGTGATTGGGAATTTGCAGCTATATTAGATGGACATAATAGTGCAGAAAGTGTTGATTTAGTAGTAAATACAATCGAAAAAGAATATGAAAATATAAAAGTAATTTTGAATGAATCAATTAATACAGTGTTTCAATCTATTGAAAATCATATACTGACAATTTTTCAGTCATCTTCATTTAAGGAAAAGTGCAAAAAAATTAAAGGTGAAACAGCTTGCTTACTATGTGTAAGGAAAGAAAATTATATATGGTGGCTTTCTATCGGTGATTGTTTAGTGTATGTATTTCATGAAGAGTTACATAAGTTAGGACAATATGCATTAAATCAACGTCATTTTTACGAATGGATTGGAAATGTAAACACATTTGATTTACCTGTGCCTTGCTATTCATCAGGTATTCGTGAATTACGTACTGGAAAGAACCGAATTGTAATGGTGACAGATGGTGTATTAGAATGCGGGGAACGCCGATATGAAACACCTGTAAATTTGTATAATGCTATGAATAGAAATGATAAAACACTTAAAGAAAATATTCACAATGTTTTAGAACACGTGCATCATCAGTTGGGACGTGATAGTGCGACAATTATTAGTTGGGACGTAGAAAATAAAAGGAATGCTACGTATCCGAGTGATCAGCCGGAGAAAAGGTAAAGGAGGAAACATCACTGTTTTGGGTTAAAGGAATTTTATTAATAGTATGGATTATATCCTTAGTTGTTTTTGAAAAAGTAGTGAGGAAAAAACTAAATATACCGAAACAAACAGACTGGAATAGTAAATATGTAAACAACTTTCATAAATGGGGCACTAGGGCTCTTATTATTTCTTATATAATTGTTACGATGATATGTGCTACTTTAAATCCCGTTTATATTAGTAATTTACCCATTTTATTTTTAATAACTTTATACTGCCTTCAATCATTTATGGAGTGGAAATTTGATAAAGAATCGAGGGAATATGTCATTTCTTTAGGAGCGGTTCCGCTATTAGTAATAACAGGAATTATGCTTAATCTTTTCTTTTATACCTAGTGGATTTAATTATATGTGGAATGAATGGGGAGACAAAATGAAAAATCCTAAATTACGTGCTGAAGCAATGATTTTAAATGAAGATCATTCTAAAGTACTTGTACAATGCGATGAAAATGAATCATTTTATCGTTTTCCAGGTGGCTCTATTGAATTTGGTGAAACGTCAAAAGAAGCAATAATTCGAGAGTTAATAGAAGAGTACGATTTGAAAGTTGATGTTCAAGAGTTAGCAATTGTAAATGAACACATTTTTGAGTGGGATAACGAAAAAGGTCATCATTGTACATTGATACATTGGGGGACTGTTGAAAAAATCATTACAAATGAAATAAGGCATAAAGAGCATGAGGATATTATATTAATTTGGAAAAGTCTAGAGGAATTACAGGAGAAGCCGACATATCCTCAAGGCATCATAAGTTATTTAGAAGGGGATAACCGTAATATAGTCCAATTTATTTCAAGTAATTAAATGAAATAATAGGAGGGGTGAAAATGGGAGCTTCTACTTTTTGGATTATAACTATTGTTTTTTGTATAGCTATCTATTTTCTCGATAAGTTTTTAAGAAAAAAATTGAATATGCCCAAGGGTGGTTTTTGGGGATATAAGAAACATGTAAATAGTTTACATAAAAAATTGGAAATAGGACTACTTTTTATTTATTTAATAACTAGCTTTATATTTATCTTTAAATTTGAAAGTATTAATATTGCTTATGTCATTTTTACTTATTTAGGTGGGACGTTAATCTTAAGAGCATTGATGGAATGGAAGTATGATAGAGAGTCGAAAGAATATATATTTTCGGTAATTGGGGTATTCACGTTTATTTTTATGACTTCGATACTATTTTACTTCTTTCCACCTGTTGTATAATAAAAATTTGATAGTACAAATAATGAAATAACTAATAAACAAGAAACCATTTACTACTAAATGGTTTCTTGTTTATTTAAGCATTTATTTTAGTTAATATAGATGTAATGAAATTAGTTTTATCCTCTGCATACTTATGTTTATCAGTAGGATTAGCTTGTGAAAGTTGAATCTTTAACTGTTCATACTGCATGCGTGCAGTTTTATTGTCTATTAAGTAATCACGAAATTGTAATTGTTCTATTAAATATGTATTCCCTTGTTCATACATATGAATTTGATGAGTTCTTGGTTCACCTTTATTAAAATAGTATCTTTCGGGTAATACTTCTTTTCTATATTTATAGTTTAGTAGTTCTAACTTTTTAATACAATGTATACCGTCCGTATAATTTTCTAATTCAATTGCTATATCAATAATGGGCTTTGCACTTAAATATGGAATAGAAGTACTACCAATATGGTGTATCGCTAAAATATGTTCGCCAATTTGTTCCTCAATGAGTTGTTTCTCTTTCATAAACTCAATTTCCCATTCTTCAGTCCACGGCACTAAAAACACTTTCCCATACGGTAAACCTAACATTTAATTAGCATCCCTTTCAAAATAGTTTTCAAAAAGTTTATTACATCTTCTTAAAGCTTCTCAAAACAAGGTATTCCCACAATTTCCAAGGAAGAATCTTCTTCGCGAAGATCATAAATTTCACACCTTTACCGATTGGATATCGTAAATTTGTACGCTTAGATTCAGCAATTTCTACAATTTTATTAGCAACATCTATCGGATTACCAAATGTATCACTGCCGCTATTAATATGTTTTTGTATTTTATCCATATACTCTTTGTAAGGAGATGTTGTATCAGATTGATTTTCAGCTAGTTGTTTCCCAACCTCCCATATGTTTGTGTTATAAGAACCTGGTTCAATTAAAGCAACATCTATTCCGAAAGGTTTTACTTCTAAGCGAAGCGATTCACTCCAGCCTTCTAATGCATATTTTGAAGATACATAAGGAGATAAACCAGGGAATCCAATTTGGCCGCTAATGCTGCTTATATTAATGATTTTTCCACTTCTTTGTTTTCTCATATACGGTAAGACAAGCTGGGTAATTGATATAGCTCCAAATAGGTTCGTTTCAAATTGTTTACGGTATTCCTCTACTGGAATTTCTTCTACAAAGCCACCATTTGCATATCCTGCATTATTAACAAGAAGGTCTACTTTTTGTATTTCTTTTAAAAATAATTGGAAGTTATGTATAGAGTTTTGATCGGTTACATCTAATTGTTGAACTTTTATATTTTGCTGTAAGTTAAGTTGAGTAACTTGAGATAGTAAGCGCACTTGTTTTTCAAGGTTTCGCATTGTAGCGATAACTAAATAATCTTTTTTTGCGAGTTCGAGTGTAGTTAATAGTCCAAATCCACTTGAGGCTCCTGTAATTATTGCGATTTTTTTATTCATTTTCTGCCAGCTTTCTTTTTCTTTTATCATAACGAGTTATGATAAGAAAATCTATTATTCTTACATTCAGTATGAAATCAATTTGTATGTAAAAAAGGGGATTATAGGGAATGAGCGTATATAGAGTAGTGTATATTAATATGATAATGAAATGAGGGAAGAAAAATGGTCCATGTGAAAGATGTATTAGCAGATCAGTTATTAGCAAATGCGAATGATCCCAGTTGGTATATGCCATTTTCAGATGCAGTTAAGGATTTATCTGAGAGGGAAGCTTTCTGGAAACCGAATGAAGAGTGTAATAGTATAGCCGAAATCGTACAACATTTACTGTATTGGAACTCTACGTGGCAAACTAGGTATAAAGAATCACATGTTAATGCAGTACCCGCTATAGGAGATAATAATAAAAGTTTTATGCTTTCAGATAATCAAACTTTCGATGAATTACGGGAAAAGCTACTAGAAAAACTGTTACAATGGCAAACTCTCATAAATGAAGAAAAGGTTGAAAGTGATGTAGCGGGATTTCCCGTTTCTGCAAAATGGTGGGAAGTGTTAGCGAATGTAACAACTCATAATGCATATCATATTGGGCAAATTATTTACATCCGAAAATTACAGCAGAGCTTTGATAATGAATAAGATAATAGTTCTCAAATTAGGTGAACAAAAGTGGACAAAACGAGACAAATGTCTCATTTTGTCCACTTTTTATTATGAAAGAAAAGCGAAAACCTATTAAAGCAAGGATTAGAATTTGGCACGGTACTTGCAATATAAAAGACGAACAAGAAAATAGGAGGGCTGGACATGTTAAAAACAACTGAAAGTAAAGGGAATGAAATTACGAAAGAACAAGCTCGTTGGATGTACGAAAAAATGTTAGAGATTCGTAAGTTTGAAGATAAGGTGCATGAATTGTTCGCGCAAGGCGTTTTGCCTGGTTTCGTTCATTTATACGCAGGTGAAGAAGCAGTAGCAGTTGGTGTATGTGCCCACTTAACGGATAGTGACAGTATTACAAGTACACATAGAGGTCATGGACATTGTATCGCAAAAGGTTGTGATTTAAATGGTATGATGGCTGAACTTTTCGGGAAAGCGACAGGATTATGTAAAGGTAAAGGCGGTTCCATGCATATTGCCGATTTAGATAAAGGAATGCTTGGTGCGAATGGCATTGTAGGCGGGGGTTTCCCACTTGCTTGCGGTTCAGCATTAACAGCTAAATATAAAGGAACAAAAGATGTAAGTGTTTGCTTCTTCGGTGACGGAGCAAATAATGAAGGAACATTCCATGAAGGGGTTAATTTAGCGGCGATTTGGAAGTTACCAGTTATTTTTATTGCAGAAAATAACGGTTACGGTGAAGCAACTACATTTGAATATGCTTCAAGTTGTGATTCTATCGCTGATCGCGCAAAAGCTTATAATATTCCAGGTGTTCAAGTAGATGGAAAAGATCTTCTAGCTGTATATAAAGCTGCTGCAGAAGCAGTGGAACGTGCGCGTAATGGGGATGGTCCAACAATTATTGAATGTATGACATATCGTAATTATGGTCATTTCGAAGGTGAAGCGCAAACATATAAAACATCAGAAGAAAAAGAAGAACATTTAAATGAAAAAGATGCAATTGTGAATTTCCGTAAGCATTTAATTCATGAAGGTTTATTAACGGAATCTGAACTTGTTGATATGGAAAAAGCAGTAGATGATGCAGTACAAAGATCCATTGAATTTAGTGAAAATAGTCCATACCCAGACGATGAAGAATTATTAAAAGATGTATACGTTTCTTACAAATAAGAGGAGGGTGAAAAATTATGACTAGAACAGTAAGTATGTCAACTGCAATTAATGAAGCGATGAAAATCTCAATGCGTCGTGATGAAAATGTAATTTTAATAGGTGAAGATGTTGCAGGCGGTGCACAAGTTGATCATTTGCAAGATGATGAAGCATGGGGCGGTGTTCTTGGTGTTACGAAAGGACTTGTACAAGAGTTTGGCCGAAATCGTATATTGGATACACCAATTTCTGAAGCGGGTTATATGGGAGCCGCGATGGCAGCTGCTGCAACTGGGTTACGTCCGATAGCTGAGTTAATGTTTAATGATTTTATCGGTAGTTGTCTTGACCAAGTATTAAACCAAGGTGCGAAATTCCGTTATATGTTTGGAGGTAAAGCAAAAGTACCTGTTACAGTACGTACGATGCATGGCGCTGGTTTTAGTGCAGCAGCTCAGCATTCACAAAGTTTGTACGCATTATTTACGAGCATACCAGGTATTAAAGTTGTTGTTCCTTCCACGCCGTATGATGCAAAAGGCTTATTATTAGCAGCAATTGAAGATGATGATCCAGTAATCTTCTTTGAGGATAAAACACTTTACAATATGAAAGGTGAAGTGCCAGAAGGATACTATACAATTCCATTAGGAAAAGCAGATATTAAACGGGAAGGTTCTGATGTAACAATTGTCGCAATCGGAAAGCAAGTTCATACAGCGCTTGCAGCTGCAAAGCAATTATCGAAAAAGGGGCTTGAAGTAGAAGTAATTGATCCACGATCTTTATCACCGCTTGATGAGGATACGATTTTATCATCTGTTGAAAAAACAAATCGTCTTATCGTCATTGATGAAGCGAATCCTAGATGTAGTATGGCAACAGATATTGCGGCAATTGTAGCGGATAAAGGTTTTGATTTGTTAGATGCACCTATTAAACGAATTACAGCACCACACACACCTGTTCCGTTCTCACCGCCACTTGAAAAGTTGTATTTGCCAACGCCAGAAAAAGTAATTGAAACTGTATCAGAAATGATTGGAGACCAATCTTTATTACATGTGTAATAAAACGATGAGAAGGGAGAGAGAAACATGGCTGTAGAAGTTGTAATGCCGAAGTTAGGTATGGCGATGAAAGAAGGTATTATTACGAGCTGGAATATTAAAGCAGGCGATAATGTAGCAAAAGGAGAACTAATTGCTAGTATTAATTCAGAAAAAATTGAAACGGAAATTGAAGCGCCAGCTGATGGTACGGTGCTTGATATAGCTGTAAGTGAAGATGAAGGGGTGCCGCCTGGTACTGTAATTTGCTACATCGGTAAACCGAATGAAAAAGTAGAAATGCAGGAAAGTACACATGTGGTAGAAGAAAAAACATTTAATATAGAAGTACAAAATGTACAAAATCAAGAACCAAATGGGAAAGAAGTAGCCAAGCAAAGAATTAAAATTTCACCTGTAGCGAAGAAAATTGCGAAGTCTGAAAATTTGGATATCAAGGTATTAGTTGGTACAGGTCCTGGCGGAAGGATTACAAAGGCAGATGTATTAAAAGCACTTGAGGTAAGAGGAATCGTTCCGGAAATATCTGAACAAGAAGAAAGTAACGTGATTCCTGTTACTGGTATGCGTAAAGCGATCGCAAATCGTATGCACGCAAGCTTACAAAATAGCGCACAATTAACGTTAACGATGAAAGTAGATGTAACAGATTTAGTTGCTTTACATAAAGAAATAGCGAAAGTTGTACAAAAAAGATATGATAATAAATTAACCATTACGGATTTCGTCTCGCGTGCTGCTGTATTAGCACTTGGAGAGCATAAAGAAATGAACGGCGCTTATATAGATGATGCAATTCATCAATTTGAACATGTGCATTTAGGCATGGCAGTCGCATTAGAAAAAGGGTTAATCGTTCCAGCTATTCGCTTTGCAAATAATTTATCTTTAGTAGAATTGTCTAAAGAGATTAAGAATGTGGCACAAAAGGCGCGAGCAGGTAGCTTAAGTAGTGATGATATGCACGGAACGACATTTACAATTAGTAATTTAGGTAGCTTTGGTATTGAATATTTCACACCTGTATTAAATACACCTGAGACTGGCATTTTAGGTATTGGCGCAATTGAACATGTTCCTGTATATAAAGGGAAAAAATTAAAAAAAGGTAGTATGTTACCTTTAAGTTTAACATTCGATCATCGTGTACTAGACGGTGCACCAGCAGCTGCATTTTTACGCACAATTAAACATTATTTAGAAGAACCTATAACAATTCTTTTATAAAGAGAAGGTGAGAGAATGAGTAAACTAGTTGTAATTGGAGGCGGACCAGCTGGATATGTAGCGGCAATTACCGCGGCTCAAAATGGCAAAGGTGTTACTCTTATTGATGAAGCTGAACTTGGCGGAACGTGTTTAAATGTTGGTTGTATGCCTACGAAATCACTGTTAGAAAGTGCTGAAATACATGACATTGTGAGAAAAGCGAATGATTATGGAGTTACGCTTAATACAGGAAGTATATCAATTGATTGGGATCAAATACAGGCGAGAAAATCACAAATCGTAATGCAACTCGTCCAAGGAATACAATATTTAATGAAGAAAAATAAAATTAAAGTTGTAAAAGGAAAAGCGAAATTCGAAACGGATCATCGTGTGCGAGTTGTACAAGGAAATAAAGAAGAAGTAGTTGATGGAGAGAGCTTTATTATCGCATCTGGTTCCGAACCTACAGAATTACCATTCGCTCCGTTCGATGGAAAATGGATTTTAAATAGTAGCCATGCCATGTCTCTTGAGAGTGTACCATCTTCATTGTTAATCGTTGGCGGTGGTGTAATAGGATGTGAGTTTGCAAGTATTTATAGTAGACTTAGCACAAAAGTATCGATAGTTGAAATGGCACCGCAATTACTACCTGGTGAAGATGAAGATATCGCGAATATTTTAAGAGAGAAATTAGAAAAAGATGGTGTGAAAATTTTTACGGGAGCAGTTTTAAAAGGATTAAATAACTATAAGAAGCAAGCTTCATTTGAGTACGAGGGAATTACTCACGAAGTAACTCCAGAATTTGTTCTTGTTTCTGTAGGAAGAAAACCACGAGTGCAACAATTAGGATTAGAAAAGGCAGGGGTTCAGTTTTCAAATAAAGGGATTTCTGTGAATGAACATATGCAAACGAACGTATCGCATATTTACGCAGCTGGTGATGTAATCGGTGGAATTCAGCTTGCTCACGTTGCCTTCCATGAAGGAACGACAGCAGCATTACACGCAAGCGGAGAAGACGTGAAAGTAAATTATCACGCTGTGCCCCGTTGTATATACACAGCTCCAGAAATAGCTAGTGTAGGGTTAAGTGAAAAAGGTGCAAGAGAACAATATGGTGATATTCTCATCGGAGAATTTCCTTTTACAGCGAACGGAAAAGCTCTTATTTTAGGAGAACAAGTAGGTAAAGTAAAAGTCATTGTAGAACCTAAATACCAAGAAATTGTAGGGATTTCTATTATCGGTCCTTATGCAACTGAACTTATTGGTCAAGGAACCGTAATGATTCATACAGAAGTTACCGCTGATATAATGAGAGATTATATTGCAGCACAGCCAACTTTATCTGAGGCGATTCATGAAGCGTTAATGCAAGCAGTAGGACATGCTGTACATGCTTAAATAAAAATATGATAAACCACTATTCTCTAAATGAAAGAGAGAATAGTGGTTTGAATTTTTATAGAAGAAATTAAATATCTTATTACTATTTAATTTCAATCGCTGAAGTAATATCGTTCCAATCAGCAGCTAAATTAGCAGTTTTACCGTACCAATCAGCATGTTTAAATAAAACGCCTTTTCCATATCCTTGTGTTGAAGTGTGCTCCCAAAGTGTAGTTGAATAACTTGCAGAAGGTGACGCTGTACTTACAGAAGAAATTCTGTCATTCCAGCTAGATGGTAAGTTTTTAAAGCCGCTACTCCAGTAAATATATTGTCCACCTTTATCTTTATGTTCATAAAAATCAGTACTACCAGCACCGCTACCTAAAGGATTAATTTTATTTTTAATTGCTTTTTTATCCTTTTCAATATACGCATCTAATGTTTCACGGCTAGTAAAACCATAAGCTAGCCAATCTCCATTTTCATTTTGCTCTGGTAATACCATAGTAATTTGGATATCTTTCTTATCCTGCTCACTTAATTTTGCAAATGAATTAACATTTTGTTCATCCACTTTTAAATAATCAAATGACTTAATTGTGTTACTTTTTTCTTCAGCACTTACCGCACCTAGTCCTCCAGTTAGTGCAAAACCTGCTACTAATGTCCCTGCTACTAATTTCTTCAACATATAACCATCCCTTTTTGTTTGAATTTTTGTACAGGTGAATCTTGTACAGCTAAAATGTATTCTAATTTTATAATTTTGTAAACATTCTGAAGTTTTAGAAATAATAGGCGGAATATTTACAGTTTTACATTTTTTCTTTAGAAAGAATGGTTATTGGAATGATATAATAAGTGGATATATTGTTTTTACTGGATGTAAAGATGTTTTAGGAGAGGTGTCATTGAAATATTTTACAAGAGATTGGTATAAAGAAATGCAAGTTTTAGAATTTGTAAGTTTTATAGATTCTATAAAAGAATGGTCGGAAATGGATATAGAAAGTTTAAAGGAGGAAATTGAGAAAAGGAAAATAGATTTATTAAAGTTCCTTCCTGAATCGATATACTCAATTATACAAAACATCACAACTAATTCAGAATACCCATCAGATGAACTGAAAAAACGTATGTGAAAGTGGTCAACAGATTATGAGAAAAGAGTGGCACAATTAGATCAATCATACGTAGAATATTTTAATTCCATTGAGAAAAAACTTCCGTCAAATGTCGTTCAGTTACACAAGACATCATTACACGACAGTGTAATTAAAGTAGTAAAAGAAGATACTTTGTCTATCGTATTAGATTGCAGTGGTACTTTTAGTGAATTTGATAAATTTGAAGTAACCTTTATAGGAGTAACAAAGTGTTCTATGCCGGAAAACTTTGAAAATTCTTGGTGGTTATATCATGAAATAGCTCTTACTGAAGATGGTTTTGAACTAGGTGTTTTATTCGACTGTCCATTTAGAGAAGTGACGATTTGTGCGACAGATGTATTACTTGTGAAGAAATAATTTTTTATGGAGCATTACAAACGTTTGACATAATAAAAAAATAAAGTTATTGTAGATACATGAAGTCTACAATAGGGGCTGTACTATGAAATATTCTAAAGCTACAAATTATGCTCTTCATACAATGCTTTTTCTGGCAAAGGCTACACCAAATAAGTTAGTTAATGTTCACCAATTAGCAGAAATGCAAAATGTTTCACCAACGTACTTGTCTAAAATACTAACTAAGTTGACGAAGGAAGGGATGATACATTCATCATCTGGTCCAAAGGGCGGTTACTCGCTTAGTAAGAATTGGGAAGATATTTCATTTTTAGATATTATACATGCAATTGAAGGTAAAACATCATTGTTTGAATGTTGTTTACATGACAAACCTGGATGTTTAATTAATGAAGTAATGCTTGCAGCAGAAGAGAAAATGGAAGAAGAGTTACGAAATCAAAAAATCGTAGATCTTGCGAAAAAAATAAAAGTGGATTTTTAATCTGCTTTTATTTTTAAATTAATTAAGGATAAAAAGACTCTTTGATATCTTTAATTGTAGTTAGAAAATGATATGAAGAAGGAGAGAAGATGATGACTAAATTTTGGAATGATCGATATAAATCAGATGAATATTTTTACGGGGAAGAACCTAATACATTTATTAAAGAACAAGCATTTCGTTTAGCAAATCACAATAAAGTAATAGCTTTCGCGGAGGGAGAAGGTAGAAATGCTGTATTTCTAGCAAGACAAGGGAACGAAGTAACAGCTATTGATTATTCGGAAGATGGATTAGAGAAGACAAAAAAATTGGCAGAGAAGCATAACGTAAACGTGCATACAAAAAAAGTAGATTTATTAGCTGATAGTTTGCCAGAAAATGAATATGATGCAGCAATTATGGTATTTGGACATTTTCATGATGATTATAAAAAAATGATATTAGGTAAAATGATACAAACGATAAAGCCTGGTGGTTTAATTATGTTTGAAGTTTACTCAAAAAAACAAATAAACTATGGTACTGGTGGACCAAAAGATGTTGATATGCTGTATGATCCAATTGATATCCTTACTTGGTGTGAAGAGCATAAGGTAATTCATTTCTTTAATGGCGAACAAGAGCGAATTGAAGGGAAAGGGCACACTGGTTTAGCTGATGTTATTCAAGTTGTTATTAGAAAATTATTATAAGTGTTAATGAAAGTTAAATGTATGAATGTAAAAGACCAGTCATGTAAGACTGGTCTTTCTATTTAGATACTAAATTATCAAGCTTCCAATATGTATCTGTTAACGGCGCTGCTTTGCTATCTATGTATAAATACATATTATTTAAATCTTTTGGTGAAGTTTTCAGTTCAAACACAACGTCAGTAGTTAAAGAGAATTCGTGTGGAACATTTTTATAGTGCTCGTCATCTATCGGATGAGCTTCACCTTCATATTTCTGACCAGTTTTTTCATCTTGTATGAAATATTTCATTTCCGAAAGATCAATAGTTTGTCCATCGTCCCGAACATTATTAATCATAACACGAGTAGTAAGGCGCCGCTCTTTGTCTATTTTTTCAAACTTTGCATTTTCAACTGTCGCTCTATAGTATTCGTTTTTAACTATTTCTCCATAGTGCATTGCATTCTTTTCGAGAGCGCTCTTTTCTTGTTTTGATGTAGTATTGCTATTAAATCCTGTCAATATTCCAGTAAATAATAATGCTGTACATGTCGTTTTGATTAATGATTTCATAGTAATCCCTTTCTGTGTTAAAAAGTAAAATATAGGAATAATTTCACATCAATAGGAAGGTGAATGGAAGTATTTTTGCGTAATATACAGATATATATTTATTTGGTTGTCAAGTTAACAGGATAGAAAGAGGGAGAAGACTGTATAAAACGGAATAAATAAGAATTGAAAATATTGTAAAATGGAAGAGGCATGCATATAATTAAAATAAAGTTTAAGTTTCTGAATCTTCAATAACGGTGGTGATAACATGTTTACTGAAGAGCGTCGAGAGAAAATTTTAGAACTACTTAATACAGATGGAAGAGTAATCGCAAAGGATCTTGCGGAAAGATTTGATATGTCTATTGATTCTATAAGAAGAGATTTGTCTATTATGGAAAAGGATGGTTTATTAAAAAGAACGCACGGAGGTGCAATTGAACTTACGCGAGTGAGAAATTTAGCCGCGGAACCAGCTAAACGTTATAGTGATAGCTCAATATATGAGGACACAATTGCAAGAGTTGCGGTATCTTATATACAAGAAGGTGATTCAATTTTTATTGGTGGGGCTTCCGTTCATAATGCGATGCTGAAATATTTACCAGAAGTATCATTTACGGTTATTACGAATTCTATAGAAATAGCTGGTTATCTACGAGAATATAAGAATATTGATACGTATTTAATTGGCGGAAAAGTAAAACCTTCAGGGAATATTACTGATACACTTGCCTCTGAATTGATAAGTAGATTTTCTATTGATCTTTATTTCTCTACAGGTGGAGGCATTTCATTACAAGGTATTAGTACTGCAACACCTGAAGTTGCTTATTTTAGTAAAAGAGTAAGTGAAATTGCTAGAAGAAATATTTGTTTAGTTCCGCATAATAAACTTGGAATAGATTGTTTTATAAGAGGAGAGTCTCTAAAAGAAATTGACATTATTATAACTGACGAAGAGGCTAGTAAAGAAACTGTTCAGGACTTTGAGAAACAAGGTAAACAAGTTGTAATAGTGCCATTATATTCATTTGAAAGGAGTTTGACATGATTGTAAAAGAGCAAGAGTTTTATATAAATGGATTAACTTATACAATTCGTTCTGCAGCTGAGAAAGATGCTGAGCAGTTATCGAAAATTAGAGTTCAGATTGATGGAGAAACTGAAAATATGGATAGAGATGCTGGAGAGGGATTTATAGATAATCTAGGATTTCAAAAAATAATAAAAACAGATAGTGAAGAGACTAAGAATCTCTTTTTAGTTGCAGAAGTGCACAATCGAATCGTTGGATTTTCAAGATGTGAAGGATCAAATTTTAAGAGATTATCTCATAAAGTGGAGTTTGGCGTTTGCATTTTAAAAGAGTTTTGGGGATATAGAATGGGGAAGAGCCTATTACAACAATCTATTAAATGGGCTGACGAAAATGCAGTGAATAAAATATCTTTACAAGTATTAGAGACAAACGAGAAAGCTATTCATCTTTATAAAAAATTAGGTTTTGAAGTAGAAGGCATTTTGAAAAATGACAAAAGACTATCGGATGGAAAGTATTATAATACGGTAGTGATGGGAAGATTTACTAATACTTTTCATGAAAGAGGTGAAGAAGTATGTTTTACAGAAGGAAGTACTATGTAGTGAAAAATGAATTTATAGAAGTATTTAATGATCATTTCAATAATACGAACTTACCTAATCAATTAAAGCATGGTTCTAGGCTAATAGGACGCTGGATGAAAGATAATAAGAATGGTACGTATGAAGTATTTGCCATATGGGAATATGATAGTTATGAACAGTATAATGAAATAGAATTGAAAATTAGAAGTGACGAGAGGCATATTAAAAGAATGCATGAATGGTATGAAAACCATGGCGGGAAAGAATATGTTTTACAGGAGTACATAGTAGAGATGAAAAATGAAGAGTTAGTATGTACTGTAAAGTAACAGAGGGGTGAGGGATAATAGAAATTAAAACAAAATTATATTTTAGTTTAGCATCCGCTATTTTATTTGCAATAGCCGTGATTGTTTTCTTTATAAATGGTAATCCACAAAAGTGGTTTTGGTTATGTATTTTCTTTGCGTCCATTATACAAAATATAGTGCTACTAAAAAAGAATAAAGAAGTGCATTAGGATATTCAAATTATTAACATATTTGTGTCGTATTGCTAGTTGTATTGAAAACGCTTTTATTCAGTTTTATAATAAAAGTATGTTTTATAAATCTCCAAAACAATTAAAAGGGAGATGATACAATGTTAGCTTCACCGTTTTACTTACATACATGGAAAAAGTTTGTTAATGAAGGTGTTCTTGATTCAAATCGCATAAATCAAAGAATTTCAGAATCGTGGCATCGATGTAAACAGGCTAATGTTAATCCTCATATGAATAAAGGTCAGAAAGTTTTGTCTTCTAATATTTTTCGAGAACAAAAGAAAAAGAGTGAAATTTTCCTTGATATAGCATTACCCCAAATACAAAATATGAGAAAAACCATTGATGAACTACAAATGATGGCATTATTAATCGATCCAGATGGTTATGTCCTATCCTTAAGTGGAAATAAACAAACGTTAAAGCGAGCGAAACATATTAATTTTATTGAAGGTGTAAAATGGACGGAAGCAGCTGTGGGGACAAACGCAATAGGAACAGCGCTAGAAATTGAAGAAGCTATTATGATAAGTGGTACTGAACATTACTCCGTGGTATCTCATAGCTGGAGTTGTGCGGCTGCTCCCATTCATAACGATGACGGGAAATTAATTGGTATTCTAGATTTCTCCTGTCCAATTGAATTTTCGCATCCATATATGCTCGGTATGGTAACTTCAATTGCACATGCGATTGAACGTGAATGTAGCATAAGAGTTCATCAAAATGAATTACACTTAATCCATCGTTTTTTAGATGTCATTGATAGTGATGAACAAGTAGTTATTTGTAATCATCGTGATGTTATCGTTTCTGCGAGTAAGAGCGTTCGGGAACGAGTAACTAATTGGTCAAGAATGAAACTTGAAGATTTAGTGCACCATGGATTGGAAACTAAATTAGAGATACCGGTATATAGTAATGAAAGAATGATCGGGAAATGTATGTATTTAAAGGAAAACAAACAAATGAATACATATTCTGCTTTCACATTTATAAAAGGAATTACTTTTCCAGGAGTTACCGGGACAAGTAAAGCATTTCAACACACACTAGAAGAAATTAAGCTTGTTTCACCGACTGATGCTAGTGTGTATGTATGTGGTGAGACAGGAGTAGGAAAGGAATATGTCGCGAGAGCGATTCATGAAAATAGTCCAAGAAAAGACGGACCCTTTATAGCTGTTAACTGCGGTTCTTTGCCTAAAGAATTAATGGAAAGTGAATTGTTCGGTTATGCTGAAGGTGCGTTTACAGGTGCGCGACGTCAAGGATATAAAGGGAAATTTGAACAAGCGAATGGAGGAACACTGTTTTTAGATGAAATTGGCGAAGTACCACCAGAGATGCAAGTAGCCTTATTGCGTGTTTTACAAGAACGCACAATAACTCCAATAGGAAGTTCAAAAGAGGTACCAGTAAATATTCGTATTATTACTGCCACACATAAAGATTTACTAAGGTTAGTAGAAGAAGGGAAATTCCGTCAAGATTTATATTATCGTTTGCACGTTTATCCGTTATATGTTCCATCGTTAATAGAAAGAAAAGAGGATATCCCATATTTTATACAACACTTTTGCGAACGGAAGAATTGGAATGTTGTATTTCCAAAGAGTATATACAATCAATTTTTACAACATACATGGCCCGGAAATATTCGGGAACTAGTAAATGTATTAGAACGCATTTACATTTTGTCGCAAGGACGGGAAATATGCGAAAAGCAAGTCGCTTTTTTGATACAAACAATGACGGGAAATCAACAACAACTTGAGTTACAAGTTGAAAATAAAACAGAACATACATTGAATTTTCGCGAAAAAATACAGCGTGATAGCATGATTGAAGCGTTAGAAAAGACGAACGGAAATGTTTCGTTAGCCGCAAAACTGTTAAATGTTCCTCGAAGTACATTTTATAAACGAATGCAGAAATATAAGCTATAAAGTAGATTTTTGTAATCTACTTTTTCTTTGTGGACTCATGTTCTGTCGGAATGTGCGCTTACCGGGGAAATAATAGAATTGTTAGAAAATAATTCCCGGAAGGGGGACTTATGTGAAGTATATTGAAATTGGCTTCGGAAATAGGTGGTTCGTTCGAACAGAAACCGAAAATAAAGATGGAACTGAATTTGAAGAACGAGGAATTATAAAACCTATTTATTTTGAGTCACTATATGTACGAATGTGGTTTCGGAAAACGTGTTTAATTTTTGATACGAAAGAAGGATTTAAAAAGATTAAGAAGAAGAGGATTGAATATAAATTTATAGTTGGAATTGTAAGTAGACTGAATAAAGAAAAAGTGTGCTAACATACATAGTTATATTGGCCAGGAAATTCTATTGACTTATATCAAACTCATAAAAAGTAATTTTACTAAATATAAATTGTTAATAAAACCACTAAGGAAACTTAGTGGCTTCTTTTTTTATAGGAAGGATTTTCATATGAATAGGATCTTAACGATTGTACTTGCAATTATTGTAATGAGGTATTCCATTTATAGTTGGAATGATGTTTCGGAACAGAGTATGCTAATTTTACAAACGCTTATAGGGATTATGTTAGTTAGTTTAGGAGTGCAAAATTTTAAAAATAAAGAAAATAAAAGTATGGGCATCGCTTGACTACTCGTTGCGTTATATTTAATTGTTGTATTGTTAGTAAAACATTTTGCATGAATAAGTATTTAAATTATTTATTCATGATTTTCTTATTACGAAAAACATTCTCGCAATAAAAGTTAAAATTCCACTTGTATTTCACTATATAAAATATGGCATAATGATTTAGTTAAATAGAAATGGATAGGGTATTTGAGAGGGGCAGTATAATGAGTTTTGCAATTGAAATAGTAATAAAAGCACCAATGGATATTGTATGTGACTATATAATAGAAGATGAAAAAATAAAAGAATGGAATACGTTTATAATAGAAAATCGCTATCCTTCAAATATGGATAAAGAGAATCCACGTGTAGGAGATAAATATATTACTGTTCAAAAAGTCGGTAAGAAAATATTCGAGGCTGAAGTAGAAATCCTTGAATACGATGCACCGCATATTATTTCACTTGGTAGTGAAATGAAGCAAGGATATTCAGCAATGACTTATATGTTAGAAGAAGATGAGGAAGGTACAGCACTAACATTAATTTCAGAATATGAACCTAGTAATTTTTATTATAAAATGATGTATAAGTTAACAGGCTGGATATCACGAGGTTTAACTATGGAACAAATGGAGCGTCTAGCAGAATGTGTAGAAGCTGCTTATCATAAAGAAGATTAATATTAAAAATATATTAAGGTAAAAGCGTTACTCAATCTCATGAGTAACGCTTTTACTGTTTGAAGATTTTTCATTGAAAATCTCAATAGCTCTTTCATATATTTCTTTATCAACACAAAATCTTTCTGTTATCCAATAATTAAGTTCAGAAGATGTAATGATTTGTTCTCTTTTCTTACCTTGGAAATATTGTTTTAAAACATTATCATTTATAGAAGTCGGAATGCCATCGATATAACCGAAAATCTGAATTTTAGCACTACCATACCCAGATAATATATTTTTATAGATGTAAAATAACACACCTTACTTATTGAAGGTGTGCTATTTATATAACCCGGTCGTATACATCTCCGTTAACGTATACACAATTTCCTCTAAGTTAATCTTTTTGTCATTTTGCGTAATAGTCCAAAGAAACGATTCATTCATCGAGAACCAACCGCGTGCTACAATCTCTTTATTTAAATTAGGTTGTGCTAATCCACTTTCTTGAGAGTAAGTAATATCCTGTTTAATGCTTGTTATAAAACGTTCCCGAATCTCATCCCATTTTTGCCGTATTTCTCTTGATAATCCTATCGCTTCCTCTACAACTTGCAAAATAGCGCGTTCTTCATTTGCTAATTGCAGGAATGCTCTAACTTGATTTTGGATCATTATACGTGCTTCCTCTTTTGTTTGTGGAGAAAAAGAGCGTTCAGCGATATTATAAAAACGATTCATAACATCTTCCATTAAACTAATTAGGAGATCATCTTTGTTTTTGAAGTATACATATGCTGTTCCGTAACCAGTTTCTGCATGTTTAATAATTTGTGTAATTGTCGTTTTTTGAAATCCATTATTTATAAAAATAGTGTAACCAGAGTGTAATAGTTTCTTCTTCGTTTCTAAGGAGCGGTGTTTTCTTGATGAAAGAGTAGAGTTTTTCAAAGAATCACCTCTTTATACTGAAATATCTGAAAATATAACTGTATTGTAAAAGAAGTTCATATATAAAGTCAACTGACATAATATCATTGACGTTGTATCAATTAAGGTGATATATTTCAACTAGTTAGAATAAAAAGAAAATTAAGAGAAGGTGACACCATGTATAAAGAACCATTTCAACCAACTTATGAGTATGCGCTTGAATGTGATAAACATGATGAACTGAAAGATTTTCAAACTGAATTCTATAAAAAAGAAGGTACTATATATTTAGATGGAAACTCATTAGGGCTACTTTCAAAAAGAGCAGAGAAATCATTACTTACGTTGCTAGATTCGTGGAAAGAGTATGGCATTGACGGCTGGACAGAAGGTGAGCACCCGTGGTTTTTCCTTTCAGAGAAATTAGGTAAACTTACAGCCCCTCTTATTGGTGCTTTACCGGAAGAAACTATTGTAACCGGTTCTACAACTACAAATATACACCAAGTTATTGCGACGTTTTACGAACCAAAAGGAATACGTACAAAAATACTTGCGGATGAATTAACTTTCCCATCAGATATTTATGCACTTCAAAGTCAAATTCGTTTAAAAGGATTAGATCCAGAGGAGCATTTAGTAAGAGTGAAAAGCCGAGATGGTAGAACACTTTCTGAAGAAGATATTATCCATGCGATGGAAGATGATATCGCTTTAATTTTATTACCTTCTGTTTTATATAGAAGTGGTCAAATTCTTGATATGAAACGTTTAACAACGGAAGCTCATAAACGCGGCATTCACATTGGATTTGATTTATGCCATTCAATAGGATCTATTCCGCATCATTTCAAAGATTGGGATGTCGATTTTGCTGTTTGGTGCAATTATAAATATTTAAATGCAGGACCGGGTAGTGTTGCAGGCCTTTATGTAAATAGTAAACATTTTAATAGACTGCCAGGATTGTCTGGATGGTTTAGTTCTAGAAAAGATAAACAGTTTGATATGGAGCATACATTAACAGCTGCTGATCATGCAGGTGCTTATCAAATTGGTACACCGCACGTATTAAGTACAGCACCATTAATTGGTTCACTTGAAATTTTCAAAGATGCTGGTATTGAACGTTTACGTGAGAAATCTTTACATATTACGAGATACATGCTGAATTTAATTGGACATGAATTAAAAGATTTCGAATTTACAATTGGAAATCCATTAGAGGATGAAAAACGAGGCGGGCACATTTATTTAGAGCATGCAGAAGCAGCACGTATATGTAAAGCACTAAAAGCAAATGGAGTAATCCCAGATTTTAGAGCGCCAAATGGGGTGAGACTTGCGCCGGTCGCTTTATATAACACATACGAAGAAGTGTGGAAATCTGTACAAATATTAAAGAAAATTATGAAAAATGAAGAGTATAAGCAGTTTGAAAATAAGCGAGAGGTTGTGGCATAAATATGAAAACATCAGAGTGGATTGATATTTCACAACCGCTAAATAATAATATTGCAACGTGGCCAGGAGACACACCGTTCTCGTATGAAGTTTCATGGTCAAAAGAAGAAAGTGGCTCAGTAAATGTCGGAAAGTTAACGATGAGTATTCATACAGGCACTCATATTGATGCACCATTTCATTTTGATAATGATGGAAAGAAAGTATTGGATTTAGATGTTCAAGTTTATGTTGGCCCAGCACGGATTATTGACGTTTCTAATCTTGAAAGCATCGGGAAAAAGGAATTAGAAAGCTTTCATTTAGAAGGTGTAGAACGATTATTATTACGTACATCTTCACATGGAAAAGCTGAAGAATTTCCAGAGGTGATCCCTCATTTACGTGCAGACATAGCGTCGTTTCTTTCAGAGAAAGGTATTCGTTTAATCGGAGTAGATGTACCATCAGTTGATCCGCTAGATGATAAAGAATTAGCAGCGCATCATCAATTATTTAAACATGGAATTCATATTTTAGAAAATGTCGTACTAGATCATGTAGCAGACGGTGATTATGAACTTATTGCATTACCACTTGCATTAACTGATGCAGATGGAAGTCCAGTTCGAGCCGTTATTAGACCAATATAAGTAGAATCATATAAAAGGGGCGTTTGGCTAATATGAGAGAAAATGAAAAAGTAATTATGGAAAAAGGGATTCATACGGATTTTAAAGAGAATATGACGTATGGGGAGTATTTACAATTAGATAGTTTACTATCTTCTCAAAAAAGATTATCGGACCATCATGATGAAATGTTATTTATCGTTATTCACCAAGCAAGTGAGCTTTGGATGAAGCTCATTTTACATGAGCTAAATGCGGCGATTGAATCTATTAAACAAGATAAATTACAACCAGCTTTTAAAATGTTAGCACGTGTATCAAAAATTCAGTCTCAAATTATTCAATCTTGGGATATTCTTGCGACATTAACACCATCAGAATATATTGAGTTTCGTGACTCACTCGGTCAAGCTTCAGGTTTTCAATCGTATCAATATCGTATGATTGAGTATGCACTTGGCTATAAAACGCCACACGCATTAAAAATTTATGAAAAGGATCCAGAATTACATGCACGACTTCATAAAGCGCTACATGCACCAAGTCTATATGATGTCGCGATTCAAGCATTAGTAAAAGAAGGATTCCCTATTCATAAAGATGTGTTAAACCGTGATATTACGCAGCCTTATGAAGAAGATGCAACAGTAGAAGCAGCATGGTTGGAAGTGTATGCGGATGTGAAAAAATATTGGAATTTATATCAGCTTGCTGAAAAATTGATTGATATTGAAGACTGGCTACAACAATGGCGTTTCCGTCATATGAAAACAGTAGAAAGAATTATTGGACATAAAATGGGTACAGGTGGATCCTCCGGTGTTTCTTATTTAAAGCGAGTACTTGATCAACAATTCTTCCCGGAGCTTTGGAATGTTCGTACAAAATTATAAAAATAAACCTGTCAGTTCATTATGGCTGACAGGTTTATTTTTATTTGAGCACAATTATGTTTAAAATGAAGGAACAAGATATAATAAATGGAGTAACTATTTAAATGGAGGTAAAGTTTTTGGATTTCAAGCAACTAGAAAATAAATTCGAAAAGAAAAAAGTGAATACATTTCTTGTTTATCAAAAAGGGGAATTAACAACTGAGTATTATAAAACACCCGAATGTGCAAATAATTTATATAAAATAAATTCGATTACAAAAAGTATCGTATCTTTATTAATTGGTATTGCAATTGATAAGGGCTATATAAATGATATACATACATCAATTACAGAGTGGATTGAAAATGTACCTGGGGAAAAACATGATTTAACGCTATATCACTTATTAACAATGACTACTGGTGAGGGCTGGAAAGAGTTTGGGAATGGAGTAGTATTCCCAAATGACTTTGTAGAATCAGAGAACTGGGTACAGTACATATTAGAGAAGCCAATAATTGAAGAACCTGCTACAAAAATGAATTATAATTCAGGTTCTTCTCATTTACTGAGCTATATTATTCAAGAAGCTACTGGAATGTCGACAGAGCGGTTTGCAAAGAAATATTTATTTGATCCATTAAAAATTAACGAATACGAGTGGCAACAAGATCCGCAGGGTATATATGTAGGTGGCTTCGGTATGAAAATGAAATCTACCGATTTGTTAAAATTAGGAAAATTATGTTTACAAAATGGATATTGGAATGAAAAAGAAATTGTATCAGCGAAATGGTTAGAAGAGTCAAGTAGGGCTCTATTTGAAACATATGAACATGTCGGCGCATATGGGTATCACTGGTGGGTATTACATAACGAAAGATTTCACATACCGTATTGTATATATTTTGCTATGGGATACGGCGGACAATACATCGTTATCATTCCTCAATTAGAAGTAGTAGCTATTATAAGTAGTCATATGCCAAAACGTGGGCTCGTTCCGTTAAAATTATTTATTGAGCATGTACAGGGAAATTCTAATTATATATAAGAAAAGGAGGGAATGTATGAAAGATGAAAAAATTTTATCTTTATTTAGACTATGTTTAAGCCTTCTAGCATTTAGTACAATCATTACGCAATTTATAATACGGGCACAAGTGAAACCGTTCAACCCAGTTAACTTTTTTAGTTTCTTCACTATCGAAAGTAACATTTTAGTTGCATGTATTCTCCTTTTAAGTAGTATCGGAACAGCTACATTTGGTCGCTCAGAACAGTTTGGTATACTTCGTGGTGCAGCAACGGTATACATACTTACGACTGGACTCATTTATTTTTTATTATTAAGAGGGTTAGAAGAATCACTTCAAACGGCAATACCATGGGTAAATACTGTGCTACATTATATCATGCCGATTACAATGCTTTTAGATTGGATTTTAAATCCACCTATTAAGAAAATCACTTGGAAACAAGCTGCAAGTTGGCTTTTATTCCCATTTTTTTACGTTGTATATAGCTTAATACGTGGTCCAATCGTGAATTGGTATCCATATCCGTTTTTAGATCCGAGAATAGGTGGATATGGTAAAGTACTTTTATACAGTATAGGGATAGCAGTTGTAATTGGTGCTATTTGTATATTGGTAAGATTTTTAGGGAATCGAAACTTTAGAAAAGAATTTTAGAAATGCAAGAACCCCCACTGTGTCTGTTTTTAACAGTGGGGGTTTCACTTTATCCAGCTATTTGTCGGGCTGCCCGTAAAAGTCCGATTGGTGAGGGCTGATAATCAGTGGGAGATGAACAAAACCCCCACTGATTAAAGTTTCACTTTATCTACTCGTCTTCTGAAACGACAGCTTTATAAATTTCTCCGTCTTCGTTTCAAATTCTACATCAACAAAAACACCGTATTCTTTTCCGTTCTCACGTAACCACAATTTAAATTTTTCAACAGTTATTTGAACTGTTTTTGGTTTTCTACCTATATGAAGATAGTCAATAATTTCTGCTTTTGGGTATTGTTCTTTCGTCTTTTCTACGGCAAGTTTACCCCATTTGGCATACGGTGGCTGCGCATGAACAATTGATGAGCCTGTATATATATTTGAACATGTTGTTAGGAACAGAATGACGAGTGCGATGTGTTTTAAAGATTTCTTCATGATGAACTCCTTTTATCCTTTTTTTATATTGTTTACATATTTTTTCAACGATATTAGTTTGGATTTTTTTGTCTTCTTTACATAAAAGCGAGGCTTTTACAAAACATAACCAAGAAATCATTTCCGTAATTAAGGAGGGAAAATTATGCGCCAAAAAGCTATTTTTAAAATAGCAGTTTTACTTGCGTTCATAGGACTGTCTTTAATGGTCAGTAGTATACAACTAAAGAATGTAGAAGCTTTTTCTAATCAAGTTATTCAAAGAGGAGCATCTGGCGAAGATGTCATTGAACTGCAATCTCGTTTGAAATATAACGGGTTTTATACGGGAAAAGTGGATGGTGTTTTCGGATGGGGTACATATTGGGCACTTCGGAATTTTCAAGAGAAATTCGGATTACCCGTTGATGGTTTAGCTGGAGCTAAAACGAAGCAAATGCTCGTGAAGGCAACGAAGTATGACAAGTCAACTGCTAATAAAGGGACGACAACAAATAAAGGAAATAGCGGCGGAACTGCACAAGAGAATAAACCACCTCAAAATAAAGGGACAAATGTTCCGAACGGTTATTCTCAAAATGATATTCAGCTTATGGCAAACGCAGTATACGGAGAATCACGTGGTGAACCGTATTTAGGACAAGTTGCAGTAGCTGCTGTTATTTTGAACCGTGTTACAAGTGCATCATTCCCAAATACTGTTTCAGGTGTAATCTTTGAACCTAGAGCATTTACAGCGGTAGCCGATGGACAAATATATTTAACACCAAATGAAACAGCAAAAAAAGCAGTTTTAGATGCGATTAACGGATGGGATCCAACAGGAAATGCTTTATATTATTTCAATCCAGATACTGCGACTAGTAAATGGATTTGGACTCGTCCACAAATTAAAAAAATCGGTAAACATATTTTCTGTAAATAGAGCGGAGGTGGGACAATGTTACGAGGTATTATCATTGTATTATTAACAGTCGGTGTAGTAGGAACAGGCTATTGGGGCTATAAAGAGCACCAAGAGAAAAATGCAGTTTTAATTCGAGCGGAAAATAGCTATCAACGTGCATTCCATGATTTAGCATACGAAGTCGATTTATTACACGATAAAATTGGCACAACACTTGCGATGAATTCACGATCATCTTTATCACCTGCATTAGCGGATGTATGGCGTTTAACATCTGAAGCTCGCTCAGATGTAGGACAACTACCTTTAACATTAATGCCATTTAATAAAACGGAAGAATTTTTAGCGAATATCGGTGATTTCAGTTACCGTGCAGCCATTCGTGATTTAGAAAAAGAGCCGTTAAATGAGCAAGAATATAAAACGCTACAAACTTTATATTCAAATGCAGGAAATATACAAGATGAACTAAGAAAAGTACAACATCTTGTTTTGAAAAATAATTTACGCTGGATGGATGTAGAAATGGCACTTGCATCAAATCGCGATCCAGCAGATAACACAATTATTGATGGATTGAAAACTGTAGAGAAAAACGTAACATCATATTCTTCTACAAACTTCGGACCGACCTTTACAAGTGCGCAAAAAAATAAAAAAGGTGGATTTGAAGCGGAAGGAAAGGCAATTTCTAAAGATGAAGCGGCGAAAATTGCCAAATCGTTTTTGAATTTAAAAGGAAATGAAAAAGTAGATGTTGAGAAAAGCGGAAAAGGTGCGAAAGAATCCTTCTATAGTGTGAAAATTAAAGATGAAGCAACGAACAATGAGTTCTATATGGATATTACCGGAAAAGGCGGATATCCAATTTGGGTTATGAATAACCGCGAAATTAAAGAACAGAAAGTTAGTTTAAACGATGCAGGTAGTAAAGGTTTGAAATTTTTAAAGGACCATAAGTTTAATAATATGGAGCTTTATGATAGCTCTCAATATGATAATGTTGGTGTATTTACGTATGTAGTAAATGAAAATGGAGTACGAATTTATCCAGAAGCAATCCAAATGAAAATTGCTTTAGATGATGGTTCTATCGTTGGGTTCTCCGCAAAAGAATACTTAGCGTCACATCAAAAGCGAACAGTTCCATCGGCAAAGCTAACTGCAGCAGAAGCAAGAAAGAAAATCAATCCGGATGTAAAAGTTATGGAAGAACGTAAAGCTTTAGTAGTCAATGATTTGCATAATGAAGTACTTTGCTATGAATTTGTAGGCACTTTAGGAAAAGATACGTACCAAATATTCATTAATGCTAATAGCGGGGCTGAGGAAAAGGTAAAGAAAATGCAAGCTGTTGAAAAAATTTATGATTAAACCTTAATAGTGAAGTGGTGAAAATAATGAAAACTCTAATATATATATTGATGCTTTGCTTCGTTATAACTGGATGCAGTATTGGAAAAAAAGACAATCCAAACGAAAAGCCGGAACAAAAAAATGTTTCAATGAAAAATGTTAATTATACGAATAAATCAAATAAGCCAAATGAAAAAGCAGCAGATCATTTAGCATCTTTAGCAGCAAGTGTGCCAGGTGTGAATGATGCAACAGCGGTCGTTGTTGGAAAATATGCTATTGTAGGTATTGATGTAAAAGCAAAACTTGATCGAACTCGAGTTGAATCAATTAAGTACTCTGTTGCAGAAAGTTTAAAAAATGACCCTGACGGTGCTAATGCAGTCGTTGTAGCAGATGTTGATACGTATGAACGCCTCAAACAAATCGGAAAGCAAATTAAAAAAGGAAAAACAGGTGAAGGTATACTAGATGAATTAGCCGCTATTGTGGGCCGAGTAATGCCACAAGTTCCAAATGATATGATAGAAAATAGAGAAACGAATCCAATTAAAGATAATGATAAACAATTACCAAAAGATGAAGAACAAGAGTTAAGAAAAGAACAGGATGATCAATCAAATAATCATTTGAATAAATGAAATTAGCCTCGTACTTAATTGTACGAGGTTTTTAAATATAATATTAAATATTCAGTTTATTTTTAAGGGAATATATGGTTTAATTATGATGGGAGGGACAACTGTTATGATGAAAAAAAGCGCATGTATATTGTTTAGTTTATGCTTAGGTTTCAGTATGACAGCGTGTGAACAGAGAAAAGAAGTGAAAAACCAAACAGCAACTTCTTCTACTGTGATGGAAAGGCAACAGAAAGAGTCTATCAATATAAATCATTTCTCGAGTATAAATGAAGGAATGACTTATACAGAAGTGAAAGATTTAATTGGTTTTGAAGGAGATTTACTTATAGAAGAAGGGGTAGAGCATTCTACACAAATTAAACAAATTTTTGCTTGGAAAGGGAACGATCCAAATTCATTTGTTGAAATTACCTTTTTAGATGGAAGAGTGCATTCAAAAGCACAGCAAGGTATAAGTTAATAAGCTAAAAAATGGGAGAGTTTAGCATGAACATACACACAGGGGAAATTCAATTAGCTCCGTATAAGGAGAAATATAAAGAAGTTATACAAACATTTACTTTACCAAGTGAACAAGTTCAGTTTACATCAGATCCAAGCGCATTACTGGAGAAAGCAAAAAGTGATCATACAAAAAATGTGATTGTTATTTTAGATCGCAATGGGGTACCGGTGGGTCTTTTCGCATTGGAAACGGGAGATAGAGTAAAGGAGTTCACAGATAATGAGGATGCTTTACTTTTAACTTCATTTTCTATAAATCACAATAGACAAGGGAAGGGATATGCTAAAAAATCACTGTCACTATTACAAGAGTTTGTAAAACGTTATTTTCCAATAAAAAATGAAGTTGTACTTGCTGTGAATGAAAGAAATATTCCTGCACAAAATTTATATGCAAAAGTTGGTTTCCAAGATAAAGGTTTTAGAAGAATGGGACCAATTGGCCAACAAATAATAATGCATTTACCTATAATGAGATAGAAAACTTACTCTTGAATATTCAAGTAGTAGGTTTTTTTATTTTAACAATATATAATATATGTATATAAAATGAAACAGGAATGAAGGATATAAAAAATGAATCAAGATAGAAAATGGAATATCGTTGGAGGAAGAGTGATTAAAACTGGGATTGCAGTTTTTCTTACAGTGTTAGTTTGTGATTTTTTTAACATCCCAACTTGGAGTTATAAAAATGATTTAAAAGATTATAAACCAAATCATTATCATCACCATTTTTCAAGTGAATCTATTATTTTATTTGAGGTATTATCTATTCATGATATGTTAGAAGAATTAAAACAAATATCCGAGAAATATGAGTGGGAAAACCGATTCAATTGATAAGTTCATTTTACTGTGGGGGGATAATATGACACTTTATATTGCATTACTAAGAGGAATCAATGTCGGTGGCCATAAAGTAATCAAAATGGCTGATTTAAAACGAGTGTTTGAATCAATAGGGTTAAAACAAGTGAAAACATATATACAAAGTGGTAATATTGTGTTCGAATCTGAGGAAGGTATAAACTTTCTAAAGGACCGAATACAATCTGAAATAAAAAAAGAATTTGATTTCGATGTTCCAGTCATGCTAAGAACACATGATGAATTTATAAATATTATTAAACAATGTCCATATGAAGTTCATTCATTGTTAGAAGGAGAAAGTGTTCATATTGCTTTTTTAGCTAATGTACTTTCTGAAGAAGAGAGTAGTCAATTGCTTACATTTAAAAATGAACTTGAAGATTGCTATATAGATGAGAAGGTCGTTTATTTATTTTTCAAAAATAGCATTCGAAATTCTAAATTAATGAACCAGTTTCAGAAGTCACATACACCAGCTACAGTTAGAAATTGGCGGACTGTGAATAAATTAAAAGCAGTTGTAGAGAGTATGTAAATATAAAAAGATGAGGTTTTCTACATGTAGAAAACCTCATCTTTTTACTTATATTGTTTTGCAACTATGAGTTCGACAATAGGATAAATAAAGAATGAAGAGCAAATTGCGATGAACAGAGGGAGGTTTTTTACTCCATCTAAATTAGCCCCCATAGAAAATCCTTCGGAGAAGATTAATAAAAGGAACATTACAACTACAAGCACAAAATACGCAATTTTAAAGCTTTTATATGTAATTTGTTGTCCCATCTCATCTTGACTTTCTTCTGACACACCGTGGGGATCTCCCCAAGTAATGTGATTAATTAAATTACTAAGTATTAACGAAATAGCAAAAATCGTACCACCTAAAATAGAACCTTCAGTTATGTATTTATATGTGCCATGTACTAGTATTGCAATTAATGCTAAAACAATGATTATAAAAATAGTTTTTTTAGTATTCAATAAATAATTGCCCCCTCGATTGTAAAAAACTTTTTACAAATATAAGTATAAAATTGGAAAAGTATCATGTCAAATACTTTTTACACGAAATATGTAAGTATGCAATATTTTGGTTTTATGATAAATAAAAAATTACAATACATTTGAATGTAAAAGAATGGGCTCGCATATATTTGGAAGGGATGTCAGATTAATTTAGGGGGTAGTTATGTCTATACTTTTAAAAGCTGGTGCAGATGCAGGAAACAACGGTTTGAAGTTAATGGTGAAAGGGCAAGACCCTATTTTTATTCCGAGTATTTATTCTTTATATATAGGTGAGCCTACAGGACTCTTAGATGAGGTAGATGTTTCATTATCTGAATTAGAAAACCACATTGATGTGACTATAAGTTCGCCATCGTTAATGCTAAATAATGTACGATACATCGTTGGAGAAAAAGTTATTCAAGATCAATTAAAAGGTACTGAGGTAGAGAAGAAATCGAATAAGTCAACGGATGAGTTAATGGTTATTACAATACTATCAGGTTTGGCGGTAAGCGCTATGCGTCAAAGTCCAACTTCTAGCCATATTAATATTCGTTATGATTTATCTGTCGCTCTTCCTATGCAGCTTATTACACAAGAAATAGCTGCTGAAAATGCAAAACGTTATATGGGAAATCATAAGGTTATTTTCCATTATCCGAACGGACGCGATGTGACAATTAATGTTTCAATTGAGTATTGTAAATGCCTGCCTGAGGGCGCTTCTGGTACGTGGGGCATTGTATACGATGAAGAAGGAAATGTTGTGAAACATAAAATAGAATGTGAGCAAAATCAAGTTTCTGAAATTGATTTTGTAGATAAAACTCTACTCTCTTTTGATATTGGTGCAGGGACGACAGAAGAAGTCGTTTCATTAGGGGTGAATTTCCGTCCGCAACTAAGTAAAGGTTTATCTTATGGTGTAAAAGAGACGTTACTACAAATCATTACGAGATGGAACCGGAAGTATCCAACTAAAACGATTGATAGTATTACAGAATTCAATCAAATTTATTTAAATGATAAGCATCCGAGAAATACCTTATTAGTTGAGGAATCACAGCCAGCGCTATTAGGTTTAGCAGCACGTGTTGCAACAGATATTATAAATAAAATTGATGATATGAAAGACGATCCATACGTGTTTATTTATGGCGGGGGTGCAGTAATTATTAAAAACAGTTTAAAAATGATTTTAAAGCAAAAAGGACGACTCAAAAATGTAATCTTTGTAGATAATCCGTTATTTACAAATGCACGAGGATTATTAGTCTATACTTGTTCGCCAAAATATAGAGAGCATAAGCAAAAAGAGTTAGGATTTACAAACTTAACGATAAGTTAGTTGGTGGAAGTATGCGATCTAGGCGATATAAACGTGGTGATCGAGTAAAAATCAATATTCATAAATCGGTATCACCTGAAATGCTTGCGTGGCTGAATAAACAATCAAATCCAACTAATTTCTTCTTTTTTGCTGCGCAGCAACTATTTAAACAAGTTGGAGATATTGACGTTTCAAAAGCTTTACCAAGCAGCCATGTTTTCTCATTATATGTGGAGCCTTCATCCTTATTAAAAGTCGAAGTAAACCCTTTTAAAAACATGACACTAGACACAAATACATCCACCGAAAATGCAAAAAAAAAATTATGGGAATCTGTTGATCAATTAGATTGTCCATTTTTTTAAACATAGAAAAATATACAAAGTCCCCATCACTATACATACGAATACAGTGATGGGTTTTTGTTTGTAACTAGAAGGGGGCACAATTTGTGCCCCCTTCCATTAGTTATTTATCTAAATTTTAGATGTATGTTTAGAAACAGCGTTAATTATGCTTTCCCAGTCATCTGGATGGTTTTCATGGCCTGCCCCTTTAAGGGTTAATAGTACTGAGTTTGGAATTTCATCAATTAGTGCGAGGCCATGTTCAAATGGTAGTGCTGTATCGTCTGTTCCGTGAATAACTAATGTAGGTGCTTGTATGGATTGAAGTACACCTTCATATGCATCATCACCTTGAAGTAAAGCGTGATTAAACATACTTAATAAATTGTTTGCGCGTTCTATTTCTTGTTTTACTTGTTTATAAACTCTATTTTCATCAAATATTCGTTCTGATCCACATAATAGACGAGATCCTGAAACTAAATACTCTGCCACATCATTTTTATTTGCCCAATCTATACTTGTGCCATTTACATGATGTGTTAAAATCCTTTCATCCATTGGAGGTAAATCGCGAGTATTGTCATCAGATCCTATTACACTAGTCGCTAGTAAAGTCAGCGTCAAAATTCTTTCGGGATGTTTTACAGCAGCAATTTGAGCAATCATACCACCTAATGACATACCAAATAGGTGAGCTTTATTAATATGATAAGCATCTAGTACTCCAATTGCATCTTCAGCCATATCTGTTACTGTATAATTGGAAGTTCTAGGTTCATATGTAACAGAGCGTCCAACATCGCGATTATCAAAGCGAATAACAAATTTTCCTGTGTTCGCCAACTGTTCACAAAATTCTTCATCCCAATATATCATTGAACAAGTAGCTCCCATAATTAATAAAATAGCGGGATCATTAGAGTTACCGAAGCTTTCTGTACATATATCAATACCGTTTATTTTAAATATCTTTTCACTCATAAAGTTAGCCCCATTTCTTTTGAATTTAATTAATAATACAGTTTTGAATAATTCTAAGATGTGTGTAAGATTCTTTTTGAAATTCATCCCGCTATTTGCCGGGCAGTAAGAGCCCGATTGGTGAGGAATGATTAAAGTTTCACTTTATAATGCTTTTTGCATAATTACCCCCAAAAATAAGTATATGGTAATTCAAGGAAAAAATTTTGAGAAATAATTGTATGTTATTAAAATAAACAGCAAGGAGGAGAGAAAATGAAAGCAATCGTTATTGATCGATATGGCAGTGTTGAAGAATTAAAAGAAAGACAAGTTTTAAAACCGGTTGTTAAGAATAACGAAAAAGCTCAACAATAGATAATATCCCATACTATACATTTTCATTTGCGGGTATTATTTATTGTTGGCTAATGTGATATTGCTTCTAACAAATACTTTTTCGTATTGTATCATGTAATTTCTCTAATCCAATTTCCATATCTTTCTCGTTTAACATTGAATAGCTAATTCTTAATTGGTTATCATTTGTTTCGTAGTTTAATAGACAAGCTGTTCCTGGTAAAAAAGAGACATCTACTTCATTTGCTTTTTGTAATAAGGTAAAGGGATCTATCGAATCAGGTAGTGTCACCCATAAATTAAAACCTCCATTTGGTATTTCAAAGTGTAGTTCTTTTAATGGCGATAATATATCAATTGTTAAATCACGTCTCATTTGTAAAGCTGTACGTAATTTTTCTAAATGGTTTTTCATACGTTCTGCACGTAAAAACGGTAGAAGTGCCTTTTGTGTTAATAAAGGACTACCGATATCCATTGAACCTTTTACTGCATATAGCCATTCAAAAATAGGACCATCGGCAATAAGTGCTGCAATACGCAGTCCTGGTGCTAACGTTTTACTAAATCCTTTTATATATATTACGTGGCCATCCTTATCAAAACTTTTGATTGGGGGCGGGATTATAGCATCCTCAAAATATATTTCTCCGAAAGAATCATCTTCAATAATAAAAAATTGATATAGCTCCGATAGTTCTATAAGTTCCATTCTTCGTTCTTTACTCATTACTGTACCTGTCGGATTCTGGAAGGTGGGATTCGTATACAATAAAACGGGATTTTTACTTTGACAAATATCATCAATTAAGTCGGAGCGAACTCCATGATTATCAAGAGAAACGGGAATGATTTGAACACCTTTATTGATGAAAATATCAAGCGCAGCACTGTAACATGGACTTTCTACCAATACAATATCTCCAGGTTTTAATAATGTTTGAGCAATTAAATCAATTCCTTGTTGTGCGCCGCTTGTAATTAATAATTGAGATGGGTCTGTCACTAATTTCTGGTGTTCATGTAAGTAATTTGCTATTTCAACTCGCAATTCATAATCGCCTTGAACTGGCCCATAAGTTGCTAACAACATCGGATTTTTATCCAGCAATTTATGCATTTCATCTGCCAAAAATGGATTTGGTAACAGACGAGGATACAGAATTGCTTGTGAAAAATTATAATATTTACGGTGCTTATTCATTGCATATTGAGAACGCATAACATTAATCGTTTTCGTTTGTTGCCATTTATACGGAATTGGTTTGAAATCTTTCTTTACCCGTTTATATATGTAAGCACCTTTTCCTTGTTCGATGCGTATATACCCTTTCGTTTCTAACTGTTTATACGCTTTACGAACTGTTAATACATTGATTTGTAAATCTGTGGCCATACAACGTAAAGAAGGAAGAGATTCACCATGTGAAAGCATACCACTTTGTATTCTGTCAACAATTTGCATATATATTTGCTTGTAATACGGTATGTTTGTTTCTTTACGCAATACAATTTTCATAGGTTCACCTATTTTTCTTTTTAACTTAATTAAAGCGAAAAATATATAGGGAATCAACTACAACTTGAAGTAACTGTTATATGTACCGATACACTGTTATACACCATAGCCTCTATACTCATTCTAAGAGTAAAAAGGAGGAAGCAAAATGGTCATTTTTAATTACATTTTAGTATGTATTATTTTCGGGACAACATTTTTAACGATAAAAATTGGAATTGAAGCAGGGGCGCCACCGTTGTTTTCAGCAGGAATTCGCTTCTTTTTAGCGGGCATAATCCTTATGATTATTTTTAAATTAAAGCGAAAAGAAATTATGCCACATATATTTTCAAAACGCATTATGTATGCTGGATTTTGTTTAACATTTATGACATTCGCAAGTTTATATTGGTCAGAACAATATATTTCTTCGGGATTAGCTGCTGTTCTTTCTGCTACGGGACCAATGATGATTTTATTAATACAAGCAAAGAGGAATAGGGAGAAATTACAAAAGGAACAACTCGTTGCTTTAGTTATTGCACTAATAGGTGTTATATTTGTTTCTTTACCAGGAATGCATCAACAAGTAAGTTTCATATGGAGTATTGCTTGTATTGTTTTAGTTATAGGGGAGTTATTTTACGGAATAGGCTCTATTCGTTCGAAAGAAATACTGTCAGATTTATCAAATGTATCACCATTTCTTATTAACGGTATTCAAATGTTTTATGGAGGGATTTTACTACTAATCGCATCTATTATTGTAGAACAACCAAATGTAACCGTATTAACTTCATGGAGTGTGCAATGGCCTATTTTATATCTCATATTTATCGGATCGATTGGTGGACACGGATTATATTACTGGCTCTTATCAAAAACAAATCCAGTATTTCCATCGACGTGGTTATATGTATCACCATTAATTGCAATAATTGTGGGATATATCATCTTAGGAGAACCTTTAAATCCTACAATGGGAATGGGGGCTTGTCTTATATTGATTGGTGTATTTTTGGCCAATCGTTCAACACTACGGACTTATTTCAAAAAAGGGCGGTTATTAGAGAAGGAGATGTAGTTTAATAAAGCAACAGCCCTGTATATTACAGGACTGATAAAATCAAAAACACAGTTGAAAAAATAACCAACTGTGTTTTTGATAATTAATTCACTTTTTTAATAAAGCCTTTATAATGACGTTTTACAAGCTGGCTTTCTAACGTCTTCATAGTTTCTAGTGCTACACCGACAATGATAAGTAAGCTTGTACCACCAATTTGAGCAGAAGGTGGTAACGTAGCAATTTTCGTGAATACGAGCGGTAATATAGAAATAGCACCTAAGAAAATTGCACCGATAAATGTTAAACGGTATAGAATTTTAGTTACATATTGTTCAGTTGCTTTACCAGGACGAATACCAGGAACATATCCATTTTGCTTTTTCAAATTCTCAGCCATTTGTTCAGGATTTACTTGAATAAATGCGTAGAAGTATGTGAAAGCAACAATAAGACCGACATAAAGTGTCATTCCAATTGGATGTGCGAAATCAAGATTTGCAACTAACCATTTTGATACGCTTGAATCAGGGAAGAGCTGCGCAATTGTACGCGGCGTCATTAAAAATGCAGAAGCAAAGATAACTGGTATAACACCAGCACTATTTACTTTAAGCGGTAAATGAGTGTTTTTTGCTCCTTGATATTGATTGTTTCCTGAAACAGCTTTTGCATATTGGATCGGTATTTTACGTACAGCTTGTTGAATGTAAATAACACCAACAACTATCGCTAAAATTACGAGTCCAATTAAAACAATTTTTATTATGTGCATAAATAGCTGATCGCCAGCATTTTGGAATTGTTGTAAATAAATTTGATTTGCAACATTTGGAATCGCAGCAACAAGACCTGCGAAGATAATCATCGAAATACCATTACCAACTCCGTTAGCGGTAATTTGTTCGCCTAACCAAAGTAAAAATGCAGTACCTGCAGTTAAAACTGTCGCAATAAATAAGTATGTAGTCCAGCTTTGATCTGTTATTAATTGTCCACCTGCTATATTATTAAAGCCATAAGACATTCCGATGGCCTGTATGAATGCGAGAATGATTGTAAAGTATCGAGTGAATTGAGCTGATTTCTTACGGCCCATTTCTCCTTGCTTTGCCCATTCCGAAAATTTAGGTATAACATCCATTTGTAGTAACTGTACTATGATGGAAGCTGTAATATATGGTGTAATACCTACAGCAAAGATTGAGAAGTGTTGCAATGCTCCTCCGCCAAATACGTTTAACATACCTAGAACGTTAGCTTGATCTTGTACTTTTAATACCTCTGCGTTAGTATGAGGAACTGGAATAAACGTGCCAATTCGAAAAACGATTAACATCGCTAGTGTAAAAAGGATTTTCCTTCTTATCTCAGCTACTCTCATGAAATTTGAAATCGTACGAAACATTATGTCGCCTCCTATATTTTTATCAGTAAAAAACTGATTATTATACCCTATGAAGTAACCACAAACCTCCTTCCGCACTAAATTCATTTGACAAATGGATTTTCATACACTTTGTAGTTTTCACGGATATAAAAATATAAGGTGTTATATAAGCGACCTATACACTTCACGTAATCATTCAATACCCATAATATATCGAATAAATTAACAAATGTACATACATACGCATTAAAAATAAATAAATAGGGTCATTTTTTACATTTATTTAATGATAAATTGATAGGACATTATACTGGTAAATGCGCTTCGTATATTCCTTTAATCAATTAAAATCCTCCACCTTTTAAAAAGAATGTAAAATCAAATAAAAGTATGAAAGTACATACTACTTTAGTAGTAATAGTAATCAATTATATTTCAATTCAAATTCATCTCCCGCTGATTAAAGTTTCACTTTATATGATTAGAGAATTCTTTTTATTTAAGAAGGAATAAATGTTAAAGAAAGCTAATTAAACAGTGTACATATTTATAGGGGAGAAGATATAAATGAAAGTTGTTATAAAAAAATTACCACCATTAGAAGTAGCGTATATAAGACGAACTGGTAGCTACTTTGAACCGCAAGATCACTGGGGAAAGTTACTGAATTGGTCAATTGAAAATAAACTGTATCCACCAGAGCAATCATTTATCGGAATATCATTGGATAATCCTGAACTTGTTGCAAGTCATAAGTGCCGGCATGATGCATGTATTACGATTCCTGAAAACTTCGATAAAGAAAAGTATCATACTGTGCAATTTAAAAGATTAGATGGAGGTACATATGGTCTATGCCAGTTCTATGATGAACCTCATAAATTAAGTGAAGCGTATCAATACATGTATGCAGAGTGGCTACCAAATAGTGAGTATGATGCAGATTATGATAGAGATAATTTAGAGTTTTGCTTAAATAATGTTGCTGAAGATCTAGAAGGAAAGTTAAAGGTTGATTTATTTGTGCCAATTAAAAATATATATAAAACAAATAACTTCATTTGTGGTTTTAAAATGAAATTGGAATAGTAGTGAAAGAAAATCTTTTTTCGAAGATAATATTTCTAGCGTAGAAATTTAGGTATGTAGGCTGCAATGAAAGGAGAATCCACATGGATACAATTGTAAATGACAAGTTTTATGAAACGAGAAATCAATTAGTTGAGGAAATTACTTTGTTGAGTAATGCTCAATTTAATAGGAAACCAGATAAGGATAAATGGAGTATTGCACAAGTTTGTCATCATTTAGTTTTATTAGATGAGAGAGTGATAACAGTTATTTCGTCAGGATTAAAAAAGTTAGATAGTACCCAAAATGAGCGTAAAGAAATTCACACTATTTTATTAGATAGAACGAAAAAGTTTATAGCTCCAGAAATGATTGAACCAAGTATAGAACCATTTGAAGTGCAGCAAATGCTCAATATGCTAAGCAAATCAAGAAAAGAATTGATGCGTTTCCTGAGTACAATAGAAGATGAGTCTGTATTAGCGAAAAAATCAGTGATGCATCCAGCTCTTGGAGAATTGCCCCTTGATCAGTGGATAGAACTGATCTATTTGCATGAACAGCGTCATATATTACAAATCAAAGAGATAAAATTGCTTTGTGAAATTGAAAAGTAAAAATTATTCCCTATTTATTATCGATACGTATTATAAACAGGGGAAAACGGTTGATTCTTATTGATTCAGAAGAAACCAAAAATAGAATGAAATTAGTTGAAAGTAACCAATAAGCTTAAGAAAATATGAAACTATCCGATTTTCTGTATAAGTGTAACCCCCGTCTTAAATGAAGAGCGGGGTTATTTTTTTGAAAGTGTTTTTATTTAGAAGGAGATAAATCAGTAACGAAATTCAAAAAATTAATCATCATAACATATTGTATATGCCCGTTTTAATAAATTGAAATGATGATTTTTATGATGATAAATGATATGTCCTTATTTTGAAAGTACACTTCACACTCTTAAGAAAGGGGTATTCTGTCAGGAAATGATAAAATACAATTCTGTTAGAGGATGTATGCAATTTATTCTCTTTATTTTTGCAACAGAACCACCTTCAAAATTATCTTTTGTAGTTGAAGTTTCCTGAATAATAAGTTACATTTTTAAAGTTCAAGCAACTTTATGAAATTACAAAAAGGGGAGAAATATTATTATTATGCAAAAAATGAAATGGAAGAACTTTGTATGTTACTTTGTAATTCTATTACTGCTTGGAACAGCAGTAATAGTCAAACCACCTATCTCTAAGGCTGAGGAATCTGAAGTTAATATCACATTGTTAGGTACTGCAGATATTCATGGTAGATTTATGCCTTGGGATTATGCGCTTGATGGAGCAAATATGAGTGGAAGTTTGACACAGCTTTATACGGTTATAAAGAAGGTCCGTCAAGAAAATCCAAATACCATATTAGTAGATGCCGGGGATACAATTCAAGGAAACTCAGTAGAATTATTCAACGATAAGCCACAATCGCCAATGATGGTAGCGATGAATACAATGGGATATGACGCCTGGGCATTTGGAAATCATGAATTCAACTTTGGATTAGATACATTGAAAAAAGTTAGTGAGCAATATAAGGGAAAAACGTTAGCAGGAAATATTTATAAGGAAAATGGAGAGCGCTTTCTTCCTGCATATACAATTGTAGAAAAAGGTGGAATTAAAGTTGGGATTATTGGTATGAATACACCAATGATTAGTGATTTTGAAAAAGGGACAGATCACTTAAATGGTTTAGTGGTGAAAAATCCGGTAGAAGAGACGAAAAAGGCAATTAAGGAATTAGAAGGTAAAGTAGATGTAATGGTAGGAGTTATGCATATGGGATTAGAAAATGAGAATGGTATCCCTGGTACTGGTGTTCAAGATATTGCAAATGCTTGTCCGGAACTAAGCGCTATTTTTGCGGCTCACATGCATAAACTTGTAAAAAAAGAAGTTGTAAATGGCGTAATTATTACAGAACCAGATAAATATGGAACACATATTTCACGTATTGACCTTACTTTTACAAAGCAAGATGGGAAGTTGGCTTTAAAAAATAAAACTGCTACCGCTATACCTGTAAAAAATGCTGATGGAACAACAATATTATCTGATCCTACACTTGAAGAAACATTAACACCTTTTCACGAATATGCGAGAGGAGATGCAAATGTTGTAGTCGCTCAATTAAAGGGTAGAAATCTTGTTCCTGAAAATGAAATAAAGGGTATTCCAAGTGTTCAGATTCAAGAAACACCTTTATCAGATTTCTTTCATGAAGTCATGCTCTACTACAGTAAAGCAGATGTAGTAGCCCATCAAATTGATAATGATTATGCCCGTTTAGATATAGGTCCTATTAAGAAAAAAGATATTGCGTACAATTACCAATATGCCTTGGGAGAAATTACAGTATATAAGATTTCTGGAAAAGATTTAAAAGACTATATGGAATGGGCAGCAGGATATTTTAACTCATCTCGTGCCGGAGATGTAACCGTTAGCTTTGATAAAACCCGCCGTGCCTCTAAATACAGTACGAACGATTTCTTTGGAGGCGTAAAATACGAAATTGACTTAACAAAACCATATGGAAGTAGAATTACAAATTTACGCTCTATTCGTACAAACAAACCAATCAAAATGAGCGATGCTATGACGCTGGGAATGAATGCATATAGAATGGAGGCTCTTCAGGCAAAAGGAGGAGCTTTAGAGGGGCGTAAGTTTGAACAAATTTGGTCATCTAAACAAGAGAATGCATTTGGAGAAACAGGTGGGACCATTCGTAACCTTGCTATTACATATTTAAAAGAGGTAAAGAACGGTGTATACACGCCAAAAGTTATGCGTAATTGGAAAATTACTGGTGTAGATTTACATTCTTCAGAGCATAAGGCGGTAGTTGATCTTGTGAATAAAGGGATTTTAGAAATTCCAAAAACAGAAGACGGAAAATACACAAATATAGCATCTATAAATACGAAAGACTCAATTTCAAAAGAAGAGATTATATTACTCTCACAAAAAGCAAATATTAATCCAAATCAGTTTAATCATGTAAAGACAAAAGGTGAATTTTACAAAAAACTTAGTAGGATTACTAAAAAAATATAAATTATAAAATTTCTTATAGTAATTGTTATTTTAATAGCATGAAACCCACTCTTAAAATAGTTAAGAGTGGGTTTTTATGTTGTTATTTAGATGTAAGTATACTTTTATTAGAATGAATATAGATAATTAATAACTAACCAATTGGATGAGCGTCTTAGGGAGCTCTTTTTTATTGAAATTAATGCATTTATATGAGTTGTTCTTTAATTGTAGCATCATCCTTAATTTATGTAATTTTGCATAATGTTACATAAATTGTGTATTTTCTCTTTTTTTAGACATTAATAGACAGTATACTTTGTACAAGCTTTCTATTTCAAAAATTATACGAGGTGAAATAATGAAAAACAAAAAGACATTAACTAAGGTAGCATTAACAACAGGATTAGCTTTAACAGCTGTGGCACCATATGGGGTAGGTCATGCAGAGGAAACAGATCAACTACAAGTTCAAATTCAGGAGGAATCGTTCCGTTCGGGTGAACTTACACAGCCGTCACAAAAGGCACCAGAAAATGTAGTAAAGGATGCACTTAAGGAGAAAACAGAACAAGCTCTGTCCCAAAAACAAGTCAATGGAGAAGCAGGAGTAGATTATAAAGTCCTTCAAAAACGTGGTTCGTATGATGGAACTACACTTGTGCGTATGCAGCAAACATACGAAGGAAAAGAAGTATATGGACATCAATTAACTGCACACGTAGATAATAAGGGTGTTATTAAAAGTGTTTCAGGCGATAGCGCGCAAAATTTAAAACAAGAAGAATTGAAAAAAACTATTAATCTATCAAAAGATGAAGCAAAACAATATATTTATACGAAATACGGGAACGATATCAAGTTTATTTCTGAGCCAGAAGTTAAAGAGGTTATTTTTGTTGATGAAAATAATGGACAAGCTAGCAATGCATACCAAGTTACCTTCGAAGCTGCAACACCAAACTATGTTTCTGGTACTTATTTAGTAAATGCACAAAATGGTGATATGTTAAAAAATATGGTAAAAGAATCTAACTTAAAAGCAAGTGAAAAACTAGTTGGAGCCTTAAAGAAAAGTAAACAAAGCAGCCTTACATCATTAACGGGAACAGGAAAAGATGATTTAGGTATTAATCGTTCATTTGGTATCTCTAAACAAAGTAATGGCAAATATGCTCTTGCTGATTATACAAGAGGGCAAGGCATTGAAACATATGATGTGAATTACAGAGATATTACTAAAGAAGAAAGCTATTATCCTGGTACATTAGCGACAAGTACTTCGGCAACATTTAACGATCCAAAAGCAGTAAGTGCTCATTACTTAGCAACAAAAGTATTTGATTTTTATAAAGATAAATACAAGCGTAATAGCTTTGATAATAAGGGACAAAAGGTAGTTTCAGTTGTACACGCTTGGGATTCTGAAGAGACGAATGATCCGAAAAATTGGCAGAATGCATTAAGTGCTAATAATGGAAGTATGCTTGTATATGGCGATCCTATTGTTAAAGCATATGACGTAGCTGGACATGAATTTACACATGCTGTTACTTCTAGCGAATCTAATCTTGAATATTACGGGGAATCCGGTGCGATTAATGAGGCGCTATCTGATATTATGGGAACATCTATTGAGAAATACGTAAATAATGGAAACTTTAACTGGACAATGGGAGAACAAACGGGATCTGTTTTCCGTGATATGGAAAACCCAGCTTCTGTTCCATCTTCACTTGGAGTGCCTTATCCAGATGATTACAGTGAATTTAACGATTTTAATGGATGGGATCAAGGCGGTGTTCATTTTAATTCAAGTATTATTAATAAAGTTGCGTATCTGATTGCAAAAGGCGGAACTCATAACGGAGTAACTGTTAAAGGAATTGGTGAAGATAAAATGTTTGATATTTTCTATTATGCAAATACAGATGAGTTAAACATGACTTCTAATTTCAAAGAATTGAGATCAGCATGTATTCGAGTGGCAACTAATAAATATGGTGCGAATACAGCTGAAGTTCAAGCAGTTCAAAAAGCATTTGATGCAGCAAAAATTAAGTAATTTAGAAATATAGTTATCATTCATATATTAATACATTATGAAAAACAGCTAATGTCATTTTAAGGATATTAGCTGTTTTTTACGTAGCAATGTATTATTGAAAATAAACTGACTAAGCAATAATGAGGCACTTTACCTGTAAGAAGTTGTGGCAAATAAATAAGGTTTAAAATATATAAAAACAGAAAATTAATAATATATTGACCTCTTGATAGAAAGTCTATAAAATGAAAGCGATAACAAACGATTGCTTTAAAATGTTTTCCCTGATCTTTTAGTATTTACAAATATATGAAGGCATAAACAAATCTATTTTTTTAAGTACTAATGCAAACGTTTTCGTATTGAAAGGTCATTGAAATACATACGTGAAAATAGCCAATATGGAGGTGAAGTAAAAGAGATTTCTAGATTAATTTAAGCAGTGTTATGTAGTGAAAGCATAATAAATCGTTAGTAATATTTGAAGAAAGGGTGTATGTGGTGCAAATTATAAAAAGATTAATTAACAAAACAGTTTTATTACTTACTTTAATCGTTATGTTATCATCTGTTTTCTCCTTTCAGAGTGTGAAGGCAGTTTCAAATTCGAAAACAACTGAAATTATCATTCATTACAAAGAAAAGCTTGGAAATACAAAAGACTGGAATCTTTGGTTATGGGGAGAAAATGCAAATGGTACATCTTATGAATTTACTGGTGAAGATGAATTTGGAAAATACGCTAAGATAAAAATAGACGGTGACTATAATCGTGTAGGATTTATAGTTCGAACAAATGAATGGGAAAAAGATGGTGGGGATCGTTGGATTGAAAATATAAAGGACGGTCGTGCTGAAGTATGGATTCTTTCGGGTGATGAAAAAGTATATAACTCTAAGCCATCATCGGATCTCTCAATTCAAAAAGCAACTATTGATAGTTTCCATGAAATTACTGTAACGACTAATGTCCCGTTTCATATTAAGGAAAAGAAAATTGAAATTGAAGGCATTAAAATTAAGAATATTACTCCTTATGATATAAACAGTGGAGATATTACTAATAAGGTCAAAATAATTACGGAACAGAAAATTGATTTAAAACAAACATACAAAGTTAAAATAGAAAACTTAGCTGATACGAATACTGAAATTGGTAAAGTCATTCGTAGCGAAGAATTTGATAATTTATTTTATTATGGTGGTAACGATTTAGGAAATACATATACTCCGCAACATACAAAGTTTCGTTTATGGGCTCCTACTGCAAGCGAAGCGAAGTTAGTTACATATAAAAACTGGAACGATAAAATAGGTGCTGAAATAAACATGCAACAAGGTGAAAAGGGAACTTGGACAGCAGAACTAAAGGGGAACCAAAAAGGGCTCTTTTATACGTATAAGGTCAAAATTGGTGATAAGTGGACTGAAGCGGTTGATCCATATGTGCGTGCTGCTTCTGTAAATGGGGATAAAGGTGCAGTCGTTAATTTAGAAGAAACAAATCCGAAAAAATGGAAAGCAAACAAAAAGCCAAAATTTAAAAATCCGGAAGATGCTATTATTTATGAGTTACATGTACGCGATCTTTCCATTCAACCTGAAAGTGGTATTAAACAGAAAGGGAAGTATTTAGGTGTAACAGAAAAAGGAACAAAAGGGCCAGAAGGTGTAAAAACAGGACTTGATCATATAAAGGATCTTGGTGTTACTCACGTTCAGTTTTTACCGATATTTGATTATGCTTCTGTAAATGAAGAGACTTTAAATGAACCGCAATATAACTGGGGATATGATCCTAAAAATTTCAATGTTCCAGAAGGCTCCTATTCTACAAATCCTTATGAGCCGACTGTGCGAATAACTGAATTAAAGCAAATGGTTCAAACACTACATGATAATAATCTTCGAGTGGTGATGGATGTAGTATATAACCATATGTATAACGCTGCTGAATCTAATTTCCATAAGTTAGTTCCAGGTTATTATTATCGTTACAATGAAGATGGAACATTTGCAAATGGAACTGGTGTAGGAAATGATACTGCTTCAGAAAGAAAAATGATGAGGAAATTTATGATAGATTCCGTCACATATTGGGCAAAAGAATACAATTTAGATGGATTCCGTTTTGATTTAATGGGTATTCATGATTATGAAACGATGAATGAAATACGTAAAGCTGTTAATCAAATTGACCCTTCTATTATACTACACGGAGAAGGATGGGATTTAAATACACCTCTTGCAGCTGAGCTAAAAGCAAATCAAAAAAATGCAGAGAAAATGAAAGGGATTGCTCATTTTAACGATAATATACGTGATGGGTTAAAAGGTAGTGTATTTGAGGAAAAAGAAAATGGTTTTATAAATGGAAAGGAAAACATGGAAGATCGTATTAAAAAAGGTATTACGGCAGGTATTGACTACGATACAAATTCTTCTACCTATCAAGATCCAGAGCAGGTGCTAACTTATGTGGAAGCACATGACAATCATACATTATGGGATAAACTTGAGTTAACTAATCCAGGTGACAGCGATGAAGTGCGAACACAAATGCACAAATTGTCTTCTTCGATTTTATTAACATCACAAGGAATTCCATTTTTACATGCAGGGCAAGAGTTTATGCGGACGAAATACGGTGATCATAATAGTTACAAATCTCCAGACTCAATTAACCAGATGGATTGGCTGCGCCGTGCAACGTTTAATAATGAAGTAGATTATATGAAGGGTTTAATAGAATTACGCAAAAAGTACTCAGCTTTTCGAATGACATCTGCAGAGCAAATAAAAACACACGTATCATTTATTGATGCTCCAAAAAATACTGTAGCTTATATAATAGAGGGGAATAAACATGAATACTTTACAGTAGCTCACAATGCAAATAGAGAAGCTGTTGAAATAACACTTCCATCGAAAGGGCCTTGGAAAGTACTAGTAGATGGCAAGCAGGCGGGAAGTAAACTACTTTATGTTGTCCATGACAATAAAATTAAAGTTCCTGCATTAAGTTCCATTGTTTTAAAATCAGAAAAACCGATTAAATAAAAGCGAAGAGTGTAGAAATAAATACTGAATTGAGCAAATTTAACAAGGATTGCAAATAAAAAAAGCGAAGTGAAGATTATTCTCACTTCGCTTTTAAAGTTAATGTAATATAATTTCACATACTGTAATTATATTACAATTTAATAAAAGAAATAAGCAATAGATTATTTCTTTTATGACAGTAGGAGGAGAAGATATCTTTGAGTTTATTTATAAAATTACCTGAAATACATTCGTAATTCATATAATGTTTATTATATATTCGAACATATAACGAACTAGATGTTCGAGTTGTATTAATTCCTACAAATCGTTTAAAAATAACAAAGGCGTAAAAAGTATATGGAATTAAAATAGAGAAAAGACACCATTCAAGGTGTCTTTTCTCTATTTTGAATATGAAATGTAAGTAACTCGATTGTATGTAATAGTATGTGATATTTTCACACTAACTGATTAAGAAAAATTTAAAACTCTTTTCTTAATCTATTTGTAATAAATTACATCATAAAATTTTATCGATATAATAAATAAAACTTTCTCAACATTATTTGATTTAATAACTATATTCAACCGCTCTCCAATCCATTACAATAATTTCACATTGGAAATACATGAATATTCTCAATGTTATAAATGGTTTATACCTTATAGGATTACTATGGGAAAGGATGTGAAATATCCAAAAAGAAATCATTTTTTATGATGAAATAAAAAATTTTAATGAAGAAAAAGTTATTTCATTATTTTCAAGTTTCGTTAAAGTGCATGTATTTATAATCACTATGAGACAAGGAGCAGAATTCGAAAAAATTTTTGTAAATTAGAAAATTGCATTTCAAAAATAAGTTAAACGTTTATGGAGGGTTATATGAGCGAGAAAATTTATTACTGGTCTCCGATTAAGCATTGGGAGAAGTTGCATAATGAAGTTTTGATAGGGGAAATGAGATTTACAGGTATTCTGTCTGAGTGGTTTCCAGATTTTTATTTTATGGCTCAAAAAGGTGTGAAAATTAGTGAACTAGTAGAGCGCTTTTCGTTAGGAAATGTAGAAGAGACACAAAAAAACATAGAGCTCATGATAAAAAATCGTGTGTTAGTAAGTAATATATTACACCCAAGAGAAGTATTTTCTTCACAAGAAAAGATTTTTTCAAATCCATATAGCAAGCAGATTCGCTTTTCTAAAGAAAAGTTAGATAAGTATATGAGTAAACAATTAAATCGCACGCACGTTGCTGCACGGTCGACCGAAATTCAACTTGAAACAACAAATGAGCTACCTACTATAATCAAGGAACGTAGGTCTTGTCGTCAATTTGATATGGAAAAACATATTAGTTTTTCGGAATTTTCCCGATTCTTATCAACTCTAAAACAGGTTAGGGAAGAAAAAATATACTATCATTACGCAAGTGCAGGCGGGCTCTATCCCATTGATATCTTTGTTTATGTAAAACCAAAACGTATAGAGGATATGAAAGCTGGATTTTATTATTATAACCCATCAAAAAATAGTCTTGTGATTGTAAACAACATTGATCAAGTAATCAAAAGTGATCATGAGTTAATTAATCAGGATTTATTTACTCAATCTGCCTTCTCAGTTTATTTGGTTTATAATGCGAACGCTTCCATCCCGAAATACGGTTCAGCTGGATATTTATTTGCTTGTATTGAGTCAGGCATTATCACTGCTACCTTAAATATGGTTGCTGAGACATTAAATTTAGGGGTTTGTTCAGTCGGTCATATGAAATTTGAAGATATTCAGCAATTTTTATGTTTGGATAATCATCAAGTGTTTCTTCATGGGCTTGAAGTTGGCTTGAAAATTAACGAGTAGAAGAAATGAATATTAGGGGGATAAAGATAAAAATGCACATTAAAGATCGAAGTTCGATTCATGAAAATAAAGAAGTAGAAGCGTTTTGGAAGGAGCAATTATCTTCCGAGATTCTCGATTTTTCTGTATTTAAATTTAATAGCGATTACCAACTAAATAAAGAAACACCTTGTGAATACGTTCAAGTCATAGTGAATGTAGAATTTAGTAAAAGTATACAAAAAATAAGTAAGTCTCAAGATTTATTATTATTTAGCTGGTTTCAAGCCGCTTTAAGGGTTTGTTTGGCACATTATACAGATCAAGAAAGAATTACTATTGGTATTCCTATAATTGAAAAGAATCTTGAACAATGTGAGAATCTTAATAAGTTGATTCCTTTAGGAAGTGAAATCCAGCCGCATCACACCTTTAAACAATTAGTAAATGAGATTGAACAAACGACTTTATTCGGGTATGAAAATCAGGAGTATCCGCTCTCTGAATTATTAGTTAAACACAATTTAACTCCTTTTCAAATTGTAATCGGGATGGAAGGATTACATAATGAAAATTCGCTAGAAGAATACGCAGAGAATAATTTAGCCCTATGGATACGAAGAAAATGGAATGAAATACATAATGAATTTGAATTTCAAATTTCTTGCAAGTCCCGTTCATTCTCTTCTTTGCAACAGTTTGCCAATTCGTATTGTTATGTTTTAAAGCAAGTTTCACAAAATCCGAATTTGGCATTGAAAGATATTTGTATTATTGCAGAAGAAGAAAAAGAGTTGTTAGAAGGATTGAATACTTTTCAAACGGGCATAGACTTGTTTCAATCATTTCAAGATTTGTTTGAAGCGCAAGTATTAAAAACTCCAGATCAAATTGCTGTTGTTTGTAATGATCAATCTTTGACATATAGAGAATTGAATAAGAAAGCGAATCAATTGGCTTCTATTCTTCAAAGTAAAGGTGTTTCAAAAGAAAGTATTATTGGCGTTATGGTAGATCGGTCATTAGAAATGATTATTGGTATGATGGGGATTTTAAAAGCAGGAGCAGCGTATTTACCAATCGACCCTAACTACCCAACTGAACGAATTGAATATATGTTACAAGATAGTCAAGCAAAATATTTACTTAGTAAGCGAACAGAGGAAGTATTGCCACAATTTGCAGGTGAAGTACTGTATCTTGATAAAGAATATCTTTTTCAAGGTGAAGAAAGTAATTTAGTACGAGAACATAATCCTAATGATTTAGCTTATGTTATTTACACATCAGGATCGACAGGAAATCCAAAAGGGGTAATGATAGAACAAAAATCGCTAGTTCATTTTTTAAATGTAATGAGAGAAAAAGTAAAAGCTAATCAATCATTCTTGTTTCTTGCTAGTGTATCTTTTGATATTTCCTTGTTAGAAATATGTCTTCCTTTAACGCAAGGTTCAAAAGTAGTAATTGCTACAGAGGACCAGTTTGCAACAAAAGAATTGGCTCATTTGGTCAAAAAACATAAGGTGGATTTATGGGAATCAACGCCATCGCGAATGGAAGTGATTTTGAGTGATCCAGAAGGGGCGATTTTTCTAAAAGATTTAAAATCTATTTTATTAGCAGGAGAATCATTTTCCATTGATTTGGTTGAAAAAATTCGTTGTATCAGTGAAGCAACAATTTTAAATATTTATGGTCCCACAGAAACAACCATTTGCGCAACAGTAAAAGACTTGAGCACTTCCAAAGAAGTTACGATTGGCAAACCTAACCCGAATTATCATTCCTATATATTGAATAAGTATGGCCAATTAAAACCATTTGGAATTCCCGGTGAACTCTGCATTGCTGGCGTAGCGGTAGCACGAGGGTATCTTGGTAAAAATAAACTGACAGATGAAAAGTTTGTACCGAGTCCTTTTGCGGCAGGGGAAATGATGTATCATACAGGTGATCTCGTTCGTTGGTTGCCTAATGGAGAACTTGAATATTTAGGTAGAATGGATCATCAAGTGAAAATTCGGGGGTATCGGATTGAATTAAGAGAAATCGAAACTCAATTAAGGGAATATCCAGAAATAAACCAGGCTATCGTTGTTGATCAAGTGTATGGAAATAGGAAATTATTAGCTGCCTACTATGTATCGGATAACAAGGTGTCTTTTGATGAAATCAGAAAATATTTAAGTGATAAATTACCTGAGTTTATGATTCCTGAAAAAATGATTCAGGTAGAAGAGATTCCATTGAATCCAAATGGAAAAGTGGATAGAAAAAGATTGTTGGATATAACACAAACGGATTATGTATCAATTCCATACGTTGCTCCGCGCAATGAAATTGAACAAAAATTAGTGCGTGCATGGGAAAAAGTTATGGAGATCGAGGGAATCGGTATTCATGATAATTTTTTTGCATTAAAAGGAGAATCTATTAAAGCACTTCAGGTAATTAATTTATTAAGAAAAGACGGCTTAAAAATAAGTACAACAGATTTTTTTAAGCACCCCACAATCGCTCAACTGAGTTCTTGTGTAAAGCTAGAGCATAAAGAGGAAAACCTTGAAAGTAGACCAACTCATGTTAAAGATTTGTCTAAGCCATTTTCCTTAACAGAAGTTCAGACAGCGTATATGATAGGACGGAATTCACAGTTTGAATTAAGTGGTATTTCCCCTCAAACATATTTTGAATATGAAACAGCTTTGGATATCAATCGTCTTTCAAAAAGTTTTCAAAAGGTAATTCATCGTCATCCAATGTTGCGAGCTGTAATTTTACCAGAGGGAAAACAGCAAATATTACAAAGCGTTCCTGATTACGAGATTGAAATAGTGAGTCTCATAGATTTAGATGATAGGAATCAACATGCTCGCTTACAAGAAGAGCGTTCTCGAATGACTAACCATGTATTCCCTTTGGGGCAATGGCCTTTGTTTGAATTGAAAGCTTTTCTTTTAAAAGAAGACATGTATTTATTATGTTTTCGATACGATGCTTTATTAATGGACGGAGCAAGCATGAACATTGTTGGACAGGATTTGTTGCATTATTATTATAAACCAAATCAAAAATTAGAATCTTTATCTTTTGATTTTCAAGATTATATGTTTATCTATGATGAAATGGAACAAAGCGAAGAATATAAAACAGCAAAAGATTATTGGACAAGTAAGCTTCCTGACTTTCCGTTTGCACCTTCTTTGCTGTTAAAAAAGGATCCAGCAGAGATTGCTACTCCTAAATTCCAATCACTTACAAAAATCCTGGATAATAAAAAATGGACAAAGCTACGAAAGTTAGCACAAGAGAAAGAGGTAACGCCTTCCGCTCTACTTTGTACAATATATGGTGATGTGTTGGCATATTGGAGTAATCAACGTCGATTAGCAATTAACTTGACTGTATTTAACCGTTATCCTGTTCATGATGAAGTAGAACAGATTGTTGGAGATTTCACATCACTTATTTTATTGGATGTTGATGTAAAACCAGAGCAAACTTTCTTTACTAGAGTAAAAGAAACGCAAGCTACTTTATTAGATGGCCTTGAACATCGTCATTACGATGGAGTTAACTTTATTCGAGATTTTACTCGATATCATCAAATGACGCCAAAAGCAGTTATGCCAATCGTTTTCACCTCGATGTTAGCAGGTGCAGGTGCTTTCTCTTGGGAACAACTTGGTTCTCTTCGCTATATTCATGCTCGGACTCCACAAGTGTATTTGGATAATGTAGTAATTGAAAAAAATGGAGAGTTATTAATTAGCTGGAACTATGTTGAAGAGTTGTTTGATGTTGATGTAATAGAAGCAATGTTTTCCCAATTTGTTGACTTATTGGAACAATTGGTGAAACAAAGCGATATAACATCTTTGCAGATGAAAGAATCGGATCAAACTTTAATTAAGCAATACAATGAAACAACAGAAAAAATACCTTCAACTACTCTGTATCAATTATTTACAGACCAAGTAAAACGTACACCGGATGAAGTAGCAGTGGTATTTGAACAAGAATGGTTAACATACTCGGAACTTCATAAACGTTCTAATCAAATTGCCCACTTCTTAAAAGAGCAAGGTATTGGTCTAGGTGACAAAGTGGGTCTTTTAGCAAAAAGGCGAGTTGACACAATTGTTAATATGTTAGGTGTTTTAAAATCAGGTGCCGCTTATGTTCCGATTGATCCCGATCATCCTTTAGATCGCCAAACATATATTTTAAAAAATAGCTCATGCAAGCTTTTATTAGAACCTAGTCTTTATGAAGAAAATCATTTGTCATTTTATACAACAGAAGATATGCCCGCTATTGCTGGTCCAGAAGATATTGCCTATATTATATACACTTCAGGAAGTACAGGAAAACCAAAAGGAGTAATTATTACTCACCAAGCGGTTACAAATACTATTCAAGACATAAATCAAAAATATGAGGTGAATGAAGATGATCGTATTATTGGTATCTCTTCCATGTGTTTTGACCTATCTGTATACGATATTTTCGGAGCTTTAAGCACAGGTGCAATGTTAGTAATGATTCGTGATCCGAGAGACATGCAAGAATTAATCCGCACTGTCGAACGTAGAGGGATTACAATTTGGAATACAGTGCCTGCAATCATGGATTTGGCATTGGAGCAAGTAGGTTCTCATTTTGAATATCCTTCTTTACGTTTAGTTTTACATAGTGGAGATTGGATTCCGCTTTCTTTACCAGAAAAAATAAAACGACATTTTCCGATTGCAGAAGTAGTCTCACTAGGAGGGGCAACAGAAGCATCGATTTGGTCAATTTATTATCCGGTCAAACAGGTGGAATCACATTGGAATAGTATTCCATACGGGATGCCCTTGGCAAACCAAACGTATTATGTGTTGAACTATGAAAAGAAAATGTGCCCTGTTGGTGTAATTGGAGATTTATATATCGGGGGAGTGGGCCTTGCTAAAGGATATTTAAATGATGAAAAGAAAACAAATGAAGCGTTTGTGTCACATCCTGATTTTGGTCTTATATATAAAACAGGGGATTGTGGAAAAATGCATTCTGAGGGATATATTGAATTTTTAGGCCGCCAAGATTACCAAGTGAAAATTCAGGGATATCGAGTAGAGTTAGAAGAAATCTCTCATTGTCTTCTAACTTATAAACAAGTCGAACATGCTGTCGTAATTGATCAAACAGATGAGAACGGAATAAAATTTTTAGTTGCATATGTGGTAACTGAGCAAAATATTAGTACAACAGAACTACGAAAGCATTTGCAAGATCACTTGCCAGATTATATGATTCCTTCTTATTTTGTTTATTTGGACCAATTACCCCTGACTCCAAACGGTAAATTAGATAGAAAAGCGCTCCCTACTCCGGAGAAACAAAAAAATGAAGTATTTATTGCCCCAAAAACTGAAATGGAAAAAATATTAACTAGTATTTGGCAAGAAGTACTCAAAATAGATCAAGTTGGAGTAAATGATCATTTCTTCGCCTTAGGTGGAGATTCGATAAAAGCGATTCAAGTGTCCGTCAGACTGTATCGACAAGGATTCGAGCTTGAACCAAAAAATATATTTTCATTTCCTATATTAAGGGACATGGTTCAATTTGTTAAAAAGCTAGACCAGTTTTCAAGTTCACAAACAAATGATGTAAACATAATGAACGATAATAAAGCTACATTACTAAATGTTAAAGATAAACAACTTAATCAACATACACTTAACAAAATACAAGAAAAAATGCCGGATATAAAAATAGAACGTATTTACCCGTTAGCACCTTTCCAGGAAGTTATTTATGAGCATGCTACGAATGAACCTGATACAAATGCATATTTTGAACAAACAATTTGGGCACTTGAGGGGGAGCTGGATATTAAACTCTTTATTCAGTGTTTCCAACAATTAGTTGATCGTCATGATTCTTTAAGAACAATAATTGTGCAAGATGAACAAGCAAAACCTTGGCAAGCTGTTCTATATGATGTTCAAATAAATTCAGAAATAAAAAACTTGATTGAGATGACGAAACAAGAACAGCAAGAATTCCTAAAACAGTGGATGAATGAAAATTTAAGTCGAGGATTTAAAAATGATGAACTTATGACACGTCTCTGTATATTCCAACTAGGTAATAACGAGCATAAAGTAATTTGGAGTTCCCATCATCTATTATGTGATGGTTGGAGCGTCAGCATTTTGATAGACGAATTATTCCAGCTCTACGAAACTACAAATGCCGGAACTACGGCGGGGTTACCCATGGTAAAACCTTTTGAAACATTTATAGATTGGACTTTGGCACAAGATCATGAGAAAGCACGTCATTTTTGGCGAGATTATTTATCAGGATACAATCAGAAAATTAGTATTCCTAAAAAGAAAGTCCCATCTAAAAGTGAAGGGTTAAACTTCACTTTTATGGATTTAACATTAGACAAGGATTTGACTAATCAGTTACAGACATTTGTAACTAAAAATAATATAACTATGAATACGGCATTACTAGCTGTATGGGGAATATTGCTTGGCAAATTCAACGGAACGAGAGAAGTAGTATTGCCTAATCTAGTATCAGTCAGACCTCCCGAAGTAGAAGGAATTGAAAATATGTTCGGTCTGTTCACAAATGTTTTGCCTATCCGATTAGCATGGACAGAAACGCAATCTTTTGTGGACTTCCTGCAAAAGGTACAACTAGAGACATTGAAATGTAATGAGTATGCATACTATTCATTTGTTGATATACAAAAGCAAAGTGAATTAAAAACTGAGTTGACTGACCATCTTTGGGTTTTTGAAAACTATCCAACTAATCCAGCAATCTTTTCTTCAAATGAAAACAGACATTTTGCTATCACAGATTACGAAGTTGTTGATGAGCCACATGTAAAGTATGGAATTATGTGCTTCCCTGAAGAAAGACTTACAATAAAGTTTGGATATGATCAAACGGTATATGAAACAGAGAAAATACAGGAAATATTAAATCACATCCAGGGGTTAATCAACACGATTCTTCAAAATCCAATACAAACAATTTGTGATTACAAATTATAAAAAATGAAAAGGCGAGCAAGAACTCGCCTTTTTAAATAGAATAGGAGTAAATCAAATGACAAAAAAATTACAGTTATCAGCCGAAGAAATGCGTCAGTTAGGATATCAAGCGGTTGACTTAATTGTTGATCATATGAATCATTTAAAAAGTAAACCAGTTTCAGAAACGATTGATAGTAATATTTTTAGAGACAAGCTAATTGAAACGATTCCGGAAAACGGATCTAATCCAAAAGAATTACTTCATTTTCTTAATAACAATGTGTTTAATCAAATTACTCATGTGGATCATCCTCATTTTATGGCTTTTGTGCCAGGTCCTAATAATTATGTTGGTGTATTAGCAGATTTTTTAGCAAGTGGGTTTAATGTATTTCCTACAGCTTGGATAGTAGGTGCAGGTGCCGAACAAATTGAATTAACGACAATTAACTGGTTAAAATCAATGCTAGGATTCCCTGATTCAGCTGAAGGATTATTTGTCAGTGGTGGTTCCATGGCTAATTTGACTGCACTTACTGTAGCGAGACAGGTCAAGCTGAATAATGACATAGAAAATGCGATTGTTTATTTTTCTAACCAAACTCATTTTTCTGTAGATCGAGCACTTAAAGTATTAGGTTTTAAACAGCATCAAATTTGCCGAATTGAGACAGATGAAGACTTAAAAATTTCAGTTAGTACTTTAAGAAAACAAATAAAAGAAGATCGATTAAAAGGGAAAAAACCATTCTGTGTTATTGCTAATGCAGGGACAACGAATTGCGGAGCGGTGGACTCCCTCGATGAATTGGCTGATGTATGTGGTGATGAAGATATATGGCTACACGTGGATGGGGCTTATGGGGCTGCAGCAATTCTCAGTGAAAAAGGAAGGGAGTTATTAAGTGGAATTCATCGTGCCGATTCTTTAACGTTAGACCCGCATAAATGGCTTTTTCAGCCTTATGATGTTGGTTGTGTACTTATTCGAAATAGCCAATATTTAAGTGAAACATTCCGTATGATCCCAGAGTATATTAAGGATACAGAAACTAATATAGAAGAAAAAGTGAATTTTGGGGAGCGTGGAATTGAACTTTCTCGTAGATTTAGAGCATTAAAGGTATGGCTTTCTTTTAAAGCATTCGGAGTTACAGCTTTTCGTGAGGCAATTGATCATGGCATTATGCTAGCTGAACAAGTTGAAGAGTTTTTAAGGAAAGAAAAAGATTGGGAAGTAGTAACACCTGCCCAATTAGGAATTGTTACTTTTCGTTATATTCCATGTGAGCTAACATCTACAGATACAATTCATGAAATAAACAAAAAATTGGTGGAAGAAATTAATCAAAGAGGATTTGCTATGCTAAGTACGACTAAATTAAAAGAAAAAGTAGTAATTCGACTTTGCTCTATCAACCCAAGAACAACAAAAGAAGAAATACTTCAAATCATGATGAACATAAAAGCATTAGCAGAGGAAATAAACACATCGCCTAAACATCTTATATCTGTTTCTCAACCTTGATATATTAGGCGGATTTTACATATTAATAGCCGATTCTTATTTAGAATCGGCTATTATATTTAAATGATAAATACATATATACTATTTATAAGTGTTTCTCTTGTAATGGGATTAAGCCTCAACCTTGGATACTCGTTTGAAACCAGTCTTTATTGCTTGTACTATTTCGTTCACAGCATAAATAGATACATCGGCATTTGGATTTAACCCTTCAAACCAGTGATAGGCATTTGGATATAAATGAAACTCCACATCAACACCAGCTTGTGCTAGTTTGCTTACATAGGTTAATGTTTCGCTGCGGAATGGATCTAATTGACCAACAAATGTGTAAGTATACGGTAAGTCACTATAATCCTCAGCTCGAGAAGGTGCTGCATAGGCAGGGATTTGATCCGTTCCATACATTTCTCCTAAATACATTTTCCAGCCAGCTTCATTTGCCTTTTGGTTCCAAACAAACCCCTCTTTAATTTCATTCGCTGAAGGTGTATCATTTCTGTCATCAATCATTGGATATAGTGGCATTTGTAAACAAATTGAAGGATATTTTCGATCTCGTGCTAATAATGATAATGCTGCTGTTAGTCCACCGCCAGCGCTTACTCCTGCAACCCCAATTCGATTCGAATCAATGTTTAATGACTTTGCATTATCAGCAATCCATTTTAAAGCTGAATAACAATCCTCAATTGGTGCTGGGTAAGGGTGTTCAGGTGCTAAGCGGTAGTCTACAGACACGACCACACAGCTAGCTTCTTTTGCAAACCTCATACAAGTATCATCGTTATCATTTATAGACCCTAAGATATAACCTCCACCATGTATCCATAATAAGACAGGTAAAGATTCATGATTTGATTTTGGACGATAAATTCGTAATGGTAACGGATTATCATCAGGCCCAACAATGACTTTATCTGTTAAAGAAAGAGAGTCATCAACAACGGTAGGTGGTCTCATTTGAGCTATTCCTTCTCTGATTGATTGCAAATTTTCTGGGCGTAAATCGAGATCCGGAAACATCTCTAACCCTTGTAATAATTCTGGATTTACTCTAGTTTTCATTTTAGCACCTCTATTTGTAATTGTTTTCAAATAAATGAAGTGTATTCTAAGTAGTTTAATTGTGAAAGAACACCACAATTAAATTGTAAATTGGATATGTTATAACGGTCAACAGAATATTCGGAAATTAAAACCTTTCTCAAGAAGGAGTTTCATGCAATCAATAATACAAGTAGTGGATTTAAGAGCAAAGAGGTTTAATGTCGTTGTAATTATGTACATTAGAAAAATTTCTTTTCTAGACTCATGAAGAATTATGAAAAGCAAAATTTTATAGATGGTTATCTTAAAAATAAACAAAGAGAGAAGAACTAACCAATGTTTTTCTCTCTTTTTCATATGTAATTAGGGTATCCATAACTGTAAATATGGATGGTATAGATTAATGGATGAATAATTTATTTTTAAATTAATAACGTAATACATAAAGATTTTTGTATGTAATATTTCATATACAGGGACCACTGGTGAAAATGCTGAGCAATGTTTTTCCATATGGTAAATTAGTTCCTTAGTTATTTATTTTATTTCATTTTCAATCGTGTAAGGCTTGGGGCTAAGATTTACAAAGGTGACTAGTAAAAAATATAACAATACAAGTATAAGATTTTGTACTTAGTAATCTCGCGATTTAAGGCATGACATTGGATAAGTGTGGGGAGTTCAATCGATTTTGAATAAAATCAATAGTATCAGTTGCAATTTTTTTACGTTTAAGAACGATCCCGGCATGCCCGCATGTATAAATATATCGTGGAGGTCTTTCCCAAGATTCCCACAAGTAGTCTGTATCCTCAGAATGCACATATAGATCATGCTTACCTGAAATTAATAAAATATTTTCTTTTTTTACTTTTGGCAATGCTTGACTCGGTTCAGTGATTTTCCAATAATCTATTAAATCATCATACGTAACACCATGATGTTCCAAGTCTTCTCTAATAAATTTACCTGGAGTTGTATTCCAAATCGAATAAGAAAGTCGATTTGCATAGAAAATGGATGCTAACACATCAATTTCTTCTTCAACAAGAGAGGTTAAGTTAGTAATAAATCCGCCTAAACTAATTCCTATTAGAATCAGGGGCCCCTTTTTATTTGCTTTAATCCATTTAATCAAAGCTCGTAAATCAGCTACCGCTTGTCTAGTTGCTTGTAATGTTCGTTCAATATTTGCACTTACCATATACTCTCCACTGAATAAGGATTGATCGGGTTTTCTTTCAAAATGATAGGGTAGAGTGAAATAATACATATTCCACTTCAGGCTGGTCATATGATCGTGGAATATTTTTTTCACACGTTCGTTAGAATCCATTCTCCAACCGTGAACAAAGATAACATGAGGTGCATTTTCATTTTTATGTAAGAATAATTCCCCAGTTACAGAGTCGTTGTGTGAATCACCGGATTGAATCGAACTTTTATAGTTGAATTGCCCAACCATGTATTCATTTTCCTGCTTTGAATGCTTAATGTCAAAATGAAAATGTGATGGTTTTACTTTATAAAAAGATTCTATGTTCTTTATATTTAATGAAGTGTTAGAAAGGGAAGTAAACTGAAACGCTACACTTCTTTTTTTGTGTAAATCATATAAGGCGTACCGATCAATGAGTTTTGAAAAAATCAAATTAACCTCCTCCAAAATACATATTGTTTAAAACCTGGACAAAATTTATGTTGTAAATTAATTATAAAATATTCTCTTTTCCTAATAGTAGGTGATAAATTTGTATATCATATTATAAAGCTTGCAATAAAATAAAACTATAAATATATTATACTAAAATCTAAAAAGCAAGTTAATATTCTTATTCATATAAGAGAATATTAACTTGCTTATTTTCGTATTAAAAGATGCACCTTTTAAAGCGACGTGATTTGTATGAGATACAGTAACTATATTAAAATCCCTATTATAGATATCCAAATAGGTTTCTCTATATTTATTGTATAGAAATTACACAGTAAATATTTTTTGTGCTACATATATTAAATTAATCTTAACCTTTATATAAATTTATTAAACGGAATAACTCCTTACCAATATTCAAAAACGGCTACGTTTTTGAATTTGTGTTCTAGCTTTTCTGAAACAGGTAAATAACTACACATAAACTCCTTATATCTCTAGTTAAACTACCGATTAGCTCCATATAAACTCTAGATAACCTATATAGAATACAAGATATCAAGGAGGTAAGAAAAAATGAATTTTATGAAACGAGCAATTCTCAGTATGAAAAAAAGGATAGGAACATCATTAATTTTGATGGCAGTTTTTCTGATTGTTACAAATTTGGTTCTTTCAGGTTTCACAATCCAAAATGCGTCAAAAAAAGCAGCGGATGCTGCGAGAAAAAAACTTGGTGCAGATGTTACTTTAGGTCTTGATTTCGACAAATTAGGTCAAAAAGCTAAGGAAACTGGAGAAATGCCAAATCCACCGCAGCTCGATACAAAAGAAACAGATCAATTAGCGAAATCCAAGTATGTAAAAGACTATAATTACATAGCTAACACTTTTGGTATTTCTGATGGACTTAAACTAGTAGGAGCTTCAGAAGAAGAAGGAAAAGGTAAAGCCGGAATGGCGGCTGTGCGAGGCGGTTCAAGCTCTGGTACAGAAATAGATATGAATGCTTCTTTTATGATTGAGGGAGTTCGCAAGACTGCATTACAAGAAAGCTTTAAAAACGGAAAAAGTAAAATCATTGATGGAAAACCAATTACAGAGCAAATGAAGGATCAGAATGTAGCTTTAATGGAAAAACGATTAGCGGAATTAAACAATTTGAAAGTAGGAGACAAAGTTAAAGTACAATCAGGGGATAAGAAGGAAACTCTTGAGGTTGAAATTATCGGCATTTACGAAACAAATGAGCAAGCAATGGGTCAACAGGCTCCTCCTATTATGGATCCAGCTAATAAACTATATATGCCGCATTCAACTATGAAAAAATTAGAAGTAGACCAAGGTATAAGTAGTGGTCAAGTCGTGTATTTCTTGAATGATCCACAATATATTGATGCATTTAAAAAAGAAGCAAAAAAATCTAACATTGATTTTAATTATTATAAATTAGATGCGCATGATTCATTGTACAAGCAAATGATTGGTCCTATCGAAAATATCTCTTCGACTTCTCAAATGATTATTTATATTGTATCGATTGCAGGTGCGATCATTTTAGGATTAATCATTATGCTATCAATTAAAGGGCGTCGTAAAGAAATGGGAATTCTATTGTCTATTGGAGAGAAAAAGTGGAAACTGATGGCGCAATTCGTAGTAGAAGTAGTGTGTGTCGCTATTTTAGCATTTGGATTATCCATAACAACAGGAGCTAAAGTTTCTCAATATATCGGGGATAATTTACTTTCGAATGAAATTGCTACTGCAAGCGAAGAAACAGATACTTCGCAACATGGTACTGTAATGATGGCTGGACCCGGTGGTACTCTACAAAATCAAAAAGAAGATCCAATTGATAAAATTGATGTAAGTGTAACAGGAGAAGATGTAGGAAAAATGGGTGGAATTGGACTAGCTATTGCTATAATAGCAACGCTTCTTCCAGCATTATCTATTCTACGTTTAAACCCAAAACAAATTCTTTTAAAAGATGAATGAGGAGGCTCGATATGGAGACGATTTTACAGTTTAAAAATTTGGATTATTATTATGAAAGTAATGGGAAAAATGTAGCGATACTAGATAATGTTAACTTTTCTTTTCAAAAAGGACATTTCTACACGATTTTAGGGCCATCTGGATCTGGTAAAACCACAACTCTGAGCTTAGGTTGTGGACTGGATGTCCCTAAAAATGGTTATGTACTGTATAATGGCAAAGATATTAGAAAAATTGGTTTGGATCGATACCGTAATCAAAATGTATCTGTAATTTTCCAATCTTATAACTTAATTACCTATATGACCGCTCTTCAAAATGTCTTAACAGCAATGGAAATTACAGGTGTTAAAGTGCAAAATAAAACAGCAAGAGCATTAGAATTATTAGAGAGGGTAGGACTCTCAGAAGCTGAAGCGAAACGAAACGTCCTGCAACTAAGTGGCGGGCAACAACAGCGTGTAGCAATCGCTCGAGCACTATCTTGTAATGTTGATTTACTAATTGCAGATGAGCCGACAGGAAATCTCGACGAGGAAACCGCAATGGATATAATAGAACTGTTTCAAGAACTTGCACATAAAGAGAATAAATGCATTATTGTTGTGACGCACTCACAGGAGGTTGCTAAAAAATCAGATCGTGCAGTGTATTTAAGTAAGAAGAAGTTAGTCATAAATGAAATCTAATATAAACATCGTAGCTGTTTAATTCACATATTTTTCAAAAACTAGACCTTTCAAAAGCTTATATTTGATTTATAATAAAATCAAGCCATAATCAAAATGGTCTCCCTGTACTGAATGTTAAAATAGTTTGTCGTTCCCGTTTTAATAATATTTGAAAAAGAACTTGTAGAATATCCTACAAGTTCTTTTTATTATAATTGGTTACCTATATCATGGGATAATTACACATAAAAAACGGGACATTACCTAGATGTATGATCTAAATGCTGTCCCGTTTCCCTATGTATCTGTATAGTTATTGCAGAATTAAACCTACAATCATAATTAAACTAAATACTATCATCCAACCAAACGCGCAATAGCCAAAAATTCTAATCCATTTAGGTAATTGATTCATGTTAATTTTATTTGTGGGAACTCCTTGCATAGAAAACATCATTTTTTGATCTCTATCTCTATTATTTTGTTGTTCATACATAATATCATCACCTTTCCAGAACTATTGTGTTTATAGTATATCAGCCTAAAGAAAATTATGTACAGAATAAGAGGGGATAACATATATATTATGTGGTGAATTTTATAAATAAAGACATTTAATTGCCATGGTTCTAAGCGCTAATCCGTTATAAATTCTGAAAAAGAGCCCTACATAAATAGGAATCTTTTTCTTCAAATATTAAGTTGCTGGATATACATCAGAACCAAGGTAACGTTCTTTTATAATTTGAAGATGATGAAGCTCATGACCAGCAATGATGTATGCTAATGCACGAACTGTAACTTCAGAATTATTCGCATTTCCTCTTTGTGACCAAGCTTCTTTATCTAAGCTTCTAAGTAAACACAGGGTAGATTGGCGAACAACAATTAAATTCTCAAGAAGATTTTGCATAGATTGCTTATCAAAAGCAGCTCTAAGAACATACATATCATCATTATAGCCTGGAAGTTCTGCTGTCTCGCCTCGAGCGATAGATAGCAATCGATACGCCATAATCCGTTCTGTATCTGCTATATGACCCATTACTTCTTTTATACTCCATTTAGTAGGAGCATACCGGAAAAGTCCCTCACTATCAGAAATTTCCTTTAATAAGAGATTCGTTTCCTTCATTTGTTGTTCTAGAATATGTATGATATTTCCGTCTGATACCAAGTTGGTATACGTTGCATAATAGGAGCTATATTCACTTACTTGTGGTCTTATTTGCATACGAATCATCCTTTATGTTTAATCTTTACATATAGCTTATCATAAAAGAATTCCAAATTAATCTGAAAAATGGAGGCAAATATGCATTTTTCATCCTCCTTTTTAGTTTCATAGATGAAATGCATCTCAAATAAGAGAATCTAATTTGCGCTATGCGGAATTTCGTTTTTTTGCTGTTATAGTAGAAGATAAATATGTAAATTGAATACAGTTTGTCACTACTTATGATAATCGCCATTTAAGAAGCAGCATTTGTCCATTAAGTGAAAAACCTGTTAATAAGTTTATATTTACTACAAAAACAAACAAACTCGTCCTATTTAAAGGAGAGTTTGTTTGTTTTTGTGTTTAGATAATGGAATGCTCATGCGAAATTGTACACTATGTTCCATATTTTTTATTGAATACTTTATATCTAGCGTTTCAAGAATTTGTTTAACAATATATAACCCCAAACCACTTCCTCCAGTATTTCGATTTCTTGATTTTTCAATTCGATAAAATGGTTTGAAAATTTGTTGTAAATCTTCGTCTTTAATATTGACACCTGTATTTATAATTTGCATTTCGATTTGACCTTGTTTCGAATCCTCACTTAACTTTATATAGACTTTTTCATTATGTGGTGAATACATAACCGCATTGTGAATAATATTTTTACATGCTTTTTCTAAAAGAGCACAATCTGTATAAATAGAAAGGTCAGAATCAATTTCTTTTATTATTTCGATGCTTTTTTGAGAAGCAAAAAATTCGAGATCTTTTGTGATTGTACCTATTAACTTTGAAGGATTAACTTCCTCTACTTTTAGTTTGAAGGTGTGTTGTTCTAATTTCGATACGCTTAAAATTTCACGAACTAATTGTTCCATACTTTCAATAATTTGATGATTTTTCTTTAAATATTGATCGCGATTTTGATAAGGGCCAATATTGTAAATCATCCCTTCTAAGTAGCCTTTCATTACAGTAAGAGGGGACTTTAATTCATGTGCTACAATCGCAAAAAACTCTCTGCGTTTTGTTTCTATTTCTCTTTCTTTTTCAATATCATTTTTTAATTGTTCATTTGCTTTTTTTAAATCAAACATAGCTTGTTGTAAGTTAATAGACATGTCATTCAAACTATTAGACAATTCTCCTAACTCATCTGTAGAGCGAACCTCAATTTTTTCGGAGAAATCTAAATTTGCCATCTTTTGTGCACCTTCATTAATATAAATAAGTGGCTTTGTAATAAACCTGGAATAAAAATAAGCACTCCCTATACCAATTACGAGTACAATGATACTAATATAGGGGAGAAAGCGGACTAAAACCTGTGAAGCTTCATCAATCGGTTGAAATGTAGCAAAGACTATAAGCGTTAAACTACCATCTTGGAATTGAATTGGTTTCGTAACGTTATATGAATTGCTAAGGGTACTTGCATTCTCGAATCGTGTTGCTTTAGTAACTACTGTTTTTTGCGTACCACTTTGAATAAAAGAAAACGAAGGAGAGTAAATAATTACTCCTTCTTTATTTTGAAGATAAAGCATCGCATTATTTTTTTTTGCGTATTCATCAAAAAGTGGTATCGCATCTTGAAACGTAAGATTTTTAGACTTATCAATGATTTCGTTTATCCCTGTTTGAAGTTGATCTGTTTTATATTGCTCATAAAATGTAGGGAGAAAGAAGTATAAAGTTAAATAAATCAATACTGCAAAGGATAACAAAATGAGAGATGTAGTCATAAAGAGTTTATAAGTGATTTGCTTCATTTTCATGAGTTTCACAATACTATTCATCAATTTTATAACCAATACCCTTTATTGTTTTAATATAAGGGATAGCTAATTTTTTGCGTAGGTTTTTAATATGTGTATCAATTATTCGTGTTTCTCCAAAATAATCGTAACCCCAAACTTTCTCTACGATATTTTCTCTTGTAAGTACTTTTCTCTCATTTTGAAATAGTAGTTGTAGAATTTCAAACTCTTTTGTCGTTAATATAATTTCAACATCATTTACATAGACTCTATATGCATCCACATCGATACGAACTTCTTTAAATATCAAATGATTATTTACATTTTTATCATAACTTCTTCTAAGTACAGCTTCGACTCGTCTAATCAAAACATGAAATGAAAAGGGTTTTGTTATATAATCATCGATCCCAAGATCGAATCCTTTCATTTGATCTTCTTCTTCTTCCAACGCAGTTAGCATAATAATTGGTACGTTTGACTGACTTCGAATCATTTTAGAAACTTCAAATCCATTAAGATTGGGCATCATGACATCTAGAAGAATTAAATCAAAGGATTGCTTATTAAATTGTGTCATACCCTCTAGTCCATCTGAAGCGACTACCACTGTATAATGCTGTGTCATTAAAAATTGTTTAATTAATTCCTGAATTTCTTGATCGTCCTCTACCACGAGGATATGATAGTTTTTCATAATATCACCTCTGGTAGTCATTATAGCCGTACAATCTGGAGTTTATGTGGAGATACAGTAGTAAACTTCATAGAACGCTTACTACCAAAAAGTATTATTAGCTTTATTACTTTTTTATGGAGAAATAATTGCTTAAAAAAACTTATTGTATGAATTGGTGTACGATTAATATTTACGAAAAACTAATGTATAATAATGTGAATTGTATGTAGTTTCTTAAAATTTGTGAAAATATACTTTTGCTTCTTTACCAAAAGAGGAAAAGGAATTTCAATATAGAAGAAACTACCGTAATACTAGAGTGTGTGCCAAGAACTTTGGATTTCTTTCATCTAGTTTCTATTTAATCGTTAATCACTACATAATAATGTTCTTGCTAAACCAAAAGTTTAAAGGTACAAACTTGGAGAGATTTATATAATGCTAGAAAGGTTGTGAAATGATTTGATGGGTTATAAAGCGATGCTGTTTGATTTAGATGATACATTACTTGATAGGGATAAAGCAGTAGAGGCATTATTTTTAATTGTTTTAGAAAAGTGTTATGAAAATGTAGATGGTGCGGCTAAAAGCAACATGTTACAGAAATTCAAAGAATACGATAAAAGAGAATATGGCATAAGTAATAAAACGACAGTTTTAGAATCATTGTTTGATGAATTCACGCCAAGGTATAGATTGCCACGCAATTACATCCAAGATTTTTGGAATAATAATTTCCCTAGATGTTTTTCAATAGACAAAAATACTATTCATTTCTTAAATCAAATAAAGAAGCACTGTAAAGTTGGAATTATAACAAATGGCTCAACTCAGAGGCAAAAAGCTAAAATATTTAACACGAATTTAAATAGGTATTTTGAAACAATCATTATTTCTGAAGAAGTAGGATTTAGTAAACCTGATAAACGTATATTCGAACTAGCATTAAATAAGCTAAATTTACAACCGGAACATACTTTATTTGTTGGGGATGACTTAGAAAAGGATATTGCTGGTCCTCAAAATGTAAATATAAAAGGGGTGTGGTTTAACCCTCAGAAAATCAATAATACTACCAAAATACAACCATATGCCGAGATTAACACTTTGGATAATTTGTTAAGTTATGTTACTCCACAATATTTTTATAACAAGTAAAGGCAATTCCATATATATATTCAAAAATATAAAAAAAGAGAAACTATCATTAATTTCATTGACCGTATTAGTAATAAAAAATATATACTTACAATAAAAAATAGAGGCGATTTTAATAGCTGTGGCTAATTTAATCTATGATTAATACGAAGTCTTGTAAAACAATTTTACTCATACTGTGTAAATTATAAAGGGGTGGTGTATAGTGATAATAAAGTTATTGAATTTTGATTAAAAAAGATAAGAGCCTTACTACATTCTATATGCAGCAAGGCTCTTTAAAGTTGTTTCAAATTATATCCATCTGCTTATGTAATGCTTAAAAAATGAATAATAAAGTTGTTTACTTCTTATTAAACTAACGCCCCCGTTTTTAAGTGTAACTCTTCACAATTATTTGATATTATATAGATAAATAGAAATATAAATCAGAATTTAGTTTATAGTTATAAAAATAAGTTATTTATACCCTTATAATTCTTCAGAAAGGAGAGTGTATGAAAAAGACTATTGTTTTTGTATTAACGATATTTATATTATTCTCAGGATTCGCAACACAAAGTTATGCGTTGTCAGATTCGAAATCTGTGGCAATACAAGCATTGCTAGATGATGCCTGTCGTACGTCAGGTGTGCCTGGAATGTCACTCTCAATACTTGCTGATGGTGAAGTGTTCTACTTTTCTTCTGGGTATGCAGATCTTGAAAAGGGACTGTCTGCAAGTGAAAATACACTCTATGAGTTGGCCTCGGTGAGTAAAGCTTTTACTGGTATGGGGATTTTGCTATTGGAAGAGCAAGGGCTGCTATCAATGACTGACCCTATCCAAAAATATTTACCTTGGTTTACGTTAAAGTATCAAGGTAAACCTGTTGATATGCAAAACCTTACACTAAATAACTTTCTTCACCATACCAGCGGCCTAACAAATATTAGACATCTTCAAAATATTCCACAAGGTAATACGCCTGATATGTTGCAAAAGACTGTGGAAACGCTGGTAGATGCAGAATTGGCGTTCTCTCCCGGTGAACAATATAACTATGGAACCGTTAATTATGACGTATTGGGTTTGGTTATTGAGATTGTATCACGACAAAGCTATGAAGACTTTATGAAGGAACAGGTATTTCTACCCTTAGGTCTTCACCAGACGTATGTTTATAAAGAAGATGCTCAAGCCACTGGACAGTTAGCACAGGGCTACCGTTCTTCCTTTTTTATAACAACTCCATTTAACGCTCCGGATTATGCTGGGAATAAACCTGCCGGCTATATCATTTCTAATACAAAAGATATGGTGCGTTGGATGGGCATACAGATGGGTATCGTGCAGGACATACCCGAAATATTTCACAGGGCCATCGAAAAATCACATAGAGGTGATATGTCTGTTTCGGCTGTCAATGATATGTATTATGCGGCAGGTTGGTCGGTAAACGCCGAACAAACGTTTATAGAACACACTGGGCGTAATCCAAATTTTAGTACCAAAGTAGCCATACTGCCAAATGAAAGAACAGCCATCTGCTTACTGAGCAACGGCGCAAATACCAATATAAACCTGGTACTACAAGTTAATGATATATTAAACGGCAATCTAACTCAGTCATATGAAATAAGCGGCACACAGCTTTTGGACATCATTTTGTCGTCTACCACAATTATTCTTTGCCTATTAGCCGTTCTGTTATTTTTCTTAGGATTAAGAAAAAGGAAAATGAATGAGCAGCAGCCAATGACAAAAAAGAGAACAATCGTAACAATTATTTTCCTAATCGCTACGATTGCCCAGTGTATAATGTTTTTTGCCTTCGATTGGTCAACGATACTTATTTGGCAAACATATAGTGTTCTTACAGCTTTAATTTCGTCAACATTATTAACAGCAAGCATTACTTGGTTTGTATATACTCATCGATTAGGTGCTTCGGTCCGAAAATAAGTATAATGTTAAGTAAATAAATCTTAATTTATCGATATCCGTAATTTAAAAAACAGAAGACACCTCGGTGTCTTCTTTAATGTCATCGACACTTCTCCTAGTTAAAACCACTTGCTATTTCTTCCACTAACCTGCCTCGTTAGTAGAAGAAGGATTTTTAAACTACTATATTATTTTTTAAATGACTTTATTGTAAATTAAACAACTTTATTATCTCTGTACAGGTGGGACTATGGAAATAAAGAAAGTAGTAATCGATGGAATCAATATTGCGCTCATTAGAAACGATAAGGTATTAATATCGGATGTTCAGTCTGCATTAGATACTATGGCAACAGTTCAATATGAGGTAGATGCGAAACATATTATTATCCATAAATCTTTAATAAGTGAAGATTTCTTTGATCTAAAAACACGGCTTGCGGGCGATATCCTTCAAAAGTTTATAAACTACAAGGTAAAGATTGCTATTGTTGGAGATTTCTCTATGTATACTAGTAAAAGCTTAAAGGATTTTATTTATGAATGTAATAAAGGGAATGACATTTTTTACTTAGCAACTGAACAACAAGCAATTAAAAAACTAAGTACATTAAAGTAATAATTATATCCTGCTAAATTCCCCCATTTCACTTAGTTCATAATTATATACGATATAGAAGAACTGATGTTTGTGGTAAACTAAGAGATGAATAAAGGGGGAGTTTTTTTGAACAATTTTAATAATATAATCCAAGATTTAAATAATATAGTTTACAAACCTAACAACTTAATGATTACGAATCTAAAAGAAGAAAAGCAAAACGCAGAATATGCCGGATGTTTATTCCACTTAAATAACAAAACCATTCGTTTTAGAAAATCAAAAGTTACACCTAATAAAATTGGTCAATTCGTTTCTTTTTGGGCGAAAGATGAAAATATGCGAAATAGAGCTTTCTCTTATGAAGCTGCTCCTGATTTATTAGTAATCACTTGTATTGCTGATAATAAACTAGGGCAATTTATTTTTCCTAAAGAGATTCTTCTTAAAGAAAAAATATTGAGAACACAAAGTCAAACAGGGAAAATGGCAATGAGAATTTATCCTGTTTGGGATACCACTGTTAGTAATCAAGCTAAAAAGAGCCAAGCATGGCAACTTCAATATTTTGTTGATTTAAGTGATAGTAATAGTTTGCCTATAGATAAACTATTAAATTTATATTCGTAGCTTTTGGTTTGCCACAAAAAGAAGTGATTACAAAAAACATGTGTAATGACACCTCCTATGTGAATCGTAATTTTTGTACCGGTACAGTTTAATGAAATGTACGTTGTTACAGTGCCCCTTAAAATTTACAATCAGCATATATTATTTAAACTTATAAATTTTTAAGGGGTGCTAAATATGACAAGTTTACAAGATCAGCTTTTCACAAGATTAAATCTTAAAAAACGTAATGAAGTAACGTTTGAAGAATTACCTACCATACTCTTTTCGTTTGCGCATACTATACCATTTGAGAATTTAGATGTTATAGCACGAAATACGAATCAAATCTCTCTGGAAAACTTACGAGAGAAAATTTTAACTAGTTCCCGTGGTGGACTTTGCTACGAATTAAATACTCTTTTTTACTATTTCTTAAGAGACTGTGGCTATGATGTACAACTGGCATTAGGTACGGTTTATAAAAACGATATAAATGCATGGGCACTTGAGGATGGCCATATAACAATTATTTTAACTTATGATAATGTACAGTATTTAATTGATGTAGGTATAGCTTCGTTAGTACCTCTTGTTCCTGTACCTTTTACTGGTAAGTCTGTCTCTTCAAAAAATGGTTCGTACCGGGTGAGACGAAAAGATACGAGTAAAGGAAATTATGTTTTAGAAAGAATAGATACTGATGGAGAATGGAAAGTTTGTCATGCTTTTTATAAACATAATATTGATGAGATAGTAGTAAACGATGTTCAAAGAAGAGTGATAGAAGATGAGAAGTCTATTTTTAATAAAGGACCAATTGCAGTAAAGTTGACGAACTCCGGTCATATTTCATTAACGAATACAAGTTTAACTGAAATTATTCATGGGGAAAAAACTAAGCTTGAAATTACAGAAGATCAATATAGAGAGTTTTTATATACTTTATTTTCTATTAAGTTATGAATAAACAAATAGCCGGTTCTTATTCAGAAGCGGCTATTTTTATTATTTTTGATGTAAATGGTTTTCTTCTAATACGTTTCGGAAACTGCGGTATAGTTAATGTTTTTAATGTTTCCTCAGCTTCTTCATATGTATGAAAAATTGGTTCTTTTCCATCATCCCCTTGTAAAACTAGCCCTTCATCCCGGATTACATATGGCATAAAACCACCCCATCTATTAAAGAATTCTGTTCTTTTGCAGCAGAATAACACGATTTAAAGTTTGATTTTCTTAATACATATAATACACTAGAACAGTACGAAAAAGTATGTACAATGAATTTTGAATGTAAAGGAAGATTATTATGTCAGTTATTGATAAATTGAAACTTAATAAGTATACAAATATGGTCGTTATTAACGAACCAAGTGATTATGACATTTTTACAGGTAAAGAAAATGGATTCTCAAAAGAACACGATGCTATCTTTATATTTGTAGAAACGCTTGATGAAATGGTGAAACAAACGAATTTTATTATTAGTAATGAAGAATTACTAATTGAAAAAGGTTACCTATTCTTCGCATATCCGAAAAAAGGTAATGCTCGTTATAGTACGTTTATTCACCGTGATGAGATGTTTCCGGCATTAAACGTTGGAGAAGATGGTTATGTGGGAGAAAGCGATATTAAATTTGCACGAATGGTAAGTATGGATGAAGTCTTTACTGTTGTAGGTTTAAAACGTGAAAAGAAAAAAATAACGAAAACATCTGCTATGAGTCAATGTGTTGCCGATTATGCAGATCGAATTAAAGATGTTGAAGCATTACTAGCTAATCATCCGAATGAACTTAAGTTTTATCAAAGTTTAACGCCTGGATACCAAAAAGATTGGGCACGTAATCTTTTTTCTGTGAAACAAGAAAAAACTCGTGAAAAACGTCTAGAGAAAATGATAGAAATCCTTTCACAAGGCTATAAAACAATTGAATTATTCCGTAAGAAGAAAAAATAATGATTAAGGAAGTCACAATGCTGCAACAATTAATTGTGATGAGTACATTGAAAAAAGCATTCCTTCCATTATACTAAGGAATGTTCTTATATTTATATAATTAGCAAAAGAGAAAAGGTGTTTGAAATGAAATCGTATATTGTAGTTGGATCTGGAATTTTAGGAGCGTCTACTGCTTATCATCTTGCTAAGACAGGTGCGAATGTTACTATCGTGGATCGCCAACAATTAGGGCAAGCAACTGATGCAGGAGCAGGAATTGTATGTCCATGGTTATCACAGCGTCGTAATAAAGCATGGTATAAAATTGTTAAAGGCGGTGCACGTTACTATTCTTCGTTAATTCAGCAATTAGAAGAAGACGGTGAAACTGACACAGGATATAATCGTGTAGGTGCAATTAGTTTACATACTGACGAGAAAAAGTTAGATCAAATGGAAGAGCGAGCTTATAAACGACGTGAAGATGCCCCGGAGATTGGTGAAATCACTCGCTTATCAGCTGAAGAAACAAAAAAATTATTCCCAGCATTATCAGACGAATATAGTTCTGTTCATATTAGTGGTGCTGCACGAGTAAATGGGAGATTATTACGCAATGCATTAATAAGTGCTGCGAAAAAACATGGTGCAACTTTCATAAAAGGCGATGCTATATTAGTCCGTGAAGGAAATCATATTACGGGAGTTACAGTAAACGATGAAACAATTTTAGCAGAAAAGGTTATTGTAACTGCAGGCGCATGGGCGAATGAAATCTTGAAACCATTAGGAATTAATTTCTTAGTTACATTCCAAAAAGGACAAATTGTTCATCTGCAAATCGAGAATACAGCAACAGAAAATATGCCAGTTGTTATGCCACCGAACGATCAATATATTTTAACGTTTGACAATGGGCATGTCGTAATTGGTGCAACACATGAGAATGATACTGGTTTTGATCATCGTGTAACAGCAGGTGGTTTACATGAAGTATTCCATAAGGCATTAACAGTTGCGCCTGGCTTAGAAAATGCTACAATGCTTGAAACGAGAGTTGGATTCAGACCATTCACACCAGGATTCTTACCTGTTATCGGGCCACTACCTAACTTTGAAGGAATTCTCGTTGCGAATGGATTAGGGGCTTCGGGTTTAACAGCTGGTCCATACTTAGGAGCGGAACTTGCTAAACTAGCGCTCAGACAACCGATTGAATTAGATTTAAATGATTATGACGTTGCTGGCGCAATTGAATAATATGGAGTACTACTAACATTTATGAAAAACCATGCTAAACAAATTCGACAGAGAATAAGTAGTTTTTCCTCTGTTAAGAGTAAGCCTGTTTATGAAAAATAAAATTATTTAAAAATAGAGGGCCGACATTATAAACCTGCATTAATAATGTAGAATTGTGATGTCGGCTCTTTATTCATATTGCTTTAAAACTTATTTTCGAGAGGAGGTTAAGTAATGAGAGCGCCATATCAAGTATTGATATTTCCTTATATAAAAACTGCCGATTCTATTCAATATGCCATTTTTAACCGAAGTGATTATGGTTATTGGCAAGGAATAGCTGGTGGCGGAGAAGACGGTGAGATTCCTATTGAATCAGCAAAACGGGAAGCATTTGAAGAGGCTGGTATTACAAGAGAATGTCCATATATACAATTAGATTCTGTGTCTTCACTATCAGTAGAAGATGTAGTTGGAGGATTCCTTTGGGGAGAAGAGGTTTATGTAATAAAAGAATTTTCTTTTGGATTTAAAGTCCCTACAAAAAACATATCATTATCTAAAGAACACTTCAATTATAAATGGTTATGCTTTGAGGAAGCAATAACGTTTTTGAAATGGGATAGCAACAAAACAGCATTGTGGGAATTAAACAAAAGACTATTAAAACAATAAAAGTTTTAGCTAACAAAGATAGTATTGGAACAAGAATGGAACCATTAACAAACCTTTGCTACACTTCTAAACAATGTTTTAGATTATAAAATAGAGTAATATAGATTTTGTATAGGTAATTTACTAAGAGAACTTGTACTAAGAAAAGCCCTATACAGTTGACTCTGAAAAAATGAAAATAGTTAGAAATATTTTTATATCGTACGGTTTTTGGCTATGAATAACGGAATAAATATTAAGTATTCAACAGTTCAAATAAAACGAGTTAGCTTTTTATTTTAGGAAGAAAGATGACTCGTTTTATGCTAAAATTCGCTTAGTGTATATTTTCGTTAAAATGTGGGTGGGCCCCCTTTTAGCAAAACCGGAGTGGGAATGATGAGTATAAATAGTTTTGTGGGATTGATAAATAACGAATTATTAAAAGAGGTAAGTATCAGAAGTGAGGATGAATTCGAGCCTGTAGTAGTTAAAGATATTCCTAGACTTTGGAAGTGTTTAGGAACAGGTAATTATGCCGCAGTATTCATGCACAAAGAATACAAAGATTGGGTAGTGAAAGTTTACGTGCGAGAAGGAGAAGGAATTGAAAAAGAGTCAGAAGTATACCGAAGAATCGGAGATCATCCTTCTTATTCAAAGCTTATATATAAAGGAGAAAATTTCATAGTATTGAAACGTTTAAAAGAAATTACCTTATACGATGCTATTCATAAGGGGATTAAAATTCCTAAGCAAGTAATACTTGATATTAATGAGGCTTTAGAGTATGCGAGGGAACAGGGATTAACTCCTTGTGATGTTCACGGGAAAAATGTGATGATGGAAAAAGGAAGGGGATATGTAGTCGATGTATCTGATTTCTTAAAAACAAAAGAAGATAGTAAGTGGAGAGACCTAGAAAAGGCATATTTCACCTTTTATTTTCCTTTCATTTATAAATTGCCTTTCCCCGTTAAAATACCGTATTTTATGTTAAACATTGTTAGACGTTCGTACAGAAAATATAAGAAGCTTAAAAAGAACTTCAAATTATAAAAGGACCACATATGTTCCTGAAAACGATTTGAATTCACATAAATAACTTTAGAAAAATTTAAAATTTTGTTTAGGGGCTACTTCAAGACCTTAGCTTGCTGGGCATATGGTGCTACCTCAAAATATAAAAAGATTAGGAGTGAATCCTAATCTTTTTATTTATACATATTTTTGTTAGTTATATCACTATCAATTCCAAAACGGGATATTTTGAATAAATGAAACCGTTAAAATAAGTGTTGATACGGAACCAGCAGTTACTAAAGTTACTATTTTTCGTCCATTCTGTTCTTTTGAAGGTTTTATAAGTTCTGTAATTAACACAATCCATATTATGATAGAGATTATTGAAATAATATTTATAGACATATGTAACACATCCCTTCTTGTTTTCACATAAATATTTCTTCTTTTATAAAATAAAAGCAATTTAACAAGAAAATATGTAACGCATTACAAATCAATATTTTCCTGTTAAACCACCTTTTTTAAATAGAAATAAGACTGATAAAACGATAACAACAGCCTTCAAACTTCCCCAATATGGATAAATAGCATGATCTGTTAGACTAGCATATTGAAAAATATTCTCTAAACCGAAAATTCCTATCATGACTGCTAAAATGAATGAAGCTGATCCATACGTCCCGTTATGATAGAGGGTAAATAAATAGACTGCGAAAATTAGTGGTAAGATGATTTGTAGTACGATTATCATAGTTCGTCCCCCATATTATTTATAATTATATTATATAAAAAATTGTAATAAAAAGGAATACGACTTATTTGATACTAACAGAACTACTCTAATCATATTCTTCTATAAAAAGAAGAAAAAGGGGTGTACAGTTAATTGACAAAAGTTAAAGTTAGTTTACGACCCATTGTTCATAATATAAATTTACCAACCGTATTGAAAACAACAATACTTCCAGGCGAATCGACCGAAAGACTATTTATCGCAACCCAATTAGGAGAGATTTTTTACATAGGGAATGGAGTTATAAAGATATTTTTAGATATTCGTCACCTAATTATTAAATTAGGTACATTTGAAGAAGGTGTTTCTAGTAGCGGTTATGATGAACGAGGATTGCTTGGACTTGCGTTCCATCCACAATTTTATCAAAACGGTTTATTTTATCTTCATTATTCCGTCGCTGGAACTCAAGGGCCAGGTGCACTTTCTGAACAATTTAAACCGAATCCTTGTGACTCGAAAACTTTAAATTTAAAATGGCTAAATAGAGATACGCAATATGATCATATCGATACAATTGAAGAATGGATTTTACAATCAAACGGGCACCCTCAAAAACGTAGAACATTACTTAATATAAAACGCCCATTTTTTAATCATAATGGAGTAAATACTTTAAACTTTTCTCCAGAGACGGGGAAACTTGTTTTTACAAATGGAGATGGTGGCTCGGGTTATGATCCGTTCAATTTAAGCCAAGATGATTTAGAAATAGCAGGTAAAATTATTGAAATCGATGTAAGTAAAAATACATTCATAAATAATCCTCCATTCGTTACACGCTTTAATGAACTTCCTCTATCTATACAAGAAACACTTACAGTAATTGCGAAAGGTGTTCGTAATATAACCGGTATTTCATTTCAAAGGTTTTATAATCAATATATCAAATACGCCGGAAATGTCGGACAAGATATTGTAGAGTCTATTTTTTCATTTATTCAATATAAACCTATACCGGTTACAGAACTTGTTCAAATGCATTTTATGAGGTTAACTCCCAATCAAGATGGGGTTATCAATTTTGGGTGGCGAGGATGGGAAGGGGATTTACCTACTTCTTTTATACGACATTGTTCTGAGAATCAGACTTTGGATGAGAGAACAATGGTTTATTATGATGAAACAATACAAACTTCAGTCAAGCGTATTCTGCCTCTACTTAGTTATTTTCATAAAGATTCTAGAACAGATAAGTTTGGAGGAACTTCACTTACAGGAGTTCAGCCATATATGGGAAATGCAATTCCAAATTTAACAGGTAGCGTTGTTTTTACTGACCTTGCCAAGAAAGGAGAATCTCAGTCTCCAATTAAGGGTGTTTTAGCCTATACTAGAGCAGGTACAGACGGTAAACATGCTGACTTTCATGCTATTGAAACCAATTATGATTTTGGTACGCAACCAGCTTATTATATGAGTTTAGGAACAAATTCGGATCAAACTAAATTATATTTAGGAGTTTACAGTTCTATGAAAGTAACTGATTTTAACAAAGGTACCATTTTTGAAATTATTCCCTGATACGATATACAATCGTAGTTTAATAATCCAAGGAATTTATTTTGTTTCAAAACGCACAATTTATCCCCCTAAAAGTCTTTTATTATATAGTAATTCATAACAAGTAGAAAGCAGCTCATAAACCACTACTGTATGAATAATATAGAAAGTAATGAATGAGGCATCTTTAGGGGGAGATATTGATGAATCGGTTTGTACGTTATTGGTATCAACTGATGATAGAACATGATACGAGCTTTGTTCATAAAAGAAAATTGTCCCTTGCGAATGAGTTAGTACTTACAGCTTTGATGAGTGCATTGGCCACCATGTTTCAAGCAGCTGGGAACTTAGTTCCTGGTATAGGTTTGCTCATTAGTCCATTTTCGACATTACCGATTTTTTTTGCTATTTTCTATTCTATTCGTGAGGGAATACTTTCTTATATTCTTACTATTTTTCTATTATTTATTATTGAGCCCAGTGAACTAATTGTCTTTCCTTTTACTACAGGCTTATTAGGTCTAGCCTTAGGAGTATCTTTTTTAAAATTAAAGAGGAGAATTTGGATTGTTTCCTTTTCAGCAACTTGTCTACTTATTGGTATTATGATCGTTCTCGATGTTTTCCGTTTTCCGGTACTTGGTCCTGCTGTTCATACAACTATGGATATAAAAATTATTTTATCAATATTTATAATGAGTTTTCTATACTGTTGGATTTATGCAGGTTTTTGCAGAATAATGATGAATAGATTATATAAAGTGTTGTATTGACAATGGCATAATGAGGATTGGAGATTGAATTCATGACTAACGTTGCAGTTAGAAGACCGAATTTGAATGATATAGATGAACTATATTTATTTTTCCGTATAGTTATTACGAATACATACAAAAATGAAGGATTGTCACAATTATTAGATGACATAGAAAATGAAATTAACTCAAAAAAGCAGTATTTGAAAAGTGATTTTGATAGTAACGGAGAAAGTTGTTACTTTTTATTAGCAATTGATACAAGTAACGATAAAATCATTGGAACAATCGAAATCGGTCCAGCAAGTACATTGATTAATAGTTGTACAGGTGGTGTACTTAAAAATTTGTATGAAATAGGAACTGTATTCATACTTCCGGAGTATCAGAGAAAGGGAATAGGGAGTTTATTACTACATACAATGTTTCTTACATTACTTAGCAGAGGGATAACAGAATATTGTTTAGATAGTGGATATAAAAATGCGCAAAGTATATGGATGAAAAAGTTTGGAAAACCTAGCTATGTATTGAAAGATTACTGGGGAGAATCCAGTGATCATATGATTTGGAAGAAAAGTTTACATGATACACCTATAATATTTGAATTATAAAATGAAATATGCCTCTGAACATAGCTTTTCTTACTTATGTATGCTATTATTTATCTTTATAATAAAAGAGGACGTGAATGAACTTGATTAAAATTAATATTCCTGAAGCTGATGTTTCAATTACTGAACGTAAACAAGTTATTAAAGGAGACGAGCCAATCATTACTCCAATTAATGGATTTATCGATTTCCACTTGTTCCCTAGAGATAAAGGCGGCATTTTTATGTTTTACAATATTAATGACGAACTTCTTTTCGTAGGTAAAGCTCGTAAAATTAGACAACGTATTAAGAAGCATTTTGAAGATAATGTTTCACCAATTAAAAATCACCGTGATGAAGTATACCGCATTGATGCATGTATCGTAGAAGATCCAACAGAAAGAGAAATTTACGAAACATATATCATTAATGAATACAAAGCGAAATATAACGTTGATAAAGTATTCTACAAATAATCAACATTAATAAAAAGCAATCCTAGCTAATATGCCAGGATTGTTTTTTATTTAGATTTATTCTTCATATCTTTCTCCTTTTTTCAAATGATTAGCAGCAACAAAACAGATTACACCTATAAATATAAGTACAATACCAACCGTTTTATGTTTTCCCTCAAAGAAAGGAATATCTGAAATAACATTTGTCATACATAGTCCTAAAAATACAAGGATAGGGCCCACCCAAAGTAATACATTACCGAATTTTGTGTGCTTCCACATAATAACCCTCCTTAACCCTCTTTACATATATATCCATAAATGAAAAGTAAATTCATAGAGAAATATAGTTTTTTTCATATCGAAAATTTAACCCTCATATATTGGTACAAGCAAAAGAGAAAGGAGACCATCATGAATTGGTTAGAAGCTTTCATACTAGGTATAATTCAAGGTTTAACAGAATTTTTACCAATCAGTAGTACCGGACATCTTTATTTAGGAAGGCATTTGTTCCGATTAGATGAGGCTGGCTTATTTTTAGATACGATGCTGCATATTGGGACTTTACTTGCGGTTTTTATTTATTACAAAAAAGAATTTATATATTTAATTAAAAACCCATTTTCAAAGCTCATGTTATTACTTATCGTTGGGACAATACCCGCAGTTGTAATTGGTTTATTGTTTAAAGATTTCTTTGAAGATATTTCAAAAACAGGAATCACGATCGGTTGGGAGTTTTTAGTGACCGGATTCTTTCTCTACACGGCAGATAAACAAAAGAATGGTCGTAAAAAAATGGATGACATAACATATAAAGACGCATTAATTATCGGTTCATTTCAAGCTGCTGCTATTTTTCCAGCCATTTCCCGTTCTGGAATGACAATTGTCGCTGCATTATGGAGAAAATTAGACCGTGAAACTGCTGCTTACTTTTCTTTTTTACTATCGACACCAGCCATTGTTGGAGCTATCATTTTGCAATTTATAGACGTTTTTCAAGGGAAAGCAGAATCTATTTCTAGTACATCTTTAATTGTCGGAACGTTATCAGCAGCGTTTTTTGGATACATAGCTGTTTCATGGATGATTCAATATTTAAAACGTCACTCCTTAAAAGTATTCGCGTATTACGTATGGGGATTAGGTATTTTAATTTTAATGTTGCAATTTACTGATGTATTTTAAGTATAATGATAAAGAAGTTAATTAGTTTAAGATCCTGTTTCATTCATACAAGGCAGGATCTCTTTTTATTAAGGGGGAAAATATGTTTAATAAGGCTATCGTTATTGGTGGAAGTATGGCAGGAAAGTTTGCAGCAAAAGCATTATCAACTTCTTTTAAAGAAGTAATCATTATAGAAGCTGGTGAAAGATGGGATGGAAAGTCTTCGAGAAAAAGAGTTCCACAAAGTAATCATCCTCACGTGTTATTAAAAGGTGGAGAAAACGCAATTGAAGAATTGTTTCCTAATATTACGAATGAATTAATAGAAGCAGGTAGTATCGTAAATAACTTTACTCGTGATTTGAAATGGCATCAATTCGGTCTATGGAAACAGCCATTCATAGGGGAAGTACATATGATTCAACAAAGTCGTCCTTTGCTAGAATGGCATATTCAAAAACGAATACATCAAATTTCAAATATTACTATTAAATATGAAACATTGGTTAAAGGGTTATTGGTAGATGCAAAGCTTAACAAAGTGTGTGGAGTAAAAGTTAAATATCTAGAGACAAACACACAAGAAGAAGTTCATGCGGATCTTGTAGTTGATGCGAGTGGATTTGGCTCAAAAAGTATAGAGTGGCTACGAGAATACGAAATTGAAGTACAAGAAGAGAAAGTTCGTATTGATTTATTTTACGCAACGAAAATGTTCAAACTTAAAGAAAATGAGAAATTAGACTGTTGCAATGTGCTAATGTCTCCGAGTTTCCCTGATAACCCTTATGGCGTTCTTATTCAAACGATAGAAGATAATCGTTATTTTGTTACTTTCAGTGGATACGCAAACGAGAAAGCACCACAAACAGATGATGAGTTTTATGATTTTGCTGAAAACCTATCAATTTCTAATGTTACAGATTTCTTAAACAAGGCCGAGGGAATTACTGATATAAAGACATACAAAATTCCTTATCAAGTACGCCGGCGATTTGATTTAGTGAATAATGTACCAGAAGGATTATTAGTTGTTGGAGATGCGCAATGTCGTTTTGATCCCGTTTTCGGCCAAGGCGTATCAGTTGCTGCTATGGAGGCTCACCAATTGCAATTACTTTTGCAAGATAGAAAACATCTTGATAAAACATTTACACAACAATTTTATAAAAAGGCAGCTACTATAATAGAAACCCCTTGGGATATGACAACAACAGAAATATCACGTCACCCGCAACTAAAGAGAGAATTAACTACAAAACAAAAATTTCAGCTATGGTATACGAAACAAATATATCGACTATCTGCAAGTAATTCTGATGTTTATATTCGGTTAGTACGAGTGATGAACTTAATTCGTAATCCATTTCATCTTTTTCATCCGAAAGTGTTACTATCTATATTACTTAATCGAAAGAAATAGCAGGAATATAATTGATTAAAAAAGAATGTATAACAGTTAGTAAATCAAGAAGGAGAATACGGGATGGAAATATACATAGAGCAACTAAAGGAACAAGATGCTAAGGATTTATTTATGTTTGAACTTACGAATAAATCTTTTTTTGAAACAATGGTACCAAATCGTGGCTCAAAATATTTTGAATTTGAATATTTCCAAAAACTACTAGACGATTTATTAATAGAACAAGCGGATGGAGATTCTTATTTTTATTTAATTCGTAATGAAGAAAAAGAAATTGTAGGGCGAATTAATTTAGTAGATATAGATACGGAAACTCGAATTAGTTCCCTCGGGTATCGGGTCGGAGAAAAATTTACTAAAAAAGGAGTTGCAACAGCAGCCGTAAAATTAATTTTAGATGTAGCGGAAAATAATGAAATTACTGAAGTTTATGCTAAAACAACGACTAATAATCTCGCATCACAAATTGTACTAGAAAAAAGCGGATTTTCTTCTTATCAAAACGAATCAGATATAACATCTGTAGAATTAAATGGAGAACATGTGAAGTTTGTACACTATATTTGGAGAAATACTTCACACTTATAATAAGGAGGACTTATTCATGAATGATTTACGTTATCCAATTGGCCAATTTACATACAAACGTCCTATAACTGAAGAAATGATTGATACATGGATTCAAGAAATTGAAGATTTACCTAATGAACTAACAAGGGCAATTAAAGATTTAGATCAGAAGCAGTTAGATACACCATATCGCGTTGGAGGGTGGACTGTCCGTCAAGTTGTTCATCACGTTGTTGATAGCCATATGAATAGCTACATACGCTTCAAATTAGCACTTACAGAAAAGAATCCAACTATTAAACCGTATAAAGAAGAGAAGTGGGCAGAGTTACCCGATTCAAAATTACCGGTAGATGTTTCACTAGTAATGCTAGATTCATTACATAAAAGATGGGTTAACCTTTTATATTCTCTAGAAATTGAAGATTTAGAAAAGACATTTAACCATCCTGAAACTGGTGAAACAGAACTTGCTGTTGCAATAGGACTATATGCATGGCATGGTCGTCACCATACCGCTCATATTACTTCTTTAAGAAAGCGTCTAAATTGGTAACATGGAGATTATATTAGAAAAGGTGACAGAAACTGATGCAGAAGTTATATTTCAAATGCAAATAGACTCATTTAGCTCTTTATTACATAAATATAAAGACTATGAAACAAATCCAGCAAATGAAACTATTGAAAAAACTATTTTTAGAATAAATAATCCCAGCAGTAATTTTTATAAGGTGATAATAGATTCGAAACTTGTTGGAGCAATATGTATATCCGCAAAAGAACTACCTTATAAATTTTGGATTAGTCCAATGTTTATTCATCCAATCTATCAAGGGAAAGGAATTGCTCAGAAGGTACTTATTTTAATTGAAGAAATGTTTCCAGAAGCACGAAGTTTTGAACTTGCTACGATTTTAGAAGAAGAAAGAAATTGTTTTCTATACGAGAAAATGGGGTATAAAAGAACAGAAGTAATAAAGAAATTAAATGATAAAACTACACTTGTTTATTACAAAAAAGAAAGGTAAAGCATTTAAAATACGCTTTACCTTTTTATGTTATTTCAGATTAAATATACAAAAATAATGTATGTTCTTCCAAAATACTCGGGTTAGTAATTTTGAAAATGAATAAAGATACAAAAACCGCTACTTTGTCGTAAAGGTTACTAGCGCTTTTTGAATGCTTAAAATACTATCGTCACCTTTAAATTCTTTCGTAATTGGTTCCTCCATACTAGACACCCAAATTTTAAGTTCTGCATCTAAATCAAAATGCCCAGCCGTTTCGATGCTATATTGTGTAATACTTTTATAAGGAATAGAATGGTATTCTGTTTTTTTGCCAGTTACTCCTTGTTTATCTACTAATATAAGACGACGATTTGTAAATACGATTAGATCACGAATTAATTTATAAGCATGCTCTACTTTTTCATCGTCTAGCATAATCTTCTCTAAATCACGTTCTACACTTTCAGAACTCGTATTTGATGCATTTCCTAAAATACCGCTAAATAAACCCATATTAAATTCCTCCTTTAATATATGTGGAATGAATTACTTATATTGTAACATGTTACTCACAAAGATATTATGACATTACTTTAGTAGTTTCTGGTTATTGTTGTAATTAGTTTATATAACCTCATCTTAAAATCTTATGCTAATATGAAATTAAGAAAAAAGAAGCAGAGGGATATAGCATGAAGAATATTGGTTTAGTATTAGAGGGCGGAGGAATGAAAGGTTTATATACTGCAGGTGTACTCGAATATTTCATGGAAAAGAACTTATTCTTTCCATATGTAGTCGGCGTATCAGCTGGAGCCTGTATGGGAGCAACCTATTTGTCACGTCAAAAAGGTAGAAATAAGAAAGTAAATACAGAGCTAGTATCAGATTACAGGTATATATCTTATCGAAACTTAATTCGAAAACGTGAATTATTCGGAATGGATTTTTTATTTGATGAAGTACCTAATAAAATTGTACCATTTGATTTTCAAACTTTCTTAAACTGTAATGAACAGTTTGTTATAGGGACAACTGATTGCGAATCAGGACAAGCCATTTATTATAATAAAGCAGAACACGGAAATGATATTTTAAAAATCATTCGTGCATCTAGCTCTGTGCCGTTTATAGCACCTGCTGTAGAATATAATAATCGAAAATTATTAGATGGAGGGATTATAGACCCTATACCTGTTTTGAAAGCCCAAAAGGATGGCTATGAAAAGAACGTTGTAATTATGACAAAGCCAGAAGGATATGAGAAGCAGCGAAATAAATTTTCAGGCCTGGCTAAAATTTTATATAGAAAATATCCGAAAATCGCAGAGAATTTAGTAGACCATTATCGTTTTTATAATGAGACGATATCTTATATGAATCGAGAAGAACAAAAAGATAATTTTTATGTAATTCAACCAAGTGTACAGCTTCCTATAAGCGGAATAGAAAGAAATAAGGAAAAGCTCGTTAATCTATATAATCTTGGGTATATCGATGCTCAATATCATTATGAAAACTTATTAAATTGGATAGAGAAATAAAGGGGTGGAAAGTTGAAGTTAGGAAAACGAATTATTTTTAAGGAATTGCAGAAAATGCATAGTCCACTTCATAAACCGTTTCCTTATCGTGCTACAGCAAAATTGCAGCGAGATTTAAAAAGTAAATTTACCGAAGATGACTGTATAAACGCTGATTTTAATCATTATTGGATGCATACAGCAGCTACTTTAAATTCTGTACTAAATGGAAACGAACAGAACATTACGTTTCAACAAATAAAGTGGTTAAGAAAATCGTTTTTCGAGTGGTTTCCGCAATATCGTTTTCTAGAAACAGAAATTGTGAATTATCCCATTTTGTATAGAGATTTCATAAGTTATGAGAAGACCAGAAAGCTATTACTTTATTACCTTACTGAATAAAAGCGAAAACGTACAGGTTACATTACTTGTACGTTTTTTTGTTCATAAAACATTCAATATTAACAACTAGTTTATATAGGAATTCTAATGAGAAGAAAGAAGTACATATAATAGAATGATACAGGGGAGGAGAGAGGAATAGCTGTTTTACTTTAAGTTATTGTCCAACTCGAATACAGTTAGTTATTTATGTTAAAATATTTCGAGTGAAATCAAGCTTTTAAGGATTTCATTAAACATTAAACAAAACAAGTTAGCAACATAGAAGGGATAACATTAACATGAAAAACGTATCAAATATAGATAAAGTAGAATCAATAAAATCTTTACAGTCAACAATTAGTAAACTTGAAAATGCCTTATCACAGATGACTCAAAAAGGATCAAATACTACTTTAGTGAAAAAAAGACTCAAAGCAGCTAGTATCGGCTTAGCTATGTTAGAAAGTGTTTGGAAGCAAGAAACTCATCATTATACTCAGGAAGATTTAGCAGAAGCTCGTAATGTTCTAATTGGTTTGCTTCCATCAATTGAAAAGATTTACGTTAAGTCAAAGCTTGGGAGTCCTCAAAGAACGCTTTTAGAAAGAAGAATAAAATCATTAGAACTTTCTATTCAGGCAATTGATTATTTTTCTAATAAATAACTTCGCTAAACAAATAACTTACGACTACTTTTATATAGGGATTCTAATGAAAAAAACTACATATAGAATAAATACTACAAAGGAGAAAGAGAGGTGACTACAATAATCAGTCCTAAGTTAGAGAAGCTTAAAAATCAATTAAAGAATGGAAACAAAAAAGCTCTTTATACTTTTTTGCATGAAATCAAGTCAAATCACACGCCACTAATAGAACAATGCCCTGCAGATAATCAGTATAAACTTATAACGTATATATGGTTAGGCGATCAAAATACTGAAAATGTTTATGTATTCGGTAGTTTTCCTGGTTGGGATCTGTCTGTAAATCAATTACAACGATTGTTACAGACAGATATTTGGTATGTAACGTTTAGGACGGATAAGAGTTTTATTTCAACGTACTATTTTTCAGTAAACGATGTTTTCGAAAATGATTGGATAAAGCGTAGTGAACAGTACGAAATAGACCAATTTAATCGAAATACATTTGGAGAAGGTACCAATAAAGCGTCTGTGTTAAACATAGGAATGGAGGTGCAATATAGCAGTCGTTTTCCTTCAAATGATTATCCATCCGGAAAGATTGAAACATATTCTTTTTATAGTTCGATTTTAAATAACACACGCAAAATTCATATTTATACGCCTCATGATTATTCTCACACTTCACATATTCAAGAACTTCTCATTGTATTTGATGGGAATTCATTCATTAATGACCTTTCAATCACAAAAACACTTAATTATTTAATTTACGAAAAAGAAATCCCATCGTGTATTGCTGTTACTATAGATCCTGTTGATCGATTAGAAGAGCTAACTTATAACGATAAAATGAATACATTTTTAACAAAGGAATTACTTCCGTGGATTCAATCTAAGTATCACGTTTATCAAGAAAGGAATCATACAACAATTGCTGGTTTCAGTCTTGGTGGCTTAGCAGCTTTTTATGCAGCACTTCAAAATCCACATATTTTCGGAAATGTGTTGTCAATGTCTGGATCCGTACATTGGAAAAAGGACGATTATGAAAATGCAATTCCTTGGATTGAAAATCAAATTTCATTAATAGATTCTAATGCAACTCACCTCAATACTTACATAGCAGTAGGTGAACTTGAAAACGAACCTCTTTTAACGGCTAATAGACGGCTATATAAAGCTTTAGAAGAAATGAAACACCAAAACCACTTACGAAGAGTTTCAAGGCGGACATGATAGCGTATGGTGGCGAGAAAAGCTATTCGATGGGTTAAGGGCATTAGAAAATAAAAAGGAGAGAGAATCTATGAATCAAGAAGAACTAGATAAAAAACTAAAAAAGCAAGAGATTTTAGTAAAAGATGAGAAAGTTTGGTCCTATACGTATGAAGATCATATTAGTTCTATCGTTAAAGAAGCAGAAAAGAAAGGGTCTTTTGATCATTTACCTGGTAAAGGGAAACCTCTTAATCTTGATAAAGATCTTTCGTACAATCCTGAAAAGCAACTTTATAGAACTTTAGCAAATAATCATGTTTTACCTAGGTGGATTGAGCTTTCAAAAGAAATTGACGATTTAAAAGAAAAGCTAAAAGAAAATACAAATACTGCAGAAACAGCGGATTTAATTCGAACTATTAATAAAAAGGTATTAGAACATAATCTACTTTGTCCACCAAGCGCGCAAAAAATGAGGGTGAAAATGGATTTTTAACGATTTTCAATTGAGCTATCGCTTACTATATAATTAAGTTAGGCATTTTCAATTCATTACTAAAGGGAGGCAAATGTAGTGAAGAATACGTATCAACTTCAAATTCCGAAAGAACTAGAACAGTATCGTAGTATTTTAGAAGAAAGTGTGAAACCGTATGTTAAAGTGTCTGGAACGCAAGCAGAGACAACGCTTTTTGAAAGTAAGTTTGGTGGATATCCGTATTTACCTATAGATCAAGAGCATCCTAAAGACTCAAACGGACAACCTATGATGCTACTTGCGCAGTTAAACCTTGAAGAAATACCAAATATTGAACATATGCCTCAACATGGAATGTTACAGTTTTTCATAAGTGCTGAAGAAGATCTTTTTGGAGCAGATTTTGATCATCCAACAGTCCAAAAAGACTTTCGAATTATTTATCATTCTACAATTATAGAAGATTTAAATAAGGTTATTACTGATTTTAGTTATTTAAACACTTTAGATTTAGAGAATTTTATCATACCCGAAGCAGCAAAACTAAAGTTTGAGTTGGCATATCAACCAGTAACACCAAGAGATTATCGATTTGAAATGATTTTTAGTGATAACATTGATTGGGAAGAAATTGTTGATGAAGAAAATAATACAGAATTAGGCGAACTGTATGATGATTTATGTAAGGATCAAGGACATAAAATTGGTGGTTATCCATTTTTCACACAGACAGATCCAAGGGAATGGGAAGAAAAATACCAGCAACATGACATATTATTGCTGCAAATCGATACAGACGATTCATTAAATATTATGTGGGGCGATTCTGGGGTTGCTAATTTCTTTATACGTAAGGAAGATTTGTTAAATCTAGATTTTTCCAATGTCATTTACAATTGGGATTGTTACTAGAAGATATAAATAAAATAATAGCAAACAAAAAATCTTCCTGAAGGTGAGGAGGATTTTTTTATGTTAAAAATAAGCGTTATGTTAACTAGGATAAAAAACAATGAGTGTAATGAAAGTCAAGTCTAAATAACAGAAATAACAACAAATAATGTAAAGTTGTAAAACATGTGCAAATAGCAATAAATTCATTAAGTAAAACATAAAATAAAATTACTAATTTATATTTTGTATAGAAATAATTTTTCTGTATAAAAATTTCTTGCCAATCAAAAATGTTTTTAATTCGTTAAATCTTAAGCGATTATTGATTAAGATTTGCTGTGATGAATTTATAACAAATAAAAACGATAAAAACTGAAGAAATTTGTTTAGATAAGATTTCATGTGAATCTCACTAAAAATCTCTGTTTCGTCTCATTAAGTATAGTTTACTTGGTTTTTGATACCCGATATTACTTTGTTTCTATAACTGCCTATAATATATATTATGTCTACTAGAAAAAAGTAATAAACTTATTATAGGTTAGTTTCATTTGGTATACTTCCCTTTTCTTTATTTATTAGTGAATAGTTCGTTGATGCAGGATTAGCGTAAATAATCATTAATAAAACATAATAAAAAGCAACTTGTTTAATTATTAAATTTAAACAAGTTGCTTTGAATTTGACTAAACTATATTTATAATTTGTTTGCTTTAGCAATTACTTTGATTTCAATTAATAATTCATCGTGAATTTTAATTTTATAATTGAACTTGTTTGTGAATTATTCGATTATCATTACAATTATTCTTTTTCTTGAAAAATATTGTATTTACGCTTTAAATGTAAACCTTTATCTTTATAAATCCACCGTGAAAATTTATTAACATTATTTTTACCACTTAGGTAAATACGATATTGTTTTTCTTTGTCAACAAAACTTAATTGGAATTTATTATTCTCAAGGATATCTTTAAAAGAATTCATAAAATTATATGATCCACCAACAAAACTAACAAAGTATTTGTGAGAGTTAACATGACCATCCCCATCAAAATACCCACGAACAAAATGATGCAAATATTCTTCTGGTACAAAAGGAAATTCGATGTTAAATGATTTACATGGCATAATTCCGTGTATGTTCATAAGGTCGTCTTTTATTGTTTTGCTATTAATATTTAGCATATATACGCCTGTTTTTTTGTTTTGATAAAGTGGCTGGTTTGTTTTTAGTTCTTTTTTTATATCTTCTAAAATATAACTTTCTTTTTGAGATATACTGACACATTGATTTTCTTTCTGTATAACACCATCTGCTGCTATAAACCCTAAAATATAAGCCATATTGTTTGACCACGTTTTAAAATAATCTTCTGTTATGTCATACTTTCTCTTCCAACTCCCTATAGCGCGTCTTGGTACGTTATTGTCTGATAAAACCATACGAATATACCTTGCAGACACATTAGCGAGCATGGCGATTTCTGAGGTGCTCTTCCCTTCAGTATACAAATGCATGATTTCAGATTTTGATAGTTTACATTTTGATTTCTTTTTTCGCTCTATGTGCACTTACATCCTCTCCTTCCTTCCTTTCTTTTATTAGAGACATATTTTCTTCTATAACATACAACGAAACGTATGTTCTTTGTTGCGTATAAGAAGGAATTTACTAAATAAAAACAATTTACATGTACTTAATATTTGTTTTAGCTGCCACTGTGCAATTTGTACTTTATAGATACAAATAATGAATTTGACGAATTTATGAAATACAAGGCAATTTAGATGAAAGGTAAAATAATATAGTTTAAACTACAAATAGCCACAATAACAACATACGTAAATTGTTAATCGTAAAAAGGAGAACGAATGAATAAGAAATATACAAATCAAATTCATACTGATATGAGTTTTAAACCGAAAGATATTATAAGTTTAATGACGGATTACTTTAAAATAAAATCAAAGCTGCGTCCTATAAAGGATTTGCCTATCGTTTTATCAAATAAAGATAATGAATCGTTAGAGAGTGTTACATGGTTTGGCCATTCTGCTTCTCTTTTGAAAATAGAAGGTAAAAAACTATTATTAGACCCTATGTTTGGAGATGCCTCTTCCCCATTTCCTTTGTTTAATAGTAAACGCTATAGTGGTACTTTTTCTTTAGAACGTGATGACCTTCAAGAAATTGATGCGATTATCATTTCTCATAATCACTATGATCATTTGAATTACAAAAGTATTATGCAGTTAAAAGATCGCGCAAAGCACTTTTATGTTCCAACTGGAGTTGCACAATATCTTATTAAATGGGGTGTTTCGCCTAGTAAAATTAGTGAACATAATTGGTGGGACGAAATTACATTTGATAATATTAAGTTAGTTTGTGCTCCTGCAAGGCATTTCTCTGGACGAAGTATGACAGATAGAGATTGTTCATTATGGTGTTCATGGCTTATCCTTGGTCAAAAGACTAAAATTTTCTTTAGTGGCGATAGCGGTTATGCCCCTCACTTTAAGGAAATTGGTGATAAATATGGTCCATTCGATCTAACATTGATGGAATGCGGACAATATGATCCGAGGTGGTCTGCGATTCATATGTTGCCTGAAGAAACTGTACAAGCTCATATTGATGTACAAGGAGAATTACTTCTTCCGATTCATTGGGGTGCTTTTACATTAGCATTACACGAATGGAGTGACCCGATAGAACGTGTTACGAAAGAAGCTAACCGTTTAGGAGTTAAAATTACAACGCCTCAAATTGGTGAATCTATTACGTTAAAATCTACAAATTATCCTTCATCCGCTTGGTGGAAGGAAATTTAATTTTAAAATATAAAAAGAGCGAATCCTCTTATAAAGAATTCGCTCTTTTTTCTGTATTTAAACTTATTTCACAATATTGGATTTCCCACTATCTAAAACTCTATTTGCTGGTACACTGGACATTTCAACCACTGTATTCATACTCTTATCAGTCAGTTCAATGAGTTCGGTTTCATGTTTTATTTTATTTAAATCCCACACCATCCCATGAAATTCATTATGCTGACCACTTACCTGTATAATGCTTTTTGTTTTATTTGAAGGCTGTATTTGAAGATTTGTAAATTGATTCCCACTAATTTCATTTGGCGTAGTTACTTGACTATCCATATAAATCATATTTACACAGTCTTCTAAAGAAAAGTTCATAAAACGATTGGCATTTATCCAAGCTTGTCCGGTGCTCGGTTTTTTTGCTACTAATTTTAGTCCGGTTTCCATTCCTACAATTTTAATGTTTTCGAAGTTAACAAACGAAATTTCATTTTCTTTTCCAGCAGAGTATAAAGAAATTCCGGTACCTTTATTCGTTTCCGTCCAATTAATAATATTTATATCTTTTATTTGTGTTTTGTTCCAAGTGTTATAATATTTATTTTTACCGTCTAAATAAATAACTTCAGAGTTAAATTTAGGGTCGTCAATAGCTATATACGCTCCTTCAATGGATGCGTTGTTCTCCAGTTCTAGAACTCTAAAGTTTCCCTCAACTACAAATTGGGATCCATAACCAAATAATAATTTCACACCTTTTTTAACAATGATTGGTGACGTAATTTTATACTTCTTATCATCAAGTAATACCGTTTTAATTTTACTAGATTCTGCTTTATTAATAGCAGATTGTATTTTTATTGAATCATTTCCCCCTTTAAAGTTTTCTACATACAAGTTAGTACTTTTAGCTGCATAGTCTTTTTTATTGTATTGATAAAAAGCAAAAGTAATTAAAACTATACCAATGAGTAAAACAATTATTTTCTTCATCATACTCACCCCATATCGATTAATCTATGGCTTTTATATTGAGGTTATTATTATTTTGCTTTGTATTTCAGATTACCATTGCTGCTTTGTCTATGAATTATATTATGTAGGAATTAGTAAACTGTTTGCTTTACTAATACATCATTCTTATAATGTATTGATTTATGATTTCATAAAACAAAAGTCTGCTTGTACATAATGTAATCCCTTCCTCTATCCCTAATAAGCTCTTACTGGTGATATAAGATGTACTGCTGCAGATTTCTCTCCTGCTTCAATCAATATCGGTCTCATAGAACCACCAAAGCTTAAAGTAATCGTTTCTTCTTTTATTGCTCTTAAAGCATCAACCATAAAACGCCCATCGAAAGATATATTTAATTGTTTTTCACCTTGAATCGCATCTATTTGTTGCGTTTCGGATATTTGCCCAATTTGAGAAGCATTTGAAGAAATTTTAATTGTAGATTCGTTTATGATTTCTAAGTTAACATTGTTATTGGCCCATTCACTTGCTAATAAACTTGATCGGTCTACACCTTGTAATATCTTTTTTCTATCTATGTTAATAATCGTTTTAAAGTCGTTCGGAATAAGATTAGAAATATTAGGATATTTCCCTTCGATTAGTCTTGAATATAATGTAGTTGTTCCGAGCGTAAATATAATATGACTCTCTGAAAGATAGATATATACGAATTCTGAATTGCTGTTCATTAATTTTAGAAGTTCACTAATGGTTGCGCTTGGTACAATACAATTTGCTTTTACATCTGAGGAAAGCAATGTTTCACGTATCGCTAGTCTATGTGAGTCAGTTGCAGCACAAATTAACTTATTATTAGATAACTCTATATGCACCCCAGTAAGAACAGGTCTAGATTCATTTTTCGCTACCGCAAAGACTGTTTGTTTAAATACTTCAATCAATTGCTCTGTCTCTACTTTGATTTCTGCATGATTGTCTATAAGCGGTACATTCGGAAACTCATCTGCAGGAAATCCATTTAAACTTAATGTGATTTCTTCTGATTGTATCGTAATTAATTGCTCATTCTTACTTTTTATTGCTATATCACTTGGCATTTTCTTTATTATTTCAATGAAATACTTTGCAGGTACAACAATAGTTCCTGCCTTTAAAATAGTTGCAATCTTTTCGTCTTCAATTGAAACAGGAATGAATTTTTCGATAAAAATATTCGAGTTACTTGCGATTAAAGTAATTCCAGATTGATCTGCAGTTATTTTTATACCAGATAATATAGGAATTAAAGATTTTGTTGATATTGCTTTACTTACTTCTGAAAGTGCTTGAGTGAATTGTTTGTGATTAACGATAAACTCCATGTTTTCCCCGCCTTACATGAGATAATATTTTTATGAAGATTGATGAACGATTGTTCCGTTAAAAAAATAAGGTACTGTTTCTTTCTTTTGTAATAAATCTAGTAAATGTTCTGGTATGCGTAAATATGGAGCTGCTATATGTAATTCCATCCAAGTAATCTCTTCAATTTCTTTTGGCCTTGATATATATGTCTCTCCGCCAATTATTTCACCTAGAAAATTAAAGAAAATTGCATGATGATCTCTTTCCTCGAAAAAGGCTTCGCTGATAGAACAAATCCCTTTTACGTTTATATGTAACCCTGTTTCTTCTTTTACTTCTCGAATTACTGCTTCTTCCAATGTTTCTCCTAATTTAACTGCGCCACCTGGTAATGTATAATAAGAACCATTTTCCCCTTTGTTTTTTACCATTAAAATCTTTTCATTAGTTTTATCGTACAAAATCGCGTATGTAACATTAACTTTTTTCATATGTACCTCCTCTATTTTTAATAAAAGGAATTTTCTGTCTTCTATTCATTCTACCATTAACTCCTTTTAATATATATAAGTTAGTTAAGTCTTGCCTTTACCACTATTGGTGGAGTTAATAAGAATAGGCTACTGATATAAAAAAAGAACGTACCTTAGGAAGATTATCCAAAGTACGTTCTTGCAGTTTTAGTATAAAAATTGATTCAATTAATACTGAAATTAATAATAACCTCGCCCTTATTGCATTTGTATTTCAAATACTAACGTTAACAAATTCTATATACTTTTTAACCGTTTTTCTAAATAATAATGATTATGTCCTTTCGGATGATCTTCACTTACTCCAATTACTTTATATCCATGTTTCTTATAAAAATCAGGTGCTTGGAAACTAAAAGTATCTAAATTAATTAACCTACACCCTTTTTCAATTGCAAATTCTTCAATAAGCTTTATTAACTTGCTTCCGTAACCTTCATGCCTATATTCTTCAGAAACCCATAGAAAGTCAACGTATACATGGTGCCAAAAAGTTATTGCTGTTACCCCACCTACTATTTCTTCTTTTTCATTTCTTACTATGAAACTAACCTTTTCTGAAGGTGTTTTTTCTTCATCTGCAAGATATTTTTGATTGTATTCAATTACTTTCTCTCTTATGTAATCACTATCTTCTTGTACCCACTGCTGTACTATTTTCATTTTAAGTGTCACGCTCCTTTTTACTTATCTATTCAATTTTATAATGAAATTGTCCTGTCTTTAATAAGTTCGTAAAGAAGCAAAGTTAATGGAATAAAAAAGAGCCCTAACATGAGGACTCTTTTTAAAATTAAGCCACTTTCCGATGTAAATGTTTTAGTTCCTTTTTCTTCTCTGCATTTGGTGGACGGATTAATATTGAAATAATGAAGGAAATAACACTTAAAATACCGATTATAATGAAAGTTGGTTGAAATCCCCCAAGTATCGCTCCAATAAATGATCCTGCAAGCGCACCAAATCCAAAACCTTGGTAGACAATCCCGTAATTTGTACTATGGTTTTTTAATCCAAAAAAATCTCCGACAATAGCTGGGAATATAGTTATATTACCGCCGAAGCAAAAGGCGACACTTGCTACACAAGCAAAATAGATTCCGTAATTTAGCGGAATAAAACTTAAAGTAAAGACTGACAAACCTATAATAATAAACGTTGCAGAGACAATTTTCATTCGCCCGATTTTATCTGATAACGTCCCAAGAATGATTCTACCTACTGTATTAAAGATTGCAATCATAGCAACGGCGTTTGCAGCGGTTGCTGCGCTAAGTCCAACGAGTTGTACACCGATATCTTTTACCATACTGATTAAATACAAACCACCCATACACGAGGTGAATAACATAAAAAATAGCAGATATACTTGTTTCGTTCGCATCATTTCACGCGGAGTATAGTCATTGTGTAATGTTTCAGTTACAGCATTACTTACAATTGCCTCACGTAAGAAGAACGATCCGATTAACACTAAAAGTAACACGATAATACCCCAATATAAGAATGCTTGTGATACACCAAGGTTATCGATAAGATTTCCGTTTATATATCTAAAGATTAAGCTGCCCATTCCATACGCTGATACAGATATACCTGAAATAAGCCCTTTCCGATTTGGAAACCATTTAATTAAATTAGATAGTGATGTAATATAAGCTGTTCCATCCGCATAACCAACAACGACACCAGCTAATAAATATAATAGTGGTAAGGAAGAAACTTGTGAACTAAGTATTAAGCCGAGTCCTAAAACAATTCCTGCAGTAGCAATAAGTTTCCGAAGTCCTAATTTTTTCTGTAACTTTGCTGCAAATAAAGTTGAGAATGATAAAGAAAAACTTGTTATAGAGAAAGTTATCGCTACTGCATTAAGATTCCATCCAAACTTACTTACAAGGGGTTGATTAAATAAACTCCATGTATAAATTGTTCCAAGTCCAATTTGAACAATGATTGTACCTAGAACAATTAGTAACGGATTTATAGAAGTTTGTTTCATACTAACTGTCCCCTTCTTTTATCTTGACATGAATTTTCACAGTTAGTATATCCATCATAAATTGCAAGATACTGTACGGAAAATGGTAATTAAGTTCATATACACAAAAAGACACTTCATAAAGAAGTGCCTTTTGCAGGTTATATCAGATGTTTCTAAAGAAAGCTTTGTTAAGATAAGCCATTTTCAAATGCTTATGTATATATGTTATCAAATAATTTCTTATATGTGATGAGACTTAAGACGTATTTTTCATTCATCATATAGTCGGATGAAAAATTAATATTCGATTTCATCAAAATCCTTCGGCTGCGGTACAGTTTGCATATTAGCTGCATCTTTAGGATCGCTATAAATCGCATTTTGCTCTGTATTTACATCTTTTATATTTTGTTTTTTATTTTTGTTCACTTTATCTTTCACTTTCAATCACTCCTTTTTGTTATAGGAGTAATTATGCCCTATTACCGTTACTAAATGTATCAGCGACTAAATTACTAAATTCACGTAAATAATATAAGTAATTATCACCGCCGTAGTTATATCTTTTGTTATACATTTTTGCAACAACTACATTATATTCAGGTATTACTAAAATGGTCGGTCCAGTAATCCCTAATATTTGATAAGCCCCTTTTGGAACACGTTCACCAAGTTCGCTTAATCGCGCAGGCTCATTTTGGATGAACCAAAACAATCCATTTTGTGGTAGCTCTTTGTTTATATATGTTGGACTCTGCAAACTCGTAGCGATTTTTATAACTTCTTTTGGAACAATTTGTTTATCATCTATCCTACCTTGATTTAAATGAAGATTGCCCCACTGCGCAAATTCTCTAGCTGTGACAAACAAATTTTTTTCAGTACCGTCATCTACCGTACCAATTTCACTAATTGCGTCTTCATTTGGATTATTAACAACGTCAACTAAATTTTCATCTCGCTGAACTCTCCAACCTGTTTCTTGAAAATTAGCAGGCTTAAAAACACGCTCCTTTAACAATTCAGGAAAACTTTTGTTATATAGCTGATAAATAAGACGTGTCATCATTCTTACATTAATATCTCTATACGCCCATGATTGTCCTGGTTCAAATTCACGAAAAATTGTCCTGTCGTTCGTTTCTTCTAATCCGTGCGAATGTGTTACTAAATGTCTTATCGTCGTTTTACTAAGCAATGCAGGATCAAAGTCTTTAAAATATTTTATCGCTTCATCATCAATAGAGTTTATTTTTCCCTCATAAAGCGCATACGCTATCATTAATCCTAAATAACTTTTTCTAGCAGAAGCAACGTTAAATTGTGAATTTTCTGTTACTTTATTGCTTGTAGATGTATTTGAGTGATAACCACTATAATGCTCTAGTACGATTTTATTATCTTTTATAATACAAAGTGCTGTAGCAGAACTATGATTTTTTTCTTTTATATCCTCTACCCAAGAAATCAACTTATCATATGTATACAAATAAATCCCTCTTAATACACATCAAAATTACAGCATGAAAGAAAAGTGCAAAATAATTTTCACACCTTTCTTTCAAGTAAAATAGCTTTGATGTTCTATACTTAAATGATCCACCAGTTCCAGCAATTAAAGCAACTGAAACATCCTGCGCATCCTATACATCCACCGCAACGACCTGCACAACCACCACATCTACCGCCACATCCACCGCAACGTCCACCACAACCGCCACATCCGCCGCAACGACGTGCATCGTCTTGAATGTAATAGTATGGATATTGACTTTGTTGTTGATCCCAATACACAACATTGCCAGTTTGATAATCATTAAGGTTTAATGATTGTAGTTCTTGTTGAAACTGATTCATTATGAAACCCTCCATTTATAAATGTAAATTCCGTCCAAATATTAAAGTTAATAAATTCTTGTAAACAAAGTAGAAACAAGACTATAGACTAAATACGTACATCAACAAAATATGAACTTACACTAGGTAATGTACCTTGTTTTTTAGCCTATTTTCTTTATATTCATTTGATGGACATATTTACTATAAATAAAGTGATTTAAAAATTACTAATCCAACAATTTAGTAGTTCATCATTTAACTTACTTTCTAGTAATTCCTTTACTAAAGGCATTGGCATGATTTCATAATGATTTAAGGCTTCTTTATTATAAGCTATCCAGTGAAATGCTAAATGAGACTCGCTAGATTTCGGTGTTAAGTCCGTATGTAAATCTTGTGACTCTACTTCAAAAATGTGGTTAATTTCATGATGAAGAACTTTTTTATCTTGCCATTGATTTTCTATGACTCCTAAAAATTGTTGTATACTACAGTTTACTCCAAGTTCTTCTCTTAACTCTCTTATTAATGCATTCTCTGCTGATTCTCCAATTTCAATATGGCCACCAGGTAAAAAATAATGATGGCCAATATATTCAGCAACTAATAATTTTTCATCTTTTATCATGACTGCTCGTACAATATGATGGAATTTACTTTTCAATTGATATCCCTCCTAGTTATTCAATGTATAGTTGCTCAAAATAGTCATTTAGTATTGGTATAATATAAATCATAGGTGTTTCATACGGATGAATATCATTAATAACTTCAAGAGCATCTTTTACAAGTTCTCGTTTACACTTTATTTCAACTTTACATTCTTGCCCTTCGCATATTCGCCCAATTTCTCCATTAAAAGGAGATGCCTCGTCTAAAGGTCTCCAATATCCTTTCACTGAACTATAGGAAAGACAATGGTCATATTCGCCCGTTTTACATGCTCCAGTTTTATTTAATTCATCCCTTAATGTTTCAATATATTCTTCAGGAATGAACACTTCAATTTTCACTTCAGTAAATTGCATATTTCATTTCACACCTTTACTTCTTAATAGTTAAACAAATAAACGGTATACTTGCTCACCATCATACTCCTGTCCTAATGATATGAAACCATATCGTTCATATAATTTCTTTGCAGAGAGATTATCTTTATGTACGGTTAATCTTATTTCTTTACACGATTTAAAAGTATTTTTTATTATATTAATACTTTCTTGTAATGCTGCTTTTCCATAACCATTACCTTGTTGCGATTGATCAATAATAAATCCGTTAATCCAATACATATCCGATGTCTCTATTACAACAGCATGCATAACAAAACCAACCATAAGGTCACCATCGTATATAGCGAATGGTATGTACTCTACATTGTCACCATCTGGTTTTATATATACTTTAGCAAGTGAAACTGCTACAGCGGGGACAAATTTTCTTTGATCTTCTTTAACTTGTAACTTTAATGCATCTTCCCAATTGTCTCTCGTAACAACCTTTAACTGGACATTCAATATTGTAAGCTCCCTTATATAGAGGATGTATGTTTATATTCAACGTAGCGAAATAATTCCCTTTTTCGACAACAACTTATAACATAATTTTTATAAAATCTTGAATGAATTTTTGTTCATCTATTTCTAGTGCTATATGGGCTCCATCAGATATAGAGCTAGGGCGAAAATCAGCAAATGTTTGTCCTTTCGTATCTCCGTATGTATCTACATTTACTGTACGATGCACAAATTCAAAAAAACTTGGATTTACTAATCCGCTTATTGCAACCACATCATGTAGCAAAGGTCCTTCCATAGATGGATTAAGTTTTTGGTATGCGGATAGGTAGTAGTCATACATTGGTTTCATTATCATATGAAATGGATTCTTTGCATTAGCTTGAATATAGTTAAATACATTTGGTGTTAACACAGCTTTGTTTGTTACATTTAAAGGGAATATGAATAAATTCTTTGCTTGATGGAAAACAATTTTACTTGCTATCGGATCTCCATACACGTTTGCCTCTGCTAATGGCGTAACGTTTCCTACTTCTAAAAAAACACCACCCATGAAATAGATTCCTTTTACATTTAGCATTAAATCATTCCATAAATTAAAAGCAATTGCTAACGAGGTAGATCTTCCTACATCAACAATCGTTAAATCTTTTCCGTACTTTATAAGAATCGCAGCAATACTGCCGAAATTATATATTGGAATAGATAATATATTTTCTGGAACATGGATGGGCCCTAATCCTTCTGCTCCGTGAATTTCAGGATAGTACGTAGTGATTTCTTCTGTAAGTGGTTTTGTTGCACCACTAATGACAGGAATGTCTTGTCTATTTGCTAACTGTAAAATATACGCTGCATTATGTGCAGCATGTATATGCTCAACATTTCCGTATCCGGTTACAATACCGACAATTTCAATTTCGGGATGCAGTAAACCATACATAATGGCAAATGAGTCATCAATACCTGGGTCTCCGAAAAATAATACTTTTTCCAAGAAATACTCTCCCTTCATAAAAACATAGAGTCATCAATAACTATGTATATGAAAAAAGCAAGTATATCTATGCGAATTTTAGAATGGATAATGTTTTACAAAACATTAAAAAGGAACTAGCGAATGCTAATTCCTTTCTTCAGTAACCATTCTCAAATTTAATTAATTATCGTATCCTTCATAAATTGCATCATTTATTAGATTTTGTGTTTTTTTATCATCAGGTACAGGCTTCCACCAATTTCCTGTAATAAATAACATAGTTAATAAATTATAACTATCACTAAAATAACTTTCTTTCTTATTCTTCATCCAATCCCAACCGCTATTTACCCACTTTTGATTATTGCTACTCGTTATACTTGCAGCAATAAACGGTGAAACAAATACAGCAGTTGAATAACTACCAATATTGGATCCGTTTAATTGATAACCATCCACAATTTTAGAAGGATTTCCATTCGTTTTATTTTGAATCCATGAAGAGACTTTATCAGAAATGACTTTACTTCTTTTCTCGCCGTACATCGCATAGTCCATTACAATTCTCAATGGTACCCGACTAGCATTGTAATAATATGCATTTGTATATTCTGACTCATCTAAGAAGTCTTTAGGTGCGGGTTGTGGTGGGTTTTTTACAACGAAATCTGAAATAAGTCCTGTATTTGGAGAGTACTTATTACTAAATTGCGTATAAACATCGTACAAATTATTAATAACAGTAAGCCAAGTTTTATCACCTGTAAATTCATAAAATGCTCTAAGGTGTGACATCATCCAATCAGATGGTCTCGTATCAAGTGAACTTTTAGAATCCCAATCTCCTAAATTTAGTCGGTTATTATTTGTAACATTACTAGCTTTAATACCTTTTGTAATCATGTCTTGTGCTTCTTTCAAATAATTAACTGTTCCATTAGATCCCCACTGCTTATGAGCAAGAAGAAGAGAATACGCAATATCTAAATCTCCATCAGTAGCAGAATCAAAATGACCTTGTGCTTTTTTACTATCTGCGACAACCCATCCCATTAAATTAGAATTTTGAGAGCTTTTAAAAGTTCTTGCTGTTTTAAATAAACCGTCATAGATTTTTTGAGCATTCGAATCATAACCAGCCATTAATACTGTAATTATCATCCCATATCCTTGACCTTCTGAAGTTCCAAGTGGCTTAAACCCATCCGCATCACCTGTAATCTCTCCTTTTACGTAATAACCACCAGGTAAAGAAGATAAATCATTTTTCAAATATTTCTTTTTCCAATTATCATAGTAACCTCTTACAGAAGCATTTAAACTTTCCTGTGTAACATGATTCGGTTTTATAACACCTGCATAATTAACTTGCTGGGGAAATGGTTTCATTTCCTTTGCAGCAGCTACTTGTTGATTAACTACAGGAATAGAATTTTGTACTGAATTGTCCGTTACACTTGCTGCGAAACTAGAATTAGAAAAACTAGCTAGTCCGATTCCTACAATAGAAATACATGTGAAAAATTTTCTTTTTCCATTCATTATGTTGTCAGCTCCTTTTAAAATGCTTACTACATAAAATGTAACATACAATATTTAACTGAAATACAAAATATTATATTTATCAACATAAGAAAGAAACTATATGAAAAAGTATCATAAAATCATTATTGAATTACATTATACGGATTGATTATTTGCTAAATTCCTATGTTTTTCTTTTCTTAATACTGGTATATGAGCAATCACAATTCCAAGTATAGTAATTCCGCCGCCAATTATTGAAACTAAAGTTGGCACTTCTCCTAACCATATCCAAGCAATGAAACACGCAGTTATTGGCGTTAAATATAGAGAACTTGTTGCTTCAGAAGCACCAGCACGAGATATAATATAGGCCAATGCAATATACGGGAGTACTGTTGGAAAGACACCTAAATATATAACACTCAAGTTAACTTCAAGAGGAGCTGCTAATATTTCTTGATAAACTCCGGGTAAGAAAATAAGCATACATACAGTACTAGACAAAATTGTATATATGGTAAATGGTAAGAAGCCGTATTTTTTTAAGTAAGATGTTTGGAAAACGAAAAATAGACTTTCTGAAATCGCCGCTAATAATATAAATAATCCCCCGCTATTCAATTGAATAGCGTCGCCTTGGCTAAATGAAATTAAGGCAATTCCTGCAAAACTCATTACACCACCGATCCAGCCATTTAATTTCATTTTTTCATTCAAAAAAACAGAAGCAAGAATTGCCGTTACTATTGGAGTGACTGAAATTATTAAACTTGCAGATCCAGCATTTACTGTTTTTTCGCCGTAATTTAATGCGATGTGATAAATAGTAAACCCTAAAGCACCAAATATAAAAATTGCTGGGATATCCTTTAAATCCGGTAGTCGTAGTTTGTATATAAATGAAAATAACAAAAGTATAAATGAGGCGATTAATAAGCGTAGTAAAGTAAGGTGTTCAGGCGTATAAGATTCAAGCCCCATACGAATTGCTGGAAAAGCAGTTCCCCATATAAGAATTGTAAAAGCGTGAGCACATATAATGCGTAAATCCCATTTTTTATTATGCATATTTTCTCTCCTTCCCTAAAAAACCAACCATTTTTAAATTACCAATTATTTCTTTTCATCATATTTAATAGTTGATACAATGTCTTCAACCAGTTATTTATCGGAAAAACCAACCACTTTGAATCTTTTAAATAAACGAAGGAGTTTTTTATATGACGACCGATAAAAAAGTGCCCAAATATCAGCAGATAATAGACTATATGAAAGAAAAAATTGAAAACGGAGAATGGCCAATTGGAAGTAAAATCCCTAGTCAGCGGCAGTTAGCAAAATTATTTCATGTAAATCGAAGTACTGTAATTACTGCGCTAGATGAACTTATAGCAGATGGTTTAATTCAAGGACAAATCGGAGCAGGAACAATTGTAACAAATAATACATGGTCATTATTAGCAACTAATCCTCCGCCCGATTGGAGTGAATATGTAAAAGCCGGTATTCATAAACCAAGTAAGTTAATGGTGCGAGAAATAAATGAAGCAGAAGCAAATAAAACGCTTATCCATCTTAGTAAAGGTGAACTTGCACCTCATCTTTTCCCACTCGAAACTATGCAATCTATAATAAAAAACGTCAGTGAGGAATTAGATTATTTCGGATACGAAGAACAAAAAGGTATTTATCCGTTACGTGAAGCAATAAGCAAATATGTAAGATCATTTGGAATACATGCATCACCGGATTCTATATTAATAGTCTCTGGTGCACTCCAAGCATTACAATTAATATCGATTGGTCTTTTACATAGAAAATCAACTGTTTTACTTGAACAACCTTCTTACTTATATTCACTTCATGTTTTTCAATCAGCAAATATAAATTTATCCGGTATATCAATGGACCATCACGGTATTTTACCTAACGACTTATTAAAACGAATTAAATATAGTCAAAAGAATAATATTTTATATTCAATCCCTTGTTTTCAAAATCCAACGGGGATATTGATGTCCAAAGAGCGAAGAAAAGAAATATTAAAAATATGTGAAAAAGAGCAGTTGCCTATCATCGAGGATGATATTTACCGAGAGTTATGGATTGATGAATCACCTCCAGCTCCTTTAAGGTCGATGGATAAACATGGACATGTATTATATATTGGTAGTCTCTCTAAAACACTTAGCCCAGGACTTAGAATTGGATGGATAATCGGACCAGAACCTGTTATTGATAGATTGTCAGATATAAAAATGCAAACAGACTATGGATCCAGCTCTTTATCTCAAAGAGTAGCTGCTGAATGGATAAATGAAGGTTTTTATGAAGAACATGTAGCAAACGTAAGAATGCACCTGAAAGAGCGAAGACAAATAATGATACGAGCTTTAAATAAATATTGTGCAGATATTGCATCATGGGATATTCCTAGTGGTGGATTTTTTATATGGCTAAAGGTTATACATAACATTCCGATGAAAAAACTATTTTCAGAGGCACTATCAAAAGGAATTCTTTTAAATCCGGGACGTATTTATGAAGAAGAATCAGATCAGTACATTCGTTTATCATATGGATATGCTACTCCAGAACAAATGACTAACGGAATTAAATTGCTCAGTGAATTAATTCGGAAGTTAACGGCATAAAAAAAATCCTCTTTTGTTTTTGGAGGATTTTTTTATGTATCTTATTTACCACAATTTCATTTCCTGCCCTAATAAAATAAGCTCTTCATAAGGATCTCCGTCAATATTTAATACTTGAGCAAAAGCAGGTTCTGTTTTTAAACCTTGTTCCTTTAAGCGAATAACTTCTTCCCTTATATGGGGATGCTGCATTAATAGCATGTGCTCCACTATCATGTGTCTATATGCATTTTGATTACGCACTGGCTTCGGTTGAGCAAATAATTCAAATTCAAAACCTTCGAATTCAAAATTCACCTTTATCGATTCAGTACCTTTAATTTTTTTCTTTTTAATGTTGAACCCTCCATAAGAACCATATAAAGATCTCATTTCCTGCTCAAAAACATCAAAATTATATACTTCCATTACAATATCTAAGTCAGATTGAGGAGTATCAATTCTTATAGGGATTGTCCCGCAAAGAACGGGATTATATAAAGCTAAATCCTCCATTATGTTTAGGCTATTCAAAACATCATATATTTTTTGTTGTTTCTCATTGCCCGATTGTAAATATGTAATAGATGTAAACATAGAAGTCTCTCCTTCATTTCACGTAATACGTGTCTCACTAAACTCAAGAAAAATTTGTCCGTTTAAACTTGTTCTTGAAGTACCTTTACTTCAATATATTAAAGTGAATAAACAATATGTTTCAACTTTTCTCCTATGCTGCAATACTATAAAAATAAAAAGGGAGGAATTATGATGAGCATTTTCAACATTCTTTTAACCATCCACATATTATTTGGAACGATATGTTTAATAACTGGGATAATAGCGATGGTTGCTCAAAAGAAGAAAGGTAAACATACGGAATGGGGTGAAATATATCACGCATCCTATGTCGTTATCACCGTTACTGCCATTATATTATCCATTATAAACTGGGATAAAATCGCATATTTATTTTATGTAGCAATCTTCTCTTATTCATTTGCGATTTATGGATACCTTGCACGAAAAAAACGTTGGAAAAATTGGCTCCATCACCACATTAGAGGTATGTTAGGTTCTTATATAGGTGCAGTCACCGCACTTTTAGTAAATGTCGGCATCCATATTCCCATTATAAATTTACTTCCGCCAATATGGTTTTGGTTTTTACCCACCTTAATTGGTATCCCCCTCGTAGCCAGTGTATCAAAAAAATATAAAAAGCGTAGTTAAACTTCATTACATTTTCGTTACTTTCTGATGATTATTATGAAAAATCATACTCAATGTAATATTTTATTTATAAATTCAAGATCGTATTGCTTTAAGTTAGTCACTTAGCGCTAAATAAGAAGAATCCAATAACAGTATTGGATTCTTTTTCAAATTTCATTTCAATATCGGCTTTATGCATTCAATGATGTTACCATTTGGACCAAAAACCATCTTTGTATACTTGTGGGTACTTGTTTTATTGGTTCAGTGATAATTACACCATTATAGTTTAAGATTGTAATAACGAATGTAAACGATCCGGGTAATTCGTAAACATCCCATCAACGCCCCATAAAAGTAACTTTTTCATATCTTTTTCATTATCTACAGTAAATGGATGAACTTCTAATCCGTGTTTCTTTATTCTCTTTACATAAGCGGAATCAATATATTTATAGTTCATCCCAAGACCGATGCAGTATGTTTTATACTTTTTTATCTCTAATTCAGTTAATTGAACTGACTTTTTGTAAGGTAGTAATTGTACTAGCGGTAAAGTAACATCTAAACTATGAATTTTTTGCAGACTTTCTTCACTAAATGATTGAATAATAACGTTATCACTTATTTCGTAGTGCTGTATAATTTCTAATAGCTTCTCTTCCATACCAGCGTATTCATCTGGTGATTTTGTTTCAATATAATAGTTTGCACCATTCCCGAACGTTTCAATAATTTCTTCTAGTGTTGGGACTTTAGCATCTTCAAAGTCTTTCTTTGCTAAACTTGGATGCTTTTCATTGAAAAAAGAACCTGCATTAAGTTTCTTTATTTCTTCTAATGTATGTTCCTTAACTAGACCCGTACCATTTGTAGTGCGGTTTACTGTTTCATCATGCATAGCTACTAAATGTCCGTCTTTTGTCATTTGAAGATCAATTTCTATATAATCTCCTTTTAATTGTTGTCCTAATTTATACGCTGCTATTGTATGTTCCGGCGCATACGCAGAAGCGCCTCTATGTGCAATGTTTTTTATATGATTTGCTTGATTAATAGCTTTCGTGTACTTACGTTCATCTACTTTATGTAAAACGAAAGTACCTAGTAATATAATGGTGCAAATGATTGTAATGATATATATCTTTTTCATAATGATGTATTAACTCCTACATGAAAGCAATTTGGATCGAATAATTTATTCAATTAAATGTCGATTTTCAAATACAGTCATTTGTCCAACAGATTGAAAACCAGCCTTTTTATAAATATTAATCCCATCAGGTGAAGCTTGTAATACGCATTGAGAAACTTTCAATTGTTTTGCTTCTTGCAGCAAGTAATTAAACATAGTGGAGCCAAATCCTTGCCCTCGCATTTTTTCTTTAGTTGCTATATCATAAATACCAATACTATCTTTTGTACATACTAATGAACCAACAGATACGACTTCATCTTTAAAAATCCCTAAATATAGTTTCATTTTTTCACTATTCCATAAATCGAAAGAAGCAGTTTCATTATAAAATGTTTGCACATGTATACCTTCCTCTGATGTACCAAATAGATTAGCTAACGTTTCCCCAAACTTTTTAATTTGTCCTAACGAAGATGCTCTTTGTATCGTAAAACCTTCTGGCATTTTTATTGTTGGTTGAATTGTCTTTAAGTCTGCTACCATCGCAATATTTTGTTCTGCTTCTTTTAAGCCAAGTTTTATTAATTCGTTTTTTATAGCCTGTTCATAGCTATTATCCCAAAACCAAACACACATTGGAAACTTCTTTTTATTATAGTTGTTTATCACTTTATATAATTTCTCAATGTCTTCCGTTACATCATTGTTTAGTAAAGTAATGATATTAAATGTATCTGCAGGTAAACCACAATCTACAGCAATGTAGTCCTTCGTTTCTTTTACATTCATTTCATGTACATGACGCGCAATATATGACATTTTATATGTGAAGTTATCTATTAATAACTGTTTATAATTCATTCTTTTTTCTCCTTTCATAAAAATTCGTATTCAAATCGTTCAGTATTAAATATAACATATACGAAATGTAACTATTTCTATAAAAATATCTCTATAAATCACTCTATACGCTCTGAAAGAATTAAAAATGATATAACGTTGTCGGAATGAAAAAAGTGGTATATAATAAATATTAACATTACTAGTAATTATTTTAGGTATTCCTAGAATAAAGGAGCGATACATATGAAAATTACTATTTATTTCGGAAGTCATGAAGATCAAGATGTTCGTACTATGGACTGTCATTTAGATGTAGAAGATACAGAAGAGATTGTTTCTGTATCATAATATAAATTGTAGGGATGAACCCTCTTCCCTACAGCGTTTAAGGCACCCTTTACAGGTGTCTTTTTTGTTGTTTTTTTCGTCAAAAACCCTTTACTTTATAGCGTTTTAATAGTAAAATATAAATATACGAACAAACGTTCTTTTTATTTTAATTGTACATGAAGGGATGATTTTAACAATGGCTCCATTAAAGCGCAGAGGAAGAAAAAAGCAAGCACCTATTATTTCAAATACAGGCTTTATCGGCTCTGTCTTTATTGATACATTGGAGTTACAAAAGAAATCCTATTATTTCGCTCGTAAAAAACTTCAAATTGTTCATCACGTACTTGATGGCCTCTCTGGGGCAACAAGTTCTCTATTTAAAGAACATAACATTTCAGCATACATGTCATGTGTGTATTTACATAAACAAAAGAAAATCGGCTTTGTTCTTTCAACGAAACCATTTGAACAAAGTGATGGTATTGCTTATTTTGTAAATTATTTAATCGAAAAGAATTTTTACGGTAATGATGAAGAAGTAGAATATCAAGAAGTATTTAATACAGGTTTTATTGGTGTAGTATTCGCTGATTTATGTAGTATAGATCGCTTTAATTTCGAGTTTGAAATGGGTATGTTAACGAAATTAATGAAAGATATGATTATTCCGGTTAAAGAACTCTTTTTACGCCACAATGTACCGGCTTACATCTCCACTTCTCATTTAGAAGAACAAAACAAATTAGGTTTCGTTTTATCTGTAAAACCGTATGATGAACGTGCAGAAGCAGATTTATATTTTGAAGCGTATTTAAAAGAGCGCGGGTTATTTATTGGTGATGAAGAAGATGATATTGATAAGATTGTTATTAGAAAAACAGCTGAATTACGATAGAAAAGCGCAGGATGCTGATCCTGCGCTTTTTAAGTTACGTTAAACACTATAATCTTTTGAATGAATTTCTAAATTTAACTTAGTTGCTAAAATTTTATTCAAAGTAAAAAATACAACCCCTCCTGCAATGGGAAGCGTGTAGGCTGGAATGAAATTTAATAACAGTCCTGATATTGCAAGTGCTATTGGCTGCATTATTTTACCTAAGCTTAATCCAATACTAAGAACTCTTCCTCTATATTCTTCAGGAATCTCATTTTGCATGAAATACATTAAAGGAATATCAATTTGTGCTATCATAAATCCTAAAAAGAACATAATCATGCAATACGTAGTAACATATACCAAATTATTTACTACAATAGGTTTAAATAAAACAGGTATTCCTGAAACTATCATAAAAATTGCCAACATAAAACTTATTTTTTTCAATAGATAAGAATAAGAAAAACAATCAGTTATCTTTTTTACTAATATTGCACCAACTATCATACCTATCGGAAAAGTCCCTTGAATCATACCAAATTGCTTAGAATTAAGATTGAGAACTGTGTTAATAATGTATGGCAACGGAACGGTTACAGCAAAGCCTAAAAAGAAATTAAGAGAAATTAAAATACTAAAAGTATTTTTTAAGCTTTTCCGCTCCAATAAGTAAGAGTATCCCTCCTTTATATCTTCAATAAAATTAATTTCTCTAATTGAACATTCCTCATTTATGTTTTGCTCAAACAATTTAAAGTTAATAAACAATATAGAAATAGCCGAAAGGATAAATGAAATACCATTTATAATTATAAAAATTTTAATATCAAAGACTGCAAAAACAATCCCCCCTAACATAGGCCCTAAAATTAAAGATATAGAATCGATAATTTTACTTATAGAATTAATACTCATTAACCGTTCTTTAGTAACCATATTCGGTTTTACGGCCTCTAATCCTATTCCAAAAAACGTTGTAAATACTGTCATAAGAAAGGTAGTAGTATAAATAATGAATAAGTTTAATCCATAATAGTTGCTTAATATATAAACAGTTATTAATAAGCACCCGCTTAGTACATCCATGCAAACGACGAGTTTCTTTTTATCAACCTTATCAGCAATGACACCAGCAAATGGATTCATAACAATCATTGGGATCGTTCCTAATATGAGCGTAATCGCAAAATGTAACGCAGATCCGGTTATTTGTAAAACATACAATCCTAATGCAAAACTATAAATTGAGCTACCGAATAGTGATACTGTTTTTGCAATTGAATATAAACAAATATTTCTTAGTTCTTGGTTTCTTTTTTTATTTTCTATATGTAATCGTAAACTTCCCATCACTTTTCCCCCACTTTTCTTTGTATTACATAAAGTGTAAATTCTCGGGTTAACCCAATATCAATACACTGTGTTTAAAAATTACTACAAAGAAATGAAAAAAGATGGGGTTAACCCCGTGCACATCAACTGAAGATATTAGTGCCTCCTACAACGATAAAAAATAAAATGATTAATAAGATCACATGTACAAATGCAAATTTTTTATTGAAATCTAAAAAATAATATGGTATCTTCTATTACGTTGATTAATTACATATGAGAATCATGTATAACTCCAAGAATATGGCTTGGGGGTCTCTACCAGGAACCAACAACTCCTGACTACAAAATGCGTCTTTTAGCGTTTGTAGTCAGGAGTTTTTTTGTTCTACGGTAAATAATGCAGAGAAGGGAATATAAAAAATGAATTTCAAAGTATTTATATTAGCTTTAGCAACGATAGCGGTAGGTCTTGTAGAGCTTATCGTTGGAGGAATATTGCCAGACATCGCTAAAGATTTTAATGTTTCATTAAGTTCTGCTGGTCAATTAATTACAATTTTCGCCTTTACTTATGCAATAGCAGGTCCTGTATTATTGATTTTCACAAGTAAAGTGGAAAGAAAAAAATTATATATTATTTCACTTTACATTTTTCTAATTGGTAATCTACTTACTTATTTTAGTCCGAACTTTACTTTTATGATGATAGCAAGAATTTTAACTGCTATGAGTACTGCTTTAGTTGTAGTACTTTCCCTAACAATTGCAGCTAAAATTGTTAATCCCGCTTATCGAGCAAAAGCATTAGGATTAATTTATATGGGTATTAGTTCTTCACTTGTACTAGGAGTACCACTAGGCATATTAATTTCAAACACATTTGGCTGGAGAATTATTTTTTTATGTATAGCTATTTTATCATTGGGGTCTATTATCTTAATTTCAGTATTTTTAGATAAAATACCTGGAGAGGAAAACCGAACTCCTTTATCTATCCAATTAAAGGCCGTTTGTAGTCTTAAACTAGGATCTGCCCATCTAGCTACCATGTTTATGTTAGCAGGACACTATACTCTATATGCTTATTTTACTCCTTTTTTAGAAAATAAGTTTCACCTAAGCCCTTATTGGATTAGCATATTTTATTTAGTGTTTGGTATAGCTGCAGTAAGTGGCGGTGCGTTTGGCGGTGTATTATCAGATAAAATAGGCGCTCAAAAAAGTATTTTGATAGTTATTACTCTATTTGCTCTAATCTTATTTATATTACCGTTTACTGCAGTTTCTATTATCCTATTTATTCCTGTTATGATAGTTTGGGCTGCATTGAGTTGGGGGCTTGCACCACCTCAACAAAGTTATTTAATCCAAACTGCCCCGGATACGTCAGATATACAGCAAAGTTTTAATAATTCAGCCCTACAAATAGGAATTTCACTCGGCTCTGCAGTTGGAGGTATAGCTTTAAAACAAGTACATAATGTCGCCAATATGGCCTGGGTTGGTGGATCTTTAGTTTTATTATCTTTAGGTTTGGCTATCTTTTCTCTTACTAGACATACACCGACAAGAGACTGTCCAGTGAGTGCTAAACATTTAGATTAACATTCTCTTTTTCTTTTCATCGTAAAAAGTATAGATAGGAATCGTCATAAATAGTCCCGTTATAAAAACGGACTTTTTATGACGGAGTTAACCCCATCTTTTTCCGAAAAATGAATATGTATAAATTTCTTCTCCTTGAACAAAGAAATCCTCGTACTTTCCCCCTCGTATCAAATAATTTGAAGTACTTTCATCAATCGATTGAAACTGTAGATTTTGGATTTCTTTCGTTACTTTTGAAAGTGAAAAATTTGCTCGAAAGTTATTTGTAATTTGACTATTTGAGCTGAAATTTTTAAATAAAATAAATAAACTTAATAAATAACAATCAGATTTAAAAAGTGGATTTAATTCGTGAAGTAAAAAATTCTCATGCTCAAAACTATAATTGCTCGTACCAGAGTGATCAATTACAATATCAACAGACTGATTTTGAATAGGGATGTTCAAAAAATCAGCACAAATAAAGAGAATGTTTCTTTTAGGATTTTTTCTCGCTAATACATCTTTTAAAAATAAAAGTTTATCTAAATCTCGATCCACTGCAATGTATAGGCAATCTTCTGGTAGTTCTTCACAAATATTTCTCAAAAAGAATCCGAGTCCCGATCCTATATCTAGTATTAATTTGTTATTTAAATCTAAATGTAATAGTTTCTTTTTCGCCCATTCCCCTTCTCTATGCATATTTTCCAAATAAGCATTATCAGTTTCATGAATATAATCCGCAATAGTATCATCAAGTGACGTCCGCTCATTTGCTTTAAATAATTTACCAGCAATTACAATTCCTGAAGTAATCATGTATTCTTCACCACAATTACAAATTAACTTCCCCTCTGTAATTTGATTGTTAGTAATAATTCCATCGTGAAGAATTAATTTTTTGCTACACTTAGAACATGCGAGTAAATGTAGTACACTTAAATCTATCCCTATAATTGAATTAGAAG